>NZ_JBSWWS010000001.1:1890000-2450000 GCF_056160205.1 Halobacillus sp. ABA4_118
AGAGATGAACCTAGTGAAAGAGGAGCGCAACCTGCTGATGGAGGACTGGCTTCAGGAGCTGAAAGAGCAGGGAGAAAAGGTGCTGTTTATCAGTCAGGATACAGCTGTGCATAAGGAACGGATCCTTGAAGTGCTCGGTGACAAGGCTGTCATTCCGGCCGCACCTTACCAGTTCGCGAGACCTTCCCTGGTCGCAGCTGCTGGAGCTGACAAGGAACCGGGGCCGCTGCATGACCTTGTCCCGAATTATCTCCGCCTTCCTGAAGCAGAGGCCAAATGGCTGGCCCAGCAGGAGAACAAGTAAAATGGCGTCCGTCCGGCGAATGACCATTGACGATGTCGAAGCTGTGATGCAGGTGGAGAAAGCATCTTTTGCTGTGCCGTGGTCACAGGAAACATTTGAAAAAGAAATGACCGACAATCCATACTCCTTCTACTATGTTGTGGAAGAGGATGAGAAAATCATCGGATATTGTGGATTGTGGTTAATTATCGATGAAGCGCATATAACCAACATTGCCATTCTTCCTGAGTACCGTGGATACAAGTACGGGGAACTGCTCTTCGGGCATACGTGCCGGGAAGCCGTCGAGCGGGGAGCTGTACAGCTTTCCCTTGAAGTCCGTGTCTCCAACATGGCTGCCCAGCATCTATACCGGAAATTCGGTCTTGTTCCCGGTGGTGTACGGAAGAGGTATTATACAGACAATGGAGAAGATGCGCTCGTTATGTGGGTGGGATTAAAATGAACGAAGATCAATACATTCTTGCGATTGAAACGAGTTGTGATGAAACAGCCGTCGCTGTCGTGAAAAATGAAACCGAACTGATTACAAACGTCGTTGCCTCACAAATAGAAAGTCATAAGCGCTTTGGCGGCGTCGTCCCGGAAATCGCGTCAAGGCATCATATTGAGCAGATGACCCTCACGCTTCAGCAGGCACTGGATGAGTCGGGTATGACGATTGATGATATGGATGCGATTGCTGTGACAGAAGGACCGGGGCTGGTCGGCGCGTTATTAGTCGGTGTGAACGCCGCGAAGTCGATAGCTTTTGCCAAGCAGAAGCCACTCGTTGGCGTGCATCATATCGCCGGCCATATCTATGCGAACCGTCTGGAAAAAGAATTTCAGTTTCCACTGCTGGCGCTCGTCGTTTCCGGTGGACACACAGAGCTCGTACTGATGCGCGAGCACGGTTCGTTTGAGATTATCGGGGAAACGCGCGATGATGCCGCAGGAGAAGCCTATGACAAAGTGGCCCGGACGCTGAAACTTCCCTATCCAGGTGGGCCGCATATCGACCGTCTCGCTCATGAAGGGGAAGAAACGATTGATTTTCCACGGGCATGGCTCGAGGAGGGTTCCTACGACTTCAGCTTCAGTGGATTGAAGTCAGCTGTCATCAACCGTCTTCATAAGGCGAAGCAGCGTGGGGAAGAGTTAAAGGCCGAGGACGTTGCGGCCAGCTTCCAGGCAAGTGTTGTCGATGTTTTATCTACGAAAGCTCTCCGGGCTGCGGAGGAATACGGTGTGAAACAGATGATCGTTGCTGGTGGGGTGGCCGCCAACAAAGGGTTAAGAAAAGCGTTGGAGGAAAAATTCCAGAACAGTGAGGCAGAACTGCTGATTCCGCCCCTTCATTTGTGTACGGATAATGCAGCCATGATTGCAGCAGCTGGTGCCGTAGCTTTCAATCAAGGCCATCGTTCCGGCTGGGATTTGAATGCCAACCCCGGGCTCGATCTTGAAAGGTACGGAGCAAGGAAAACAGGCTCTCCTTCCTAAAGGGGAGCCTTCTTTTGTTCAGTTATCCACATGTGTATAAGTTCTTTTTCCAGTAAAAGGCTGTGGGCAAGTAGATATTGGAAAGAAAACGTTACCATTATACGTGGATAAGTACGGGTTTTTCTGTGGATAATGTGAATAACCCTGTTGAGAACTGTAATTACGCGTGTGGATCTGTTGAAAACTTTGTGGATATTGAATAGTGGTTCACAGGGTTATGAGAAGGATCGCAGGTTGTCGGGAATTTTCTCGGCAGTTCATAAAAAAGACCGTTACTTTTTCTACAGTCTAAAAAAGCCGGCGTATGAGCGCCGGCTTTCTTGTTTACTCATGAAGAGCTTCCCATTCTTCCATTAAAGCTTCTAAACGAGCGTTCTTTTCTTTATTGTCTTCCGTAATCTCAAGAGAGCGTTCGTGGTCCTGGTAAATATCCGGATCACAAAGCAGTTCTTCGTTTTCTTCCAATACAGCTTCTACTTCTTCGATTTCCTTTTCGATTTCAGCAATCCGGCGGTTTTTCCGGCGTTCCTCACGCTTCGCAGCTTTATCCTCTTCAAAGCTGTTTTTCGGAGGCGCCTGCTTTTCCGCCGGTTTTTCCTGGGCACGTTCGGCTTCTTCCAACTGCTGCAGTTCGTATTCTTCCTGCTTCTTCTCCACATAATAGTCATAGTCCCCGAGGAACAGGCGTGTGTTCTCCGGTTTCATTTCCACGATTTGATCGGCAATCTTGTTGATGAAGTAACGGTCGTGGGAAACGAACAGCAGAGTGCCTGGATAATCGACGAGTGCCGCTTCCAGGACTTCTTTACTGTCCAGGTCCAGATGGTTGGTCGGCTCGTCGAGAATGAGGAAATTGGCTTCCTGCATCATCAGCTTGGCGAGGGACAATCGTGCTTTTTCCCCACCACTCAATGCGGAGACCGGCTTCAGCACGTCCTCCCCGGAAAACAGGAAGTTGCCGAGAATCGTCCGGATATCTCTTTCATTTTTCATCGGGTAATCGTCCCACAGCTCATTCAGCACCGTTTTCTTAGACTGAAGTTTGAGCTGTTCCTGGTCATAATAGCCGATCTGGACGTTTGTGCCAAGGAGTTTTTTCCCTTTCGTGCCTTCCAGTTCACCGACAAGCGTCTTCAGAAGGGTCGTTTTTCCGACCCCGTTCGGTCCGACGAGTGCTACAGAGTCCCCGCGGTTCAGATCAAGCGTCAGGTTATCGAATAAATAGGACGAGCTGTCCGAATAGCGGAAGGCATAGTCTCTCAGCTTCAGCACATCATTGCCGCTTCTTCTCGCAGCCTGGAAACTGAACTTCGCTGACAGGTTGTCTTCTTTTGGTTTGTCGAGCTTATCCATTTTCTCGAGCTGCTTGCGGCGGCTCTGCGCCCGTTTACTCGTTGTGGCCCGGACAAGGTTCTTCTGGATGAAGTCCTCCATCCGTTTGATTTCTTCCTGCTGCTTTTCAAAGCGTTTCATTTCCTGTTCGAAGTCGGCTTCCTTTTTCTTTAAATAATCGCTGTAGTTGCCATGATATTTCTTCGATGATTGAAAAGCGATCTCGTATACGGTATCGACGATTTTATCCAGGAAGTAGCGGTCGTGCGAGACGATGACCACAGCACCGGAATAGCCCTGAAGGTAGTTTTCCAGCCAGCTCAGCGTATCGATGTCCAGGTGGTTGGTCGGCTCATCAAGAATCAAAAGATCGGGACTGGTCAACAGCAGTTTCCCGAGTGCCAGCCGTGTTTTCTGACCGCCACTTAATGTAGAAATCGGTGTAGTCCAGTCAAAATCCTTGAAGTTAAGTCCGTTCAATACAGCCCGGATATCGGCTTCATAGTGGTAGCCGCCGGCAGTCTTGAACTGCTCCTGCTTCCGGTCGTAGTCCTTCAGCAGCTGCTGATAGCGGGTCTGATCTTCCACCAGGGCGGGATCGGCCATCTGCACTTCCATGGAACGGAGTTCTTTCTCCAGTGATTTCAAGTGGTCAAAAACCTGCTCCATCTCGTCCCAGATCGACTTTTCGGACTGCAGACCTGTATGCTGCTCCAGGTATCCGACCGATGCATCTTTCGGTTTGAACATATCTCCGGAATCGTAGCTCATCTCTCCGGCCATAATCTTCAACAGGGTCGATTTTCCTGCCCCGTTCCGGCCGACGATGGCAAGCCGGTCATTCTTTTGTACTTCCAATTTAATATTCGTTAAAATCAACTCGGCGCCGAAACGCTTCGTCAGTTGATTCAGCTGCATGAGAATCATGTCGTTTCACCTCGATGAACTAAGTGTATCTTATACGGATACCTGCTAGCAACAGAATGCCCTGTGTGAAAAGCGATCGTTGACGACTCCGGATTGATTTTTTGGTAGAATAAGAGTAGTGTTTCAATCAGAACCATGTAGAAAAAGGGGAACGTGCCAATGGCGGAATTTAGTCATTTCAATGAAGAGGGCCGTGCCCGGATGGTGGATATATCCGGCAAGGAAGATACCGTAAGGACAGCGGTCGCCTTCACAAGTGTAGAAGTGAACAAGGAGATTTATCATAAAATTACAGAGCGGACGATGGAAAAAGGGAACGTTCTGTCTGTAGCCCAGGTGGCCGGGATCATGGCAGCCAAAAAAACCCCGGACTGGATTCCGATGTGTCACCCTCTGCCGTTGAAGGGTGTCGATATCTCCTTTGACTGGGAGCTTGATGGAGAGAAACCGCGTTTGATCATCGAGGTTTCCGCCAGGACGAAAGGAAGCACGGGTGTGGAAATGGAAGCGCTCACGGCTGCATCTGCTGCTGCTCTTACAGTGTATGACATGTGTAAAGCCGTTGATAAAGGGATGGTCATCGGACCGACGTATTTGTCGGAGAAGACCGGTGGCAAAAATGGCGACTATAAACGAACGGATCGGTAAAGGAGGTCGGAGCCATGGATATGGAACAAGCAAAAATTCCACAGGCGACAGCCAAGCGGCTGCCGCTGTATTACCGCTTCTTGAATAACCTGCACAGTCAGGGAAAGCTGCGTGTATCATCGAAAGAGCTGAGTGAGGCGGTGAAAGTCGACTCCGCTACGATCCGCCGGGACTTTTCCTACTTCGGAGCACTCGGGAAGAAGGGCTACGGCTACAACGTGGAATACCTGCTGTCCTTCTTCAGAAAGACGCTCGATCAGGATGAAACGACGAAGGTCGCCCTGATTGGTGTAGGGAATCTGGGAACGGCTTTTCTGAATTATAATTTTACGAAAAACAACAATACGAAAATTGAAATGGCCTTTGATGCCAACGAGGATCGGGTCGGTACGGAAGTCGGCGGTGTCGAAGTGCACCACATCGACGACTTGGAAAACCAGCTCGGTGACCTTGAGGTGGCCATCTTAACAGTACCGGCATCTGCCGCCCAGGGCATTGCCGAACGCCTTGTAGAAGCGGGTGTGAGCGGAATTCTCAATTTCACGCCGGCGCGGATCAGCGTTCCATCGCGCGTGCGGGTGCATCATATCGACCTTGCGATTGAACTGCAGGCACTCGTTTACTTCCTGAAGCATTATCCGCTGATGGAGGATGAGCCGCTGGATGAAGCATAAAAAAGACTTAGAGCGTCGTCTGCTCTAAGTCTTTTTTATTACTTCGTCGTTTCTTTCCAACTGTTGTCCATCAGCATTTTACCCGGCCACGTGTAGGCGGTCAGTCCGCCGTCCACAGTAAGATCCTCACCGGTAATGAACGAGCTTTCCTCAGAAGCGAGGAAAAGGGCGGCGGAGGCGATTTCCTCCGGCTTTCCTAACCGGCCCATCGGCGTCACCCATTTCTGCGCCTCCCGGAACTCACGACCTTCCTCTTCTTTTTTCGTACCGGCGAGTTCATCAACGAGCGGCGTTTCAATTGTTCCGGGGGATACGGCATTCACGCGGATGCCCTGACGTGCGTAATCAATCGCCATGGCCCTGGTGAAGTTTGTGATTCCGCCCTTGGCTGCGTTGTAGCCGGAACGATCCAGGTCGGCCGCCTGTCCCGACATGGATGATGTATTGATGATCGAGCCACCATTTTCGAACATAAGCGGAAGTAGATATTTACTGACTAAAAAGGTGCCGCGGAGGTCGACAGAAATGATCTGGTCGAACAAATCGACCGGATATTCGTGCACCTTGCCGCCTTCTTCATCGACACCGGCGTTGTTGAACAGCACATCAATCGTTCCGTACGTTTCCTCTACATAATTGGCAAAGACGCGGACACTTTCCTGCTCGGATACATCCAGGGCGTAGGATTCCGCCTGCCCGCCATGGATGTTGATTTCCTCCACAGTTTTGCGGACATCCTCTTCATCGACGTCAGCACAGATGACGCGGGCGCCCTCCTGGGCAAAAAGCTTCACGGTAGCTTTCCCGATTCCTGTCGCGGCTCCTGTAACGACTGCCGTTTTATTGTTTAAACGTCCCATATGATCTTCCTCCTTTATTCGTCTGGTTGTATGGTACCCAGGGGTTAAAGACTGGAAACATAAGGGAACGCTTACACCGCTCATTTGATGAAAAACAAACTGGAACGGCCGATGGAAGGGGTTAATCCGGCTACGAGGTGGTATAGTAGATAATAGTGTACGAATCGACAGAAAGTGAGGGACATCTATGAGTAAACTGCCGAATAAATGGCTTGTCGTCATATCGGTTTTGTTTGGAACGTTTACCGTCATCTTAAATAATAGTATGCTGAACCCGATTTTACCGCGGTTCATTGAAATCTTTGATTCCAACGCCGTAGCCGTCGGGTGGATTTTAACGATCTTCATGGTCGCCATGGGGATGACGATGCCGCTGACGGGCTATTTCGGAGACCGGTTCGGGAAAAAGAAAGTCTACCTGACCGGTTTGTTTATTTTCATCCTTGGGTCGTTATCCGGATTCTTTTCCTCCACGCTCAGTATGGTGATCATCTCCCGGGCGATTCAAGGAATGGCCGGGGGCTTGATGCTGCCGATCGCCATGGCGCTCATTTTCAACTCGTTTCCGAGACATGAGCGCGGGCTGGCCGTCGGTGTATACGGGGTTGCGGCGATGGTCGCTCCGGCGATCGGCCCGACCGTCGGGGGGCTGCTTATTCAGTATGTGGACTGGCCGTGGCTGTTTGCCTTTAACATTCCATTCGGACTGACAGGTTTGATTCTATCCGCCAAGTTTCTGGAGCGGACGGAAACGCATCCGGAAAAAAAGTTCGACCTTGTCGGGTTTCTTATCATTACCTTAGGTATCGGGTCCGTGTTGTTTGCGCTCGGACGGGGGCGGACACTGGATAAATTGATGGATCCGCTGAACCTGACGCTCGTGGTGGTCGGCTTACTGGCGATTGTCCTGTTTGTTTTTTACGAAAACCGCCAGGACGACCCGCTTCTCAATTTATCGGTCTTCAAGGTGCCGACCTATTCCGTGTCCATCCTTGTCACCTCGGCTGCATCGATCGGATTATTCTCAGGAATTTTCCTGCTGCCGCTGCTCATTCAAAATGTCTACGGCTTGAATGAAGTCATGACAGGACTGTTGTTCCTGCCGGCAGCCGCGGCGAGCGGGGTGTTCATGTCGATTGGCGGACGGATCCTTGATAAGAAAGGACCGAAGTACGTCGTTCCGCCGGGTCTTGCGATTATGGCCCTGGCGACACTGGGTCTTGGGATGCTGAAGCTTTCCACCCCATACTGGATGATTCTCGCCTTGAACACGGTTCGCGGTCTCGGCATGGGGATGGGGAACATGCCGGCGACAACGTCGGGGATGAACGCCATTCCTGAGCATTTGGTCGCGCAGGGAAGTGCGATGAACAACATCATCCGGCAGATTTCCTCTTCGCTCGGTATCGTCTTTTTCTCTATTTATTATGAAGTCCGCCGCGCGCAGATTTCCGCAGGAGGGGATATCGATATGCAGGCGGCCACCCTGCAGACATTAAATGAAGCTTTCCTCGTGTCGGCGGTTGTGCTGCTGATTGCGCTGCCGTTTTCCTTTATTCTGAAGGGCGTTCCGGATGAGGACGAAAAACAAGCATAAATAAAGGGCTTGTTCTCACCTGGAACGTATGTGGAAGCTTGCCGCGGGCACGGCCACCTTAATAAACATAAAAAAACGCAGGCATCGCGCCTGCGTTTTTCTTATTTCTTCGTATTCTTAATTTTGTTATGAAGGTTGTATAAACGAACGGCCACGGCAATGTTAAAGGTGGCGACAAGCGACAAAATGATCGTCGTTGCATTCCAGATCGTTTCAGCCGCTGCCTGAGCGGCAATATACGTAAAGGCAATCCCTAAGGAAAAATACAGCAGCGCCATGAATAATGGAGATGTTTTCATAAGTTTAGAATAACCCTCCAATGAAGATCGTCTCGACCTGCTCCTGCATGCGGCGGATATCTTCCTCTGTCAAAAAGTACTGGGTGGCGACAACAAACGAGTTCATCGCCATATGAGCCACGATTGGTGTAATAATTCGTTTTGTTTTGACGTAAAGGAAGGCGAATACCACACCCATGGAGAAATAGACTAACATGTGCTTAAAGTCGAAGTGGAACGCACCGAATACAAGCGCGGAAACAAGAACCGCAAGCAGGAAGTTCGTGCGTTTGTAAATTTCTCCAAAAATAATTTTACGAAAAATAATCTCTTCTGTAATCGGAGCGAATACAACAGGGAGTAGAATGAAAAGCGGGGCTTCCCGGGCAATTTCCATCAAGCCCATCGTATTTTCCGAACCGGCCGGCACACCAAACACCTCACGTTCAATGGTGGCGGCAATCGCCTGTGCGAATAAAGCGAGAAACACCCCGGCGATCGACCAGAGAATGACTTTTCCGGCACCGGCTTTTTCATCGCGTGCGTACGTATTCTGTCTTTCCGGACGGAGCAGCAGCAGAATGATCAATGTCGCGATCGTAAAGCTGACGACAGACCAGATGGCAATCGCGTCAAACTGCTCAAGTCCCGCAGCCATCAGAAGCGGAGCGAATACAACTGTGGAAAGCTGTGTCACTACATAAGTTAAAATGATATACCAATATCGTTTGGGCATACGTTTACGACTCCTTTTATTCAGCAGCAGGAACACTTCCTGCACTACATACTTTATGTATTTTATCACAGTTTCAAAACCACACGTAAGCGATACGCAGGAACGTGCGATTTTTGTCGAAAAACTTGGATAAATTTCTAGAGTTTCTACTTGAAAAACAGTAGTGAATTGATTATGATAAGAATTGTGTTAGCACTCACCTATGTCGAGTGCTAATAAACGACTAAAATCTGAACAACCATATCAAGGAGGGTGTCCTAATTGTTAAAGCCACTTGGTGATCGTATTGTCATTGAACTTGTTGAAGAAGAGCAGACTACTGCAAGCGGAATCGTACTTCCGGATTCTGCGAAGGAAAAGCCGCTGGAAGGTAAAGTTGTTGCTGTCGGTAACGGCCGCGTAACCGAACACGGCGAGAAAGTAGCACTTGAAGTCGCAACCGGCGACCGCGTGATCTACTCCAAATTCGCAGGTACCGAAGTGAAGTATGAAGGCAGTGAATACTTGATTCTCCGCGAATCCGACGTACTTGCTGTCATTCAGTAAATTCTTCAAAAATACTTAAACATACGATATTAATGAGGAGGGCATTTTAAATGGCTAAAGAAATCAAATTTAGTGAAGACGCACGCCGCTCTATGCTGCGTGGTGTAGATACATTAGCAAATGCTGTTAAAGTTACACTCGGACCAAAAGGACGTAACGTCGTTCTTGATAAAAAATTCGGTTCTCCACTCATTACTAATGATGGTGTAACCATCGCAAAAGAGATCGAGCTTGAAGACCATTTCGAAAACATGGGTGCTCAGCTTGTATCTGAAGTTGCTTCCAAAACCAACGACGTTGCCGGTGACGGTACGACGACAGCAACGGTTCTTGCTCAGGCGATGATCCGTGAAGGTCTTAAAAACGTAACATCCGGTGCGAATCCTGTCGGTATCCGTAAAGGAATCGAGAAAGCGACAGCTGTAGCAACGGAAGAGCTTCGCAAAATCTCCAAGCCGATCGAAGGCCGCGATTCCATCGCGCAGGTCGCCAGCATCTCTGCTGCTGACAACGAAGTCGGCCAGCTGATCGCTGAAGCTATGGAGCGCGTAGGTAACGACGGTGTTATCACGATTGAAGAATCCAAAGGCTTCAACACCGAGCTTGAAGTGGTTGAAGGTATGCAGTTCGACCGCGGATATGCTTCTCCTTACATGGTCACTGACCAGGATAAGATGGAAGCGGTTCTTGAAGATCCTTACATCTTAATTACAGATAAGAAGATCAACAACATCCAGGAAGTTCTTCCTGTCCTTGAGCAAGTGGTTCAGCAGTCCAAGCCGCTTCTATTGATCTCTGAAGACGTTGAAGGCGAAGCACTTGCTACACTTGTAGTGAACAAGCTGCGCGGTACATTCAACGCAGTAGCTGTTAAGGCTCCAGGCTTCGGCGATCGTCGTAAAGCGATGCTTGAAGACATTGCAACACTTACGGGCGGCCAGGTCATCACAGAAGATCTTGGTCTTGAATTGAAGAATACAACCATCGATCAGCTTGGACGCGCGTCCAAAGCGGTCATTACTAAAGAAAACACAACGGTTGTCGAAGGTGCCGGAAACCCTGAGCAGATCTCTTCCCGTGTTGCTCAAATCCGTGCTCAGGCAGAAGAAACCACTTCTGAATTCGACAAGGAAAAACTGCAGGAGCGCCTTGCTAAACTTTCCGGCGGCGTAGCTGTCATCAAAGTCGGCGCTGCTACAGAAACAGAATTGAAAGAGCGTAAACTACGCATCGAAGACGCCTTGAACTCTACTCGAGCAGCTGTAGAAGAAGGCATCGTAGCCGGTGGTGGTACAGCGCTTGTCAACATCATTACCTCTGTCGAAGGCCTTGGCCTTGTCGACGACGAAGCGACAGGTGCAAGCATCGTTCTCCGTGCGCTTGAAGAGCCGGTCCGTCAGATCGTTCACAACGCGGGTCTTGAAGGATCCATCATCGTTGAGCGTCTGAAAGGCGAAGAAGTCGGCGTAGGCTTCAACGCAGCCACAGGCGAATGGGTAAACATGGTTGAACAGGGTATCGTTGACCCAACAAAAGTAACTCGTTCTGCGCTTCAAAACGCAGCTTCCGTAGCCGCTATGTTCTTGACTACTGAAGCGGTCGTAGCGGATCACCCAGAAGAAGATAACTCCGGTGGCGGTATGCCGGATATGGGTGGCATGGGCGGAATGGGCGGCATGATGTGATAGCTCCCAAACCCCTTTCAACCTAGACTTTGAGTACAATTAGACTGGATTATGACCGGTTTATAAAATCGCTTACTAAACCTAAAAGCCTCTCAAGAGTTAATAAACTTTTGAGGGGCTTTTCTTTTATTCTTAAATATAATTAGTGGGACAATAGTTTACACTAGGATTAATATTTTGGAGTTGCTTACAAGAAGAAAGTGAAGTCTACTTTTTAACATAAGTTGTTTGCTTTGGTTGCAGAAATATTTTGAGGCGCACACGGACCAAATGGATCGTTATTAGAGAGAGGGATTAAGAAGAAAATGAGTAACTTAATCTTCAACCAACGGTAAGGAATTCACAAAGTTGCTAGTGAATGATAATATATCGCTTTAAATACCTTATTCTCTATTCATAATAGGATATTGTATATTTTGTGCGTATTTTTACAATTCTACTAGGACTCACGTAGTGGAAGTTGGTGTGTTTTATAAAAAAGATTGAAAAGTAAATGGGTGAATATGGGAAATGAAAGTGTGTTAAAATCTTACTTTTATAGTGATCTATAAGTTATTCGTGTTATCATAGTTTATGAAAAATGTTTACTTCTGATAATTCGTATTAATAAATAAAGTTGAACCATTTATGATTGTGGTTGAAGTTTAGCTGGAGGTGACGATATGGCTGATAAGTCAAAAAAAATTCCTAAATATAAAAAAATCGAGAACTATTTATTACAAAATATAAAAACGGGTTACTATACACAAGGACAGCCGATTGAAACGGAACAGGAGTTAGCTGATAAATATGGTGTAAGTAGAGTGACTGTGCGACAAGCTACCAACAATCTTGTTGCGAGAGGGCTACTGTCTCGCAGCCAGGGCAGTGGTACTTACGTGTCTAGTCAAAATGTCGTGGGTAGGGCCACAAACGTGAAAAGTTTTACTGAAGAAATGGAAGAGATGGGAAAAGAGGTTACTTCTGAAATTCTGGATTTTAAGATCACCCCATCAAACAACGAAATAAGTGAGAAGCTTAAGGTTGACCCGGAAAGTCCTATTTACTTCATCAAGAGACTGAGAATGGCAGATGGTGAGCCAATGATGATTGAATCGACGCACATGAATGTGAAGGATTTTCCTGATTTAACTTACGAAAGTATCCAACAATCCAAGTACAAGTACGTGGAAGAAAAGAAAAAGTTAGTAATCGATCATTCCCACCATATTGTAGTTCCTGTTATGCCGACAGATGAAGATGTCAAATATTTTGATTGTGACCCCGGAGCGCCATTGTTGAAAATATTGAATACGACTTACTTATCTTCGGGAAACATACTCGATTTTACTGAGCTAATAATCAACGTTGAAAAATATCAATACCAATCAATAAGGGCAAAATAAAAGAGAGTGCTATGCTTATCGGTTTAGCACTCTTTTTTTATCGTTAAATGTTAATACAAATATTTTTTGTATTGACAAATAATTTAAGTTTGATAGTATTGAAACATGAAAACGTTATCATGAAACTTGTACTAGTACTGTTAGAAGGTTAGACCATATCTTTGGGAAATCTAAAAACAAGCAGGATGGTGAGGTAATGAAAGATAAAATTATGGGGTTTGGTCAGCAGCTCGGTAAAGCCATATTACTTCCTGTGGCAATACTGCCTGTAGCAGGATTGTTGCTTGGAATATCAGCCGCTTTGTCTGGACAGGCAGTTATTGAAACCTATTCATTCTTGGACAACGATGTGTTACAAGCGATTTTGAAAATAATGAATGCAGCTGGTGCTGGAGTATTCAATGCACTACCACTCATATTTGCAGTCGGAATTGCAACTGGTCTCGCTCGAAAAGAAAAGGGACCGGCAGGATTGGCTGCAGTAGTTGGTTACTTTGTATTAATAATCACAGTCAATGCTTTGTTGGAAATCACTGGTCAGATTGCTCCTGCTGATGTGGACCCCAGGACGTTGGGGCAAGGTACACAATTTGGGATAATGACACTGCAAATGGGGGTGTTTGGTGGTATTCTTTCAGGGATTGTAACGGGACTAGTCCATAACAAGTTTTATAACATTAAAATGCCTGAATTCCTTGCCTTTTTTGGTGGGTCGAGATTTGTCCCAATAGTAAATACATTCATATTCTTGGCTGTCGGTGCAGTCATGTTTATTGTTTGGCCTATCATCGGAAACGCTATTGCATCGTTTGGGGAGTTTGCTACCGGCCTAGGTACTTTTGGTGCTTTCTTGTATGGTTTAATGTTGCGGGTTCTTTACTTATTCGGATTGCATCACGTATTCTACCTGCCTTTCTGGACTACTGCCGCTGGTGGTTCAATGGAAGTAGGGGGACAAGTATATGAGGGGTTCCAAACCATCTTTTTGGCACAATTGTCAGACCCGAATACTACGAAGTTCTTCGGGAACTTGGCATTATTCAATAGTGGACGCTATCTGCACATGATGTTTGGAATGCTTGGAATCGTCTTGGCGATGTATAAGACTATTCCTAAGGGTCCTAAGCGTAAAGCGACTTCAGGATTCCTAATTTCAGTCGGATTAACTGCTTTTATTACAGGTGTAACTGAACCAATTTCCTTTGCATTACTGTTCGCTTCTCCTATCTTGTTTGTAGCAGAAGCATTGTTATTTGCAACTAGCTTTGTTGTAGCAAGTTTGTTTGACATTACCATCGGTTCCACATTTTCTGCCGGTGTGATCGAGTTCTTATTATTCGGTGTATTCCAAGGTGATGAAAAAACAAATTACTTGTGGGTTCTGGTTCTCGCAGTCCCTATTGTGTTGGTTTATTATTTCGTGTTTAAAACTTTGATCTTGAAATTAGATGCCAAGACTCCAGGACGTGATGAGGAAGAGGTTGGTGAAAATGAAGAACAGCATGTTATAAATACGGATATGACTCAAGCAGAAACGATTGTTAGCGCATTAGGAGGCCTTGATAACATCACCGAAATCGATAATTGTGCTACAAGATTGAGGGTAACTGTCCGTAAACCAAATGAAATAAGCGCTGACACGTTGAAGCGTACAGGCGCAATGAACACAGTTGTCAGAGGGAAGTCTATCCAGGTCATTTATGGACCGAAAGTTAACATGATACGAACGGACATAGATGAATTTTTGGAACATAAAGACGTTTCGAACAATCAATAATCCTGACATTAACGCTCGGAGGATTTATTCAACATTTTGGAAGGAAGATATAAAATGAGGAAAAATATCATCTACATTCATACACATGACAGCGGGAAGGTTTTGAGTCCGTATGGTTATAATGTGCCTACAGGATCCCTTCAAAAGTTTGCTGAAGAAGCTACACTTTTTAGACAGGCATACTGTGTCGGACCGACATGTTCGCCCAGCCGGGCAGGGATGCTAACTGGAACTTATCCACACAGCAATGGAATGTACGGACTGTCACAGCGCGGTTTCAAGTTACACAATTATAAGCAGCATATTGTGAATTATTTGAAGTCTAAAGATTATGAAACCATCTTGTGCGGCATTCAACAT
The DNA here is from genome assembly GCF_056160205.1 of Halobacillus sp. ABA4_118. Classification (NCBI taxonomy): domain Bacteria; kingdom Bacillati; phylum Bacillota; class Bacilli; order Caryophanales; family Bacillaceae; genus Halobacillus; species Halobacillus sp. ABA4_118. Next base: position 1,904,595 of record NZ_JBSWWS010000001.1, read on the forward strand.
GAAGCAGGTAACTACACGGATCATGAGAAAGGAGCACGAATCATTGGTTACGACCAAGACATATCTTCTGATAATAAAAATTTGACTGAAGAAGAATTAGTTGAATGGGATTACAATAACGCGCTCAATGTAAAAGAATGGTTGAAAGAGTCAGAGAAAGAAAAGCCCTTCTTTTTATCATATGGTCTCTTTGCGACACACCGAAAGTTTCCGGAAGAAGGATATGACGGTGAATCATTTGATGAAAGGTATGTAATGCCTCCTAAGCCGCTACCAGAAAATGAAGAAATAAGAAAGGATTATTCAGGCTATCTTAATTCAGCTTCATGGTTCAATCATTCCTTCGATATTGTAATTAATGCATTGAAAGAGGAAGGGTTTTACGAAAATTCCATAATTATATTCACTACGGATCATGGAATACCTTTTCCGTTCAACAAATGCTCGTTGAATGATTCAGGTATTGGTGTTTCCTTAATCATGCGTGTTCCAGGAAGTGGTATGAACGGTGAATCTGTTGAATCATTGGTTTCACAAGTGGATGTCTTTCCTACCTTGTGTGACTTGCTGGGCTTGGAAAAACCACCTTATTTACAAGGAATCTCTTTTGCGGATATGTTCAAGATGAAAGGTATAGAGACTCGCGAAGAGGTTTTTTCTGAAATTAATTTTCATACTTCTTATGAACCTGCTAGAAGCATTAGAACAAAAAGGTATAAATATATCAGGTTCTATGATGATGATTATCTTAAGGTCAACCGTTCGAACATAGATAATTCCCCGACGAAGACTTTCTATCATCAAAATCGACTTACCGATAGGAGAAAGTCAAAAGAGAGCCTGTATGATCTTCTAATTGATCCGACTGAAAGAAACAATATAGCACATGAAGAAGAGTATTTAGAAATTCTTAAAGAAATGAGAGAAAAATTGAATATTTATCAACTTAGGACGGAGGACCCCATCGTAGCAGGACACTTTAAAATCAGTCCAGATTGGAAAGTGAATAAAAAAGGTACGTACAATCCCAGTTCGAAAAATCCGGATGATTATGAAGCTCCTGAAGAGAGGGATATACATGTTAAATAAGTGGTTCAGCAAGAAAAGTGTAATTGTAAGTCCTGCGGATGGATGGATAAAGAATCTTGAGGAAGTAGATGATGAAACCTTTTCTTCTAAAGTGATGGGAGATGGTTTTGCAATAGCCCCAAGTTCTTCTAATATTCATTCTCCGGTAAATGGATTCATTGATTTCGTATTTAAGACAAAGCATGCTGTTGGTTTGAAAACGAGCGATGGTATAGAGGTGTTGCTTCATATAGGAGTCGATACAGTAAGTTTAGAAGGAAAGGGATTCACCTCACACGTGGAGTCCGGAGACCGGGTGAAACAAGGCGATTTATTATTGTCGGTGGATTTCGATTCTTTCAAAGATTCAGTACCCTCAACGGATATCATCGCAGTGCTCACTAGCGGTCATAAGTGCAGTGTGAAAAGCCCCAATACATTCGTATCCAGTTTGGACAAGAACATCATCCATATATCTTGATCTCCAAATGAATCCGGTAGTAGCATCTTCTGCAACGGTTGTGTAAAACTAGGTAAGTCAAAAAGGAATTATATTCGCGTTTTACAATATGAAACGAATTTTAGATTTAGACAAAAAAGAAGTACTCAAAGTTGGGTAGATGAATTATGTCGTTAATTGTATTGCTATATTTCGTAATTGGGCTTTCTGCCTCTATGCTTGGATCCATGGCAGGTTTAGGTGGCGGGGTTATTATAAAGCCTATCTTAGATTTGCTTGATCACTACAACCTCGAAACTATAGGAGTATTATCGGCCTCTACTGTATTAGCCATGGCCAGTGCTTCATTATTCAAAATGAGAAATAGCAATGTTCGGGTAGAGGGTAGAATCAGCTTCATTATTGCAATAGGCTCTATATTTGGTGGAGCAGTAGGGAAATCGATTTTTAACTATAGTGTAGTAACTCTTGAGATGAACGGGGAAGTTGGATTGTTTCAATCCAGTTTCCTTGTTGTTATACTAGTGGCTATCTATCTTTATATCAGGTATAAGAAATATATCAGGACTTTTATGGTAGAAAGTGCATCAGTAATTTTCATAATGGGGATCCTACTAGGTATGATTTCCTCCTTTTTGGGAATAGGAGGTGGGCCTTTGAACGTTGCTATGCTGAGTTTCCTTTTCTCTATGAATATTAAACAAGCAGCCATGAATTCTTTGTTGATTATATTCTTTTCCCAACTTTCTTCACTGGCACTAACTTTATATGCAACTGGTTTCGGAGCTTATGATTTGACGGTCTTACCTTATATGATTGTGGGCGGTGTACTTGGCGGGGGTATTGGTAGCCATATAGTGAAGAATATTAACGATAGGATGATTGAGAGAATTTTCAACTTCACTCTTGCTTTCATAATCATGATTAACGTGTATAACGTTATTAAGTCAATATTATAGTGAGGAGGTTATAGACATTATTGAGAGTAATTGGTGTACTATATCCTAGTCGTCTGTAAAGACAGGGTACAAGGAAGAAAATAGCTCCCAGAATGTAAATCCAGCCAATAATAATAAGAGATTTTCAATATTGACCTCTTGGAATTTGCTATTCGAAAAATAATAAGGGAGAACTTTTCTCTCGTATGGGTCCTTCTTGATTAATGATATTCGCTTTCTTCAGACCCCGCCCAAAAGCCCCTCCTTCAATGAGCTGCATGTCTTTTCCACCAAATAATCATTTTTAAGCATGTTCATACCGGAAAAAAACAGGTTAGCATGTTACTTAAGCACCTAAAGGGAGCTTTCAAAAGGTCCAGATTCTACCATCGATGACTGATGGGTCTTCCAGTTGTTCATATGTTTTAATAAATAGAAACAAATCCGTAAAAAACATCCATACGCCAGATTAAATATCCGATTTGAAATAACCCCTTAAATATATAGAACATTGCATTTCTGGAGTGTTTATTAGCAGATGTGAACAAAATTTATCTCTTTTTCATAATGAAGATTAACGTTTTCAATAATAGTTCTGGTGTGATTCCTATATTAAAAAAATACCCATTTACTATGATGGAGTTTTGGTATACTTAGTGTATTATTTTTCCAATAATCCCCTTTTAATAACGGGGAATTTTTGCTTCAAAAATATGATTACATGTAAAATTCTGTAGATATTTCAAGTTGATAAAGGGTGGGATATTCTATGAATGATAGAAAACACAATTCATCGTGCTGTACCGGAGACCGAGCGATGGTACAAAGTGCCTTTGGAAAAGTGAAAACCGAAAATGAGCACGAAGCCTCTAAAAGAGAGGGGATACGATTCAAGGATAAGCTGGAATATATCCCGGGAGGGGAGTTTCTTATGGGCACAAATGATGACGAAGGGGTTAAGTCTGACGGGGAAGGTCCTGTACGAAGGGTGGAAGTATCCCCCTTTTATATCGATTCTTATACAGTTACAAACCTAGAATTTGCACAGTTTGTAGAAGAGACAGGGTATCAAACGGAAGCCGAAAGGTTCGGGTGGTCGTTTATATTTTATAAATTTCTTACTAAAAAAACTGAAATGAAAGTGCAACAGTTACCATCCATACCCTGGTGGTATGCTGCAGAAGGTGCTTACTGGTTTCAGCCGGAAGGACAAGGTTCTTCTATTGAAGATCGTATGGAACACCCGGTAATCCATGTCTCATGGAATGATGCTATGGCATTCTGTGACTGGGCGGGAAAACGGTTGCCAACAGAAGCAGAGTGGGAAATGGCAGCACGTGGAGGTTTGGAACAAAAGAAATTTCCGTGGGGTGACGAACTGACTCCGGGGGGAAAGCATTACTGTAATATATGGCAAGGAGTTTTTCCGAAAGTAAACACGGAAGAAGATGGGTGGATAGGAACAGCACCTTCTCAATCGTTCCCTCCCAATGGATATGGACTCTATAACGTGTCGGGGAATGTATGGGAGTGGTGTTCGGACTGGTTCGCAAAATCTTTGGAGTACCAGTCTTTTGAAAACCCGACCGGTCCTATGAAAGGTGAATCTAAAGTGATGCGCGGAGGCTCTTATCTTTGTCATCATTCCTATTGTAATCGGTACCGTGTTGCTGCACGAAGTTCCAACACTGTCGATAGCTCTTCTGGTAATATTGGGTTTCGGTGTGTGGTTGATTCGAATCTTAAACAGTAATCTTATTCAATAATAAGAGCTGAAGGTGGATGGCTTATGAAATTGGAAAGCTAACGAATGTTTTGCCGAGTAGTAGATAAAGGAAGCTTTGGTAAAGCAGCACGAATAGGATTCGTTTCTCAACTAGCAGTCTTTATTCAATCTGAATGAAGGGAAATTAAGGTAACGAAGTCCGGGAGAATTCTCTATCCATACGCCGAAGAAGTTATTGAGTTGGAGTACAGTTCTTATGAAGCAATTCAGGAAATCAAGGACAATCAAGAGTCGACTTGATGTAGGTGCCAGTTTAACAATCGGTGAATATTTGATGGCCGATTTACTAGGACAATATAGGAATCAATATTCAGATGCAAAATTCAGTCTATTGATTTGGAACACTCCGTCCGTATATGTTATCCAAGTTAGATGACAATGAAATTGATATCGCCTTGGTTGGAAGTGAAGTGGAGAAAGAAGATTATAAGGTGTTGAAAATAATAAGAATGGCTATCTACTGAAAGTCTCTTTAAAGGTGAAAAATACGGGGGGATCGGTCAGGAAAAGAAATTCCTGTAATCTAAATCCCTAGGTAATTTTTTTTGACTGGATTATGACTGGATACTGTTTATAATGTATTACAACTTATTGTGTCTAATTAATTTAATGGCTAAGAAAAACCTTGTGATATTAAGTTTCTAAAGAACTTAGTATTATCCTATTAACTAGACGAGTGAATGGGCGGCATGATGTAACAACCGCTCGAACCCTTGATAAGTAGAGGTTTATAAGGTGTAGCTACCAAAATGTTAATATACTTCTTAATAGTAGAGGATTCTCAATAGTGACGTCACTATTGAGAATCCTTTTTTGTTATCAGTTTTATTTTTAAATTAGCAAACGGTTTCGGTTAATTTCTGAGACTTAATAGAAATGATTATACAACCCATGAAATTATAAATGTGCCTCATGGCAAACATGGTGTGCATCTTTTTGATTTCCGTTTTTAAAAAGTAATGAACAATGTTCAAATGGAATAAGCAGTTTAATAAGTTGAAGGTTTACATTGAGTTTTTTCTTGAATTAGCCTCACTTGCCGGATGAGATGAGGCTTTTTCTATTTTTCTTTCAAACTATATTTTACAAATATAACCAATAATGGTAGAGTCGGGGCATAGTTTAAAGGGGGAATACATATGTTGAAAAAAACAACTTTGTTAATCATGTCTTTGGTCATACTTATTAGTTTCACTGTTCCGACTGCTGCTTTTGCGAAAGAACACGAGGGAGCAACTGGTGCATTTGCGAATGAATATGAAGGGCAAGTTGATTTAGAAGCTATTGAGAATTACGAGTTGACTCCAGAGGAACAAGAACGCGCGGATCTATTATGGGAGCAATACGTTGCAATTGATGGTATCTTAAAAAACTTAAATGAGGAAGATAAACAAACATTTTTAAACGGTTTGTTTGACCCTGACTTTGATAAAGAAGAATTTAAAGAGGATATTATCCTAGCCAAGGACAAGGAAGAAATAGAAGAATTGAATAAAATGTTTGAAGTACTTGGGTCTTCTGTACAATTTTCATCAGACGTTGAATCTGTTAAGGTGGAAAATAACGGAAACCTAGTAGCCTCTAAATCTACGGGAAGTCCTGATGTTGTTTCGCTTGGCTTCTGGGGAGGCGTTTGGGATGCCACTAAATGTACAGCTTCTATTGCAGTTGTTTTTGTTCCAGGAGCAAAAGCATATCGAGCTATTAAAGCACTTGGTGGAGTCAAGAGCACTGTGAAATTATTGGCTGGAGCATCAAATGTGGATGATTGGTTAACGATCGGTGGAGGAGCAGCAGCTGAAATTCTTGGCATTGCAGGTGTTAAAAAATACTGCTTTGGCTAATAAAAAGGTAGGTGAAATCTCAAATGGCTACTAATTCTTTTCAAAAAGCAAGCGGCGTTTTAAATCCTATTACTCATGGGTTTATGTCAGTTTTAGTCTATGGAATGATCTTCGTTTCGTTAATGGTTGCCTTTAATGGCCCCATTACCTTTGAAACACTTTTTATGCCAGCTTTCTTTATATACGTTGTGGTTAGAGTATCCGAATATCTAACTGTGAAGAAAATGAATAGAACACCAAGTTGGCTTGCAATTGGAGCATTCGGTATAGCCGTATTAACAGCTTCTGGCATGACAATGTTATTATTAAGTTAAATGTGAAGATAATGCACTTCCAACGTATTCTATATTAATGGCATTTAGCCTTAATCGAATGAGTAGGCCTGAGCGATATAAGCTCAGGCCTATTCTTATAATCTCCATTCATTCTTACTCCACAATTCAAAGAGGAGATCTTCGGATTCTCCTGTATTCCCATTAATAACAAAAGTTTTTGTAAGGTAAGGACTGTCCACTTCCACTTTCCATAAAGGCAGGTAGACGACTTCTATTTCTTTGATGTCATATCTGGGTTTCTTTAATACATAGTTTCTGTTGATTTGTTTTTCTTGAATATCCGTTACGTATTTATTGAGTACGTCCTGTTTAGTGATATCTGCGCTCCGCACTTTGGAATCCAACACTTCTTTTTGAGTGATAGGGGGGACATCAGGGAATAAACCGCGGTAACCGGATCGGCCATCAATGAAAGCCATATTGGGTTTCACCTTTGAAGGAAATGGCTTTCTGTCTGCGATGACGAGCATTTTCACGATCCACATAGGATGATACATTTTTTCTGATTTGGTAATCCCTTGTTCAATAGCTTCCTCATTCAAATTCCTGTTCCATTTCAACGAGGACTTCAAGCTTTTATACATATGACCGGGCAGGTCTTTTTCGACTACGCTTTCTTCTCCTAAAATACGAATTTTCATGATGTCACCTACTTATGCATTAATATCCATATGGTAACGGTCGACTTTTAATTGCTTCTCCTCAGACGGCGGTGCTGTCAGTAAGCTGACAACGATCGTCAACAGGGCTGAGACAGGGGCGGAAACTAAGTGCTCGGATACTAAAGCGGAAGGAAGCAGGGCCATGATAATAAAAGTAACCGTTCCTCCAATCATCCCCGCCAGGGCTCCTGGTGTGTTGGCGCGTTTCCACCATAACCCAAGAACAAGCGGGAAACCGAATGCCGATAACATCGCTCCACTTACCCAGCCGACCATGACAGCAATCAATTGAGGGGGATCGATGGCAAAAATAATTCCTACAATACTGGCGAGGATCATAACGACGAGTCCCAGGCGTGTGACGGTCTTTTCTGATGCATTTTTATTGATGTGTTCTTTATAAATATCGTGGGCAATCCCGGCGGCGACTGCTAGAAGCATGGCATCAGCAGAAGACATAATCGCGGCCAGCAGTCCGGCTAACATGACGCCTGCTAAGAGGGCGGGCATGTAATGTTCAATAACGGAAATGAATATCATGTCCTGGTTTTCCAAGGTGTCAGCAATACCGAGGCTGGCACCGGCAGAGGCGATCACAAACCCAAAGATAAAGACGGTTACATACAGAAAACATGCGCCTAATGCAGAACGACGGGCTGTTTTCGCATCGCGGGCCGCAAAGTTTCTCATGACCGCAGATGGCGAAACGACTCCGAACCACAAAAACGCAATAAACAATCCGAAATAAGACATCCACGGCTGCGTAATGGAACCGAATTGAGGGTCGACAGCCAAAGCATCTTGAATTAATGTGCCAACACCGCCGTGATCCATTAGAATGATGATCGCCAAAATGAACATCCCGATGACCATAACGGCTCCTTGAATCAAGTCTGTATATGTAATGGCCCACATGCCTCCGAGAGCGGCATATAATGTAAACCCAAGTCCCAGAATGATGACCGCTGTTACATAGTCAATGCCGAGAACATAGGATCCGATAAGCCCTGAGGCAGTTAATTGAGGGATCATATAAAACGTCATACTAAGGACGACGAGGATGGCAGCTACAATCTGCACAGATTTACCGTACCTGCTTTTGAAAAACTCAGGCAGCGTCTTTACTCCCGTCCTTCTAATTTGCCCGGAGATTAAAAACATCGCAAAAGACGGGATGGCCACGGCTCCAAATCCATAAGCAAGTAAGAAGGGGACGCCGAGGGCAACTCCAGATCCGACGGCACCCATCAAAGAACTGGAGCTTGCCACGGCTGCAAAAAAAGCAAAGGAACCGACAAAACTATTGATTTTACCACCGGCTGTCCAGTAGTCTCCTTCTGATGAGTGAGCCCGTTTGGCAAACCAAATGCCAATGCCCGTCATAATCAGTAGATAGATTCCCAATATCGTTGTTTCCATGATCTGCATCGTTTCTCACTCCTTTATTTGATGGCTCTATTTTCTGATGACTGCGCAGATTCAGCTTCTCTTTTTTCCAGCTTTTCCATCCAGACCACGTAAGTGATGGTTAAACCCAACCATATGAAAAAACAGGCGAACATGGCCCATCCAGCAAGGGAAATACCAGCGGCATAGGTATCAGTCGGCCACCATATCCAGAACAATGAAGCAATGACCGATAATAGAATAACCATGACAATGCCCGGATCTTTCCATTTCTTCCGCGTCAATTTGCGCATCTTTCTCCTCCTTTTTTACTTATACAGCTTTTCATAAATCGATTGAACCACAACTAAATCAAAGATGGCAGCCCCTACAGATTTGTACACGATCGTCTTTTCGTCTAAATCCTGCGGCGGATCATTTTCGGTGATGATTTTTTCGAGGTCCCAGGAGTTCTCTAAGTCTGAACGTAAATGCCCGGCCTGGATCATATCCCCGGATTCATGCAAGGCGGATCTGGCATCTACAAATACTTCATCAGCGATTCTTAGTACTTGATCAGAGATTTCCTGCATGGAAGGGCGGAAGGAGCCGACTCCTACAATGAGTTTGCCTTTCCAATCTGATTCGTGTAATTCAGGAAGTACAGGTGTGGTGGAGGTCGTAGTTGTTACGATAATGTCTGACTTTACGGCTAATTCTTCGACAGAGGAAACGGTAAACGTGACTTGCGGAAAGCGGGTCTCTGCTTTTGCTTTAAACTGATGGGCTTTCTCTTCGGTGCGGTTATAAATATGTACATGTTTGATATCTCTGGCAGCGAGGGCTGATTCCAGGTGACTCCATCCTTGTGTACCGGTTCCGATAATGCCTAACGTTTCCGCGTCTGCTTTAGCCAGGTATTTGATTCCCAGTCCTCCCAGAGCGCCTGTACGCAGGGCCGTAATGGCAATAGCATCACACAAGAAAAGGGGTTCCATCGTCTTGCGGTCATTCAGAACCATCAAGCCGTGGATTGTGTCTTTTCCGGCATTCCTGTTTTCAGGAGCAACGCCTACAAGTTTCGTAGAGTAATAGTTTCCATAAAAGGCCGGCATCAGCAAAGCCGTATTCTCTCCATCCTCTATGTGCATCCGGTCCGGTGATATGAATTCGCTTTCTTTTTTGGTGTAAAAAGATTCGATGCTGTCCATCGTTTCCTTCATAGAAAAATTCCTCGTAATCTCTTCTTTTGATATGACTTCCATGATTATCCCTCCTTTATGATGTACTACAGATACTATCAAACTTTTCTGAAAAAGTGAAAGTGCCATAAAATTCTGGTGTACGACTATATCAGGAAAATACACACCAGAGAAAAACCTGGTGTGTAAAGATATAACCTAATGAAGGGTAACTAATTCTACAGGCCCGTGGTCATCACAATGATCGCCATGGACATGGTGTAGACGTCCATTCACCAAGTAGTCCATATGGTCACCATGTGGGACTAATTCATGACCGCAGTCACGATCATGATTACATCCACAATTCATAGGAGCACACTGATCAGGGTTGGTTTCTGTAACTGGAAGCTTACATTCATCCCAGTGACCATTATGCTCATGATGAAGATGGCCGTTATGCACATAATCAATGTGATCATCATGTTTTATTTTTGTATGACCGCATGAAAGGCTGTGCTTGTGAGAGTGCTGCTCATGAATTTCGTGTCCGTTCTCCATAATTAAACCTCCTTTGTATTGGTTTTAACCTTACTTTTATAAGGTCTCCAGAATGAACAGGTAATAACCATAAAATGATGCCATGGCTTGCATACTCTAAATGAATTTTTACAAAAAAACCTCTCAATTTTATTGAGAGGTTTTCATGCTGTAGAAAAATCCGTGTTATCCAGTTAGAGTTGTCCGCATGTCGTGTTGAGGGGGACACATTCCGCTTTTCGGTGGATGATTGCCGCGGGACGGCCTCAGCTGACTTAGTCAAGAAAACCATTTGACCAAGTGGATTTTTCGGCTCGCGCTGTTCCCGCAGGCGTCACCACCGAACGCTCCTCGTGCCAATGCCTGTGGGAAGACAGCTTTACCCTATGATAAAAGAGAACGTTGAGCATAGCTCCTTCGCCGTATCAAAAGAACGGCATGGGCTGCGTTATTGCCGCTTGCGCGGAAAAGAAAAAGTGAAGGAGCAGGCGCTGACGACGGCTGCCTGCCAGAATATGAAAAAGATTGTCCTCCATCTAGCGAGGGTGAGCTGGGTGAAGGAGAGTCTTTTTCGATGTTAAAGAACTCCCAAAGAGCGGTGCCCCTTCCACTCCTGCGGAAGAACGAGTGGGCCGAGATCGCCGAGCGTGGGTTTTGCGAGGAAGCTCGGGCGCTCGTCCGCGGAAAGGGAAGGGGCTTTGGCTCCTGGCGGTAAGATTGAGAGGTTTTGTTTTCATGAGTATTGTATTTGATACTCTCTATTCTTTCATGATTCTTTTTCAACATCACCTGCCTCGATGTCTGACCATTCTCTTGACATTATTTATTTGGCATTCCACTTATACGTACCATGATCTTGTTCAATATACCCCAGACCTGGAAATGGGTAATGACATACAAAAAGCATGAGGCCCTGCTGTTCCGCATACTCTATGATGTCTTTTCTCGTTTCACGACCTTGTTCTGGTGATATTTCCAACCCAATATGAGAGGAGGGATGGTTGAGTGTGCGTGGATCGCTTAATATGTCGGAAACGACGAGCAGCTTTTCATCTTCTGAATGGATCATGACAGCCAGATGCCCGTTCGTGTGCCCAGGCGTAAGGAAAAGTTTAATTCCCGGCAGGATTTCGATGTCTTCCTGGATAATGTTGATAGAACTCTCTAAGTTAGACAGAATTTCATGCTCTTTTGAAGATGGTCTGGACGCCCACATTTCCCATTCTGCTGCATGAAGATAATAATCTGCATTAGGAAAGGAAGGGTTCCCCTCAGATACAGCTCCGCCAATATGATCTAAATGCCCGTGGGTCAGAATGACGTGATCAATGTCTTCCCTGGTGATCCCGTGATTATCCAGCGCCTGAATGAGCTGACCTGCATCTTCGCATTCTGCACCAAATCCTGCATCTATTAAAATATGCTCATTATCTACTTCAAGATGAATGAAATTAAGGGGAGCATGAAACTCTTCAGGAAACTGTTGAGTAATATGATCAGGTGTATTGGCTAGAAAAAACTCTCTAGTCACAGGCATACCGCCGTCGGATATCACCAAAGCATGATAGTTACCTATAGTAAAAGGATATGTATTCATCATTAACCTCCTTTGTATTAGTTGATCCGTTATACCAATCCCTTACTTATTCTTGATGCGTTTCGTAAGGTTAAATCATGGACTGTATTCTTGTCATTAAAACGTAATCATTACGAATTTTAAACCAATAAAAAGAGGCCGTCAATAAATAGAGAAGGATTGTCGTAGAGTCAGCTGACAGATATGAGTCCCGGAAGGTAGAACACTTAATAAAATATAAGAAGGGCGAACCCTAATGCTGTGGTTCGCTCTTTTCGTTAAACAGAGGTCAGTATGGTTCCTAAATGGCTTGCGTTTTTCACTCAATCCAATATAACTGTCCGCGAACGCTCGGTATGATTATTCTACTTGTACGCACACCACTATAACTGATGTACAGTACTTCAAACGACCAGTCCATTCCGGTCATTTTCATGAAATTCCTTTATCGTCAAGCATACTTTGTCTCTTTAAATAATAGAGTGGAGTAAATAGTATTGGTTACTATTTATTTACAAAAGGAGGGTGTTTCCTATGGCTGTACCGACGTACACCATTAGTGGGTTTTTGGGAAGTGGAAAAACGACGGTTTTACTGAAAATGATAGAGGAATGTGAAAAGAATCATAGACGGGTAGGTGTGATTTTAAATGAGCTGGGAGACGTAAATATAGAGAAACCACTATTTAAAGAACAAAACGTGAAAGAACTATTAAATGGCTGCATATGCTGTACGATAAAAGAGGATTTGAAATCGACGTTAGATGAATTTATCAAGGAGATGCATTCGAATAAACTGGATCTGCTATTCATTGAAGGGACAGGCGTTTCCAACCCTTTGGAAGTGAAGAGAGTATTAGAGGATCCTATATACGCTGCTCACTTCGATTTAATTTCTATGATCAGCCTGATTGATTCTAGTACCTTTTTGGAGTATCAAAGTATTTTCTCAAGCACTGCCGACATGAGAAAACTGTTAGAAGAACAGATTACCAGTGCCGATATCATTTTGTTAAATAAACAGGATCTTGCTAAAGAGAAGGTGTTAAATAAATCCATCAAGAAAATTAAAGGTCTTGTTGGAGAATCCGTTCCCATCTTTCAAACGTCCCATGGAAATGTCCCATTGTCAGAGTTATTCAAGAGACGGAACGGTCATCTTCCTACTTCTATACATTCAGATATTAGAGAAGAGACTAACCATTCCCATCATCACCATCACCACCATTCCGGTCTGCACGCCGTGAAGATTGACCCGGGGCCAACCATTAAGAAACATGATTTGGAAAATTGGTTGAGCCACTTACCTAAAGCTGTATTAAGAGGAAAAGGAGTGATTAATCTTGAAGGCAGTGAAGGGCTTTATTCCTTTCAACTTGCCTCCAATACCCTTATCTTTGAAAAAATTCCGCATCCGGCCGGTATGCGTCCTGCGATTATCTTGATTGGTGATCAACTAAAGGAAACAGAACTGTTGAACAGCTTCAACCGGTTAGTGAAGGCATGAAAATTGTAAATCAGCTTCATCGTCAAGGGTTGCTTTATGAATCCTTGACGATGGGTTGAAGAGGGAGTAAAGAAGAGGAGGAAACCATGACTTTCAGGCTTTACAACACATTGCTGGATGTGACAGCCATCTTGGCTTTTGTCCTTGTTGCTTACTTTGTTATGTATAGTCAAAGGGTCGGAGAAAGCACGTTGATGATTCTTCCTGATTCTTTCAAGCAGCTGAATACAATTTTTCTCAGCTTAATTATAGAGGCCATTCCGTTCGTGCTCATTGGTGTCCTCATTGCAGGGTGTATTCAAATATTTGTCACAGAGGAACATGTGAAGCGGTGGATTCCAGAAAACAAGTATCGTGCCATCATGATGGGGTGTCTCGTAGGAGCTGTATTTCCTGCCTGTGAATGTGGAATTGTCCCGATCGTCCGGCGATTAGTAGCCAAGGGCGTACCATTGCATGCAGGAATTGGATTTCTTCTAACAGGACCATTAATTAATCCTATTGTTATTTTATCGACGTTTATGGCCTTTGGAAATGATATAAGAATGGCAGGTTTACGGATGGGCGTGGGATTTATTGCGGCGCTGCTAATCTCCCTCTTCATCAGTTCTTTTTTTAGATCAAACCAGCTCAAACATACAGTTTCCGGCTTGTATGGATCTGAGAACACTTCCACAGGAGACGTGTCCTTTATGGACAAGCTCAAGGGTATGTGTGTGCATTCCATCGATGAGTTTTTTGACATGGGCAAGTATTTAATTATAGGAGCCTTTGTTGCTGCTTTCGTTCAAACGTATGTACAAGCACAGTCGCTCTTTTTGTTTGGAGAAGGAATGATGGGGGCGACAGGTGTCATGATGGGCTTGGCTTTCTTTTTATCCCTATGTTCAGAGGCAGACGCATTTATCGGAGCTTCCTTTAGCAGTTTATTTCCTCCCACCGCTGTTTTGGCCTTTTTAATTTACGGACCTATGATTGATTTGAAGAATACGATCATGCTCCTGAGCGTATTTAAATCCAAATTTGTTTTCATCTTACTCCTGACCATTACTGTCGTTGTTTTTGTCTGTACGATTACTATATCTTTGGTGGGCAGGTGAGCAGGTAGTGCGCTTTCATTATTATCAATTTTTGAAGCTGATTCTATTGGCCGCCTTTGCTTTTTTTCTAATACAATTGCATCACACCGGGGATGTTGAGAAGCTGATTAACCCTAAATATGTACGGATGAGTCAAGTGGCCGCAGGGGTTATCGTCCTTCTGTTTTTCGTTCAGCTTGGGAGAGTATGGGAAGGGAGTTCCGGTGAACATGCCTTCTGTCCTCCCGGTTGTAAGGAAGACCATGATCATAAGCAATCGTATATAAAGAGAGGTGTGAGTTATTTGGTTCTCCTTTTCCCTTTGTTTACAGGATTTGGACTGAACCTGACATCCTTGGACGCAGCGATTGCCAAGAATAAAGGCTCTCTTCTCCCCCAGGAAGAAAGCTCATATCAAGTGGATCCCTCATCCAATTCACACACGCTTGATGAGAGCATGCCGATCCCGAATAACAACTATTTAACAGATGAAGAATATGAACAAAGAATGGATCGTTTAAACCAAGATGACATTCAGATGAATGAGGATATTTACGCTTCTTATTATCAAGAAATACAAGACAACCCTCATAGGTATAAGGGGAGAACGATTCAAATCAAAGGTTTTGTGTACAAGGAAGAAGGGTTGGAGTCTAATCAGCTGGTCGTGGCAAGATTTCTAATCACCCACTGTGTTGCCGATGCCAGGGTCATTGGATTGTTGAGTGAGTCTAACGAGGCAGGCAGCCTTAGTGAAAACACGTGGGTGGAAGTGAACGGGAGGATAGATGTACAAAGCTACAATGGTGTAGACATCCCATTCATCGAAGTGAAGGAGATCAATCAGATTCCTGAGCCGGCGAACCCTTATATTTTTCCTATATTAACGAAGGTTCTTTAGACAAAACCATCTGCCCCGATCCATGCTCGTCCAAAAGTTCACAAGGAGGGGGCAGATAGGTGTCTCAATAACCTCATAAACGACGTGAGGAGGGTGACAAACGGACAGGATCCACTAATGTGTGACCAACAAAAAAAGAAGCCGATTAATTTACATCAACACTGAATTTTTAAATGAATGTACAAGAAAAGTGTTGCCAAAGAATTGAAATTATGATTTAATAACAGTATTCTTCATTAAATCGTAACGATTACTATTAATTGTACATAGTTAAACTTACTGCAGGTTGTCTATGAGGAGAATAAATGGAGTGTGTCACGAAATGAAAACGGCAATCGTAACTCAGCTTCTCTAAGTGGCCAGGGTTACATATAGAGGTGAAATCATGAGTGAATATCTACAGAAAATCCTAACGGAGAACATTCTCAGCACGCTGCCTGAACAACAGAAAGACATCTATCATTATGTGATAAAGATGGAAGATGATATTGCAGAGGAAGTTGATTCTGAAGAACAATTTATGAATCATCTCAGGAGTGTTTCGCCGCATAAGCGCGCAGCGAAACATTTCAATATGACTTTGTTTGAACTTCTGAACGTCATGAAGCAGGTAGAAGGAGAGATCAGCCGCCAGCTTATACCGATGATGGACGCGGTTAAGTGGAAAGATTGCACGGAATTTGTTCTTTCCAGGTCACAGTTGAAAGAAAATCAAAAGGTGTTTTTTGTATCCATTCCCAGTGTTGACCGTTTACAGAAATGAAATTTTTTTGTCTTAAATTAAATCGTAATGATTACATTTAACCTGAATCCGTATACCGTATAACGAACCATTACGAATCATAGGGGTGGAAGGATGTTAGACGATTTATACCGTCAGGTCGTCATGGACCATGCGAAGTATAAACGGAATTATGGAACGATGGAAGACGACACGGGTGTTGATAAAGTTCATTATAAAAACCCTACCTGCGGGGATGTGATGGTTTTACATGTGAGGGCAGGAAAGGAAGGGATTGAAGAGCTAGCCTTTGAAGGTGAAGGCTGCAGTATTAGTATGGCTTCATGCTCCATGATGACGGAACTCTTGAAAAACAGCAGCATGGAAGATTGCCTGAATAAGAAACAGGCCTTTGAACGCTTGATCAGAGAAGGTGAAATGGAAGATGAAGTTGATCTAGGAGATGCAGCTTCTCTTGAGGGCGTGCACAAATTACGCGCAAGACATAATTGTGCACTTATGCCTTGGAAGGCATTTGAAAAATGGGCGGAGGAACAACGGTATGATGGAAATTGACTCAAGAATACCTGTAACCATAGTGACGGGTTACTTAGGAGCAGGGAAGACTACCTTTCTTAACCACATTCTTAATCAAACTGAAGAAAAGGTCGCTCTCATTGTGAATGAGTTTGGAGATATAGGGATTGATGCTCAGCTTATTGAACAAACCACAGAAGAAATCATAGAAATCAATAGCGGGTGTATCTGCTGTAATGTACGTAAAGATATCGTTGATACCCTATCGATGCTTGCTATATCAAGGGAAGAAAAGATGATTGAGTTTGACCGGATAATCATTGAAACTACAGGGCTTGCTGACCCTGCTCCCGTTGTACAAACGTTTCTAATGGATAAGGAAATGGTTGAAGATTACTATATTGATGCGGTTTGTACGCTTGTTGATGCCAGGCATATTTCCAATCACTTAGATCAACAAGGAGAAGCGATCAACCAAATTGCTTTTGCAGATGTCATTCTTGTCAACAAAGTTGATTTGATCACACAAGATCAACTCACAGATTTACGAAATAGACTGGAAAGTATAAATCCTACTGCCTCTCAAAAAATTTGTGAGAACAGCCGGATTCCACTGGGTGATGTTCTGGACATTCGTTCATTTGATTTGCAGGAAAAAATAAAAGTGAATCCGGATTTTCTAAACAATCACCATCATCACCACGATGATGAAATTTCCTCTCTGTCTTTACGAGAAGAGAGACCCTTGGATATGAAAAAACTAAATCTCTGGTTATCTTTTTTAGTTCAAGTTCAGGGTGAACGTTTATATCGTTATAAAGGTGTATTGAACATAGACGGAGTGGATCACCGCTTTGTCTTTCAAGGTGTTCATATGCTTTTTGCAGGAGAAGAAGCTGCCCTGTGGGGAGATGATGACCGGGTAAGTGAACTTGTGTTTATTGGTAGGAACCTGGATAAGAAAAGTCTTACAGAACAGTTCGAGCAGTGTATAATGTCCTGAAAAAATTATGTTTGTTTTTAAATCGTAATCATTACTATTTATCAGGAAGGAGGATTTACATGAAACATTACGATGTCCTCATAGTAGGTGCAGGTGCTTCTGGAATTGGGTTAGGGATTCTCATGAAGCAGATGGGGTGTGAAAACTTTAGTATCATGGATCGCGGGGAGATTGGGGAAACATTCCGGAGATGGCCGAAAGAAATGAGGTTTATTACTCCATCGTTTCCTTCTCAAGGATTTGGTCAAACAGACTTAAATGCAGTGGCTCCTAAAACTTCACCGGGGTATACATTGAACGAAGAACACCCAACAGGAGAAGATTATGCGGAATATCTGGAGCTGCTGGTCAGCCACTATGAATTACCTGTCCAAACCGGAATTGAAGTGAACAACATAAATAAATCGGAGAATGGTTCTTTTGAGGTCCATACGTCACAAGGAGCGCTCACCAGTACGTTTGTTGTGTGGGCTGGCGGGGAGTATCAATATCCGAATCAAGAGACGTTTCCTGGTGCAGAACTATGTACTCATAACAGTCATGTTCGTTCCTGGGAGGATATGAAAGCAGATGAGTATATTGTCATCGGTGGATATGAAAGTGGACTTGATGCCGTTTATCAACTGAATAGAATGAAGAAAAGTTCTCGTCTTTTAGCAAAGACGCCTACATGGAAAATTGATAGTAGTGACCCGAGCACGGTTTTATCTCCCTATACATTTAAGCGGATGCGGGAAGCAATACCTGAAGAAAGAATTAAAATCTATGAGCAGACGGTCCAGTCCGTAGCTAAGGACGATGGTGTGTATTATGTGAATACGGCTGATGGAAACCAATTAGCTTCACATACGGCGCCAATCTTAGCGACAGGTTTTAAAGGAAGCACCTCTATGATTTCTCATTTATTTCAAAACGGAAAACATGGAAAACCTTTAGTAAATGATCAAGATGAATCTACCAAGAGTCAAGGTTTATTCCTGTGCGGGCCCGAACTTCGTCATGATAGTCATGTGTTCTGCTTCATCTATAAGTTCCGCCAACGTTACCCTGTCGTTGCCGAGGCAATCGGCTCCCGTTTGAATTTAAATATGGAAATTCTGAATCTATACAGAAAAGAAAGCTTTTATCTGGATGACCTCTCTGATTGTGGAGAGCGTTGTGAATGCTGACCGAACACAAAAGCGAATCGTTAGAAGCGGCAGCTTTAGCAGGACTTGAATCAGTCGGGAAAACAGCTTTGTTCAGACATCTGACGGGCCATCAAACGGGCGTAGAAACCAATGTTAAGGGTTCCACTGTAACCATATCAAGTGGGGCGCTGAAAGACGATTCTACGGTGAAAATCTTTGATACTCCAGGTATTCGTTTCAAAGATGACAGCGTCACTACCCGAATGGCATTAAATCAAATGAAAGATTTGAATAAGATCATATTGGTCGTAAAGGCTTCAAATCTTAAAGATGACCTGCTCGTGTTGGAAGAGCAATTGGGATTAAGAGGGAAGAACGTGGTGGTGATCGCTACACACAGCGATAAATATCAGCCAAATGAAGAAGAAAAACAGTATGTCCGAACATTGTTGAATGTTCCTGTCGTATGGTGTAACAGCCGGTCACTGAGTCATGAAGAACAACAGGAGATAGGAAAGGCTGTTCAAACTTCTTCTGTTTGGGAATTGAACAATAATTTACTATCTTTTTTACCCTCCGGTGTAGAAGGAGAAACCACCAACTGGCTGGAAAAACTACTGGCTAAGCCGTTGGTCGGGCCTGTCTCTGCCTTATTTATGGTTATCAGCATGTTTGCAGGTCCGGTTTTTGCCGCCTATTTATTTTCCAGTTACCTTCAACCTATATCCGAAAAGGCATGGTTAAATCCTGTGAAAGAAAGCCTCATCAATGCTCCGGATTTTATTCAAGTCGTATTGATAGGGAATTATGGTGCATTAACTCTTGGATGGTACTCTTTTTTATGGGCGTTTCCAGTGGTTTTTCTTATCGGTTTAAGTGTGGCGGTAACGGAAGAGACCGGTATCCAGGAACATATCACCTATGCTTTAAATCCATGGCTGATGAAGATTGGATTATCAGGGAGAGACCTCATTCCTGTTTTAACTGGTTTCGGGTGTAATGTTGTAGCTGTTATGCAGAGCAGAACCTGCAGCAGTTGTACAAGAGCGTCGTGTATTTCTTTGATTTCTTTTGGTTCAGCTTGCAGCTACCAAATCGGTGCATCTTTATCGTTATTCGGTTCAGCTGGTCATCCGCTTATGTTTATTCCGTATATTTTCCTATTGTTTATAGTAGGGGCGGTGCACACTCGAATTTGGGAGAAGCGCTCTGTCTCTCTTGCGCCTGTTCCTTCCCTTCCATACTTGCAATCCGTTACATGGCGAGGGGTGAAGTTTCGATTAATGGGGATTATGAAACAATTTTTAAAGCAGGCGATGCCTATTTTTATAGTCATTTGTATCGTGGCTTCTCTGCTTGAATTTTTTGAAGTTATGAAAGCTATGGCTGCTCTCTTCTCTCCTTTACTGACGTTGTTTTCATTACCTGCAGAGGCAGCTCCAGGAGTCATTTTTTCTATCTTCCGAAAAGATGGAATGATGGTGCTGAATGAAGGAGAAGGTGCACTTCTTCATACCCTTGAAACGTGGCAGGTGTTTGTAGTCGTGTACTTGGCTTCTACATTGTCTTCCTGTCTTGTCACTTTGTTCTCCATTTACAAGGAGATGGGTTTGATGCACGCATTTAAAGTGTTAGGGAAGCAGATGACCACTTCGGTAATAAGTACGCTGCTCCTGGCGGTCTTTTTGTCTGCTTTGTTCCATTAAAACAAGGGAGGAATTTGAATGGAAAAGAAAATACCTGTCACCGTCTTGAGTGGTTACTTAGGTTCAGGGAAAACCACGCTGCTTAATCATATATTAAACAACCGGGATGGACTGAAAATCGCTGTTATCGTCAATGATATGAGTGAAATTAATATCGATGCCGACTTAGTAGAAAAAGAGGGGCATTTCTCCAGGATAGATGAAAATTTGGTCGAGATGTCCAACGGCTGCATTTGCTGTACATTGAGAGAAGATTTACTTATTGAAGTGGAGAAGATTGCAAAGGCGGGTGACATTGACTATATCGTTATTGAATCAACGGGAATCAGCGAGCCTGTGCCGGTAGCTCAAACTTTTTCTTATATCGATGAGGAGCTGGGCATTGATCTTACCCAGTTCTGCCGTTTGGATACGATGGTTACAGTTGTAGATGCTTATCGGTTTTGGCATGATTATGAATCCGGAGATCGTCTGCTGGACAGAAAACAGGCCGTAGGGGAAGAGGACGAACGAAACCTTGCAGATCTGCTTATCGACCAAATTGAGTTTTGCGATGTCCTTCTCCTGAATAAATGTGACATGGTAACGAAGGAGCAGCTGGATTCGTTGACAAAAGTAGTGAAGACATTACAGCCGGATGCTGAAATCATTCCAACAACGTTTAGTGTAATTGATCCGGAAAAGATTCTAAATACGCATCGTTTTAATTTTGAGAAGGCAAGTCAATCGGCTGGCTGGCTTCAGGAATTGATGGCAGGTCCCGAAGCTCATACCCCGGAAACCGAAGAGTATGGAATTCAATCGTTTGTGTACAACAGAAGACTCCCATTCCATTCCAAACGCTTCTCCGACTGGATCAGCCGGATGCCGGCATCGATTTTCCGGGCTAAAGGTATTAGAACAATTTAGTTTTTATAGGGGTTGAGCTTGACAGAAAAGCGATTACCAAAGAGTTGGACGAGTGCTTGTTAACCCCGGAAGAGATGAATGAAAAATGGTCCGGGATGGAAGATCCTTTTCAGTGGGAAGTAAGATCACCCTAATCGAACAAAGTAGGTGCCAACATGATATTATCCAGTGAAACTATATTGAATAAGGTAGAGAAGGCGGAGTTGGAAATTGCTCCATTCATTCCGGAACATGTTCAGCCTGCATCGATTGACTTGACGTTGGGCAGTCACTTTATGACAGTGGATGAGCATAGTACAGGATGTATTTCTGTAAGGAAAAAAGCCCCTTATCGTGATATTTATATCGGCCGGGGAGAATCCATCATGATCCCTCCTCATTCGTTTGTGCTTGCGACTACGAATGAATGGGTCCGGCTGCCCAATGATCTTACCGCTTTCGTAGAAGGTAGAAGCTCCATTGGAAGGATGGGTTTGTTTGTTCAGAATGCTGGCTGGGTGGACCCGGGGTTTGAAGGACGCATCACTCTGGAATTGTTTAATTCGAACCGTTCCCCAATCGAATTGATTGAGGGGTGGAGAATTTGTCAATTAGTACTCGCCCAAATGGATCGACCTACAAAAACTTATGAAGGCAAATACTTCGGACAGTCTAGTACAAAGGCCAGTGCAATCTATGAAGATAAAGAAAATCATTTTTTTAATTTTTAAATCGTAATCATTACTTATAAAAGGAAGGTTGATTTTAAATGGCTAAGAAATCAAAAGTAGCAAAAGAAAAAAAGAGACAAGAAATGGTAGCGAAATACGCTGATCTTCGAAGAGAACTAAAAGCGAAAGGAGATTACGAAGCCCTAAGGAAGCTTCCACGTGATTCTTCTCCTACTCGTTTGACCGGCAGGTGTGAAGTGACCGGGAGACCGCGCGGCTATATGAGGAAGTTCAAAATGTCCCGCATTGCTTTTAGGGAATATGCTCATAAAGGCCAGGTTCCCGGTGTGAAAAAAGCAAGCTGGTAAGTAAAAGGGTAGGAGTGTGCCTGAATAAGTAAATCATCATTGGTGGTGAACTTCAAGGGTGTTGGCTGCAGGCATTCCAGAACGTGTGCAGCTGACTATTACCCTTGAATTTAAATGAAAATATGGCAGGGTGCTGGAAAAGCGGTAGATTAAACCGTATCATCCGCTTAGGAGGAGAAAAGATGTCAAAGAAGATACCAGTAACCGTTTTGAGTGGTTATTTAGGGTCCGGAAAAACGACGTTATTAAATCATTTGTTGCACAATAGAGAAGACCTCAAAATTGCGGTCATTGTAAATGATATGAGTGAAGTCAACATAGATGCAGATATGATCAAGCAAGGTGGATTCAGCCGGACAGAAGAAAAGTTGGTTGAATTACAGAATGGCTGCATCTGCTGTACGCTGAGGGACGATTTAATTAAGGAGGTAGAAAAGCTTTCCAACCTGGATATCGATTATATCGTTATTGAGTCCACCGGAATATCAGAACCCATTCCCGTTGCCCAGAGCTTTACGTATGAAGATGAAGAACTGGGAATCAACCTTGGTAACCACTGTCGATTAGACACCATGGTAACCGTCGTCGATGCCAATCGCTTCTGGGATGATTATGGATCAGGAGAAAACTTACTGGACCGTAATCAAGGGGCTGATGAAAACGATGCCAGGGAAGTGATCGACCTATTGATCGACCAAATTGAATTTGCGAACGTTATTCTATTGAATAAAATCGATTTAGTAGAAGAAGTCAATAGAGAGGAATTAAAGGCTGTTATCAAACAATTAAATCCTCACGCCAAAGTGGTGGATACGACTTACAGTCAAGTGCCTCTCCATGAAGTTTTAAATACAGGTTTATTTGATTTTGAACAAGCAAGTCAGGGAGCAGGATGGATTAAAGAACTAAATGAAGAACATGTCCCGGAAAGTGAAGAATACGGGATTGGCTCTTTTGTTTATCGGAGGAAGAGACCATTTCACCCGGAGCGCTGGATGAATTGGCTGGAGAATTGGCCGGAAGGAATCGTTCGATCCAAAGGATTCTTCTGGCTGGCTTCGAGAAATGACACGTCTGGGTTATTATCTCAGGCTGGAACTTCTCTCGCTATCCAAGGAGTCGGAGACTGGATAGCTACGTACCCAGAAGAAGAACAGGAAGAGATTTTGAAAGAAGAACCAGAGTTAGCGGAACGATGGGATGATAAGTATGGAGACCGCATGACGGAATTGGTATTTATCGGTATAAAAATGAATAAAGAGGAAATCATCAAAGGACTCGATCAATGTCTGCTGACAGACGAAGAAATGGATAGGGACTGGCATGACCTCCATGATCCACTACCAGCTTTTACTGGTTGAGAAAACAAAAAAGAATCACAGCCTTAGATAGGTTGTGGTTTCCTTCCCTTACACAATGTGCCGCTTGAAGCTTTCCTGGATTGTGATTGGTGCGATGATATCGAGGTGAAAATATTCTTGAATCGCTTATATTTCTCCTTTAAAATTAATATGAATTAAATAGTAATGACTATGAATTAGGTGTTCTTTCTATTAACCAGGTATACAACGCGTGCTAATCGGAATGGCTGAGTGATTTGTCTGCGACGTATTGTAATAGATGTGGGCATCATCTATGATTTTTAATTCAATCAGCACACAAATGTGGGTAAGGGGTGAAGAATGATGAATTTGAATACAGCTATCCAATTGTTAAAAGAAAAAGGGTACAAACATACTAAGCAGAGAGAACGTATGCTTGAGATTTTTGTTAGTCAGGATCAATATATAGCAGCTAAAGAAGTGTTGAGAATGATTCAACAGGACTTTCCCAGTGTGAGTTATGATACGATCTATAGAAATTTATATCTTTTAACGGATGAAGAAATGTTAGAAGCGACTGTGCTTCATGGAGAAAAACATTTCCGACTTGCATGCGATTCTAATGAGCATCATCACCATTTCATTTGTAACAGCTGTGGGAGTACGAAAGAGGTTGAGTTCTGTCCTATGAACGTAATAGAAAAGCTGCAGGGTTATCAAATCGAACATCATAAATTTGAGATTTATGGAGAATGTCCACAATGTCACTAAGCCGGTTGGAATAAACCGGCTTTATTTTTTGGGATTCATCGTAATGATTACTGTTTACAATTCGTAATGATTACGATAGAATGATTTAGGAAATAAGGAGGAGAAAATATGTTAAAAAAAATAATTGGCGTAGTGAGTTTATTTGCTTTCATATTCGTACTTACAGCATGTGGAGAAGAAGAATCAAGCAATAGTGAAGAAGGAGAACAATCCGATGGTTCAAGTGAAGCGTTGAGTATTTATACGACGGTTTATCCCCTTCAGTATTTTGCTGAGCAGATTGCAGGGGGGCAGGCGGATGTGCAATCGATTCTGCCTCCGGGTTCAGATCCTCACACATATGAACCAACATCAAAAGAAATGATTGAAATGGCAGAAGCAGACGCATTTATTTACAACGGTGCCGGATTGGAACCCTATGCAGAAAAAATCTCAGATTCTATTAAATCTGAAGATGTGAAAATTCTGGAAGCATCCACGGGGATTGAATTAAAAGAGCATGCCCATAACCATGAGGAAGAAGAAGGAACTCACGAGGAGGAACATGCTCATGAAGAAGAAGAAGATCATGAGGGCGAACATGCTCATGAGGAGAAAGAAGGAAGCAGCGAAGATGAACACGCTGGACATAACCACGGGGACCAGGACCCGCACGTCTGGCTTGATCCCATCCTTTCTATTCAGGTAGCTGAGAATATTAAAGATACACTGGTTGAACTGAATCCTGAGCAGGAAGATACCTATAATGAAAACTTCGAGGAACTAAAAAGCAACCTTGAAGGGCTGGATCAGGAATTCCACGATCAATTGGAAGCAGCACCAAAGAATAAATTCATCGTTTCTCATGCCGCTTATGGATATTGGGAACAATCCTACGGTGTTGAGCAGGTTTCTGTTTCTGGTTTAAGTCCAACCAATGAACCTTCTCAAAAAGATTTGGAAGCCATAGTTGAAACGGCTGAACAGCATAACATCAACCATGTATTCTTTGAGCAGAATGTTACACCTAAAGTTGCGGATGTCGTTAGAAAAGAAATCGGGGCAGAATCTCTGCGTCTTCATAATTTGTCTGTGTTGACGGAAGAAGATATCAACAATGAAGAAGATTATTTCACCCTCATGAAGCGGAATTTAGAAGTATTGACAGAAGGGTTATCCGGAGAACCGTCTGATTCAGAGGAATCTTCTGAATCAGACGAGCACAGCGGCCACGATCATAATCACAGCCATGCGGAAGACGAAGAAGCCCAGCAGATTTATGATGGGTACTTTGAAGATGAGCAGGTGAAAGATCGTGAACTGACAGACTGGGAAGGGGACTGGCAGTCTGTATATCCATACCTTCAGGATGGAACACTTGATGAAGTGTTTGCTCATAAGGCTGAGAATGACAGAGATATGACAGCAGAAGAATATAAAGAGTACTATAACATCGGTTACGAAACCGATGTGGAACGCATTATTTTTGATGGAAATGATGTAACGTTCTTCGAAGATGGAGAAAAGTCGTCGGGAACCTATACCTATGATGGTTATGAAATCCTTACCTATGAAGCGGGTAATAGAGGGGTCCGTTATATTTATGAATTAACAGAAGAGGATGGGGATCTTCCTCAATACATCCAGTTCAGTGATCACAGTATCACTCCAACTGACGCGGATCACTACCACCTTTACTGGGGAGATGACCGTGAAGCACTATTGGACGAAGTGACAAACTGGCCGACGTATTATCCATCAGACATGGATGGTCAGGAGATCGCTCATGAAATGATGGCGCATTGATCATCATTGTTCACGATAAATATATATGCGAGGAAAAGCTGGAGACCATAATAATGGTCTCCAGCTTTTTTGATTGGTGTTCCTCTTGTGTGTGGGGATATGATTCATGTTTGAAAATAATGAATTAGACAAGAACGACGTCTGTCCGTATAATCATGTTTTACGTATAAGATTGAAGCTGAAGTTAAAGCTTCAATCATAAAAGAACACATGGAGGTATATGCATGGCTGACTTAACGGACCAAGTCATTTTGATCACGGGAGCCAATCGTGGACAGGGAAAAGCGATGGCGGAGCACCTTGCCTCTCTTGGGGCAAAGGTGATGGTAGGCGCAAGGAAATGGGAAGATGCTCAAGCAACAGCGAACGAAATCGATGAGGCTTATCCCGTAAAACTGGACGTTACGAAAGATTCGGATTGGGACGGGGCTGTAGAAGAAATTGTAGAGAACTTCGGAGCCATTGACGTTCTCATCAATAACGCAGGTGTCTTGATCCGCAAACCATTTGAAGAGATTACGATGGATGAATACCAGCAAATGATTGATGTGAATCAGCTCGGGGTCTTTCGAGGGATGAAGGCTGTTGAGCCTCAAATGGAAAAACAGAGAAAAGGGTCCATCATCAACAATTTATCCATCTCCTCGTTTTCTCCGATTGCCAAGTCATCGGCGTATGCCGCGACGAAAGCATCGGTGGTCGCGATGTCCAAAGCGGCAGCGATTGAGCTCGGTAAGAAGGGAATCCGGGTGAATATGATTCATCCCGGCGGTATTGAGACGGAAATGGCTACCCAGGGGCAGGGAGTTCCCTCGTTTTATGATTCGGTCCCCCTTGGGCGTATCGGCCAGCCGGTTGAAATCGCCCGTGTGGCTGCTTTTCTAGCCTCAGATGAAAGTTCCTACTGTACCGGAACGGAAATTGTGGTGGATGGCGGTATGACGCTTGGAGTGAATGAAGAAGAGTAGACGTGGATATCGGTCCTCCTTACTAAAAGCCTTTCAGGAATTACCGTCCTCTTGAGAGGCATTTTTTTGGGATAGACAGGACGAGACTGTTCTGGAGCCGAATATAAAAAGATAGGAGCCTTTGAAGAACAAATCGATGCCTGATTTTCGGCTGCGGATGGTGGAATTCCCTCTATAATAAAGAAAAGCATCCTGGTTTTGATCAATTGTAAAGAGGTGTTCTTATGATAAGTGATGATAAGAGAAAAGAATTCTACCAAGCCTTACTCGAAAGAAATGCAGCCTATGAAGGGCTTTTCTTTGCAGGGGTCACAAGCACGGGAGTATTCTGCCGTCCCACCTGTCCGGCAAGGAAGCCGAAGTATGAGAATTGTGAATTCTTCCTTACCCCGCAGGAAGCGCTTCTTGCATCGTTTCGTCCCTGCAGAAGATGTACCCCGCTTTCCCACCCTGACCAAGTCTCTGCGCTTGTGCAGAAACTGGTCCAGGCGGTGGAGGAAAACCCGGAGAAGAAATGGAGAGAAAAGGACTTCCGCGAGCTCTCCGTCGATGAGTCCACCGCCCGCCGCCAGTTTAAAAAACGTTTCGGCATGACCTTTGTGCAATATGCACGGGCCCGGAGAATGGGCCTTGCGATGAAGGAAATCCGGTCAGGGAAATCAGTCATTGATGCGCAGTTGAACAGCGGTTACGAATCCAGCAGCGGGTTTAGGGACGCTTTTTCCCGAATCATGGGGGAGTCCCCGGCCTCTGCTCAGGAAAACCAACTGTTGAAAGCATCGTGGCTGGACACCAGGATGGGACCGATGATTGCTGTTGCGGATGAAACGCATCTGTACTTATTGGAGTTTGTGGATCGGCGAGGATTGGAAAAAGAAGTGGAAGTGCTCAGGAGAAAAAAGAAGGCTGTTATCATCCCAGGGAAAACGCCGCCTATGCAAACCATTGAGGAAGAACTGCATCTGTATTTTGATGGAGAATTAACCGAATTCACAACACCTGTGGCATTCACAGGCACTCCTTTTCAAACGAGGGTATGGGACGAACTAAGGGAAATTCCTGCAGGGGAAACCCGCACATATACAGAAATTGCCCGTGCCATCGGGAAGCCTGCGGCTGTCCGTGCCGTTGCTGGAGCGAACGGGGCTAATCAGCTCGCCCTTATTGTCCCGTGCCACCGAGTCATTCTCAGTGATGGTACGGTCGGCGGATATGGGGGAGGAAGCGCGAGAAAGAAATGGCTTTTAGAATTGGAACGTGGAGGGAATGTGTGGAGGGAAGATAGTAAGAATCTCTAATCATTCAGGAGGCAGTAGTATGGGACAAATCGTCTTATCGACAGAAAGCGGGGCCGATATCCCCTCTGATTTAGCGGACAAGCACAAGATCCAAGTGGTTCCTATGCACATTATTATGGACGGCAGGGATTATTTAGATGGCTCTCTGCCTGTTCAGGAGATTTATGATTATTATACCCGCACGAAACAAATTCCCACGACGACCTCCACCAATGTTTATGAATATGAGCAATTCTTTACAAAGATAAGAGAGCAGTACCCTGGCTGTACGATCATTCATATTGGTTACACATCAAAAGCGTCATCTTCTTTTCAACATGCCGTCATCGCTTCTGAAGAATTCGAGGATCTCCATCTCATTGATGCTCTGAATGTGACTGGTGGATTAGCCGCAATCGTCCTGTATGCCGCAGAGTTATTAGGCCGGAATCCTGACGTGAATGCACAGCAGTTAATGCAGGAAATCGAGGAAGTGGTTCCGAAAACAAGGCTGGCCTTCATTCCCGGCAGCCTTGAATTTTTGAAAGCTGGAGGCCGGGTAAGCAATACCGCTTCTCTTGTAGGCACGTTGTTGAAAATAAAGCCCTGCATAGAGTTGAAAGATGGAAACCTCATGTCCACTAAAAAGTACAGAGGAAGGGTGATGGGAGCGGCTGAAAAGCTCCTGAGAGATTACCTGAGTGCATTCGACTTGGATACTCGTCAGCTTTATATGATCTATTCCATCGGACTTGATGAAAAGGTGAAGCAACGGATGGAAGAAATCGCTGAAGAGTATGGGTTCCACCATACAACATGGATCCAGGCGGGGGCCATGATTTCAACACATTCAGGTCCCGGAGGATTTGGCGTGGCTGGATTGGAGAAGTAGGTTTAACGATGATGATCGATACGCGGGCTCATTGAAGGAAACCTATAGATAGGAAAAGGGAAGCTGTGACCGTTGGTAGCCGCAGCTTTCTTTTTTTATTGGTATCAACGGTACGTAAGACTCGTATGCCATTAATTATTTCCTACCTATAGAGGAAAAAGCATACGTGTAAATGAAAGCGCTTTTAAAATACAATGGAATTAAGGTAAAACAAACGAATCAAGGGGGACGCACAAATGAAGAACATTTTATTAGCCTGCTCATCAGGCATGTCTACAAGCTTATTGGTTTCAAAAATGGAGAAGGTCGCTGAAGAAAAAGGATTGGACGTGAACATATGGGCGGTCGGTCAGGATAAGGCTTTAACAGAAATGGAGCAGGCCGATATCCTGCTTATCGGTCCACAGATGCGCTTCATGAAAAAGAAATTTTCCAAAGCTGCTGAAGCAGTGGGCATCCCTGTTGAGGTGATCGATCCAGTCGCCTACGGAAGAGTCGATGGTAAAGCTGTTTTAGAAAACGCGCTTGGTACGATCGAGAACCATTAATATCCATTCAGGGGGCATCCAGCATGAATAAATTTATGGAGTTTTTAGAGGGGTTTTTGCTGCCGATTGCAGATAAGCTGAATAACAACCGCTATTTAACTGCGTTAAGAGACGGCTTCATGGTAGCTCTGCCTTTAATCATTTTCGGTTCGATCTTTGTAGTTATAGCTAACTTTCCATTCCTTGACAAAATGATCAGTGAAGAGGCGTTTGCAGCGTATCAAAATGCACTCGGACCTGCTTCGGCCTCCACCCTGAGTATCATGGGAATGTTCGTCATTGTCGGAATCGGTTATAAATTGACCGAGCATTATGAGTTGGAGTCCATCTATGGAGGCGTCGTAGCCTTGGCCTCCTTTCTCATTTTGACCCCTCAGATTCTGGAGGGCGTCAACGGCGTTATTCCGACCTCCAGTCTAGGTGCAGAAGGAATGTTCCTGGGAATATTCACTGCCTTTATCTCCGCAGAGCTTTACCGCTTCTTTGTTCAGAAGAATTGGATGATTAAAATGCCTTCGGGTGTTCCTGGTGCGGTTTCCAAGTCCTTCAGCGCACTGATTCCAATAACGTTGACATTGTCCGTGTTTTTGCTCGTACGTATTTTATTCAGCTTCACACCATTCGATACGGTTCAGAACTTTATCTATACGTTGATCCAGGAACCATTGACAGCGTTGGGAAGTGGACTGCCGGCTACAATCGTAGCGGTTATTATGATTCAGGTCTTCTGGTTCTTCGGGCTGCATGGTCAGATTATCGTCAACTCTGTATTCGACCCGATCTGGTATGCCTTGAATGAACAAAATCTTGATGCCTTCCAGGCTGGAAATGAACTTCCGAACGTTGTTACAAAGCAATTCATCGATACATTTCTTGTCGGTATGGGTGGAACGGGGATGACGCTTGCGGTTATTATTTTAATCTTTGTTATAGGTAAAAGCCGACAGTTGAAAGAACTGGGTAAATTAGGGGCACCAGCGGGATTGTTTAATGTGAACGAACCGATTATTTTCGGTTTACCAATTGTCATGAATCCATTGATCCTTATCCCATGGTTAGTAGCTCCTGTTGTTATAACACTGGTTACATTTTTTGCAATGTCGACAGGACTGGTGCCAAAACCTGCAGGAATCATTGTCCCATGGACAACACCGCCGCTTCTCAGTGGTTTTCTGGCAACAGGGAATGCGTGGCAGGGCGCAGCGCTTCAAGCATTCAATCTGTTTATCGTCTTCATCATCTGGTGGCCGTTTCTGAAAATATTAGATAAAAAATACTATGAAGATGAAGGTAAGGGAGACATGGTTGAATAAAGGATCAGGGGTAACTTCAGAATGATATAAGGTGGATTGATGAGAAATGAATGAAGAAATGAATCCGGCAACAGAAACAGCCTTCCAGATCATCCTGCACGCAGGGAACGGAAAATCCAGTGCGATGGAAGCGATCCAAGCCGCTAAGGAAGGAAAGTTCGATGAATCCGACCGGCTGATCGAGGAAGCCAATGATGAACTGGCAAAGGCTCACGGCTTTCAGACAAAGCTGCTTCAAGAAGAAGCGGGCGGAGGGGAAACAAAAATCAATGTGTTTTTAATCCATGGGCAGGATCACTTAATGACTTCCATGACGGTTAGAGATCTTGCTGTGGAAATTATTGAAATTTACCGTTTGAAATAAAGGAGGAGATCATGATGAGTGTAGAGTATTCATTTCCAGAAGGGTTTTGGTGGGGGAGTGCCACCTCTGCCACGCAAATCGAAGGTGCAGCAAAGGAAGGCGGGAAAGGGGAAAATATATGGGATCATTGGTATAAAACTGAGCCCCATCGTTTTTTCCAGGATGTAGGACCGCAGACAACTTCAGATTTTTATCACCGCTACAAAGAAGATATCGGGTTAATGAAAGAAATCGGCCATAATACGTTCCGGCTGTCGATTTCCTGGTCAAGACTAATTCCTGAAGGGCGCGGCTCGGTCAATGAGGAAGCAGCTGCTTTTTATAATGATGTCATTGATGAATTGATCGAAAACGATATCGAACCCTTCGTGAACTTATTCCACTTTGATATGCCGATGAAACTGCAGGAGGAAGGGGGCTGGGAGAGTCGTCAGGTTGTCGAAGCATTCAGGGCATATGCAGAAGAAGCCTTCCGTTTGTTCGGAGACCGGGTTTCCAAGTGGTTTACGTTCAATGAGCCGATTGTACCTGTAGAAGGTGGATACTTGTATGACTTCCATTATCCAAACGTCGTGGACGCGAAGCGGGCAGCCCAGGTCGCCTACCACACAGCTTTGGCCAGTGCAAAAGCTGTAGAAGCTTTTAAAAGGAATGAGCACCAGGGGGAAATCGGGATCATCCTGAACCTCACTCCTTCTTATCCGCGTAGCGGAAACCCTGCTGACCAGCGTGCTTCCAGGATCGCTGACTTATTCTTTAACCGCAGTTTTCTGGATCCCGCTGTCCTTGGTGAATACCCTCAGGAATTGATCAAACTTTTATCCGAGCATGGCTGTCTCCCAGATTCGCAGCCGGAAGATCAAGCCCTGTTGAAAGCCAATACGGTCGATATTCTAGGAGTGAACTATTATCAGCCTCGTCGTGTGAAAGCTAAGGAAAATCTGCCAAACCCTTATGCTCCTTTTCTTCCGGAATGGTATTTCGACCATTACGAGATGCCGGGCAGAAGGATGAACATCTATCGCGGGTGGGAGATTTATGAAAAAGGAATCTATGATATTATGATGAATTTGAAGGATCACTATGGAAACATCCCGTCATTTATTTCGGAGAATGGCATGGGGGTACAAAACGAAGAGAGATTCCTGCAAGGCGGAGAAATCCAGGATGATTACCGTATTGAATTTGTATCGGAGCATTTGAAGTGGCTCCATAAAGCTGTTCAGGAAGGGTGCAATGCCAAAGGGTATCATATGTGGACGACGATGGATAACTGGTCCTGGTCCAATGCCTATAAAAACCGTTATGGATTTATTTCCATCGATGTGGAAACGAAGGAACGAAGCTTGAAAAAGAGTGCGCACTGGTTTAAAAATGTGGCGGCTAATAATGGGTTTTAACTCTTCTGCGCGGTGAAGCGTAGTTCAATCGGTTACCACAGTATGGATCAGTAAGGAGAAGCGATATGCTGAACTCTCGATTGGAAAATATATTGCGTAAATTAATGGCGGTGGATTATCCGCTTTCCAGTTCTTACTTAGCCAGTGTTAATCACGTAACTCCACGTACCACAAGGGAAGATATTAAAGCTCTGAATGGGTGGTTACAAGAGAACGGGGCGGAGATTCATACCATTATGGGAAAGGGATATCAGTTGGAGATCCATGATGTTCCCCTTTTCCATGAGTTTTTAAAGAGGACGGATGATCCTGGTGAAACGGCTGGGAATCGACTGCCGGAATCTCCGGAAGGCCGGGCCGCTTATCTTTTGAAAGAGTTGTTATTAAGTGAAGGGTATGTCAAATTGGATGATCTTGCCGAGGAAATGTTCATCAGCAAGTCTACGATTCAAAATGATTTGAAGGAAGTCAAAAAGCAGTTATTCAATTATGATCTTTCATTAGAATCCCGCCCGAATTATGGGCTGAAAATCAAGGGGGAAGAAATGAAGGTCCGGTTCTGCCTGAGTGAATATTTATTTAACCAGCAGAATACAGGTATTCCGGACAAGCTGGAATCTTTTTCTAAAGAAGATAAAGAGAAGGTATTCGCTATTCTCATCCGAAAAATCAATGAGCATGACATGACGCTATCCGACATCGCGGTGAACAATCTGCTGATTCATATCCTGATCGCTTACAAACGTGTCCAAAGTGGCAACTACGTAGAGATGTATCAGGATGACCTGATGGAAATAGAAGAACAGGAACAGTATCAGGTAGCCGCAGAAATTTTAAAAGAGGTGGAGGATTCTCTTCATGTCGAGTTTCCGAATATAGAGATCGCTTATATAGGGCTGCACCTTCTTGGAACGAAATTATTGACCACATCCAGTGAGGTTGTAGAACAGGTTATGGATCAGCAGGTCATCGATCTGGTTAAAGCTATCTTGGAAAAGATCGATGGGGAATTCAATTTAGGAATCCGAGGAGATCAGGAATTAATCGTGGCTCTCCGCCTCCATTTGAAACCGGCCATCAACCGCTTCAAGTATGAAATGAACATCCGCAACCCGATGCTGGAGGATATCAAAAAAAATTATCCGTTAGCCTTTGAGACGGGAGTGACAGCCGGCGTGGTCATTGAAGAGCATACAGGGGTCAGTATTGATGAAAACGAAGTAGGTTACCTGGCCCTCCATTTCGGGGCAGCTATAGAAAGAAGGAAATTGGAAACAGGACCAAAGAAATGTTTGATCGTCTGTGCTTCTGGAATGGGGACAGCGAAACTGATTTATTATAAATTGAAATCACATTTCGGCAGTCAGCTGGATATTACCGGAACGACGGAATACTATAAACTGGACGAATATAACTTAGCAGACATTGATTTTGTGGTGAGTTCCATCCCAATTCAAAGGTTGGAGATTCCTGTGATCGAGGTGAATACGATTGTAAGTGAATCCGACCTGCTCAGGATTGAAGAAACCGTGGTGGGAGGAAAAAAGGCATTCGTCGATTATATACGTGAAGATCTCGTCTACTTACAGAAAGAATGTCAGTCAAAACAGGAAGTCCTTGAATTTATGAGCGGCGAACTATTGAATAAGGGTTTGGTAGACGATACTTTCCTCAAGGCCGTTCTTGAAAGAGAAGCAGTCGCACCGACCTCTTTTGGAAACTTAACCGCGATTCCTCATCCTATTACCCCTCAATCATCGGAAACGTTCTTAAGTTTTTGTACGCTGAAGAATCCTGTTTTATGGGAGGGAAAGCCTGTCCAATTGATTTGTTTTCTCTGTGTGAAAAAGGACAGCCAGGAGGATCTGCAGGTATTATATGAAAAACTCGGGCAGATGATTGATCGTCCATCCACTGTACAACCATTTATTAAAGCCGGGACGATGTCGGAGTTTTTCCATGCCTTTAAAACGATGTAGACAGGAATATGGAAACCCCGGGAGCCTCCTCTGCGTCAGGGAGGCTTCCGGGGTTTTCTATATTCCTTTATAATAATCGACCGTCTTCTCCAGCCCCTCATTCAAATCATGCGCTGGAGTCCATGTGAGTTCGCTCCGTGCCTTTGCATTGGAAAGTCGGCTGTGCCGGATGTCACCTTCCCGTTTTTCATAATGAACAGGCTCCGTTGATATCCCACACTTCTCGGAAAGCCGGGAGTATAGATCCTTGATCGACGTTTGTGTATCGCTGCCGATGTTAAGGGTTTGGTTATCTGCCTTCGTCATGGCAAGCAGGTTGGCCCGCGCGACATCATCGACGTAGACAAAGTCGCGGGTCTGGCTGCCATCCCCGAAAATGACCGGGGGTTGGTTCTTTAACAGCTGCTCAACAAAAATGCTGATTACACCACCTTCCCCGTCGGAGCGCTGCCCGGGACCATAGACATTCGCATAGCGGAAGATGGTGTAGGGAAGGCCGTGAAGTGTTTGGAACAATCGGATATACGTTTCGGCTGCTGATTTTGAGGCCCCATAAAAGGACAGGGGGCTGGTTGGGTTTTCCTCGTGGAGGGTGTCACAGCTCTCCCCATAAACGGCGCTGGTGGAGGAGAAGATGAATTTTTTCACGCCATAACGGCTGCTGTATTCCAACAGTTTTACGGTGCCTGAAATGTTAACGGCAGCGTCTTCCGCTGGTTTTTTAAGGGATTCCGTCACATTCACTTGAGCAGCGAGGTGCATCACGAAATCGGGCCTCTCCCTTTCGAATATATCCTTCACTTTTTTTGATGAAAGGTGTCTTTTGAAAACCTTCACTCCACATGGAAGGTTTTCTTTCCGTCCGTTGGAGAAATCGTCTAAAACAATGGGAATGTGACCTTCTGACAATAGCAGGTGGACAATTCGGGAGCCAATGAATCCGGCTCCGCCGGTCACTAATACTTTCACTGAAAACCCTCCTTTCTATATAAATGATTCTGGTAAACGGCTTCGATTTTTTTAGTCATGATATCGCTGGTAAGGTGCCTGCGTGCGTAAGACTCGGCGGCCGCGGCAAACCGCCTGCGCTCTTCTTTGCTGGTTATAAAACGCCTGAGCGCCCGGACCAGTTCTTCTACATTCCCCGGTTCGCAGAGAATGCCGGTTTTTTCAGGATGGACCATTTCCGGTATGCCCCCACATGTAGTGGAGATGACCGCCTGCTTCGAATGCATAGCTTCGATGATGGATAAAGGGAAGTTGTCATTGATCGTAGGCAGAACATAGATGTCTGACTGCGAGAGAATGGACGGGATATCGTCTCGTCTGCCCCAGAAGGTGACGTTATCCAGCACCCATTCTTCCGCTTGTTTCATCAGGATTTCTTTCATGACACCATCTCCGACAATCCATACGTCCATATGATTCCTATACTCCCGCAGACGTGCCAGCGCTTCTAAAAGGTACCCATGACCTTTCCGTGGGGACAGTCGGGAAACGCAGGTTATGGTGAGTTTTTCGCGGGGGCGGTTCGGGAGTGGTTGAAAATCGATGCCGGTATGAACGGTCACCAGCTTTTCTTCCTCTGCTCCAAAATTCATCAGGTTGGGGCGGAAGGAATCAGCGATCATGATAATTTTCGTACTGGCTGCTATCCCGCTTTTTTCAATACACGTAAAATAGGCTTCTTCAAGGGACCCTTTATGGATTTTGTTGAATGTCAGGCGGCTTTTCGTAAAAAAACCGTGCGGGGTGAAAAATAGTGGTTTTTGGTACGTTTGATTCAGATCGCCAAGAAGGAAAAGGGCAAACAGATCCTGGGCGTGGATAACGTCATACTTCTCAAGGTTCTGGGTTTTGAGAAACGCTGAAAACACATGAAGAAAGCTGAGGTTCTTTATGATTTTTTCGTTTGTTGATCCGTAACGGTCCATCATGAACGCCCGGGCGGCGGCTGCGGCTTCCGGAATCCACTCCTCCAGCTGCACGGAAGACATGTGCCCGGGGGCCAGTACATCAACGTGATGACCTGCAGCCTCCATGCCGTTTTTCAAGGAGGTGATGTAATGGGACAGCCCGCCGGTATTGGGATATCGAAAAAACGTTACATATAAGATGGTCAAAGACTTCGGCGGCCGGTATTCCATTGACTGCTGGTGGAAGGAATGGGGGGAGTTGGGAGCGGCGTCTTTCTTCTTTAAAAAATACTGATCCATCACAGCAGTAAGAGCGGGATGAATGCGGAAGGATGGCATTTCACTCACGTTTCCTCGTCCTTTCTTATCTATTTGTAAATTCCCAGCTCTTTCCCCCATGCAGCTATTTTCTCCAGATGGTAGGGCAGGAGTTCCCCTCCACGGTTTTCAAGGATGCGCCTCAGCTGGGTGTGCAGTCCTTTTTCAAGGGTCCGCTGGAGATAGGCCATTTTATAAAGCTTCATGGGCGGTGTTTGGAACTCAATGCCATGCTTTTTCATTTCCTTTGTATAAACATCCACGACTCGAGTGCGGATGTTGTCAGCGTCGTTCTGCCAGTCTTTGCGGAAGGCGATCAAAATCTCGACCATGACAATCATATCGAACCAGGACGGGGCGAATTTCGCTGATTCCCAGTCAATGAATTGAATGGGCCAGGCGGTAGGTTTCTGGACATCCTTTGAACAGATATTCTGCATGTGAAGGTCACCGTGGGTGATGGAGAACCCGCTTTCCAGAAGTTCAGGGAAAAAATCAGGGCCCTGCTTATACATGTTTTTCAATGATTTGTAATGAGGTTTGATGACATCCTTCCACTGCTTTTCCTTTTTGGCCTTCGTCAGCATGGTTAGTGTATTGGACATGAATTTTTCCCGGTCTTTTTTCATTTCGGGAGAGTCATACATGGGAAACCAAGGCTGCAGAGCCGCGGACTCCCTTCTGAACTTTTCCTCATACGTGTGGGCGTGCAGCTTGGCAAGGGCAGGGATGATGAGATCGAAATGGTCGGGGGTGAACGTCAATTGTCCCCGGATCTGCCGGACAAACTCCATAAACACCCACGTATTGGACCCGTGTCTCTCGACCAGATAGATGTTGGGGAGGAATTCTTTCAGGAAAGGATAGGCCCTGCTGTAGATATTGATCTCAATTTCATTTTTATATTTGGTCGAGTGATAGATTTTGAAAATGATCGGAAAGGTTTGGTTGTGTGATTGAAGGTCGAGCTGATAAATGCTGCTTCGCTTCGTGGACTTCAGGTTTTGTACCGAATTCTCTATGAGCGACACTTTTTTTCCAAGAGAGGCAGTGAGCTTCTCTTCAATACGGTTTTTATGAAACATCGACGTCAGTTCGGCGCCGGAATACATGGTTACTCACTCCTTCGGTTCTTCTTACAGGCATTCTTCAAATGGGACAAGGTGCTGCGTATAAAAGGCATCGGGTCATCGAGGGCAAGGAGAGCAAAAACCTTCTTCCCCCTGAACCCCTCTAGGAAATCTCGAACATTCATTTCGCCGTGCTTTCTTTTTTCAAGGAAGGTCAGGAAATAGCGGACAAGATAGATCCACTGAACGCCGTCTGTCTGCTGTAAGGATGGTGCGGGGTGATGCCCTGTCAGGTGCAGGTAGTAAAAATAGGCAAAATCAACGCCCGAAGCGCCGGTTAAGCTGTGGGTGAGCCAGAAACGAGGGTTGATTTCAATGAGCTTGTATCGGCCGTCGCGTGGGTCTTTTTTGTATTCGATCATTCCGATCCCTTTAAGGTTCAACGCTTCCAACAGCGGGAGGCCTTCCTCCACGAGTTCGGGAATTCTCCTGCTCACAATATGGGCGCCTGTTCCAAACCGGGCGGGGAACTGGTGATTTTTCTGCAGGGTGAAAAGGGCGAGTAACCGCATGTTCTCATCAAAAAAGGTGGCGATTTTGTAGAAGCATTGGTTATCGCCGGGGATGATTTCCTGTATGATCAGCTCTCCAAAGGCCCGGTATGCCGGGTAGACCTCCTTCAGCATGTCAGCATCCTCTATGTGAATCGCCTTTTTGTTGACGTGTTTCCGGAATTCATGACCGAATACGGGCTTTAAAATACACGGGAACTCCAACTGTGCAATGGCTTCATCCAGGTGCTGTTCATCTTCTATAAAAAAAGTTTTCGCTGTCGGTACGTGATGCTGGACGGCCAATTCATAGGTTCTCTTTTTATCGAGCAGATCCATGATGGTTGAATGATCGGGATATAAGAACAGATAGTAGGAGGACAGTTCACGGCGGTACTTGGAAATGAACACCACATAATCATCCGACCCGGCATAGAGAACGGGTTTATGATCGAGAGAATCGGAGGTTTGGATTAAAAAAGAAAGCAGTTCTTCCTCCTGGGTCAAGGGACTTGGGCAGACAGCGCAGTGGGCGAGCCGTGATTTTCCTTTGGCATAGGGCCCTTCTGTATCGAAGGCGTACACATCAATTCCTTTTCGGGCAAGAGTGTGGATGATTCCGACGCCGTTAGCACTTAAATCAAGCACGACAGCTGGGTGTGTGAACATCATTCTCCCTCCGAATCGAGAAGGTTATAGTAGAGTTGTTCTACGCGGCCGACCATTGCTTCCCGTGTCAGGTGCTTCTTGGCATAGTCATACGCCTCGCCGCTAAGCTTTCTTCGTAAGGCTTCGTCTCCAAGCAGTCGTTGGAGCTCGGTGGTTAACTGGCCGACATGTCCCGGTTCCACCACGAGACCGGTTTGATTGTGGTGGACAATTTCCGTGATGCCGCCACAGTCGGTAGTCAAGACAGCTGCCCCGCTGTGCATCGCTTCTATAATGGAAATCGGAAGGTTGTCGTTGACGGTGGGAAGGACGAAAATATCGGTTTTACTCAAAATGGCAGGAATGTCCCCGCGCTTACCTAGAAACTTCACGTTGGAGAGCTTCAACGATTGGACCTCCGCTTCAAGCGTTTCCCGCATTTCCCCGTCCCCGACAATCCACACCTCTGCCTGCTGGCCGATCCGCTTGATCATCGACAGTGCCTTGAAAAGATGCGTATGTCCTTTGCGGGGCCCCAGCCTTGCGATACAGGCGATGACAACTTTCTCATTCCTGTCCCTCCGCTTCAAGTCTTTGAATTCAATGCCGGTATGAATTGTAGTCAGTTTGTTCGGTTTGGCTCCGAGAGCACTCAACGGTTCACGGAAGGAATCACTCAAAATGACCATGTGGGTGGCGTAGTCGATGGCTTTTTCTTCGATTTTTTTGTAATACACTTCTTCGACGGATCCTGCCTCAATGCGGTTGAATTTGACCCTGCTGAAGGTGAACATGCCGTGGGGCGTAAAAAGAAGCGGCTTTCCTATGCCTTCATTCAATCTTCCCAGGATGTTGGCTGTAAATAAATCCTGGGCGTGAAGGATATCGTATTTCTCCACTTTGACGGATGATATCATCTGTTCATAGATATAAAGGAGACGTGAGTTTTGGATGATTTTACTTGTACTGCTGCCATAACGCCGTTCAAAGAAAGTCTTTAATTCAGGGACGATCGCTTCCCGGAGCTTTTGTACCTTTTTAGGTGAAAATTGGCTGGGTGAGATAACATCGACTTTATGTCCCATAGATTCGAGGCCTTCTTTTAATGTGGTGATGTAGTTGGAAAGTCCGCCGGTATGTGGATAATCCCAAAAGGTCGTCAGAAGTATGGATAATTTTTTCTGTCCGGGTTTGTGTTTTGTTTTCTTCTTCCGCCGTGGTTTTTTACTTTTTCCTTCGAGGAAAGCGTGGAGCGGCTTCGATTTGATTCCATAATAATCATCGAGAGCGGCGATCAGGTGGGGGTATGGAAAATAGGATTCCTTCATATCCATATCCTCCTGATTACTTCAAAGGCTTCCGCGTATGGAACACCGATAGTCATCCCGCGGACACTCGCCAGATGTTTGACTCCTTCATAGGAACGCGGATGGGGAAAGGCGCGCATTTCAACTTCGTAATGTTTCAAGGAAGCGATTTTTTCTTCAATCTTTGTAGATATATTCACATAATAGTTGGGCTTGAACTGCTTATCACTGCCCGGGGCATTCCACTCGCTTGAAGATACGGTTTCGAAGGTGATCAGCTCGATCGGCTGTTTACCAGGAAGGGGACGGACGGCTGTGAGTACAGCCTGGAACGTAATCTGATGATCGATATTCACATCCCCGTAGTGGTGGGTGAATACGATCGATGGCTGGTAAATCTCAATCAGTCTTTCAATTTCCTTTGTTAATAGATGGAGAGGCATCATTTCTAATTCCAAGTTCGGGTGTTCTAAAAATACCATTTCCTGAATTCCGATCTCTTGGTTTGCCTTGCGGGCAAGATATTGAATGTGATGAGCCTCTTCTTTTCTTCCGTTTGCTGTAATGATCGATACGACTCTACTTCCCTGGTCCACGAATCTTTTCAGCGTTCCTGCTGTGCCAAGGAGTTCATCGTCCGGATGGGCAGCGATGACCAATACAGTATCTTTCATTTTCATCACCTCATTCTAATCTCTATTACGTTACTATATGTCTTCCGAATGATAGTCGAAACAGACACGAGCACAGGGCGCCTGACTGTTTGTTCCCCTATTGGAATGCAGCCTCAGAATAAAAAAATAGAGAGAGGAGCCGGGGGCTGCCCTGAAAATAGGCTCTACAACCTTTTTCCGGCATCATATATTGATTAGGAACGAAAGCTCTAATGTAAAGAAGGTGAGCCGATGAGAAAAAATCACAGTCCATCGAACGCTGGGAAGGTCCCTGTAGATAAGGGGCGGGAAGATCATGCTCCCAGAAAGCCGCACAACAATGTCCCAGCCATGGATGATGTTTTAACGTCCATGTTTAAACTGGGGGACGATCTAGAAGTCTTCTTCCGGGATCAAGTGCTCGGAGAGGGAGGTACCTATATAACAGCGTTCCACAATGTTCTCGTCTGGGTGGATCGTAAGGGACATATCAATGTAACCAATGTAAGCGGTCCGGTCAGTGTAAGAAAAATCAAAAGGGACAGAAAAAAACGGGAGAAATCCAAAAAGCAGGCTGATCCATGTTCCATGCGGAAGGACAGGGGAAACCACTCCTGTGATAAAAAGGAGACCGAACACGCCGGGAGGAAGAGGCACGACATTTCTTCGGTGGATAAAGAGCTTCTGAACTTCGTCAAAATCGAGCAGAGTCAATCAGAAGGCGGCCTATCCTCTGATACGTACGAGAACGAATACACGTAAACGTGGTCATCTATCTATCAACGTATATCCTGTCCGGCAGCCGAAACGGAAAATCTATCAAGGGCTAATAGGAAAACATTCTCAAATTGAGCGATATGCCTGTACGCATTCCTTGACTCAGCATAGAAATAGAGTAAACAGTGAAAAGGAGGGAAATGATATGTATAAAGATAAAGAAAAAGATAAAGGCCAAAGCATGGCTGGGTTCCTTAACAAGATTTTGTCCATGGGTGATAAAATTGAAGTTCTATCCGGCGATGAAGAGCTGGATGAAGGTTCCTACGTATATGCGGACGATCACTTCTTAGTATGGGCTGATGATAACGGCCACATCAACACAACGAACCTTGATAATGTTACGGTTCGTAAAATCTAATTGAACGGAAAAAAAGACTGGGATAAATCCAGTCTTTTTTTTATGGGGAATCTAGTAGAAAGCACTCGATGCTATAAAAAGATCTCGAGTGCTTTCTTACTTATTTGGCTTTCTTCCAGGCTTGATAGACATCCGGACTCAGCGTTTTTACATGTTTCATGAATTCTCCGGAGAGACCAAACTTCTTCATACCCTTCATCAGCTTCGTTGGATAAGGGGCGTTCGATGTAAAGGCACGTTTGTGGTCGATCACTTTAAAATCGCCGGAGCCATCCATCAGCATGTGGCGGACTTCTGTATCCCAGCGGGTAAACCCCAACCGCTTGAACTCTGCCAAAACGAACAGGATTTTTTCCGTCATTTCATCATCGATGTATCCATGACGTTTCATATGCCGGGCAAGAGAGATGCCCTGAACGAACTCCATGACAATATAATGCTCTCCATATTCATAAAGGCGGGGCATAATGGTCGAGGTCTGTCCGATTTTCATCGCTTCCAGTTCCCGCTGCCACGTTTCCTCTTTAAAGAAGTATTTGACGACTTTGTCGTCGGCGACCTTGTAAATCTCCCCATCTTTTCCATCACCGATCATCTCATAGGGGGCCAGGTCCTTTTTAGTGATTTTCCCATTAAATAGATTCTCCATAGGATCATTCCTTATTATTATAGACTTTGATGCTTCTATTAGTTTATGGAGGTTGTTTTCGTCTCGTAACCGGACCAAGTGCTGAAATTTGGGATGATATAGAAGAGAACTGGCGGGGGGTTCATGACATTTGCCAAATGGCTGATCTTATGATTTAATAGGATTACACAATTTAAAACGTAATCGTTACGTTTTGGTTTTGGGCATCCTTTTTAAAGGAGAGATTTCCAAAAAAATTTACTTTAAATTAAATAGTAATGATTACATTTTTGGAAAGGCGAGCATTTCTATAAAAGATTGGAGATATAAACTATGGCGAAAGCATCAAAGATAGCAAAAGAGAAAAAGAGACAGGCGATGGTAGCGAAATACGCAGACTTGCGGAAAGAGTTGAAAGAGAAGGGCGATTATGAAGCCCTTCGAAAACTGCCGCGTGATTCTTCCCCGACACGTTTGAAAGGCCGCTGCGAAATAACCGGCCGGCCCCGGGGGTATATGAGAAAGTTCCATATGTCCCGTATTGCTTTCAGAGACTACGCCCACAAAGGCCAGATCCCTGGTGTGAAAAAAGCCAGCTGGTAATGGAAGATGCATGGTTTTCTCCCGTTTTATTGAAGCGGAAGAAACCATGCGTTTTTTTATGTCCGAATAAAGTATGGACGCATCATTTCGTAGTCCTCATGCTCTAAAATATGGCAGTGCCACACAAACAAACCAGGGTAGGGGCCAAAGCGCATGATCATCCTTGTTACTTCTCCGGGACGGGAACGAACGGTATCCTTCCAGCCTCTTTCATTCAAATCCGGAGCGACACGCGGTCCTGTAAGGATGACCTTTCCTTCCTGTTTAAAAACATCCACATCGAAAGGCTGGCGGTCAAGGATTTGGAAACGGACCAAGTGAAGGTGGATCGGGTGGATCGCTTCTGTTTCATTGACGATGCTCCACACTTCCGTCTGTCCGAGCTTTGGAACTTCAGTAACGGGATCTGACCATAAGTGGTCATCCAACAAGTGAATATTACGTCCGTAGGAATCTTTCCGCATGTTCAGTTTCAGTGTCCGGGTTCTGTCCACATATGTATATCTTGGAACAGGAGCGAGCCACGCAGGAATAGAGCTGTGATCGATGTAGGAAAGACGCTGATTGACTCGGAACTGCATGATCGTTCCTGTCGTTTCTGGATCCGCTTTTTCACCCTTGGTTTCGAAATCATTCTCCAAGATAATGGTTTTTCCATAACAAGTGGAGAAATCAATGATCACATCCGCTCTTTCGGCAGGTGCTAATACGAGAGCAGGTACGCGGACCGGGGTCTCAAGTAGTCCCT
This sequence comes from Halobacillus sp. ABA4_118, assembly GCF_056160205.1. Classification (NCBI taxonomy): domain Bacteria; kingdom Bacillati; phylum Bacillota; class Bacilli; order Caryophanales; family Bacillaceae; genus Halobacillus; species Halobacillus sp. ABA4_118. Next base: position 1,949,080 of record NZ_JBSWWS010000001.1, read on the forward strand.
GATCGGTGCCGATTTGGATGAAAGGAGCTCCGTTGGAAAGGGATAAGCGGTAGATCCGGGCATTGGATCCGTTCAGAATCCGGAATCTGTATCTTCTAGGTTCGACATTTAAATGGGGCCAGACTTTCCCATTCACTAAAATGGTGTCTCCGTAAAAATCAGGGATGACCGAAGGAGTGGGTGCCGTTTGAGGCTGGGCTGGCCTCGATGGATAGAAAAGGCTGCCATCCTCCCGGAACGAACGGTCCTGGATGATCAATGGGAGATCGAAGGGACCGCAGGGAAGGTTCAATCGGGCTTCATTTTCATCATGGACGATGTACATGCCTGAAAGACCAGCGTAAATGTTGAGACGGGTAATCCCCATGGCATGGTCATGGTACCAAAGGCTGGCAGCGTCTTGATGATTGGGGTAAGTGTACATTCGATGAGAAAAGTAAGGGCCTACTTTGTTAAAGTGACGGGTGAACCACGCTTCTGGGTAGCCATCACTGGTATCCGGCGTCACTCCTCCATGCAGGTGTACGACCGTCCGTACTTCCGGCTGACTTTTTTCTGCTCCATGAACCGTCGTATCAATGGGGAGAAAATGACGTTCAGGAAGTTCATTTTTCCATAAGACGTGGATCGGCTGATGCTTCCAGACGTGGAATGTAGGTCCGGGATACTGCCCGTTATAGCCCCACACTTTTGTAGGTGGGAGGTCTCGGTGCAGCCTCTGGAATGTTTCCTTCATTGTGACTTCAAAATAGGGGTCACCGTGGAGACAGCCTGCCGGACGCATGGTTTTCATGATGGGAAGGGGATCGACGAACTTTTTTAACATACGAATCGCTCCTAAACGTTGCTTGGTTATTCTAGTTTATTGAACGGGGAAGAGAATTACGCCTCTTGTTCAGACAGCGCCTTTCCATTCATCCCTGTATCCCAAATTGATAAAATGTATGACTACTGATAACATTATGGGAAAATGAACAAAAATGAGGGGACGTATATGCCAAGAGTATCAAAACGGCAGAAACTGCTGGAAGCAGCGGCATTGATTGTGAAGGAGCAGGGAAGCGATACATTGACATTGGATGCCGTTGCAAAAAAAGCAGAAGTCAGCAAGGGCGGGCTGTTGTATCACTTTTCAACAAAGGAAGCTCTAGTGAAAGCGCTTGTCCAGCACATGAATGACATCTACAAAGAGAACGTGGAAAGCTTTGTGGACGAAGAAGAGGATGAAGTCGGAAAGTGGGCACGGGCATTTATTAAAGTGCTCCACGATAAAAGTATAGAAAACCAGACGATCAGTGGGGGAATGCTGGCCGCTCAAGGCATCAATCCTCAACTCATGAAGCCTTTACAGGAGACCTATGCTGACTGGCAGTATCATATGGAACATGATGGACTCGATCCTGTCGATGCCACCATTCTGCGTCTTGCTGTAGACGGATTATGGCTGTCTGAAATTTTCGGCCTCGGCGTTCTGCCTCAGACGCTTCGAGAGCAGGTGCTGGAGCGGTTGGAAGAACAAAGCCGGCCTAAATAAAAATCACCAGATCCCAACAAGGGACTGGTGATTTTTTTATGCGTGCGTTTTTTGTTTGTTTTTGCGTTCCTTGAACACCTGTTGAGCCTGCGTCAGCGCATTGATTACAGAGGGGAATCCGACATAAGGAATCAACTGCATCATCGCTTCTACGATTTCTTTTTCAGACAGCCCCGCATTGAGAGCCGTATTGATATGAAGTTCGAGCTGGGGGAGGCTGCCGCTGCCCTGAGTGACAAGACTGGATAAGACTGTAAGTGCACGCCCTTTCTTATCCAGGTGATCCCGGTTGTAAATATCCCCGTAAGCAAACTCAATGATATATTTCCCGAGATCCGGGGAAATATCTTCCAATGCTTTCATCAGTTCAAAGTGATTGGTTCCTTTTTCTTCGTCTGTATATCCTCTTAAAATCTCTAATCCTTGTTCATAACGTGATTTCATCGTATTCCTCCGTTAAGATGCCTTCTTGTTTTCTTTTTCTTCCGCTGCCTGGTCTTCATTAACCATTTTGATAAAGGACCATCCAAGAATCGGCAGGATGACAAGCAGTGGGAAGCCTCCGACAATGCTGATGGTCTGTAGTGTCGTCAATCCACCCATATTCATGAAGATCATTGGAAGGATGGACAATGCCAGAGCCCAGAACAGGCGGTTCCATTTAAGTGGTTCTCCTTCGACCCGTTTTTGGACGACGGAAGCAATGACATACGAACCGGAATCATAGGTTGTCGATAAAAAGATCGTCGCGAGTAAAATAAACACAACGATTGCAAATGTGTCTAATGGCAGCTCGGTTAATGTGCCGATGATGGCTGCAGGTGCCCCTTCATTATTTAACGTTTCAATAACAGGGTACTGCCCGCTCAGCTCCAGGTACATCGAGTAGTTTCCTAGAATCCCGAAAAAGAGAATCGTTCCAAGGCTTCCGAATAAGACCGTTCCAAAAGCGACCTGACGGATGGTCCGTCCTTTGGAAATCCGGGCGATGAATAAGCCGACGAATGGGGCATAAACGATCCACCAGGCCCAATAGAATACGGTCCAGCCTTCCGGGAAACCGGTCCGTGTAAAGGAGCCAAGGTCATTAAAGGGTTCCGACCACATGCTCATGAGGAAGAAGTTATCCATCATGCGGCCGAGGGCGGTGCCGGTCGTTTCTGTGATGAAGGTGGTCGGTCCAACGATGAAAATGAATAGAAGAAGTAGAAAGGCCAGCCATAAGTTGATGTCACTTAATACCCGGATTCCTTTCTGCAGTCCGGAATAGGCGCTGAGTCCGAAGATCAGTGTACAAATCACCAGCACAACGGATTTCGTCATCATCGTATCCGGCAGGCCGACAAGATGGTTGAGTCCGGATGAAATGATTGGAGCAGACAGAGCGAGACCGGTTCCCCCTCCGCCAAGCAGTCCGAACATGAAGAGAATATCCACGAGTCGGCCGACCCATGTGTCTGTATACTTACCTAAAACGGGACGGCAAGCTTCACTGATTTTGAATACATCGGTTTTTTTGACATAAAACATGTAGCCGATAGGAAGGGCGGGTATGGCAAACATTGCCCATGCGATCGGTCCCCAGTGGAAAAAACCATAGGTCGATGCCCACTGGATCGCTTCGCTGGATCCCGCTTCAATTCCGAATGGGGGTCCCTGATAGTAGTAGGCCCACTCAATGACACCCCAGTAGAGAATCCCTGTTCCAATCCCACTCGTGAACAGCATCGCTGCCCAGGAGCCGGTTTTGAATTCTGTTTTGGTATCCGCATCTCCCAGCTTGATATCTCCATAGCGGCTCACCCCTATAAATAAGAGGAAAAGCAGCATGACTAAGCCTACGGATAAGAATAGGAAACCGAGCCGCTGGGTAACAATTTCGTTGGCAGCTAGGACGATTTCCTTTCCTTGTTCCGGAAAGATCAGAAGAGGCAGTGAAACGAACAACAGGAGTGCCAGGGCCCCTCCGAATGTTTTCCAATCCATGATTTGTTTTTTCATATAGAAATCCCCCTTAAGAAAAAGTCCGTTATGAATTTGATAATCCGATGTAAACTTTACAATCCAGACGGTTTTGTTTCAATGGATGGATAGGGCCGTATAAAGGAGAATGTCCGTACATATTCAAGGAATGACGATCTGGGTCCGTTTATTTGATGTTTTTTATTTAGCATATGCTTTGATAATAGTTTTAAAAGTTTATAAAGAAATTTTTGTACGATTGAATCATTGATGCTGAAGGGATGGAAGGGGATTTTTGATTCCTGATGGATAAGGGAATTCTTGAAAGGGATTTGAAACTAAACAGTCCAGATGGTATAGTTTCAACTGGATGATCAAACAAACCAATTCAAAGGAGGACCTTTGGAATGAAAAATAAAGTATTGTTAACCTCTGCGGTCACAGGGGCGGGAGATACGATGAAGAAAAACCCCCACGTCCCTGTGACACCGAAGGAAATTGCAGCATCTGCGATTGAATCAGCTAAAGCGGGAGCTACGGTTGCCCACGTGCATGCACGGGATCCGCAAACGGGAGGCATCAGTCATGATGTGGACCACTATCGTGAAATCGTCGACCGGATTCGTGAATCGGAAACGGATGTCATCATTAATATTACGTCCGGTGGAGGCGGGGATTTCATCCCGAGCTTGAGCACACCTGCCGCGGGCGGAGCCGGTACAGATATCCAGACGCCGACCGAGCGTCATGCGCCTGTCGGTGAACTGCTTCCTGAAATGTGTACGCTCGACTGCGGCAGCACGAATTTCGGAGACATGATCTATATGAGTCCGACAGATTGGCTTCGAGATCAGGCCGAAATGATCCAGAAGAGTGGTGTGAAGCCGGAACTGGAATGTTTTGATACCGGTCATATTCGTTTTGCCAATCAATTGGTGCAAGAAGGGTTGATCGACGGCGATCCGATGTACCAATTCTGTCTTGGAATTCCGTGGGGAGCGGCGGCTGATGCAGAAACGATGATGTATATGAAGAACCGTATTCCGGAGAATGGGCACTGGTCAGCGTTTGGAATCGGGCGCATGCAGATGCCGATGGCTTCTCAATCAGCGATGCTCGGTGGAAACGTCCGTGTCGGCCTGGAAGATAATATTTATCTTTCCAAAGGTGTTCCTGCAACGAATGAACAGCTGGTCGACAAGGCTGTAGGTATGCTCCGCGGCCTGGATCTTGAACCGATGAGCCCGCAGGAAGCGCGTGAATATCTCAATCTAAGAAACCCACATGGAGGGAAATAATGTTGTCTATTAAACAAGCGGCCATTGTCGGAACAGGAGTTATCGGAAACGGCTGGATCGTTCGTATGCTTGCTCAAGGATATGATGTGATCGCAGCAGATCCAGCAGAAGGAGCAGAAGAACGGATGCGCTGGGCTGTTGAGCAGTCCTGGCCTTATGTGGAAGCGCTCGGCCTTGCTGAGGGGGCTTCCAAAGATCGTTTAACATTCGTAAAAGATACAGAGGATGCGGTGAAAAACGCAGACTTCATTCAAGAAAATGTGCCTGAAGTGGAGGAATTGAAGCAGTCTGTGCTGCAGACGATTGACAAACACGCCAAACCGGAGGCGATTATTGGTTCAAGTACGTCGGGCATTATGCCTTCTGAACTTCAAGAGAATCTACAGCATCCGGAACGATTTGTCGTGGCACACCCGTTCCATCCTGTGTATATCCTGCCTCTTGTAGAAGTCGTAGCAGGAAAACAGACAACAGACGAGAATGTAGATAAAGCGAAAGCTTTTTATGAAAGCTTGAATATGAGTGTCCTGCTCGTCCGCCATGAAATTGAAGGTCATATTGCAGACCGCCTGATTGAAGCGATTTGGAGAGAGTCTCTTCATATCGTTAATGAAGGGATTGCGACAACGGAAGAAGTAGACAAAGCCTTCACCCACGGTGCGGGCATGCGCTATGCCCAGTACGGTCCATTCCTGACGTTCCACCTGGCGGGAGGCGAAGGTGGTATGCGTCACATGCTGAAGCAGTTCGGCCCGGCCTTGAAAAAGCCGTGGACGAAGCTTGAGGCACCGGAACTTACGGACGAATTGTATGACAAAGTCGTATCCGGGTGTGAGCATCAGTCCAATGGCATGTCGATGGCTGAACTCGATCAGAACCGCAACGAATTTTTAGTGAAGCTGTATGATCTTGTACAGGAATACTGGCCGGAAGAACAGACCGCTGTCAAACGGTAAAGGAGGGGGATTCATGGAACAATCCTTTCATTATAAAGACCGCGTGCTGCCGGAGTGGGTGGACTATAACGGGCATATGAACGATGCTGAATACAACCGCGCCTTCAGCTTAGCGACAGATGCGTTTATCGATTATATCGGACTGGACGAAACAGCGAGGGGCCACTACGCGTATACGATCTTCACATTGGAAACGCACATCTGCTATCTGAAGGAAATGCATGAGGACGAGCCATTTGAAATCACCGCCCGCGTTCTGGATTATGATGCCAAACGTATTCATTTGTTTCTAACGATGAAGAATCAACATGGTGAAATAACTGCCACGCTTGAAGAAATGCTGATGGGTATGGATCAAAATACAGGCCGCCCATCTGTTTTTCCTGATGAAGTGGAGCAGAGGATTCGTTCCGTGTATCAGATGCATGCGGATCAGGAGCATCCGAAGCAGGCCGGTCGTACGATCGGTATTCGGAGGAAATGAAAAAAGACCCGGTTATTTTTATAACCGGGTCTTTTTGTATGTACTGATTACGAGTAGGGAGCACCCAACCTTCATTTTCTTCTTGCCAACGTTTTGAACCTGTGATTTAATATCAGTACGCCATTAAATAGTAACGGTTACTATTTAATCAGTGGACGGTTTAAGCATAAATGCGAAACAAAGAGTAGCTTAAAAAAATTTACTCTTCAATATATAGTAATCATTACGTTTTGTTCGTAATGCTATTTATATATAGAGGAGAGTTTTAATTTTGGCAAATTAAAGTCAGAAGATGGGCAGCTGTTGTTATTCAACATCAACATCAGCCGTCATGGGGATGAAAAAATCCAGCTGGTAAGCTAAAGGAGATCGATGTTGATGTACAAATGGATCATTATTGGTGGTGGTGTTCAGGGCTGCTGTGTGGCCCGGCGGCTCCTTGAAGAAAAAGCAGGGAATGAGGAATTGTTAATGATTGATCCATTTCCCGGGCCTATGCACGTGTGGCAGACGTTAACGAAAAAGATTGGGATGTCTCATTTAAGATCCCCTTCTGTCCACCACCTGGACACAGATCCATATAGTCTGAGCAAATACTCCAAAGGCCATGACTTTGCCCAGCCTTTCAGAGGGAAGTATGCGCGACCTCAATTGGACCTGTTTAATCAGCACAGCATGGATGTATTTGATGATGTACGCCTTAAAGAATGCTGGAAGCAGGGGATGGTCAATGGTATTTCCAAAGAACACCAACATTGGAATGTGTCTCTGGAAGATGGTTCTCTCGTCCAAGGGGAGAAGGTGGTACTGGCTGTGGGCGTCAATCACTCCCCGCATTATCCTGAATGGGCTCATGAAGACGGGATTTCTGTCAGTCACGTGTTTGATATGCAGACGCCTGTGCCTGACGAAGGCCGCGTTGTCGTTGTTGGAGGAGGGATGACGGCGGCTCACCTGGCTAATGCATTGTCGAACAAAACCTCGATAGCATCTGTTTCTCTAGTGAAGCGTCACCCCTTCCGGGTAGAGGACTTTGACAGCGACCCTGGGTGGCTTGGTCCGAAGTTTTTAAACGACTATGAGAAACTGACCTGCTATGACCAACGCCGGAGGTTCATTCAACAGGCAAGACATAAAGGTTCTATTACAAGAGATCTCCATGTTCAGTTGAAACGGCAGGGGAGTGCCTCCAGATTAAAGATATATACCGGGGAAGTAGAAAAAGCTGTGAAAGGGGAGCATGGTTTCAATCTTCAATTGACAGGTGGGCAGCTTGTGTCAGGTGACTCTATCATTCTGGCTACAGGAGCGGAAGCATGTCTCCCTGGGAAGGAATGGCTGGAGCCTCTCATTGAACAGGTCGGTCTGCCGTGCGCGCCCTGCGGATTCCCTATAGTGTCGACGTCATTGGAATGGAAGGAAGGGTTATATGTTGCAGGGGCTCTTGCGGAACTGGAAATCGGACCGGCCGCGAGGAATATAGCTGGTGCGAGAAAGTCAGCGGAGCGGATTGTAACGTCTGCCTGATATAAAAAGTCACAGCCGTCAGGGGCTGTGACTTTTTGTTATCCGCCAAATTCTAAGTCTTCATAGACGTACGGTTCCGGAGGTGTCTCGATCGGTTTGATCGCTTCCGGTTGAATGAGAGGAAGCTCCCATCCGTTCATCTGTACTTTTTCAAGTGTTCCTGTCACTTCCACCCATGTATCATTTTTGTACTGACCAAGGTTCTCCCCTTGAACAAGAATGCCGTAAATTCCTGCATCAGCTACACAGCAGCTGATTCCGAACCGCCCTACGACGATCTGATCATCCGGAAAGTTGTCATCCCGGAATACGAATCCATGGGTCGTCAGTTTTTTTCCCGCGTAAGGGTCCATATCGTCTTCCATTAATGTAATTGAACCAATGTAGTTGTCGGCAGTCATCTGGAGATGTTCTGTCTCCTGCAGCTCTTTAAATAACTCGGGATATCTTTTCTCAGGCGTCAGAACGGCCGTGTTTTCAGCCTCTCCGCTTGCATCTTCCTGGTTTAAACCCTCTCCTTCGCCAGTATCATTCATAGAAGAAGGATCATTCAGATTGGACTGATCAGAGGCTGCGCGCATTTCATATTTGAATCCTTTATTGGAAGCTGCTGAACTTCCGATCACATGGTCGGAAAACATCATTCCTGTCATCACAGGGATAATGAATAATAAGTAAATAACAGTGGAGCGGAGTCTGGATTTGGAGTAATCATGGTCGTGCCCGCATCCGCAGTCATGATCCTGCTCTTCAAACCCACTTTTAAAGAATTGAATACTCCCAAGAACCCCCAGCACGATTAAGGTGAAATACATGTAAGGCATCATACGGGGCGCAATAAACTTTTGGATATCTCCGGAAATCATAAGCTTCACAAGAAATAATACAAATCCGTATAAAATAATGCTTCTCAGAAATTGATGGGAAGGTCGGTTCATGATCCTCCTCCTTTATATAAAGAATGCGTCATACCACAGGCTCACGGCGTATACGACAACCGTTACGATCACTAAAAAGGCAAGGACAAACCTTTTCTTGAAATAAGCCATCATTAAAATGGTGTTTTTCAAGTCCGTCATTGGTCCATAAACGAGAAAAGCAAGAATAGAGGTCGAAGAAAAGAGTCCTTTAAAAGAAGAAGCCACAAAAGCATCAGCTTCTGAACACAAGGATAGAATGTAGGCCAGTCCCATCATCACCGCTGGTCCGGCCAGTACTCCATTCCCAATATCCATCAATGTTTCCCGTGCAACATAAGTTTGAACGATCCCGGCGAATAAGGCTCCAATAATGAGGAATTTCCCCATATCGAAAAATTCATCACTGGCATGCTGGAATGTTTCGGCAATTTTACCTGATCGATCGTTGTCATGGGTATGCTGGTGCTTCGCAGCTTCTGTTGTTTTTTTATTCAGCTGCCAGCGATTGCCGAAAAATTGATAAATGACAGCTCCCACAAACAAGGAAACGACGAAGGCCAGTCCCATTCTTGCCCAGGCAATACTGAGGTCCGTCTGGAAAGCATAAAACGTCGACAAAAAGACGATGGGATTAAGGACAGGGGCGGAGACAAGGATGACAATCCCTACATGAAGCGGCATCCCTTTTTGAATCAGTCTTCGTACAATCGGAACAATCGCGCATTCACATACCGGAAAGACAGCGCCAATGGCAACAGCAGGGAACAGGGCCAGATAAGGGTTGGCGGGTATGAATTTTTTAAGCGTTTCTTCTTTTAGAAATGTTTGGATTACTGCAGATATAAATACACCAAGAAGTACGAAGGGGATGGCTTCCAACACAATGCTGATGAACATCGTATTTAAATCTAATAAAGAGGCCGGGATGGAAAACATGTTTTCAAAAGGGATGGTATCCCCAAATAAAAAAAGAGCGAAAAAAATCACTAATAAAAAATAAATCATACTGGATGGTGGAGAATGATCCTGATACAAATAAAGTCCTCCTTTACACTCCGCAAATAAATCGTAATGGTTTCGATTATATACCTATATTATTAACCGGAATTTCATAGACTTTGTCAATACTAGATACAAGAAATGTATATGATAGAAACGTGAGGTTCATTCGTATTGATTACAATTTAAGAGGGTGAATGAAGTGTGAAACAAGAAGATTAAGAAGGGGAAACTTTGTTTAGAGCCGTGAAAAGAAACGTCTGCCTGACATCAATATCAATCATAGAATGGAAAACAACTAATTACAGGGGTTGCTGAGCATGATGGAGAGCTTTGGTTACTGTCCTCATAAGTTATTGAGCTGATTTACTTCACTATTGTAAATTAGAAAATCTTAAGAACCACTCAAGAAACCTGAAGAGTACTTGAACACTTCAGGTACCTTATATTGATCTCCAAAAAAGCTGAAGAGAGAGAAGAATGACAATTACCCAGCACAGGGAAGCAGGGAGGCCAGCTTTAAGCAGATCCCGATCGGTGAAGTATCCATAGGAGTAGCTGATCAAATGGACGGGGGATTGAGTGATTAAGAAAAAACCAGGAATCCCTGTTAAGAATGCGGTCATACCTACAGCTAAAGGAGAAAATCCCTCTAAGTTGTAACCAATTTGAACGGCTAGTGGAATGATAATGGTTAAGAATCCCAGAACATTAACAAAAACGATCCGGATGAGCAGGGTGCCTGCCATCAACAGGAAGATAACAGAAAGTCCTGATTGAGAAGACAGGGAGCTGACAATGAAGGAGGCTGTCCATTTCACAGTCCCTGTTTGAATAAGCATTCCTGAGACCATCAGTGTGCTTGCGAAAAAGAGCATCATTTCCCAGTTGATTGATTTCTTTGCCTGGTCCCATTCCCACACACCTATATAAGGGAGGAGGGTGAGAACAGCACCTAAAAGGCCGACGAGTGGAATGGAGAAGCTGTGGTAGCTTGATGATGCCCATAAGACAAGAGTGAGGCTCATGATAAGAATGACCTTTTTCTCGGACATCTTTACCGGTCCCAATTCTGCTAATCTTTCCTCTATCAACTGTCTTAAATGATGTCTCTGTATATTTTCGGGTGGAAACATACAGATCATGATTCCCCATAAGGTCAGCAGAAACAAAAGAATGGGGAAAGAGAAGTAGACGACCCAGGACATATAGTTGATAGAACTCGAAATATCAGTGAACAAACCAAACGTGTAAAGGGTTGAACTGGCACCTGTAGCGACCATGGCACCAGCAATAGCCGTCAAATAGCTGACGCCTATGAATAGTGATTTTCCGAGGTTCTCTATATTATTGATGCCCTTAATGCTCTTTAATAATCGATCAAGCACGGAAGTGATGAGATTTGCTTTTCCTATATTGGAAGGGATGAGAATGGATAGAACCAGCATGAGCCCATAACAAATAAGAATAAGTCCTCTCCCGGATCCTCTGGAAGCAGACATCAGCTTGAGAGAAAGCCGGCTGGCAAGGCCGGTTTCAATAAAGGCATGGGAAATAATAAACGTAGCAAAAAGGAGCCATACAATTTCAGAACTGATATAGGACAGCGTTTCTTCAAAGCTGAAGAAGTGAAAGGATAGGAGCAGGATAAAGAGGAGAGAACTGAATGCTAAAGGGAAGACCCGGCCAATCCACAGCATCTGGATAATGACCAGGGCAGCAACGGCTTGAACTTTTACATCCCAGTCTATGAAAGGCTGGAAAAAAAGAAGGTATATAATGAATGTGGATAGCAGGATGCCTGTTTGTTTTTTCATACCGATACTCCTTACATAGACTGAAAAAGCCACCGTTGGAATAGGTGGCTTTTTCATGAATAGATCCGAAAAATTCAAGAAGATTTATAGACGTTTTCAGGTTCTTCGTTCTGCTTTTCGCTTCTCTTCTTAATCAGCTTCATAATCAAAGGGTAGAAAAGGGACAATATAGTCAGGATGACGAGTGCAACACTTACCCCTGAGGAGAAGAATATACCCAGGCTTCCGTTCGAGGAAAGAACAGCCATACGGAAATTCTGTTCCATATCGGTTCCAACGATGAGGGCAAGAACTAATGGTGCAATGGGAATGTCCATAATTTTCATCATCAGACCGAGCAGTCCGAAAATAAGCAGCAGGAAGAAATCCATGGTTGAGTAACTTAACGTATACGTTCCGATAAACGCCAGCAGGACAATTATGGGGTAAAGGACTTTCGCCGGTGTGTCCAACACTTTGACTAACAATCCTACTAATAAAATGTTAATGACAACCAGGGCGATGTTTCCAAGAAACATGCTGTTGATCAAGGCCCACGCCGTTTCAGGCTGCTGTTCGAATAACAGTGGTCCGGGGCGTAATCCGAGCATGATTAAGGCACCAAGCATGACAGCGGTTGTTCCTGATCCTGGGATTCCCATTGTAAGTAAAGGAATCATCGCGCCGACAGAAGCGGCGTTGTTGGAAGATTCGGGTGCAGCCAATCCCTCGGGAGCTCCCTCGCCGAATTCTTCAGACCGCTTGGAAATCTGTTTTTCTGTTGTATAACTGATCATGGAAGCAATTGAACCTCCAGCACCGGGAAGAACACCAATTAGGAATCCGAGCGGTCCGCTTCGTAAAATCGGCCATTTGGATCGTTTCCACTGGTCTTTGGTGAACCAGACTTTCCCGACTTTTTTCTTATCTTTCTTTTGTTTATCGATATTCAAAAAGTTGTAGAGCACTTCTCCAATGGCATATACTCCGATGATTACAATGAGGAAATCGATGCCTTCACTGAGGTGTGGAACCCCCATAGTAAAGCGATAGACACCTGTCTGAGTATCGATTCCGAAAGTACTGAGACTGAGGCCGATCATCATAGCAAGAAAACCTTTGACCATTTTTCCAATAGATAAAGCTACAATCGCAGATAACGCGAGCAGCATTAATAAGAAGTATTCGGCCGGGCCGAATTCCAAGGCGAAATTCGCTAAAGGCTCTGCAAGGAAAATGAATCCCACTACGGCAATCAGCCCGCCAATGAACGAGGCTACAGCAGATATGGCGAGGGCTTCTCCGGCCTGTCCTTTCTTCGCCATCGGATACCCGTCGAAGGTGGCGGCAATCGCTGATCCATCCCCCGGGGTATTCAGCAGGATCGAACTTCTGGAGCCTCCGTACATGGCTCCGTAATAAATGGAAGCCATTAAAATAATGGCGCTTACCGGGTTCATTCCGAATGTAATAGGGATCAATACGGCTACTGCTGTCGCTGGACCTAAGCCTGGCAGCATACCAACTATAGTCCCTAGTAAACCGCCAATAAGGATCCATAAAAGGTTGGCGGGCTCTACAGCAATAGACAATCCATCTAGAAAACTTCCAACATCCATAGGTACACCTCCTAAGGTAGACTGACTCCGAGTAATTCACTGAATGCATACCAGCTTATAAAAGAAAAGCTTACGGCGACAATTGAGTTCACGAGCCACTTTCTCCAGCCATTGATAAAGAACAGCAGGGCACCTAAAAAGAGGATCGTGGAAGGTAGAAAGCCAAGGGGTATAAACAGCAGGGAGTAGATGATCCCGAGTCCAATCGTTATGCCGATGAGTTTTGGCGTTCTTCCTGACAGCATTTGTATAAGATCGGGATTTTCCTTATGGATATTTTTAAGTTCCTGTATGAGATAAATGATGCTGAAAATGAACATGAGTATACTTATCCCTGCTGGGAAATAGATGGGTCCGTATGGGTTACCCAGGGTGGCTTTCTCTAAGTTGAAGGATGAAATTAATAAAACTATACTAAAAATGGTTGTGAGAATAGGAAGACTGAGTTTCATGATTTTCATTGATGATTCACCTCGCATTAGGGAATACCTGCTGCCAGGATAGGCAGCAGGAAAGGTTTTATTTCATCATGCCGGATTCGTTGACAAGTTCCTGATAAAGTTCATTCTGTTCTTCCATGAAGACTTTTGATTCTTCACTATTCTTATAAAAATCTTCCCAGTCATTGTTCTCGAGGATCTTTTTCCATTGATCGGTTTCGACCATTTCACTTATTTTTTCGTCCCAATAAGCAATTTCTTCTTCTGTCATATCCGGTGGTCCCATAATTCCTCTCCAGTGAGGAAATACCATGTCCACGCCTTCATCCTGCCATGTTGGTACATCTTCAATTCCTTCGACCGGCTTGTCGGAGGATACAGCGAGAATCTTCAATTTACCAGCGATGTGCTGATCTTTCACATCGGACAAGGATGTAGTTACAGCATCTACATGACCGCCAAGCAGGGCGGTTACAATATCACCGCCGCCCTCATAAACAAGGAAATTCAACTCTGAAGGATTGATGCCGTATTCACCTGCCGCCTGTACTAAAGATAAGTGGTCATCGTTCCCTAGTCCCGGACCAACACCGATTTTCACTGAGGTAGAATCTTTTTTCACAGCTTCCAATAATTCTGTAGCTGTTTCATACTTTGAATCCGCTGGAACAGCGAGTACCTGCCACTCGGTGGCAAGGGTAGCAATCGGTGTAAAATCTTTGTAGGACTGTTCACTTTGTCCAAGAAGATTGTTTGTTAAGACAAGGCTGGAGTTTACCGATAACGTATGAGCATCTTTTGACTGTAAATACTTCCAGCCTACTTCACCACCACCCCCGGGCTTGTTGACGACTGTAATATTCTGTTCTACGAGACTTTCATCACTAAGGACTTTTTCAATCGAACGCGCAGTCATATCCCATCCGCCCCCTGGAGAGGCAGGGGCTACAATCTCCATATTCTTGCTGGGAAAACCACCGTTTCCTGAAGCATTACTGGAGCATGCGGCCAGAAGCACTGTAAGGATGAGAATCGAAATTAATCCGAGTTTTCGCATGAAACATACACTCCTTTTGATTTGGGTTATTCACTGAGTTCAACTAAGTGTTATTTAACAGCCTACTCGTGGAGGTGCATTTTTGTAAACGTTTACAAAATATTGTGTTTTTAATACTTAAAAAACATTTTGTTCATTAAATTCACGAAGAAGTTTTAGAATAATATCTACGTTCCGGGCGTCCTACAATTCCATAAACCTGCTCCACCGCCGCTTCTTCCGTTCCTACAAGATATTCCAGGTACCTTCGGGCTGTTGTCCTGGAGGCGCCGATTCTATCACCGGCCTTCTCAGATGTGATTCCAGCCTGTTCCTCTTCTAAAATCGCTTTAATTTTACTTAATGTTCTTCCATCAATACCTGTGGGGAGGGAAGTGGTTTCGGATTTTTTATGTTCTGTTCGAAAGACTTGATGAAGAAGGTTTTCATCCACTTCGTCTATTTCCTTCAACATCTGTTTTTTCTTTTGATATCTGTTCATGGATGTTGTGAATTGCTCAAGCGTGACCGGTTTAATTAGGTAGTCCTGAACCCCATAGTGAATAGCTCTTTCTAGAAAACTTTTCTGCGTAGCAGCTGTAATCATGATGATATCGACAGAAGGCTGGATTTCACGAATCTTATGTAAGAGATCTGTGCCTAGTACATCCGGCATATATACGTCTAATAGAATGAGGTCGACATGGGTTTGATTCAGCAGGGTCAGTGTCTCTTCAGCATTTAAAGCCTTTCCGATCAAAGACATTTCCTCTATTTTATCTATGAAATTCTCGTGGATCTGGGCTACTCGAAAGTCATCTTCAGCAATTAGTACATGTATCATGTGGATGCTCCTTTCATGGTTTTAGGTAAAATGATCGAGATAACGGTCCCTTTATAAGGTTCACTGGTGAGCTCAATAGATCCGCGGAGTTTTTCAAGTTCTTCTTTAACGCTGGCTAAGCCAAGGCCTCGATTCCCCCCTTTAGAGGAGTAGCCTTTTTCAAAGATATGCTCTACTTTTTCTTCAGGTATCCCGCTTCCAGTGTCCTCGATTTCAAAAACAATATCCTTCCCCAAATCTGTAACAAAAAAAGTGACCTGCTTTTCAGGCTCATTGGCTACAGCTTCAAATGCATTGTTTATGATGTTCCCAAGAATCGTAATCATTGGGGACAAAGGGATGTGGGGAGGGAGTACATCCAGGGAGCTTCCTTCTTCAATTTGGAAGTTTATTTTTTTCTCTGATGCCTTCGCAAATTTCCCAAGAAGGATAGCCTGTATCTTTTCGTCTAGAATGTCTTTAAAAAATACGTCGGAGACTTGTTTTTGATCATTAGCTTCTTCTTTAATGAGCTTGATCGCATCTTCGTATTTTTCAAGCTGGATCAGACCCATAATAACGTACAGTCTGCTCGTATATTCATGAGCCTGTGCTCTCAAATCTTCTGAGTATTGACGTACATCAGAGAGGGCATCAACCATTTCCTTAATTTCTGTTTTATCTCTTAAGCTCACCACCGTACCAGTCCGGCGTCCCTCTTCAATGATTGGACTGCTGTTAACGATGACTGTTTTGTTTTTATATTCCAATTCCTCATTGATGAGTCCCTTCTCAGAGCTCAACAGGCGCAGGAGTTCCGGAGACTGAATCATATGCTTGATTGATCGTCCTTTCATTTCCCCCTGTACATTCAGTAAGTTTTTAGCAGATACATTGATCAACGTAATTTTTCCTGCATGGTCAAAGGCAATCAATCCTTCCTTCACCGACTGCACAATTGCATTGCGTTCCCTGAATAACGCAGATATTTCGAACGGTTCGAGGCCGAGAGTGTCTTTACGGATACTTCTGGCCAGTAAAAAACTACCTGCGATTCCTAGTAAAAATACAGAGGCAGAAAGGGATACCATGTTCTTCATATCTGTCTTGATCTCGTTGTAGATGGAATTCATTTGGAACTCTACAGCAACAGCGCCTTCTACTTTTTTGTAGTCCTCATAATCCACCACAATAGGTGCGAAGGCTTTTAGTGTCTGAGTGTCGCCTTGACTAGTAGTTAATAAGTAGCGGCTGCCAAACACGACAGTCTTATAATAGTCTTCCTGTACCACTGTCCTCGTTTCCGTGTTCCCGGCATAGCTGTAAAGACGGCCGTCTCGATCCACGAGTTTAACCGCATCTGCACCTATCTCGTCTTTCATTTGTTCGACTATGTTATTGAGGTTTTCTGACGTTCGATTACGCTTAAATGCTTCTTGAACGACAGGGATAAGAGAAAGCGTCCTGGCTGACTGAAGAGCAAGATCTTCTGCATTCTCCACATCCTCCCGGGATTCCATCGATGTGAATAGGAAAGTGGTTAAACTTAATACCAGGAGAATGAGAACGATAACCAAGCCGAGAATTTTCACTTGCAGGGAAACTCGAAAAAGCTTTTTCATATGTAATCCTCCATATAAAGGGAATATAAGGTCTATTGTAGCAACAATTCAGTGTATTTTAACGAAAGTTTTGAAAATTAAACGGCAACAGTTTTTGTCCATGAAAAAGAATTTTGTGGTAATATCTTACTGTATTAGGAAATGAGGTGTAGCTTTGACCAAACAAAAATGGGGAATCCTATTTGTCGTGGCAAGTGCAGCCACAATGGTAATCAACTTGATCTACTTCAGGTCAGGGAACTATTATGACGTTATCCGTATCCTTTCCTATGCGGTGTTCATCACAGGGACCCTTATGATTCCTACTTATTCGAGAGCTGAAAAAAAGACGGATTCCTAAACAAAAGGGATTCGTTTTTTTGTTATATGTAAACGATCACAACCGTGCGTTCTCCGTAAAGAACTAAACTTTTTATAAATGTTATAAATTTATTATAAATTCTAAAATAGCAACCAATAGTAAAATTTTTCTAAGTATTATATATCCCAGGCGTGCGGGCACATCCAGCGTATAAAAGATTCTATTGTAAACCCTTTCATTTTGCGGGGGATGTTTTAAAAGTTGTGATTCAGAGAAATGTACAGCTAAGATTTCACATTTACCTAATTATAGAAGTTATCAGACTGAAGGAGGGAATAGGAGTATTCGATAGATAATCCATATGGAATGGATTTCATTTTATTCAGGTTCAGACTGTTAGATTAATCGAAATTTTAAGAGAGGATGTTCCAAGCAGATGAAACGAAGTCGGACGTACATTATATTCTTATCTGTGATTGCAGCGTTGGGAGGGCTGCTGTTCGGCTATGATACAGCTGTTATCTCTGGTGCAGAACAGTCTCTGGAAGTCTACTTCATAGATAGTTTAGGATTGAGTAAATTATTTCAAGGGTTGACGGTTTCCAGTGCTTTGATTGGTTGTATTGCTGGTGGATTGATGAGCGGGATGATTTCCGATCGGATTGGACGGAGGAATTCACTGATCGTTGCGGCTGTCCTGTTTTTCTTTTCCGCACTCCTTTCCAGTTCACCGGAGTTTTTATTCTTTACTAAAGGTGAACCGACCATGGGTCTTTTCATTATGTTCAATATTTATAGAATCATTGGTGGTATCGGCGTAGGGCTTGCATCCGGACTGGGGCCGTTGTATATCAGTGAAACGGCACCGGCGAAAATCCGAGGGAAGCTGGTCACTCTGTATAACCTCGCGATTATTTTCGGGATGCTGGTTGTATACATTATTAACTGGAGAATCGTTGCAGGACAAAGTATGAGCTGGATCAATGATATTGGTTGGAGGTATATGTTTGCTTCAGAAGCTATACCGGCTCTGTTGTTCTTCGGATTATTGTTCCTCGTACCGGAGACGCCGCGTTATCTGGTTATGAAAAATAAGGATAAAAAAGCGATGAATATTCTTAAGAAAGTGAACGGCTCTGAAGAAGCGGCTCGGGAGATTTATAAAAATATCAGACAGGCCGTTGACAAGCTTGATAAGACGAAAACGAGCATCTTCTCTTATGGTAAATTGGTCGTCTCTGTAGGACTGCTGCTGGCAATCGCTCAACAATTCGTCGGAATCAACGTTATCCTTTATTACGCGCCGCGTATTTTCGCCAACATGGGTGCATCTTCAGACAGCTCCATGCTGCAGACGATCATGATTGGTGTTGTAAACTTCATCTTCGTCCTGATTGCTCTTATGTTCGTTGAAAAAGTTGGTCGTAAGCGACTGCTTCTTATCGGTTCTGTCGGAATGGCAGTGGGGATGTTCGGCATTGCTGCCCTGTCATTCGCCGGATCGATGGGCATTGGCGCACTGATTTCCATCCTGGTGTTTGTGGCATTTTACAACTTATCTTTCGGTCCGTTGACATGGGTGCTCGCATCAGAACTATTCCCGAACAAAATCCGTGGGCAGGTCATGGCTTTGACCGTTGCGGTGAACTGGGGAAGTAACCTGCTCGTGTCAACGACGTTCCCGACTCTTCTTGAATTGGGTGCAGGCTTCACGTATGGTCTCTACGGCCTGATGTGTGTTCTATCCTTTGCTTTCGTCTGGAAGCTCGTTCCGGAAACGAAAGGGAAGACACTCGAAGAAATCGAGCAGTACTGGCTCAGTAAACAGCAGAAGAAAAAGCAAACCAAAGGAATCGGTGTGAAGAAGCTGAGCGGGAAAAAGGTATCCTGGTAATTTCATAGAAAAAGGACGCTGAACAAACACCTCGGAGGGGCGGTTCAGCGTCCTTTCTTTTGTGGAAAATATCTTGATTCTTCTATTATTGATACTGCGGAACGTGGAGTGAATGACGAACGGATGCCTGAGCTGCTGCCAGCCGGGCGGAAGGGACCCGGAAAGGGGAGCAGCTGACATAATCCATCCCAAGGTTAAAGCAGAACTGGATGGATGTCTTTTCGCCACCGTGTTCTCCGCAGATGCCGGTTTTTAAAGATGGTTTCGTCTGACGGCCCAGCTTCACGCCGCTTTCTACCAATTTCCCGACGCCATCCTGATCCAGTGATACGAATGGATTTTGCGGAAGGACATCGTTTTCGACGTAATGGTGGAGGAATTTCCCTTCTGCGTCATCCCGGCTGAACCCGAATGTGGTCTGGGTCAAGTCGTTCGTTCCAAAGGAGAAAAAGTCGGCTTCCTGTGCGACCTGGTCGGCCGTTAACGCGGCTCTCGGCGTTTCAATCATCGTTCCGATCGAGTATTGAAACGCCTCTCCTTCCTGCTCTTCCACCTGCCGGCTGATGTTCAGGACGAGTCGGCGCATGTCTTTCAGTTCGTTGACATGGGTTACTAAAGGAATCATGATTTCGGGGATGACCGTGATTCCTTTTTTCATAACATTGGCCGCGGCCTGGAAGACAGCTCTGACCTGCATTTCATAGATTTCAGGGTGGATCATGCCAAGACGACAGCCGCGGTGGCCGAGCATTGGATTGGATTCCTCCAGAAGCCGCACTTTACGCAGCATGTTTTTCTTCGTCTGCAGTTCCTCCGCGTCAGGGTTCGTGCAGGAAAGTCTTGTGACATCTACGAGCAGCTCTTCCTTATCAGGGAGGAATTCGTGTAGCGGTGGATCCAACAAGCGGATCGTAATTGGATGTCCCTGCATCACTTCAAAGATTTTCTCGTAATCTTCCTGCTGCATCGGCAGCAGCTTATCCAATGCTTCATTCCGTTCCATGTTCGTTTCAGACAAAATCATATCCTGCACCGTCGGCAGCCGGGAGGCGTCCATGAACATGTGCTCGGTCCGGCACAACCCGATTCCGTCGGCCCCGAACTCCAAGGCTTTGGCAGCATCGACGGGATTGTCGGCGTTGGCCCGCACCCCCATCTGAGCTTCCTCGTCCGCCCATTGGAGGAGAAGCTGGAATTCATCGGATAGTTCCGGCTCAATCATTGGGATATTTCCTGCGAAAATCTCACCAGTGGCTCCGTCGATGGTCATCAGGTCGCCATAATGGATTGTGACAGATCCTGCTGTAAATTGTCCGGCTTCCAAGTCAATTTTGATGGAGTCGCACCCACAGATACAGGCTTTTCCCATCCCTCTGGCGACAACGGCCGCATGACTTGTCATACCGCCGCGGCTCGTTACGACGGCCTGGGCTGCTACGATGCCGTGAATATCATCTGGTGTCGTGTCCGGACGGACGAGGATGACCTTCTTTCCGTTTCCGGCCAGTTCTTCGGCTTCATCGGCATCAAAAACGACCTGTCCGGAGGCAGCGCCCGGGGAAGCCGGCAGTCCTTTGGCAATCTGTGTCTTCCCATGCCCCGGGTCAATCCGGTGGTGGAGAAGCTGGTGGAGCTGATCGGGGTCGACACGTAACAGCGCCTCACGCTTATTCATAATCTTTTCCTCTACCATTTCAACAGCCATTCTAATGGCCGCCTGAGCCGTCCGCTTACCTGTCCGGGTCTGAAGGATGAACAGGTTTCCGCGTTCCACCGTGAATTCGATATCCTGCATATCTTTATAATGATTTTCTAACAGATTACACGTGTCCACCAGCTGTTGATAGACTTCCGGCATGTCGTTGTGCAGACTTGCGATGGGCTGAGGGGTGCGGATGCCGGCGACCACATCCTCGCCCTGAGCGTTGATCAAGTATTCTCCATACAACTCAGATTCTCCGGTGGACGGATTGCGGGTGAACGCTACACCTGTACCGGAATCTTCGCCCGTGTTTCCGAACACCATACTCTGCACATTCACGGCTGTGCCCAGGTGACCTGGAATCTGATGGAGGCGGCGGTATAAAATGGCGCGTTGATTGTTCCAGGAGTCGAAGACAGCACGGATGGTGAGAAACAACTGTTCTTTCGGGTCCTCCGGAAAGAACCGGTCCGTCTGCGTGCGTACGATGGTTTTGAATTCTTCGATCATTCCTTTCCAATCTTCAGCGGTGATTTGTGTATCGGATGTGTATCCTTTTGTAGAACGAACGTTTTCAAGACGCTGCTCAAAATGGTAGTGGTCCACTTTTAACACAACATTACTGAACATTTGAATGAAGCGGCGGTAGGAGTCATAGGCGAAACGAGGGTTGCCGGTCAGTTCGGCCATGCCTTTGACCGTGTCATCATTCATTCCCAGGTTCAAAACAGTGTCCATCATCCCGGGCATTGAATGGACTGCGCCGGAACGGACAGAGACGAGGAGGGGATTCGATGGACTGCCCAACTCCTTACCCGTGGTCTCCTCCAGTTTTTTCAGTGCATCCAGAACCTGATCCTCAACTTCTTCTGGAAGCTGCTGTCCGGAGTCGTAGTAGGAGCGGCATGTATCCGTCGTAATCGTAAACCCGTAGGGCACCGGCAGACCGATCTTCGTCATTTCGGCCAGATTGGCTCCTTTTCCACCCAATAATTCTTTCCCTGCATGTTTAAGCTGATCGAACATGAAAACAAACGTCTTATCCATCACGCAAAACTCCCCCTCTTGTTATAGAGATCTAAAATAATATCAGCGGTTTCTTCGATGGCTTTGTTGGACACATCGATAATGGGACAGCCGATACGTTTCATAATATTTTGAGCGTATTCCAGTTCAGTCAGGATCCGGTTCAGAGACGCATAATTAGCAGGACCGGTAAGGCCGAGGTTTTTCAAGCGTTCTTTACGGATGTCGTTCAACTTCTCAGGAGTAATGATCAGGCCGATGCATTTGATTCCCGGAATTGAAAAAAGTTCCGGTGGTGGCGGAATCTCCGGAATCAGCGGGACATTGGCCGTTTTAATTTTCTTATTGGCTAAATACATCGATAGAGGAGTCTTGGATGTCCGGGAAACACCGACGAGAACAAGGTCTGCCTGGTTCAGGCCTCTGGCTTCCTGCCCGTCATCGTATTTCACAGCGAATTCAATTGCTTCAATTCTTTTGAAATAGTCTTCGTCCAGTTTTCTGATCTGTCCAGGTTCACAGGTGGGTTCCATTTGAAACTTTTGAGAAAACACATCCATGAGCGGATTCATCAAATCGACAACTGTAAGGCCTTCTTCTTCCCCTCGTTGATCCAAGTACTGCTTGAGAGCAGGGGTCACGATCGTGTAGGCGATGATGGAAGGGTTGTATTTGGCTAATGTGATGACATTATTCATTTCCTGATGATCCTGTACATAGGAAAAATGCTTGATGATGATGTCCTGTCCGGTGAATTGGCTCATAATTGTCTTGATCATAAGATCAGCGGATTCACCTGCGGAGTCCGATACGATGTACACAGTCATTTGTTTAGTCACAAGACCTCTCCCTGTTTGTTTTTGTGATGGCCGCAAAACCCGTGGGTGTACGAGTGATTTCGCCGTTCTTTTCGAGAATGCGACTTATTATGACACACTAATTAAGTATTTAGTGTTAATGTGACATACTATTTATGACTAGTATATTATCACCATTCCTACGGAGTTACAATAGGAAGATTCATAAAACGGTCAGACTCCAATAGGATTGAAAGTCATGACAGATGTGTTTTATTTAGTCTTATTCGACTATGTGACTCCAGTCAGCCCTCCGTTTTGATAAAAGGATTTCGTTCTAAACCAACCCCTTCGGCACATAGTGAATGTCGAAGGGGTTTTTCTATAGAAGTTCCTTCTTAACTCAATATTTACTTTCTATATATATTGAGTTAACATATTCTCATTAACTTATAAGTATATACTTATATAACTATTTTAAGGAGGCTGTATATGGTAACTCAAAAACCTTGTGAGGGATATGGGGTGGAATTACAGCAGAGAAGAAAAGGAATGGGCATGAGTGTAGAAGAGTTGGCCTGGGTTCTTGGTACAGATGCTGCTTCTGTTGAACGCCTCGAAAAAGAGGTGCTTTATCCATCATCATCCTTTATCCGGAGAATCGCTGATGGATTGAACATGGATGTCACTGAAGCTGAAGAGCGTATTTGGTGCGATCATCCCGGACAGTGCGGGATGGAAAGATCATGACGATTCCTGTTTATTCCCTCCTGTTTTTATGGTCTGTTCTGATAGTCAGCTATTTGCTGCTGCGCTTTGCCGGCAGGCCCGTCCGGTCGAAATATATGGAGGACATGTGGCACCCATGGAAGCATAATGAAAAGGAGAGGGGTTAATTTTATGTTGCAAATATAAGCATATACTTATACACTGATGGTTGAGGTGATGGTATGGAGAAAACGATAATGACGTTGGAAGAAGCCGCAAAAACGTTGAAGCTTCTTGGAGATAAAACCCGGTTGACGATCGTTGGACTGTTGAAAGATGGCGAATGCTGTGTCTGCGAATTTGTAGATGTACTCGATATGAGCCAGCCCTCTGTCAGTCAGCATCTAAGGAAACTCCGGGACGCGGGCTTGGTGAAGGAACAGCGGAAAGGTCAGTGGATCTTTTATTCCTTGAACACCAGTCATGAGACCTACCCGATTATTGAGGAAGTTTTGAATCAAATACCTGATCAAAAAGAAAAGTTAATCGCATTGGAAAAAGCGGGCAGACGCATCCAGTGTGACTAGTAGGAGGATTGTTCGGATTTGGCATGGATAGCAACGATTATATTTATACTTACCCTGATCTTTGTCATCTGGCAGCCTAAAAATCTGGGGATTGGATGGTCCGCCTGTGCGGGTGCCATACTTGCTCTGATTTTTGGTGTCGTTGATTTTCAGGATGTTCTCGCTGTGACGGATATCGTCTGGAACGCCACCCTTGCGTTCGTGGCAATTATCATCATATCGTTGATTTTGGATGAGATCGGCTTTTTCGAATGGGCGGCGCTCCATATGGCGCGTGCTGCTAAAGGAAATGGCCGGCGCATGTTTATTTATGTCACCCTGCTTGGTGCAGTTGTGGCTGCTTTGTTTGCCAACGACGGGGCGGCGTTGATTTTGACGCCGATTGTCCTGGCAATGGTACGAAATTTGAACTTCAAGGAAGCGATGGTTCTTCCGTTTATTATGGCAAGTGGATTTATTGCAGATACGACTTCACTGCCGCTGATTGTCAGTAACCTCGTCAACATTGTTTCTGCGGACTTTTTCGACATTGGTTTTATTGAATACGCCTCCCGTATGGTTGTACCGAACTTGTTTTCCTTAGCGGCCAGTATCCTCGTTTTATTCTTGTTTTTCCGTAAGAGTATTCCGGGGCAGTATGATCTGGCTCAGCTGAAGAAGCCTGTGGATGCGATCCAGGATCATAAAATGTTCCGCTTATCGTGGGCCGTTCTGGTGGTTCTGTTAGTTGGATACTTCGCGAGTGAGCCGCTCGGTATTCCAGTATCGATTATTGCTGGCATTGTGGCCATTTTCTTCTTGTTAATGGCGCGCAGAAGTGCCGCTGTAAAAACAGGAGAAGTCATCAAAGGAGCCCCATGGGCCATCGTTTTCTTCTCGGTTGGGATGTATGTCGTTGTCTACGGCCTGCGTAACGCCGGCTTGACGGACGTCCTGGCTGATGTGATTCAGGCCACAGCGGACCAAGGCTTGTTTGTCGGTACTGTATCAATGGGATTCATTGCGGCAATCCTGTCATCCATTATGAATAACATGCCGACAGTGATGATTGATGCCCTGGCGATTGCTGAGACGAATACAACGGGAACGATGAGAGAAGCCTTGATCTATGCCAACGTCATCGGTTCCGACCTTGGACCGAAGATAACCCCGATCGGCTCCCTGGCCACCTTATTATGGCTTCACGTCCTTTCAACAAAAGGTGTGAAAATCTCATGGGGCTATTACTTTAAGATCGGAATCATCCTTACCGTTCCCACCTTATTCATTACATTAGCCGGTCTCTATGTATGGCTGCTCATCTTATAACGACCATTTAAAAAAGGAGAAATGCTTTATGTCTAACAAACCAGTCATTTACTTTCTATGCACAGGAAATTCCTGCCGCAGTCAAATGGCGGAAGGATTCGGAAAAGAATACCTGGGAGAGGAATTTGATGTCCGCTCAGCTGGTATCGAAGCTCATGGCTTGAACCCGAATGCTGTGAAAGCGATGAATGAAGTGGATATTGATATCAGTGGCCAAGAGTCTGAAATCATTGATAACGATGTCCTTACTAACGCAGCTTATGCAATCACCCTCTGTGGTGATGCCAATGATAAATGTCCGATGACACCTCCTCACGTCACACGTTTCCACTGGGGCTTCGATGACCCGGCGAAAGCGGAAGGGACAGAGGAAGAAAAATGGGCGGTATTCCAGCGTGTCCGTGATGAGATTGCTGACCGCATCAAGACATTTGCCGAAGAGAAAAAATAAGAACGAGAAAAGCCGGGACTTCTTTTGAGTCCCGGCTTTTTTATATCCTTTGTTCCAGGTATCGATCGATTACGGCGAGAGCTTCCTGCGGGCCGCCGCAGTGATCAAAACTTTCCTTAATCTTCCGGATGCCTTCCTGGTAGGTTCCATCATTCACGACTTGATCCACTCCTTGGTGCAGGGTTTCTTCCGATACGTCTCCAGGGAAAATCGGATAACCGGCATGCAGCTCCGCAAGCCTCGCTGCCACCATGGGCTGATCTTTATCACGAGGAAGAACAACCATCGGAACTTCCTTATCAATGGCTTCATTCACGCTGTTCATCCCACCATGGGTTAAAAAGACATCCGTGTGTTCCAGCACGTCAAGCTGAGGAACGTAGGACCGGATGATAAAATTTTCCGGAGCCGCATTGATTTTATTAAAATCTGCAAAAGATCCGGCCGCAATGACTACTTTTCCATCAAAGTCGGCAAAAGCGTCGATGCATTGGTTGAAAAACTCTTCCACTTGATCGAGAACGGTCCCCATCGAGATGTACAGCACTTTTTCATTTTTTAAATCTTGTAGAGGGAAGTCATGGGTGCCCTTCCGTTCAGGAAAACTTGGCCCGATAAAGTGGTTTTCCTTACCAAATTCGTCTAATTGAGGCTGAAAGTAAGCACTGGTGTAGACCATCGTCCGCTCTCCTTGATTATGCATGAATTGAAGCATGGGCGATGGCGCTACTCCGAATTCCTGTTTCATTGTTTCCATCAGCTGCCTGTTTTTATCGCTGTACTCCATTGTACCGGTGTTCTCCGGATGAAGAGGAAGACGTTTGCGGTAATCTTCAGGAATCAGGAATGAGGCGGATGATGAGAAGCCTGGAATGTGCAGGTAGTCTCTGACGAGTTCGCCCGCTCCGAAAGAATCATAGTAAACAAAATCGAAGGAGATCTCTTCCGCAAGCTGCTTCGTTATCGATAAAATATCGAGAGACGTCTGCAGCATGATGTTCATGAAAAATTGGATCCCTTCTTCTGAAGTAGGATCAACACCGCCGATGAGCAGGTGGTCCTCATGTAGATAGACGTTAGCCCCTACACCTTCAAGCCGGGATTTATATTTTTCAGTAGTTATGTAGTGGACGTTGTCCCCACGGTCGGCAAAGGCCTTCGCAACACCTAGGCTCGGGTTTACGTGCCCCTCTGCGGGAACATTGATCATCAGGATATCAGCCATTGTTCGTCACCTCTTTATGAATTGTGAGTCAACACTCACGTTTCATGATAAAGGGATGTGAAGCTTTGGGGAACCATCTTGTTTATAAATGGGAGGAAAGTGGGAGAGGGATCCGTGGAGTGAAAATGATTCTTTTTATCAGTAGGGTGGAAAAAAAGAGCAGCCGTGAAGGCCACTGGGAATGGAGAGACCGTTACGCTTCTTTTGCTTCAAATGTCCGGCAGTCGGTTTCTTCCTGAGAGGAAGCGGTACGTCCGGATTCGCTGACGATGGAGATGGCAGGAGCTCCGCATTTTTCCCCACCTTCATTATGGATGCAGTTGTTCACTTCACAAAGGACTTCCAAAGCCATTCGTTTTCACCTCCCTGTAAGTTATAAATCTATACCCTCATTTCTTAACGAGTACACAACATCTTGTCCATAATAGATTTATATGATAGAAAACGACCTCTATGACACAGGAGGCCGCTTTTGATAAACCATAAAGGTTTTTTGTCACGTTTGTTTATGGAGGAAGGCTTCCAGGAGCGTATTGAATCTTCCCGGGTGTTCCCAGAACATCAGGTGACCTCCGAGTACATCAATCCCTGCTTCCGGAGCCAGCTTGTTTAAGTAAGGGCGGGCCGTGGCGCTCCAGTGTTCAGCAATGACATACAAGGTCGGAATCTGTTGACTTCCTGAAGCAGCTTCCTCCCGATAGTCTGAAAACAGGCCGGATGAAAACAGGTTGGCTGCGATGTAATAGGGGGTGGTGAGGGACTGCTCCACCAGCCACGACAGCTCCTCCTCTGTTAAATCTCTCTGGACCATCACCCCGTTCGCATAGGCGGAAATGAAATCCCGCTGTCCCTTAGGGTTATGGAGATAGTTGGTATAGGCAGCCGCCATATCATCAAGTTTTCCTTCCACCCAGTCCTGATTTTCATGGAGAGATAAGGATTTTGGCGGCATATCAATAAAAACCTGCCCTTTTATTCCTTCTGCGCCGAACTGGCGGATGTATTCCCATACGGTGAGACATCCGAACGACCAGCCGATCAACGTGGGGTTCTCGATTTTTAACGCTTGTAAGACTTTCTTCAGGTCGGTTCCATGCGTGACGTAGTCGTTGCCATGAACCGTCATTGTCGAGCGCCCATGACTTCTCGGATCGATGACAATCGTCCGGTGCGTTTTTGAAAAATGATCCACCTGCCTGGAGAAAACCTCTGTCGTAAAAGTAAATCCCGGTATAAAAACGAGGACGTCTCCCGCTCCGTGATCTTCAACATACAACTCGACACCCGGCTCCACTTCAATATACGTTTTCATGCTCCACCTCCGAAGGTTGTTAACTTATTCTATTCATATCAACCGATTCCCATTTCTTTGAACCGTCCTACTAAAAAACGACAGGCTGAACGCCTGTCGTCGGATTTTAGAGTAAAAGTGTTTCTCATCTAATGGAGCTGCGATGGTCACGTTTCGCTAATCGGTGAATGCTTGCCGCGGGCACGGCCGCAGCTCCTGAAGGCACTGGGAAAACATCGGGTTTCCCTGCCGCATGAGAACCAGTGGAAGGGCTTATTATAGGAAGAAGAAAACAACAAGCTGTAGATACAGCTGAACCATTAAATAAAAGACAATGGCGTATTTGTAGTTGAACATCAGTCCGTTTTTGACAATGCTTAATTTATTCACAGAGCTTAAGATAATCGACGGGAGGATCAGTGGTGACACCATGATGGAAATCACGCTTCCTGAGGTGATGCCGAGCACGACGATTTCCGGTGGATATGGAAGTTCCACTCCTTGAAGAATCCCGGATACAAGAACAATCACGGTCAGTGGTCCCAAACCGATGAATCCGAGGATGATGACGACGAACGGCAGCACCCATAGGAAATTCAGGAACGGTACAGCGTCTGTAATATAAAACAGTCCATCGATAATGTATTCTCCATATCCTGACTGGTTGACCGCATTGATTAAAAAGCCGGCCGCCAATAGAATGGAAAACTGCTGGGCTTTATTAGGAATGCTTTCCTTCAGATAAACTTTTCCGTTCTCTACAATTGCCCCTGTTCGACCGCGGACGATGAAGTAAAGGATGACCCAGGCGGTAATGACGATCGGAATAATCAACAGCAGGTCGACAGCCCATACAGCGTTCAGGATGAAAATCGATCCAAACAACGTCACAAATAATACAGCAAACTCGACAGCATCTTTATTGCCGCGGGTGTCCTGTTTTTTCTGCTCGGCAATTTCAGCAAGCTGCTCCTGTATGCCTGCGGTCAAATCCACTCCGTAGTGCCGCTCCTGATATTTGGAAAAGAGAACAGACAGAAGGATGCCGGCAAAGGATATAAAAAATCCCTGCAGAATTGATAGACCGAGTGATGCTCCTAGCGCATCGACGGCGAAAATGAAACTTGGAATGCTGACGACCCACATCGTCGTTAAACTGAAAGCACGAAGGAGGGCGGTCCCTTTATAGTTTTCCCATGCTTCGCCTTTCTGTTTGTTGAGAAAATCGTTGATCATCCCGTATACCATCGGAATCGATCCGAACAACAGGAAATAGGAGATGATCTGGGTGATGACCATCATTCCGAAATAAAATTTCCGGCTCGTATTCAAAAGCCTCTGTGCAAAGTTAATGACCGATTCGATGTACGGTTTTTCCTCAAGCACCCAGCTGATCGCAGGGACGATCAGCAGGAGCGCAATCAAACCATTCATTACGGTGAAGCCCTCCACCACGCCCTGAGTGAGGGATGTGCCCGCAATGAGGTGGACAAAGAGGGCAATGATTAACAGGAGTAATGAAATCCATGCCTGTTTTACCGGAAGCAGAACATATCCGATGATGAAGGCGGCCAGACCAAACAACGACATAGCGGTGGACAAGGTCTCTCCGCCTGCAAAGGAAACGATAAAATAAATAAGGACATAAAGGCTGATCAATAAAGTGTAGCCCCGTTTAGCCATTGCTTTCATGTTGAATGCTCCAATCTCTTGCTTTGTATTGACTCACATATCGTATCATAAGGCGCCTCAATTATCTTAGGATGTGCACAGAAGCATAGGTTCTACCATTTTTTTTAGTATGATAATGAAGAAGGAATACTTATACATAAAGGGGGAACGTAAGATGAGACGCGTCATTATCGATACAGATACAGCCGGTGACGATACAATCGCCCTGTTAACGACGCTTCATCATTTCAAGGTGGAGGGGGTTACCATTACCGGGGGAAATGTGGCTTTCGATCAGGAAGTTGAAAACGCGCTTTATACGATTCAGGTCGCAGCCCCGGAGGAGAAAGTGCCGGTATACAAAGGGGTGGAGCGTCCGTTGAATGCAGTGGGGATGACGGCTCACCGTACCGTTGAAGACGTTCATGGAAAGGATGGCATGGGCGGTGCCTTTTTTGATCCAGCCACCCAGCGTCCGGAAACGACACATGCGGTAGACTTTATGATTGATACGATCAGGAATAATCCTGGGGAAATTGAACTGCTGGCTATCGCTCCGCTGACCAACATTGCGATGGCTTTCCAAAAGGACCCGGGTATTATTCCGCTGATTCCGCATGTGTATGTCATGGGAGGAACGAATAACTCGCTTGGCAATATTACAGCCGCGGCTGAGTACAATTTCTGGGTCGATCCGGAGGCTGCCAATATCGTCCTCCAGTCAGGCGTTCCTGTCACAATGGTCGGATGGGAGATGTGCGTCGCTTATTCGGTGATGGATGAGGAGGACCACCGGGAAATCGAAGGCCTGAATACCACCGGCTCCCGATTTTTCACAGCGGTCAACAAGGTGGTAAGGCAGTTCAATAAAGAAGTACACCGTCTGCCCGGAACCACCCATCCGGACACACTGCTTGCTGCGATAGCCGCGGATGCATCCATCATGACTGCATCTCATTCCTATTACGTCGAAGTCGAGACCCAGGGGAGACTGACCCGCGGGTACAGTATGGTGGACATCAATAACCGGAGTGGGTGTAAAGCCAATGTCCGCGTCTGTGAAGCGGTCGACCGTGAAAAATTCAAGCAGACGCTCATCCGTGTTTTATCTTCTATTGAATAGGTGGATGCTAATTTTCATGAAAAAGACGAGTAAGAACGATCCATCATGGTAATGGAACATAGAGAAGGAACTTATAGGTCCGGTTTCATTTGGTAGGTCTTCATTCTGGATGTATAGTAGATGTATAGAGAATCGTAAAGGAGTGATGGATATGAAAACCATCGGCATTGATCTGGGCGGCACCAACCTGCGCGCAGGTGTCGTAGATGAAAAGGGAAGCATTCTTGTTGAGAAAAGCATCCGCACCGAAACGGATAAAGAGCCGGCTTATGTGATTCAGCAGATGAACGACATAATCAAGGAACTGATGGACAGCCATGACATTGCATCCATCGGAATTGGATCTCCAGGTCCTCTCAATCCTCACCAAGGAAGAATTCTCAGCCCTCCAAATTTACCGGGTTGGGATGACATTCCACTTGTTGATGAGGTGCAGGCAGCCGTCGATATTCCGGTGTACCTCGACAACGACGCTAACGCAGCTGCACTCGCTGAAGCGAAATTCGGCGCAGGGCGTGGTCATAGCTCCAGTTACTACATAACGATCAGCACCGGAATCGGCGGTGGTTACGTCCTTGACGGAAAAATCGTTCAAGGGGCCCAGGGGTATGCCGGGGAAATCGGTAATATGATTTTAAAACCGGACGGCCCGAGCTGGTCCAATCTGAATGCTGGTTCCTTCGAATCCCTGGCTTCTGGTACGTCTATCGGGAGAGAAGGAAAAGCGCGCCTTGGTGTAGACGGCGGTGCGGAAGAGGTTTTCCGGAAGGTGAAGGAAGGGCACGAAGCAGCAGCCCTCATCATTGATGATACGATTACCTATTTAGCCATGGGCATTGCCAACCTTACTCACATTGTAAATCCGTCTGTGTTTGTGCTTGGAGGAGGAGTGATGCAGTCGGAGGATCTGCTGCTTGTCCCTCTGCGGGAACGGTTGAATAATTATTTGTATCCGCAATTGAGGAATCAGGTGAAACTTGAGCCGGCGGAGCTGGGCACGAAAGCTGGATTGATTGGTGCAGCACTGCTTGGTCGGACAGAAGCGCTCTGATAGGGGCATCTGTGTTAGGCCCTTCTCCTTTTATGACGTAGATTTCTGGTGAAATACTCTTCCATTTCCCCTTGCTTTCCAAACCGTCTCATAGTACTCTTGTGGTCTATTGAAGGGAGTGGAAGACCATGGAAAAGGTGGTCATCTTAGCCGAAAAACCCTCGCAGGCAAAAGCCTATGCCGAGGCCTTTACCGCTCAAAATAAAACGAAAACCTATATACAATTGAAACCTGACCATACGTTCCCGGACGGAGCAGTCATTACGTGGGGTGTCGGCCATTTAGTGGAGCTGAAGGAACCACACGATTATAAACCCGAATGGAAAAAGTGGAAGCTGGATCAACTGCCGATCGTTCCGGACCGGTACCTTGAAAAAGTGTCCAAAGGCAAGTGGGAACAGTTTCAAGCTGTTAAAAAACTGTTCCAAAGTGCTGATGTCATCATCAATGCTGCGGACGTCGACCGGGAAGGCTCCAACATTTTCTACAGCATCCTCCGCCTGACTGGTGTAAAAAACAAGCCTGTCAAAAGGCTTTGGATCAACTCCCTCGAGCGGGATGAAGTGCGCAAAGGATTTCAGAACCTGCAGGCCAATGATAAAGACCTGCGTATGTTCGAGGAAGCCAAAGCCCGCCAGATCAGCGACTGGCTTGTCGGTATCAACGCCAGTCGTCTGTTTACTCTGCTGCTGCAGAAAAAAGGGTTTGGCAGCTACTTATCGATTGGACGCGTCCAGTCGCCCACGGTGTATTTAATCTATCAGCGTCATAAAGAAATCGAAACCTTCGTCTCTGAACCTTTTTATCAGATCGAAGGACAGTTCCAAGCAGAGAAAGGGTCTTACAAAGGCCTGGCCAAAATCAAGGAAAAGGATAAGGCAAAAGTACAAGCCTTGATGGATGAATACGGTTTAAAAGAAAATGAACCGCTGGCCGGTATTGTGGGGAACGTCGATAAGAAGACAAAGTACATCAAATCACCGAAGCTTCATTCGCTTTCCACACTACAGAGTGTCGCAAACAGGCGTTGGAAGTACACGCCGTCCCAAGTGTTGAGAACGATGCAGAAGCTGTATGAGAAAAAACTCGTTACCTATCCACGGACGGACTGTAACTTTATAACGGAAAGTGAATTTTCCTACCTTGTGAAAAATCTGGATGGGTACCAGAAAACGCTGAACGTGTCGTTTACACCGGTTTCCACGAAGCCGAAGAAGCGCTACGTGGACAGCAGCAAAGTGCAGGAGCACTATGCCATCATACCGACAAAATCCGTACCGACAGAGAAAAAGCTGAGCGGGCTGAGCCGTGATGAGCAGAACATTTATAATGAAGTACTCGCTACGACGCTTGCGATGTTCCATACCGACTACATTTATGAAGAAACGACCCTGCACACCCATGTCAAGGAGCTGCCGTTTAAGACAACCGGTAAGCGCGACGTCAGTCAAGGGTGGAAGGAGCTGTTTCCGAAGCCCGCTAAAGCGAAGGAAAAGGAACCTCTGCTTCCTGAAGTCCATCAGGGAGAGGAAGTGGGCGCGAAGCTTCATATTAAAGAAAGCATGACGCAGCCTCCGAAGCCGTACACCGAAGGCCAGCTGATCAACATGATGAAGACGTGCGGGAAATGGATGGATGATGAAGAAGACGTTGAGATTCTGAAAGAAGTTGAAGGTCTTGGTACGGAAGCGACGCGCTCAAGCATCATTGAAACCATCAAAGCACAGAATTATATTGAAGTGAAGAAGAATAACGTCTATGTGACGGAAAAAGGGATGATGCTCTGCGAAGCCATCGAAGGCACGCTGCTGTCGAGTCCATCCCTCACGGCTAAGTGGGAGACGTATTTGAAGAAGATCGGCAGCGGAGAAGGATCCCGTCAGGTGTTTCTGAAGCAGACCGGACAGTTTATCGAAAAGCTCATTCAGGAAACGCCGGGCGCTCTGCAGCAGGTGGAAGTCCGGAGCACCGGAGAAAAGACATCATGGGGAAGCAGCAAAGAACCGATTGCCACATGTCCCTCCTGTCAGACAGGGGAGATCATGGATCGTTATAAGTTTTACGGCTGCTCCAATTATAAGGAAGGCTGTAAGGTGACTTTTCCGAAGAAGCTTGCCGGCAAGACTCTGACAAGAAATATGATCAAGACGCTTTGTGAGAAAAAGAAGACGAGAGTCCTCAAAGGCTTTAAGGGCAAGAAGCCGTTCAGCACCGCCTTGAAGCTGGATGAGAACTACAGCATCAAGTTTGATTTTGAAAGTAGAAATAAGCAGACCACATAAAAAAAGAGTCCTGCGCCAGGACTCTTTTTTTATGGTATTGTGGAAACTCAACCCTCAAATGTCCCTCCTGCATAGGTTTTCGTTTCAATGGTTGTGGTCATGATTTACGTATACCTTTGAGCTGGAGTATATTTGTTGAACTTTTGTAAAATAAACAGGAGAATGATGAGTAGGGATTTCTCGATGCAGTGATGGGGAAGAAAGAGAATCGGGAAGCTTAAGGACGAAACAGCGAAGCATCACACCGGCATTTCCAAGTGCCGGGGACGGATTCCTAGTGGAAAGTGAGTGGTCATGATGAAAAGATTCGGTGTATTAACAAGTGGAGCAGATGCTCCGGGAATGAATGCAGCCATCCGGGCTGTTGTCCGTTCCGGTATTTACTACGATGTGGAAATGATAGGAATACAATATGGTTTCCAGGGCCTTATAGATGGAAAAATGGATCAGATGGATGCTGCATCTGTCGGATCGATCATGCAGCGGGGCGGAACGATTTTACAGTCCTCCCCTTCCGATGTAATTCTTACTGAAGAAGGTAAAGGAAAGGCTCTTCAAAGGATCAAGGAGCATGGAATCGATTCCCTTATCGTCATCGGCGGGAAAGAATCGCTGCAGGCGGCGGCTGTCCTGGAAGAAGCGGGCGTACCCACTGCTGCGATTCCGGCGACGATTGATTCTGATATCCCTGGTGTTTCTGAAGTCATTGGTTTTGATACGGCTCTGAATACGGTAATGGACTACATTGACCGGATCCGGGATACGGCTTCCTCCCATGAAAAGTCTTCCATTATTGAAGTGATGGGCCGGGACACCGGTAATCTTGCTCTTTGGTCCGGACTCGCCGGCGGTGCGGAAAACATTTTGATCCCTGAGAAAAAAGAGGACCTGGACTCCATTGTTGAGCAGATCAAGCAGGGGCCGTCGCGCAGCAAACGCTACAGTATCGTTGTTGTTGCAGAGGGAACCGTGAGTGGGATCGATCTCAACGAACGACTGAAGCAGGAGGCAGGCATCGAGTCACGTGTGACGGTTCTCGGCCATACCCAGCGCGGAGGTGCCCCGACAGCGGCAGACCGGATTCTCGCCAGCCGCCTTGGTGCCTATGCGGTCGATCTGTTGATCAAGGATCAATCAGGTGTGATCGTCACGATAAAGGATCATCAGCCTGAAGCCCTTACCTATGGATTTGTCCATACGAAAACAGTACAAGTGGACGAAGACGTGTACAACCTATCCTCTCGTTTATCCATATAAAAAACTTCCCATCTTCAGGGTGGGACGTTTCAGCTTGTAGAGAAACCTCTGTTTCTTTACAAGCTTTTTTCTTTCTTACCGCCAGGAGCGAAAGGGGCACCGCTCCTTGGGAGTTTTTTAACATCGACAATGACTCTCCTTCACCCCGCTCACCCTTGCTGGATGACAATCTTTTTCATATTCCGGCAGGCAGCGGTCATCAGCGCCAGTTCTTTCCCTATTTTTCCACGCAAACGGCAATAACGCAGCCCATGCCGTTCTTTTGAATCTGCGAACCTGCTTCGTACACATTCTCTCTCCTCTATATTCTAACGTCGGAATGAGGAGCGTTCGGTGGTGATGCCCGCGGATTCCATCCACCGATAAGAGGAATGTGACCCTTCCCACGACAAATGGCTAACTCTACCTGGTTTACACAGGCTTTTTCGTAGATGGAGAAGTCCTCGGTTTCCATATGAAATAATGGAAACGGGAGGGGCGGAAGGGATACAATAGGAATAACCGGACTTCTATACAGGTATGATAATCGGTTCAATTTACTTTTTAAGGAGTTAATGATGAAACAAGTTGTGAAGGTTCTGCTGATCATTGTCGGAAGCGTTTCGCTTGGTCTGGGTATTCTGGGCATCATCCTGCCGTTGATTCCGACGACTCCGTTTCTACTATTAACAGCCGCTTGCTACGTACGGAGTTCTGATCGTCTGTACAACTGGCTGATGACGAATAAATGGTTTGGCAGTTATATACAAAATTATAAATCAGGCCGGGGGCTCCCCCTGAAAGCGAAAATATCGATCCTTGTAATGATTTGGTCTTCATTTTTATTCTCGGCTTTTTATATTGCACCAAATCTTCTTATGAAAGCCGGATTCATCTTCGGCGGGTGCTTTTTCACAGTGGTCATCTATCTGACGAAAACGTACAGGCCGGAAGAAGATCATTCCTGATTTTTTCTATTCAGCCTTATAGAATACGGAGAAACGTGGTAGGATGAGGACTGGTGTGAAAAAGCGGGAAAAGAACGTACAACAGGAGGTTGTGTAATGGATAATAACGATATATTGATTCGTCTGCGTTATGCTCTTGATTTGAGGGACAGCGAAATGAAGGAAATCTTTGAGCTCGGCGGCGAGGATCTGGCTGTGGAAGAGGTCAAGCTGGTGCTGACGAAAATAGAGGAAGACGATGAGGAAGCCGTAGACGGCATGGATTATATCAAGTGTACGAACAGTATGCTGGAATCTTTCCTGAATGGATTCATCATTTATAAGCGCGGTCCTCAGAAAACGAAGGACGGCGAGCCCGTCAAGCCTGACCGCTCCATCAAAAACCGTTCCAGTGTGAACAATGTTATGATGAAGAAGGTGAAAATCGCCCTGCAGCTGAAAAATGAGGATGTGATTGATATCCTTGATGAAGCGGGCGTAGCTATCAGCAAAGGCGAACTTAGTGCGATCCTAAGAAAAGAAGGGCATAAAAACTATAAGCCCTGCCTGGATAAGTTTGCCCGGAACTTCCTGAAAGGTCTGGCCATTAAGTATCGTACTTGAATTGAAAAAAAGCGTCCGGATCAAACGAGGCCACTGAAACCTCCTTCCTATCAAGAGAAGGGGGTAAAGGTGGTTGTTGCTTTTCACGAATCGCTTGTCGATGGATGCTTGCTGCGGGCACGGCCTCAGCTGACTTGGTCAAGAAAATCATTGGACCAAGTCGATCTTCGGCTCGCGCTGTTCCCGCAGGCGTCACCATCGAACGCTCATCGTGGAATCAACGGTAAGAACATCACTCTTTTTTTGTACAATGAAAAGAATACATAAAGACACGGATATGGGGCTGCCTCATCTTCGGTCTCGAAGGCATGCGCCTTCAAGGTGCCATCGCGCTCTTTACAGCGAATGTGAAACGAATCGGGACATGAATGAAGGAATAGAAAGGATAAGCCCCCCTGAAAATAGAAAAAAGCGGATGGCATGAAATATTTCATGCCATCCGCTTTTTTTAACTTGATCCTTCATTCAGTGGCCTCGATCAAACCGGATGTTTTTTTATATGGAAGACACGTGGACGGGGTCAATAGTGCTTGTGAGCGGATATTTCACCCGGAATTTACGATTGACAGCATGGATCAGCGCTTGTTTAGCTTCCTCAGATTTTATGGCACCTTCCTCAATATCCTCATGTTCCATCCTCACCTCAAAATCAATCTGATGATGTTTGTATTGGATTTTCCCTGAAACGATCATAGGAAAGAACCCCTCCTTATGCAGATCTTTTTAAGGAGAAGTTCCCTCCAGGCCTATTGGTAAAACTTTCTTATCAAAAGCCTAAAAATCGTTTAAGGGGAATCTGGCTCATCAGGTTGACGTTCGCTTCTTTGCTTTCTGTTTTCACTTTTTTCACGAACGATTTCATGAATTCTTCCCAGATATCTAAATACATCTGCTTATCCTGCTCATTTTCTTTTACGCCTTCAACAGATAAGGAAAGGGCGGTGTTTAAGTGCTGCATGGACTGCTTCAATTCCTGGACGACTTCCTTCTGTTTATCTGAAATATCAAGGTTGGAGGCTTTCGATTCTTCAGTCAATCTTCATACACCTCGCATTCAATTGTGTCCATGTTGTCCATCGCTCGTTTCATCCGCTCAAATTTCACATCATCGACCATGTCCTGCATACGCTCACCTGAACTGACGAGCAGAAACTTCATTTCATGCGATACTTCCCTCATGATCGGTCTGATGGTTCGTTTGATCACTGGAAAGACAGCGGATCCGGCAATGAGAACGACAGATCCTACTGCTGCTGTCTGAATTAATCGTAAGAACATCGGTTGCACCTCCGTAATGATCGGTCTTGTCTTAAGGTTTGCCCCTGGGTGTCAGCTTTATACCAGGGGATTATCCGGCAAAGGCCTGTACTGCGGCTTTTCGTGCTGGGCTGGAGCCGGGGGCACGATGGAATAAGGCATACACAGGTCCCGCAGCTAGCGCGGACCCGCAGGCCGCTGCAAGGACGAGCGCCCAGCTGCTGAAGGATAAGGGGGCTGTATGGAACATCCCGGCAAGCGGTGGAACATAAATAGCTGCCAGAAGGGCCAGTGTGGACCCTCCGATAGCTCCGAGCAGGAACTTATCCTGTTTCCAGTTGATGGATCGTTCTTTTGCGTGCTGTTTACTCCAAGTGAACGTCTGGATGAGCTGTCCGGCTACAAGCGTAGCAAAAGCGGTCGTCTGTGCCTGCACGAGAGAAGCTCCAGCTCCCAGGCTTATTCCAAACAGGGCAAGGGTTCCGGCTCCAAGGAGGATGCCGCGGGTGATCACCTGGGTGTATAACGGCTTATCGGCAATCCGCTCCCGGTAAGGCTCCTCTTTCTGCTCTCCTGGATTAATGGCGAATACCATAGCCGGAAGCGCATCGGTCAATAGATTCATCAATAGGATTTGAATCGGTACAATCGGAAGCGGCATACCCGCCAGAACAGCGGTGGATGTGACTAAGATTTCTGCAATGTTCCCGGATAATAAACAACCGAGGGCCCTGCGGATGTTGCCGATGATGGAACGGCCTTCTTTCACGGCATCAAGAATCGTCTGGAAACCATCTTCTGTGAGGACGATATCGGCCGATTCTTTCGTGACAGCCGTGCCTGTCTGTCCCATGGCAATGCCGACGTCTGCCTTCTTAATGGCAGGAGAGTCATTGACACCGTCACCGGACATGGCAACGACGTGACCCAGTCGTTGATAAGCTTCGACAATGCGAAGCTTATGATCAGGGGTGACGCGTGCAAAAATGTGGACATCCCGTACTTTTTCCTCGAGTTCTTCCTCTGTCATCTGATCGATGTCTGTACCCGTTAAGACCTGTTCCGGTCCGCTGTTCAGACCGATCTGTCCTCCGATAGCTGCGGCGGTTTTTGGATGGTCTCCTGTGATCATGACCGTTTGTATACCCAGCCGTCTGCTTTCTTGGATGCTTTGCTGGATTTCCGGTTTCGGCGGATCCATCATGCCGACGATGCCGACAAAAATCAAATGGTTTTCCACTTCTTCTACCGTGTCGGATTCCGGTTCATCGGTAATGGGAGCATAAGCAAAGGCCAGGACACGCAGGGCTTGGTCGGCGAATCGGGTGTTCTTCTCCAGCCACTTCTTCTTGAAAGACGCCGTTATTTTTTTCTTTGTGCCATTCATTTGGTAATGCGTACAGCGGTCGAGAACTTTTTCGAGCGATCCTTTCGTCATCACATAGCATTGCTTGTCCTGAACAGATTCGCGGCAGACGACAGACATCATCCCTCTATGGGAATCGAACGGAATTTCATGGGTGCGGTGCCAGTGGGCAAAGCTGCCTTCCGTCAATCCGTACTTTCTTCCGAGCGTCAAAATGGCCGCTTCGGTCGGGTCGCCTTTGACTTTCCATTCTTCTTCATGCTGGTGAAGCTCTGTATTATGACAAAGCCAACCGATGCGGAGCAGGTCTTGGAAGTCCTGATTGTTTTCTGGACCGTGGATCGCTCCTGACGGGTGATAGCCGGTGCCTTCAACTTTAAAGGAGGCAGAAGGTGTGGCGGCATTCGTCACAGTCATTTCGTTCTTCGTCAGCGTACCGGTTTTATCCGTGCAGATCACAGTAACGCGCCCCATCGCTTCGAGAGCACTCAGTTTACGTGTGACGGTTTTTTTCTTGGACAAGCGAAGGACGCCGGCACTTAAGGCTATCGTAATGGTAACAGGCAGTCCTTCCGGGATGGCTGAAGCAGCAAGGGCGACAGATGTGGTAAGCATCTGGCTGATGGTGCTCCCGCGTAGAAGGCCCGTAATAAATACGAGTGATCCAGTAACGAGAGCGACTTTTAAAAACATGCGGCTCACTTTGTCCACTTGCTGCTGGAGCATCGTTTTTTCATTCGGTTCCTCTGTCAATAATGTGACGAGGTGTCCCATTTCTGTGTGAAGGCCGGTACCAACGACAACGGCTTTCGCCCGGCCGCGGGTGACATCGGTTCCCATGAACAGCATATTGCTGCGGTCGTTGATGGACGTCTGCGCCTGAATCGTAAGGGTTGATTTGGCGACAGGGAGAGATTCTCCTGTGAGCG
Organism: Halobacillus sp. ABA4_118; assembly: GCF_056160205.1. Classification (NCBI taxonomy): domain Bacteria; kingdom Bacillati; phylum Bacillota; class Bacilli; order Caryophanales; family Bacillaceae; genus Halobacillus; species Halobacillus sp. ABA4_118. The sequence goes on from NZ_JBSWWS010000001.1 coordinate 1,989,872, forward strand.
CCGATTCGTTCACCTCCAGGTTGTTGGCCTGCAGCAGCTTCAAATCAGCCGGCACTCGTTCGCCTGCATCGATTTCTACAATATCGCCCGGGACGAGAAGATCGGCCTCCAACTCTGTTCGGCGGCCGTTCCGTATAACTGTACAGGCCGGCGCCTGAAACTCACTCACACTATTGAGAAGGTTGGCTGCTTTCTGCTCCTGATAGGCGCCGATCCCTGCATTGGCCAGCAGAATGGCCCCCATGACGATGCCTTCAAACAGGGCCCCTTGGAAGGCGCTGATGACAGCTGTTCCTGCCAGAATCAGCGTGGTGAATTCCTTCAACTGATTGAAGTAGACCGTAATCCAATGTGGGCGGGCCTTCACCTGCCACTCATTCTTCCCATACTGCAGCCGCTTCTTTTTGACTTGAAGGGAGGAAAGCCCTTCGGCAGGATGGGTCTTCAATTGCTCGACAATGTCCTCATTGGCAAGAGAATGCCAGTTGGAAAAGGACTGCTGTTGTTCAAGCGCAGCCGCCAGCTCCAGCTTCTGTTTTTCTGCAGGCTTTTGAACTGCCTTTGTGTTGTATTTCTGCTTTTCAATGGAGGAGAGAAAGAGCAGAAGCAGGGTATCTGCCATCAAATTAATGACAGGCGGGCTGTATCGTCCCATAAAGGCAAGGGCGGTTCCGGCAGCATTCCACGTACCGGAAATGCCGAGCTGCCATCGGTTTTTCCTGCGAAGTTTCAGAGCCGTTTGTAATGTTTCGGTTATCCCTGATAATTCACTGGAAGTGATAGAAGGATAGTGGCTGAAACTCGAAGGAGCACCAGCTTCCTCAACGACTAGAACATTTCTGGAATCAGCGGGCCACTCGCTCGTACCCTGAATGACCATCAAATGAGGGAACTGGTGGTGAATCAGTTCAGCAGTCTCCCCGGATCCTTCCACATGAATGTTGGTCTGTTCCGGGAGGGCAGCTAAAAAGGCCATCGCATCTTCTGTCAGCGACCGGTCATTTTCCATCAAGCGGTCAGGGTGGTTCAAGATAACGGTATCCAGTGCGGCGAGTTGGAACAACGAACCTTTATCGGGGAGCACGGCTCCGCTTTCCTTCGAATCAAGTTCGGCTTTTTTCCATGTGATTTCAGCAGCGACTCGTGCCGGCCGCGGGTTGGCAGCGAGCAGAATACCGATCGTAGACACCACATTTCTGGTCAGCAGGAGGTTGGCACCTGCAGCAAGGAATCCGAGGCGTCCTGTCTGTTTTGCATACGACTCTACTTCAGGCAGAACATAGGACCCTTCCAGATAACTGTCTGTATCAAAGGCTTTTTGGCGCTGCCAGTTTAAAGCTGTGAGAATCGTTAGTCCGGCGAGAACGACGACATTTTCCCGGATGAGGGCAAGAGCCAGGGAGGCGGTCCCCAGCAGCCAGTCGATCTTCCATTCCGGAAAACGCTTGTTCACCTGCTGAATCCCCCGTTTAAAGTAAGGGTAGCCGGTCATGATGGCTATGCCTGCCCCCATATAAAAAGGAAGAGGATGGGACGCCAGAGCGGATGGACCCCGGATCCAGCGTTTCAGGCTGAGCACGAGCAGACCTCCTGCGCTCACCAGCCAGGCGAAGGGCAGAGAGCGGAGGTGTTTTTTCATTTTCGGGATGAGAGAAAGGTCTGGAGATCCTGGACAGGACACGGCTGCGGCCGCCTCCTGAACCATTTCAGGGCTTTCACAGCATCTGTGCTTCTGCTTATAATACGCTTGCTCAAACTCGGCGATCAGCTTCGTCAACTGCTTCAACTGAATGCGCGTTTCTTCAAATAAAAGAAGGACGTTTCCTGTCGTCGTGCTGGCTTTTACTTTAGTGACGCCTGGGATCGACTGGAAAATCCGTTCGAATTTCTGCTGAATCTCTGGATTTCTTTCAAGGTCATACAATTCAAAGCGAAGCTTTCCGGAGGATGCGTGAAACGCTCGCGTCCGTAGCTCTAAACTTTCATACATGCCCATCTTCCTTTACTGCCGATTTGTAAAATTCCTGTTAAATAACATAGTCGTTATTGTAAACTTCACAGCGTTATTTATTCATGAACAGAAGGATCTTTGATGAATGAAAGCGGGCGGGGCTGGAAACAATGAAAAGATAGAAGGAGGGTATTGCCATGTGGAAAAAAGTATTGGGCTTGAATAATCCCCTCGGCTGGGTCGTAGCAGGGGCAACCGTGCTCGTTTTTTCGGAGGACGCAAGAAAAGGTACACGTAAGGCCGTCGTTAAAAGCGTTGGTGCCGCCATGTATTTGGGAGATCGGGTAAAAGGTTTTGCTGTCGGTAACGGATTCGGCATCCAGCACCTCCTTGAGGATGCCCGCAAGGAGAAACAGCAGATGCGTTTGTCGGACGGAGGACTGACCCATTCCGTCAAAGAAGGGGTAAGCCAGGCAGCGGATGCGACGATGGATACGTACTCTAAAACGAAAGAGAAAATTGGACAGCTTTTCGATCAGCCGCACGAGCAGACACAGCCGGCTTTCGCAGCGAATGTCATGAATGATGAAGCCATGCAGGCAAAGCTCAGTGAAATAGCTGAGGAATTCCATATGAAACCGCCGAATGATCAATAAAGGCGTGAAAAGCCGGCAGGGAACCCGGCTTTTTTTATGGGCTGGAGGGTTCCTAGGTTTCTTTTTCTTGAAAAAGGGATACATATAAGGGAGATACTTATCGATGAAAGGATGGATTTTTCCATGAAGGTACTTGTCGTAGGAGCCAATGGTCAGGTAGGAAAACACCTTGTACAAAACATACAAAACCATGATGATATAGAAGCCGTAGCTATGATCCGTAAAGAGGAGCAGGCCTCCTATTTCAAAGATCTTGGCGCAGAAACCGTCATTGTTGATCTTGAGGATGAGACCGAAAAAATGGCGGAAGCCTTTGAAGGCGTGGATGCTGTCGTGTTTACGGCGGGGTCAGGTCCGAACACAGGACCGGATAAAACGGTAATGATCGACCTTGATGGAGCTGTGAAAACGATGGAGGCCGCCAAACAAAAAGGGGTCAGCCGCTATGTGATGGTCAGTTCCTTTGATACGACACGTGAGGCGATTCAGGGAGCCCCGGCGTCTTTCGCTCCGTATGTCATTGCGAAGCATTATGCCGATGACTGGCTCCGTCGTACGAACTTGAATTATACGATCGTCCATCCAGGTATTCTGACAAATGAAAATGGGACCGGTCAGGTAGAGGCAGCGGAGACCGTTGAACGGGGAGAGATTTCCCGGGAAGATGTTGCAGGTGTTCTGCTTTCGGTGCTTGAAAACGAATCAACGATTGGAAAAGAGTTTCAAGTCGTTGGTGGATCCACCTCCATCAAAGATGCTGTGAACAAACTCTAAGCTTTCGAACAGGGACAGCCTGCTGATTCAGCAGGTTGTTTTTTTATGTTTTCAGGTGCTGCTTCTTCTTTGATTACGTGGGTGTTACAGAATTAAAAGAACATAACAGATTATTTAAAACAAGGGGTTTTTCTTTAAAATATGTTATGATCAGTTTTGTCGTAGAAAAAAACGGCACCCATGATGCAGCGAATGTGCTGTCGGTATTTCAATTGATTTAGGTTTAATAAAACGGAGGTTATTTCATGATTTCTAAATGGAAAGCTAAATTGGGAGACCCCGCCAATAAGAAGAAAGTAATGATTTATGGAGCGGTGATGGCTGTCTTCTGGCTGAAGATGTATATCATCCAGAGCGGCATTTTCAACCTTGACGTTGAAAACTTCAATGAAGCCTTAATTCTGGCCTTCAACCCACTCAGCAGTATTTTTCTTCTATTTGGTGTAGGGATTCTGCTTGCCGGCCGTAAAGGTATGCTGGCCATGTATATTGTCGGATCGCTTTTATTATATTTTAACGTCTTATTTTACAGAGAATACTCTGATTTCTTGACCATTCCTATGCTTGGGCAGGCCGCAAACCTTGCCGGGCTCGGAGGGAGTATTACAGATATCCTTTCTTGGACAGACATTTTCTTGTTTGTCGATATTTTTGCAGCGGCCTTTCTTTTGTTCTATTTGAACGGGAAGCGCCTGACGTCTTTCCAGCCGAAGCGTAAAGAAGGTTTCATCCTTGCGGCGCTGGCCATCCCCTTGTTCATCGTGAATATCGGATGGGCGCAGACGGAACGTACTGAACTATTGCAGCGGGCCTTTGACCGCAATATGCTGGTGAAATATATCGGCGTTCTGAACTTCCACGCTTATGACGTCGTGCTTCAAGGACAGACCGAAGCGAAGAAAACGTTCGCAGACAGCAACGAACTCGTTCCGGTTCTCAATTATTTGAACGAAACGAAGTCCGGTGCAGGTGAAGAAATGGAAGGGGCAGCGGAAGGAAAGAACGTCATCCTACTTTCGCTTGAGAGTACGCAGACGTTTGTTGTGGATAACACATTGAACGGGGAAGAACTGACTCCTTATTTCAATGACTTGAAAGAAGAGGGAGCTTATTTCAGTAACTTCTACCATCAAGTGAAACAGGGACGTACGTCCGATTCTGAGTTTCTGCTCGATAACTCTCTCTATGGACTGAACCGTGGAGCAGCTTTCTTTACCCATTCAGGTAATGAGTATGAGGCCACTCCGGAAGTTCTTGATCAGGAAGGCTATACGTCATCAGTCATGCACGCTAATGATGCGACTTTCTGGAACCGGAACGTCATGTACGATTCTCTCGGGTATGATCGTTTCTATTCGAAGAAAGACTATGATGTAACGGAAGAGAAGTCCCACAGCTGGGGTTACTTGGATGAATATTTCTTTGAAGATTCCTTAGCGAAAATGGAAGAGATGGAAGAGCCGTTCTACAACAAGATGATCACGCTCACCAACCACCATCCCTTTACTCTTCCAGAAGATAAACAGCTGATTGAAAAAGGAGAAACATCCAGTCAGACGCTGAACAACTACTTCCAGACGATCCGATACCAGGATGAGGCATTGAAGCAGTTTGTGGAGGAATTCAAGCAGTCAGACCTCTATGACGACACGGTACTCGTCATATACGGGGACCACTTCGGGATTTCTGAAAACCACCAGCAGGCGATGGGGGAATATCTCGATAAAGATATTAACGATTACGAGCAGTTCCAACTTCAGCGAGTGCCGCTTCTAATGATTGGAGAAGGCATTGAAGGTAAGGAATATGACACCGTAGGCGGACAGATTGACCTGCGTCCGACCTTGATGAATATGCTCGGTGTAGAAGATGACAACCCGATCCAGTTCGGTCAGGACCTGTTCAACGAGGACCGTCAGGAGCTGATGGTCACACGTGACGGAAACTTCGCCAACGAAGAATATGTCGGCGTCAACGGCACCTGCTATGACCGGGAAACGGGTGAAGAGGTCGAAGACGCGGCCTGCGGAGAAGGCTTTGAACAGGCAGAAGAAGAACTGGCCTTGTCTGATTCCGTTGTATACGGAGACCTGCTTCGTTATCTGGATGAAACAGAGATGATTGAAGAAGAAGAGACGACTGATCAATAAAAATAGAGAAAAAAGAGTCTGCATATATGTGCAGGCTCTTTTTTTAGTGCTGTGTTTTTCTTGATGGTCCCTTTACGAATATGCCTCAATACGCTTGAAGCTCTGCCAGAAGGGTATCGTACAATAGGTTGCGTTATACAAAAGTACGTAAAAGGAAGGGGCACAGAATCATGTCTTCCGTTATTAAAACAGAAGTGATCGTCATCGGTGCTGGTCCTACCGGTTTGATGGCGGCCAATGAACTGAAAAAACAGGGCATCGACTTCATCTGTCTGGAGAAACGCGAGGCACCATCCGATCTCTCCAAGGCACTCGGCATTCAAGCGCGGACGATGGAAATGTTCGAGCTTCTTGGTGTGCACAAGGAATTTCTCGAAAAAGGTTATCCAGGCCCCGGGGCTAAGCTTCATCTTGGTGGAGAGAATGCCTCCGTTGTGGAACTGTACCATATTGAAAGCCGTTATCCTTACCTCTTAATCCTCCCTCAGAGTGAAACAGAAAAAATCCTGGAAAACCATCTCGCCTCGCTCGGTGGTACAGTCGAACGGGAGCACGAGGTGATGGATGTTCATCAGGATGAAACGGGCGTATACGTCAAGGCTTCCTGTAACGGGAAAGTGAAGGAATATAAAGCGGACTATTTAATTGCAGCAGATGGCGCACACAGTAAAGTCCGTGAGGCGCTGCACATCGATTTTGAAGGCGAAGATGAAGGGTACACCTTTTTCCTTGGTGATGTCGATGTTCCGGGTCTTGAAGAAATTTTTATTCATATGCACTTGAATGACCGCGGGGCAGTCGCCTTCTTTCCATACAAAGACGGCAGTTACCGGGTGGTCGGTTTTGACCGCGCCAGGCAGGGGCTTCCTCACAAAGATGAGTTGACGATGGAAGAACTGCAGGATAGCGTCAATACGGTTCTGAAATATTCCTACCGCCTTGAAAACCCGACATGGCTCTCCTATTTTGGTACTGCTCACCGTCAGGTCCCCGATTATCGGAAGAACCGGGTGTTTTTTGTTGGAGATGCGGCTCATATCCACAACCCGTTCGGAGGCCAGGGAATGAATCTCGGCCTGCAGGACGCTTCCAATCTGGGTTGGAAGCTGGCTTCAGTATTGAAAGGCTATGCTGCAGATTCGTTCCTGGATAGTTATCAGGATGAACGCTTTCCTATTGGGAAGGATGTTTTGAAAGAAACGTCCCGGATGTTGAAAGTCGTAAATCTGGAGGGAACTCAGGGAAAAGTCCGCAACTGGGCTGGAAAAGCAGCGCTGACTCAGGACTGGGTGCAGCAGAAAATCGCCAATCATCTATCCAATATCCATAACGAATATGAAAAGGTGAAACGGAATAAAGAGCTGAAGGATTCCACCCTGCCGCGTAAAGCGATCCAGGCCGGCCATCGTGTACCTGATCATCTTTTGTTTTTCGATGGGGCGAAGGATGAGAGGCTGTATCCGTTCATCTGCGAATATGGATTTGTCTGTCTGATCTATATTGATGCCCAACATCAGGATGTCATAGATTATGCCTACACATTTGCGCAAAAAGTGAATGACCAGTACCAAGGGCTGATGAAGATATTCCTTGTGGCTAAAGGTGGGACTGTCCATACGGATGGTGATGATTTACCGATCATTTATGATGTCCACCGGCACATGGAACGGAAGCTCGGCATGGAAAAAGGAAGTGCGCTTTTGATCCGGCCCGATGGCCATGTCGCCTTTCATGACACATCGATGGATGAAGAGAGGACGCTTGAGAAACTGCACCAGCTTTTTCAATAAACGAGAGAGGAAACCCGCTTCTATTAGAAGCGGGTTTCCTCTCGTGGAATCACCTTTTCATAATGAACGAAAATTCATTTTTGTCCTCTGCTGTGTGGATTGGTGAGGCTTACATGGAGCTGCCACCCTTTTCACTTTTAAAACATTCCTATATAATTTCTTCTCGTAGATAAAACTAACGTAAACTCATGTACTCCCATTCAAAACCATGACGAACGTATAGGAGCATCTGAAATGAAGAACATATGGAAAATATTCAGCAGAGATTGGAAAAACACGGCAACGAACTGGGTAGCGTTAATCCTGATTCTTGGACTCGCTGTCCTCCCTTCCCTGTATGCCTGGTTCAATATTAAAGCATCGTGGGACCCTTACAGTCAGACGGACCAGCTGCCTGTGGCCGTAGTCAATGAAGACCAAGGGGCTGTTGTCCGGGATAAGGATATCGATGTCGGTCAGGAATTGGTGGATAACTTAAAGGATGAAGACAGTTTCGACTGGCAGTTTACCGATCGCGGTGAGGCGATGGATAAACTGGAGTACGGAGACTACTATGCCGTCATTGTCATTCCAGAGACTTTTTCTGAACACTTAGGAACGGTCGTAGAAGGGAATCCGGAAAAGTCGGAAGTGCAGTACTATGTAAACGAAAAGATTAATGCCATTGCCCCTAAAATTACTGAAAAAGGAGCCACGGTGCTGGTCGATCAAATTACCAGTCAGTTCATCTCGGAAGTGAACGGTACCGTTGCCGATCTGTTCAACGATCTTGGACTTGAACTGGAAAACGATCTGCCGGATATCAAGCGCTTTGAAGAATATATTTTCAAGCTGGAAGAGAATCTGCCAGAAATTTATCAATTGATTTCCGATGCGTATGATGATTCCCAGAATGCTTCCTCCATCATCAACGATGTGCAGGGGTTAATTCCGCAGGCTGAGCAGGCGGCAGGGGATGGATTAAACACAATTGATGAAACGACGGCGTTTATTGATGATGCCGAGCAGCGGTTGAACGAACTCTCTCCGCAGGTAAAGGAAGATTTGAACGCAGCCCAACAGACGGCTGAGGACGTGAACGCCTTCTTGAAGGATGTCCAGTCGGTCGATGTCAATGTGGAATCGATTGGTGAAATCCGTAGTCAAATCAATGATCAGACAAGTCAGTCCTTGGAAGAAATTGCGGCGGTCGAGCAGCTTCTCCAACAAGTGAAGGAACAGCAGCAAGCCAATCAAGGGAATGAAGAAAATCAGGAAGACAATGGGGAAGAGAGCAGTGAAGAAAATAGTGAAGAAAGCACGCCGCAGCCATCCCCACAGATTCCTGAGGAAACCATTGATCAGGCGATTGCTGATGTCCAGGCAATAGAAGAAGCGCTCACGTCCATCCAGGAGGACAGCAGTCAGATTGGTGATCGATTGTCAGAAGCCCAGCAGAACATCGATCAAACCCTTTCCTCCCTTGAAGAAAAGTCAGGGGAAACGGCGGATCAGATTGATGCGTTCCTGCAAGAATACAACGAAAACATTGAGCCGCAGGTCCTGTCCGAAATCGACAAAGCTCAAAGCACGCTGGCGGACGCCCGATCCATTTTGGTGGATGTCCAATCGACCCTTCCTGAAGTCGAGCGGATTTTGAACAGTACGGAAGGCAATATTGCAGAAGGTCAGGATATCCTGGAATATATGATGAACGAATATCCGTACGTCAATCAAAAAGTGAATGAAATGGCGGAGCGGATACGTGAGATCCAGGGAGAAACAGATATCAATGAAATCATCGATCTTCTGAAAAATGACCCGGCCGCAGAGGAAAACTTTTTTGAAGAACCGGTCACCTTAAGTAAGAACGCCCTGTTCCCGATTGAAAACTATGGAACAGGTATGACGCCTTTCTATACGGTCCTGTCCCTGTGGGTCGGTGCACTGCTTCTGGTGTCGTTACTGTCTACGGACCCGGTCAACCTCCAGGAATACCGGAGCTATGAGCAGTACTTCGGGAAACTTGCGACGTTTGTAAGTATCGGCTTCCTGCAGACACTTGTCGTCACGCTCGGAAACGTATTCCTTCTTGATATCGGTGTGGCTGAAGTTGTTCCATTTGTCTTGTTCGGTCTGCTGATCAGCTTTGTCTTTATGACGGTTGTCTTTACTCTTGTATCTGTTCTGGGGGACGTCGGAAAAGCCGGAGCGATTGTCATGCTCGTCCTGCAGATTGCCGGGTCGGGAGGAACATATCCTGTTGCGCTTCTTCCGGAGTTTTTCCAGACGATTCATCCATTCCTTCCGTTTTCCTACGCCATCGATCTGATGCGGGAAGCCGTCGGAGGTATTGTGCCGGAACGAGTGGAAACAGACTTGGTGTTTCTCAGTTTATTCGGCGGGGTATTTCTGTTAATCGGCGTCTTCCTGAAAGGACCGCTGCATAAGCGGACAAGACAGGTGAAGGCTAAATCCAGGGAATCCGGACTGTTCCATTAACACAAAAGGAGAGATTGTATGAAACTTGTAGATATCTACCGAGTGAAAACATATGTGATTCCTGAGTATGTCGATAGTGTCATTCAAAGTGTGTTGAATGTGGATGATCTGCAGGTCGGTCAGTATAAGAATGTGATGTGGCAGACGAAAGATGGGATGGAGCAGTTTGTTCCCTCCGGCACAGCAGTCCCTGCAGAAGGGAAAAAAGGAGAAAAAGAACGGGTGACCTCGTTTCGAATTGAATTTTCCATACCGAGAGATGAAGATCTGCTCACCAAAGTGATTGAGCAGGGCATTTACGCCGCTCACCCATGGGATGAGCCGGTCGTGCAGGTAACGGAAGAACGAGAAGCCAGAAAACACGAATCATGATTGAAAAAGCCGCTTACGTCATCAGACGTAAGCGGCTTTCCGTTTGTAAACAAGTCCAGTGTTTTTCTAGTACCTGCACCGTTGCTGGGTAGAGGGTAAACTTTTTTATCTTCTTATAATCAGCTGTCATCAGCGTTTGTTTCGGACCATTGTCATTTCCACGCGAACGACAATTACGCCGTAAGTGCAGCTCTTTTGAATCTGCGAAGCTAAGCTCAAATTGTCCTTCTCTCATAAGATACCCATTTTCCTTCGTATGTGCTGTACTTTTGGCGCGAGGAGCGTGCGGTGGTGACGCCTGCGGGAAAAGTGCGAGCCGAAGATCCACCTGGGCAGGTGGTTTTCCTGCCCAAGTTAGCTGAGGCCGTGCCCGCGGCAAGCATCCACCGATAAGCGGAACGTGACCACTACCCGGACATACAGACAACTCTACTGGATGACATGTATGATTTCTACAGCGTGAAAGCCGCTCACGTTATGGAACGTAAGCGGCTTTTTTAATCGAAATGGGAAAGGCCATGGAGGATGAAATGATTGACCATAACCGCCATTTCCTCGGGCGGCTGGTCCATGTCGTTCTGGATCCAGTCTTTAATCACGTGGATGACGCCGCTGATGACAAACGTACTGACGTACTCGGATTCCTGTTTGGAAATGACTTTATCAGACGTTAAGTTATCCAGCATGAACCCTCTGGTCAGGTTCATCATCCGTTTTTCAAAGGATGGCGCCGCTTCCCCCTTCAGCAGAGTCTGAAAGATCAGCTTATTTTCAAGCACGTACGATAGAATTTTCTCCGTCATCTGAATCGATTCTTCTTCAAGCTCATGATCATATTGACTGAGATAGGTGTTCATATCCGCTGTAATTTCCTCTTCAATCCGCCCGAGCAGGTCATACTGATCGGAATAGTGGGTGTAGAACGTGGAACGATTGATGTCTGCCCGCGCACAGATCTCTTTTACGGTAATGTCAGCGATGGGCTTCTCATTCAGCAGGTGGATCAGACTTTCCTTCAGTACATGGCGGGTATACTTTTTGCGACGGTCCATTTTTTCACTCATAGCGGGGCTCCTTTTTTTACATTTTTATGACAATCCAACATTTGCGTACCGGTATGTTGGATAAATGACGAAAATTACAAAACTGTTTGTTGAATATCCAACACGGTGTCAATAAAATAGTATAGTGTACGAATGGGAGATGCAAGAGAGGGTGACGTTTTATCGGATGGACAGCACGAATCATAAAGCATAAAAAGAGTATTGTTCTTATCTTTGTCATACTTACGCTGTTAAGTGCGGCGGCTCAGTTCGCCGTGTCCGTCAACTACAATATGATTGACTACCTGCCGGAGGACGCCCCTTCGATTGAAGCGGTGGACATCATGGAGCAGGAATTCGATGAACCGGTGGAAAACGCCCGGGTCATGATTGAAGGTGTTTCGATCACTGAAGCACTCAGCTATAAACAGCAGCTGGAGGACGTGGATGGAGTCGGAAGTGTCACATGGCTCGATGATATCATCGATGTGAAAGTACCGTTGGAGATGGCTTCTGCGGATACAGTTGAATCCTATTACCAGGATGAAAAAGCGCTCTATTCCCTTCACATTGAAGAAGGGGAAGAAGTCGCAGCCACAGATTCAATTTATGAATTGATTGGAGAAGAAAACGCGGTGGCTGGTGAAGCCGTCAACACAGCTGTGTCTCAGAAAATGACAGGCAGCGAGTCGATGTATGCAGCCGCACTGCTCGTTCCGATCATCATTTTGATTTTAATTTTATCAACGACATCATGGATGGAACCGGTCTTCTTCTTGGTGGCCATAGGTGTATCTGTCCTGATTAATTTAGGCACGAACATTTTCATTGGAGAAATATCCTTTGTCACGCAGTCGGTCGCTCCGATTTTACAGCTGGCCGTTTCGCTCGACTATGCGATATTCCTTCTCCACAGCTTTTCGGATTACCGCAGGGAAGTCGAAGATCCGAAGGAAGCGATGCAGCTGGCGATGAAGCGTTCTTTTCCGGCGATTGTCGCAAGTGCTTCCACAACTTTCTTTGGGTTTACCGCTTTAACCTTTATGGACTTTGGTATCGGGGCCGATCTCGGATTGAACCTGCTGAAAGGGATTCTTCTCAGCTTTATCAGTGTCATGGTCTTCCTGCCGGCGCTGACGATGATGTTTTATCACTGGATTGATAAAACCAAGCACCGTCCGTTTGTTCCTGATTTCAAAGGGATCGGCCGTCACGTCATGAAGCTGCGGCTGCCGAGCTTTATCCTGTTGTTAATCATCATTGTGCCTGCTTTTCTGGCTCAAAATGAAACGAGCTTTATTTACGGAACAGGAGAGCAGCCGGAAAACACAAGGGCCGGCCAGGATGTAGCCGCCATCCAGGATTCTTTTGGCAAAAACATCCCGATGGTTCTCCTCGTACCTGAAGGAGACCGGGCGAAAGAGGAAGAATTGGTGCAGGATCTGGAGCAGCTTACAGATGTCTCCAGCGTTGTTTCTTATGTCAACATCGTCAGTCCCGCGATTCCGCCTGAATACTTGGAAAAATCGGTGACCGAGACGTTTTATTCAGAACACTACGCTAGAATTACGCTCTATACGGAGACCGATGCGGAGGGGGAAAGAGCCTTTTCCCTTATTGAAGAAGTGAGGGAAACTGCAGATGGGTACTATGATGAGACACACCTGCTGGGGGAAAGTGTCACGTTGTATGATATGAAAAATATTGTGCAGAAGGATAATACCCTTGTGAACTGGCTGACAATCGCTGCGGTTGCGGCGGTATTGATTCTGACGTTCCGGTCGGTTTCCATCCCGGTGGTCCTGCTCATTACGATTCAGGCCTCGGTATGGGTGAACCTCGCTTTTCCATATTTCATGGATACGCCGCTCGTCTACGTGGGGTATCTATTGATCAGCACGATTCAATTGGCAGCAACCGTCGACTATGCCATTTTATTTACGGAGAATTACAATCATCTCCGTAAAGATATGTCAGCTCTTGAGGCGATTAAGAAAACGATTGATGATAAGGTCTTCGCTATTTTTGTATCGGCTTCGATTTTGTCCAGTGTCGGCTTTATTTTATGGATGACCTCCACGAACCCCATTGTTTCGTCGATTGGTCTGCTGCTGGGGAGAGGAGCGCTGCTTGCGTTTCTGATGGTCGTCCTCGTCCTGCCTGCACTGCTTGTGATTTTGGACCGTGTGATTGAAAAAACGACATGGAAAGCAAACTTTTATAAGGGGAAATGATAATGATAGGGAAACGTTCATCTCTGCTGATCATGGCTTTTCTTCTTGCCGTGCCAGCCGCTCCTGCTTCTGCTGAAGAAGATGGAAAAGCGGAGGAAGGCCGTTACTCTGAAAAGCGTGAAGTCGTCTATGCCACCTTGAATGCTGACGGCAGCCAGAAGGATATGTATGTGGTCAATAACTTTGATATCGAAGAGCCGGGAACGATTGTTGATTTCGGCCCCTACTCAAGCGTAGAAAACTTAACGAATACGAATGAAGTCACACAGAGAAATTCGCGGATTGAAGTGAAAGCCGGAGAAGAGGAATTTTATTACCAGGGAAATCTTGAAGATCAAAATCTTCCTTGGAATATCAACTTTTCCTATAAGCTGGACGGAAAAGAAATCAATCCGGAGGAACTCCTTGGAAAAGATGGACAACTGGAAATCGGTATCGAGACGTCAGAAAAAGAAGGGACCGATCCTGTCTTTTTCAACAACTATACCCTGCAGATTACGGTTCCTCTAGATGCAGAAATCTTCGAGAATATTGAGGCATCTGAGGGGACGGTTGCCAGTTCCGGGAAAGACAGACAGGTCACGTTCACAGTTCTTCCTGAGAAAGAAGAAAGCTACAAGGTGACAGCTGATGCAGAGAATATTGAAATGGACAGCATTGAAATTGCTGCGGTTCCTGCCTCCATATCTATGGAAGAGCCTGATATTGATGGCGTCAAGAATGATATGAGTTCACTCGCGGATGCGACAGCCGCCATCCATGATGGAGCTTCCGGGCTAGCCGACGGGATCGCTGAACTAAATAACGGAACAGCTCAGGTTTATAGTGGTTCAGAACAGTATCTGAGCGGCATCCAGGAGTTGAACAGTGGTTCGGGTTCCCTGGTTGAAGGATCCGCATCGATCAAAAGTGCGCTTGCGGAAATGAGCCGTCTGGCTTCACAGGGACCTGGAGAATTGAACCTTGGGGACCTGTCGCAGATGCAGACGAACTTGAGAGAGCTCTCTTCCGGTCTTCAGAAAGCGGAAGACGGCCTTGAGGATTTGAGAAGCCAATATACCAATGCCCACGATCAACTGGATGAGGCGATGGCTTCCATTCCCGGGTATGAAGTGACCGAGGAGGATATCCAGGCGCTTCGTGAGTCAGGAGTCGATCAGGAAGTGGTCGATCATCTGATTGAAACGTATCACGCAGCCCAGGAGGCTAAGGCGGTTTACGGAGATGCAGAAGGCGCATTTGATGCAGCCGGGCCTGCCCTTGATCAGGCAGTGGCTTCATTGAGTGAGATCAACGGCCAGCTCGCAGCGGCGGCTGATACAATTGAAACAAATCTCGGGAGTGTGAATGTGGATGAATCCATCAAGGAGCTGCAGCAGGGGATTCAGAATTTCTCCTCGCAGTATAATGACTTTCATGCCGGACTTGTCGAGTATACGGACGGCGTGGGACAGCTGGCCGGTTCGTACGAGGAAGTGCATTCCGGGATCGGCGGGCTGACAAGCGGGACAGCCGGCTTGGAATCCGGTGCTTCTGATCTTCAGAACGGAACGGCAGAACTCGCTGCCTCTACCAGCGATCTGCCGGACGAAATGCAGTCGGAAATCGATCAATTGATGAGTGAGTATGACTATTCCGATTTCGAACCGGTGTCCTTTGTTTCCGAAGAAAATGAGAACGTTGAATCGGTTCAGTTCGTTATAAAAACAGAAAGTATCAAAAAAGCAGAACAGGAAGAAGAGCAGGAGGAGCAGGACGAGAAAAGTCTCTGGGACCGCTTTTTGGATTTGTTCCGCTAGATGAAAAAGCCTTCTCCCTTTCATGCGGGAGAAGGCTTTTTTTGTATGAAGTTAATTAGTTTCGAAACTCGAAATGGTATAGTATACTCTTTATTGGAATAACACAGTGATGTAAACTCAAAATAAAAATGGTGTAAATGTTTATCAAGATGAAAAGTAAAACATAGGCTCCATTTGAATTCTTACGTACGGGAGAGATCAAGATGAGCATGAAGCTGTTTACGCTTAACTCCAACGAACCGTTGGCAGAGGAAATCTCAGAGATATTGGATGTTCCTTTAGGAGAGAGTTCTGTAGTGAGGTTCAGTGACGGTGAAATTCAAATTACGATCGAAGAAAGTGTCCGTGGAGACGACATTTACTTGATTCAATCGACGGCTCAGCCGGTCAATGAACATTTAATGGAGCTTTTGATTATGGTGGATGCTTTGAAGAGAGCTTCCGCCAAGACCATTAACGTGGTCATTCCTTATTATGGGTATGCCCGTCAGGATCGGAAAGCACGTCCGCGTGAACCGATCACGGCTAAATTGATTGCCAACCTGTTGGAAAAAGCAGGCGTATCAAGAGTCGTCGCTCTTGATCTGCATGCGCCGCAGATTCAGGGATTCTTCAATATCCCGGTCGATCAGCTGCTCGGCATTCCGATTATTGCTCAGTATTACAAGGAGAAAAACATCGAGGATGTTGTCGTGGTAGCTCCTGATACAAGCGGTCTGCGCCGGGCGCGCCGCATGGCAGATATTCTGGATGCGCCTATAGCATTTGTGGATAGACGCCGCCCCGAACCGCACATGGAGGAAGATTTGAATGTGGTCGGTAATATTGAAGGAAAGAACGTCATTATCGTGGATGATATGATTGATACTGCCGGAACGATCGATCAAGCAGCTGCTGCACTCCTCGAGAATGGAGCCAATGAAATTTATGCGTGCGGCACCCATGCCGTGTTGTCCGATCCTTCCGTGAAGATCATCGAGGATTCACCGGTCAAGGAATTGGTCGTGACGAATTCTGTTTATCTTCCTGAGGAAAAGCGGATTGATAAGATCGTATCGCTATCTGTTGCCCCGTTGTTTGCAGATGCGTTGACACGTGTACAGAAAGAGCAGTCCGTCAGTGTCCTGTTCGATTAATAAGGAAAACCCCCGCTTTTCAAAAGCGGGGGTTTTCTACTTACAGAGCACGTGTTCTTTTACCTCTTCGCCTGAATCGTGTGGGGGCCACGGTCCGCTTATCGGTGGGTGCTTGCCGCGGGCACGGCCTCAGCTAACTTGGTCAACAAAACCACTTGACCAAGTGGATCTTCGGCTCGTGCTGTTCCCGCAGGCGTCACCACCGAACGCTTCCCGTGTCCACACCCTGTCATGGTTGAAAAGGTGGCTGGTTTGCTAAAGAGAGCATCATTTTTTGACACTTCACTTATAGGATCGTCTGGATGAAGGAGAGTCTTTTCCGGCACCGGAGGGAGCACAAACCATTTCACTCCTGCGGAAAAACGGGCGGTCAAGACCCCGGAGGGCGGTTTTCCCGAGGAGGCTTGGACGTTCGTCCGCGGAAAGGGAATGGTTTGTGCTCCTGAAGGCTGGTGAATAAATGGTTTCTCTACACAAAGAAAACCTCCGCTTGAATCAGCGGAGGTTTTTGTCTGTTTATTTATTTACGGAAGCGTCATAAATGGAGCTTACGGAATGATTCAGGGACTGGTCGAATTCTTCCTGCGACTGGTCGACATGAAGATCGCCGACAAGGGCTCTGGAGAAGCTTGCGATCAGACCTTCATTATCCTTCAGTTTTTCGTTGGCTTCTTCACGGGAGTATCCACCGGAAAGAGCGACAACGCGGACGACACGTGGGTGGTTGATGATTTCCTGATAAGCATTCGGCTTCGTAGGAATCGTCAGTTTCAGCATCACGTTTTGATCTTCATGCAGCTGATTGAGCTGATTGAGGATCTCACCGCGCAGGATATCCTCACATTTCTCTTTTTCCTCACTGTTGATGTCGACTTCCGGCTCTATGATTGGGACGAGACCGGCTGCAAGGATTTTTTTAGCGACTTCAAACTGTTGGTCTACAACAGCTTTGATGCCATCGTAATTCGCTTCATGAATGACAGAACGCATTTTCGTACCAAAGATGTTTCGTTCGTTGGCACGGCGCAGCATATCATCCAGATCAGGGATCGGCTTCATCATCTGTACGCCGTTTTCCTGTTCGGCAAGTCCCTTGTCAACTTTAAGAAAAGGGACGATACCTTTGGAAGAAAGGTAGTCTGCTGTAAATTTCCCTTCCACTTCGCGGTCCATCGTCTGTTCAAACAAGATGGCGCCAAGAATCTGCTCAGCATTGAAGGAAGGGGAGGTGAGAATTCTCGTTCTCATCTCATGGACCTGGTTGAACATTTCCTCCTCATTGGCATAAGCGTCTTCGTGTACGCCGTATGCGGCAAGCGCCTTAGGTGTGCTGCCTCCGCTCTGGTCGAGTGCAGCAATAAAACCTTCTTCGTTTTTCATTCGTTCAAAATGACGGGTGTTCATGATATCCGCTCCTTTTACGAAATTTAAAAACTCCATGGATCCTTTTCCCTCTCTCACCTATTCTTTAACATCCAACAAACTCCTTCTATATTTTTTAGTTTTCCCCATTTTTCAACAGGGGAGGAAGATACTCTTCCATATCGGTTCAAATATGAGGAACGAGGAGAAGCGTCCATACTCCGCCTTAGAGCGCAGTTTTTGTTGACCCTCCAGTTACTGGAGGGTTTAGCATGGAAAGAAGAATGAAAGGACCCGTGTAGCAATTGATCGAAAATTATGTTGATAATGATAATCGTTATCATTATAATGGGGTGTATAAGGAAGGAAAGAAAGAGGGGAGGTCCAGCCTTTTTAATTGAGAATGATTATCTTTGTCGTGTTGGAGATTGAAGCATTCCATTAAGAAGTACGTGTATGAGAGTTTTATACTTAGCCATCACTTTAATCGTTTTATCCATAGCATCTATTTTCATCGGCGTATCGGAGCTCTCTGTGATGGATATTGGCGGGTTGACCTCCCAGCAGCAGGAAATTCTGCTTGTCAGCCGGATCCCGAGACTGCTTAGTATTCTGATCGCCGGGATGAGCATGAGTGTCATCGGCTTTATTATGCAGCAGCTGAGCCGGAATAAATTCGTGTCGCCGACAACGGCCGGGACGATGGACTCTGCAAGACTCGGCATTCTTGCGGCACTCATTCTTTTCCCGACAGCTAGTATGCTGATGAAGGTTTCCATCGCTTTTGTGTTTGCTCTGGCCGGGACGTTTCTATTCATGAAGATTCTCGACCGGATCAAATTCAAAGATACGATTTTCATCCCGCTTGTTGGTCTGATGTTCGGGAATATCGTTGGATCTCTGACGACGTTCATCGCCTACCGTTTTGATATGATCCAGAGCATCGGCTCCTGGCTGCAGGGAGATTTCTCGATGATATTAAAAGGAAGGTACGAGCTGTTGTATTTGAGTATTCCGGCTTTGATTCTGGCTTACTTCTATGCCAACCGTTTTACCATCGCCGGGATGGGAAAGGATTTTGCGAGCAACCTGGGCCTTCAGTACAAACAAATTGTAAACATCGGTCTTGTCATTGTCGCGTTCGTTTCGTCCATTGTACTGTTGACGGTCGGTTCTCTGCCGTTCCTCGGCTTGATCATTCCGAACATCGTATCGATTTACCAGGGGGACCATCTGCAGAAGAACCTGCTCCATACAGCTCTTCTGGGCGCTCTGTTTGTGCTCGTATGTGACATGCTCGGCCGGGTGTTGATCTTCCCTTATGAAATATCCATTGGTTTGACGGTCGGCGTTCTTGGAAGCGGCATCTTCCTGTTTCTGCTGTTGAGGAGGAATGCTTATGCTTCTTAAAAGAAAAATGCTCCTGCTCGGTCTGCTGGCCACCGCGTTTTCGGTTCTCTTTTTGTTCTGGGATATCGGAACAGCTTTTGGTTATGTGTTTCCGCGCAGGCTGATGAAAGTCGCCGCTATTGTTTTGACAGGAAGCTGTATCGCTTTCTCTACGGTCATTTTTCAAACGATCACGAACAACCGGATTTTGACGCCGAGCTTAATCGGACTCGATTCTCTGTACATGCTGATCCAGACGGCCATCGTATTTGTTTTCGGAGGTCAGCAGCTGGCGATGATGGAGAATCGCTTCCACTTTGTATTGTCTGTAGGTTTAATGGTGCTGTTCGCTCTGCTTCTGTTCAGGCTTGTATTCAGAATGGAGCAGCGCAATATTTACTTCCTTCTGTTGATTGGAATTATATGCGGGACCTTTTTCAGCAGCATCTCTTCCTTCATGCAGATGCTGATTGACCCGAATGAATTTACGATTGTTCAGGATTCCATGTTTGCCAGTTTTAACAATGTCAATGATGACCTGCTTGGTATTTCCGTTATCATTATTATCCTGGCCGGGGTTTATGCGTTTCCGATGTTGAAATATTTGAATGTCATGGCCCTCGGACAGGATCAGGCCGTGAACCTCGGGATTCCTTATAACAAAATTGTCCGGCGCTGGCTGATCATTATTGCTGTCCTTGTTTCTGTATCGACAGCATTGGTGGGTCCGATTACATTCCTCGGACTGCTCGTCGCCAACGTCGCTCATCAGTTGTTTCAAACCTACCGCCACAGCTATTTGATTATTGGAGCCGTTTTGATCAGCATCATCACACTTGCGGGTGGACAGTTTATCGTCGAGCATCTGTTCACATTCTCAATTCCAATCAGTGTCATCGTAAACTTTGTCGGCGGTGTTTACTTTCTTTACTTATTGTTGAAGGAGAATCGTTCATGGTAGAAGTGAAACACGTATCAAAAACGTATGGTTCGAAAAAAGTCATAGAAAATTTATCCGTGGACATTCAGCCCGGAAAGATCACATCATTCATAGGATCGAATGGGGCGGGGAAAAGCACCCTGCTTTCCATGCTCAGCCGGCTGATTTCCAAGGATGAGGGCCAGGTGCTTCTGCACGGCCGGGACATTCATTCAATTAAACCGAACGATCTGGCTAAAGAGCTTTCCATCCTGAAACAGTCCAATCATATAGATCTGAGAATCCAGGTCCGTGATTTGATCAGTTTTGGACGCTTCCCTTACTCACAGGGGCGGTTAACAAAAGAGGACTGGGAGGAAATCAACAAAGCCATTCATTACATGGAGCTTGAGGAGATCCAGGAGCGTTATATCGATGAATTGAGTGGTGGTCAGCTCCAGCGTGCTTACATTGCCATGATTATTGCGCAGGATACGGACTACGTCATGCTCGATGAACCTTTGAACAACCTGGATATGAAGCATTCCGTACAAATTATGAAATCGTTGAGGAAAATGGTTGAGGAAATGGGGAAAACGGTGGTCATCGTGATTCACGACATCAACTTTGCCTCGTGCTATTCCGACCGGATTGTTGCCTTGAAGGATGGGGAGATTGCCCGGGAAGGCCCGACGGAGGAAATGATCAACAGTGAGATGCTGAAGGAAGTCTACGACATGGATATTCCTGTGCAGCTCATTAACGGTGAACGAATTTGTCTACATTTTAAATAATAGAAAAAAGGATGAGTCGATGATGAAAAAAGTATGGTTGTTTGGTTTGTTTATTGCTGCTGTTATGTTTTT
This sequence comes from Halobacillus sp. ABA4_118, assembly GCF_056160205.1. NCBI lineage: Bacteria > Bacillati > Bacillota > Bacilli > Caryophanales > Bacillaceae > Halobacillus > Halobacillus sp. ABA4_118. Next base: position 2,010,794 of record NZ_JBSWWS010000001.1, read on the forward strand.
GGCGGCCTGTTCTTCTCAAGGAGAAGGGAACAGTGCGGAAGCTGAAACAAATAATGAATCTGAAGAAACGAAAGAGACTTTTACTATTGAACATGAACTAGGTACAACAGAAGTGCCGGAAAATCCTGAGAAAGTAGCTGTTTTCAACTATGGTACACTATCTGCGCTGGATCAGCTTGGAGTTGAAGCGTCAGGTGTGGCAAAATCAAGTAACATCCCTTCGTACCTTTCCAAGTATGAAGGAGAAGACTATACGAATCTCGGGAGTTTGAAAGAGCCGGATTTTGAAACGATTTATGAAATGCAGCCGGATCTGATCATTATTGCCGGACGCCAGGGTGAAGCTTACGAGGAACTGAAGGACATTGCTCCAACGTTGTATTTATCGGCTGATCCTGCTGATTTTATGGCATCCTATAAAGAAGGTATGGAAACACTGGGGCAGATTTTCGATAAAGAAGATGAAGTGCAGACCAAGCTTGATGAACTAGATGAAACGGTCGCTGCTATGAAAGAAACAGCAGAAAGCAATGGACAGGATGGTCTTGTTGTTCTGTCCAACGGTGGAAAAGTGAGTGCTTATGGACCGGGATCACGCTTCGGCATGCTTCATGATGTGTTTGGTGTACAGCCAACGGCCGATGATATCGAATCTTCAACGCACGGCATGGATATTTCTTTTGAGTATATTGCTGAAAAAGATCCCTCCTACCTGTTCGTTGTCGACCGCGACCAAGTGGTAAATGGAGAGTCCGCCGCTGCTGAAACGTTGAACAACGATTTGGTAAACGGTACGACGGCAGCTCAAAATGACCAGATTGTTTACCTGGATCCTGAACTGTGGTATCTATCCAGTGGACTTCCTCCGATCGACCTTATGGCTGATGAAGTGAAACGTGCTCTGGAGGAATAAACAACAGGTAGAAGCGAGGGGGAAAGATGAAGAGAACGTTTACGATCGGCCAAATGGCCAAACTGAATAACATTCCGGTCAAAACCCTTCGTTATTATGATGATATCGGCTTGTTCGTCCCCTATGAAGTGGATCCGCAGACAGGGTACCGGTATTATGCGATTGAACAGTTCAAGAAGTTGGACATGATCACTTTTTTGAAAAATATGGGTGTGCCGCTCCGGGAAATCAAAAGGAAAGTCGAGCACAGTACAGTCGATGAATTCATGGAAGTGCTGGCGGAGTACAAACAGAAAAACGAAGATCTCATTGAAGATCTGACCCGTATGAACCGCCTGTTGCATCAAAAGATATCGGAACTCGAATCCTCCAAGGATCATCGCATCAGAAATCAGACGAATATAGACTTCTTTCCGGAACGTTCGATCATTGAAGTGCGGGGACACTTTGGCAAGCTGGATGATGTGGAAGAAGTTCTCCGTGCGTTGAAAAAACAGGTGAGTGCCAAATCCCCAATCATGGTCGGGACGGTCGGGATGGTTGTCGAACAGGCGGAGGTTTTCAAAACGGAGGCCGTTGATTACAGGGCTGTTTTCATTACCGTGGATGAAAAACAGGAAGAATCGCATGATAAGCGGAAGATTCTCGAAGAGGGCTTCTATGCGACAACTTATGTGAAAGCGCAGGAAAGCCGCAGCCCTGCCGTTTACCAGAACATTCTGGAGAACATAACGAACGCGGGTTGGCAGACTGATGGTCCGTTTTTCGTCCGTACCATCGTAGAATCGTTCATTTCCCATAAAGAAGAAGAGCATACGCGGGAAATTCAAATCAAAGTGAAACAGTAAAAGACTGTCAGGGGATTCCCGGCAGTCTTTTTTTTGTGTTTGACCCTCCAGTGGGTGGACCCCGTACAATAGCCGGGTATGCATAAAGGAGGAACGAATGGATGAATCACACAGAAGTTTATCAGGAAAGGGCGGGTAGACGAAGTCCCGTTGCTGTATTTATATTTATTTTAGGATCATTAAGTGCTTTCGGTCCATTGACCATAGATATGTATCTTCCAGCGCTCCCCACAATTGCGGATGAGCTTGGAACAACTACATCGATGACCCAGCTCAGTTTGACGGCCTGCTTGATCGGTCTTGCTGTCGGTCAGCTGGTTATGGGACCGTTGAGTGATGTCAGAGGCCGTAAAAAGCCGTTGATCATTGCGCTCGGAGTTTATATGCTGGCATCATTTTTGTGTTTGTTTACAGGTTCCATCTGGAGCTTTGTGGCATTGCGGCTCCTGCAGGGATTGTCCGGTGCGGCCGGGCTGGTCATTTCAAGGGCAACTGCCAGAGATTTGTTTTCAGGAGCTGAGCTCACAAAGTTTTTTGCACTGCTCATGCTTGTGAACGGACTTGCGCCGATTCTTGCTCCAGTAGCGGGAGGGCAGCTGCTGCAGGTGATGCCGTGGCGTGGTATTTTTGGAGTGCTTACGGGTCTCGGCCTTCTCATGCTTCTTGCATCAGCCATGTTTTTAGAAGAAACACTTCCGGAGAAGAATCGTAAAACAGGCGGGCTGAAGGAGACCATTGAGACGTTTGGTTCATTAGTCAAAGACCGGACCTTTATGGGCTATGTATTAAGTAAAGGATTCATTATGAGTGGGATGTTCGCTTATATTTCCGGTTCGACCTTTGTCCTTCAGGAAGTCTATGCCTTATCCGCCCAGCAGTTCAGTCTGGTATTTGCGGTGAATGGTCTCGGACTTGTGGCAGCCACCCAGGTGACCGGCTTGCTCAGCCGGAAGATCAGCGGGACCGCTTTGTTCCGTTATGGATTGATTCAGGCGTTTACCGGGGGGGTGCTGCTCGTTGGTGCGGCTCTGGCAGAAGCCCATGTGGTGCTGTTATGTTTCACGCTCTTCCTTGCTGTTACGAGTGTAGGAATCGTCAATACGACCGTTTTCTCTCTGGCTATGGAAGATCAGGCCGAGCAGGCAGGGAGCGCCTCAGCGCTGCTTGGTCTGCTGCCTTTCCTGCTCGGTGCCATCGTTTCACCGCTTGTCGGTCTTGGCGGTGGTGCCCTTCCGATGGCACTCGTAATGGCTGTGTGTTCCACGTCGGCAGTGGTCTTTTACATCCTCTTGAACCGTCCGGGGAGCACATGATTCATGCTGGGAATCCCGGACAGGCATGGGGGTGTCTGCATAGAATGATAGAAGGCATAAGTGCCGGAAATCAGCGGTTCTATTCGTTCAGATAAACCGCGTGGAGGTAGAGAAGAGTTGAATCAAGATCATGCTGTAATTGTTACGGATTTCACCGGCAGCGACTCACAGAAAGTGCAGCAGGCGATTGATCATGCGGCAATCAATGGAAATCCAAGTGTTGTGTATGTCCCGGATGGAGATTATGTGATCAATGAGACGCTGGTACTTCGTGAAGGAGTGAACCTTGTTTTTGCTTATGACGCCCGCTTTGTTGTATATGGCAATCAGGATGTGCTGCATATTGAGAAGGACGCGGGGATAACAGGCGCCTATATAGCGATAGACGACAGCCGTTTTAGTCGTAGAATTCTTGTTTTTGATGGGAAGTACAAGTATTACAACTCCTGGAACCGCTCCAGGTTTCAACAGATTAACATGGTGAACTGGTCGGGATCTCATAAGGGCACAGGAATCCACCTGTCTTCCAGTCAGCCTTCAGATGAAATATCCTTTTTGCAGTTTGATGATATTAAAGCGGTGGGACTTCATACAGCTTTAGAAGTAAGGGTAACGAAACCTTCCTCCGGTTACAGCTGGGTGAATGCCAATAATTTCATGAACGTGACGATCGATGACTGTGTCAGGGGGATATGGATGAATTCTTCCAAGACTATCCCTAACGAAGCAAGCGGCAATAACTTTACGAATCTGCAGATCCAGCTCTCCAGTATAAGCAGGAGTGCTGTCCGTGTAACAGGGGATTATAATTACCTGCGGGGAATGATCTGGGATGCTGATCTCGCTTCCCAGATGGGATCTCTTGTGCATCTGACCTCCAACAGCAGTCATACGGAGTGCAGACTCCGTGGAAATCACAGCGTCCTTGACCAAGGAACCGATAATACCTACTAAGGTCGCACCTAATGAAGAAAGACCATCCTGCACTCAGGATGGTCTTTGGCTGTAGAAAAAGCCTGGGTTAGCCAGTTAGAGTTGTCCGCATCTCGTGTTGAGAGGGCACGTTCCGCTTATCGGCGGATGCTTGCCGCGGGCACGGCCTCAGCTGACTTGGTCAAAAAACCATTTGACCAAGTGGATCTTCGGCTCGTGCTGTTCCCGCAGGCGTCACCACCGAACGCTCTTCGTGCCGGTGCCTGTGTAAAACTACGCTGCGATAAAATGAAAGAACGTGGATATACCGTATGAGAAAAGAGAAAGTCGAGCGTAGCTTCGCAGATTCAAAAGAACGGCATAGGCTGCGCGATTGAAGATTGCGTGTAAAAGAAAAAGGGAAAGAACTGGTGCTGATGACGGCTGCCTGCCGGAATATGACAAAGACTCTCCTCCATCCAGCAAAGGTGAGCTGGGTGAAGGAGAGTCTTTGTCGATGTTAAAGAAATCCCAAGGAGCGGTGCCCCTTCCACTCCTGTGGAAGAACGAGTGGGCCGAGATCGCCGAGCGTGGGTGTTGCGAGGAAGCTCGGGCGCTCGTCCGCGGAAAGGGAAGGGGCTTTTGCTCCTGGTGGTAAGAAAAAAAGCTTGTAAAGAAACAGGGGTTTCTCTACAAGCTGAGACCATCCTTAGTGCAGGATCGTCTTTTCCTTATTTTCCGAGAAGGCTGGAAGTAACCATGGCGGTCTGCTTCAAACCGGTTGGATCGGCAGAGGTTTTCAACTTCGTGAATTCCTCAGACCATTCCGAAGTTCTCATGCGGAGAGGAAGGGTGTCTTTCTCTAATTCCACCATCATGCGCTCTGCAATTTCTTCAGGCGTCTGGAACACTCCTGAATTATGATTTCCCCGCTGTCCCATAAAGTCATTGAGGACCTGTTCATACTCGTCCTTTGGAAATCCACCTGTCTTTTCAATGTCTGCAAGAACGGAATTGGCAAATTCGGATTCAATACCACCGGGTTCGACAATCATAAATTCAACGCCGAAATAAGGGGTTACATAGGTGGCAAGACTTTCATAATACCCCTCCAGTGCAAATTTAGACGCACAGTAGATTTCATGCATGGGTTGTCCGACGAGCCCGCCGACCGAAGAGATGGATACGATACGCCCTGTTTTCTGTGCTCTCATGTGAGGGAGTATGGCTTTTGTGCAGCGGATGGGTCCATATGTGTTGATATCAAAGATCCGTGTGTAATCCTCTTCTGAGGATTGTTCGGTGCTTCGGATGTAGCCTATGCCTGCATTGTTAATAAATAAGTCAATGCGGCCTTCTTCGTCAATGACGGTTTGGACAGCCTGATCGACAGACACTTGTGACTGTACGTCCAGCTGGAGAAGTTCGATATCCAGTCCGTTCTGCTGCAGTTCCTTCACCGGTGCTCCTTTATCGAGGTTCCGCATCGTTGCATAAACCTTCCAACCTGCTTCTGCTAAGACTTTACTAATCCCAAGGCCAAGACCTGAGGAAGTTCCCGTAACAACGGCAATACTTTTGTTCATTGTCATCCCATCCTTTAATGTTTTGATTTTCTCTATCCATGTGGCATCGTTTTATCATCATCAATCCGGATTGTTCAACGTAACTATAATGGTTGGAGTGCACTCTAATGCAAGAGGGAAATATAAAATCGTTTGGGTTTAATTTTCTGGTTGGTATGGAAATGTTTTATTCCGGGGTCAAAAGGAATAATAATGAAACATGAATGTTTTATAAAAGGGGTGTTTATTATGGGGAAATTCCTGATGAATCTGGCTGCGTTCTTTCTCGTCGTAGTAGTGAACGGGCTGGCGAATGCCTTGCCGTTGAATGGTCAGACAACAGGGGAAATATCGAACAGGCTGGATGTGCTGTTCACGCCAGCCGGCTATGTGTTCAGCATTTGGGGACTTATCTATTTATTACTCGGCATCTGGGTGCTCAGCATGTTCCCGGAAAGTCGCAGAAATCTTCCTGTTTACCAGAATACGAGCGGTCTGTTTGTATTGAGCTCGCTGTTGAACAGTTTATGGATTTTTATGTGGCATTACGAGTTCTTCGGGCTGTCCGTCCTTGTTATGCTTTCGCTTCTGCTCACGCTCATCCGCCTTTATCTTAAGCTTCAGGAAGCAGGAGCTTCGTTTTGGGAACGGCTTCCTTTTTCCGTTTACTTAGGCTGGATCAGTGTCGCGACGATTGCCAATATCAGTTATTTCTTGACCTATATCGGATGGGACGGCTTTGGGATTTCTGCCTCTGCCTGGACGATCCTTCTCCTGATCGTCGGCTTTCTGCTTGCTCTAGTCTTTATGACCAGCCAGAACGACTGGATTTATCCACTTGTTTTTGTCTGGGCGTTTATTGGAATCGCTGTAAAAAATGAAGATGCAGGAGTTCCGGGCGTAGTGTATACAGCCTATATCCTTGCCGGTTTATTATTGGTTCTTACCGTTTTTTATGCCCTGCGTCAGCGAAAGACATAAATGGCTGATGGAAAGACGTCTCTTTGAGGCGTCTTTTTGTATGGTCACTTTTTTGATCCGGGGCTCTTTCAAGTAGAGCAGAGATAAAACCAGGCCCGCTGAAATGATGCGGACCTGGTTTTATTCTTTTCTTCAGGAAAGCTGGACAGGGAGAGACTGAAGGCCCCTGAGCAGGAAGACGGGACGCCATTCCGGACGCTCACGTTCGGGGGCCAGGTGGATATCTGGAAAGGTATGCAGCAGTTTTTCGACAGCGGCTTTTCCTTCCATGCGGGCAAGTGGAGCACCAAGACAGAAGTGAATGCCGAAACCAAAAGCCACGTGGGCATTTTTCTGCCGGGTGATATCAAAACAATCGGCGTTGGTGAATTTCTCTTCATCCCGGTTCGCTGAGCTGATCGAGGCCATGATGAAGTCCCCTTTTCTAATCGTTTCTCCGTGAAAATCCATATCCTCCGCGGCCCATCGTGCTGTGGAGAAATCGACGGGACTATAGAAACGCAGGCCTTCCTCCATGGTTTGGGGCACGAGCGATAGGTCCTTTTTTACCTGCTCGAGTTGATCGGGATGTTCAAAGAGCGCATACATCGTATTGCCGATCAAATTGACGGTGGTTTCATGCCCGGCAATGATGAGCAGGACGACCATGGAATACAACTCATTCTTACTCAGCTGATCGCCCTCATCCTCCGTTTGAAGCAGATAGGAAATCAAGTCTTCCCTGGGATGAGCTCGGCGTTTCTCAAAAAGATCGGTTAAGTAAAGAGTGAATGCTTCGACATCCTCTACGAAATCACCAGCCATGTTATCAGAGGCGGCTACGATGGTGTTGGACCATTTGCGGAACTTCTCACGATCTTCGACAGGCACACCAAGCATTTCACTGATCACAATAATCGGAAGCGGAAAAGCGAAATCATCAATTAAATCGACCGGCGCTGTCTTGCTTTCCATTTCAGCGAGCAGTTCATCCGTAATCTCATGAATACGTGGTTCTAAAAGTTTGATTGTCTTTGGATTGAAATAAGGCTGGACGAGCTTTCGCAGCCTTGTATGATCAGGAGGGTCAGCATCAAGCATCATATTTTCGAAAATATTCAACCCTTCCTCCGGGGAGGGTTTGTCTCTGGTGGCGTATAGGCGGCTTTGATCTTTAATGAAGCTCGATGATTTCAAGAGTTCTTTGACATCATCGTATTTCGTCACAAGCCAGGAAGTATACCCGTTGTCTTCTGACATCGGGAAGACGGGCTTTGATGTTCGTTTATCCTCATAAAACGGATAAGCCCCTGTTTTAAACTGTGAGGAATACAATGTTTCCATTTCTCCCATTACCAAATTCCTCCTTCTAATCCTTATATATGAAGTATAAAGGATGAGAAGACGCCTCACAAACGAACCGTTTGACGCATATCAGGAAATCAGCGGCGTACATTGTAATCAAACGCTGTGAGAAGAGGAGTGGGGGCACTGAAGACAGCTGTTCCGGTAAAAGATCTCATTTGTTTGGTTGAAAAACAGCTGGACCATTTGTTCTTATACGATGTCAAAAGGGAAAGAAACCTCCTGGCATCTGCTGTAGGGAAAGCGATTGGAAAAACGGCCGTGAACTTTTCCCGCAGCCGGAACAAGTACTATAGAAAAGATGGCGAGGTATACTTCAACCCTTTTCATTCAGGACAGTATACGGTCTTTCTTTATTATTTATCAAGAGTCCTACGTGAATATGAGGCGTTTTCACTGGCGGAACGCATCTATTATTTGAATAAGGTTTTGAATGCCGTCGATCTTTATTATGAGGTGGAGCTGCCGGACTACTTTTTCCTTGATCATCCAGTAGGCACTGTTCTTGGAAAGGCGGTGTATGCCGACGATTTCGTGTTTTCCCAGCACATTACGGTTGGAAATAACCATAATATTTTCCCGGTGTTCGAGGAAAGGGTGTCTCTGCTCGCGGGAGCGGTCGTCATTGGAAACTGCCGGATCGGAAGGAACACGATCGTTAGTGCCGGCTCCTATATTAAGGATGAAGATATTCCGGCCAATAGTCTTGTGTTCGGGAGGTCTCCGCAGCTGGTTATTAAAACAAAGCCCAGCAGTTATTTCGATGATTACTTCCATGCGAAATTTTATTAAGGTTTTTACGTAGAGGGACAAGTATAAAAATGGCGTTCATCGACGACAATGATGGTAATTGACTCATTGGAGTGGATAAACGATGTACTTACTGCTTGTCATTATCGTCTGGGTTTTGTTTGCGTGGAGGTTCATTGACTGGACTCAGTGGCGGCGGCAGTACCCGACGGTGTTATTCTTTATGCTTTCTAACTTTCTCTATAACTATTTTTACTACAATCATACGCTGTGGGCTTTCCGGGGGATTACACTGGAGTGGCTGAACCATTCGATCATCAACGCTGCATTCACGTTCATCATCTGCCCGGCTGGTCTTGTCATTTTTCTGCAGCGGATGCCGGATTCGAAGACCGCCCGCGTCTATTACTTTGCCGTCTGGATTGGTTTTTACACAGCGCTGGAGTGGCTGTTTTCCATGAAAGGGATGTATGTTTATGATCATGGGTGGAACAACTGGCTTAATATCCCGCTGAATACTCTGTTATTCCTCATCCTTGCGGTTCATTACAAACGCCCGTCTCTCGCTATGATTCTGACTGTTCCGATTGCTGTGTTGTTTTACGTATGCTTCCCGTTTCCTCTGGACAGTTTAAAATAAAAAGGGGATGGGATCTATGGTCATCCGGGATCTTTTGTCCGTGCCGCTGTTTCTGATTCTTCTTTTCCTTACCTATGGATCGATGTGGATGTACATCGGCAGACATACCATCAACAAAAGGAAATAGATGTAGGGAGGCTGTTGAGTTCATTCTCAGCAGCCTTTTTTGTGTGCATCCACGCACGTGACACCACGGCGGAATATAGTAGGAAAAAAGGCAGAGGAGTTTCACGTGTTGGACATGGAGATGAAGGAAATCAGTTTCAGAGATGTTCTGCCCTTGAAAGAAGCATTTGAAAAGGAGTCTTTGAAATTAAGGAAGACAAGAGCGACGACCTGGCTCGGAGCCTACTGTGAAGGAAAACTCGCCGGCGTATGTGCTTTCCGTCGGACTAAATACGGGATCAAATGTAAAAGCGATCTCGTTCTGGAAGAGTTCCGCGGGCGTGGCGTGTACCGCCGTCTTTTTGAAGAGCGGCTGAAGCGTGTCCGCTCCTTGCAAGCGGAAAAACTGTATGCATACTGCAATACAAACAGCCGGCCCATGTATGAAACGTATGGATTCAAGCGGAAAGGAAGGCTGAAAAGGTACACCTATATGGAAATGAAACACCCCTGATCAAATCAGGGGTGTTTCATTTGATCGTATAAAAAACGAGCGTATCCGATGGGATTGGTATGTTTGGCCTTCCATTCCTCCAGGCGTTTTCCTTTATAGCGGATGTTTCCGTAACGGCCGCGGAAGTTGCATTCGATGAAATACACCCGCCCGGAAGTATCCAGAGCCAGATCGAAAGCGATATCTGCAATGTGCTTGGCATACCTGTCGATGTGGCGGGCCAGCTGGACAGCCTTTTGTTCAATACCATCTCTTGTTGGAATCAGTGGGAAGTCAGGATGGTGGGTGAACACTTCTTCAAAGCTGAGCGACTGCCCTCCTTGACTAAGATTCGTGATGAATTGATCCTTACTCGGTGACACCTTGCATAAAATACCGGCGACCACCCAGTTTCCGGTGTGATTGCGCTGGACAACGACGCGCAGGTCGAAGGGCCTTCCTTCACAGGCAGCAAGCTGAATCTTTTCCTGAATGAGATAAGGCCTGGCATCGAAGGCTTTCAAGATCACTTCAGGCATTTCCTCCTGGAACGTTTCAAGTTTCCACTGCTTTCGTTTCACCTGGTATTCCAACCGCCAGCTGTTCTTTGAGATCTTCTCTATATGCATAATTCCAGCACCCAGGCTGCCGTTGACAGGCTTCAAGAGGACAGAATCATAAGAGGCCATCATGGTTTTTAAAACGGCTGGGTCTGCTTTTGCTGTCCGCGGCAGACAGTGGCGGAGCTCAGGGTCTTTTTTGATCATCGTATGCATCCGATATTTATCGTGTTTAAAGCCTTTGTGATTGTAGAAGATGATGCCTGATTTAGTTAGGAACCTCTGCTGCTTCCTGGACAAAAAGCCACGGGAATACAAGATCTGTGGAAGAGGAATCGTCCGCTGTTCATATCGATGTTCACTGCTGATCCATGCTTTTACTGTCGACCTGCCGGGTTGGACATCTTTCACCTTGAAAAAGGCGGCCGTCAACTTGAACTGGTCCGCCGCCTCCTGATATGCACGGACATTGATTTGACTTCCCTCCTCTGCCAGCCGGTCGCAGGTGCTGTCAGGCAGGATGATGCCGATGGTCTCTTTTTTTACGATATGTCTCACCTCCCGGGTTTCCATTTATCCTATGTATACAGAAGGAAGAAAAGATATGTTCTTTCCTGTTGTTCATACATATAAAAGAAGACGGAAAATGAACAGGGGGGACACGTATGTATCACGTGAATAAAGGAGAGGGGATGGGAACAGTCATCACGCTTCACCCATCATCCGCCTTGAAAGAGGGGCTGGAGGACGGCCGGGTATACACCTGGGAGTTCGGACTTCAGTCCTGTCAGGGGGTGCTGCAGACATCCGAACGGATAGACCCAGGTCAGATGGTTTTGTCAGAGGATGCGCTCGGTATCCTGATGATTCCCACGCAGCCCCATTATGAAGTGAAATGTGAAGGAAACACCATTCATATTGGACCTATTATAGGAATCGTTGCCTCCAGCCGCCTGGAAGGTTTGCAGGATATGCTGCACAAGCTGCGTCGTTATGTGAAGAACTACGAATCCTTTGGTGGAGCTGTCATTGCGTTTTCCAATGAAGCGGTGGACGTGGATAAACGGCTGGTGGCTGGGTATCTCTTTGATCCTGTGAAAAGGGAATGGACGGCAGGAATCTATCCGTTTCCACAGGTCATTTTCAAGCGTGTTCCACTAAAGAAGAAATGGCAGAAGCAATTTCACCAATTCATCGGAGACCGTATTTTTCACTCCGGAACGTTTACCAAGTGGGAAATGTATACGTGGTTTCAGTCCTCCTCGTTTTTGAAGCCGTACCTTCCCGAAACGAAGATTTTCCAGCATTCAGTAGATTTTCTTGAGATGTTGGAGGCTCATTCTTGTGTTTATATAAAGCCTGTAAAAGGGATGCAGGGAAAACGTGTGGCGAAGGTGCTGCGTACAGAGAAAGGGATAAGGGTGATCTATATTCATTCCGAAGATAAAAAAGAGTTTTTATTCCCTCGATCTGAAGACGGGCTGACTTTCTTAAAGGACGTCTTTGCGGGCAGTGAGGTGATCGTTCAGCAGGGCCTCGACCTTCAATATGAGGGGAGGGTCAATGATTTCCGGGCGGTTATGGTGAAAAACGGGGAAGGAATCTGGGAGAACTTTGCTCTGATGGGAAGGACCAGCCAGGAAGGTCAGATTGTCAGTAACCGTCATCAAGGGGGGAAGATTGAACCTGCGGGCGTCCTGCTGGAGAGGATGTTTAAGGATAAGGAAAAAGTGTCTTCTCTAATCCGTGAGATCGAGGAGCTGGCTCTAAGAGCATCGGAGGTCATCGAGAACTGCGGTTTCCACTATTGTAAATTGGGCATCGATATCGGTGTGGATCGACACGGGTGTGTGTGGTTGATCGAAATCAATCATCGGAATCCGAATGATTTTGTTGCTTCTTTTACGGGAGACAAAGAACTTGCCAACCGTATTCGTACAGCCAATATGCTGTATGCGAAACGAGTGGCGGGCTTTCAATAAGAGCAGCAAAGGAAAAAGGGGCCCTTCCATGAATGGAAGGGCTGATCAGCTTGTAGAGAGACCCCTGTTTCTTTACGAGATTTTTTCTTTCTTGCCGCCAGGAGCGAAGGCCCCTTCCCTTTCCGCGGACGAGCGCCCGAGCTTCCTCGCAAAAACCACGCTCGGTGATCTCGGACCACTCGTTCTTCCGCAGGAGTGGAAGGGGCACCGCTCCTTGGGAGTTCTTTAACATTGAAAAAGACTCTCCTTCACCCAACTCACCTTTGCTGGATGGAGGACAATCTTTTTCATATTCCGGCAGGCAGCCTTCATCAGCGCCTGTTCCTCCCCTTTTTCTTTTCCACGCAAGCAGCAATAGCGCAGCCCATGCCGTTCTTTTGAATCTGCGAACCTGCTTAGGGCAACATCTCTCTCCTCTATATTCTAATGTCGGCACGAGGAGCGTTCGGTGGTGATGCCTGCGGGAACAGCACGGGCCGAAGATCCACTTGGGCAGGCGACCTTCCTGACCAAGTTAGCTGAGGGCGTGCCCGCGGCATTCATCCACCGATAAGCGGAAAGTGACCCTTCACACGACAAATGAACAACTCTAACTTGTTAACACAGGCTTTTTCTACAGCCAAAGCAGCCCTTCCATAAAGGGAAGGGCTGCTTTTTTAGGTTTCGTCTTTGAGGACGCGGATGAAATGACTATAGGAGTCCCGCATCGATGTTTTAATTAAACACACGGTCTGGTCATCTGCAAATTTTTGAATCAGCTCAAGCGCTCGTTCTGGTGTGCCGCACATATATACGTGACGCGCTCTCATCCCGCATTTCACAGCTTCTCTGGCCATGACGGCCGCTCGTTCTCCGATGGTAATGAGCCGTCCGGGCTGGTTGTTGTAAATGAGGCGTCCGATTTTCTTATGCTCCTGAATTTCTTCAGGGCCCAGCTCATTGATCTGTCCGAGCACAGCTACACTGTTTTTTCCGCGTGCTTTTTCCTGTAATACGGCAAGGGCAGCTTCGATGGAACCGGAGTTGGAGTTCCAGGAGTCATCAATTAATATGGATCCGTTCAGGCCGTTGGTGATTTCCAAATGGCGTTTCAAAGGTGGAAAGGTTCGAAGCCGCTGCAGCAGGGTTTCGATATCCACCCCGAAGGTATGGGCGGCAGCTATGGCGCCGAGGGCATTGCGGACCATATGAAGTCCAAAAGCAGGCACGAAGGCTTCATAGTTTTCTTCAGCATGGGTGAGGGTGAACGTCATTCCTTCCTCCGAATATCTGATGTGGGATCCTCTGAAATCCGCCTGTTCACCGGTCCCGAACCAGATGATCTGCCCGGGAGGAAGGGATCGAGCGAAGCGTTTGGAATGGTCACATTCTGAATTCAGGAAAATAGGTTGATCCACTCCCGCACCTTTGAGTAGTTCAGCTTTTTCCTCAGCATACAGGTGCTGTGATCCATAGCGTTCAATATGATCCGTTCCGATCCCGGTTATCAACACGGAAAAGGGGCTGAAACAGCGGACACATTTCTCCAGATGCCCTTTCTTTCCAACGCCGAATTCGAAGATGCCGAAATCGGTATGCTCGTTCATCCTTGTGAAAACCCCGGCGTTCGAACGGAAGAGATTGTAGTTTCCTTTCGTTGCTTTTACGTGGTGATGCTCTGATAACAGATACTTGACCATCTCTTTCGTCGTCGTTTTTCCATAACTGCCGGTGATGGCAAGGAGAGGAATGGAAAGGAGGCGGCGGTACCAGGCGAGGAAGCGATGGTAGGCTTCCCTTGTTTTTTTCACTTGAATAACCGTAATATTCCCGCGGAGGGCTGGAAGTCTTTTCGGGCGGCTTGTGATTATCACACACGATGGCAGCTGCTCTGTCTCCTGGGCCGCCGGTGCTTTTGCATCCAGGCAGAAGTATAGGCAGCCTGGCTTTACTTTCTTCACACGGGTGACGACACTTTTTACAACGGACAGGGAGCCCTCACGTACAACCACACCATCCAATTCTTTCACAAGGTCACGTACTGATAGTTTTCTCACAGGATTCTCCTTTGCACAGGAGCCGGAATTCTACCATTTCGGCTCCACGATAATGTCCCGTTTCAGTAAATCGATATTCAAACAGGAGAGGGAGGAAATAGATTGAACAGGCCGGGTTATCAGACAATCCGTCCTCTTTAAGGCATAGATTTCTTCCATCCATCCTGCAGGTTCCCCGTAAATCGTAAAAGGCTGAAGAAGGGATAGAAGGACGTTTTTTTCTTGTTTATCAATGGCTTCAATGCGGAAACACCACGTTTGAAACGTTTCTCCACGCGTGGTTCCCTCTGCGGAGAACGGGATGGAGGAGTGCTGTCCATAGAAGCAGAAGGGGATGGTGTCGATACGCATGAGTTTAGCCAGGAGTGGGCTGCATGGATCTGAGGGATCTCCCTGAAGTTCCCGCTGCTGTTGATAAAGTATTTCAAAGCTTTTCAATAGACTCGTATGATCCTTCAACCTTTCCATCCCCTTTCGATCAGCTTTCAGCTCTTATACTGCTGAGCCATGTAACAAGCATAAGGAATCATATGCCGGGCAATGGAAAACTCCCTGTGACGGCTTCCAGGGCGCCAGTTCACTTCATAAACCCACAGCTTATGATGGCGGTCAACGGCTGCATCAATCCCGAGTTCATCGAAAGAACGTCCGGGGTATAACGTTTCGAAATGCGTGGCGAACTGCACGGCAAAGTACTCAAGGAGCTGTTTGATATTGTAATATTCACGGCCGAATTCTTCCTTTAGGAAGGGCACAAGCTCTCCACGGTAGCCGCCACGGCTGACATTGCTTGTTAATCGCTTGGTTCCACTGATTCGTGGATAGATTAAGGCCGTCTGCCACCGGCCTTCTTCATTTTTATGGACATGCAGGCGGAAGTCATAGCTGAATCCCGCATTCGTCCGACTGTCGATATACGGCTGAATCAAATATTTTTTGTTTTGAAGAAGGTCGGTGACTTTCTTTTCCCAAACCTCCCGCGGACAGGTCTGCTTCTCTAATCCGGTCTGCCAGGTCACCGATCCATCCTCAAGCTTTGTAATGAAGTGGATGGATTCTCCTTTCCGGCCTGAGTGAGGCTTGATGACGGCCTCCGGGTGAGCTTGAAGAAACAAATGGACATCTTCCGTTGATTGAAGCGGGTGGCTGGGAACCAGGTGGCCCGCAAACGTCTTTCCTCGTTTGATTTTGTTATAGACAGTCAGCTTGCTGCCAATCGATCGGCTGATAAACGGGATCTGTCTGCGGAGAGCACGGCTGACGGCCTTGTGCTTTGAGGATCTGGGCGCACTGATATTGATGATGACTTCAGGGAAGGGGAGATCCTTTTCGTGCCAGGATCCTTCCTGGTAAATCCACCCTTTGATGCGTCTGTGGTCAAAATCAATCCCTGAATAAGAGAAGTAGAAAAAATCTGATCCATACATTTTTGCGGCAGCTGCATAAGCAAAAGCTTTCGTGACGTGATGCGGTTTTTGGCGGTAATGAAGCATTCCGATCCGTGTCATATTCCACACCCTATATCGGTTCTAAATGAAATTTGATTTTCTCCGCTGCTGATTTTGCTGCGCTGACAGCTTCGTCCTGGTCCGGTGAAGCAGCGATGACATACGCATAACGGTGTCCCATGGATACGGGAGCGGACAAAATCGATCCTCTGCGCGGCTTTACGTAGACTTTTTTTATAGACTCCATCGTTTTGGCTTTCTGTTTTCCCGTCACTTTCATCAACTTTCCCCTGCCTTGGATGGTGATGAAGTGAGCATAGGCGGAGAGCTGTTTCTTCGGGGTGCAGTCAATCCTGTCTCCCAGGTTCAACTTCAACGTTTCCTTTACTAAAGAAATGCCGGTGGATTCATAAATGAGCTGGTTGACAGCACTCCCGGATATCCGGGGGTTGATTTCAATCAGTTTCCACCCGGAGGGCGTCTTCCTCATTTCCGCGTGGCATGTGCCATGCGTGAGCCCCAGATGGTGAACGATACTTTCGATGGTCGTCTGCAGTTCTTCGGTACATGAATCAGAGAGCGGCGCCGGCATAAGATAGCCGGTGATGATGAAGCGGGCTTCTTTTGAGATGATCTGTTCAATGACAGCGGCCAGCTGAACCGTTCCATGGTCGACAATGATCTCGATCAGATACTGGGGACCTTCCACATATTCTTCTAGAAGGAGGGAGGACAGACCGGACTGCCTTTTGAAATAGGTGCAGGCATCCAGAAAAGCCTCCTGGTCTTTGATTAAGAGAACGTCTTTGGAGCCATTGGAAACCGGGGACTTCAAAATAAAGGGCAGTTGATCGGCGTAAGTATGAAACGATGGATCAGCATCTTTCTCCAAAGGTAGAACCGCATGCTTCGGAGCCGCGGGGTGTCCGTTTAAAATTTCCCTGAACCTTGTTTTATCTTCCATATGATACAACGCGGAAACAGACAGGGAAGTTAAACCAAGTTCAGCTGCCATTTCTGCAGCCAGACGAACAAAAGGGTCGACGAAACTAACGAAGGCTTTGATATGTTTTTCTTGTTTATTTATAATCGCCAGCTGCTCGTAAATGACGTTTTTATCCTGTAAATCTTTGACGAAAATCATTTGATGCACATCGGGATACTCTTCGCGCTGGTACATCTTCTTCAGCTGCTGAGTGAGGAGGATGGTGAAATACCCCATCTGCACGGCTGCCTCGATGGCATCTCTGCTGGATCCGGATTTGTGTGTTTCTAAAAAGACGATGCAGTCCATAACCTTCCATGTCCCTTTCTTTACCGGGGGCCCGGGAGATGTTCCTGTGGAAAACCACACATACCTTTCAATGCATCTACGTAGGATTTTTGTATGTGCCAATACAACGCATGATCTCCTGCATAAAGGGGGAGCCGGTCATCCACATACCGGTGATTCATTTCAATCAGCCAGATCTTTCTTTTTTGATCCAAAGCAATATCCACACCAAAATAGCCAAAAGCGGTGCCGGACTCCTGCTCTAAGCGTTCAGCTGCCCGGCAGCACACGGAAAAGATCTCTTCACGGAGATGGTCGATCTCTTCTTTGGAAAGGGAAAAGCAAGACCTCACCACATCCTCTGCGGAAGAGACATGACCACCGCCGGCGTGATTGCTGATGATGCTTTGTGGAGCACCTGTTTTAGCGACCCATCCAGCAGCTTTCCACTGAGCCTGCCTATCCTTATGCAGGTAGACCCGGTAATCGATCACTTGGTGATTGAACGCAATGTCCAGACATTTCTGTGCAAGGTAGGGTTTTCGACCGATGATTTTATCCAGATGGTTGGCTGCTTCTTCCGGAGGCAGGCATTTCTCCAAGTTCATTCCATTTTCCCTCGTCCGTACATGCCATGTCCGGCTCCCGGCAGAAGGGGAAATGTGAATGGTTTTACGGCCGAATGACCCTTTGACAGGTTTTAAAAATAAGGATCCCCACTGATTCATCCAATCGACGGCCTCGGGACCTCCTGTATAAAGAGCGGTAGGAGGCAGGTGCGAAAGGAGGATTGGATCTTTCTTTAAGTACTGATAGACCTGCCATTTCGAATAAACCGCTTGATTGAAGACGGCACCGCTTACGTGACGTTCGAAGCTCAACTTCAGCTCTTTCTTCAACGACATGCGCTTATACACAACATCGGGGTAGGGGAGAAGTCTTTTCTCCCAGCTTTCATCAAGGGGGTTATACATGTATCCGCTCAACTGCGTGTGCCTGGATTGAATACTGTCCATAGAAAAAATGGTGAGGATGCCGTTTTGGAGCGGATCATTCTGCAGCACATGGTTGAACCGTTTTCTTTTACCGGGCAGGTATTTTTCCCTGCCTGCCGCTAATATTCCTAAATGAGGACCGATCCTGAGATGACCCTCATCATGACGCAGTTGAAAACGTCCCTGGTCAGGGAAAAGCAGTTCATCGGCAATCCGTGAGAAAAGGCGTGCGTGTCGTTCCTTCGTTCCTTTTATCGTGACAGCCGCAGCTTTTGAACCGAACTCGACGATCATCGGAGTTTCCTCCTGAATAGACAGCTGTTGAAGGATGGGGTGTGGGAGGTGGAACTCCCGCCCTTCCCCATGTTCTTTTTGAATGTGAATGGCGCCGTGCATCCTGTATCCCCTCTCATTGGATTGAGGTACAGCATATGGTATTCGTGGACAATAGAAGCGTGTGACTAACTTTTACTACGATGGTTTTTACAAGTTGGAGGGAGCCCTTTGTTTATAAAAAAGAATGCAGAGCTGAGCCGGGCGTCCGTTGCTTTCCATCCTTCTATGAAAGAAGTGCTGGGCCGGGAGGGGGGGACTTCTTTGGATGTTCACCTTGGTCTTTGGAAGCGGAGCACCTCTGTCTTTTACCACAACCATGTGAACGAAGATGTGGTGGAGTTTTCCCATGACCTGCTTCATGGTCTGACCATTCCTGAGGATATTGACTTTGAATGGATGTCTGAAAAAGATGGCTTTCATCTTGGTCCGGTCCTTGGGATTTTAAGAGGGGCTTCTCTGGAAAACATCCGTCCGAGTGTCTTAAGGATTATGCGCCGCTGGGTGGTGGATTACAAAAACTTAAAAGGCCTTGTCATTGTTTTTCCGAGGAATGGAGTTCGATCGAAGGGGGAGTCGGTGACCGGATATGGCTTTGCCGGTGTGGAAAACGGCTTCTGTATGGGGACTTTTCCTTTTCCAAGTGCTGTGTTCAGCCGTCCGAGTGCCGGTGGAGAGCGGACCTATCGACTGTTGGATGACTTGACCGCCGGACGTTTTTTTAATCGAAGAGGTGCCGGAAAGTGGGGGTTTTACTGTGCGCTCAAACAGGACCCGGCGACAGAAAAGCTTGTACCCCATACAGAAAAATATTCCACAGACGAACGGCTGATGATGTTGATGGATCAATATTCCATCGTTTATTGGAAACGGAAGTTCGGTGCCAAAGGGTATGGCATGATTCAAATGAAAAAGAAAGACAACCGCTATATCGTCACAAGGGTTCTGAAAGGAGAACAGAAGCAGGAGGTATTTTCCAGCGGAGAGCAGTTGAAAGCGTATCTCTCGGATATTCCTGACAGGAAAAGAGGACTGATTCAACAAGGAGTTCCTTATGCAATGGATGGAAAACAAGTGGACTTCAGAGCCTATGTCCAAAAAGATCCTGATTCTTCGTGGAAGATGCGCGGATTTGTGGGACGAATCGCCCGTACGGGAAGTGTCATCACCAATTTGAGGTATACCGAAAAAGTAATGAAAGGGACGGACGCTCTCCAACAGTTTTACGGAATTGGAAAAAAAGAACGCACACGACTGGAGAAAAAAGTGGAAGCCGCCTGTCTGCTGGCTGCCGCCCGTCTGGATGAGTCCGTCGGTCACTTTGGGGATATCGCCCTCGATTTCATCATTAGTGACAAGGGAGATCTTTATTTTCTCGAAGTGAATGCCAACTATGGCCACGCCAGCCTTGTGAGGATCGGGGATGAATCTTTGAAGCACAGCATCTACCGTTCCCCGCTCGCCTACGCCAAATCGTTGACCGGATTTTCGGGTAAAGCTTAACCCTTTTTGTAGGAACGGATCGTCTTATAGGCAGTAAGGTCCGGTAAATTTCTGAACATCCCAATATCCGGTTTCGTATTGGCTTCAATGATCCATAAATGACCGTCCTTATCTATGGCTATATCGAGACCGAAAAGCCGGTGCTCCACATAATAAGGAGCGATGTGGTGGGCAGCATGTAAACCGAGCTGATCCATCCGCTTCATAAGGTCCACGGCCGCTGCTTTTCCAATGACCGCAGATGCGGCTTGTTCCGCAGGCAGCATTTGTTTTGTATAGTTGGTGGCGATAAAAGGGGCGGCTGCGACCCTGGCGAGCTTTCCTGTTACATGCCAGTCGGTCTGCGCTGATTTCCTCTGGACCATAACCCGGAAATCGAACGGACATCCGTCGATTTCAGCGAGGGAGATTTTCTGCTGGATCAAGTAACGTCCGGTGCTGTACGTGTTGGTAAAATGCTCATAAAGTCCGGATAAACGGGAGGACCGGATTTTTTTATGATTCACGTGCCATTCAAAGGAATCGTTCCCTAAATCGGACAGCTGGATGACCCCCCGGCCTTTATATCCGCGCGCAGGCTTTAAAATGACCTGTTTATGTCTCTTCACCATATCCACCATTGTATCGGGGGTGAGTCGTTTCGTTTCCGGCAGAAAAGGGCGGAGGTCATCGGACTGCTTCATCCATTGATATTTTCTCCACTTGCTCGTCTTCATGTGATACGTTCCTTTCCTGGATCCGCATGATAAAAAAACCCCTGAAACTCAGGGGATGGGTCCAAACTGTTGGTTTATGACAGTGGACAGTAGAGGTTGTTGTAGGCAGCGAACAGGCTGATGGCTTCTTCATAGCTTTCTGTTTCAACAGCTTCCTGGAAAATCGCAATGACTTCATCTTCGGTAAGTGGATAGTTCACGAGTGGATGTGCGGCATTAAGAAGAGCGGCCGTTCCTTCCAGAGCCAGTTCCTGTGTCGGGGTGGAAGGGATGGGAAGATTGAGAGCGAATAAAAGGTTGAGGTTATCTTTGTAAATGCAGACATCGAAAACGGTATTCACACGGTCGCATATGGAATAGGCTTCCGGCCATTGAGGGATATTTTGAAGTGCCCCCCAGAATTCTGCGCTGCATCCTGTATTGACCCCCATGATCAACACCTCCTTATTTTTCTACTATATGTGAAGGAAAGGGAAGTGTCTGTGTGGGGGGAGAATTCATGAAGAAAGCCTGAAGGGGATACCTTCAGGCTTTCTTTGTTTTAAAATCGCTGATAGCTTTTTTCCTGATCGTTGTATTCAGGTAAAGGCTCACGGAATGCGGCGGCATCCTCAGGGCGTGCGAATTCTGAAGGGGCTTTAGGAGCGGATGATTTATACCGGATATGAAACTCCTCTTCATACTCTGCAGCGGATATTCCTGCTTTCGGCTGCCTCATTCCGATGATCCACGTTTCGAAATTGTACATGCCGCGGTCGATGATGACACCAAGATCTTCCAGAGACTGGGTCAATTCATTCAGACAGTCCAGGCCATTTCTTAAGATAATCCCGCGTTCCTTAGCTTTGTCCACCGAATGTTCCAGTCTGTACACTTCTCCTTGGTAGGAAAACTCAATAAAACAGCTGTTCCGATCCCAGTTGAAATGAAAATCTTCAATTTTCAAGCGCTTGATCGCCTTGACGAGTTTACGCTCGCAAACACTCTGTTCCTTATGCGGCATCCATTGGAATAGAATATTCTTGAATATACGATTCTTGAACAAACCATCCACCATCCTTTTTATAAGCCTAATCAATGAGAGCAGTGACAGTCAAAGTATTATAGTTTACTATTTCTCCAAAAAAAGTAAAAATCCTCTAAAAAGATGAGAAAAATAGGAAAAGAACTTTATTCCGACACGATGATTTTATTATAATCCTTAAAAACGGCTGAAAGAATAGTTCCAATGGATGGATTCAATCAAAGTCCCCGGAGGAGCTGTTCGTTCTGCCGGCGGAGCTGATCGTACGCCTCCTTCAATGACTCAGGCACGAGCGTCCGTCCGTAATCCCAGGCGTTCGTTTCAATCGTCGCTTTCAATGCGGCAATTTCTTCGTCTTCCCCGTACATGAGTGTGCGGAGGTCGTGCTTATGCTTTTTGAACGTAAGGTAATACCCCAGTTCATGACAAACCATCAGCTGTACATAAGCTTCCTTTGCGATGCCCAGATGGGCTTTGCTCATGAAGCCGTTCACCTCAAGGTAATTAAAGGTCAGTGTATTGTTGGAGACGTTAAAGCTCATCGGAGCCTTCAATTGATTGTCCGCGGCCCAGTTGATATCGAGCTGATGGTCGCTGATCGTCTGCTGGATGATTTCTTCGATTTTCCATATGTATAACATCAATAGCTTCCTATCCTTTCTTTCTGTACTTCCTCTAAGTATAAAAGAAAAGATCAGGAGGTTTGAAGCTAAAACTACATTCTTCTCCTTAAAAAGAGGCAGAGTCCGCCGGAAGACGGACTTTTTGACTAAAGTGGCCGGTCGTCACATTAATGGACCGGTCCGGGAGGAAACCCCGTTTCTTTTTTAAAGGCTTTGTTATTGCTTGGTCTTGTTATTTAACATGTGAGCTCCAATCACCCCTTTCTCTCATGGGGTTTGTATGAGGCGGCCTTGGGAATGACTCCCTTTCCGTGGGGTACCGTGAGCCTCCTCAGGCTGCGCCTTCCGGGGTCTCACGATGTACCTTCATTCCACAGGAGTCTCGCCATTCCCAAGGCCGCCTCTTCAAAGAAGGGTAGTTAGAAAGGATATAACCGAAGTCCGTTACACCACTACGAAAGGGATGGCAGGGAAAACAGGTAGACTCCTGCGGGAAAAAGGAACAAGGTGAGACCCCGGAGAACGAAGTTCGAGGAGGCTCATCGTTCCCCGCGGAAAGCGGACGGTTTTCCCTGCCATCCCATGCTCTGAGTTAAACAACGGACCGGACCCTAATTCCAGACGGAGACGATTTAGTAATCATTTAAATTAACAACAACAGACTTTAACAGAGCTTTTTTAAAAGGAAATGTTCATGATAACCAGCTTAAAGTGGTGGATGCGGTTAAGCGGTGAATGTAAAACCTGTCCCCGGGTCAAATGTTCAACACCGGACAGGTCTTACATGATATGGAACACTTGTTTAAATCCATGGATGAGTTATTTGTTTCTGCTGTCGATTTCCGGGAGGATGGTTTTCGCTACTTTTTCATCTAAGGCTTCGTAGTCATAATAATCAATGGTTTCATAGAGTTCCTGTCTCGTCTGCATATCCTGAAGCTTCTCCTCCTGCGTACCTTTTTCCATAATTTCAGAGAAGACCCGTTCATAGGCTTTCGCTGCCGCGCGCAGGGAAGTAACTGGATAAATGACCATGTCCGCACCGAAGGAGGCAAACTGCTCATCTGTGTAGTAGGGGGTCCGTCCGAACTCCGTCATATTGGCGAGAATAGGAGCATTCAGATTAGAAGAGGCCCGTTTGAAATCCTCTTCGCTTATGAAAGCTTCCGGGAAGATGGCGTCTGCTCCGGCTTCTATATAAGACTGGGCCCGGTTGATTGCTTGATCGATTCCTTCGACCGCTTTGGCATCCGTCCTGGCCACAACAATTAAATCGGGAGCGGCTTCTTTGATGGCCTGGATTTTCTGCATCATTTCTTCCTGGGGGATCAATTGCTTTCCGTTTAGGTGGCCGCACTTTTTAGGCATGAGCTGATCTTCAATCTGGACAGCGGCGGCTCCAGATTCCACCATCTCCTTCGCTGCTCTTGCCACGTTCAGCACGCCTCCATACCCCGTATCGATATCAACAAGAAGTGGAAGGTCGGAAGCCCGGACGATTTCCCGGGCTTTCTCAGCCATTTCATTGGAATAAATAAGACCGAGATCCGGAAGCGCCTGACTGGCTGTATAAGCGGCTCCGGATAAGTAGAGGGCCTGGAAACCAAGGTCCTTCGCGATTTTGGCACTCATTCCATCATGGGCGCCGGGGATTTTCAACAGGTTCCCGCTTTTCATTAAATGTTTAAATACTTGAGCACGTTCTTTCTGTGTTGAGGCGGTCTGTACGAGCCATGTCATCGGTCATTCCTCCTTCATCACAATTGGAATTCGTCCATAAACTGCGGGACCGTCGTCCTGGTCAGAGCTTCGTAATCTTCGCACAGGTTCAATATTTTATTCGTCTGTTTGAATGAAAAACGGGTTTTTACATTGTTTTGAAACTTGTTCAATAATAATGGAAGGCCTTCGTCCCGGCGTCTGCGGTGACCTATCGGGTATTCCACAGCAACCGGGTCTGTGGAAGTCCCATCTGAGAAAAATACTTGGACGGCATTGGCGATGGAACGTTTGTCAGGATCAAGGTAGTCCCGGGTATAGGCCTCCTCCTCGATGGTTTCCATCAAATCTCTCAGTTTATCGATCGCCGGGTTCCGGGCGGTCTCATCTTCGTAATGATCGGCGTTCAATTCGCCGTACAGGAGTCCGATGGCGGTAATGTACTGGAGGCAGTGATCCCGGTCCGCCGGATTGTGGAGCGGCCCCTTTTTATCAATGATCCGGATGGCTGACTCATGGGTGGTAATTGTAATTTTTTCTATTTCGTCCAGTTTATCCTTTACCTGACTGTGCAGATGGATCGCGGCTTCCGCTGCCGTCTGAGCGTGAAATTCAGCAGGGAAGGAGATTTTAAATAGGATATTCTCCATAACGTAAGAACCGAAGGAACGTGAAAGAGTCAATTCTTTTCCGCTGAACAGAACGTCTTGAAATCCCCATCCGTCAGCAGAAAGGGCGGTAGGATAACCCATTTCACCTTTCATCGTCATCAATGCCAGGCGCACACCGCGGCTTGTGGCGTCTCCGGCGGCCCATGATTTTCTTGACCCGGTGTTCGGGGCATGCCGGTAAGTACGTAAACTGGAGTTATCAATCCACGCCTGGGATACAGCGTTTGTAACGTCTTCCTTTTTTCCGCCGAGCATAGCGGTCACGACAGCTGTTGTCGCTACTTTTACGAAGAGCACATGGTCAAGCCCCTCCCGGTTCAGGCTGTTATCGAGGGCAAGAATTCCCTGAATTTCATGCGCCTTCACGATGTATTCGAGGACTTCATGCATCGTCATCGGTTCCTGTCCCGAACGGAGGCGTGTCCGGCTGATATAATCGGCCGCAGCAAGGATGCCTCCGATGTTATCGGAAGGGTGTCCCCATTCTGCTGCAAGCCATGTGTCGTTGTAGTCGAGCCACCGGATCATGCAGCCGATGTTAAACGCGGCATGGACAGGGTCGAGGACATAGGATGTCCCCGGAACCCGTGCCCCGTCAGGCACAATCGTTCCAGGAACGATCGGTCCCAGATGTTTCGTGCATTCCGGATAACGGAGCGCTAAAAATCCGCACCCGAGCGTATCCATTAAAACGTATTGAGCCGTTTCCATCGCCTCTTCACTTGTAATTTCCCCGTGCACCGCATAGGAAGCAATTTCTCTTAGCACTGGATCGGCCCCAGTCTGCTGCACTTGCGTTTCATTCATCTTCCATCTCCACCTTTGCTTGAAATATTTGATGAGGGAGGGGGCTGCTCTTTAAGGGTGCAGTCCCCGTGGTCCTGTGTAATGAACCCGTGGGCGGAACAATTTGTTATCCGTATATTGTTCGGCCACGTGAGCACAAATGCCGAGCGTGCGTGCGGAAAAGAAAATCGGTGTATACAAATCAATCGGGATGCCGAGCAGATAATAGACAGGAGCGGCATAATAATCCAGATTCGGATACAATCCTTTTTCTTCCTTCATTAACTCTTCTCCTGCTTCACAGCACTCAAGCAGGTCTTCTCTGTTTTTTACAGCTGCCAGCTTCCGCAGAGCTTCTTTCATCAAGGAGGCGCGGGGATCCATTTTCTTCATATACACCCGGTGGCCGAAGCCCATCACTTTCTCCTTGCGGGCGAGCTTTTCCAACAGCAGCCGCCGAAAACCTTCGACAGATCCACCTTCAATCAGCATGTGCATGACGGCTTCATTGGCTCCGCCGTGAAGGTTCCCCTTAAGAGAAGCGACAGCTCCTGTGAGGGCTCCATATACATCCGAATTGGTGGAAGCAATGACACGGGCGGTGAACGTGGAATTCGGCATTTCATGTTCGCTGTACACCATTAAGGATTGGTCGAAAATCGACGCTTCCTGCTCATCCGGAACTCGGCCAGTCAGCATATACAAAAAGTTCGCACTGTAGGAAAGGTCCGGGTCAGGTTCCAGGATGCTTTTCTCCTGTAGGAGGCGGTAGCTGCCGGCTGTCATCACTGGAATTTTCGCCAGCAGACGCAGGATCGTCTGTTCCAGGTATTTTCGCTCACCGAGGTTTTTATCGTACCCGGCCAGAGCTGAGATTCCGGTCCGTAAGGCGTCCATAGGATGAGTGTCTTTAGGGAGCTTAGCTAATAGTTGAACCAAACTGCCGGAAAGAGGGGCTTCTAATTTTAAGGTTTTCTCAAGTTCCTGCTGTTCCGGTCGGGCAGGGAGACGGCCTTTCAGAAGAAGTTGAATCAAGTCGATGTACTGCTGTTTTTCAGCCAGCTCAATCAGATCATAGCCGCGGATGACGATTTCCTCCGCTTCTACATCCAGGTAGGAAAGTTTCGTTTCCGCAGCAATCACCCCGTTCAATCCGGGTTGAAACGTCGTCGTTTTATCCATGTGGTTCCTCCTTTAATTGAGTAAACGCTTACAAAAAACATGAGATCAGCCGGTCATTTCCTGAAGTACCTGTTGGTAAGCTTCCTCCAAATGCACAAGATCGTTGTCCTTATCCGTCAGTCCATCCTGAAGAGCTTCATACATATCCTCCAGTGTGTGTGGCGTGCCACTACAAACATAAAGCATGATACCGGATCTCAAGTGGTTCAAAAATTCTTCTTTTAGCGACGCCAACAGGCATGCACCTCATCCCTTACAAAATATTGACCATAAAAAAACAACTTCTTTTTAGAAGTTGTTAAGTATACGTATTGAAAAGTAAACAAACAGGCAGAAAACTGCCCATATGGAAACCATCTGACCGCACTTAACACCTCCTATCCTCGTAGGTTTTGATGTCTGCTGATACAGGCAGGTCTCCTGGCTTATGGTCATCGCAGTCCGAAACCTTCCCATCTTCGTTTGTGAAGACAGTGGTATGTACGGAACACTCCCATTTACAGTTGCGGGACAGCACCGGATTTTCACCGGTTTCCCTATTAATCCTCTTCTGTGAAAGAAAAGGAACCTGTATCTACAACGCTATTCAATTTTCTCTTTCAATATAGCAAACATTTGGAAAATAAACAATTTTATTTAAAATTCAGGAAAAAGTTATTCAAGACAGCATGGGCGCACATATCAAACAGAATGGGATGTGCGGCGTATACTATCAGGACTGAATGAATAAGGAGTGAAAACGATGAGTTATGATTATGAAAGCTCAAGTTACAGTTATGACCATAAACATAAGGACCCCTGTGGAAAATCCAAAAAAATGAAGCATTACAAAAACTGTGTGGAAGATGTACTGGAGGCGATTGTTTACGCTCAGGACAGAGTGGAAGATGACAGCTGCCACACGTCATGCCAACAGTCCATTGATTCTCTGCTCGGGGATCATAAAGTAAAGAAAAAGAATACCGTGCCGGTCATTCTTTACTGCGGCTGTGATCCCTTCAAGGGAACAGGCGTGGCAACGTATTCGTGTCATGCAAAAAAAGAAACCTTCAAGTGTGTCCATACGTACCTCTTCAAAGTGAAAGATGTCCATGATGGGTGTGCGGTCCTGGAACTGCTTGTATTTAAGTCGGATTGGAAGAATGATTCAAAACAGAAACACTCGGCATGCAGCCAGATTGATGGAAAAGAAGTTCGTGATCTGGCAGGTACGGGCATCTGCATCACTGTGGATTTATCCTGCTTTTGTGCGGTGACCTGTCTCCCGGCTGTCCGCCTTCATTAAGCTGAAAAAAAGATTCCTACAGAGTGTCGCTTTGAATCGACTCCATCAAAAAAGCCGGCCGCAGCCGGCTTTTCTGATTCAGCCTCCGAAAGCTTCCAACATGTCTTCGATTTCTTTTTGATCGATGAAAGCAGAACCAGCAAGGGGCGGGACGCTTGTTATGCTTGATGCGCCGGATGGGAAGGCGCCTTTGGTGAGCATTTCTTTGATGGTGCGGAGCTCTTCGAGTACAGGGTCTCCTCCAGAGGTGCGTCCTGCTGCCGGTGAGGATAAGTACTGGTGCAGGGCAGAAAGAAGGAAGTGCTGGAGTGTATTGTTTTCCGCGTGGTAGGCCAGTTCTTTCATCACATCCGCGTCGACAGCCTGCGCGTGTCCGGTCCTGACGTCTATATATTTCTCAGGTATGGTGACAACGGTTTCGTTGAAGTAATCACGGTAGGTGTGTGGCATCGTTTCACCTTCTCGCCCTTATGACCTGTCAGCGGTCTGTTTTTTACTGAAGAGCTGCATTTTAGCAAGAATCATCAGCCCCCGTACGTTCAATTTGGCCATTTCCTCCGGGAATGTCAATTCGATCGGACGTCCTTTTTCACTCCAGGACACAGCAGCTTCACGAATCTGACGCTCGGCAATCTGCGCTGCGCCTCCGACGGCGATGTAGCGGGCCGCTCCCTTGATTTCGTGTGAACTTGAACGGACGCGGTCGAAATGCTCCAAGTATTTTCCAGCCATCAATCGCAGCTGCGGGAGAATGTAGCGGCTGATATCCTTTTTCACGCCTGCAAAAGGTTCTACATACCATTCAGACTGGCCGCGTGCCAGTTTTTCTTCCAGTTCTGATCTGGAGTTGAAGCTGTACAGCTCATTCTGGCTTACTTTTTGTATGATGGTATCGAGAAAAGGGTTGATGCCGAACGGCTCCCCCTCCACAGAAGCTACCGGTTTATTATGTTTGATACCGACAAAGTCGACGGAATCTCCTCCGAGGTCTCCAATGATGACGCCCCGCTCCGATTCTTTCACGAGCGATTCATCGGAGACGGCGAGCGTTTCGGGATCGCGGGTAAGAGCCAGATAGGCGAGAGCGCCTTCCGCGCCGACGATGACATCCTCAATATGAAGGGTTACCACGGCTTCTTTCGGTTCGCGGATCCCGGGCACTTTATGGAAAATGATTGTATGCGTACCGGTGAGGCGGTTTTTCAACGTATCTTTCCGCCGCTTGTACTGGGTGGTCGGCAGGGAAACCGCCAGTTGATCGATCGTGTACTCGACATCCTTTTCTGAACCACTGCCGAGCAGGGCGTGGTAAGCAGCAGCAGCAAAAAGAAGAATGTACGTCCGTTCTTCATCAACCTTTTGATTGTTAAAAGAAGTCAGGCTGACATTTCTCTGTTTCACCGCTGACTTGCCGATGTAGTAAATGTTCCGTCGGTCCTGGATAGCCGGGCTCTTGATTTCCACAATCATGTTTTCTTCATAATCCACATCTTCCTCGTCATACGGCATTTCATAAAACTCTTCATCAAACAAAGCGACGGCGTTCGGGATTTGATAATCCATGAAACCACCGTCATCTGATGCGAGAATCTTATACCAGCTGTTCCCGATATCTACAGAGAAAATATGCTCGTTTTTCATTTTCTACCTCCTGACGTTAAAGCATATGCGCAGCTTTCCAGGCTGTGCCAGTACTCCCCCAGGTGCCTCTGGTAGATTTGGGCGGACCATTTCTGTAAATCTTTTACAGGAACTTGTCTAAAAAGTTCCACGTTTATACTAATGCAAGTGACCATGCCTTCGAAATCATAGAGCATAGACTACAGTGAGGTTACTATAAAGGAGGAAAACATCATGAGAAAAAATGACCGTCACTGTGTCAACCTGAATGAATCAGCTTCTATTGAACAGTGTACAAATTCAAGTGCGGATACTGCGATCACTCCAAGCGGAGAGCGTATCGTCCGAATTCCGGTTGAACTGGGAGCCTACAATGTTACGACTAACCTCGTCGCTAACATTTCCTTCCCACACCCGGTACTTGAAATCAAAGATATTAAAAAGCGTGTCATCATTACCCAGTGCCGTCTGCTTACGCGTACGTCCGCAGGAGATGATGATCAGTTTTCGGCAGGTCCGTTCCCATTGTTCCTGAAAGGGTATGTCCGTAAAAACATTCAATACGCGACCCCTTGTCATGATACAGAGGGTGAATGTGTATCATCTGAAATCAAATCCCTTACTGTGAAAGTGCCGTTTGAGTGCATGACTACCATCGAATTGGATTCACCAGCTCAACTGCCTGTTCGCAACCGTAGAGACGAATATGACTTCTTCAGAGCGCAAGACCTTGGTAAAGGATATCCGGAAAAAGACCAGTATCTGTCCAGTGACCTTTCCCAGTTCCATCAGGAAAGTTTCCAAGGTTACAACCAGCTGCCATTCTGTGAGCTTGTTTCCAGTCAGATTCTTGAGTGGGACGAAGCAACAGATCGTGGATCGTTTGGCGACAGCCCGGTTGATGAAGCGTACTTCCGCCATATTGTAGAAAAAATGCAGGTGCGATTCACCATTAAAGTGCTTCAAAACCAACAGGTGCGCGTAGACGCTCTATAATTGAAAAAGATGACAGTCCATCAGGGCTGTCATCTTTTTTTGCTGTGCCGCCAATGTCTTGAAACCAGGATAAGAGCCCAGACACAGGAAGGGCAGCTACATACGATGTGGGTATATTTTGATTAGGGGGCAGACAAATGACAGGTGTGTTTAACGAAGAGGACGGATTGGAGCTTCACTGTGAAAGGAAACCGCATGTAAGTATCGGCAAGATTGTGACGAAGGTTCCTGTCGTACTCGCAGAACTGAAGCTTCAGATTCATGTCAGTGAAACCATCACTTTTCCAGAGCCGGTGCTTGAGATCAAAGATATTAAGAAGCGCGTGCACTTAACCCAATGCCGCCTGCTGCTTCCATCTAAAAAACTGTTTATTAAAGGATTCGTACGAAAAAATATCCAATATGCCAGCCCGTGCAGTGAAATTGAAATGCCGACGGATAAGAGTGTTGCTTCCGACCTTCATTCTTTTACAGTGGATGTTCCGTTCGAACAGGTGACGGAAATTCACGAATTTCTTTCCATGCCGGTGATGCCGAAGAACAATACACGGGAGGAATTTGATTTTGTCCGCTCAAAGTCTTTACCGGAGGGATTTCCGGAAAAAGACCAGCATATCAGCAGTGATATCTCCCAGTATCATCAGGAAAGCAGTCAATTTTATAATGAACTGCCTTACTGTGAACTGTTGTCGAGCCGGATTGTGGAGTGGGATGAAGCAGTGGACCGCATGCCTCTTCCAGGGAAAGCCCCTTTTCATGAAGGATATTTCACAAAGATAGAGGAGAAGATGGTGCTGGATATCTGCGTGAACGTCCTGCAGAAACAGCAGATTCGGGTCGCATCGACAAGCAACGATGATTGATTCATAGGAACAGAGGGAGGAAGGGAGGCGTCCATTCATATCTATGAAACGTGATGTCATTACTTTTCAACAGACACACTGGGTCAATCCTAAGGATCGTGGAAGTTTCCTGGGCGGTCATCTGTCGGAGTGGGAAGAGGAAACGAGGGACGGCGGCCCGTTGTTTCTGCCTTCCTCTGCCATTGAAGAGGAGGAAATGGCCTTGTTTAAACCGGAGGAAGAGGAGAAGGCTGTGGAAAACAATACCCGCACACCGATGAATGAAGGCGAAATAAGAAAACGAAAGTCGTCCCTTGCCGCTGAAATTTCTTCGATGCTTGATGAATCCAGCGGAGGGTTCTTTGATGATAGGCCAGAGCCGGTAGAGGAGGAAGGTGTGCTTTCTGAAATAGCTGCGCTTCTGGAAGAGTCGGAGGATTCTGCAGAAGCGTCCTTCGTTTCTAAAACCGATGATGACTACCCCATTCTCGGAGATATTGCCTCTGCCATGGCTGAATCCTCCAATGAGTTCAAGAGTCATTACTTTTCTCAAAAAGCCATGTCGCAGCTCACAGAATCTTCTGATGCCGATGAAAGGGAGAAGGCAGTAGAACGGCGTTCTGCGGAAGACCACCGTTCTGGTTCCTCTGTTATAGAGGACGAAAGCTGCGAAGATCCCTTTTCAGGCAGTGGGATCGATGATTTATTTGACTGTGAATCCTCTTCCAGTTCTTCTTCATCCTCTTCTTCAAGCTGTCCAGTCTGTCATGATGGTTCGTCGGATTCATGGAAAGACCAGAGCATAGAAAAAACGGTGAAAATGCCTGTTCTTCTTGCTCATGTCCCATTGGAATGGGAAATCCGGGAACGTGTTCCTGTTCCTTGCCATCCCGGGGACATTATAAAGACGGAATGGTCCGTCCATGATATGCGCATCTCAGTTCCTATGTACCCGTTTCTCTTTTTGCGCGGGTGTTTTACTGTATCCGTGGATTATCAGGAACAGGGGGATTTGAAGCGGATCTGTAAGCGGATTCCCTTTGAGGAAACGGTGGAAGTGGGGGGGATGATCACTCCTGAACTCCCTTCCCATTCGGAAAAGGAATACACAGCGAAAAGCGCGGAAATGCATAAGGAAATCTATCAAACGTATCCATCTCCGGTGGAAAAGGAGCTGGAGAACGTATCCTTCCTGGTTCACCAGGAAGATTCAGGAAAAGGTGACCTTCACGTGCAAGGGATTTTTCATGGGGGGCTGTTTCTTTACCAGCAGCAGTTCAAACGTCTGGATGTCTGGGAATATTGACTGGATAAACAAAAAGAAAAAGGGTTCCGCAGGAAGGAACCCTCTTTTCAATGGTCACGTTCAAGGTGCTCTCTACAATGATGGAAGGTGGAGGAATGACGCCTGTTCGTATCGAACGGTGGTGGGGAAATGTCCGGGATTCAGGCCGCCGCCCTGGAGGAAATTTCTCTCTGATACCAAGGCATATGTCATCTTTGAGAGTCCGAGTCAAAAGGGGTGTCTATGAGACAGGTTCTTCTGACTCCCTACTACTATATGTCCTCCAGGGATGGTTCGCATGGACAGATGCCGGCAGACTAAAAAAATAGGTTAGCAGCGGTCAGGGAAAAGTAGATTGCTATACTGATATAGAACGTTCTTTTCCAACGGCCTGTACATATACTAGAGAACAATGGATGGAAGGGGGCGGAGCTGTTGGAGGGGACGCTGATGATTATGATCCTGTCAGCTATGGCTACGGGAGCGGGAGCCCTCCCGGTCCTGCTGATCCGCCGGGTATCCCACCGGAAAATGGACAGCATTCTCGCCTATACCGCTGGTGTGATGATGGCAGCATCCACCTATGGCCTTATTCCGGCCTCTTTGAAGCTGACCAATGTAACGGTGCTTTGTATTGGTGTACTCGGAGGCGCGCTCATATTGAACCTGCTTGAGTATCTACTTCCACATGTAGATATGGATCATACGAGAAAATCTCCCGGGCTGCCGCACCAGTCACTGATGCTTGTCGCGGCGATGACTCTCCATAACATTCCGGAAGGCTTGTCGGTCGGTGCCAGCCTGGCCAGTCAAGTCGAGCATCTCGGAATGGTCGTCGCTTTTTCCATGGGCCTGCAGAACGCACCGGAGGGTTTCCTTGTGGCTTTGTTTCTGCTTCATCAACACGTTCCCAAAAGAACAGCCATCTTCATGGCGCTCCTTACTGGTGGGATCGAATGCATCTCCAGTTTTATCGGGTTTTACGTGGTTCATATCTCTTTGTTCCTCGTTCCTTACGGGCTCGCCTTTGCTGCTGGTGCGATGTTGTTCATCGTTTATAAGGAGTTGATTCCGGAAACCCACGGTCATGGTTATGAGCGTCTAGCTACATTCTCATTTCTCCTTGGACTGCTCAGCATGATCGGAATTGTGGAATGGTTCCGCTGAAGCCTGCCGGATGATCCGGCGGGTCTTTTTTTTCTTCCATACCTATCCTGTAAACGGAACAGCGAAGAAAGAAAAGGGGAATGATTCGTTGGAAATATTTTATTAGAAAAATATCGTTATAATTCGTTTTTCAGCGGGTATGCAGAAATTGGGAGGAGATAGCATGAATAAAAACATGATTGATTACAAAATATTCATTCCATCACTTTTGCTGATGGCCGCCATCAGTATCCCTTTCGCTCTGTATGAATCACAGTCGTTGGAACTTATGAATACGGTCTTTGATTCGATTGTGGCATCATTCAGCTGGGGATACTTATGGTATGGCATTTTACTGATCGCCGCAGGTCTTTACCTGGCATTTTCCAAATACGGAAAAGTGGTTCTTGGGAATCCGGAGGAGAAGCCGAGGTTCACCCTTTTTGAGTACGCGTCCATTCTGGTCGCGATGGGTGTCGGATCGACGATCATGCGGACGGGGATGCTCCAGTGGACGTCTGTCGCCAACGACCCGCCGGCCGGAGTAGAGGCTGGTTCTGCGGAAGCCCTGCTGTGGGGGAACGCCTACAGTATGTTTTTATGGGGGTTTCAAGTGTTCGCTATTTTTGTCATGATAGCACCAGCCATGGGATACATACTGCACGTAAAAAAACGTCCGCTGATGAGAATTTCAGAGGCCTGCCGGATTTTGTTCGGAGATAAGTTCACAGACGGCATCGGAGGCCGGCTGCTGGATGTGTTGTTTTTAATCAGTATTCTTTCCGGAGCAGCTGTCACGCTTGGACTGGGGGCGCCGATCATTACGCAGAACCTTTCTCATCTGCTCGGCATCCAGGTGAATTTCACGCTGACGATCATCGTTACCATCGTCTGGGTCTTTTTATTTTCCCTCAGTGCGTATCTCGGCATCGAAAAAGGGATCAAACGGTTAAGTACATGGAACATGTATATTGCCGGGTTCTTAGCCCTGTTTATTCTCGTCGGGGGCCCCGGTGTTTTCATCCTGAACTACTTCACAGATAGTGTATCGATGCTCTTGAGCAACTACCTGGACTTTTCCTTGAACACGGAATCGGTCTATCAGGGGGAAACCTCGCATATTCAAAGCAACACGATTTTCTGGTTCGCCTACAGTGCGACCTGGGCCATGCTGCACAGTGTGTTTGCAGCAAAAATTTCACAGGGTCGGACGATCAAGGAGATGATTCTCACGTACCTGCTCGCTCCAACGCTGCTTTCCTGGCTGGCGACAGGGGTGCTTGGCGGTCTTGGTGTCCACCGCTACCTGACTGGAAATCTTGATATTTTGAACTTCGTGGAAGAAGAAGCACGTATGGCAGCGATACCGGAGATTTTAAATACGCTTCCTTTCGGGGAAATCGCCATTGTCATCTTTATGATTGTTGCTTTGATTTTCTTGACGACGACCCTCGATTCCACGACTTATACGATTGCCGCCTATACAAGTACGCGGGATATGAGCCGTTTTGAGCCGCCGAAGATGCTTCGTATTATCATTGCGGCTGTGATTACTGCTTTTGCCCTGATTCTAATGAGGATCGGCGGTCTGGCCCCATTGAATGTCGTATCAGGCCTTATGGGTCTGCCGATTATCGTCATCCAGTTCATTCTGATTTACGCAGCGAAGAAAATGATCGACGCCGATCAAGCCTGGCTGACCAACGTCCGTCAGAAAGATAAGCCTATAGAAGCTTATGAAGCGAAGCGTAAAGTGGAATAGTCTGGTCGATTGGATTACACTGATATCAGAGTAACTTTTGAAAGGGGACCTGTACATGTATGAATCACTGCACCACGTATCTGTCATTGTGTCGGATATAGAACAAGCCAAACAATTTTATGGCGGAGTGCTCGGATTTGAAGAAAGCCCCGACCGTCCCGATTTCGATTTTCCAGGCGCGTGGTATCAGGTAGGAGCGACACAGATTCACTTGATTGCTTATGAAGAAGGGAAAACGCTCCGTGGTACAACAGAGATTGATTCCAGAGACGGACATTTTGCGGTCAGAGTCCGTGATGTTGAGGCGTTTATCGAAAGAATGGAAAAGCACGGAGTGGAGATGCTGAACAAGCCGGTCAATAAAACGGAATGGCATCAAGTGTACATCACGGATCCCGATGGAAACATCATTGAATTTAATAGGTGAAGCTGGAGACGATCGATTCAATCGGTCGTCTTTTTTTGTTTTTTTCTTCCTTTTTTTTGAAACGATGGCACGCCTGGGTTGTCAGCGCTTACTTTACATTAACATGTTAGTTTTTCTAACATGAGGTGTTGATTCCGCGCCGATATTTGTTGTATTATTCAGCATATTAAGAATATTGGAGGAAAAATATGCTTCCCACTTACGCTGGTTATTCGTTGTTGCTCGTTTTTGGATTGTTTTTCACTGTCGTTACGCTTGTGATGCAGCACAGAAAAAAACAGAAAATGACCGCTGAACAGTTCAGTACTGCTGGCAGAAGCATTGGTGTCGGTCTGGCAAGTGCGTCTATCATTGCTGCCTGGACATGGGCGGCTACGTTAATGATGTCCTCGGCTACAGGGTTTCAGTACGGTATCAGCGGACCGTACTGGTATGCCGCTGGTGCCTGTATCCAGGTGCTTCTTTTCGCGATTGTGGCTATCAACTTGAAGAAGCGGGCTCCGAAAGCTCATACCTTTCTTGAATTCATTGCTCAGCGCTTTGATAAGAAAAATCACCGTTTAATTATGGGGTTTGCGTTGATGACCAACATACTCGTGACAGCGATGGTCGTCCTTGGTGGAGCCATTGCCTTGAACTCGCTGACAGGCATGAATATTTATGCCGCCGCCTTCCTCATTCCTCTCACATTCACGATTTACACCATGATTGGTGGATTGAAAGCTTCCTTCATCGCTGATTATTTCAACACCGTTATGATTTTTGCCATCTTGGCTGTCTTCGCTGCTGCCATCTATGTGAAGTTCGGTATTGATCCGATTTATGAAGGGTTGCAGAGCATGCCTTCCTCCACCTCGATGCTGACGATGGCTTCCATACCGGGTCTTTTGTTCGGAATGGTTAATATTATCGGTAATTTTGGAGCGGTCTTTGTAGACCAGGCGTACTGGCAGCGTGCGATTGCGAGTAAGGATAGTGCCGCTTCCAAAGCTTACATATACGGAGGGCTTGCCTGGTTTTCCATTCCATTTGCGATTGCGACTTTTCTTGGTGTCAGTGCCGCCGGCCTTGGGGTGGCGGTATCGACACCGGATGCAGCGGCTCCGGAAATGGCGGCCTACCTTCTGGGTGGTATCGGTTCGATTTTATTTTTAGCCATGCTGTTTATGGCGGTTATGTCTACAGGAGCCGCCGAGCTGACAGCTATTACGAATATCATTGTCACGGATATTTACCGGACGTCAATCCGCCCGGGTGCTTC
Source organism: Halobacillus sp. ABA4_118 (assembly GCF_056160205.1). Lineage (NCBI taxonomy): Bacteria > Bacillati > Bacillota > Bacilli > Caryophanales > Bacillaceae > Halobacillus > Halobacillus sp. ABA4_118. Next base: position 2,048,133 of record NZ_JBSWWS010000001.1, read on the forward strand.
GAGTGACCAGTTATTAGCGATGTCGAGGAAAGTGACCCTTGGATTCGGATTGATGATGGGCGTCCTTTCGATTCTGTTGTTTAAGGTTGGTATCAGTCTAAGCTTTGTATATATGGCAATGGGGATTTTCGTCAGCGGTGCTGTCATCCCGGTTACCCTCGGTCTGCTTTGGAAAAAGGCGACCAATGCCGGGACCTTTTACGGTGCGTCCTCCGGGCTTGTGCTTGGTGTTACAGCATGGCTGGTTTCAGCCTCCACTATCTATGGTGAAATCACCGTGCAGTCGCTTGGGGAACTGGAGCCGATGTTCTTCGGTAATATCACAGTTTTCTTAGTGAGTGGAGCCATATCCATTGGTCATGCTCTTTATGCGAATCAATCGTTTGATTTTGACTCCTTGAAAGATAAGTTCCACAGCTTCGATGAAGAAGCAAATCCCATAGAGGAGGGTTCTTATGAGCGAAAACGAGCGTCAGCTGAGTAAAGATGCCGTTATTTGTACGAGATGGGCTTTATCCTTAACGGCCGTGTTCATCGTTATTTTTCCAGGCATTATGTTTTTAACGGGGTATCAGTACAGCCTTGAATTTTTTAAAGGGTGGACGTACTTGTCCTTTGGATGGCTGATCATCGCAGGACTGATGATTACGCTGAGGCCTGTCATTGAACTTGTCAGGGACCGGAAAGCTGGGTAGGACAAAGAGATTGGGGAGGAAACTATGAAACTGACGTCGCGGGAAAGAGAAAAGTTGATGATCGTGCTTGCTGCTGATCTGGCCCGAAGAAGACAGGAGCGCGGTTTGAAGCTGAATTATCCTGAAGCGGTATCGATTATTACTTATGAAGTGGTGGAAGGTGCGAGAGATGGAAGGACGGTGGCGGATCTGATGCAGTATGGTGCCGCTGTTTTGAGCCGGGAGGATGTGATGGAGGGGGTTCCTGAAATGATTCCCGATATCCAGGTGGAAGCAACATTTCCCGACGGGGTCAAGCTGGTCACTGTTCATGAGCCGATTCGATGAGGAGGAGATGAAGTGAAACCAGGTGAGTTTATCCTGAGGTCAGAAACGATCCGCTGTAATGAAGGGAAGGAAGTAGTTGAAGTCACCGTGTTAAATAGAGGTGACCGGCCGGTCCAGATCGGCTCCCACTTTCACTTTTTTGAAGTGAACCCGTTTCTGCAATTTGATCGTGAAGAAGCCAGGGGGCGTCATTTGAATATTCCGGCCGGGACAGCTGTCCGGTTTGAGCCGGGAGATGAAAAAACAGTTCCTCTCGTTGCTTTTTCCGGGGAGAGAAAAGTGTATGGATTGAATCAACTTGTCAATGGGAGGCTGGATGATGAGCTTTGAGATGCCGCGGCGCCAGTATGCCGATATGTTTGGACCGACAAAAGGGGATGCGGTCCGGCTAGCTGATACGGACCTTTTTATTGAAGTGGAAAAAGACTATACGACGTATGGAGATGAAGTGAAATTCGGAGGAGGCAAGGTCATCCGTGACGGGATGGGGCAGCACCCTCTTGCATTAAGGAATGAAGCAGTTGACCTTGTCATTACCAATGCGGTCATACTGGATCACTCCGGAATTATCAAAGCTGATATCGGGATTAAGGGTGGGTGGATTCAAACGATTGGAAAAGCAGGAAACCCGCTGTTGATGGATGGCGTGGATATCGTGATCGGGGCCTCTACAGAGGTCATTGCCGCTGAAGGAATGATTGTAACGGCAGGTGGGATTGATGCCCATGTTCATTTCATTTCCCCCCAGCAGATGGAAACGGCTTTATCTTCCGGTGTAACAACCATGATTGGAGGGGGGACCGGCCCGGCCACGGGTACAAAGGCAACCACGTGCACCCCTGGGGCGTGGAATATTGAGAGGATGCTGGAGGCAGCAGAAGAGTTTCCGATGAATCTCGGATTCTTAGGAAAAGGAAATACCACAAGTGCAGAAGCCATTCAGGAGCAGGTTGAAGCTGGAGCCGTGGGGCTGAAGCTTCACGAAGACTGGGGGACGACAGCGGCGACGATTGATACATGCCTGCGGGTCGCTGATCAATTTGACGTTCAAGTGGCCATTCATACAGATACGCTGAACGAAGGTGGATTCGTAGAACATACGCTCGAAGCTATCGGGGGACGGGTCATTCATACCTATCATACAGAGGGGGCCGGCGGTGGTCATGCGCCTGATATTATTGAGGCGGCCGGATATTCGAATATTCTTCCATCCTCCACAAACCCGACCCGTCCCTACACCGTGAACACGCTGGAAGAGCATCTGGATATGCTGATGGTTTGTCACCACCTGGATCCAAGTGTTCCGGAGGATATCGCTTTTGCGGACTCGCGGATTCGTAAAGAAACGATTGCCGCTGAGGATATTATGCATGACCTTGGAGTGTTCAGCATGATTTCCTCTGATTCCCAGGCGATGGGGAGGGTCGGAGAAGTAATTATCCGGACGTGGCAGACGGCCGATAAAATGAAAAAGCAGCGGGGGCCTTTAGAGGGAGACCGTGAGCACAGTGACAACTTCCGGGCGAAGCGCTACGTCGCGAAATATACGATAAACCCGGCGATAACGCATGGCATATCCGACTATGTCGGCTCTGTAGAGGAAGGCAAGTTTGCTGATTTAGTGATCTGGGATCCGGCATTTTTTGGAGTGAAGCCTGAGCTGATTTTAAAGGGCGGCTTGATTGCTCATAGTTTAATGGGCGATCCGAATGCAAGCATACCGACACCACAGCCGGTGCTGTACAGGGAGATGTTCGGTTCCCTCGGGAAAGCGAAAGCCTCTACAGCTATGACATTCGTATCTCAATCCGCCTATCAAAAAGGTGTTCATCGAACACTCAGGTTGGAAAAAATCGTCCGGCCAATTTCAGGAGTCCGGAACTTAACGAAAAAATCGATGATTCATAACGGCGAAACGCCGTCTATTGAAGTAGACCCGCAGACCTATGTTGTCAAAGTGGATGGAAAAGTAATCCACTGTGAACCGGCAGAGACGGTAGCTATGGGGCAGCGGTATTTCTTATTTTGAGGTGATTGGATGATTATTGAAAAGGTAGCAGGTAATATTTCAGAAACGAATAATCGGGCTCCGCACGTCGAATACGTAAAGCTGGAGAGTGAGCAGCTTCTCAAACGAGTCCAGCGAGTGACGACGGACCATGGACGTGAAATCGGTATCCGGCTCGGAAAAAACAAAGAGCTTTCGGACGGGGACATCTTACATATCGATGAGAAGAACATGATTGTCGTAAGCGTTCATAAGGATGATGTGCTTGTCATACGTCCGAAAAACATCCGCGAAATGGGAGACATTGCTCATCAGCTCGGCAACCGGCACGTGCCTGCGCAGTTTGAAGGGGAAGAAATGCTTGTTCAGTATGACTACCTCATTGAAGAACTGTTGGAGAATGAAGGCCTGGACTATTCCAGGGAAGAACGGAAGGTGCCTGAGCCCTTCCGGTATATCGGCCACAACCATGATGATTAATTGGATGCCACTGCTGCAGCTCAGCGATTCTCAATTTCCATCCGGGGCTTTCTCGCATTCGTTTGGGTTTGAAACGTATATTCAGCAGGATGTCATCACAGATGCAAAGAGCTTCAAGGAGGCCCTGACCGCTTTTTTGGACCGGCAGCTGGCATACAATGACGGCCTGGCTTTCTGGCTGGCTTTTCAGGAAGTTAAAAATGATGGAGTGGATCTCATCCTCGAACTGGATCATCTTCTTTATGCGTCTACACCAGCAAGAGAAACACGGGAGGGGAATCAGCGGGTGGGAAAGCGGCTGGCAAAGCTGTGTATGGATTTGTACCCTTCCCACCCATTGGAACAGTATCATAAGTGGCTGATGGAAAAAGAGGGTTACGGCCACCCGGCCCTTGTATTTGCTGTCGTTTACGGGGCGATGGAGGTATCCGGGTCCGCGGCGTTGGAAACATTTTTATTCACCTCATTGAGCTCAATGGTGCAGAACGCAGTCCGGGGCATACCTATCGGCCAGACGGATGGGCAGAAAATCCTCGTCGCTCTGCAGCCTCAAGTGCAAAAAACAGCCCGGGTTATCCAGGAAGCTTCGATCGAGGAACTGGGAGCTGGAAGCCCGGGACTGGAAATCGCCCAGATGGTGCACGAGCGCCTGCACGTACGGTTGTTTATGTCTTAAAAAAAGATTGGGAGGAATGGAATGATGGAACCAATTTGTATTGGAGTGGGAGGCCCTGTCGGGGCGGGAAAAACGATGCTTGTCGAACGGCTCACACGGGAGCTGAAGGATGAATTGAATATGGCTGTCATCACGAACGATATTTATACAAAAGAGGATGCGCAGTTTTTACTTAAGAATGGAGTGCTTCCTGGTGACCGCGTCATTGGAGTGGAAACCGGAGGGTGTCCTCATACGGCAATACGTGAGGATGCTTCGATGAACTTTGCGGCTATTGATGAGCTGAAGGAGCGTCATCATGATCTGGATTTAATTTTTGTCGAGAGCGGAGGGGATAATCTGGCTGCGACGTTCAGTCCTGAACTGGTGGACTTCTCTATCTATATCATTGACGTGGCTCAAGGGGAGAAGATTCCTAGAAAGAGCGGGCAGGGGATGATTAAATCCGATCTGTTCGTCATTAATAAAACCGACCTTGCTCCACATGTAGGAGCGGACCTTGATGTGATGAAACAGGATACGATTGCAGCGCGTGGCCAGAAGCCCTTCGTGTTTACCAACTTAAAAACGAAAGAGGGTCTTTCGGAGGTCATTGAATGGATTCATGAGCATGCCTTTCTTAAAGGGCTGCAGGCATGACACACACCGGCGTCCTCCACCTGAAAGGAGAAAAACGCCGTAATCGGACGATCCTGTCTGGTTTTTATGAGGGTGCTTTCAAATTCACCCGTCCCGTTTACCTGGATGAGGAAACGTTGTCCGTTTATATGATTCATATCGGCGGAGGCTATGTGGATGGGGATTCCTATGTGAATGAAGTGACACTGGAAGAAGGAGCGGAATTGTGTGTAACGAGCCAGGCTGCATCCAAAGTGTACAAAACGATATCAAAGCCGGTGGAGCAGGTGACAAAGATTCATCTCGCTGCCGGCAGTTCCCTCGATTATTGTATGGATCCTCTTATCATGTATGAAGGAGCGCGGTTCAATCAAACGACGATCGTGGACATCGATGAAACGTCCTCTTTTTTCTACAACGATATTGTAACACCAGGGTGGTCCCGTGATGGAGAGCCATTCCGGTATGACTGGTACCGGAACAAATTGAAGGTGACCTCCGGGGGCAGCCTTTTTCTATATGATCACTTGCTGCTTGATCCTGGAAAAGGAGTGGAAGGGGTACTGGAACTTGAGGGGCATTCACATGTTGGATCGGTCGTTCTTTTTCATCCGGAGGCAGGACTGGATTTTGTCGAAAAGCTTTCTGACCACCTTGAACAGCAGTTTCCTGGTGTCCGTTTCGGTCTTTCTTCTATGGATAAGGGAGGCGTTGTCATGCGGATGCTGGGAGATAACACCCAGCAGCTTGAGTCGGTGACAGCTGTTGTTCACAGTTTTTATCGAAAAACGTTATTACAGAAAAAAGAAGTTATCTGGCGGAAGTATTAAGGGGGATTAACAATGGAGGATATGAGTTTGTTAGCCGTTTTAGGACTGGGACTGGCGCTTGGAATTAAGCACGCGCTCGAACCGGATCATGTGATTGCGGTATCTACATCCGCGGCAAAAAGCAGGAAGGTGCTTCAATCGGCGATGACCGGGGTCTTTTGGGGAATTGGACATACCCTTACCATGTTTGTCTTTGGTATGGCGGTTATCCTCATGCAGAAACAGATTCCTGAATTGTGGGCACAATCACTCGAAGCTCTTGTTGGAGTGATGTTGATTATAGTAGGAGCAACGACGTTTCTTTCTTATAAAAAGTCTTCTTTAAACCAAGAAGGGCGCAGTTATAAGACATCTGTTTTTATGGGGATCATCCATGGGCTGGCGGGAAGTGCCGCCCTTGTACTATTAACGCTGAGCTCTGTGGAAAGCGCAGCTGAGGGAGCCGCATTCATTTTTATTTTTGGAGCTGGAACGATTATCGGAATGCTTTTGTTCACGACTGTCATTGGGCTTCCTTTTGTACTTACTACTAAAAAGTGGACGATGAATAAAGGATTGACACAGGCTGCGGGCGTTATCAGTGCTGTATATGGCGTTTATTATTTATCAAGCATCTATCTTGGATAAGACCGTACATAAGGTTCAAACGTCCATTTCCTTTCTTCACGAAATTGAACGTTCATTTGAGCCAATGAACGTTTGCGAAGGACCATCGCTGCAAATCTATGAAAAGCGTGTTATCTATTTACTGACTTTAACTGAATGAAGAAGTTTGGGGATTCGCTCCAATGAGTCAAGGGAGTCTTTGAAAAACAGATTATCTCATTCTTTAAAATGATTATTCGGTGACGCCTGCGGGAACAGCACGAGCTGAAGATCCACTTGGTCAAGTGCTCTTCTTGCCCAAGTTAGCTGAGGCCGTGCCCGCGGCAAGCATCCACCGATAGGCGGAGCGTGACCGTAAACCCTTCATGCAGAAAGTGCAATAGACGCCAGATACGTTTTCGGCAGTGAAACGCCCGGTATATACCGGGCGTTTTTCTTTTTCCAAGGCTTGTCTCTGGTATAATAAGAATTAGAAAAATTTGTCTGATTACAGAAAAATAAGGGGAGATTTGATGAAGAAATGGATGATCCTGTTCGTCCTCCTGATCACGGCCGCGCTTTCTGCCTGCAGCAGTCAGCCGGAGCCGCAGGATACGTTTTCCGCGTACATGGACGCATGGGAAAAGAAAGAGTATGAGACGATGTACAGTCACTTAAGTGAATCATCGAAGGAATCCATCACGAAAGAGGATTTTATCAGCCGGTATGAGGAGATTTATGATGGGATCGGCGCTGAAGAGGTATCGATGACATACGATCTTCCGGAGGAGGAAGAAAGTTATGATCAAGAGGATACACCTGCCTATGAATATACAGCTTCGGTAGATTCAAGAGCTGGTGCGATTGAATTCAGCCATCAGGCGGGACTTGTCTATGAGGAAAACGACGAGGAAGATCGCTGGGCGGTGGAATGGCAGCCGGACCTTATTTTCCCTCAGATGGTGGAAGGCGATACAGTGAGGATCACCCGGCTGGATTCTGAACGCGGAGAGATTTTCGACCGCGACGGACAGGGTCTGGCTGTCAAAGGTCCGGTGAAGGAAGTTGGTATCGTACCAGGGAAGATGGAAGAGGAAGAAGAGTTGAAGGAAGGGCTTGCGGACATTCTCAAACTCTCCGTTGAACAAATCGATCAGAAACTGGAGCAGTCATGGGTGAAGGACGATGTATTCGTGCCGCTTGCGATGATTCCGGAAGATGATGAGGAGAGGCTGACAGCATTTGAAGATCTGCCAGCTGGCTACATGATCAATGATGGAAAAGAAGCACGTGTTTATCCTTTAGGGGAAGCGGCCGCGCATTTGACCGGCTATATGGGTAGTATCACGGCTGAAGAGCTTGAAGAGCGCGAAGGAAAAGGCTACAGTACGAGCGATAACATCGGGAAATCCGGTTTAGAGCTTGTCATGGAGGAGCAGCTTCGGGGCGAACCGGGCTGGCGTGTGTATATTGCCGATGAGGAAAATGAAACAAAAGAAGTGCTCGCAGAACAGAAAGCGAAGGACGGGGAAGACGTCACGCTGACCATTTCATCGGATGTCCAGACGGAAGTATATGAACAATTGAAAGACGAATCCGGAACAGCGGCCGCGATTCATCCTGAGACCGGAAGTGTGGAGGCCCTTGTCAGTACGCCTTCCTACAACCCGACAGCTCTTTCTTTAGGGCTTGGAGGGGAAGAAGTGACCTTGAACAAGTTTTCGAGAACGTATTCTCCGGGATCCACATTTAAGCCGATCACCGCAGCGGTTGGATTGGAAACAGGAACGATTAATCCGGAAGAGGAGCTGTCGATATCTGGAGAAACGTATGAGGCGGATGCCGGCTATTCCGTTACCCGTGTACCCGGGGCAGCAGCAGACAGTCAGGTGAATCTCCGCGATGCACTGATGCGGTCGGATAACATTTATTTCGCCCGTCAGATCGTGGATATCGGCGGAGATTCTTTCCTGGAGGAAGCAGCAGGATTTGGTTTTGGTGAGGATCTGCCGTTTGCGTATCCGATAGAAGCTTCCCAGTTGATGAACGAAGATACATTTGAAAGTGAATCGCTGCTTGCGGCGACCGCCTATGGGCAGGGGCAGGTGCAGATGAGCGCTGTCCACCTGGCTGCTGCCTACACGCCGTTCATTACCGATGGGACACTGATCAAACCGCAGCTTCTGGTGAATGAGGAAGAATCTGAGGTCTGGAAAGAAGAGGTCATCAGCGGAGAAACAGCGGCTTTGATCCGTGATGATCTGACAGCGGTCGTACAGAACGAAAACGGAACAGCCTACGAGCCGGTTGTGGAAGGAATCTCCCTCGCAGGGAAAACAGGATCAGCGGAATTAAAGAAATCCCAGGATGAAGAGGGACCTGTGAATGGATGGTTCGTCGCCTGGGATACCCAGGATCAGGATCTGCTTGTGGCGATGATGATGGAAGATACAGAAGAAGGCAGTCACGATGTGGTGCCTAAAGTGAAAGATGTCTTCGGAAATTTGAAATAGAACATGCACTTCCAGCAGACATGGTGTGTAGAATCACGTTCTGTTTATCAGTGGCTGCCTGTCAGGGGACGGTTTTGGCCCCGCAGGTGTCACCAATGAACATGCTGCGCACCCCCATCTAATGAGGAATTGAAAAAAGGGACGATCTTCTGCTAAACAGAAGATCGTCCCTTCCTATGACAAGCGGAAAACCACGTCTGACCGGAAGACGTGGTTTATTTTGTTCCTGTTGTATTGGAAGGCTTCGATTCTGTACCTTCTTCATTGACGGTCGTTACGTAGTAGGAGTAATCGGATGCTTCGGGATCGGTATAGGATTTCCGTTCATGCTTGGAGATACTGGCGACCTTTTCGAATGTTTCCCCGTCCTTGCTGCGGTAAACACGGTACCCTGCCACATAATCTTCGCGTACCGCATGCCAGGTAACCATCGTACCCTGGATCTGCACGTTGGAAGGGGGCTGGATATCCTCCTGATTCTGTGTTGGTTCCTTCAGTTTTGAATACACAACGAGACGATCAGCGTGACCGCCGATACTGCTGAGAAATTCACCTGTACATGTGATAAGGTTGAGACGCTTTTCATCAGAAGATCCGAAAATCGTTTCAATGGGGGAATCATCCATCGGATAACTTTCAAGCTTTTCGACTACATAGGTCTTTTCTTCCCCGTTTTCATCAGAGACGGTAATTTCGTCTCCTTTTTCCAGTTGATCCAAATCATAAAAAACAGCAGGTCCTGTCCGGCTGTCCACGTGTCCGGCGATGACAGAATTTCCTGTGCTGCCGGGCTCTGTACCTGGTTCAAACCAACCGGCTTTCTGCGGATCCTCCGGTACACCCATCTGTCCATTATCCAGAATGCCGACTGATTCTACAGGTGCTTCTACGTCAATGGCAGGGATGGAAATGGTGGCAGGAGTGATCCCTGTTTCTTCCTGCTTTTGGTTTTTCACAACGTCAGCGGACCTCATATTTCCGTTTTTATTAATCACTGTAAATTCGCCGTCCAAAATCTCTTCTTTTTGCTCCTCCGGCACATCCGCCTCTTGGTAGGACGCCTGTGTAGCATTTTCAATCCGGACAACATCCGAATCGTCCTTCCAAAAAGTGAACGCATTGAATTCATAGGCGACCATAACGAGCGCGGTCAGGCCAAGTATTGTGAAATACATTTTCCAATCGAGCTTCATGGACTGTCACCTCTCTATCATAAGGAAAGAAGAAGAGCAGAAGCTCTTCTTCCATGTTAAGCATTACTGTTTGGCTTTGCGGATGGAGATGAAGCCGGCAGAAGCTGCGGCGATGACTCCGAAGGCGACCCACATCCATGTGTTGATCCCTTGATCACTTGTTCCACCAAAGCCTGTTTTAGGCATTTCTTCCGGCATAACTTCTCCGCCGAATTGATCCGGCATCTGTGTCACAACAGCGCTGCTTAGTGTTTCGCCAATTCCGAACATGAAGGCATATCCTTCACGGAAAGAGTCATAAGTGGCTGCATAATCTTCATTCACGTAATGATCGAAGGTCTGAAGGATATCTTCCTCGTGAGTCCAGACCGCTTCAACAGCATCCTCCTGTGGAAGGTTTCCTTCAGTTGCTGTACCAAGGAAGGCACCGAAGTCCTCAGAGAAGGCCATCAGGCTTTGTTCAGCCATTTTTCTTGCTTCTTCATCTTCTTCAAGAGCTGCTGTAATCACATCAGACTGCGCGTTGATATGATCCTGCTGCCATACCTTTTCAAACTGGGCTGCACCTTCTTCACCATAAATAGAACCGATAGCAGCTTTGAAATCAGCGGTGTGCTGGTTCTCAGCCCAAGTTACGAAATCGTAGTCTTCCGCCTGGTCATAGCCTTTCTGCATTTCAAGAACGGCTAAAGCGAAGTGTTCAGAAGCAAGAGCATTCATGTTGGAACGCAGATCTGCTGCTGGTGTATCTGCTTTGGTTCCATTAAAGGAATCCGGCATCTGCGTTACAATGGCAGAAGAAAGGGCCTTACTGATGTCGAACATACGGTTGAAGCCCTCGCGGAAAGCCGTATAGGATTTCTGATACTCTTCGTTTACATAGTGGTCAAAAACATTCAAAACATCTTGTTCGTGCGCGTTCAGGACTTCTTTGGCTGTTTCTTTGGAAAGGTTTCCTTCAGTTGCAGATGCAAGGAACGTACTGAATTCTTCCGTGAATTCTTCAACTTCCTCTTCGGCCATCTTACGGGCTTCTGGATCATCGTTTTTCGCAGCTTTTACAAAACCATCGGAATAATCGTTATGTCCGCGGAAGATTTCTTCAAACTGTGCAGCTGCTTCATCTCCATAAATGGATGCGATCGCCGGGGTCATATCCTGTGCGTTCTGATCAAGCTTGTTCCATACTTCATCAGTGTCTGGTGCGTCTTCATACGATTTCATCATAAACGTTGTAGCAAGGACGAAGTGCTCGGACAATAGTTGATCAAGCGTCGACCTTAGATCGGCCGCCTCCGTCTGTGCTGATTTGTGGTGATCGGCCATAGCTACGGATGGGACAAGGAGCATCAAAGCCATTAATGTGATCAAGATTCTTTTCATTTGTTTCATGTGTACACTCTCCTTTAATTGATTTCTTACACAGCTAACGAAGGAGGGTGGACATTGGATCACAATTTCCCGGAAAAAATATAGAAATTCGTGAAAGGAGTCTGTAAAGAATCAGCTGAGTTGTCATTTTTTTTGCCCTGACGCTGGGGCGGAACTTCGTATTTTCTTCCGTGCATGAGGGGATGAGGCGTGTTCGAAAAAGGAAGAAAAGATGAAAATTGTGTTGACGTAAGCGCTTTCTGAGTATATAGTCTAGTTAAGGTAAACGATTACGTAAACGATTACTTGCCCGCGGGGAGAAGGAGTCAGCCATGGTTTCGATTAAAGATGTAGCCAGTAAAGCAAAGGTTTCTACAGCGACTGTATCCCATGTGATCAATGAGACACGGTATGTCGCAGAAGCAACAAAGCAGAAAGTATATGCAGCTATGAAGGATTTAAACTATCAGCCAAACCGGATTGCGCGCAGCTTAAGAAGTCAAAAGTCCAGTACGATCGGACTTCTTGTTCCTCTGGTGGCAGAGGATACGTCAAACTTTTTCTTCATGTCTGTAGCCAATGGTATTGAGCAGGTTTTAAAGGAAAACGGCTATAATCTTATTCTTAGTAATTCTAATGAACAGGCGGAAACGGAAAGAGATCAGATTCGGGTTTTCAATACCCAGTTGATTGATGGGCTTGTCATTGCCCCGGTCAACGGCAGGGAGTATGACTACAAGGAGGAATTCTCCGGTAACTATCCTGTCGTTTTTATTGATCGTCATCCAAGTACAGGTGAAGGAGACAGGGTTCTCGTAAACAACCGTCGTGGAGCGTATGAAGCCGTAACGGCTTTAATTGAAAAAGGTCACGAAAGAATTGGATTTGTGACAGGAAGTCTTGGTATTACGACGAGTGATGAGCGTCTGGAAGGATATAAAGAGGCACTGCGGGAGCGGGGGCTGACTATTGAAGAAGGGTATATGCAGGAAGGTCCTGCTACATTCAAGGAAGGGTATTCGCTGGCCGGGAAGCTTCACCGCGCTGGTGTAACGGCTTTGTTTATCGCCAACAACGTGATGACGATGGGGGCGGTCTCTTACCTTCAGGAGCAGAACATAGCTATTCCTGATGACATGGCGGTCATTGGCTATGATGACTACGATTGGATGAAAGTGACTTCTCCACCACTGTCCGTGGTCAGACAGCCGGCTTTTGAATTAGGGAAGACTGCCGTAGAGCAGTTGTTAAAAAGAATTGATGGATATAAAGGAGAGCACCAGGAAATCATCTTGGACTCAGAGTTGGTACAGAGAGGTTCTTATTAAGAGCCTTCTCTTTTTCACCATAAAGTAAACGATTACGTAAACGTTTGCGAAGGCATTTAATCTTTTAGGGAGGAATGTTGGGATGAAAAGGTTCGGATACGTAGTTTTTGGGCTGATCCTGTTGTTTATGGCCGCATGTTCAAGTGACAGCACAGCGAATAGTGAGGGGGACGGCGGAGCAGGTTCTGGTGAAAATGCATCCAGTGATACAGTCGAAACCGGTTCTGTTGAAACGACTGTCGAAGCGTCGGGTGACGAAGATGTCGTGATGGACTTCTGGATTCACCAGACCGGGGAGGAAGAAACGAAAGCGTATATCGATTTGATTGATGGCTTTAATGAGGCACACGAAGATATTCACGTAAACGCAGAGGTGATCATTGATGATGGAGCCAGTGCGTACAGCGACAGTATAAACGCAGCCCTCGTAGCCGGAAATCTTCCGGATGTGATGGCTGTGGACGGTCCATATGTCGCAAGTTTTGCGGATGCGGGCGTTATTCAGCCGATTGATGATTACATCGATGAGGAAACGAAGAACCAATATGTAGATTCAATCATCCAGCAGGGGACGTACGATGACCAGCTATATTCTCTTGGAGCCATGGAAGCGTCCGTTATGCTCTACTACAACAAAGACCTTTTAGAGGAAGCCGGGATTGAGCCGGCGGAATCGCTTGAAGAAGCATGGACGTGGGATGAATTGATGGATCATGCGAAGACGTTGACGAACGATGATCAATACGGGTTGAATCTGTTCATGAATTATGGAGTCGGGGAGTGGCTGACATTTATGGGGGCTCCTTTAGCCTGGTCCAACGGAGGTGCCTTGATTTCTGAAGATGGCACAGAAGTGGATGGTTACTTGAATAGTCCCGAAACCCTTGAATCGCTTCAATACGTGAAGTCGTTGTTTGAAGAAGGCGTTGTGACGGAAAGTCCTGGTGAAATGCAGTTTGAAGAAGGGAAGGCTGCCCTTGCTCTCGGTGGTCCGTGGATTGCTGTATCTGCAGAGGACGCCGGCTTGAACTGGGGAATGATGCCTTATCCGTATAAAGATGAAAGGGTTTCCCCATCGGGAAGTATGGCTTACGCGGTTACGAACAATACAGAACATCCTGAGCAGGCGGCTGAACTTATGAAGTGGATGACTAATGAAGAAGCGGCGATCAAGATTTCCGAAGCAACCGGTATGCCTCCTGCGCAAAAATCCGCTTTCGAAAGTATGGATAAATTTAATGAGAGGCCATGGAGTGTGATGAAAGAGCAGGTCATTGAAACCGCTCATGCCCGACCATCGACACCGGCGTATCCGGTTCTTACCGATGCTTTTGCCCAGTCTTTCCATGCCGCTGCCCTCGGTGAGGACGTAGAAAGCGTTGTGGAACAACAGGTCCAGCGTGTAAAGCGGGAATTGAAACGTTTTGAAGAATAACCCTCATATTCAGAGCCTGATCAGGCTCTGAATCCTTTTTAATCGAGTTTCAGCTTTTATTAAGAAAGGAGAACCATCCATGAGTGGGAACAGTTCCTCAGCGAAATCCCTGACCAGTGATCGTACGACGTCTCACACCCGCAGGCCATTGCAGAAAGTACCATCCCCGAAGAAACAGAAACGAAGGAAGTCTCAAGCTTTTCAGGAAGCCGTTACAGGATATTTCTTTCTTGCTCCGGCTTTGATCCTTCTGGGCGTCTTTCTCCTGTACCCGATGGGGGCAGCCTTTTATTACAGCTTCACAGACTTTTATATTTTAAAGCCGGACGATATCTCGTGGATCGGCCTGGAAAATTTCACATACATTCTGCAGGATGCAGAGTTCAGGCAGGCCTTTTGGAATACAGTCTATTTTTCGGTGATTGTTGTACCGGTTCAACTGGCCGTAGCGCTGGGCCTTGCGCTGCTGATTAACAAAAAAATCCGTTTCCGGGTATTTTTTCGAACCGCTTTTTTCTCACCAGTCGTCATGTCTTTAGTTGTTGTATCGATTTTGTGGACCTTTATGTACAACCCGAATGAAGGGCTGATCAACCAGCTCCTTGGTTTAGTCGGAATCCAGCCGCAGCCATTCCTAACCAGTCCGGATCAAGCGATGAATTCGATTATTGTCATGTCTGTGTGGCAGGGCGCTGGTTTTCAAATGATGATTTTTCTGGCCGGCCTTCAAAATATCCCCAATCATTTGTATGAAGCAGCTGATATTGACGGAGCAAGCAGCTGGCAGAAGTTTCTGCATGTGACCCTGCCCGGTCTGAAAAACATTGCCTTATTCATTTTCATAACCATCAGTATTGCTGCTTTTAAGCTCCTTGTCCAGCCGATGATCATGACACAGGGAGGACCGCTCGGCTCTACGAAGTCTCTCGTCTACCATATCTATGAAACTGGCTTTAACTATCGTGATGTCGGTTATGCTTCGGCGATGGCTGTCGTCTTTACCGTTATTGTCCTTGTGATCACCATTGTTCAGCGGATCCTTGTCCGTGAAGAGAGGGGGTAGGGAAATGAAAAGGAAAAAACAGATGCAGACCGTAGTTTTGTATACGTCTTTAATTCTACTGACCTTTATCTTCTTATTTCCGCTTATTTGGATGCTGGTTTCATCTTTGAAAAACGAGTTTCAGATTTTCAAGGATATGAAGTCTCTGCAGGCTTTTCTGCCTCCAGCACCAGGTGAAGTGGAAGGCGGCTATTTTCAAAACTATATCGCAGCTTTCCAACGTGTGGATCTGCTTCGGTATATCATCAATAGTCTAATTTATACGACAGGCATTATCGTGTTCGGACTGGTCGTAAATTCGATGGCAGGGTACGCTCTTGCAAGGTTCCGGTTTCCTCTGGCTGGTTTTTGGCTGGGGGTGATCATCGCTACTTTAATCATCCCGCCGGAGAGCATTTTCCTTCCATTGTATGTTCTTGTGTATGATCTCGGATGGGTGAATACCTACACAGGATTAATCGTGCCGTTTATCGCGAACGCCTTTGCCATTTTTCTCTTCCGACAGTTCTTTCTTGATTTCCCTAAAGAACTGGAAGACGCAGCTAAAATTGATGGATGCTCACAGATCGGCATTTTCTTCCGGATTATCGTTCCGCTGTCGAAGCCGGTTTTTGCAACCGTAGCGATTGTACTGTTCATCAATCATTGGAACGACTTCCTGTGGCCGCTTGTTGTAGCATCGGATGAAAGCATGCGGACCATTCAGATCGGTCTTCAGTACTTCATGAACGAACCGCCGATTAAATGGGGGCAGGTCATGGCGGCTCTTACGATTGCAACGGTTCCTATGCTTTTAATTTTCATGTTTTTACAGCGTTACTATGTTCAGGGCCTGACTCATACAGGTTCGAAGAATTAACAGGAAGGAGTGTGCAGCCGTTATGACACATTATGAAACGATGCCTGCCCATGGCTATTATAAAGAAAAGTACCGCCCTCACCTCCATTTTACACCCGAGCAGATGTGGATGAATGACCCGAACGGACTCGTCTACTTTGAGGGTGAGTACCATTTGTTTTATCAATACCATCCGTACAGTACACAGTGGGGGCCGATGCACTGGGGACATGCGGTAAGCCGGGACCTGGTGACTTGGGAGCACCTGCCTGTCGCTCTGCATCCGGATGAGCAGGGGATGATTTTTTCAGGGAGTGCAGTGGTTGATCATGAGGATACCACCGGTTTTTTTGACGGAGGTAAAGGACTGGTCGCTGTTTATACAAGTGCTGATGGTGACCTTCAGCGGCAGAGTATTGCCTACAGTAAAGACCGTGGACGGACGTGGGTGAAATATGACGGAAATCCTGTACTGGAGAATCCCGGCATTGCAGACTTTCGTGATCCGAAAGTGTTCTGGCATTCGTCCTCTTCCCGATGGGTGATGGTATTAGCTGCTGGAAAACAGGTGCAGCTGTTTACATCGGAAAATCTAAAGCAGTGGACCTTTGCCAGTTCTTTTGGGGAAGGGTGGGGAG
The DNA here is from genome assembly GCF_056160205.1 of Halobacillus sp. ABA4_118. Lineage (NCBI taxonomy): Bacteria > Bacillati > Bacillota > Bacilli > Caryophanales > Bacillaceae > Halobacillus > Halobacillus sp. ABA4_118. The sequence goes on from NZ_JBSWWS010000001.1 coordinate 2,064,731, forward strand.
AACAGAAAGGGACATGGGAGTGCCCTGATTTGTTTCCTATGGTCAATGAAAAGACTGGAGTTGAAGAATGGGTCCTGATGATCGGCATTGATGCCGGAGGACCATACGGAGGTTCAGGGACACAGTATTTTACGGGAGTTTTTGACGGGTCTGCCTTTTTCCCTGACCAGCAGCAGGATGAAGTCAAATGGCTTGATTTCGGGAAAGACTTTTATGCTGCCCAGTCTTTTTCAGACCTTCGTGACCGGCGTGTGATTATCGCTTGGATGAGTAACTGGCAGTATGCCAACGACGTACCGACAGATCCTTGGAGAAGTGCGATGACCCTCCCGAGAGAACTGATACTTACAAAGGTTTCCGGGGAAAGTGTGCTGAAGCAGATGCCGGTGGCTGATTTGATTCATTCGGTGGACAACAGCGCTCCAGGCAGCGGGGTTCAATTGCTTCCTGGATCCCCGCACATTCAATCACAGCCTGATGCCCCCTTTGTATGGAAAATCACCTTGGAGCTCCAGGCAGATTCCCATGTGGAAGGTACGGTTTTTCATACGGGTGAAGGCGGATATCGCTTTGGTGTCGAAAATGGGAGGGCGTATGTGGTCCGGGATGAATGTGTGCCTGCTTTTTCCGACCATTACGCTGCCGTATGTACAGCTGACATATCTGGCAGTTTCGATGAGGTTACCTTGACGGTCGTTTGTGATTTTTCTTCGGTGGAGATGTTTGTAAATACTGGAGAGATCGGTATGACAAATCTGTACTTTCCTCAAACAGGCCTGTCCCAACTCATGAAGCTGGAAAGTATAAAAGGGTATGCGGCCGTGAAGGACATGGTCATTGATCAACGGCCCTCCATCTGGGCAGAAAACCATTCCTGAAAGGAGAGAATATTCATGAAAGGAACCGGCTCTGTTATTTATCAATGCTGTGACTGGCTGATGCGGCTGGCTGTTCTCAATATATTATGGCTGACATTCAGCATGGCAGGGCTGCTCGTTTTCGGGGTGTTTCCAGCTTCAGCTGCTGCTTCAGCTTTATTGAAGGAGTGGGTGGCAGGGGAGCGGCCGGCGTCGTTTTCCTATTTCCGGCGTATCTATCGGCAGTCTTTCTTTTCTTCCAATACGGTTTTTACAGGAGGATCCGTCGTTTTTATTCTCCTTGGTCTGAACTTATATACAAGTCTGCAGTTTCAGGGGATTCTATTTTACCTGTTTGTCAGCGGCACCATTTTTCTTATGTCCGGCCTTTTTCTTCTGCTTATGCTGACGCTTCTCCCGCTGGGCAGCGGTGAAAAGACAATACCTTCGCTTCGACGCGCCTTTCATCTGCTCATGTGCTATCCGGGCCGGCTTGTTTCATTGTCCGCCGGGATCGTGCTGCTGTTGGTGTGCATCCGGTATGTCCCAGGGATTTTACCTCTCTATTCTGTGAACCTTATTCTCTTCTTGGTAGTGGCTTTGTTTACGAATCAACTGCGTTTGGATGCTGTTTCATAATCAGAAAGAGGCGGTGGTGAGCCGTCTCCTTTTGTATATGTGTAATGTGATGATAAATGAAAAAAATTTATAACAAAATGACAGCGCTTACAATGTAAAGGAGGAATTCGATTGACTTGGAGGTTCCCGAAGACTGTATTTGTCTTGTTCTTTTTTTTCGTAATGGCTGTGCTGTTGCCGGCGGTGGTGACAGCGGAAACGTCTGCCTATCGCTCTGCTTTTCATTATTCCCCGGATGAGAACTGGATGAACGATCCCAATGGCCTCGTCTATTACGATGGGGAATACCATTTGTTTTATCAGCACAACCCTGCTGGTAATGTGTGGGGGCCTATGTATTGGGGGCATGCCGTCAGTGAAGACCTCATCAACTGGAAGGAGCTTTCTCCAGCTCTTTTTCCAGATGAGAAAGGATTCATCTGGTCGGGGAGTGTTGTTGTAGATGAACAAAATACCTCGGGCTTTAAGAACGGGTCAACGGCACCGATGGTCGCTCTTTTTACGCAGGAGAAAAAGGGCGGTCAGATCCAGAGTCTTGCCTACAGTCATGACAAAGGAATGTCATGGACCATGTATGAGGGCAATCCTGTGATTGACAGGCCTGAGGGGAAGGATGTGTACCGGGATCCAAAAGTATTCTGGCATGAAGCAACTGAACAATGGGTGATGCTTCTTTCCGGAGGGCAGTCCATTGAATTCTATCAGTCGAAAGATTTAAAGACGTGGGATCATGTCGATACGTTCGAGCGCCCAAGCGGTGGAGAAGGGGTCTGGGAGTGCCCGGACCTTGTCCGGCTCCCAGTGGAAGGAAAGGAAAATGAGTATAAATGGGCTTTGATCGTCAGCATCAGTGAAGGTGCCGAAGCAGGCGGCTCAGGGATGGAATATTATATCGGTGAATTCAACGGTTCACAGTTTCAGGCCGAACAAGGACCTGTTCCTTTCGATTATGGGGGAGATATGTATGCCGGGGTCACATGGAACAATCTACCTGAAGAACAGGACAGAACCGTGCTGATCGGATGGATGAACAATTGGCAGTATGGACAGGAAATTCCCTCCGACGGTTCCAGGGGTACTATGTCCCTTCCACGTGAGTTGACTCTCCTGGACGAGGGAGGAGGAAAGTACAGCATCCAGCAGCAGCCGGCAGAGGAGTTTGGTCAGTTGAAGGAGGAAGGAAAGGAGTGGGAACAACAAACGTTGAGCGGGGAGAAATCGTTTGGTGAAGTGGAGGATCTCATCCAAATTGAAGCATCCTTTGATATGGAAAAGACAACAGCTTCAGAACTTGGACTGAAGCTTACGAATGAAAGTGGAGAGGAAACGGTGATCTCCATATTTCCAGAAGAGGAAAAAGTGGCTCTTGACCGAACAGCTTCAGGGGAAAGTGATTTTTCTGGGCATTTCGCAGCTGTTCATAACGGACCGATAAAAAGCGGGGATGGAACGGTGGATCTGTCTATCATCGTTGACCGGAATTCGATTGAAATGTTCGCAGATAACGGAAGGTCGGTATGGACCGATCAGATTTTCAGAGATACATCCCAGTCAGAACTCCATGCTTACAGCCGGGACGGAGAAGCAGCGGTGACCATGCTGCGTGTAACTCCTCTGAAATCAGCTCCTCCCGAAAAAGCTTTGGACGAAGTGCCGGCCTCTTCTCCGGAAACTTTGGAAAACGGGGGGTTTGAAACAGGGGATCTGACCGGGTGGACAGCGGCCGGAAGCGCGTTTTCCTCAGGTGTATCCGAAGTAGAGACGTATTGGGAGGGAAACTCCTTCGATCATGAAGGGGACTACCATTTGTGGGGATTTTCGGAGGATGTTCCGGATTCCGACTTTCGTACAGGTACGCTTCAGTCCGCTCCCTTTACGCTGTCCGGACAGGGGAAAGTGGACTTCTTAGTCGGCGGTGGTGAGGATCTTGACCGGCTGTATGTCTCCCTTGTCCGTGCTGAAGATGGGAAGGAATTGTTTAAAGCTACAGGAGCAGATGATGAAAAGTATCGGCGTGTTTCCTGGGATGCTGCCGATTATATAGGGGAAACCCTTTATATTAAAGTGGTGGATTTTCATACAGAAGGGTTCGGTCATCTGAATGTGGATGACTTCCAGGTTTACCATGAAGGAAGTCCGGAAACCAACACGCTGATTAATGGAGACTTTGAAACTGGTGATCTTACGGGTTGGACTGCAGTGGAAGGAGAGGCCTTTACTGATCAAAGTATCACCGACCATACGGATTGGGGTTGGGGAGGCCCTTTTAATCATAACGGGGATTACCATCTGTGGGGGGCTTTGGGAAATGGGGACGACCAGACAGGTGTGCTGCATTCCAATGTCTTCACTTTGTCAGGCACAGGAGAAATCTCCTTTTTAATCGGTGGTGGAAACAATCCTGATGAACTGTATGTGGCCTTAGTGAGAGCTTCGGATGATAAGGAATTGATTAAAGCTTCCAATGAAAAATGGGAAGACAGCGAGGCCTATCACGAAGTTATGTGGGATGCTTCCGATTATAGAGGAGAAGAAGTATACCTGAAAATTGTGGACAGCGCCACCGGCGGGTGGGGACATATTAATGTCGATCATTTCCAGGTCAACCAGACCGGCACACTCGTCCACTATCCGTTTGATGAGGAGCAGGGGGCTGTCACTAAAGAAGCTGTCAGCAGCGAAGTAGATCCCGTCCATTATGTATTTAATGAGGCTGAATATAAAGCAGATTCCGACCCATTGTGGCGGAAAGGGTTAAAGGACAATGCGCTGTTGTTTGATGGGTACTCCACATGGGTGACGCAGAAGGCAGAGGATGTAATTCAGCCCGAAGATGCTTTAACGGTTGAGGGCTGGGTGGCCCCGAGATCCTATGAATGGGGGGACCTGAATCAGGTGTCGGCCATCGTCAATCAGCACGATCCAGGGAAAAAGGAAGGATATGTGCTCGGGATGGGTCGTCACGGAGTTCTGGCTTTCAAGGCAGGCATTGGAGGCGAATGGGTGGAAGTGGATTCCGGTGACCATATGATTGAAAAAGATCAATGGTCTCATGTCGCTGGTGTATTTGACCGTCGTGAGCAGAAGCTGCGCGTCTATATCAATGGTGAACTTGTCGGAGAATCATCGACGCCATCCGGTTCTCTTGCCTCATCAGAAGAAGATTTACTCATAGGAAAGCATAACAAGGCCGCTCTCTTAAACGGGGTTTTTGAAGCCAACATGTTTCACGGATTGATGGATGACGTGAAGATTTCCAATGGAGCTAAAACGACCGAACAACTGAAAAAATCTTTTGATGATACGATCAGCGGTATGGAGGGAGGGGAACTTCCTAAACCAGAGCTGTACTGGGATCGTACCCGTTATGCCGGAGATCAGCATCGTCCGCAGTATCATTTCATGCCGCCTGAGCATTGGATGAATGAACCGCATGCCCCGCTCTATTTTGGTGGAAAATACCACATCTTTTATCAGAAGAACCCTCAAGGACCGTATTGGCATCAGATTCACTGGGGGCACGCGGTGAGTGAGGATCTCGTCCATTGGGAAGAAATGCCGGAGGCTCTGGCACCGGAGAAAGGATCGGTGGCCCCGGACGGGGTTTGGTCCGGAAGTGCTGTCGTGGATAACGGTGAACCTTACTTATTCTTCACGGCCGGTGATGACAGCAGATTCCCGAACCAGATGACTGGTCTTGCCTTCAGTGAGAATCCAGAGGATCCCTTATTGAAAGACTGGCGGATGCTGGATGAGCCTGTCACTGTACAGGAGGAAAACCTGCCCGCAGAAGACGGGGAGGTCATGTATGGGCAGTTCCGCGATCCGTTCGTCTTCAAAGACGGCGATACATGGTATCAATTAATGGGATCCGGAATTGATCAAGTCGGGGGGACGGCTTTGTTGTATTCGTCCAAGGATTTAAAGAATTGGACGTATGAAAAACCGTTTTTCACAGGAGACTCGGAGACGTATCCGAAAACCGGGGATGTGTGGGAACTTCCGGTCTTCCTTCCGATCGGTAAAGATGACACAGGAAAAGAAAAGTATGCTTTCTTTATCAATCCATGGTTTGACGGCTACAGCCCTCACAATGTGAAATATACGTTCTACTGGGTGGGGACATGGGATGCGGCCAAACTGGAATTTGTACCGGATCATGAAGAACCGAGGCAGTTTGATTATGGAGAGCACTTCACAGGTCCAAGCGGCATGATTGATGAGGATGGCACACCGCTTTTATTCAGCATCGCCCAGGATAAGCGAAGCGAGCAGGAACATTATGATGCTGGATGGGCTCATAATGCCGGCCTTCCCGTTGAACTTTCTCTAAGTCGTGGGGGGGATCTTGGATTGAAACCGATCGAAGAGCTGGAAACGCTGCGTGGCAGCCAGCTTGTCTCCATGAAGAATCAGTCGATGGAGCAGGCAAATGAACAGATAGAGGATGTAGAAGGAGATTTGTTGGAGGTTGTTCTCGAGATCGATATGAAAGAGGCGGATAAAGCAGGACTGAAGGTTCGGCAGAGTAAGGAAAGCGGGGAAGAAACCCTGCTGTTCTATGATCAATCAGAAGAGCACTTTGCGATTGACCGGAACGACTCCAGTTTGAATCCTGATGTCAGCAAGGGAATCCAAGGTGGAGAGCTATTGTTGGAGGACGGGAACTGGAATCTCCACGTTTATCTGGATCGTTCCATGGTTGAAGCCTATGCCAATGAGCAGAAGAGTATAACGTCCCGTGTTTATCCAACGAGTTATGACGCCCTCGGCATTGAACTTTGGAGTGAAGGGGGAGAAGTGGAAGTTGTATCTATGGACGTATGGGAATTGAACGGAGCATTTGGTGAAGTCGAACCGGTGTATGAGAAGGAGCAGCCGACGGTACCTCCTCATGGGGAACTGCCGAACCATGACTTTCAAAATGGTGATTTATCGGGATGGAATGTTGTGGAGGGGGACGCTTTCTCCGATGCCCATATTACAGCAAAACAGGACTGGGGATGGGGCGGTCCGTTTGATCAGGCGGAGGATTCCACAGATCTCGAACGCTTCCACTTGTGGGGATTCCTGGATGCTGCCGGCGGAGATGCAGCTACTGGTGTGATGGAGTCCGAAGTATTTGAACTCTCCGGGAGCGGACAAATTGATTTTCTAATCGGTGGAGGAAAAAATGTCGAAGAACTGTCCGTCGCACTCGTCAGGGCTTCCGACGATCAAGTGCTGAAAGAGGCCACTGGAAGAAATGCAGAAACCTACCGCCGTGTCGAATGGGATGCCTCCGAGTTTATCGGAGAGCAGCTGTTGATCCGCGTAACTGACCGGGCCACAGGTGGATGGGGACATATCAACGTGGATGATGTGAATGTGCCCACAGCCTTAAGTGAGGAGGCTCAACTTTTTCAACAGTTGAAAGATATGCCGTTAACCACCAGTAAAGATTTAGATAAGAAAATCGATCTTTATGAAAAAGTAAAGAAACGACAGGCAGCCGGCAAAGGAGATCTGGACTTGATCAGGGCGGACATGCTGGGTTTCCTTCTGGATCAACTTCGTTTGAAAAAGAAAGACTATACCTTGACTGATCAACAGCTTCCGTTCCTTGTTCAGTATGCGATTGAAGAAACCGGAGCGGAAGATGAGTCTGACTATGGGGAAGTCCAGGGGTTTGTCATGAAGAGGGTAAATAAACATGCGACTGGAAAACAGGTGCGGGATGTGATTGAACACCATTTGTCCTAGATCCTGAAACCGTTGGTTGATAAGAAAAAGGTTCTGCTCCCTTGGGAGCAGAACCTTTTTTGGTTTAAACAGCAATATCTTTTTCAACGGCTTCCTTATCGTTGAAGCGTTTGACGTTCAACTTTTTCAAGACACGTGAAGTCAATGTCCCTGATGTCATAGCGCCGTTGACATTGAGTGCTGTCCGGCCCATGTCGATCAGCGGCTCTACAGAAATGAGCAGTCCCGCAAGTGCGACAGGCAGGTTCATGGAAGAAAGAACAATCAAAGCAGCAAAGGTCGCTCCGCCTCCGACACCTGCAACACCAAAGGAGCTGATGGCGACAATCAGCACAAGCTGCACGAGGAATCCAGGACTGAGCGGATCAATTCCGACAGAAGGAGCAATCATAACAGCAAGCATCGCAGGATAGATGCCGGCACAGCCGTTCTGCCCGATCGTCGCTCCAAAGGATGCCGACATGTTGGCGACTCCTTCATCAACACCAAGACTGTTTTTCTGGGCTGATATATTTAATGGAATCGTTCCGGCACTGGATCTGGACGTGAAAGCAAAGGTGAGGACCGGCAGCACTTTTTTCAAGTACGTGAACGGGTTCAATCCAAACGCTCCAATCAGAACAAGATGAATGATAAACATGACAGCAAGGGCGGCATAGGAGGCAAGGACGAATTTACCAAGCTCTAAAATACCGGCGATATTGGTCTGGGCGACCGTTGTCGCCATTAAACCAAGAATACCAATGGGTGTCAGGCGTAGAACGAGGGTAACAATCCGCATGACGACCGCATAAAAAGCGTTGATGATGTTAATGAATGTTTTGGCATGTTCGGGCTGCTTGCGGCGTACGCCGAGAACAGCGATACCAACAATCGCAGAGAAAATCACGACGGCGATGGTGGACGTGGCACGGTCACCGGTCATATCAAGGAAAGGGTTGGCCGGGATGAATTCGAGAATTTTTTCCGGTGTGGACAAGTCCTGGACCTCTGTGAGCGTTTCTTCCAAGTATATTCCCCGGTCGGACTCGGCCTGGCCGGCCTCAATTTCACTGGCGTTCAAATCGAAGACAAAGGAGCTGCCGATCCCGACAAGTGCGGCGATGGCTGTTGTTCCGACTAATATTCCGATAATCCAGAGAGAAATGCGTCCGAGCTCCGATGTTTTCTCCAAATTGATAATGGACTGGATGATCGAAACCATAATCAATGGGATGACTATCATCATCAGGAGACGCACATAGCCGCGTCCGGCGATGTTATACCAGTCTGTCGTCTGGGCGGTTATGGCAGAGTCTGCGCCGAATACGGTCTGCAGATAAACCCCAAGCAGCACGCCGAGACCAAGACCGGTGAACACACGCTTACTGAAAGAGACGTGTTTCTGCTGCATGCGGATCAATACGAATATAAGAGCTGAAATAAGTACAATGTTCAAAAGAACAAGAAATGTTTCCATAAAAAAAGACCTCCTTTAATTGTTTATCCTATAAAACTGATAAAATTACTAAGGTTTATAAATTATCCAATTTCCCACTTAAAGTCAATAGTTTTCCATAACTTTCTATATCTTATTTTATGAGCAGGACAAATGAGCTGAGAACAGCGGAGTTGACATTTTTAGATGAGGACGGTATATTTATCTTGAAACTGAGATAATATCAAAAGGATGAACAAATAAATGGAGGAATGGACATGAACGAACTGAAAGGGATTCACCATGTCACCGCGATTACGAGCAGTGCGGAAAAAAACTACGAATTCTTCACTTATGTACTTGGGATGCGCCTCGTGAAAAAGACTGTCAACCAGGATGATATTGAAACGTACCACTTGTTCTTTGCAGACGATCGGGGGAATCCCGGTACGGATATGACGTTTTTCGATTTCCCAGGCATTCCGAAAGGGTCCCACGGGACGAATGAAATTTCCACAACGTCGTTCCGGGTACCGAATGATGAGGCTCTGGACTACTGGGTTAAACGCTTTGAGCGGCTGGATGTGAAGCACAAGGGCATTCAGGAACGTTTTGGGAACAAGGTTCTTCCGTTTGTCGACTTTGACGACCAGTCGTATGAATTGATTTCTGATGAAAAAGACAATGGTGTGTCTGCCGGAATTCCTTGGCAGGCCGGGCCTGTACCGAACGAATATGCCATCACTGGATTAGGGCCGTTGTATGTCCGCGTAGATAAGGCGGATTACTTCAAGGACATGCTGCAGAAAGTGATGAATTTCCGTCAAACCGCTGAAGAAGGAGCCTTTACGAGGTTCGAAGTCGGAGAAGGTGGAAACGGAGCTGCGGTCATTGTTGAATACAACGCTGTCCTTCCAGATGCGCGTCAGGGGTATGGTACGGTACACCACGCTGCTTTCCGCGTCCATGACCGTGGGGCCCTCCAGGAATGGATTGATCACCTTCCGAAATTCGGTTTCCGCACGTCCGGTTTTGTCGACCGCCATTATTTCGGTTCTCTCTATGCGAAAGTAGCGCCTCAGATTTTGTTTGAGTTTGCGACCGACGGACCTGGATTTATGGGGGATGAGCCGTATGAAACCCTCGGTGAAATGCTCTCCCTCCCGCCGAAGCTGGTGCCGAAGCGTGAGGAGATCGAAAATTACGTGCGCCCGATTGATACCGTCAGAAGTACGAAGACGATTGAAAAAGAATATGAATGAATTACGGACCCTGGAGAGATGTTTTCCGGGGTCTTTTTTTCAGCATAGGAATCGAACGGGGCACATACGTATGTTTTATTCGCAGGTCTTGCAGGAGGTCAACGAAATGAAAAGCGGAAGTCGTAAGTGGCTGTATCTTCCGATTGAAACGAAAGTGAGAGAGCTGGATGCGAAGTTACTGCTTGCGTTTCATGCCATAAGTCAGGGGTATCACGTCGTGATTGGAGAGCATCAGATGGTGGAACAGGCAGCAGAAAAGCTGCCGCTTGGTATTTTCCTGGCCAAGGGTTATTCGAAAGGGTACGGCAGAAGAGTAGTGGAAAACATAGGGAGATGTCATCATAAGATTGTAGAACTGGATGAAGAGGGTTTTTTCATTCCCGACGCTCCGAAATACATCAGCCGGCGGATGAGGAAGGAGCATATTCGCGGACTCTCCCACGTGTGCTGCTGGGGGGAGCATCAAAAAAACATCCTGACAAAAGCTTATCCTCATATGGAAAAGAACTGTACCATTACCGGAAATCCCAGATTCGACCTGCTGAATGACATCTATAAAGAGCTGTACGCCTCGGATGTAGAAGTCATACAGGCGGATTTCGGCTCTTATATCCTCATGAATACCCGGTTTACGTTTTATAATCCGATCGGCGGGGTGAGAGATAACGTCCATCTGCCGGAAATGGAGAAAATAAAAAGGCTCTGCCATGCTTTTATCCAGCTCGCTCAGACGCTGAGCCGGGTCTATCCGGGAAAAAACATCATATTCCGTCCGCATCCCGGGGAAAGCCTCGACGTTTATAAGGAGGCGTTTAAAGGGTTCCGTAACATCCACATCCATAGGGAGCGTAGTGTGATTCATTGGATTCTCGGGGCGGATGCTGTCATTCATAACGGCTGTACAACCGGAATTGAAGGGGTTGTGCTGAGAAAACCGGTCATCGCCTACCAGCCTGTGATTCACTCCTCCGGCATGTTGGACTTTCCCGACAGGCTGAGTATCCAAGCGTTCACCGAGAACGAAGTCTTTCAAATCCTGCAGCATGCTGAAAAGCCTGAACTTCCTGATCAGTTCTTTCATTATTACAGTCATCCGGCCATCCCGTCCGCCTGCACGGCCATTCTGAACGTGTTGAACAACCAACAGGTCCCCCCTGCCCCTGTCCCCTCTTTAAAAAAACTGCGTTTCGTAAAAGACCGGCGGGAAAAAATGAAACGGTTCTTTCCATCTTTATCGACAGAAGAAATCGTACACTTTTATTCCCTTCTGAATAAGATTTCCAATAAAAACCTTCCTTATCGTATCCACCCTTTATCGGATCGGTTATATCTGCTTGAAAGCCTGTAACCAGGGACCGGAGCCGGCTCCTGGCTGGGTTTCTATCTATTATTTTCACCTTTCTATAAAAATAGCATATACATAAGCATGATCAGGTAGAAAGATATGAGGGAAGGAGAAAGAGAGTGTTTTATAAAAATAAGGGCATTCTGGTAATTGGTGGGACGGGCACAATTGGAAAGCGGATTGTGGCTGCCCTTTTGAATGAATCCCCCAAGTATATCAAGGTGTTGAGCCGTGATGAATATAAGCAGTATCAATTGGAAAAAGAATTGAAGTCCGATCCGCGGGTGCATTTTATTCTAGGAGACATCCGTCATTACGAAACAGTCTATGATGCAATGGAAAACGTAGATTACGTGTTTCACCTGGCCGCTATGAAGCATGTTCCTTTTTGTGAAAACAACCCGTATGAAGCGGTGCTTACCAACATAGCAGGAACACGGCACGTGGTGCGGGCAGCAAAGGCCCGTGGTGTCAAAAAGGTTGTGTTCACGAGTACAGATAAAGCGATTTCTCCGACGAATACGTATGGAGCCTCCAAGCTGATTGCTGAACGACTTCTTTTATCCTCCGAACAGCACAAATCAGAAGAAGGTACAATTTTTGCCAGTGTGCGTTTCGGAAATGTCATGGGGTCCAGAGGGTCTGTCATTCCACTGTTTGTTAAGCAGATGGTAGAGAAGAAGCGGATTACCGTGACGGATGATCGGATGTCGCGGTTCATGATGACGATTGACGAAGCCGCTTCCTTAACGATCCGCTCACTGACGAGAGCACAGGGGGGAGAAATTTTCGTCTTGAAAATGCCGGTCATTTCCCTGCAGGACCTCATTGAAGTGGTCCGGGAGGAAGTATGTCTTGCCTATGGCTTGGATACACATGAAATCACAGTTCAGGAGATAGGGTTAAGAGTTGGAGAAAAAATGTACGAAGAACTGATGACCTTTGAAGAATCGACGACAGCCTGGGAATTTGAAGATATGTACGTCATCCCGGGGGATAAACGGACCTCCTATCCGGATGCTGTCAGAACTCAAGTGGGAACGTACAGCTCAAGCGATCAGAAACCGGTCTCCAAAGAAGAGCTGCGCCGGATTGTGCAGAAGCAGAATTTAATTTAGGAAGGAAAGCGGCCATGGATATCATTGAACAAAAATACTGGTCCGTGTACCTGGACTTTCTGGATGATTTTCAATCCCTCCATTATAAAGGGCACAGCATCTCCTACCTTTGTTACTACAGAGGGCTGATCCAGAGCAATAAAGGACTGATGGAAATCTACCAGCAGAAGGGGTGGGTTTCTTTTGTTCGTAACCATGTCACGGATGTACGAGTCGTTCAGCAGCGTTTTGACGAGTACAAAGCGAGGTTTCAAAAGAAAAGGAATCAGGCAGTGAAAAAGAAGCTCGTGTTGTATGACGGGTATGGGCTTCTCAGGCTTCCAACTGCCACTTTATTGAGACTGAACCGGACCTTTGAAACGCTGTACATCGTCGATCGGGAAAACGGCCGGAAGAAAGGGGAGAAAAAGCCGAAGGTTAGGTCGCTGGGTGAAACGGTGTTAGTGAAGAGGCCGTCCGGTATGAAAAAAAGAGCAGCGAGCGTCCTTCCTCCTCGTTACTTTGACGAATATAAGGTGAATGTCCATAAAGAAGTGCTGCGTCTTCAAAAAGAAGCGAAAGTGATCCTTGCCCGTAAGAAAGCGGCCGGCCACCCGGTGTATGCCGTTCCTTACTTTGAAAAAGCATTGATGAATCAGATTGACCAGGTCGTTCATCGAGTGGAACAGATCGGGGCATTACTGCAGCGGGAAGGGGTAGGGTGTGTCATCGTCCCGTATTCGCAATATATGGAGTCGCGGATCTTTTCTATTTTAGGAGCTGCTTATCAGATACCTGTAGCCGCCCTGCAGCACGGCATCATTTCCGATGCATTCGGCTATCTTCCGTGCGTCACTGATTATAAGCTTGTCTTTGGACATTATGAGAAGCAATGGTTCCTATCCCGGGGGGTTCCGGAGAAGAAGATCGTTGTGATGGGACACCCGCGTTTTGATGAAGTGTACAAGGCGGCTCAGATCAACAAAGTAGGAATCAAACAGAATATAGGGCTTCCCATTCATAAGAAAAACCTTCTCATTGTTGTACGGAGCAACTATCAAATGAAAAAATGGGAGTCATTTTTGAAATCCCTTCCCCTGTCAAATCCGGTGAATCTCATCATCAAAGATTTCCCTGACCACACGCCCCATTACTTAACAAAAAAATTCCCGTCCACCTTCCATTCCAGGAACCAGCCGTTAAGTGACTTGATCCAGCTGTCTGATGCGGTCGTCAGTTACCACTCAACCGCCGGGCTTGAAGGCTTGATGGCCGGTAAGCCTGTATTTATCCTGAATAATAATTTTTATGGATACAGCGGATATTTTGATTCATTGGGACGTTTGAAACAGGATGACCCTGTCCGGCTTGCGGGCTTGGTCAATACTTTCCTTAAAGACGGCAGGGTATCTGCACACGATCAGTCCTTGATGCAGTCATTCACACAACGTACCTATCCGCTTGGGAACGGGGCGGAGGGGCGGCTTTCATCCTTTGTCACAGGGCTTCTGAAGAAGTGATGCCCTGTGATTTTTTTCATACATAACGGCACCTAGCAATATATGTATATAGGAATGCCGTTTTTAAAAGAGGAGGGAGCTTTCTGAACGTACTTGTTACAGGTGGAGCAGGGTTTATTGGTCGATGGGTCGTGAAGAAATTACTGGAAGACCAGCATAACGTCTGCGTCGTTGATAATTTGTCGAATGGGGACGTCGGAAACATCGAGGAGTTTCTTTCGCATAAACGTTTTAAAGCTTTTTATCATGATGATATACGTAAAGAAGATGTCATCGAACAGGTCGTCAACGATTCTGTGGATATCTGCTACCATCTAGCGGCAAGTATCAATGTCCAGGACAGCATTGATGATCCGCAGACCACATTCTATAACGATACGGTTGCGGCCTTTCATTTGCTGGAAAGCTGCAGAAAGCACAAGGTAAGACTTGTGTTCATGAGCACGTGTATGGTTTATGATCAAGCATCCAATCCCCAGGGGATTACCGAAAAGGACCCTGTCAAACCAGCTTCTCCCTATGCCGGTTCAAAAATTGCAGCAGAAAATATGGTGCTGTCCTACTTTCATGCCTATCAGATGCCTGTCACGATCGTACGCCCTTTCAACACGTATGGTCCTTTTCAAAAGACAGGAGGAGAGGGTGGTGTGGTTCCTATTTTCATAAAGAAAAAGCTGAATAAAGATCCGATCCAGATTTATGGAAACGGGGAGCAGACCCGTGATCTTTTATATGCAGAGGACTGTGCGCGGTTCGTTGTGGAGGCGGGTCTCCATGAAGAGGCGTTTGGGGAAATTTTGAATGCGGGTCTGGGCCGCGATGTGTCGATCAATCAGCTGGCTGAGCTGATTGCGGACGGCCGGACGTCCATTACTCATATCGAGCACATTCACCCGCAAAGTGAGATTTCCAAACTGTTGTGCGATTATTCCAAAGCCAAAAAGATCCTCGGCTGGGAACCTGAAGTAGATTTAGAGGAGGGAATCCGGCGGACAGAGGAATGGATCAAATCCAACCGTATGTAAAGGAGCTGGGCAGGTGGGAGGCAAGCTTGCTGTATTTGGAGGAAAGCCTGTACGTGATTCGTTTCTCCCTTATGGAAGACAGTGGATTTCCAAGGAAGATAAAGCAGCCGTTGAACGGGTTTTGAACAGTCCCTATTTAACGACAGGACCTGCCGTAGCCAGTTTTGAGAGAAAAACAGCTGCTTATACAGGGGCGGCGTATGCTGTTTCCTTTTCAAGTGGAACGGCAGCGCTGCATGCCGCCTGTTTTACTGCCGGCATCGGGAAGGGGGACGAAGTCATCACCTCCCCTCTCACCTTTGCCGCCAGTGCCAACTGTGTCTTGTACTGCGGAGGCACGCCGGTTTTTGCAGATGTAGACCCCCGCACGTATTTAATTACACCGGAAAGTATCGAAGCCGCTGTTACCGAGCGGACGAAAGCGGTCATTCCTGTAGATTTCACCGGACAGCCGGCTGATTATGAGGCCATCAGAAAAGTGGCGGACAAATACAATCTGCTCATCATCGAAGACGCCGCTCATGCTCTCGGGGCTTCCTATCACACACAGAAAGTCGGTGCTCTCAGTGATATGACGATGTTCAGCTTTCATCCCGTGAAACCAGTGACCACCGGAGAAGGCGGCATCATTACGACGAATGAGGAAAGCTGGTACAAAACGCTTCTTCAATTCCGTACCCATGGCATTACGAAGCATGCACCTGATTTTATACAAACACGCGATCCGTGGGAATATGAGATGCAGTTTCTCGGATTCAACTATCGGATGACCGATCTGCAGGCCGCTCTTGGGGAAAGCCAGCTGGACCGGCTGGATACGTTCACATCCATGAGGGAAGCTTATGCGGATTATTACAACAACGCCTTCAGGACCGTGAAGGGTGTAACGATCCCTTACCAGGAACAGGACCGGCGTTCGAGCTGGCATTTGTATATTCTTAAGCTTGATGAGGAGATGATCGGCCGTCGGAAAGAGATTTTTGAGGCATTGACAGCGGAGAACATCGGGGTAAACGTCCATTACATGCCTGTATATGAACAGCCGTACTATCAGGAAAACGGCTTTGATCAGGTCAGCTGCCCAACCGCAGAAAAGCTGTATCAGCAATTCCTCACCCTCCCGCTTTTTCCTGCCATGGACCAACAGGACCTGGATGATGTGATCGAAGCAGTCCGGAAGGTTTTGAATTATTACCGGGATGGGGCCGGCTCATGAGAGCAGCCATCCGTGTCGACGCATCGGTCCAGTGGGGGACCGGGCATATGATGCGCTGTCTGACTTTGGCCCAAGATCTTCGTGACCTTGGAGCCCATGTATTTTTTATATGCCGAAGCTGTCCGGAAAGTCTTGTGCAGGTGGCTGTGAACCAGTCTTTTTCTGTGTATAGGCTTGAGGACAGCGGAGAATTTTCTTATAAAAAGGATGCGGACCAGACGAAAGAGCTGCTTCAATCATGGGGACCCATCGACTGGCTGATTGTTGACCATTATCAACTGGACGCCGGATGGGAGGAAGAGGTGCGGCCGTTGGTGAAAGGACTGATGGTCATTGATGATCTGGCTGACCGGCGTCATGCCTGTGACGTGCTGCTGGACCAAAATATCTGCAGCAATCTTCATGAACGGTATACCCATTTGATCCCTTCGTCAGCTGTCCGTCTTCTGGGACCGGACTATCTTCTTTTAAGAAAGGAATTTCTCCAGGCAGGTAAGGAGCAGAGTGGAAACATCCATCATCTTCTCATCAGCTTCGGAGGCAGCGATCCTTCCGGTCAGACGTTGAAAGCGATTGAAGCTGTCCAGCATATGACAGATCTGACTGTGACCATCGTTGTCGGTGGAGCGAACGAGAAGGTGGAGGTCATTCGGAGGTACGTGTCCCGGTTTCCACACATGACCCTGCACGTACAGACCAGTCAAATGGCACGGCTGATGGAAGAGGCTGACCTCGTCATAGGAGCTGGCGGCTCATCCATCTGGGAGTGCTGCTATATGAATCTTCCAGTGATTGTCATTCAAACAGCTGCCAATCAGGCCGCCACCATCGCTGCTCTGAAAGAGAGAAAAGCCGTTTTCTATGTGGGAAAGGCTGTGGATGTGCCGGTGGACCGGTTGAAAAGGGCTGTTGAAAAGCTTGTCTGCAACCCAGCCGCCGCCCGGGAAATGGCCGGTCGATTTTCTCAAATCATGGATGGGTACCGCCCAGGACGTGTGGCGGCTTGTTTAATGAACTGGAATAACTCTCCTGACATACCGGGGAGGAAGAAGGGATAAGGTTCCCCCATGGAATTCAGCATTCAAGGCCGTCGCATCGGGAGCGGCCATCCACCGTTCATCATTGCGGAGATGTCAGGCAATCATAATCAATCGCTGGCAAAAGCCCTTACCATGGTCGACCATGCCGCCGCATGCGGGGTGGATGCTTTGAAAATACAAACGTATAAACCGGAGACGATGACGCTCTCCAGCAGCCGGCCGGATTTTACGATTAAGGACAAACAAAGCCAATGGGATGGAAAAAAGCTTTATGACTTGTATGAGGAAGCGAAAACCCCGTGGGAATGGCATGAGAAGGTGTTCAGCAGATGCCGGAAAGCGGGGATTATTGGTTTCAGCACTCCTTTTGATGAATCGGCAGTCGATTTCCTGGAAGCGTGTCACGTTCCGTTATATAAGATATCCTCCTTTGAAAATACAGATCTCTCTTTAATTGAAAAAGTCGTGAAAACAGGGAAACCGGTCATCATCTCGACCGGAATGGCGTCCTTAAGTGAGGTGGAGGATATAGTGAAAACGGTGAGGGGCAGTGGAGGCAGCCAGTTTGTCCTGCTGAAGTGCACAAGTACTTATCCGGCACCTCCCGGTCACTCGAACATCAGCACGATTCCGCATATGGCGCAGACATTTTCCTGCCCTGTCGGCCTCTCCGACCACACGCTCGGCATCGGTGCGGCCGTTGGAAGTGTGGCCCTGGGGGCGGCCGTCATTGAAAAGCATTTCGTGCTGAATCGGTCTGAAGGAGGCGTGGATGCTTCTTTTTCTCTGGAGCCCTCAGAAATGAAACAGCTGGTACTAGAATCGAAAAACGTGTGGCGGGCGATGGGGAGGATTTCGTACGGGGATACGCTGGAAGACGAAAGAGCGAGAAATTACCGGAGGTCTCTTTACATTTCGAAGGATGTAAAGGAAGGGGAGACTTTTACAGACGAGAATATTCGAGCGGTCCGTCCGGGCTACGGCCTGCTCCCGAAGTACAAAAGCGTCTTCCTTGGGAAGCAGGCGCCGTTTGCCATCTCCAAAGGCACTCCGTTGAGCTGGGATATGCTTACGGGAAGGCGGAATGATGTATGAACGTTGTAGCGGTCATCCAAGCGAGAATGGGCTCCACACGACTGCCTGGGAAAGTGCTGAAAATGGCAGCAGGAAAACCTCTCCTGCAGTACCAGATTGAACGTGTCCAACGGGCATCCTCTATCGATCAGCTCGTCGTGAGTACGACGGTTCAACCTGGTGATGACCCGATTGAACACTTGTGCAGCCAGCTTGGAACGGCCTGTTTCAGAGGATCGGAAAAGGATGTATTGGAACGCTTTTATTTGACGGCCTCCCACTATCAGGCAGACGTCGTGATCCGGCTTACCGGGGACTGTCCGCTGATGGACCCTGCCGTTGTTGATGAGGTTACCGCTCTCTTCCTCCATCACTATCCGAAGTATCCGTATGTATCCAATACAAAATTCCGGACGTATCCAAGAGGGATGGATATCGAAGTATTTACATTCGAAGCTCTCTATCATTCTCACTTGATCGCAGATGACAGCTGCACACGCGAGCATGTGACAACAAAAATGATCCGCGATACCCGCCCGTTCAAACACAATCACCTCTTGTATAAGAGAGATGAAAGCAGACACCGATGGACGGTGGACACCATAGAAGATTTTCAGCTGGTTGCAAAGATCCTTGAACATCTCTACCCAAAGAATCCCCGTTTTACTTTGGAGGATGCGCTCGCCTTGTTGGACGCCCACCCCGAATGGGCGGAAATCAACCATCATATCCAGCAGAAAAAGGAGGAGACGGATGATTGAATTCGAGAGATTGAAAGAATCCCATCTCGATCTGGTGTTACAGTGGAGAACCTCCTCCTTCGTCACACGGTACATGTATACAGATATAGAGGCGGACCGAAGCAGACATCAGGCCTGGTTCGAATCGGTCTCCCAATCCGACACGGACCTCTACTGGGTGGCTGTGATCGATGCGGTGCCTGTCGGTGTGCTTTCTCTAAGTGACATCCACCCTGTCCATAAACGGGCCGTTTTCGGTTATTACATAGGTGAGGAAAAATACCGGATTTATGGTGGAATCCTTCCTCTCTATCTATATAACCACGTTTTCAGCAATCTTTCTTTGAATAAGCTGACAGCAGAGGTGATGGAGGGGAACGACAAGGTGGTGAAGCTCAATACCTTCCATGGATTTCGTATGGTCGGCACTCGTAAAAATCACGTGATCAAGCATGGGAAAAGCCATGACGTCCACCTGATGGAGCTTCATAAATCCGACTGGGAGAAGAAGAGCCGTCTATTTAAGAAATATACCGCACCCTTTTGACAAGGAGGAGGAGGAAACGTGGAGGATCAATTGATTGTGATTGTTAATGACATGCGTAAAGATAATGGCCTGCCACCGTTGAAACGACTGGATGCCGGTCAGCATCTCAGGGATGATTTGAACATGGACTCCTTGATGCTCGCTGAATTGACAGTCCGGGTGGAGAGTGAATTCGACGTAGATATCTTTGAGGATGGCCTTGTTGAAACGGTTGGAGACGTCATCAGGAAAATCGAAGGGCACCAGCGTCCATGAAGCATCTTTTTCTCGCTTCCAAAGGACATCAGTATACGTACGAGGAGCTCCTTAAGGATGTGGGCAGCAGGAAAATGGCGTGTTCCAGAATTTTTGTGAAAGGGAACGAACCGTATCAGATTTTCGCAGCGATTGTCCATAGTCTGTGGCTCGATTATCCGGTAGAGCTGTTGGACGGAGATTTTTCTGATGAAGAATTGAAAAAAATGGGAATCCAAACCTCTGACCTCCAGCCGGCTTTAATGGAAAGTCTTCCTGAGCATCCTCCGTCTCATGAGGACGTAACGACCCGTCTTCACCCAAAAAACTGGACCTTGTCCTTGTATACATCAGGAACAACCGGCCGGCCGAAAAAAGTCACTCATCGGTATGAGTCGTTAACACGGCAGGTGAAAACCGGCAGTCACTGGGAGGACCATGTGTGGGGGTTTGCCTATAACCCTACACACATGGCCGGTCTGCAGGTCTTTTTTCAAGCCTTCTGCAATAAAAATCCGATGATCTATGTGTTCAATGAAGAGCAGAAACGGCTGCCTGATTTGATTGAGCCATATCAAATGACGCATCTGTCCGCCACAGCTACCTACTATCGCAATATATTCCCCAGGCTTCAGTCGAAGACCTATCCGTCCGTCAGGCGGATCACATTTGGCGGCGAAGGGTTTGATGAACGATTGTCGGAGAGGATGAAGCAGGTTTTCCCGCATGCCCGGATCAGGAATGTGTATGCCTCGACAGAAGCAGGAAGTGTATTTGCTGGAAACGGCCGCACCTTTACTATATCCTCCTCCATAAAAGACTTAGTGAAAATCAATGAAAACCAGGAACTGCTCATCCATCAGTCGCTGGTCGGTACATTGGAAAACGCAGAAGTCGGCGGCGAATGGTTGAATACCGGAGATGTTGTACAGGAGGTCGGGGCAGATCAATTTGTTTTTGTATCCAGGAATTCTGATTTTATTAATGTCGGGGGGTACAGGGTGAATCCGTTGGAAGTCGAAGCTGTGCTGACAGCGGTCCCGGGAGTAGAGGATGCATTGGTGAAAGGGAAGAAAAATAGTGTAACAGGAAACCTGCTTACCGCTGATATCGTAAAGGCGGCAGACGCCGAAGAGGATCAAGTGAAGAAAGCGGTCCGGGAGCACGCCTCACGCATCCTGCAGCCGTGGAAAGTACCGAGGATTCTTGCGTTTGTCGAAGCCATTCCGAAAACGCGCACAGGAAAGAAGGTCAGAGAATGAAGTGGGTCATTGTCACCGGTGAATCCAGAGGCGTGGGAAAGGCTGTTGCCAGAGAAATTTTAATGGAAGGAACGTATGGGGTCATCGGCATCAGCCGGTCGAAAGGGGCCGAAGTCGAAGATCTGAAACAGCTGGGAGGGGAGCGTTTTGTCCACCTTACCTACGATTTAGAAAACGTGGAAGGGATCAAATCGTTATACCTGCAGCAGCTGAAACCGCTCGGGGTCATTCATGGGTTTGTGAACAATTCCGCCACTGCCTATGATGACATTATTTCCAATCTCCGTGTCGATCCGCTTGAGAAGATGTTCCGAATCAACGTACTGAGTCCCATGCACCTGACTAAATATGTGATCCGGGATATGCTGTTGAACAAAACGGAAGGATCGATCGTTCACATTTCCTCCATCAGTGCCCACACCGGATACAAAGGATTAAGCATGTACGCATCTACAAAAGGGGCCATCGAAGCGTTCTCGAAAAATACGGCGCGGGAATGGGGGGCACGGGGCATCCGTTCCAACTGTGTGATCCCTGGATTTATGGATACGGCCATGAGTGCGACTTTAACGGAGGAACAGAAGGAGAGAATTTACAAACGAAATGCGATGAAGAAGGAAACCGGGATTGCCAGTGTCGTACGCACCGTTCTTTTTCTTTTATCCGACCAGTCCTCTTCGATCACGGGAACAGGTATACATGTAGATAATGGAACGATATAAAAAACCGCAGATCCTCTGGATCTGCGGTTTTTTGGCTGGGGCTGCTAAACCCATAAGTAAGCCCCAGCTGAATGCTGGAGCCTCCGCCACCTATACCTATACAAACGTTCGTCTCTTATGTTCTTTTATATCTCTACTTCAGATGGCTCAAACTAAAGATACCATATTAAGGATGATAAGTTAACTAAATTGTCGGAAAAAATCATAGGTCTTTAGATTCATTTTATTACTTATATAACTTTTTTTAACTTTTGTTAAAAAGGGTGAAGAACCCTTTAATGCCTGATATACCCATCAGCTTCTTTCCTTTGTTCCATAGATAGGGATATAGTATAGTGGAAATGAGCGTGATAATTCTGAAAAATAGTGCGTCAGGGAGGAAGGGGTCCATCAAATGTCTCAACAAACGTTTCTCTATCAGCCGAAAGTAACCGAGGTACTTAACAATATTAGAAAAGTGATGATTGGAAAGGAAGAAGCAGCGCTTTTAAGCGTTGTGGCCCTGCTGGCAAAGGGACATGTTCTGCTTGAGGATGTTCCTGGAGTAGGGAAGACGATGCTTGTCAAAACGCTTGCGAAATCCTTGGATTGTGATTTTAAGAGAATTCAATTCACACCGGATCTGCTGCCGTCAGATGTGACCGGTGTTTCCATTTATAACCCGAAGACATTGGAGTTCGAGTTCCGTCCAGGCCCTATTCTCGGAAACATCGTCCTGGCCGATGAAATCAACCGGACGTCTCCGAAGACGCAGTCCGCGCTGTTGGAAGGGATGGAGGAGACGAGCATTACCGTGGATGGGAGTACCGTCCAGCTTGGGGAGCCCTTCTTTGTCATGGCAACCCAGAATCCTATCGAGTATGAAGGAACCTATCCGCTGCCGGAAGCGCAGCTGGACCGTTTTCTTTTGAAAATGGAGATGGGCTACCCTACAGCGAAGCAGGAAATGGAAATGCTTGCCCGTACGTCGAACAGTCATCCGATCGAAGAAATCTCGGCTGTAATAACAAGGGAAGAACTGGTGGAGCTTCAAAAGGAAACCGCCCAGGTCTATGTGGACCGTTCTGTTCACCGTTATATCGTAGAACTTGTCACAGGCACACGTGATCATGAAGGAGTCTACTTAGGCGTGAGTCCGAGGGGATCAATTTCTTTGATGAAAGCGGCCAAAGCCTATGCGTTCGTCCATGATCGCGATTATGTGCTCCCGGACGATGTGCAGTTCATGGCTCCGTATGTGCTCGGCCACCGGATGATTTTAACGTCTGAAGCGAGGTTTGAAGGGAAGACGTCCGCCTCTATCATTGAGGAGCTCCTCACGGCTACTTCCATCCCGGTGAAAAGGACGACCGGGGAATGAAGCAGACGTTCAGCCTTGCCGGCAAAGGGGCTGTCGTCGTTCTGTTGTTTGCGGCCCTGTTCTCGTATGCGATGTTTCAAGGCGGATTTGTCAGCTGGTTTCTTTTTTATGCGTTTTTCCCGTTCCTTCTTTATATGATCGGTGTGCTCGTGTATCCGATCCGTAAGTGGGAGGTTGAGCACCAGTTGTCCAGGCGTTATGCCCTTGGCGGGGAAACCGTGGAAGTGGAGGTGACGCTGAAGCGGCGGTTCCCATTCCCTGTTTATTACTGTGTCATTGAAGAATATCTTCCGGCATCCTTGAAAAAGGTGGATGAACACTTGGAGAAATACAAGGATATGACGAAAACAGAAACGTATCATGAACAGCGGAATATCAAGAAAGTCGTCTTTCCGTGGTTCAGCCGGAGGATTTCGTACCGCTACGAACTTCAAAAAGTCCCGCGCGGTGCCCATGCCTTCAAGGCGATCCGCGTGAAAACGGGCGACTTCTTCGGATTTGTAAAAAAAGAACAGGTGTACAAGCATACGAATGAACTTCTCGTGTTTCCATACGTCCGTCCGGTAAAAATGAAGGACCGGGTCTACAGCTTTGAGCAGGGGACAAGTCCTTCCTTTAAACTCAATGAGAAAAATACCAATATCGTCACGGGTGTCCGGGAATACATGCCGGGTGACCGCTTTGCCTGGGTGGATTGGAAAACGACGGCGAAGAAAAACGAAATGATGACAAAAGAATTCGAACAGGAAAAAAGCGTGGAAATGCTGATGATCTTAAATACAGGCGCCCATTCGGATATGGACATTTTGAGCTTTGAAGGAGCGGTCGAATTTTCAGCGTCGCTTGTGAAGGAGTTTCACCAGCAGTCTTCCCCGCTGTCATTCATGACGCTTGGGGAAGACCGCCGGTATTTCCCCTATCACCAGGACCCGGCCCGCCAGCAGCAGATCCAGGGGCATCTGGCCCGGGTAAGGCCGGTGGGTCGGCAGCCGTTTGCCAGTCAGCTTGAGCGCGAACGCCCGTCTGTGCCGAGCGGTGTTCTCTTGATGGTGGTCAGCCATCAGCTGGACCAGGATGTTCAGGCGGCGCTTTCGAAATTGGCGAAGAAAAGCAAGCGGCTCGTCTTTTTTTATGTCCGCCCGCATGAACGGCTGACCTTTCAGGACCACCAGCTTACCAAGCAGCTGAAAAGCCGTGGTGTGGTGGTCAATCTCTTATCCGAAGAGCAGATGACACAAAAGGAATTCGAGGTGAACACGTAATGCAGGACCGTCATTCAACCATTTACCGGATGATCCTCTACGGCATCGGTTTTCTTTTGTTCTGTGAATGGCTCCGGCCGCTTGAAATGATTTCCCAGACGGATGACGTCCGGATTTTCTTTATTTTTGCGGCGTTTTGTTTTTTTGTTTCCTTTTTACAAGTCCCCTGGTATCTATCCATGCCGTTAAAAGGACTGGGTGTGGCCTTTATTCTGGACGGACTGTACATCGGGGAACTGATTTTTTCCCCGGGGTGGTTCGCCGTTCTTATCGAGCAGGTCACCTTCAATATTCAGATGATCAGTAGTCAGGAATGGTGGCAGATGACGCCGCTTTTCCGCAGCCTGCTGTTCCTGATTTTACTGTGGCTTATGAGCTACCTTCTTTACTACTGGTTCGTAGTTGCGCGCCGCATGTTCTTTTTCGTGCTTTTGACGATTCTTTTCGTTGCCATTGTTGATACATTCACGGTTTATGATGGCAGCTGGGCGATTATCCGGACCTTTATGATCGGTATGGCGGCGCTCGGACTGTCGAGTTTTGCGAAAGAAATGGATAAGGAATCCATTGTATTCAAAGGGCTTCATAAAGCCAATGTCTGGCTGTTTCCCTTGATTGGAGTCATTTTGTTTTCTTCCGCAGCCGCTTATGCGTCTCCCAAGTTTGCTCCACAGTGGCCGGATCCGGTTCCATACTTGGAAAGTGCCGCAGGAGGGACAGGGGCCGGAGGAGGACGGACAATCCAGAAGGTCGGGTATGGCGAGGATGACAGCCAGCTTGGCGGATCGTTTGTGCAGGATGATACGCCGATCTTCACAGCGACCGTGGATGGGGACCGCTACTGGCGGATTGAATCGAAGGATACGTATACAGGAAAAGGCTGGACAGATACGTTGGAGCAGCCGGTCATGACGACGGACCCTTATGATATTCCATTCTCCACGTTCACTGAAGAAGTGGAAACAGAAACGCAGAGCGCGCAGATTGAAATGACGAGGTTCGCTTCGTTTAGAAAACTGGTTTATCCCTACGGTCTTACATCCGTCGGGAATTTAGATGGGGAGTACAACCTCCGCGTTCACAATAACACGGGGGAGATGGATACGTACCAGGGGGATGCTCCTGCGAAAATCAGTACAGCTGAATTGACGTATGAGTTTCCTTCTTTTGAATACAGCCAGCTTCGTGAATCCGGGAATAATGATCCAGAGGAAATCAGGGATCAATACCTGCAGCTCCCGGAGAATCTGCCGGAGCGCGTCCGCAATCTGGCTTCCCAGATTGTCGAGGGAGAGGACAACCGGTATGATCAGGCAAAGGCCGTGGAGCGTTACTTTTCAGCCAACGGCTTTGAATATTCAACGACGGATGTTCCGGTTCCGGGCGATGACGAAGACTATGTCGATCAATTTTTGTTTGAATCCCAGATTGGATACTGTGACAACTACTCGACATCCATGGTTGTCCTTCTCCGCTCAGAAGGGATCCCGGCGCGCTGGGTCAAAGGCTTTACAGGCGGTGAGCGGATCGATTCTGTGGAAAATGAAGAAGGAGACGGCGTCCAGAACGTGTACGAAGTCACGAGTGGAAATGCGCACTCCTGGGTGGAAGTGTATTTTCCTGACGTTGGCTGGGTTCCTTTTGAACCGACACAGGGCTTCAGTAACAATGCTGATTTTTACACCGATGTCGATGTGGAAGAGACCGAAGAAGATCCGGCAGCAGGTGCTGAAGACGATACGCAGGATGAAACGATGGGGAATCCTCAGCAGGTGGAGGAGGAAGATGAAGCCTCCGGAAATGCGGATGCAGCCTCTTCTTCTGGATCGACGACCTTTACGGCAGTCCTCACAGGTACCGTCCTTTTGGCGGCTGGTATTCTGCTTTATGTCACCCGCTACCGCTGGATGGCCGCGCTTCTGATCCGCCGCTACCGTCGTAGTGAAGACGAAGAGACGTATGAGAAGGCTTACCACTTCCTTTTGAAAGTGCTGAATCATAAAGGGTTGAAACGGAAGCCTGATCAAACACTCCGTGATTACGCCTTGAAAGTGGACCAGCATTTTCAATCCAATGAAATGCAGCGGTTGACGAATAATTATGAGCGTGTGATCTATGGAAATGAATCCGAGAAGGACCAGTGGCAGAAAGTAACGGAATTATGGGAAAATTTAATTAAAAAGACATTGTCTTGATTCCTTGGAAGACGGTTGATAGAATAAGTGAAAATTATCAGATAGAATTCTTCCTTCGTATATCCTCGGGAATAAGGCCCGAAAGTCTCTACCGGGGCACCGTAAATGCCCTGACTATGAAGGTGGGAGTCACAGACGTGTCTTGACATGGATGGATTTCTGCCTTCGTTGTATGCAGCATACAAGAGGCAGGAGTCCATTTTTTTATGGCACGGGAAGTGAAAGAAACAGGCAGGACCAATTTTGGTACAGGGAGTGGAACGTATATGGAAAACGTACAAGGAATGATTCTCGTACTCGACTTTGGAAGTCAGTACAACCAGTTGATCACACGAAGAATCCGCGAATTTGGCGTGTACAGTGAGCTGCATTCACACAAGATGAGCATAGAGAAAATCAAGGAGCTGAATCCGAGCGGCATTATCCTTTCTGGTGGGCCGAACAGCGTATATGGAGAAAACAGCTTCCGTTGTGATGAGCAGATTTTTGAACTGGGTATTCCGGTGCTCGGCATCTGTTACGGCATGCAGTTGATGACCCACCATTTTAATGGAAAAGTAGAACGGGCCAAGGAACGCGAATACGGCAAAGCCGACATTCACATTACAGAAGACCCGGTCCTGTTCCGCAAGACACCAAAAGAACAGGCCGTATGGATGAGTCACAGTGACAAAGTAATCGAAGCTCCTGAAGGTTTCCGTGTGGATGCGACGAGCCATTCCTGTCCTGTAGCTGCCATCAGCCACGAGGATGCAAAGATGTACGGCGTCCAGTTCCACCCGGAGGTCCGCCATTCAGAATATGGGAATGATCTTCTTCGCAGCTTCGTTTTCGATGTCTGTGAAGCGAAGGACGACTGGACGATGGAACACGTGGTAGAAATGGAAGTGGAAAAAATCCGTGAGCAGGTGGGCGGTCGTAAAGTGCTGTGTGCGTTGAGCGGCGGTGTGGATTCCTCTGTTGTAGCAGCATTGATTCATAAGGCGATCGGCGATCAGTTGACGTGTATTTTCGTCGACCACGGGCTGCTGCGTAAGAACGAAGCCGATGACGTCATGCGTACGCTGGGTGACGGCTTCAATATGAACATTATTAAAATAGATGCCAAGGAGCGGTTCATGAGCAAACTTGACGGTGTATCCGATCCGGAAAGAAAGCGGAAGATCATCGGCAATGAGTTCATTTATGTGTTTGATGATGAAGCAGAAAAGCTGAAGGACATTGACTTCCTTGCCCAGGGTACACTGTATACCGACATTATCGAAAGTGGAACAGAAACCGCTCAGACGATCAAATCCCACCATAATGTCGGCGGTCTCCCGGAGGATATGGAATTCCAATTGATCGAACCTTTGAATACGCTGTTCAAGGATGAAGTACGTGCGCTGGGTACGGAGCTTGGTGTACCAGAACACATCGTCTGGCGTCAGCCGTTCCCCGGTCCAGGTCTTGCCATCCGTGTTCTAGGAGAAGTGACAGAGGAGAAACTGGAAATCGTTCGTGAATCTGACTTCGTCCTTCGCGATGAAATTAAAAAGGCCGGGCTGGATCGTGACATCTGGCAGTATTTCACTGTGCTTCCTGATATCCGATCGGTCGGAGTCATGGGAGATGAGCGTACCTACGACTATACGATCGGGATCCGTGCGGTTACGTCCATTGATGGTATGACTTCAGACTGGGCCCGCATTCCATGGGACGTGCTGGAGAAAATATCGACGCGTATCGTGAATGAGGTCGATCACATCAACCGCGTCGTGTATGACGTGACGAGTAAGCCGCCTGCAACGATTGAATGGGAATAATCGAACATTAAAGGGTTTTTATTCAATAATGTTCGGAAATAGTATTGACAGTTCTTGTCGAACGATGTAAGCTGAAGACAATTCAATAACGCATCACCTTCGTATAATTTTGGGGATAAGGCCCATGAGTTTCTACCAGACCGCCGTAAATTGGTCTGACTACGCTGGTGAATGGACGACTGCCTGTACGCATGTGCAGACGTCCGTTTATCTTCGTATCTACAGACACTCTTGGATTTTATCCAGGGGTGTCTTTTTTTGTGGGAGATGGGTCAACATAAAAATAAAGAGACCCGATAAGAAAGGCGACGGAAAACAAAAAGGGGAGGATTTACAAATGAGTAAGTTTTTTAAGTTTAAGGAAATGGGAACGAGCTATCGGATTGAATTCATGGCGGGGCTCACAACGTTTCTCGCGATGGCCTACATTTTGTTTGTCAACCCGTCCACGCTCGCACTGGACGGCATTGAGGCTCTGCCTGAAGGGGTCACTCGTATTGATAAGGGAGCCGTATTCACCGCTACAGCCGTAGCAGCCGCGGTGGGTACATTGATTATGGGATTGTTTGCGAAGTATCCGATCGCTCTTGCTCCCGGTATGGGACTGAACGCATTCTTTGCGTATACGGTTGTGCTCGGGTTTGGTATTCCGTGGGAAACAGCGCTTGCCGGCGTACTTGCTTCTGGACTTATTTTTATTGTGTTAACGGTAACCGGCCTGCGGACGATGATCATTGATGCTATCCCTGGAAACCTTAAGCTGGCTGTCGGAGCGGGGATCGGGCTGTTCATCGCGTTTATCGGCTTTCAAAACGCCGGGATCGTACAGAACAGTGACGCGACACTGGTGCAGCTTGGTGATTTGACCGCCGGACCGACGCTTCTCGCTGTTTTCGGGATCATTGTCAGTGTCATCCTGCTTGCTGTCGGATTGAAGGGCGGCATTTTCTACGGGATGGTGCTGACGTCATTGATGGGGATTCTCACGGGCTTGATTGATCCACCATCCGGCCTTGGCGGCATTGTCAGTCCGGCGCCGAGTGTGGCACCGACGTTCGGTGCAGCGTTGACACACTTTGGGGATATTTTCACGATCCAGATGCTCGTAGTCATCCTGACGTTCCTTTTCGTCGATTTCTTTGATACGGCCGGTACACTTGTGGCTGTAGCCACCCAGGCCGGGTTTATGAAGGATAACAAACTGCCGCGGGCCAACCGTGCGCTGTTCTCCGATTCCGCCGCTACGGTCGTCGGAGCCGTCGTTGGAACTTCGACGACGACGTCCTACATTGAATCCACCGCGGGTGTCGGAGCAGGTGGACGAACAGGCTTTGCTTCTGTCGTGACGGCAGGATTTTTCCTGCTTGCCCTGTTCTTCTCTCCACTTCTCGCTGTTGTAACTGCTGAAGTTACCGCACCTGCTTTGATCATTGTCGGAGTGCTGATGGCGTCCACCTTGAAGAGTATTGACTGGGATGAGTTTGAAATTGCCGTCCCTGCCTTCTTTACGATTGCTGCGATGCCGTTGACGTACAGCATTGCCACCGGAATTGCGATCGGCTTTATCTTCTATCCGATTACAATGATCTTGAAAGGACGATCCAAAGAAATTCATCCGATCATGTATTTCCTTTTTGTCATTTTCGTCTTATATTTCATTTTCCTTGCATAAGGATGTCTATGAAAAGAGTGGTGCACTCTTGGATGACTTCCCCGTCAAGGTATAAAAAAACCGGCGGCCTTCTGTCAGGCGCCGGTTTTATTCATCCTCCAGGTGGCGGATGGTGATCGGTTTCTGTCTTGATGAATCAGGGATGTAGCGGTGAAGCTGGACGACCAGCAGTCCGTGCCTGTAGGTGGCTTCTATTTTGTCATGCCGGACAGGGTAGGGGAGGTCGATGGAACGTTCAAATGTACCGTCGGCAATTTCTGCTTTGATCTGATGACCACCGCGGTTGTTGATTTCGATTTTCCCTTTCAATGTTAACGTGGCGTGGTCGACGAGAACATCGACATTTTTCGGGTGGTCCATGCCGGGAATGTTGACGAAACAGAGCAGCTCATTATCGTATTGATAGATGTTGACAGCCGGTATGGCGGGCTTCATCATCCCCTCAAAACCGCCCCAGAATTCCTGGCCGAAGAAACGGTCGAAGTTTCCTTTCCAATCCTTGAACTGGTCCATCAGCCTGCACCTCCAAGATTTGTCTGTAATTGCGGTGAAAAGCGGTTGTGCCCCTTTATTCTCATGGTTTATAGTGTATGCAAGAGAAGCGGTCCGGGTGATAGATTTTCACTTTATCCCGGGCAAAGGAGGCTGTCTGTGTTGTTTGAAAACCCACTTGTACTCATCGCCATCATATTAGCGGTGAACATCGTTTATGTATCCTTTTTTACCCTTCGTATGATTTTCACATTAAAAGGACAGCGGTATTTCGCAGCGTTTATCGGAATGTTTGAAATCGTCACGTACATTTACGGACTGGGCATCGTTCTTGACCGTCTGGACCAGATTGAAAACGTTATTGCCTATGCTGTCGGTTACGGTACAGGGGTGATTGTCGGTATGAAGATTGAAGAGAAGCTCGCCCTCGGGTATATTACAGTTAACGTCATCTCCTCGAACCCGGATATCGAATTCACCCGTCAGCTCCGGGATAAAGGGTACGGGGTGACGAGCTGGTACGCGTACGGCATGGAGGGAGACCGGCTGGCGATGCAGATCCTGACTCCTCGAAAGTATGAACTCAGTTTATATGAAACCATCCGTACGATTGACCCAAAAGCCTTTATCGTTGCGTATGAACCAAAGCAGATCCATGGAGGCTTCTGGGTGAAGTCTGTAAAGAGAGGAAAGATCCGCGATGCCCAAAAAGAACAGCAGGAACAGCAGAATGCGTTTTGAAGTGCAGGAAAATGAAACGATCGATGATTGTCTCGACCGCATGAAGAGTCAAGGCTATATGCCCGTCCGCCGCATGGAAGAGCCGGTCTTCCGTGAAGAAATCCGAAACGGGGAAAAAGTCATGGAGCCTGTAGGAAAAACGATCGTATTTCAAGCCGTTAAACAGTAAAACCGAACAATTTGTCAATTGTAAAATGTCATTGTTCGACAATGGCGTTGACAGCCAAAAGAGATTCTTGATATGATAAAGACAGAATTGCATAGACGACCTCATATAAGGCGGGGATATGGCCCGCACGTCTCTACCTGGGAACCGTAAAGTCCCGGACTATGAGGGGAGTTATGTCAGCGGCGCCCGGCCGGCCTTGGCCGACGTATGCCTGTTCGACTCCTCTCATTGATTGAGCGGTCGGGCAGGCTTTTTTTATGTTACTTCACAAAGAAACGAGGGAGAGCGCATGGCTGAAGTTGGGATCATTATGGGAAGTATTTCGGACTGGGATACGATGCAGGAAGCCTGCATCGTCCTGGATGAACTGGCCGTCGATTACGAAAAAGAAATCATATCTGCCCACCGGACACCGGAAGATATGTTTGAATACAGTGAAACCGCCCGCCAGAAAGGGCTGAAGGTCATCATTGCCGGCGCAGGGGGAGCCGCCCACCTGCCTGGAATGGTCGCTTCTAAGACGACACTCCCCGTCATCGGGGTACCGGTTGAATCAAAATCGCTTCAAGGCATGGATTCCCTTCTTTCCATTGTCCAAATGCCCGGCGGCGTTCCTGTAGCCACCGTATCGATTGGAAAAGCCGGGGCTAAGAACGCCGGGCTTCTCGCAGCAGAAATGCTGGGGGCTTTTGATAAAGAAACAGCTGGACGGCTGGAGGAGTACCGCAGCCGGATGAAAGAGAAAGTCGGAAATATGAGGAGGGAGCTCGATGAATATTAATGTCATCCGTCCAGGCCAGACCATCGGCATCCTCGGCGGCGGCCAGCTTGGAAAAATGATGGCGCTCGCTGCCAGGCATATGGGGTACCGGATTGCTGTGCTGGATCCATCCGAAGACTGCCCCTGTGCACCGGTGGCCGACCATCATATTGTAGCTGCCTATGATGACTTTGAAGCGGCAGAGCGGTTGAATACAATCAGCCAGGTGGTCACCTACGAATTTGAAAATGTGGACGCCGGTGTTTCCCGTTTTTTTGCTGAAGCAGACATGCTTCCCCAGGGCACGCTTGCCCTCGAGGTGACACAGAATCGTGAGAAAGAGAAGGCCTTTGCTGTAGACGCCGGCCTTGCTGTACCGGATTACCGTATCGTCCATACGTCGGAAGAAGCCGGTCAGGCTGTCAAAGAGATTGGATATCCGGCAGTTATGAAAACGATCAGCGGCGGCTATGACGGCAGAGGTCAGCTGAAACTCGAACAGGAGTCAGATCTTGAGAATCTCCCTTCTTTTCTGAAAGAAGGCGGCACGTATATCGTGGAACAGTGGATTCCTTTCGATCTTGAAATCTCCCAGGTTTTCACCCGTGGACAGGATGGAAGTATCGTTTATTTCCCTCTTGCGGAAAATATCCATAGACAGCAGATTCTTCATGAAACCCGGGTTCCGGCCCAGGTGTCGGACGTTGTCCTTGATAAGGCGAAAGCCGCCGTTGAGGCCCTGGCCGAACGTATCGGCGTTGTCGGGACGTTTGCTGTGGAAATGTTCGTCAGCGGCGATGATATCTACATCAACGAAATGGCGCCGCGTCCGCATAACTCCGGACACTACACGATTGAAGCGTGCAGTGTCTCGCAATTCGAACAGCATATCCGTGCCATCTGTGGACTGCCGCTGCTGCCGGTACATACCTTCGGCGCAGCCGTGATGATCAATGTCCTCGGAAAACACCGCGGCATCCTCAATGACCGGATTGAATACTATACAGGCGGCCACCTTCATGACTACGGGAAAAAAGAAGCCCGGACCACACGCAAGATGGGGCACCTGACCTTCATCGGTGACACACTCGAAGAGATCGATGAACGCATCGAACAAAATCAGATCCATTATTGGTAGGAGGAAGACTATGATTGAACGTTATACACGCCCGGAAATGGGAGCCATCTGGACGGAAGAAAATCGTTATCAGGCCTGGCTTGAAGTTGAACTGCTGGCTTGTGAAGCATGGAGTGAGCTTGGCATCATTCCCAAGGGAGATGTCGAAAAGCTGCGCGAAAAAGCATCCTTCTCCATCGACCGCATACATGAAATCGAACAGGAAACGCGGCATGATGTTGTAGCCTTTACGCGTGCCGTTTCCGAAACGGTCGGAGAAGAACGTAAATGGGTCCATTACGGACTGACCTCTACGGACGTTGTCGACACCGCCTTGTCCTATCAACTGAAGCAGGCGAACGAAATCATCCGCCGCGACTTGGTCAACTTCATTGATATTCTTGGTGAAAAAGCACAGGAACATAAACACACCGTCATGATGGGCCGTACACACGGAGTCCATGCAGAGCCGACGACATTCGGCTTGAAGATGGCGCTTTATTATGAAGAAATGAAGCGTAACCTTGAGCGTCTCGACCTGGCAATCAAACAGATCGAAGTCGGAAAGCTCTCCGGTGCGGTCGGTACGTATGCCAACATCGATCCTTTTGTCGAAGCGTACGTCTGTGAGAAGCTTGGACTGGCTGCTGCTCCTGTCTCCACGCAGACACTGCAGCGGGACCGCCACGCCCATTACGTGTCCACCCTGGCTTTGATTGCGACATCCATGGAAAAAATCGCTGTAGAAATCCGCGGCCTTCAGAAGACGGAAACGCGTGAAGTGGAAGAGTATTTTGCAAAAGGACAGAAAGGTTCCTCTGCGATGCCCCACAAACGGAACCCGATCGGTTCGGAAAACATGACAGGGATGGCCCGCGTACTGCGTGGAGAAATGATGACCGCGTTTGAAAATGTGCCGCTCTGGCATGAACGGGATATCTCCCACTCTTCTGCCGAACGGATCATTCTTCCGGATGCGACCATTGCCCTGAATTATATGCTGAACCGTTTTGGCAGGCTCGTGAAAAACTTGACGGTCTTCCCAGAGCGTATGCAGGAGAATATGGAGAAAACCTACGGGTTGATTTTCTCCCAGCGTGTACTGCTTACCCTTATTGACGAAGGCATGGTGCGTGAGGAGGCATACGATCTTGTGCAGCCGAAGGCGATGGAAGCCTGGGAAGAGGGCATTCCGTTCCGTGAGCTGATCGAAGCAGATGAGAAGATCACGTCGACGCTTTCCTCAGAGCAGCTGGATGCCTGCTTTGACTATAAGCACCACCTCAAACAGGTGGACCGTATTTTCGATCGTATTGGTTTGTAATCATCAAGGACCTGCGGATGCAGGTCCTTCCCTAACAAAACAAGTGAGGTGCTGCTTTTATGAAAGGTTCCCTTTTATATGAAGGAAAAGCGAAGCGTGTGTACCATACCGACGATCCTGAACAGTTGATTTTATCCTATAAAGATGATGCGACCGCCTTTAATGGAAAGAAAAAGGAGTCGTTCCCCGGCAAAGGCCGTCTGAACAACCTGATTACCTCAAAAGTCTTTCAA
This sequence comes from Halobacillus sp. ABA4_118, assembly GCF_056160205.1. Lineage (NCBI taxonomy): Bacteria > Bacillati > Bacillota > Bacilli > Caryophanales > Bacillaceae > Halobacillus > Halobacillus sp. ABA4_118. Next base: position 2,099,600 of record NZ_JBSWWS010000001.1, read on the forward strand.
TCCTTACATCAACAACACATCAAGACCCACTTCATTCAAGCTTTAAACGAAACCGAGCAGCTCGTCTACAAGACAGATATCGTTCCGCTCGAAGTCGTTGTCCGCAATAAAGCCGCAGGCAGCATCACCCGCCGCCTCGGTATCTCTGAACAGACACTCTTTCAACCACCCATTCTTGAACTCTTTTACAAAAATGATGAACTGGATGATCCGCTGATCAATGATGTCCACGCCTATCATTTGACGGGGATCCGTGAACAGGACCTCACCTTGATCAAGGAACAGGCGCTTCTCATCAATGAGCATCTGAGCAGCATTTTTCAGAAAGCCGGTCTTGAGCTGATCGATTTTAAACTGGAATTCGGTTTCCTCTCTGATGGCCGCCTCGTCCTCTCTGATGAAATATCCCCGGATACGTGCAGGCTCTGGGACTTGGAAACAGGTACAAAAATGGATAAGGACGTTTTTCGTGAAGGGATTGGCAGTTTGACAGATACGTATGAACGGATTTTACAACGACTGGAGGAGAGCGTATGCGCAAAGTAAAGATTCACATTACGTTGAAAGAAGGGGTCCTGGATCCGCAGGGCAAGGCCGTTCAGCATTCCTTGAAATCACTGGAATACAATAACGTTCACGACGTCCGTGTCGGGAAATACATGGAGGTTCTCGTTGATGACAAGGAAGATTTGGAAGCCGAAATCGACAAGATGTGTGATCAGCTTCTCGCCAATCCGGTCATTGAAAACTATACGTATACGATAGAGGAGGCTGGCTGACGTGAAATGTGCCGTCGTCGTCTTTCCAGGATCGAACTGTGACCGTGATATGTACCATGCCGTCAAAGATGAACTTGGTGCAGACGCAGATCTTGTCTGGTATCAGGAAGCGAATCTAGCAGACTATGATGCTGTGTTTCTGCCGGGTGGCTTTTCTTACGGAGATTACCTGCGTTCAGGAGCGATTGCTGCGACTTCTCCCATCGTTGAGCAGATCCGTGCTGCCGCAGAAGCCGGGAAACCGGTGCTTGGCGTATGCAACGGGTTTCAAATTTTATTGGAAACCGGCCTGCTGCCGGGGGCGATGCTGCCGAACGAAAAACTGAAGTTCATGTGTCATACCGAAACGCTGATCGTAGAGAATGCTGATACACCGTTTACGCAGTCGTATAAAGAGAAGGAAGAAATCCAGATTCCCATTGCCCATGGAGACGGCAATTACTTTTGTGACCAGTCAACGCTTGAGCGTCTTCGTAAGAACAAGCAGGTGGTTTTCACTTATCAGACGAACCCGAACGGATCAGCCGGTGATATTGCCGGTATCGTCAATGAGAGAGGCAATGTCCTCGGTATGATGCCGCACCCGGAGCGGGCGGTCGATGCCCTGCTCGGCACTGATGACGGCCTTCGGCTTTTTCAATCGATTTTGACCTATTGGAGGGAACATTATGCCATCAACGCTTGAGATCAGTCCGGAAATGATTGAACAGAACCGTTTATATGCAGATATGGGTCTGACGGATGACGAATACACCTCGGTGGTGAACATTCTCGGCCGCCGTCCGAACTATACAGAAATCGGCTTGTTTTCGGTCATGTGGTCGGAGCACTGCAGCTACAAAAACTCAAAGCCACTGCTGAAGAAGTTTCCGACAGAAGGTTCCCATGTCCTTCAAGGCCCTGGGGAAGGAGCCGGAATCATCGATATCGGAGATGACCAGGCGGTGGTATTCAAGATCGAAAGCCACAACCACCCGTCTGCTGTTGAACCGTATCAAGGGGCAGCGACTGGGGTCGGTGGTATTCTGCGTGATGTATTTTCCATGGGCGCCCGTCCTGTAGCGTTACTGAATTCTCTCCGGTTTGGATCGCTTGAGCGTCCACGGGTGAAATACTTGTTTGAAGAAGTCGTACGCGGCATCGCCGGCTACGGCAACTGTGTCGGTGTGCCGACAGTGGGCGGGGAAGTCCAGTTTGATGACGCCTACAACGGCAATCCGCTCGTCAATGCGATGTGTGTCGGGTTGATCGATCATAAGGATATCCAAAAAGGGATTGCAGCCGGTATCGGAAATACGGTCATGTATGTCGGGGCTAAAACCGGCCGGGACGGGATCCATGGAGCGACCTTCGCTTCTGAAGAATTATCGGAAGAGTCTGAAGAGAAGCGTCCATCGGTCCAGGTCGGCGATCCATTTATGGAAAAGCTGCTGATCGAAGCCTGTCTGGAGGTCATTCATCATGATGCCCTTGTCGGCATTCAGGATATGGGCGCCGCTGGTCTAACTTCCTCCGCCAGTGAGATGGCGAGTAAAGCGGGAACCGGCATGACGATGAATCTTGACCACATTCCCCAGCGTGAGGAGAACATGACGGCTTATGAGATGATGCTGTCGGAATCACAGGAGCGGATGCTTTTAGTGGTTGAGAAAGGCCGGGAAGAGGAAATTGCTGCTGTCTTCCGGAAGTATGATCTTGAAGCCGTTGCGGTCGGTGAAGTGACCGATACGAAGCGCTTCCGCCTTGAACATCACGGGGAAGTGGCTGCGGATGTTCCGGTGGATTCCCTTGCAGAGGATGCCCCGGTCTATCACCAGCCGTCCAAAGTACCGGAGTATTATGAAGAGTTTCAACGTATGGAAGATTACAAGCCGGCCGTGACGGAATATACGAAAACCCTGCTTGCCCTTCTACAGCAGCCGACGATTGCGAGTAAAGAGTGGGTGTATGACCAGTACGACTACATGGTCCAGACGAACACAGTGGTCTCCCCGGGTTCTGATGCCGCGGTACTTCGTGTGCGTGGAACGGACAAGGCGCTGGCCATGACGACGGATTGTAATTCCCGCTACATTTACCTCGACCCGGAAGTGGGCGGCCAGATTGCCGTGGCGGAAGCGGCACGTAATATTGTCTGCTCCGGCGGCCGTCCGCTTGGAATTACGGACGGTCTGAACTACGGATCTCCGGAAAACCCGGAAATTTTCTGGCAGATGGAAAAAAGCGTTGATGGAATGAGTGAAGCCTGCCGCACCCTCGGCACCCCGGTCATCAGCGGGAACGTCAGTCTTTACAACGAATCGTTCGGCGGACAGGCCATCTATCCGACGCCGATTGTCGGTATGGTCGGTTTAATTGAAGATGTCCGCCATATCACACGTTCCCACGCGAAAGCCGCCGGCGACCTCATTTATGTGATCGGGGAAACGAAACCGGAATTCGGAGGAAGCGAGCTGCAGGGGTTGTTGGAAGGCCGGCATTTCGGAAAAGCACCCGGACTGGATTTAGAAGTCGAAGCGCAGCGACAGAACCAGCTGCTGACAGCGATCCGCTCTGGTCTTGTCGAATCTGCTCATGACCTGTCCGAAGGTGGTCTGGCTGTAGCTCTTGCGGAAACGTTATTCGATCAGGAGTTTGGCTGTGATGTCACGATCGAAGGGGATATCACGACAGCCCTTTTCTCAGAAACCCAGTCCCGTTTCCTTGTGACCATCCATCCGGAAAACAAAGACGCGTTTGAGAAGGCCGCACCTGGAGCGCAGCAGATTGGTACAGTGACGGATAATGGCATGTATACAGTGAAGCAGGAAGACGTTGTGATGGAGGAAAAGACATCTGTGCTGAAAACAGCTTGGAAAGGAGCTCTTTCATGCTTGGTGAAATCAAAGGCTTAAATGAAGAATGTGGGATTTTTGGTGTCTGGGGTCATCCGGATTCTGCCCAGCTGACGTACTATGGTCTCCACGCTCTGCAGCATCGCGGCCAGGAAGGCGCGGGCATTGTAACGACGGATGGCGGGCAGTTGAAGCTTGCCAAGGGACACGGGCTGATCAATGAAGTATTCTCTGAAAACCAGCTGGAAGATCTGCAGGGGCATGCGTCCATCGGTCACGTGCGTTATGCAACAGCGGGAGATGGGGGCTATGAAAATATTCAGCCGCTCCTGTTCCGTTCGCAGACCGGCGGACTTGCCCTTGCCCACAACGGCAACCTTGTGAATGCCCAGGCATTGAAAAACCAGCTGGAAGGACAGGGCAGCATCCTCCAGACGACGTCGGATACAGAAGTCGTCGCCCACCTGATCAAGCGGGCGCGTCATCTGCCGTTGGAGCAGGCCATTACAGAAGCCCTTTCCATGATCAAGGGAGCGTATGCCTTTTTGTTAATGACCGAAGACCGGATGTTTGTCGCTAACGATCCACGCGGCCTCCGTCCCCTCAGTCTCGGCCATTTAGGGGGAAGCTGGGTGGTTTCTTCAGAAACGTGCGCTTTCGATATCGTCGGTGCGACGTATGAAAGGGAAATCGATCCTGGTGAAATGCTCGTCATTTCTGATGAGGGCATTGATTCCATTCGGTTTTCAGCACCGATCCAGCGGACGCTCTGCTCGATGGAATATGTGTATTTTTCCCGTCCTGACAGCAATGTGGATGGAAAGAATGTCCACGCCTCCCGTAAACGGATGGGCAAAACACTGGCTGAAGAAGCGCCTGTGGATGCGGATGTCGTAACAGGCGTACCGGATTCCAGTATTTCCGCCGCGATCGGATATGCCGAGGCTTCAGGAATTCCTTATGAGCTCGGGCTCATCAAAAACCGTTACGTCGGCCGGACGTTTATCCAGCCGTCCCAGGAGCTGAGAGAGCAGGGTGTGAAGATGAAGCTTTCCGCTGTCCGGGGGATCGTTGAAGGGAAAAAGGTCGTCATGGTCGATGATTCCATTGTGCGTGGAACGACCAGCCGGCGGATTGTGAAGATGCTGAAAGAAGCAGGGGCCGCAGAAGTCCACGTCAGAATTGCCTCCCCTCCGATCAAGAATCCGTGCTATTACGGAATCGACACATCCAACAGCGGAGAACTGATCGCCGCGAACCATTCTCTTCAGGAGATGGAAGAACAGATCGGTGCGGACAGCCTCGCCTTTTTATCGACGGAAGGCTTGAATGAGAGCATCTACCAGGGAGAGGAATCCTTGAGGCACGGCGGCTGCATGGCCTGCTTTACCGGGAACTACCCGACCGAAATCTATCCGAACACGATGCATCCATATGAGAAAGCGTAGGGAGGTATACAGATGAGTCAATCCTATAAACAGGCCGGTGTCGATGTTGAAGCCGGTTATGAAGCGGTGGAGCGGATGAAAAAGCATGTCAGCCGGACGATGCGCAAGGAAGTCATCGGCGGACTCGGAGCCTTCGCCGGGTTATTTGATATCAGCGGGATGTCCTACAATCATCCGGTGCTTGTCACAGGAACGGATGGGGTGGGGACGAAGCTCAAACTCGCCTTCCAACTCGATCGTCATGATACGATAGGGGTGGATGTCGTAGCGATGTGCGTCAATGATATTGCGGCGCAGGGAGCGGATCCGCTGCTCTTTCTCGATTATATTGCCTGTGGCAAAAATGACCCCGCCCGTATCGAACAAATCGTCAAAGGCATTGCAGACGGCTGTGAGCAATCAGGTGCTGCGCTTGTAGGTGGAGAAACGGCGGAAATGCCGGGCATGTACGACGCGGATGAATACGACCTGGCCGGCTTTGTCGTCGGTATGGCTGATAAGGACAAGCTGATTACAGGGGCGTCCGTTCAGGAAGGGGACGTCATCATCGGCCTGCCTTCCTCAGGCATCCACTCCAACGGCTTCTCGCTTGTGAGAAAACTCGTGGAGGAGCTTGATTTGGAGCAGGTGTATCCGGGGATGGCCCTGCCGCTCGGGGAAGTGCTGTTGACTCCGACTGTCATTTACGTCGATCCGGTCAAAAAACTTCGCGCAGCAGTCGATGTGAAAGGACTGGCCCACGTCACCGGCGGCGGCTTTTATGAAAATCTACCCCGCATGCTTCCGGAAGGTTTCGGAGCTGTTGTTGAGCAGGGCAGCTGGGACGTCCCGCCTGTGTTCCGTTTTTTACAGGAGCAGGGTTCCATCGCGGAAGAAGAGATGTATGGTGTCTTCAATATGGGCATTGGTATGGCAGCGGTCATCAGGGAAGAAGAGGTGGAACAAGCATTATCGGCCTGTCCTGAAGCCAAGGTCATTGGCCGCGTGACTAAAGGCCGGGGGGTGGAGCTGATATGAAGCAGCTGGCGATTTTTGCTTCTGGTACCGGCTCCAACTTTGATGCCATCGTGAAAGCCATTGAAGAAGGGAAGCTTGATGCCCGCGTCGCTCTGCTTGTGTGTGACCGGATCGGGGCAGCGGTGATTGAAAAAGCTCAGCGTCATGAAATCGATACCGTCGTGTATACACCGAAGCTTTTTTTAGATAAAGCTGCCTACGAGGCGGCGATTCTCGAGGACCTGCGCTCTAGGAATGTGGAATGGATTGTCCTTGCCGGTTATATGCGCCTGATCGGACCGACGCTGCTGGCCCCTTACGAAGGAAGGATAATGAACATACATCCGTCCCTTCTTCCGGCCTTTCCAGGAAAAGATGCGATCGGACAGGCGCTCGACAAACAGGTGAAAGTGACAGGCGTGACGGTTCATATTGTCGACGACGGCATGGACACCGGCCCGATCATTGCCCAGGAGCCTGTCCCTATCTATGATGATGACAGCAGGGAAGACGTTCAGCGCCGCATCCAGACCGTAGAGCACCGCCTTTATCCAGAAGTCATCCAGTCTTTACTACCCAAGGAGGAATACAAATGAAAAAACGCGCCCTTTTAAGCGTATCCAATAAACAGGGGTTAACAGACTTCGCCCGCCGTCTGAATGAGCTTGGTTATGAGCTCGTTTCCACAGGTGGGACAAAACGCACGATAGAAGAAGCGGGCATTCCGGTGCTTTCGATTTCTGAAGTGACCGATTTTCCGGAAATTATGGATGGCCGTGTCAAAACGCTGCATCCGTCTGTCCACGGTGGCCTTCTGGCTAAGCGTTCCAACAAAGAGCATATGGAGCAGCTGGATGAACTGAACATCCAGACCATTGATCTTGTGGCTGTAAACCTGTATCCATTCAAAGAAACAATCGCCAAAGAAGGTGTGACCGAAGCCGAAGCGGTTGAAAACGTCGATATCGGCGGTCCGACAATGCTGCGGGCAGCGGCGAAAAGCTTTGAAGATGTCGCGGTGGTCGTCGATCCATCTGATTATGAAACGGTCGTCGAAGGCCTTAATCAGGGAGAACTTTCTTATGAAGAACGCCGCCGTCTGGCAGCCAAGGTGTTCCGTCATACCGCGAATTATGACAGCATGATTGCTGGGTATTTCTCTGATTTGACGGAAGAGGCTTATCCGGAAACGTATACCGTTACATATGAAAAAGTCCAGTCCCTCCGTTACGGAGAAAATCCGCACCAGAGTGCTGCTTTTTATAAGAAAGCAGCGGTGGAGGGAACATCCCTCGCAGAAGCGGAGCAGCTGAACGGCAAGGAGCTTTCCTATAATAATATCCAGGATGCCAATGCGGCCCTTGAAGTCGTCCTTGAATTCAATGAGCCTGCAGCTGTCGCTGTGAAGCACATGAACCCGTGCGGCGTCGGTGTCGGTGAAAATCTGTATGAGGCCTATGGGAAAGCGTATGAAGGAGATCCCGTTTCCATCTTCGGAGGAATCGTCGCGCTGAACAGGGAAGTCGATGGAGAGACAGCCGCCAAGCTGAAGGAGATTTTCCTTGAAATCATCATCGCTCCATCCTTCAGCCAGGAAGCGCTCGACATTCTCACAAAGAAAAAGAACCTGCGTTTACTCCGGGTGGATATGAAGAAATCAGACCGCCCATCCCATAAGCTGACAAGCGTGAACGGCGGTCTGCTTGTCCAGGATACGGACGAAGGATCGCTGGATCAGGTGGAGTTGGAAGTGGCAACAGATCGTGCGCCGTCCCAGCAGGAAATGGAAGACTTGAAGCTTGGCTGGAAAGTCGTCAAGCACGTCAAATCCAACGCCATCATCGTAGCCAAAGGCGACCGCACGCTTGGCGTCGGGGCCGGTCAGATGAACCGGGTAGGTGCTGCGAAGATTGCTCTTGAGCAGGCGGGTGAAAAAGCAGAGGGCAGCATTCTTGCCTCCGACGCCTTTTTCCCGATGCCGGATACAGTGGAAACGGCGGCAGCGGCCGGTGTCACAGCCATCATCCAGCCGGGTGGATCGAAACGCGACCAGGATTCCATTGATGCCTGCAACAAGCACGGCATCGCCATGGTCTTTACGAAAATGCGTCACTTTAAGCATTAAATACAGAAAGGATGAAGGACGATGAACGTTTTAGTAATTGGACGCGGCGGCCGGGAGCACAGTCTGATCCAGAAACTTGCGGAAAGTGACCGGGTGGAGCGGTTATATGCGGCTCCCGGAAACGCGGGCATGACCGAACAGGCCGAGTGCATCACCATTGATGAAGGAAATCAGGAAGCGCTCGTGGCGTTTGCGAAGGAAAAGGATATTCGCCTGACGATTATCGGCCCGGAAGATCCGCTTGCCGCCGGTCTGGCTGATGCGTTCACAAAGGCCGGTCTTCCTGTGTTTGCCCCGAGCGGCCGTGCGGCCCTCATTGAAGGAAGCAAGCATTTTGCCAAGCAGCTTATGAAAAAATACAACATTCCGACAGCGGATTATGAAGCGTTCACCGATGCGGATAAGGCGAAAGCCTATATCGCTGAAAAAGGCGCGCCAATCGTCGTCAAAGCGGACGGCCTGGCCGCCGGCAAAGGGGTCGTTGTAGCAGAATCCGTCCAAGATGCAGAGCAGGCCGTTGAAGAAATGCTCGGAGACGGCCGCTTCGGGGAAGCAGGCCGCGAAGTGGTTATTGAGGAGTTCCTGGCTGGAGATGAATTTTCCTTAATGGCCTTCGTTCGTGGAGGAAACGTTTATCCTATGGTTCCGGCAAGAGATCATAAGCGTGCCTTTGAAGGGGACCAAGGCCCAAATACCGGCGGGATGGGCGCATATGCTCCCGTTCCGGCACTGTCCAGGGCATCCTATGAGACAGCGCTTGAAACGATTGTCCGCCCAGCCGCCGAAGCGATGGTCGAGGAAGATCGATCCTTTACAGGGATTCTCTATGCCGGATTGATTGAAACGAACGAAGGTCCAAAGGTGATTGAATTCAATGCCCGTTTCGGTGATCCGGAAACACAGGTGGTTCTGCCGCTATTGGAAAACGACCTCGTCCAGGTCCTTCTTGACGTTCTTGACGGAAAAGATCCGGGACTTACCTGGAAAAAGCAGTTCTGTGCCGGTGTGGTGGTTGCTTCCAAAGGCTATCCGGGATCCTATGATAAGGGACGTCTCCTTCCAGAGCTGAAAACAGACAAGTCCGCGTTTTTTGTCCATGCCGGAACCGCCCTCGATGAAAAAGGGTATGTATCAAACGGCGGCCGTGTTCTCCTTGCCGGCAGTCTCGGCAGGAATACCGAAGAAGCGCTGGACAAGGCCTACCGCTCTCTTCAAGTATTCGACACGTTTGATGACTTTTTCTACCGCCGGGATATCGGAAGGTCAACTCTTTTTTCTTCGGGAACGGAGAAACACCGCACCTAAAGCGGCAATCGTCCCGATGATCGTGAGAATGACGAAGCCGACATCGGTCACATATTCTAAAAAGTACACGTTCATTCATCCTTTATAAGTAAGAGCGGGGCATGTCCCCGCTCTTTTTATTATCCTGCAGGTTCCTCTTTCTGTTCGTCCTTCTTCTTTTTATAACGGCTGAAAAGATAGAGGAGAGGCAGAAACATCATCGATCATTCCCACCTTTTCAAGCGTCATCCGGCAGGTTCTGTGCCCAGGGTTCTTCTTTTCCGTCTGTCTCTACGGCTGCTGATTCGTATAAAGCAGTGAGAGGACAGAAACGTACGATGCCTTCCGCGATCTTCAAGGAAGCCATTATGATCAGCAGCGGATGGGAGGAAGATCCTTCCTTGCGCGCTCCGCGGATCGTCAAGTACGTCAGCATGCTGAAGCCTGCTGTGATCCGGATCATGCTGTTGATCAGGCCGATATTCGGTTTCATAACAGGTTCCTCCTTAGCAGATTGGAATATCCTGTGTTACGATAGAACATAATGAAATCAGGGAGGTACGCTCCATGAACGAAACACGCTTTCGCTGGCGCAACCGTCAGCTGCGGGAACATGCAGCTGTCATGGACGGGAAAGTAGCGCCGACGAAACTGATTACCCATACAACATACTTGAACGTGTATTTGAAACAGTGGATGACCGGTCACATCTGGATTTACGAAGACCGTATCATATATACGGGACAGGAGCTTCCTGCCCATACAGAAGGAACGGAAATGATTGATGGCAGGGACAGCTGGATCGTCCCGGGTTACATTGAACCGCATGCCCATCCATTCCAGTTATATAATCCCCAGAGCCTTGGAGAATATGCTGCCGCCACGGGAACGACAACGCTCATTAATGACAACTTGATGTGGCTTTTTTTAACGGACAAAGAGAAAGCGTTTTCTCTGCTCGAAGAATTTATGAATCTGCCTGCTTCGATGTACTGGTGGGCGCGCTTTGATCCTCAGTCCGTATTAAAGGATGAGGACAGAGAAGCGTTTGATGAGCAGATCGAATCGTGGATTGAGCATGACGCCGTCATTCAGGGCGGAGAGCTGACGGCCTGGCCGGATGTTTTGTATAACGGGGACGAGCAGATCCTCCACTGGATGCAGGAAACGAAGCGGGCCCGCAAGCCGCTTGAAGCCCACCTGCCCGGCGCATCAGAGAAAACACTGGTGAAGATGCGGCTGCTCGGCATGGATTCCGAGCACGAGTCGATGACGGCTGATGATGTGCTGAACCGCCTCGCCATCGGTTTCCAGACAGGACTGCGCTATTCTTCCATCCGTCCGGATCTGCCGGATATTCTGCAGGGACTTATGGAAAAAGGACATCAGCAGTTCGACCACATGATGTATACGACCGACGGATCTACCCCCGGTTTTTATCGTGAAGGACTGATCAATCAGTGTATTCAGATTGCTCTCGATGCCGGTGTTCCGGAAATTGATGCCTATATGATGGCGACATACAATTCCGCCCGTCACTTTACGATCGAAAACCGTGTCGGCAGCCTGAACGCCGGACGCGTCGCTCATTTGAACTTCTTATCAAGCCCGGATAATCCGACGCCCCATTCTGTTCTTGCTAAAGGTGAATGGGTGAAAAAGGATGGACAAGCTGTAGAAACGCCATCTCCTGTAGAATGGAAGAAAAACGGAATCGATAAGCTGAACCTGGACTGGGATCTCACCGAACAGGATCTGCAGTTTTCCATGCCGGTCGGTCTTGAGATGATCAATGACGTCATCATGAAACCTTATGCAGTGGATACGGATACAGGTGTGGAACGTCTGCCGGAGGATCACTCCGAAGGATTTCTCATGTTGATGGACCGTGAAGGTGAATGGAAGGTCAACACGTTGATCAAAGGGTTCACAACCTCACTCGGTGCCCTTGTCAGTTCATACAGCAGTACAGGCGATCTTGTTCTGACCGGAAAATCGAAAGCGGATATGAGGACGGCATTTGCCCGGATGAAAGAAATCGGGGGAGGCATCGTACTCGTCAACAAAGGGGAAGTCATCTTTGAGCTGGCTCTTCCGCTCGGAGGAGTCATGTCCGACAAGCCGATGAATACACTGATGGAAGAAGAAGAAACGTTGAAGAACCATTTGAAAGCCTATGGATTCGCCTTCTCCGATCCTGTTTATACGCTTTTATTCCTGTCTTCGACGCATCTTCCATTTATCCGGATCACACCACTTGGAATCATCGATGTGAAAAGGAAAGAGGTACTCTTTCCTTCAATAATGCGTTAAAATATAAGTGGGATGATCTAAAGGACGTGCATGTATGAAAAAGCTGCTGCTCATCGGTCTGCTTACCGCCGGTCTTATTGGCTGCCAATCAACAGGAGAGACTCCTGGAGAAAAAGCAGCAGAAACCCCTGATCCTGTCCCTGCCGGTGATGTTTTTCCATTAACGGGAGAACCCGGTGCAGGGGATAAATCCGGGCGTGTCCTCGGTGTGATGGTCAACAACCATCCGAAAGCACGGCCGCAGTCCGGGCTCAGTCAGGCAGACCTCGTCTATGAAGTCCTTGCTGAAGGGCAGATCACCCGTTTTCTCGCTTTGTTCCACAGTGATATTCCTGATACAATCGGGCCGGTACGCAGCGCCCGTCCCTATTATTTTGAGCTGGCCTATGGATATGACGCTCTTTACACTTATCACGGAGCTTCCCATTCCATATATCAGCAGCTTGCCGGCACCAGCATGGACGCTGTCGATGGTGCTGTTTATGACAACAATGGCTGGCTTTTCCGCCGTTCCGGTGACCGTCCTGCACCGCACAATTCCTACCTTTGGACAGAAGGACTGGATCGTGTGGTCGGTGAAAAAGGCTTAACCGAGGACGCCCCGCCGGAGGCTTTGTATTTTACAGATGAAAGTCCAAACGGTCGTCCGGTTGATGAGGTGGAAATCACCTATGGCAGCAGGACACAAGTCCGGTGGCAGTATTCCGATCATGGGTTTCTTCGATTCGACGACGGAGAACCGTCTGTGGATCGTTCGACGATGGAACAGATTTCTGCCGATAATGTATGGATGATAGAGGCCCGCCACGAAATCATCGATGAGGCCGGCCGCAGGGAGGTTGATTTGACCTCAGGCGGACGCGGTTTTCTTTTGCAGAAAGGGACGATGAAAGAAGTGGAGTGGCGGAATACAGATGGACGGCTGCTTCCTTATGAAGGGGAAGAGCAGGTGCCGTTCGTCCCGGGAAATACATGGATCAACATTATACCAGAATCCGCAGCGGTTCAATTTTGAGGAGGAATCCGAATGCAAATCGATAAATTGCGCGGAAAAACGCTGGATCAGCTTTTTGAAGCGATTCTTTCACTACAGGATATTGAAGAGTGCTATGAATTTTTTGATGATCTGGCAACGATGAACGAGGTGCAGTCGCTGGCTCAGCGTCTGGAGGTCGCCCGCATGCTGAGAGACGGGTACACCTATCATAAAATTGAAACGGAAACCGGAGCTTCGACAGCGACGATTTCCCGTGTGAAGCGCTGTTTGAACTACGGCAACGACGCCTATACCAAAGCGCTCGACCGTGTCCACGAAAAGCGTACAGAATAGAGAAAAGACTGCCATAACGGCAGTCTTTATTTTTTTATGTGTGTGTCTGGTCACGTTCCGCTTATCGGTGGATGCTTGCCGCGGGCCCGGCCTCAGCTAACTTGGTCAGGAAAACCTCCTGTCCAAGTGGATCTTCGGCTCGTGCTGTTCCCGCAGGCGTCACCACCGAACGCTCCTCGTGACAGTCAAATAATGAGCGTGAAAGAGGGATGAACCTTAGGGCCATAGGATGAAAATCCCGATACCATCCCCACTGAATTCAAAAAGAAGGAGTAGGCAGACATCAATATTATAAGTGTGTTAATAGGAAGAAATAGACATATGGATTTTCATACCGTGGTTTTCCTGAGAAGTTCATCTGCTGAAAGAATGGCTGGTGTCTGGTCACGTTCCGCTTGTCGGTGGATGCTTGCCGAGGGCCCGGCCTCAGCTGACTTGGTCAGGAAAACCGTCTGTCCAAGTGGATCTTCGGCTCGTGCTGTTCCCTTAGTCGTCACCACCGAAAGCTTTTCCGTGACGGCGGTCTTTTTTTTGTCTTCTAAAAACACTCGACCCGCATAGAATGGGGTGAGGGGGGACGGGCCTGTGAAAGAGATGGTGAAGAAAGGGATCATGATCGTAGCCGGAAGCTTGATTCTTTCGCTCGGTATCAACTTTTTTCTTATTCCCGACCATGTCCTCGACGGTGGGATCATCGGCATCGGTATGATTGCCAATTACATATGGGGGATGAAGGTGGGGCTGACGATCATCTGCTTCAGCATCCCGATTTTCACCCTTGCCTGGTTTTATTTCCGCATGTACTTTTACAACAGTCTGCACGGCCTGTTGGTTTCCTCGTTTTCCATTGATGTGCTTCAGGGACTGCGTGCTTATCATCTGCCGCTCGACCCTGCCATCAGCTCGATCATCGGCGGGGCCCTTGTCGGCGGGGGGATCGGTTTGATGCTCCGGCACCATACGAGCACTGGCGGGACGGATCTTCTTGCTCAGATGATCGCTGACTGGATGAAGGTAAATGTCGGATTCGTTATTCTGGCCATCGATGCGGTCATCATCGGGGCGGGAGGGCTGCTGTTTTCGATGGAAACGCTGCTTCTTTCCGCCATTACGATTTTGAGTGTCGGTCTTGTTACGATGACGTTCACCTCTTCCCGTCTCCTTCCTGAACATCCTGCCTCTTAATTTAGTAAGGCGGCCGAGAACATTCTCGGCCGCTTTTTTTGTTTGGCAGCCGGATTTTCCCGGTCGTTCTTTCACAGAATATTTACACTCTGAGGGAAACCCTCAACCCGGTGCCGAAATTTTGTTATAATCGACTAATGGATAACTGTTGTTTTGGAGGCCGGAAATGTACAATATAAGCAAGTGGGATCATGTGTTCAAACTGGATCCAAATAAAACGATTTCGGAAAAAGACTTGAAGGACATCTGCACATCCGGTACGGACGCGGTGATGATCGGGGGTACCGATGGGGTAACGTTTGAAAATGTTACCGATCTGCAGGAACGGGTGGAGGCGTACAACGTCACCTGTGTGTTGGAAGTGTCCGATGTGGAAGCCGTTGCTCCGGATTTTGACGCTTATTTCATTCCGATGGTGCTGAACAGCGAAGATAAAAAGTGGATGCTTGATGTGCAGCATCAAGCAGTCAAAGAATACAGCGATATGATCAACTGGACGGCTATGCTGACGGAAGGCTACTGTGTCCTGAATCCCGAAGCGAAAGTTTTTCAAAAAACGTCCTGTTCTCTGCCGGATCAAGCGGACGTGCTGGCATATGCCCGGATGGCCGAGCATCTTTTCCGCCTCCCGGTTTTTTATATGGAATACAGCGGGACCTATGGTGATCCGGCTCTCGTAAAAGAAGTGGCGGATGTGCTGGAGGGGACGACGCTCGTATACGGCGGCGGTATCCGGACGATGCAGCAGGCAGCAGAAATGGCAGCCCAGGCAGACGTCGTCGTCATTGGGAATGTCATCTATGAAGATATACAAGTGGCGCTTCAAACGGTGGAAGCAGTCAAATCAACAAAGAAGAAGGATGGTGGACGTTCATGACTCAGGCGTTGAATGCTTTGATTCAAGGTTTGAATACAGAACAGCGCAATGCGGTAATCCATACAGAAGGCCCGCTGCTCATTATGGCAGGTGCCGGAAGTGGTAAGACAAGGGTGCTGACCCATCGGATTGCCTACTTACTCAGTGAAAAAGATGTAGCGCCGCGCAACATTCTGGCGATTACGTTTACAAACAAGGCCGCGCGCGAGATGAAAGAGCGTGTAGAATCCCTTGTCGTGAAAGACGGCGAAAAAATATGGATGTCGACGTTCCACTCGATGTGTGTCCGGATCTTACGACGGGACATCGACCGGATCGGCTATGACCGCAACTTCTCGATTCTGGATTCCAGTGACCAGCTTTCTGTCATCAAGCAGGTGCTGAAGGAACTGAACCTGGATCCGAAGAAGTGGGACCCACGGGCGATGCTCGGGGCGATCAGTAATTCGAAAAACGAACTGATGACGGCTGAAGATTATGCCAACCAGGCCGGCAGTACCCATGAGGAACAGGTGGCTGAAGTGTACAAAGGCTATCAGAAAAAGCTGCGTAAAAACCAGTCGCTCGATTTCGACGACCTGATCATGCAGACGCTCCGTTTGTTTGATGAAGTGCCGGAAGTGCTGGAAACGTATCAGCGCCGCTTCCAGTATATCCATGTCGATGAGTACCAGGATACGAACCACGCGCAGTACCAGCTCGTCAAGCATCTGGCGAGCCGGTATCAGAATCTGTGTGTTGTCGGGGATTCCGACCAGTCGATTTATGCGTGGCGCGGAGCGGATATTCAAAACATCCTCAACTTTGAAAGTGACTACCCGAAAGCACGGACCATCCTGCTGGAGCAGAATTACCGTTCCACAGAATTGATTCTCGATGCGGCCAACAACGTGATTGATAAAAACTCCGGCCGCAAGCCGAAGCGCCTCTGGACCGATAATAAAGGCGGCGAAAAGATTCACTATCATCAGGCTGGCACAGAGCGTGAGGAAGCCCTTTTCGTCACCGATAAAATCGGCGACCTCGTAAGACAGGGAAAGTTCCGCTATCAGGATACGGCGATCCTGTACCGGACGAACGCCCAGTCGCGTACGATTGAGGAGACATTCGTCAAAGCGGGCATCCCGTACCAGATGATCGGCGGTACGAAGTTCTACGATCGTAAGGAAATCAAGGATCTTCTTGCCTACCTGCGTCTCATTGCCAACCCGAACGATGATCTGAGCTTCCAGCGTGTGATCAACGAACCGAAGCGCGGGGTTGGAAAAACGAGTATGGATAAAATGATGGCCTATGCGGCCGATCACGATATTTCGCTGTATGAAGCAGCGGCGGAAGTCGATTTCGTCGGGGTCAGCGCCAAAGCAGCCAAGGCGATTATGAGCTTCCGCAAAATGGTCCAGAACTGGAGCGAGCAGCAGGAGTTCCTGTCAGCGACCGATATGGTGCAGCAGGTGATCGATAAAACCGGCTATGAAGAGATGCTCATGAACGAAAAAAGCATCGAAGCCCAGAGCCGTCTGGAAAACATTGAAGAATTCAAATCCGTAACGAAGAACTTTGAAGAAAATGCTGAAGATAAAACCTTGGTGGCGTTCTTGACGGATCTTGCGCTGATTGCGGATATCGATTCCATGAATGAGGACCCTAGTAGTGATGACACGGTCACACTTATGACGCTTCACTCCGCGAAGGGTCTTGAGTTTCCTGTCGTCTTTCTCATCGGGATGGAGGAGAATGTCTTCCCGCACAGCCGTGCATTGATGGATGAGGAAGAGATGGAAGAGGAACGCCGCCTCGCTTATGTAGGGATTACCCGTGCTGAGAAGCAGCTGTTTTTGACCCATGCGAAAATGCGTACGTTGTATGGACGGACGAACATGAACCCGATCAGCCGGTTCATCCATGAAATTCCGGAAGAGCTCGTCGACGGACGCGAGCAGAAGGAAGAGATGCCGTTTTTCAATAAGAAGCGTGAAACGAGCCCGTTTGGGAGACAGACCCAGGAGCCGCCGAAGCGTTCTGCCAAGAAACCGAAGAAGACGGAATCGACCGGCGGAGAGAAGATCGGCTGGCAGCCTGGTGATAAAGCGACACACAAAAAATGGGGAACCGGCACCGTCGTCAAAGTGCAGGGTGAGGGAGATGCGCTTGAGCTCGACATCGCGTTCCCGGCACCGACAGGCATTAAGCGGCTGCTTGCCCGTTTTGCTCCGATTACGAAAGCGTAAGGAAGTGAATGAGTATGAACGCAAGTGAAGCGCAGCAGAGGATCGAGGCGCTGCGACAGGAACTCGAGCAGTACAGCTATCAATATCATACGCTCGATGATCCGTCGGTCTCTGACTATGAATATGATAAAAAAATGCAGGAGCTGATCAACCTGGAGGAGGAATTTCCGGAGCTGCAGACACCGGATTCCCCTTCCCAGCGTGTCGGTGGAAAGCCTCTCGATGCTTTTGTGAAGGTGCAGCATGATATTCCGATGCTCAGCCTCGGCAACGCTTTTAACGAGGAAGAGCTCCGTGATTTCGACCGCCGTGTCAAGAACGGCACAGACGAAGAAGTCAGCTACGTGTGCGAACTGAAAATCGACGGGCTCGCCGTCTCATTGAAATATGAGGATGGGGTGTTTGTCCGGGGAGCGACACGGGGAGACGGAACGACAGGCGAAGACATTACGAAAAACCTCCGGACCATCCGCAACATCCCGCTCCGTTTGAAAGAGCCTGCCACCCTTGAGGTGCGCGGGGAGGCGTTTATGCCGAAGCGCTCGTTTGTCGGTTTGAACGAAGCGAAGGAAGCGAATGGAGAAGAGCCGTTTGCCAATCCTCGGAACGCCGCAGCTGGATCGCTGCGGCAGCTGGACCCGAAAATCGCCGCCAAACGGAACCTTGATATTTTCCTTTACGGCATCGGTGTCTGGGAGGACGATCCGACAGACGCCCACAGTGAACGGCTGGAGCGGATGAAGAAACTGGGACTGAAAACGAACCCGGAATGGAAAAGGTGTAACAACATCGATGAAGTGATCGACTATGTGAACAGCTGGGTCGAACGGCGCCCGGATCTCGACTATGAAATAGACGGGATCGTCATTAAAGTGGACCGTCTGGATCAACAGGAAACGCTCGGCTTTACGGCTAAAAGTCCACGTTGGGCGACCGCTTACAAATTCCCGGCTGAAGAAGCGGTCACTACGCTTACGGATATCGAGTTAAGCGTCGGCCGGACAGGGGCCGTAACCCCGACCGCCATTCTGGAACCGGTCAAAGTCGCGGGAACGACCGTGCAGCGGGCTTCTCTTCACAATGAAGATTTGATCCGTGAAAAGGACATCCGCATCGGAGATACGGTCGTCATTAAAAAAGCCGGTGACATCATTCCTGAGGTGGTACGTGTACTTACGGATCATCGGACAGGGGACGAAGAGCCGTACTACATGCCGGAAACGTGTCCGGAATGCGGAAGTGAGCTTGTCCGGATTGAAGAAGAAGTCGCACTGCGGTGCATCAACCCGAACTGTCCGGCCCAGCTGCGGGAAGGATTGATCCACTTCGTATCCAGAAATGCCATGGATATCGAAGGGCTCGGTGAAAAAGTCATCGCCCAGCTATTCCAGGAAAACCTGATCCATAACATTGCCGACTTGTACAAGCTGGACCGTGAAGAGCTGCTGCAGCTGGACCGCATGGGGGAAAAGTCGGTCGAAAACCTGCTGCATGCGATAGAAGCCTCCAAGGAAAACTCTCTGGAACGCCTGCTTTTTGGTCTTGGCGTCCGTTACGTCGGCTCCAAGGCCGCCAGTACGCTCGCCCAGCACTTTGAGTACATGGAGGCTCTGAAGGCAGCAGACACGGAAACGCTGGAGGCGGTTCCCGAAATCGGCAGCAAGATGGCGGATTCGATCGCCAGCTATTTTGACAAGCCGCAGGTCATCGAGCTGTTGGACGAACTCCAATCGCTCGGCTTGAATATGGAATACCTCGGCGCGAAGAAAAGCGACCAGCCGGAAGATTCTCCGTTCAAGGATAAAACGATTGTCCTGACCGGAAAGATGGAACATTTCAGTCGTTCGGAAGCGAAGAAAATCGTTGAAGGACTCGGCGGCAAAGTGACGGGGAGTGTCAGTGCCAAAACCGACCTTCTCATCGCCGGGGAGGATGCCGGTTCGAAATATACGAAGGCAGCAGATCTCGGCGTTGAAATCTGGGATGAAGAGCAGTTTAGAGAAGCTTTAAACGATTAGGGAGTGGAAAGCATGAGGAAGATGCACGCACTGTTACTTAGTTCGGTGCTTTTCGTGAGCGCGTGTACGCCCGTTTTTGATAATAGAGAAGAAGTCATACAGGAAACGACCGATGAGAACAATAACCAGTCGGCGATTGTTCCCAACTATACGATGTCTGAAGAAGATTACCGGATGATCCTAACTGAAAGCAGTCCGACAGTGTCCTCCGCCCGCGGGGTCACGACGAACCAGATGGGCAATCGGCTGGATATCGATGAATTTGAAAGCGGCCTGCGCCGGCACTCCAAGGAATACTATGACCCCGAGGATTACTTTTTCCAGTCGGGTCAGTATTTGACGGACGATACGCTGATCAGCTGGCTTTCCCGTGAAAGCGAGACAAATGAAGTAGGGCTGAACCCTGAACTCGACGAAGATGAAGCATCGGAAGAAGAGTTCCGTGACAGTCCGAAATACATTTCCAATATCGTTGAACAGGATTACTTAGTGAAGAAGGAAGAAAACGTCGTGGAACTGAAAGGGATCACGATCGGAATCTCCCTGCGTACGGTGTACAATTTCCAGACACCGGACGGAAAGAATTACTCTGAAAACCATTCGACCGAGGAGCTTTTGACTAAAGGGAAGCAGTACGCCGGGGAAATCCTGGAACGTATCCGCGAAGATGAGGAACTGAAGGACGTTCCTGTCGTATTTGCTTTGTATGAAGAAGAAGAGGCGAGCTCCAAAGTACCGGGCAGCTTCCTGAGCAAGGCGTATGTGAAAGGTTCATCCGCGTCCATCGGTGGCTGGGACACCATTGATGAGAAGCATGTCCTTTTCCCATCCAGTGAAGCGGAAACCGATCACTTCGATGATTCCCAGGTATTTTCGGACTTCAGAAAAGAAGTGTCCGACTATTTCCCGAACTTTGTCGGTATGATCGGCAACGGTTTTTACGTGAACAACGACCTTCGGGAGGTTACGATTGAAATTCCGATCGAATTCCAGTCGCAGTCCGAGGTTGTCGGGTTTACCCAGTATGTGTACAGTCTTGTTGTTGAAATGTTCCCGGACCATTATGGTGTTCAGGTGAACATTCACAGCATGGACGACCCGGAAAGCCTGATCGTTAAAAACGCAGGGGAAGAAGAACCCTTTGTACATGTCTATAAATAAAAGAAAGCCGTACTCTGATTTTCAGGGTACGGCTTTTTTTACCTGTGAAGTGATGACGGCCACGTTCCGCTTATCGAATGCTTGGCGCGGGCGTCACCACCGATAAGCTCCTTGTGTCCCAGCCGCATGGAGATGTGAGATCCTGAAAACGTTTGTGCACGGAAAGAGAATGGTCTGCGATTCTGGAAAAATACCAGGGTTTTCAACAAACTGAAACCGTACCCTGTAAATGGAGGTATGTTTTTTTTAATGACCTTGGTCGTTTTTTTCTGGTTCTTTAGTCATTTTTCCTTGAGGGATGAACCCGCTTACACACCTAAGGAAAAGGATTTCATCTTTGTTGTGAAGCGTGCGGAGGGTCTAAAGCACTCCCTCCGGTTAATAGTTGAAAGAAAGCTTCTCTCCCTATAAGATAATCTCGGATATTTAAAGAGAGAGGTTTGAAGTTTATGTCTACACGCCAACGAATTACAGCTTTGACAGGAGTGGTCGTACTCATCCTGTTCCTGATCATTTACATGCTGACGGTGTCGCCTGCCGAGCAGATCAATGAAAAGGAGGAAGCGGCTGAACGGGAGGAGATTTCCTATGACCAGTCGCTCCGTCCTCAATATCATTTTACTCCAGCGGAAAACTGGATGAACGATCCTAACGGAATGGTGTATTACGAAGGCGAATACCATTTGTTCTATCAATACAATCCGGATGGGGATCAGTTCGGAAATATGAGCTGGGGGCATGCAGTCAGTGAGGATCTCGTACACTGGGAGGAACAGGATGTTGCGCTGACACCTGATGAGCATGGCATGATTTTCTCAGGGAGTATCATTGCCGATGAAGAAAATAAAAGTGGACTCTTCCCAGATGAAGAAGGTGGTCTTGTTGCCTTTTATACGAGTGCCGGTGATGTTCAGGATCAACGGATCGCTTATAGCACCGACAAAGGAAGGACGTGGGAGAAATACGATGGGAACCCTGTCGTACCGAACCCCGGGATTGAGGACTTCCGCGATCCTAAGATCATCTGGCATGACGAGTCTGAAACATACATCATGCTGCTGGCTGCA
Source organism: Halobacillus sp. ABA4_118 (assembly GCF_056160205.1). Taxonomy (NCBI): domain Bacteria; kingdom Bacillati; phylum Bacillota; class Bacilli; order Caryophanales; family Bacillaceae; genus Halobacillus; species Halobacillus sp. ABA4_118. The sequence continues at coordinate 2,121,248 of NZ_JBSWWS010000001.1, forward strand.
GGAAAAAAGGTGATGTTCTATGGATCAGAGAATCTGGTGGATTGGGAATACTTAAGTGAGTTCGGTCATACAGGAGCCCAGGGAGGTATCTGGGAAACGCCGGAATTGTTTGAACTCCCAGTAGATGGAGAGGAGGGAGATACACTCTGGGTGCTGCAGGTGGATATGAACCCGGGCAGTATCGCCGGCGGTTCAGGCGGCCAGTATTTTCTCGGAGATTTTGACGGTGCTGAATTTACAAGACAGGAGAAGTCCAATGACATCAACTGGGTGGATTATGGGACGGACTTTTATGCAGCCCAGGCCTTTAACAACATGAAGGACCGTGTCATATGGATGGCCTGGATGAGTAACTGGACGTATGCCTCCAGCCTTCCAACCGATCCGTGGCGCGGAGCGATGTCGCTTCCAAGGGAAGTCACGCTTCAAAAAGACAAAAACGGGGAAGTACAGCTGATTCAGCAGCCGGCCGATGAACTGAAAGACCATCGCGGAGATCTCATATATGAAGCCGCTGGTATCGAGCTGGAGGGTTCAGAGACGATTGATGGTTTTGAAGAAGAAACCTATGAGATTACAGCGGAAATGGAACCTGGCTCCTCTGGGGAATTCGGATTCCGTGTTCGATATTCCTCCGATATGCAGGAAGAAACCATTGTTGGATATGATACGAAAAACGACGTCGTATTCACCGATCGTCTGAACTCAGGAAAAACCGATTTCCACGAATCGTTTGCTGGTGTCTACCGGGCACCTTCCCGATTAGAGGATGGCACCGTTAAGCTGCACATCTTCGTAGACCGGTCCTCTGTGGAGGTGTTTGCGAATGGTGGACAGCAGGTCTTAACGACGCGGATTTTCCCATTCCCTGAAAGCAGTGGACTTGAAATCTACAGCAAAGAAGGGGATGTGAATATCAAATCGCTCCAAATTTACGATCGACCTTCAGCGTGGTAACCGGTGGCGTGCGGCTTATCAATGCTTCCCTGCCCAACCGGTCCTGGTGAACGGTACAGGGAAAGCATGACCTGACAACAAAGAAAAAAGCTTGTAGAGAAACTCCTGTTTCTTTACAAGCTTTTTTCTTTTTTTCCGCCAGGAGCGAAAGCCCCTTCCCTTTCCGCGGACGAGCGCCCGAGCTTCCTCGCAACACCCACGCTCGGTGATCTCGGCCCACTCGTTCTTCCGCAGGAGTGGAAGGGGCACCGCTCCTTGTTAGTTCTTTAAAATCGAAAAAGACTCCCCTTCACCCAGCTCACCCTTGTTTGATGGCGGGCAGTCTTTTTCATATTCCGGCAGGCAGCTGTCATCAGCGCATGTTCTTTCCCTTTTTCTTTTCCATGCAGGCGGCAACAGCGCCGCTCATGCCGTTCTTTTGAATCTGCGAACCTGCATAGGGCACATGTTCTCTTCTATATATGCTAACGTCGGCACGAGGAGCGTTCGGTGGTGATGCCTGCGGGAACAGCACGGGCCGAAGATCCACTTGGGCAGGCGATCTTCCTGACCAAGTTAGCTGAGGCCGTGCCCGCGGCATTCATCCACCGATAAGCGGAAAGTGACCCTGCAAATGGACCACTCTAACTGGTTAACACAGGCTTTTTCTACAGCCCAACAGTCTTGATAAAGGCTGTTTTTTTATGCTGTATAACGGAAGGAATTTAGAAAGATTTAAGAGGGAACGGAAGCAGGAAGTACGATGCTCTGGGAATTTGAAAATGTTTCACCGGCCCGGGCTTTAGAGGGGAATAGAACGGGATATTCCGTTTGAATAAGGAACACGGGTGCGGTAGAATAATTGTGGAAACATTAATTATTGTAATTTTCTTAAAATTACAAGGCGTATACCCAACTACTTTCAAGGAGGCGTTTTTTTATGGTGGTCCCTTACAAACATGAACCATTCACAGATTTCGCGCTGGAAGAAAATCGAAAAGCCATGCAGGCTGCATTGAAGCAGGTGGAGGCAGACCTTGGAAAAGAGTATCCGTTAATCATCGGCGGGGAGCGGATCATGACTGACGAGAAGATCGAAGTCGTCAATCCGGCCAATAAAAAAGAAGTGATCGGCCGAGTGTCGAAAGCGAATCAGGACCTGGCTGAAAAAGCCCATCAGGTGGCTGATGAGACATTTGACTGGTGGCGGAAGACGAAGGCGTCGTACCGCGCGGATATTCTTTTCCGGGCTGCGGCCATCATTCGCCGCCGAAAGCACGAATTCACCGCCCATCTCGTCAAGGAAGCCGGTAAGCCGTGGAAGGAAGCCGATGCAGATACAGCCGAGGCGATTGATTTCCTGGAGTATTATGGGCGTCAAATGCTTGAAATAGATAAAGGAGTCGACGTGAACTCACGTCCGATTGAAAACAACCGGTTCCACTACATACCACTCGGCGTCGGTGTCGTCATTTCACCTTGGAACTTCCTGTTTGCCATCATGTGCGGGACAACAGTCGCCGCCATGGTGTCCGGTAACACCGTCCTATTGAAACCGGCCAGTGCCACCCCGATCATCGCCTATAAAATGATGGAGGTGCTTGAGGAAGCCGGTCTTCCTGCAGGCGTCATCAATTACATTCCAGGAAGCGGGAAGGAAGTCGGGGATTACCTTGTCGATCATCCACGCACACGCTTTATCAGCTTCACAGGCTCTCGTGAAGTCGGTACCCGCTTGTTCGAGCGGGCAGCGAAAGTCCATGAGGGACAGAAATGGCTGAAGCGGACGATCATTGAGATGGGCGGAAAAGATACCATTATCGTAGATGAAGATGCCGATCTTGAACTGGCTGCGGATGCGATCACGTATTCTGCTTTCGGTTTCTCCGGTCAGAAATGCTCGGCCTGTTCCCGTGTCGTTGCACATGAGGCCATTTACGACGACCTTCTCGACCGTGTCGTCCAGAAGACGAAGAAGGGCGTGAGTTATGGAGATCCATCTGATAACAGCCATTATATGGGGCCGGTCATCGACCAGGGAGCGTACGACAAGATTTTAAGCTATATCGACATTGGGAAAGAAGAAGGGAGTTTAATGTGCGGCGGAAAAGGGAATGACGGTACAGGTTGGTTTGTCGCGCCGACGGTTTTTGCCGATCTTGCTCCGGATGCACGAGTCATGCAGGAGGAAATCTTCGGTCCTGTCGTCGGTTTTACGAAGGCCAAGGACTTTGAGGAAGCTGTTCAATTCGCGAACAATACAGACTACGGCCTGACGGGGGCGGTCATTACGAACAACCGTGACCACATTGAAAAAGCACGGGAAGACTTCCATGTTGGGAACCTGTATTTCAACCGCGGGTGCACAGCAGCTATTGTAGGGTATCATCCGTTTGGCGGATTCAATATGTCCGGAACCGACTCCAAAGCAGGAGGACCGGACTACCTGCTGCAGCACATGCAGGGCAAAACATCGTCTGAGATGCTGTAAAGCAAAGGGCGCACCCTTCTTTTATCCAACATAAGAGGAGGGGTTTTTTTATAAGGCAGAAGTACATACTAAAGAGGCAGAGAAAAGGGGATAATTCCCTATTTTAACCAAAGTGGTGAAATTTTTTGAAGAAATTTTGTGAATGAATATCATTAAAACATCGTATATACGCATTATTATGCATTATTAACGGATATTTATTCAAATAGGTAAAAATATGTAAATTTTTGCAATGTTCAGTCAAAAGTTATATGATATAGTTGTATCCGTGTTTGGTTTCCCTGAGTCTTTGTGACTCAAGAACCATAAGTCGGTACAAATGCATAACATTGTATATCATAAGTCTTGAAGGAGGTGAACCACTTGTTTGAGCTCGCGACTGCAGCATCAGCATCCATCGCCGGGGCGACCTGGTTCTGGTTGTTCGTCCCAATGCCAATACTAATTATTCTATCACTTATTTCCCTATTTACTGAGAGGAGCGAATAACAAACCATGAGTACTGCAACGTTAATAACGTTTATCATTTATTTAATCGGTATGCTGGGTATCGGATTTGCCGCATATCGTCTAACATCTGATTTATCCGATTATGTCTTAGGCGGTCGTCGTTTAGGACCAGGAGTAGCCGCACTATCCGCCGGTGCCTCTGATATGAGTGGCTGGCTGCTGTTAGGCCTGCCGGGTGCGATTTATGCTTCCGGATTGTCTGAAGCGTGGATCGGTGTCGGTCTTGCGATCGGTGCCTACTTAAACTGGCAGTTTGTCGCGCGTCGTCTTCGTGTATTTACAGAGGTTGCGAATGACTCGATTACAGTTCCTGACTATCTTGAGAACCGCTTCCGTGACAACTCCCACGTTCTGCGTGTTATATCTGCATTTGTCATTCTATTATTTTTCACCTTCTATACTTCCTCCGGTATGGTCGCCGGTGCGAAGCTGTTTGAAGCTTCATTTGCCTTAAGCTATACACAGGCTTTATGGCTCGGCGCGATCGTAACTATTTCTTATACGTTCCTTGGAGGCTTCCTGGCTGTAAGCTGGACAGACTTCGTCCAGGGAATTCTGATGTTCCTTGCTCTTATCGCTGTGCCGATTGTGGCTGTATCTGAGCTTGGTGGATGGAGCGCAGCGACAGACGCTGTTGCCCAGATTGATCCATCCCACTTGAACATGGTACAGGGTGTCGGTGCTCTGGCTATCATTTCCTCCCTTGCCTGGGGACTTGGTTACTTCGGTCAGCCGCACATTCTTGTTCGTTTTATGGCGCTTCGTTCACCTAAGGATGTACCGAAAGCCCGTCTGATTGGTATCGGCTGGATGGTTCTCGGCCTGTACGGTGCCATTTTCACCGGTTTGTTCGGACTTGCCTACATCAACACAGCTGATGTAGCGGACTTGTCCACGTTTAATGCTGAAGTCATTACAGAAGGCGGCATCCAGATGCTTGCCGACTCTGAGAAGATCTTCATCACGTTCTCTCAGATCCTGTTCCACCCGATCATTGCGGGTATCCTGTTGGCAGCCATCTTGTCTGCGATCATGAGTACGATTGACTCCCAGCTTCTTGTATCTTCTTCTGCACTGGCAGAGGACTTCTACAAGGCGTTGTTCCGTAAAAACGCTACAGAAAAAGAATTGGTATGGGTCGGACGTGTTGCCGTAGCCGGTATTGCTCTGATTGCCGTGCTTCTTGCCGGTAACCCGGACAGCACCGTTCTTGGACTTGTATCCTATGCATGGGCTGGATTCGGTGCCGCTTTCGGTCCGATCATCATCCTGTCCTTGTTCTGGAAAGGCATCACCCGTAACGGGGCGCTCGCCGGTATTATCGTCGGTGCCGTCACTGTTGTCATCTGGGGTGACTTCCTGAGCGGCGGTATCTTCGATCTTTATGAAATCGTACCAGGATTCCTGTTGAGCACCCTTGCTACGGTGATCGTCAGTCTGATGGGTACACCGCCGAAAGAAATCATTGAAGAATTCAATGAAGCAGCTAGACGCTGAGTTTCTAGAATCATCCCCGGTCGCTGGACCGGGGATTTTTTATGTTTGAGCAGGTTTAAAAAAGAAGGGCTGCCTTCCATCCTGGTGTTCAATTTTCTGTCAGAAACGGTGGTCAATTTCCATCCGTACGGAAAAAGACAGGGGGCGGTGGATATGTTAAGATAGAAAAGGTGTGTTACGTACGTTGAAAATGGATTCTTAAATTTGGTATGATCATATATTATGTGAGATCGAAATGGAGGTCGCATTATGTCCAGAATCAGTAAAGATGAAGTGAAGCACGTCGCGAATCTTGCGCGTCTTGCGATCACGGATGAAGAAGCAGCAACATTCACAAAACAGCTGGATGACATTATTACCTATGCTGAACAGCTGAATGAGCTCGATACAACAGGCGTTGAGCCGACAACCCACGTCCTTGACCTTAAAAACGTCATGCGTAAGGACGAGCCGAAGAAGTGGATCACCCAGGATGATGCACTGAAAAATGCACCAGACAAACAGGATGGACAATTCAAAGTCCCATCCATTTTGGAATAAGGAGGTTCAACGATGTCTTTATTTGAGTACACGTTAAAAGAGCTTCAGGAGAAGCTACATAATAAAGAAATCTCAGTGACGGACCTTGTAGAGGAATCCTACAAGCGCATTGACGAAGTGGATGAAGAGATCCAGGCTTTCATCACACTGAATAAAGAAGCCGCCATGACGAAAGCAGCAGAACTGGATGCTGAGCGCGGAACGGCAGCGGAGAAGCTGTTCGGTCTGCCTATCGGCGTGAAGGACAACATCGTAACGAAAGGGCTTCGTACGACAGCCGGAAGCCAGATCTTGTCCAACCTGAACGATCCATTGTATGACGCAACCGTTGTGAACAAGCTGAACGACGCGAAGTCCGTCACGATTGGTAAATTGAATATGGACGAATTCGCAATGGGATCTTCCAACGAAAACTCCAGCTACGCTGCTGTGCGTAACCCGTGGAACACGGATTATGTCCCAGGTGGCTCCAGTGGTGGTTCTGCGGCGGCTGTTGCTGCAGGCGAAGTCCCTTATTCCCTTGGTTCTGATACTGGTGGTTCCATCCGTCAGCCGGCCGCTTACTGTGGTGTGGTCGGATTGAAGCCGACATACGGCCGTGTCTCCCGTTTCGGATTGATTGCTTTCGCATCCTCTCTTGATCAGATCGGACCAATCACACGCAATGTCGAAGATAACGCGTTCCTTCTGGAAACGATTGCCGGTCATGACAAAATGGATTCGACATCTGCCAATGTAGAAGTGCCAAACTATACAGAGGCTCTGACAGGTGATGTGAAAGGTTTGAAAATCGCTGTACCGAAGGAATACCTTGCTGAAGGTGTCGCTCCTGAGGTAAAAGAAGCGGTTCAGGCTGCCCTGAAAGAATACGAAAAAATGGGGGCGACATGGGAAGAAGTTTCCCTGCCGCACTCCAAATATGCGCTTTCCACGTACTACCTGCTTTCTTCTTCAGAAGCGTCTGCCAACCTGGCCCGTTTTGACGGTGTCCGCTACGGCAAGCGTGCGGAAGATGCGGAGTCTATGCTGGATATGTTCAAGCGTTCCCGCGCAGAAGGCTTCGGTGACGAAGTGAAACGACGGATCATGCTTGGAACATTTGCGCTGAGCTCCGGATACTACGATGCGTATTATAAGAAAGCCCAGCAGGTACGTACCCTTATTAAGAACGATTTCGAAAAAGTGTTCGAAGACTACGATGTCATCGTTGGACCGACAACGCCGACACCAGCCTTTAAAGTCGGCGACAAAGTGGACGATCCAATGACGATGTATGCCAATGACATCTTGACGATTCCCGTCAACCTTGCCGGTGTTCCGGGGATCTCCATTCCTTGCGGCTTCTCCAGTGAAGGACTGCCGATCGGACTGCAGATCATCGGAAAACACTTTGACGAAGGTACTGTCTACCGTGCCGCTCACGCCTTCGAGCAGGCTACCGATTACCATACCCAACGCCCGTCCCTTGGAGGTGCGCGCTCATGAACTTTGAAACGATCATTGGACTTGAAGTCCACGTAGAACTGAAAACCGAATCCAAAATCTTCAGCCCGTCTCCGAACATGTTCGGAGATGATCCGAATACGAACGTCAACCCGATCGACCTCGGGTATCCGGGCGTTCTTCCCGTGCTGAACGAAGAAGCGGTGAACTTCGCTATGAAAGCGGCCATGGCCCTGAACTGTGACATTGCGGAAGATACGAAGTTCGACCGTAAGAACTATTTCTATCCGGACAACCCGAAAGCTTATCAGATCTCCCAGTTTGATAAGCCGATCGGAGAGAATGGCTACATCGACATCGAAGTCGATGGAAAGAAAAAGCGCATCGGTATTACCCGTCTTCACATGGAAGAAGACGCGGGTAAACTGACGCACAGCGACGACGGCTACTCCCTTGTCGACTACAATCGTCAGGGTACACCGCTTGTTGAGATCGTATCCGAGCCGGATATCCGTTCTCCGAAAGAAGCATACGCCTACCTGGAAGCATTGAAAAACATCATCCAGTACACAGGCGTTTCCGACTGTAAGATGGAAGAAGGTTCCCTGCGTTGTGACGCCAACCTTTCCATCCGTCCGATCGGTCAGGAAGAATTCGGTACGAAAACCGAGCTCAAAAACTTGAACTCCTTCTCCTTCGTTCAAAAAGGATTGGAATTCGAAGAGAAGCGTCAGGAACAGGAGCTGCTGAAGGGCGGCGAAATCCTTCAGGAAACCCGTCGTTATGACGAGCAGACGAAGGAAACGATCCTGATGCGTGTGAAGGAAGGTTCGGATGACTACCGTTACTTCCCAGAGCCGGACCTTGTCCCGCTTTACATCGATGAGGCGTGGAAAGAGCGCATCCGTGCGGAAATCCCTGAGCTTCCGGATGCCCGTAAGAAGCGTTACATCGAGGAGCTTGAGCTGCCCGCTTATGACGCAATGGTTCTCACCAACAGCAAAGAGCTTTCCGATTTCTTCGAAGAAGCGATTGGTCAGGGTGCTGACGTGAAGCAGGCGTCCAACTGGATGATGGGTGAAGTATCCGCCTACATGAACAAGCACTATAAAGAATTGTCCGACCTTGCTTTGACACCTGAATCCCTGGCTAAGATGATTCAGCTGATCGAAGACGGTACGATTTCTTCTAAAATCGCCAAGAAAGTCTTCACAGAGCTTGTGGAAAACGGCGGCGATCCAGAGAAAATCGTTAAGGATAAAGGACTTGTTCAAATTTCCGATGAAGGCCAGCTGACGGAAATCATCGTGAAAATCATGGACAACAACCCGCAGTCCATCGAAGACTACAAAAATGGTAAAGACCGCGCCCTCGGATTCCTCGTCGGCCAGGTAATGAAGGAAACCAAAGGCCAGGCCAACCCGCCGATGGTAAACAAAATCATTCTGGCAGAAATGGATAAGCGCTGAAACGAAGCCTGGACTGAATCATAGAGGGACGAAGCACGCACTCCCGGGTGCGTGCTTTCGTATGGTTTAGGACGAACGGTCATATACTATATAAAGTTTGCAAAAACAGGAAAAAAAGATATGATGTATGATGGAACAAGCTTGGATAAAGGGGGTCATATGATGAAACGTGCCCGAATTATATATAACCCGACCTCTGGACGAGAACTCATTCGCAAGGTTCTCCCGGACATATTACAGAGATTCGAACAGTCCGGCTATGAAACCTCCGCGCATGCCACAACGTGTGCCGGCGATGCCGCTGAGGCCGCCCGTTATGCCGTCGAGCAGGAGTTCGACGTCGTTGTAGCCGCAGGAGGCGACGGAACCATTAACGAAGTGATCAACGGACTTGCCGAACAGGACCATAAACCGAAGCTCGGCGTCATTCCAGTCGGGACTACCAACGATTTTGCCCGTGCCTTGCACATCCCAAGAAACATCCATAAAGCCGTCGATATCATCCTTGAGGATTATACCCACCCTCTTGATATAGGACGCGTGAATGATCAGTACTTCATGAACATATCCGGTGGGGGAAAGATCACCGAAGTTTCCTATGAAGTACCAAGTAAACTGAAGACGATGATCGGTCAGCTTGCCTATTACTTGAAAGGCATCGAAATGCTGCCATCCATCCGTCCGACCCGTGTAGAAATCGAGTATGACGGCAAATGGTATGAAGGAGAAATCATGCTGTTCCTCGTCAGTAACACGAACTCCGTCGGCGGACTCGAAAAGCTGGCTCCGTCCGCACGTATGGATGACGGCCTGTTTGATCTGATGATCATCGAAAAAATGAACGTCGCCGAGTTTGCCCGTCTGGCCACACTCGCGATTCAGGGAAATCACCTGAACCATCCGAAGTTCATCCACACCACGGCCAGCCGTGTGAAAGTGAAGACGGATGAAAAGATGCAGCTGAATATTGATGGGGAATTCGGTGGATTATTGCCCGGGGAATTTGTCAATTTATACAGGCATCTGGAGTTTTTTGTACCGGAAGATAAGTTCAAGGAAGAAGAATAAGGGGGAGCGCTGCTGTTGGAACAGTGGCGTTCTTTTCTTTTGTTTGTAAGTGCTCGTGAGGGAATTGTTTGAGGTAGAAGTCCGCAGGCCTCCACAAGCTGCTCGAGGTCATAAGTCCACCGGCTCTGAAAAGGAAGAACGCTTTTCAGTTCCGCTGTTCTTATGCTTGTCGCAGCTGTCGGGGCGACTTCGCACTTAAAGATATCCGGCTGCGTCGCCCAGCTGCTCGAGGTCATAAGTCCACCGGCTCTGAAAAGGAAGAACGCTTTTCAGTTCCGCTGTTCTTATGCTTGTCGCAGCTATCAGGGCGACTCCGCACTTAAAGATATGATAAACTACGGTTAGAGTATATAGATAAAGGACGGATGAATGATGGCGAAGGTGAAGCCGCCTGTACAGAAGAATGAGACGATACAAGTGACGTTTGAGGATTTGACGCATGAAGGCAATGGGGTAGGGAAAGTTGATGGCTATCCGCTTTTCGTACCGTATGGCCTTCCCGGCGAGACGGCTGATGTGAAGGTCGTGAAAGTGAAAAAGAACTTCGGCTTCGGTAAACTCTTGAAGGTGAGCGAGGAAAGTGAACACCGTGTCGAGCCGCCGTGTGACGTATTCTATCAATGCGGAGGCTGCCAGCTTCAGCATATGAGCTACCAGATGCAGCTGGATATGAAGCAGAAGCAGGTCAAAGACAACATGAAGAAAATCGGGCATCTGGAACACGTGCCTGTCCACCCGACGATGGGGATGGAAGATCCGTGGCGCTACCGCAATAAAGTACAGATCCCGGTCGGACAGAAGGAAGACGGTGAATTGATGACCGGCTTCTATCAAAAGCGCAGCCACAACATCATTGATATGGATACGTGCCTGATCCAGGACGAAGTGAACGACCGCATGGTGGAAACCGTCCGCCGTATCGCATCCAAGCACGGGCTGGATGCCTATGACGAACAGACCCACCGAGGTGTGCTCCGTCACATCATGGTCCGCACAGGGCAGAATACGAATGACATTATGATCGTCATCGTAACGAAAACGAAAAAACTGCCTCATAAAGATGAAATGATCAGTGAGATCCACGATGCATTTCCAAATGTGAAGTCCATCGTTCATAACGTGAACAGCGCGAGAACGAATGTCATTTTAGGAAAAGAAACGAACGTCCTTTGGGGCGATGAGTACATTTACGATACGATCGGTGACATCAAATTCATGATCTCACCAAAATCGTTCTATCAGGTCAATCCGACTCAGACGAAAACGTTGTATGATAAAGCGTTGGAATATGCGAATCTACGAGGCGGCGAAACCGTCATTGACGCTTACTGCGGCATCGGAACCATCTCTCTTTTCTTAGCTCAGAAAGCGAAAAAAGTGTACGGCGTCGAAATCGTACCGGAAGCCGTCACTGATGCGAAAAAGAATGCACGTCTCAACAAGATGGACAACGCAGACTTCTTCGTTGGTGAAGCAGAAAAGCTGATGCCATGGTGGCGTAACCAAGGGCTTCGTCCAGATGTGATCGTTGTCGATCCACCGCGTAAAGGCTGTGACGAAGAGCTGTTGAAGGCGATGCTAGATATGGAACCGGAGCGTATTGTATATGTGTCCTGTAATCCATCGACGCTTGCGAGAGATCTTAAAGTGCTGGAAGATGGCGGCTATGAGACGAAAGAGGTCCAGCCGGTGGATATGTTCCCGCAGACGAGTCACGTGGAGTGTGTAACATGGTTAGAGAAGAAGTAATTGGTAGATTGAATTTGAGATATATTTGAGAGAAGTGCACGAAGAGCAGGGGATAGTTCTCCTGCTTTTTTTGTGACCTGAAAAATGTGTAACTCATTGTGGATTTTCAACATCAGGACATAGATGTGTAAAACTTTAGAAAGAATTATTTGAGGAACTCAGGACTTTTGAGATGGTGCATATTTAACAAATAGTATAGACTGTTTAAAAATTGTCCGTTGCAATGGACATTCAACAAGGAAGCGCTTTCTGAAACTTGAGATAATATAAAGTTGCAAGGAGGGATATTGTGAGTTCTAAAAATAATCGTGAACAAAAGTTGCTACTGTTTCTTTCAAAAAATGAAGATTACGTTACTTCAGAGAATTTAGCAGAAGTACTCCATACGTCAAAAAAAACAATATACCGTTTAATAAAAAAAATTAACGATGAGAACGTGGATGATTCACTGATTGTTTCTGAGATCGGACGTGGTTACAAACTAGATTATGAGAAATACATCAATCACCAAAAAAACAATGAAAAATATAATGAAGACTATTTTACACCTGCTGAAAGACGTAAAAGAATAATGGAAGAATTATTACTTTCTTCACCTAAACCTATAAAAATATATTATCTATACGATTCCTATTATGTAGGTGATTCAGTAATCTTTAATGATGAACAAATTATGAGCGAAGAACTTAAGAAGTATAATTTGTTGCTGGAAAGAAAAAATAGGACACTCTCTGTAATGGGGGAAGAGTCTAATATAAGAAAGGCTATTAAAGAGATAATTGAAATTTTTAACATCATTGATATTGATGATTTAAAAACGAATTCTAAACTTTATTTTAATAAGTTTGATGTCCTGATTATTTTAGATCAATTAAGAAAAATTGAAAAAGATTTGAACATAACTGTTCCTTATCCATACAACGTAAATATCTTTTCTCATTTGTATATATTGTTAAGCCGTTCTAGAAAAAACCCAGCTTTTATATTCTTAGGTGAAGCATCACATGAGAAAAGAGAAAATATGAAAAATGATTTTGATTTATACCAAGTTGCTAAAGCTATTATCAATAATATAGAAGATTACTTGAATAGCCCTCTACCTGAAATGGAAATCTACTTTTTATACCAATATTTAGTTTCATCAAGAATGCAAGGAACATTTGAATCATTAACAAACTTGTCTTCAAGCGTGATCAAGGTAACTCAGACATATATTAATGAAATGAGCGCAAAAATAGGTATAAATATAGATAATCAAACCATCTTTGTAGATTTGGCCAATCATATCAAGCCGATGCTTAATAGATTAGAGCATAATATTCGGGTTAAAAACAGTTTGTTAAGTCAGATTAAAGTGACTTATGAAGAAATATTCTACAATGTGAAAAATGTATCTGAGGTAATCAGTAAAACTTATAATTTTCCGGTAATAAATGATGATGAGAACGGATTCATTACTCTCTATTTTGCAAAGATAATTGAAACAAATCAACATCAGCGTCCTATTAAAACGTTGATTATGTGTACAACTGGAATTGGAACATCTGAACTATTGAAAGCAAAAGCATCTAAAAGATTTCCTGAGTTAGAAATAGTGGATGTAGTAGCATCAAGAAACATTCAGCAATTAAAGGAGAAATATCCAGAAATTGAATTGATTTTGACCACTGTTCATATTCAAGAAAATATACCAATGCAACATTTATTAGTGAGTGCCATGTTTACGATAGATGACCAGAAAAGACTTCAAAGGAAAATAGAGGAGATTTACAATGAACGATAATTCTTTTTATCGGATTTGTTTGGACTGTAATTTAGAAACTAAAGAGGAAGTGTACGACTATCTTTCATATATCACATGCAAAAATGGCCATCCTGAAAAGAAATACGATATTCTCCATCAATTCATAGAAAGAGAAAAAGCTGGAAGTCCATTAATAGATGAGCATGTTCTCCTTCCTCACATTGAAAGCGAACATGTATTAGAGACTCAAATAATTATTATTAGACCAACAACACCCATAATATGGGGCGAGTCTACAAGTGATCTTCGCTTAATCATTGCAATCCTAATGAAGTCGGATGAACAGAAAAAGGTAAAGAAAAAGATTACTACATTTACTAGGTCTTTAGCTGATGAAGAATTTATAAGTAAATTAATAAATATCGAAAAAGAAACAGGATTTTATAAAGAACTTCATAACCTTAAGGAGGAATTATGATGAAGATTGTTGGCGTTGCAGCTTGTACAGTAGGAATTGCACATACGTACATTGCGCAGGAGAAAATGGAAAATGCAGGAAAGAAAGCAGGGCATGAAATTTCCATAGAAACTCAAGGGACGATAGGGACGGAAAATGAGCTTTCTTTAGATCAAATACAAGAAGCAGATCTTGTTATTTTAGCAGCTGATGTGAAAATAACAGGTAGAGAACGGTTTGAAGGGAAACGCATTATTCAAGTCCCAACTGAAGTAGCAGTGAAGTCACCTAATAAACTCATAAAAAAAGCAGAAGAAGTAATAAAACAAAAACAGAATCAATAAAGGAAAATTTGGGAGGCGGGGTGGTAATTTTGGAAATTAGTAAAATTTTGAATGAACGCACAATCAAAATAAATATGAATGCCCAAAATAAAGATGAAGCTCTAAATGAATTGGCACAGTTACTACTGGAAAATGGATATATAACTGATATAAAACGTTTTATGAAAGATATTTATGCCAGGGAAGAAGAAGGTCAAACCGGCATTGGAAACTATATTGCAATTCCTCATGGTAAGAGTAATTTTGTGAAAGAAATAGGAGTTGCAATAGGGGTCAATAAAAACGAAATACCATGGGAAACACTAGATGGGAACGGTGTGAAAGGGATAATTCTTTTTGCTGTTGGTAATGACAATGAAGGGGCTAAAAATCACCTGAAGTTACTTTCGTTATTTGCGAGAAAGTTAGGTAATGATGAAGTGATAAAAAAAATATTGCTGTCTGAGAAAGTAGAAGACGTTAAAGAAGCTTTTTCTAGTTAATGGTTCGTTTTGGGTCGGTAGAACTTTTCTGTGATTTAATTACTGAAGTCTTACTTTTTGAAAAGCCAACGGATAAATAGCTGTTCATTATGTTATTTAATGGGATAGGGGGATGGAAGATGGGGAGTTTAAAGGAATTAAATCTGAAGGGACATTTGTTAACAGCAATTTCATACTTAATTCCAATTGTTTGTGGGGCTGGATTCTTGATAGCAATTGGTATGGGATTTGGTGGTACAAGTCAGGGTGCACTCATTCAAGGTGAATTTTCTTTCTGGGATACATTAGCGACAATGGGGGCTGCTGGACTAGGCTTGCTTCCTGTAGTCATAGCAACAGGAATCTCCTATTCCATTGCTGGTAAACCTGGAATTGCTCCAGGATTTATTATTGGCTTAACTGCTAATGTAATTAGTGCGGGCTTTATTGGTGGAATATTAGGAGGATTTATATCAGGTTATTTAGCAATTTCATTAATAAAGTTCCTAAAAGTACCTAAATGGGCTAAAGGACTAATGCCGACTTTGATCATTCCTTTCTTTACTTCCATTATAGGCGGGCTAATTATGGTATATATAATTGGATCTCCCATTTCTGCCTTTACCTCATTATTAACAAATGCTTTAAATAGCCTAGGATCATCTTCTTTGGTGATGTTTGGTGGAGTTGTTGGTTTATTGAGTGGGATAGACTATGGTGGCCCCATTAATAAAACAGTTTTTGCGTTTGTATTAACCTTACAGGCTGAAGGTATTAATGGACCAATTACAGCTTTACAGTTGGTGAATACAGCTACACCAATTGGTTTTGGATTAGCTTATTTTATTGGGAAGTTATTTAGAAAAGACATTTATACCCCTATAGAAACGGAAGCACTGAAATCAGCGGTGCCAATGGGGTTTATTAACATTGTTGAAGGTGTAATTCCAATTGTTATGAACGATATTGTACGCTGTTTAATTGCTACAGCAGTTGGCGGTGTTGCCGGTGGAGCAGTGTCGATGGTGTTAGGAGCTGATGCAACTGTACCGTTTGGTGGAGTACTAATGTTACCAACTATGACTAACCCTTGGTCGGGAGTGGCGGCGCTTATGGTAAATATACTTGTTACAGGTTCGACCTTAGCGCTAATAAAGAAACATAAATCTCAGGAACAACTTAGTTTGGAGTCAGAAGATAATGGTGAAGACGAAGAGGAAATTGATCTAGCTGATATCAAAGTATTGTAAAGAGCTGCTTCATCTACTTAAAACATAGATCATTATAAATATAAGGAGGATACTGGTCATGAAAAAAGTGGAATTTTCTCCATCTTTAATGACAATGGACTTAGATAAATTTAAAGAGCAGATAACGTTCTTAAATCATCATGTAGATTCTTATCATGTGGATATTATGGACGGGCATTATGTTCCCAATATTACACTATCACCATGGTTTATCGAGGAAGTTAGAAAAATAAGTGACTTGCCTATTTCTGCGCATCTTATGGTTACAGACCCAAGTCTATGGGTTCAAAGGCTGATTGATATAGAGTGCGATTGGATATGCATGCATGCTGAAGTCTTGGATGGACTCGCCTTTCGTTTAATTGATCAAATCCATGATGCAGGATTAAAAGCGGGAGTTGTTTTAAACCCTGAAACTCCAATTGACATAGTCTACCCATATATAGAATTAGTCGATAAAATTACAATTATGACAATCGATCCCGGATTTGCAGGTCAACGTTTTATCGAAAGTACGTTAAATAAGATTGTTAATTTAAGGGAACTTAGAAAAAGAAAAGATTATGGTTTCCTCATTGAAATGGATGGATCATCCAATAGGAAATCATTTAAAAAAATTGATGCAGCTGGGCCGGATATATATATTGTAGGTCGTAGCGGTTTGTTTGGTTTAGATGATGACATTCAAAGATCGTGGGAAATTATGAACAAAGATTATGAGGAGATGACCGGAAAATTAATCACATACTCTTAGAAAATAAGATGACCAAAGCCATGAGATACTTTCTCATGGCTTTGGTTTGTTATACAGCACAGCATGGATCTAGGCTGCAAATTCAGAATAGAAGTAAGGTATACATTTCTCGCCTTTTTATAAACGTTTTCTAATCTTAGTGTAACATCTTGAAAACCTCCGCAATCTTGTAGGAAGTTGCTTCATCGGCGTTCTACCATCTCCATCACTAAATAGGGGGCTAAATTTTATGATAGCTGTCCAAGCTATTGTATATACTCTGGAGAAGGCCTGATTCTTTATTGTTGACTATAATAGCAGAAAGGTCTACCATCAAAACGTATAGCTTTACGTTTTGCCCGAAGTAAGGAAGAAAATCTTGTTTATGAAGAATGAGAGCCCTTGCTTAAGGGTATAGATATAGGAAACCTCTGCCTGAATCATGGCATAATCGAAATCGAAACTACACTCAATTAGGAAGGGGAATTCCAATGGCTGATGAAAACCTAAGTAAAGGCCTTGTTGATGCTGCCTTCAATAAGAAAGAAGCAGAAGAAGCAGAGAAAATAAAAGAAGAAAATAAAGCAAACGACGGGGATATCATTACTTTCAAAAGAGACGGCCAGCAGCTGGAAGCTGTCGTTACTTCTACGAATCCGGCAAACTCCGTTGTCTGCGATCTTACCATCATGGAAGATTTCCACGAGCGCAATTTTGACTTCGAAAAGACCGTTGTTGCTCATAAGAACTACACCATTAAAAAACGCAGCAAAAAGTAAGTCCGGCCTCTGCTGTATACGGAAAAGAAGCACCGCACTCGACAAGTGTGGTGCTTCTTTTTATGCGGAGAACTCCTGAAAACGCTTGAATCCCATGGTCATTAGACAGCTTCAACACATAGGAATGAAAATGAATGCTTGATATGTGTTTTGAACTATCCATACCTCAGCAAAATGGTGTACTCTTTATAGGTAGAGTAAACTTCAGAGGTGAGAGAAATGAAAAAGATAACAGCTTTGTGGCTGATAATTTTAACAGGGGCGCTGCTTACAGCCTGCTCCGGAACTTCAGAACCGCCGGACGGTTTTATGACGATGAATAAAGAAGTGACGGAGATGGCGAAAGGCACGTATGAATGGACCAAAGAGGGGGTGTTTTCGGACAGCCAAGTGACAGCGGATGCCGGAACACCTTACGAGATTGCTGACAATGTTGAAGCGGCACCGTCAGGCGGTGACAAGACTGCAGTGATCACGTTCAGCAGTGGAAAAACACCGGAACTCTCCGCTTTTATCTGGGATGATGAAGGAAGGCAGGAGGAGCTTCCGATTGAAAATGAGCAGGTGACTCTTCCGGATTCAGAAGGCCGGTATACGATTGAAGTTTTCGCTGAATGGGAGAATGGAACCGGTTCGTACACGCTTCCTGTGATGATCCCATAGAGGATGAAACCTGATTCCCCTTCTAATCGTATAGATAAGGAACAAAGCGAAAGTGGGTGGAAGGATATGAGTGGAGGCGTGTTTCTGCTGATCATTCTGAGTTTGCTCGGTCTGCCTATTTTATGGGGAATGATCCGGGATAAATTCGGAGGGAATACCAACCGATTTTACGGCGATGAATTGAATAAGCATCAAAAAAGAGGAAGAGAAAAGGTCTATGAAGAGAATACGAGGCATACAGGACCAAGAGACAACCCGCCCATGGGAGGGGATGGAAACCCCTGATGAAATAATGTCCACTTCTCTACAGCCTGCATTGATGAATGAGAAACATAGAACGTATAAACAAGAAATCACTTGTTTGAAATCTCTTGGCTGAGAATTCATCCTTATGTAAAAATAAAACCCGTCCGCGCTTTAAGGCGTAGACGGGTTTTATTTGATTTACTCGCTTTTTACCTCTGTTTTCAGCTTAGTTAAAGGCTGTGGAGGGCATGATTTCTGTGTGAGCCGTGAAACGATGATGATCGTCAGCAGGCCGCCTACCATTGCAAGCGTACGGAATGGGAAAAGGACCACGCCGTCTTCAATCATCGGATAGGGAAGAAATGCCGGTAATCCGAGTGCGGGTTCTCCTCCGCCGAAACGCAGAATGAAAGAAACCGTCAGTCCTGCAACGGCTCCATATGTATTTGCTTTTTTATCGAACAACGCAGTTGTCAACTGAGGGAAAAGCATACAGTAGACGAGATCGGCACATAAATACCAAAGTGTGTAGACACTGTCGATATTTAAAGCGACGATGGTTGCGGCTAGTCCGATGATGATGATGGATAAACGGATGGTGCCTTTAATATCCTTACCTGTCGCTTTCGGCTTGATGAGTGGACGGTAGATGTTCCAGGCTGCCATGGATGATGCGGATAGGATGGAAGAGTCCATCGATGACATGACGGCTGCGGCTACAGCACCCAGGGCGATGATCGCAATCCCGTAGGGCGACATATAGTTGATGACGTAAGCGAGAATTTCGGAAGCGGAACCGGGTCCTTCGATTCCATAGCTCGCCCAATCGGCAGAGAAGCCTGCGACACCGATCATAACAGCGGGTACGGCTAGTACGATACACAGGATACCTGCTGCGATGGACAGCCACATCGCTGTCTTTTCATTTTTTGATGAAAGCACACGCTGGAAATATACCTGCCACGGAATACCTCCGAAGATAAGCAGTAAGGCATAATCCCACCAGTTCCAGTAATAATTTCCCCAGTCCGGATGGTTCCAGCCATCAAGAGGAGGAAGAAGGTTCGCAAACCCGGCCATTCCATCTTTGTAAGCTCCCCATGCTTGTCCGACACCGCCTGCTTCAGAAAGGGCGAACGGAACGACAAGGAACAACCCGATGAGGATCATGATGATCTGGGCTACGTCTGTAAGAGCGACGGACCACATACCTCCGACAAAGGTGTAAGCGACGGCGATAATCGCGGAAATGATGATCGATGTATTGAAATCGAGTCCGAGAATCAGACCGAATGTTGTTCCGAGTGCAACGAGGATGGCGGCACTCCAGAATAGTTCCCCGAGCAGGGCTGGTAAGTATAGAACACCTGCCACCTTCTTACCGAAGCGAACCTCCAGCGGATCGAGCATTGTCGTGAATTCGTGCCTTCTCATCTTACGGGCATAGAAAATCCCGCCTATGATTAAACTGAGGCCGTATCCCCAAGGGGCCTGCGCCCATACGATTCCTGAGGCAAACGTCGTTTCGGCTGTTCCGGCGATATATCCGCCGCCGACCCATGTCGCAGTCATCGTGAACATAGCGACCCATAACGGCATGGAACGACCGGCGACCATCATATCCTTGGCGCTGTCGGATTTTTTTCCAGCGGTGATGACACCTATATAGAAGATGATGGCATATGAGAGAAACATGAAGGCCAACGCTCCCCAGTTCACATCTTTACCTGCAATTCCTACATAAATGGCGACGATGGCAAGTAAGCCTAAGAAGCCTAATAATCCTGAATTACCATATTTCTGTTCCTGTTTTGTGACTGTCTGCTGCACCGAATCACTCCTTTTACATATTGGTTGTATCGAACTGTTCGAAAGGTGAACAGTTCTTTTTTCGATGTAAAACTTTCTATGGAACCGGTTCCTGTTAATTGTTTTAAAACGTTTAATAATTATTAAACATACCTGCACCTATTTACACTAACGTAGAATGAAAGTTTGTCAACAGTTCGATTCGGTATATTTTGGAGATCATTTCGTCGATGGAAGGGATAATCATAAGTAATAAAGAAAGGTGAAAATCTTTTTCTTCATCTGTGTTTTTTATATGATTTTAAAAATCGCATCTATAGGTTTACAAGGTTCCTATTTTACGTTACGATCAAATTGTTCATTTCGTTTAAAAAAAATTAAATAAAATAAATTAAAAAAAGGAGGTTTCACGTTGAAATACATGTACATTAATGGAGCGTGGGTCAACGCAGCGTCTGAAAAGGTGAGAGATATCATCAATCCCTTCAATCAGGAAGTCATTGCCCAAGTGGCGGAAGGGGATGCTGAGGACGCGAAGCTTGCGATCGCGGCTGCGAGAGAAGCATTCGACAATGGGGAGTGGAGTGATACTCCGGGAGCCGAGCGCGGCCAAAAAGTCTTTCGTATCGCAGAACTGATTGAACGGGATAAAGAAGAACTTGCTGAACTCGAAACGCTGGATACTGGTAAAACATTAGAAGAAAGCCGTGCGGATATGGAAGACATTGCCGGTGTGTTCCGGTACTTCGCAGGCCTGGCAGATAAGGATGGCGGAGAAGTCATCGAATCCCCGATTCCCGACAGTCAAAGCAAAGTCGTCCGCGAACCGGTGGGTGTCTGCGGGCAGATTACTCCATGGAATTATCCGCTTCTACAAGCGACGTGGAAAATCGCACCGGCATTGGCGGCAGGCAATACCATCGTATTGAAGCCTAGTGAAATTACTCCGCTCACAACTTTGAAAGTAACAGAACTGATGGAAGAAACCGGCTTCCCGAAAGGTGTCGTCAACCTCGTGATGGGACCGGGGGCAACGGTAGGGAACGAGCTTGCAGAAAGCCACGACGTTGATTTGATTTCTTTCACTGGAGGCATTGAAACCGGAAAGAGAATTATGCAGACCGCGAGTGGCAATGTGAAGAACATCGCGCTTGAACTTGGTGGCAAGAACCCGAATATTGTCTTTGCAGACGCTGATTTCGAAACAGCCGTCGATCAGGCACTGAACGCGGTCTTTTTCCACGCCGGACAGGTGTGTTCTGCCGGAGCGAGATTAATTCTGGAAGATTCCATCCACGATCGGTTTGTAGAGGAGCTGAAGAAGCGGGCGGAGCTTATTAAGCTGGGGAACGGTTTTGATGAAGATACTCAATCCGGACCTCTCATCTCTGCGGAACACCGCGAAAAGGTCGAAAATTATGTGGAAATCGGGAAGGAAGAAGGCGCAAAACTGCTTGTCGGAGGCGCACGGCCGGAGAATCCTGAACTTCAGGACGGTTTTTTCTACCTGCCGACGATTTTCACAGAGTGCACGACAGATATGAGGATCGTGCAGGAGGAAGTATTTGGCCCTGTATTGACGATCGAACGTTTCCAAACGGAAGAGGAATCCGTGAAGCTTGCGAATGATTCCATTTATGGGCTGGCTGGTGCTGTGTTTACACAGGATATCGACAAAGCCGAACGTATAGCAGGTAAGCTGCGCATGGGAACGGTATGGATCAATGACTTCCACCCGTATTTCGCACAAGCGCCCTGGGGTGGATATAAACAATCCGGAATCGGCCGTGAACTTGGTAAACCAGGACTTGAAGAATATACAGAAACAAAACATATTTTCCGTAACGTGAATCCTGAACCGATCCATTGGTTTAAGGCTTGATTTAAATACATGACAACAATGTTAAGGAGGCTGTTATCATGAAAGAATCTTATGATATTGTCATCATCGGTGCCGGAAGTGCAGGTTCGGTCCTCGCAGACCGGCTGACTGAAGATGGAAAGAAAGATGTCCTTGTACTTGAAGCGGGACGAAGTGATTATGCTTGGGATCTACTTGTTCAGATGCCGGCAGCCCTGCCATTTCCGGCAGGTAAATCCCTGTATGACTGGAAATATGAATCTGACCCTGAGCCTTATATGAAAGGACGGCGTATCAAGCATGCCCGTGGTAAAATGCTCGGAGGATCAAGCTCGATCAATGGCATGATTTATCAGCGCGGGAATCCGAAGGACTATGAGCGCTGGGGAGCGGACGATGGGATGGAAGAGTGGGATTTCTCCCACTGTCTGCCTTACTTCAAACGTTTGGAGAACGCCCTCGGCTCGGATAAAAATGATCCATACCGCGGTCATGATGGTCCGGTGAAATTGGAGCGCGGTCCTGCAACGAATCCGCTTTTCCAAGCCTTTTTCAATGCAGCTGCCGAAGCCGGTCATGCCCGGACGCCGGATGTTAACGGTTTTCGTCAGGAAGGTTTCGGACCTTTTGACAAGCACGTCTATAAAGGGCGGCGCATGTCTGCATCCCGTGCGTATCTGCACCCGGCAATGAAGCGGAAAAATCTTACCGTGAAAACCAGAGCTTTCGTTCAGCACATAGATATCCATAATGGGAAAGCGCGAGGCCTGACGTTCAAACGAAATGGTAAAGAGCACTACGTAAGGGCTGGGGAGGTCATCCTTTCTGGCGGTGCGATCAATACGCCGCAGATGCTTCAGCTTTCCGGCGTCGGTGATCAAGAACACCTACGCTCTGTAGGAGTGACTCCGAAAGTGCATCTTCCAGGAGTTGGAGAGAATCTTCAGGACCACCTTGAAGTGTATATCCAGCATGAGAGTCTGCAGCCAGTTTCTGAGCAGCCGAACTTGAACAAGCTGAAGATGCCATGGATCGGTTTGCAGTGGATCATGGGGCGTAAAGGTCCTGCTGCGACGAACCACTTTGAAGGCGGCGGTTTCGCCCGTTCCAATGATGACGTCGATTATCCGAACCTGATGTATCATTTCCTTCCGGTAGCTGTGCGCTATGATGGGGAAAAAGCGCCGGTCAAACACGGCTTCCAGGTTCACATCGGACCTATGTACTCGGATGCTCGTGGATCATTGAAGATCCGCTCCAATGATCCGAAAGCTCATCCAAGCATGGTTTACAACTACCTTTCAACGGAACAGGACAAACGTGAATGGATCGAGGCTGTCCGTGTGACTCGTGAAATCATGTCCCAGCCGGCAATGAAGCCATTCAACGGAGGAGAAATTTCTCCGGGGCCGGCGGCTCAGACTGAAGAAGAAATTCTTGACTGGGTGGCAGAAGATGCGGAAACGGCTCTGCATCCAAGCTGCACAGCGAAAATGGGACCAAAATCTGATCCGATGGCCGTCGTTGATCCGAAGAGTATGAAAGTTCATGGCCTTGATAACCTACGTGTCGTCGATGCATCCGCTATGCCTTATGTCACCAACGGGAACATCCACGCACCTGTCCTGATGCTTGCCGAAAAGGCGGCAGATATTATCCGAGGCAGAAAACCGCTTGAAGCTGAGCATATGGACTATTACCAGCATGGTGTCCATCCAGCAGATGCGGGATCGATTAAAGGCTGAGTTGCGGCTTGAATAAACTGCCATATGAAGGCAGGGGCTTGTATAGCCCCTGCTTTCGATTTATATTATAGAAAGAGCGTATTAATGAAATTGAATGATTTAAACGTTTAAAAGGTAAAGAAGAAAGTGGAGGCGGTTCTTTGAAAAGAAACCTGGAGGCACGAATTGAGGAAGCAGAGAGCGCTGTTGTCAATTCGATCGCTGAAACAATGGACCTGTATGGCATCACTCCGTCAACGGGAAGGTTATTTGCGAGAATGTATTTTAAACATGAGCCGATGACGCTTGATGATATGAAGGACGACCTTGGGATGAGTAAGCCGAGTATGAGTATTGCCGTCCGGAACCTTCAGGAGGTCAGCATCATCCATAAAGTTTGGCGGAAAGGGTCCCGCAAGGATTCCTTTATGGCGGAGAAGAATTTCTTTAAATATTTCTCCCGCTTTTTCGGAAGCAAGTGGGAACGTGAAGCCAAGCTTAACTTGTCGGCCATTGACTATGCAGGGGAGATTCTTCAGCAGGTCATGGAAGATGAGGAGGCGGACGAAGCGACGGTAGAACGAGCAAGGATCAATTATGAGCAGCTTGAGGATTACCGCAAGTACTGCAAGTGGTTGGAGCGTCTGTCTGATTCAATCGATTCCGGTGAGATATTCGACTTCCTGCCTGTTGAGGAACCGGATGCAGATAGTAAGTGATTGACTGTGGCTGACTCTTTCTTTTTTACCGCTGTGAAAGCGGGGAGTCGGGCGCATGCAAAGGATATCGAAATAACCAAAGCAGGATAGGAAAAGCTCCCTTCATCGATCAAGGGAGCTTTTCTTATTGGAGCCATTATTTATTAAGTTCTACGTCTACTTCAATTTCTTCTCCGATATTTTCAAAATTCTCGTTCTGAGCTGCACTGTAATACAGCGTAATCGACTCCACATCTTCAGCTTTTGAATTCTTCAGGATGTAGAAGGAAGTGCCTTCTTTGTTCACTTGACCTAAATATTCGCCATCGATATGATCACTCATAAGCATGTCAGGCTCCAGCTGCTCTCCCGTATTCGTAGTCATTACAGCCTGGGAAGCATAAAAGGAAATATGATCCTCAGAAGAATTGCTTGTTTTCATATCGACTTGGATGTATTCGATTTCTTCCTTATCCATAAGAGCTGCGGCTTCACCTTTTAAGGTGCCGGAGACTCCATTGACCTTTTCAATAGTAAGGCTAATAGGGCCGCTTTCAAATGTTCCGACATCATCAGTGCGGCTGACCATCGTTTGTTCACCTGCTTCAGAAGTGACTGTATCCCCAACCTTGGCATCCTTATTTTCGTTTTCTTCTGCCGTCATGGTTTCAGGAGCATCTGTCTCTTTGCTTTCAGTATCCGTACCTTGTTCTGTTCCTTCTGTACTTGAAGCATCATCAGCGGTGGTATCTGATCCTGAACTTTCTTCTGTACCACAGGCGCTCAAAGCCATCAAGAAGACACTGACAAACAGGATGAAGAGTGAACGTTTCATAAGTTTCCCCCTTAAAAGTAGTGGAGCCTGATACAGGCAACGCGGACATCTTACTAGTAATTTTATATTTTCTTCCATATAAGTCAATGATTTATTAATAAAGTTGAAGCGGCGATTCGGCAGGATTTCCAAAAAAGCCGCTATTCTATCGTATAGATGAGAATAGCGGCTTTGAATGCATTTATGATGTTTTACGTTCTTTTTCTTCAACCGATACAGGGGCACTTTGTTCAGCAATCAGCCCCTGCTCCTTCGCCATCTGTTTCGCTACTTTCGGTGCGAGCCAGACAGGTGGCAGCAACAGCAGTGAAACGGGAACAGCAGTGACAACGATGAAGTTCTGCAGCGTTTGAATACTGCTTTCCCCAATACCGAGGAGCGCTGCGGCGATGCCTCCGAACAACAAGGCCCAGAATACGCGCAGGACACGTGGCGGGTGGGTATCGCCTGTAAGTGTGACGGCGACGGAATAGGACATCGAGTCAGCGGTTGTTGCGACGAAAATGATCGTTACAATCAAGAAGCCTGCAGCCATGACCATTCCGAATGGTACTTGCTCCATAATCGCCATAACAGCGGCAGGCATGCCTGTTTCATTGAGAGCGGTTGAAACGGCTCCTGGTGATTCCAGTTCGTAAAACAGACCGGAACCTCCGACAACGGCAAACCAGAAGTTACTTACGATCGGAGCGAGGATCGCTACGGCAAGGATCAGCTGGCGAATGGTACGGCCTCTGGAAATACGGCTGATGAACATCGCCATTGCCGGTCCGAAACCGAGGAACCAGCCCCAGAAGAAGACCGTCCAATAACCGAGCCAGCCGCTATCTCCGCGGTAAAGACTCATTCGCAGGAAGTTCTGGATTTGGAAAGCTTCGGCGGCGACGAATGAATCGATGATGAACATCGTCGGCCCGAGAATAAGCATGCCGATCATAAGAACGACAGCGAATCCTACGTTGAGACGGCTGAGCAGTTGAATCCCTTTATCTACACCGGAAGCCGCTGAAACGGCAGCGATCGTCACAAGAAAAATAATGACAATGGACTGCGTAAACAGGGTGTCCGGGATATTGAATAAATAGTTGAGCGCATAACCGACTTGTAAGCCTAAGAAGCCGATCGGTCCAATGGTTCCAGCGGCAACAGCAATGACAGAAACGATGTCAGCAGCTGCTCCGACAACACTTTTCTTGTTGAAAATTTTCTCGCCGACCATCGGATACAAGATCGCACGTGGTTTTAGCGGGTACCCTTTATGGTAGTGCGCATACATCAGGACGATGGTAGCGATGGTTCCTAAACAAGCCCATGCGGTAAAGCCCCAGTGGAAAAAGCTCTGCGCTAAGCCTGGGACGACGGCTTGTGCTCTTGTCATTCCCTCATCAGCAAACAGTGGCGGGGTTGTTAAAAAGTGATAGATCGGTTCTCCGGCAGCCCAGAAGACTCCGCCACTGGCAAGCAGTGTACAAAGAATCATCGAGACCCAGCGGAACCATCCGTTTTCAGGCGTATCCTTTTTTCCTAATTTCACTTTTCCATATTTCGACAAGGCAAGCGCAACGCCCACTACGAAAGTAGCAAGCAGCAGCAGCTGCCAGAAGACACCAAAGAATGTAACAGAAAAGTCGAATGAGCTTGAGATCCATTCTCCCGTAAGGTCTTTGTTTAAAAGAGACATCAGTAAAAATAAGACGAGAAAGCCTCCGCTGATGCTGAATGTAATCCAGTCAATCCTTGTTTTCCTGTCCGTTTTTTCGTTCATTATTTTCCCCCTAGGTTTTTAACCTGTGATAGTTAATATATTGTGAAGACGTTGATGGATAATGGCTTTGTTCTTTAGACGTTCAGAAAACGAATGCTCCTCTGGTTATAAGACGTTTATTTCACATAGGGATTAATTATAGAGATGTTCGGACAACTCGTCAAAAAGGAAGGAAGGCAAAGATTGATAGGATGTTAAAGCTTTTAACAGCTGAGTGGATGTAGTTGAGGGAGAGCATAAAATCTATGAAGAAACAGAGGCCTCCTTTCGCTTTTAGTAGAAAAGTACCTTCGTTTATGTAAATCCACGACTTCTCACAGGAGAGTTGATCAGTACATATCAGACGATAGGAGAATTGAATAATAGATTGCCTTAATACTGTTTTCCGCTTCATGTATAATGATAGTTAACCAAAATAAGGAAAAATGATTGGTGTAGTTTTATTTGAAAACAAAACAAAGAGGTGAATCAATTGGATCACACGTTCATATCGTCAGACAATACGTGGGCGCTTTGGTCGTTTCTGACAGGATGGGCGGCCATCAGTATTTATTTGGAGCAAAAGTACAAATGGGCATCGAAAATTTCCGGAGCCATCATAGCTTTGATTGGAGCCATGGTCTTAGCTAATTTAAATGTCATTCCACTAGAGTCGAGTGTGTATGATGCGGTATGGAATTATGTCGTGCCGTTGGCGATACCGTTGCTATTGTTTCAGGCGAATATTAAGAAGGTTTGGCAGGAAAGTGGACGGATGCTGACGATATTCCTGTTAAGTTCCATCGGTACGGTCGCCGGTACCATTCTCTCGTTTATGCTTTTAAGAGATGTGATCCCCCATTTGGATAAAATTGGTGCCATGATGGCAGGTTCTTATACAGGTGGTGGCGTAAACTTTGCCGCCATGGCAGCAAAATTCGATACGCCCAGTGAACTTGTTTCGGCTACCGTGGTTGCAGATAATATGATGATGGCCACCTTCTTCTTTGTTTTGATGGCTATTCCGACATTTTCATTCTTCCGGGACACATTCAGAACCCCTCATATGGATGAGGTGGAATCGGGCGTTACCGGTGATGAAGGTGAAACGCAGGCCGCTTCTTTTTGGAAAGGAAAGGAAATATCCTTAAAAGATATTGCGATCAGCGTGGCGAGTGCATTCGCCCTTGTTACAGTATCCTTTAATCTCGCTGACTTTTTTGCGGGAGTCCTTTCTGGTGGGGAGGATGTAAGCATCATTTATCAGGTGCTGGGCGGTATCATTGGTGATCGTTATCTGATGCTTACGACACTGACAGTGCTGGTCGTTTCGTTGTTCCCCAGACAATTCGAAAGCATCAAAGGAACACAGGAACTTGGGACGTTCTTGATTTATTTATTCTTTGTCGTCATCGGGGTACCGGCTTCCATCGCTATCGTAGTCACAACATCACCATTGTTATTGGTATTTGTTTTAATCATCGTTCTAATGAATGTGATAGTCTCTCTGGTTTTGGGTAAACTATTTAAATTTAGTTTAGAAGAAACTCTTCTTGCAAGTAATGCAAATATGGGGGGTCCCACAACAGCTGCAGCCATGGCGATTGCCAAAGGCTGGCATAAACTGATCGTGCCGATTCTTCTTGTAGGTACGCTCGGGTACATCATTGGAAACTACATAGGCACGGGACTTGGGTTCTGGTTTCAAAATTTGATGTAATTTTAGTAAGGGGGGGATAAAAAAACTCTCCTCCTGTAACAACAGCAGGTTCAGACAGGAAAAGGTGACCCTTGGCAGCATGGGTCACCTTTCTCCTGTGTTATGGACTGAATTCATTTTTCAGCTTAGTCTTCTTCACGCCTTTTTTGTACTTGATGAAGCCATCAAGGATGTTCCATACAGCAAAAATGATAAAAATGGCGGCGATTCTCCAAGCCAGACCATCCGCGACTTGAGCGGAATTCCATTTGAAGAGGTCCGAGATATAGTTGATGAAGGCTGATTGAAAAAGTTTGTCATCCGTAATGATCCAAACGAAAATACCTGTAGACAGAAGTTCCTGTATCGTGTTGAACCAAACGACATCTTTGCTCCATTCTTTCTTCAACAGCTTATAAAGAGCTAAGGCTATTTCTAAACCGATGACAAGGACAATCCCTGGCCAATAGCTGAGCAGGACATCCTGGTTTAAAGCGGGTGTGATGTAGGTCAGTCCTTCTCCCTGGTTTTCATAGATCCCTAACAATTGGTCGGCATGGAAGTAGACAGTTGACCAAATTGCTGTCCAAATAATGGCCCCATACACTTCCCATTGAGGTATCGCACGTTTTTTCGGGGTGTGCGAGACTTTTTTCAGCTTTTCCGGTGTCCATGCTTTACGCGAGGGCATCGATTCTTCATATTCGGCGCTGAAATCGACACGTTCGATCAGGGCGAATATGACCGTGATCCAGAAAAAGACCTGCATGCCGACCGAAAGAATCAGCCATAGACCATTACCAACAATGGAGAGGATCATCGCAATTAAGCTCGTTTCCTCAACATTCCCTATGATATTTTCAGCGAGTAGAGTGATCAATGAAACGGTAATCGCAATCGGCAGAATCAATTTGATGAGGGAGATATAATGATCATAATAACGGGGACCGATCAGATGCATCGGCTTTTCACTATAGCCATGGGCAAGCTTTACAGGGTCGCCCAGTTCCTGAAGGACGTTTTTGACGTCATTTTCGGAAGGGTTCTCTGGAAGCATATCCTGGATGGTCGATTGGATCTCAAGCAGGATGTCCTCCCGGTTCTTTTCTGGAAGCCGGCGCTCAACTTCTTGTAAGTAGACCTCAATCCATTTCATTGTTCTCCTCCTCCAGTAGTTGGAACAATTCGTTTGTCGCTTTTTTCCATTCTTCCTTCAAGGTTTGAAAAATATCTTCCCCGTAATCACTCAGTACATAATACTTCCGGGGGCGGGACTCTGACGTATCCCAGCTGCTCGTGACGAGATCTTTTTTTTCCAGCCGGCGCAGCAGAGGATAAAGCGTGCTCTGTTCGATGGTGATGCCCGAGCCTTCTAATCGTTTTACGAGAGAGTATCCATATTGCGGGGTGCGCAGCTGGCTCAAAACCGCTAACGTCAGATTTCCTCTTCGTTGTTCGGTCAGCAGCGAGTTCAATAGTTGACTCAAAATCTTCACTCCTCTTTATACTGTACGACAAACACTATCTACTCATAGTATATGTCATACAGTATTGGATGTGCAACTGTATTTTCATAACGAAGAATCCCATGAAAAAAACACCTTTCAGAAAAAGGTGCTTACGAATTCAAGATATTTCGAGCCGGACCTTGCTGATCCCGGTTTTGTTTGAAGGCGATGAACTCGTACTTAGACAAAGAGCGCTTCAGTCACGAAGCGCTCTTTGAGTAGTCGTCTGTGATAATTTTTTTCGGACATTCTCATTCAATGCGTCCATCTCTTCAATGAACTGTTCACTCGAAGCAATGATGCGTTCCGACGACTGCTCGGTCGTCTTCAGTGCTTCAAACACGTTATCGAAGGATTCTTGAAGAGCTTCCATACTGATGGCCGGATTCTCCATCATCTGTGTCGTCTCTTCTGCATTCTGCTTCAAATTCCTGGAGTTTGACAGCAGCATGTCTTCGGTCGCCTTATTCACACCGTTCACGGTATCGATCACTTTCCGCTGATTGCTCAAGGCGAGCTGGATGGAGGCGGAGACGGTAATGATATTTTTTGTCAGCGTCACGGCATTGCGGATGGATTCCTTCAGCTTTTCATTGTTTTTCTTAATGATATCAACAGAGGAAACACTTTGATGCAGCACACTCTTCATCTGCGTCATGTTTCTCGTACGCGTAATGATTTTCTCTTTGCCTTCGGTGATCAGGGCAAGGTCGTACTCACCCGTCGCTTCTTTTTCCTTCAACAGCTCAAACAGTTTTTTCCCGAGATAAATCTGCTTGTCCAGGTCATAAATACGCTTCTGGGCGTTTTCTTTGATGAGCTGCAGTTCGACGCTGTCTTCTTCAAGACGGTCTTTCCCTGCAAGCAGGCTGCGGACGACAGTATCGATTTTCGAGTCGACGGTTTCGTACTTCTTCATATAGCGGTCGATCGGTTTCTTTTTGCTTAGTTTATAAAAGAACCGCTGCACGCCGTTTCCTTCTGTACGCTTCGGATCAAGGTCCGATACGATTGTTTCAAGCTCCTGCAAAGACTGGGGGATGTCATTATTGCCCTTGGTCATAAGGTCGTTGACCGGACGCTTCAACGTTTCCATCGTTTCCCCGGCGACACGCTGTTCTTTTTCTCCGAGGTCTCCAAGTTCCCTCATCACATCGGACAGGGAGTCGTCCCTGGATGCATCGAATCTTCCGGCATAGGTTTCTGCTTCCTCATTCAATCGATCGAGATCTTCTTTTTTAATCAGCGTCATGGCTTCCCGCAGGTCCTGATGGTTCAGTTCCGCTTCTTTGTCCCTATAGGTGGAATGGTTACTCATAGTCCTACCTCCTGTATGCGATTCGGTCTTCTCAAGAAAAACAATACAGCCGGCTGCTTAAAACGATCACTTCCTGGAGAGGAAGTTTTCATCTTCTTTGTTGTACTTGGAAGCGATAATCCCCTTGCTTCTGGCGAAGTTCTGCGCGTAACTTTCTTCTTCTTTCTGTTCCAGTGTTTCGATGAACCGGCTCAAATCATACATCGTCTCTACCAGTTCATGCTTTCGGTTTTCCTTATTCTCATCAGACAATCGATGGAACGATGCGATGAAGTCAGGAACGTCTTTATCCATCATCGTCTCGAGCGCGTATTGGTCTTCGACGTCGAGTTCGTCCAGGCGTTTGAATTGGTTTGCTGTCCGTTCCTTTAAAGAAACCCACTCCTTCTGAAGGTCGTGATGCTTTTCGAGAAATGGAAATTCCCATTCTTCGAATATGGGGTTCTCAAAATCTTCAAAGGTTGTAGTTTCTATGGATACGTCCATATCGTTGACGTACGTATTCAAATAGGTAAACAAAATCCCTGAAAAATCCCGTAATGTGTCTCCGAGCACTTTTTTCCTGCTGAACTCTTCCTTCAGGAACGTGGGGAAAAAATGTCTGCGTTCATCGTCCATTTCAAACCGGCCGATCAGCATTTTCGGCGGCTTGCCGTAATACTCGATCGTCCCTTTGAATGTATTGGAGGTTGGAAGCACGGCGGTAAAGAATATGCCGTTCCAAAATCCATCCAGAATATATCTTTTGTTCATTTCCGCCAGCTCTTTGATCTCCAGATCGAAATAGACCGGCCGTTTCTCTTTGATGACCTGTTTCATATCCCTCATCGTTTGAAAGTCGATATAGCGCTGATATTCGGATGTATGCGGCATGAAGGCTCTTTCCAAATACTCCAGCGTAGAAGAGTAGAGGTTGTCCATGCGTTGTCAGCCCCTTTTTTCATCTTTCCTAATTTCCGTGGTTTCAAGTTTATATATTACTTCAAGAATACCATATATCCGGGGGAATCTATGAATCTCTTACTATGAATATACGTAAGAACATGGGCGAATGTTTCATGTATTTATATCAACTTCCTATGTGGCCGCCTTGAAATGTAAAAACGGTACCTGAATCCGCTGGGGAAGGTACCGTTTTTAAAGGTTATTTTATATTTTTACGATGGATGTAATCAGAGACGACAAAAGCAAGGTCGTCATTTCCGTAAAGGGAGAGTACCTCAAGGATTGTTTCTGAATCAATGAGATCGGATTCCTTCTTTGGAACAGTCAGATCCAGTGCTTCGATCAACTCTTTATTCTTCTCCTGGTAGGGATAGGCTTCTGTATACATGGCGATGGGATCGAGGTCATGGTTGATGCACCACTGGGCAAAAACCAGGATCATCATTTTTTCGCCTTTTTGATAGTTACGGATCACTTCTTCTTCGCGGTTATATTCCACGGAGCATTCCTCCTTTGTGGGTAGGGAAGGGGGCTGTGTTTGGTATGCGTTTATTTTCTTCACCATACCATGAACAGAGGTGATGTGCCTATTTACACAGACCGATTTTCAATAAAAGAAAAGGAAATCCTTCCATTATGTTGAAATCGTTAACAAGCTCGTGAGGGTATCTGGTCATAAGAGCAGAAGGAAGGATGAGGGTATGCTGAATTTCATTGACGAGATGAAGTCACACCGTACGGATGCTGGAGTGTTTAACCCATGGAAGGATTACTCGGAACACCTTGATATCCACCCTGAAGCGCCATTGATAAGGGCCGAACATCTCACCAGGTATTTAGAACAGAGAAAAACAACAGCAGAGTATATCTTTGTAGCAGAAGCATTAGGGTATCAGGGTGGGCGTTTTTCAGGGATTCCAATGACATCGGAAAGAATCATTACTGGTACTCATCCTGACATAGGGCATCAGGGTGTTTTCAGAGGGAAAGCGGGGCAGCGAACGAGCCATCCAGAATCAGATTATCCAGGCTTCAGAAATTCTTGGAGAAAGAAGGGTTTTAGTGAGCCGACGGCTTCTATTGTATGGAAAACACTCCTTGAAAATAACATCGATGCTTACAAGGTGATTTTTTGGAATGTTTACCCTTTCCATCCTTATCAAGAAGAAAAAGGATTGCTCTCCAACCGGCCTCCAAGAGCGGATGAATTACGAACAGGCGTAGAGTATTTGAAATGCTTGTTAGACTACTGTCCACCCAATAGTAAGGTAGTTTGTATTGGGAAATATGCGAAAGAAAAGCTGAATCAGTATGGAATGAAACACGTTCCTATTCGTCATCCTTCCTATGGAGGTGCGCCGGAGTTTAAAGAAGGGTGTAGGAAGTTATTTGCCACTAGACCTTAAAGCCGCATGTTGATTAGAATGTGGGCAGGAGAAACGAACCTGTATGCCCCGGTAATTAAAGATATTCGGAATGTCTGCAGTAAGGAATCACGAAAGGATATTAATTTAGGAACGACATGACTGATCTAGGAGGACAAGAATGACTAAACCCATCTACGACCATTATTATGAAGAACCGCAATACTTCGGTGACCCCTACCCAGGACTCATCAAGTTCTTTGAGTCCTATGAACCGAAAGGACACGTGCTGGATTTAGGATGCGGGCAGGGGAGGGACGCTCTTTGTTTAGGAAGGTTAGGCTATACAGTGACAGGGGTGGACATATCAACAGTCGGCCTTGAGCAGATGAACCATTCCGCCAGTGATGAGCAGCTGGAAGTCAAAGGGGTGGCAGGAGATCTTCATGCGTACCCGGTATCCCGCGACCACGATATTGTCCTGCTTGATTCCATCCTGCATTTTTATAAAAGGGACCTGGAAAAAGAAACAAAGCTGCTCCATCGTGTCGCATCCGAGTTACAGTACGGCGGCATCCTTGCCACTTTCATGATTCAGGGAGAGGAGAGGGAGGATCATCTGAAGCGCGTGCTGAATGAGATGGATTTCGACTGGGAAATCCTTTGTGATGATTATACAGACTATCCTGCCTTTCACGCCGCGTATCATATGTACATCGTGAAGAAAAAAGGGGAATGACCTTGAAAGAACAATCCCTGACATCTCTATCAGGGATTGTTTTTTATTATCCTCACTTATGGATTTGGATGAGAAGGGACGTGCTGTAACCTTTTTTCAATGGCCTGGATAATAATCCGATTGGTCTTCACCCGGGCAAAATGCTTATTTTCCCCTTCGACAATGTGCCACTGACATTCAGGAGGAGAAGTATAGTGGAACATATCTTCCACCGCTTCTTCATATATGTCCCATTTGGACCGGTTTCGCCAGTCTTCGTCTGTGATTTTCCATTTTTTCAATGGGTCGGATTGTCGTTCTTGAAATCGTCTGAGCTGTTCTTCTTTTGATATGTGCATCCATATTTTAATCACTACATAGCGGTCTTGGGAAAGGAGTTGTTCAAATTGATTGATTTCATCGTACGCCCGTTTCCATTCCTGCCCTGAAGCAAAACCTTCGACCCGCTCCACCAGCACCCGTCCATACCACGAGCGGTCAAAGATGGCTATTTTCCCATAGGGAGGGAGCTTATTCCAGAACCTTTTGAGGTAATGGTGGCGTTTTTCATTTGTGGAAGGCGCACCGATGGCATGGACCTCGAAGCCGCGAGGGTCGAGTCCGCTCGTAATCCGCTTGATGGCGCCTCCTTTACCGGAAGCGTCCCAGCCTTCAAAAACGATGATCACTCCTAACTGCTGATCGTAAATGGGGCGCTGCAGCTGAAGTAACTTCAGCTGTGTTTCCTTCAGTTCCTTTTTGTACTGCTGTTTGTCTATGCTCAAGGATAAGTCTACAGAGTCCAGCATGGTTTTCTCTCCTTTGGAGTAATCGATGGATCATTCTTCCTTACCTATTCATCAAAAACCGTCTGAACTCCTTTTGTAAACGTTTGCAAAATAGACACAACTTCCCCCGTGCACACCCGCACAGGGTGCTATAATAAAAGTGTAAAGAAGATCAGTAACAAACATAAACAACTTAGGTGGCTCAACCATTACGTGTTCGTTTCCGAGCGGACAAAATCACAGCCGTGGAAAAAAAGTTCCTCCATTTACCGAGGAAAGGACATCGGGTCTGTGATCCAGCCGGCCGCAGAAGGATAACAGGGAAGGTTTCTTTATTAAGCTGGATGGTCACCGGAATAAAGAAACATTGGCCGCTTCCATAGCTGCTGCTTTCTCCTTTCTGGGCTGGAATAAAAACGGGACGTAACGGGATAAGGAAACGAATGCCTGGTAGAATTGTCCTTCGGGAAAGTCTTAAAAAATCAATCGAAATGTATAGAATCAAGGATGATTCTTACATGGTTGGGTCACCTAAGTTGTTTATATTTTTCCCCGGCGCTTTTTCGCGCCGGGGTTTCTTTTGGTAGATGGTAGAACGACTATTCCGATAGATGAGGTGAACCCCTGCCGTCCGGGAAGTGTAACTAATTGTGCGGACGGCTGTCCTGACTCAGGATGCATATAAAAAAACCCTGAAAGCAGCAGTGCCGCTTCCAAGGTTTTTGGGGTCGGGGTCGTTGATGATTAATGGTTACGCCTGGTTATAAGCCAGGTTTTTATTCTTTTTCAGGTCAAAACGATCGGCGTTCATGATTTTCACCCATGCGGATACAAAATCATGGACGAATTTCTCTTTGTTGTCTTCTGTCGCGTATACCTCTGCAATGGAACGAAGCACAGAGTTTGAACCGAAGACAAGATCTACACGGGAAGCAGTGCGGACAAGCTCGCCACTCTGGCGGTCACGGCCTTCATAGCGGTTGTAATCCACAGGCTTCCACTCGATGCCCATATCAAGCAGGTTGACAAAGAAGTCATTGGTCAACGAGCCGACACGGTTCGTGAATACACCAAGATCCGTATCCTCATAGTTCGCTCCAAGTACACGCATGCCGCCGATAAGAACGGTCATTTCAGGGGCCGTCAGTCCAAGGAGCTGGGCTTTGTCGACAAGCAGCTCTTCAGGGCTGAGCGTGTATTTTTTCTTCTCGTAGTTACGGAAACCGTCAGCCATCGGTTCTAATACATCAAAGCTTTCAGCGTCGGTTTGTTCTTCTGTGGCATCTCCGCGTCCAGGTGCGAATGGGACTGTGATATGAACACCGGCATCCTTCGCCGCCTGTTCGATAGCAGCTGAGCCACCAAGGACGATCAAGTCAGCCAGGCTGATTTCATAATCGATTTCCGACTGGATGCGCTCGTACACGTCAAGAGCTTTGGCCAGCTGCTGAGGCTCGTTGACTTCCCAGCTTTTCTGCGGTTCCAGACGGATGCGCGCTCCGTTGGCTCCACCACGATTGTCAGAGCCGCGGAATGTGCTTGCAGAAGCCCAGGCTGTTTTGACAAGCTCACTGATCGTCAGTTCTGAATCAAGAATGTGGGACTTGATGTCTTCAATATCTGCATCAGACAGGTCGTAGTTCCCTTCTGGTACAGGGTCCTGCCAGATCAAATCTTCTTCAGGGACTTCAGGTCCAAGATACCTTGCTTTTGGTCCCATATCACGGTGAAGAAGCTTGAACCAGGCACGGGCGAATGCATCGGCGAATTCGTCCGGATTTTCATGATAACGGCGGGAAATCTTCTCATAATCCGGATCCATGCGGAGGGCCATATCCGCGGTCGTCATGAAGGTTGGTACTTTCATGGATGCATCCTCAGCATCAGGCGCCATATGTTCTTCCTTCTGGTTGACAGGAGCCCATTGGTTGGCACCGGCAGGACTCTTGGATAGCTCCCACTCGTAGCCGAATAGAAGGTCGAAGAAGCCGTTATCCCATGTCGTCGGGTTTGCTGTCCATGCCCCTTCCACACCACTTGTGATTGTGTCGCGGCCTTTTCCGCTGCCGTGTGTGCTCTGCCAACCAAGCCCCTGGTTTTCAATCGGTGCTGCTTCTGGATCCGGACCGACGTGGGCTTCGGCATCTCCGGCACCGTGGGCTTTACCGAAGGTGTGTCCACCGGCAATCAGCGCTACAGTTTCTTCATCATTCATTCCCATACGTCCGAATGTATCGCGGATATCACGGGCACTTCCAAGTGGATCCGGGTTGCCGTTCGGTCCTTCAGGGTTGACGTAAATCAAGCCCATTTGAACAGCAGCCAGTGGATTTTCAAGGTCGCGGTCACCGGAATAACGGTTGTCGGCCAGCCATTCTCTCTCTGTACCCCAGTAGACGTCTTCTTCCGGG
Source organism: Halobacillus sp. ABA4_118 (assembly GCF_056160205.1). Lineage (NCBI taxonomy): Bacteria > Bacillati > Bacillota > Bacilli > Caryophanales > Bacillaceae > Halobacillus > Halobacillus sp. ABA4_118. The sequence continues at coordinate 2,159,050 of NZ_JBSWWS010000001.1, forward strand.
TGATAGATGTCTTCACGGCCGGCTCCGAAGCCGAACGTTTTCAGACCCATGGATTCAAGAGCAACGTTACCTGTCATAACGAGCAGGTCGGCCCAGGAGAGTTTATTGCCGTACTTCTGTTTGATCGGCCAGAGGAGACGGCGGGCTTTATCTATGTTGGCATTATCCGGCCAGCTGTTCAATGGAGCGAAACGCTGGTTTCCTGTCGCGCCACCACCGCGTCCGTCACCTGTACGGTATGTTCCCGCAGCGTGCCAGGACATACGGATGAAAAGGGGACCGTAATGCCCGTAGTCCGCCGGCCACCAGTCCTGACTGTCTGTCATCAGGTCATGAAGGTCCTGCTTCAATTGATCATAGTCAATCTTGCTGAACTCTTCCTCATAATCAAAATCATCGCCCATCGGCGTTGTTTTCTTATCGTGCTGGTGAAGAATACTCAAGTTGAGCATATTCGGCCACCAGTCTTTATTGGTCGTTCCTACTTTTTGTGTGGTAATGGCTGTTTCTTCCTCTGTGCCACCATTCGTTTGACCAGTGAACGGGCATTGACCGCCCTGGCTTCCGTGAAGATCATCTTTATGCATATAACAATTCTCCCTTCAGAATTTATGTTATTTTATAACCCATCTCAGATTATAATTATAATAAAAAAGAACATAGATTGAAAGAGTGAACCCGTAAATATTTTGAAAGATTTATGAACAAACGTTCGTGTTCATGGAACAGAGGGAAGTGGCAGCGATCGACAATAAGCGGTGTAATGCGGTTTTTTAGGTTTTTCAAGAAGTTTACTAGCTTTATTGTAACAAACTATCAGAAAATATAATATATTTTAAGTGGTTAAAATTCATACAGTAAATTTTCAAGTACAGCGCTTTCATTCTCAATGATATTTCTTTGTCCTTCGCCATAATGTGACAAATATCTCTGTTTCCATGTGCTACTATAGTAAAAAGCTGCCTGGAAAAAGACCATTCAACGGGGAGGGAGCGGGATGAAAAAATCGACACGCGCCTTATTTAATGAAGAAAAAGAAAGCCTGCACAGGGAAATTACCGAATATTCGATGGAACCGACCGTCATCCACTGCGATCATGAAATTCTTCACATCAATGAAGCGGCTTCCGAGTTCTTTGGACTGGCAAAAGACCAGATTGTCGGAGGAAATGTCTTAGATGTATTTACAGAAGACTTTCGGTCTTTTATCCGAGGACGGATTAAGGATGGGGAAGAGAAGGGCAGGATCGGGGAATTGGTGGAAACAACCGTCTACCGGGGAGACGGCACGGTTGTGGAGGTGGAACTTTTCTGTCATCCAATTCAATATGAAGAAACTAAGGCGATTCAATCGATCTTTCGTGATATGACCACACAGAAAGAAGCGGAGCGTGAACTGATCAAAGTCATGACTCCTATCGTCCCGCTGAAGGAAGGAATCGCTGTTCTTCCCCTGATCGGCACGATGAATCAAACAAGGACGGAGCATATGATGCAGCAGCTCTGCACAGAAATCCCCCGTCACCGCCTCAACTACCTGATCATCGATGTGTCCGGATTGTATGATGTTGATGAACATGCCGGAAAACTACTCTATGAGCTGACAGGCGTTCTTAAGCTTCTCGGGATATCCCCCATTTGTACAGGAATCCGACCGGATATGGTGAGAAATACATTGAAGTTTCTCAATCAGGACGGGAGGGGGATGATTCCGACAATGGCATCGGTCAGTACGGCCCTCAAAAAAATAGCCTTCTAAATGATATAGAATGGGACGTAGGTTTGAACATCTGTTAAAACACGAAGCGGGCGCCGTTATAGAGAATAAAAAAGGTCCGTCCCATGAGTGGGGACGGACCTTTTCTGCTAGAAGAGGGTGCGTTTGTTCATCCATGCCCCCAGCTTTGTAAACGGTCTGCGCTTTTTCGTGTAGGTGAGTGCCTGCGGCTGGCAGAAAGCTTGATAGTCGACCTTCTCAATGAAAAGAATCAAACGGGCTAGTGCGAAAACAAAGGCCAGAGTGGACCCAATCGAGAAACTCAGCCCATAGCCGTCATAGCCGAATGGGAGGAACAACAGAGACAACCCGAGATTCAATAGGAAAAAGATGATGGATGTCCACATGGCTCCCCGCCGGTCTTCGAAATAGAGGAGGATCAGTGTAATCACAAGAACCATCGCATTGGCAAACGCACCGATGGTCGTAAAGCGGAAAATGGAGGCAATTTCAGGTTCTAGGGAAAGGAAGGATGCAATACTTCCAATCGTCAGAAGGATCAGCAGGGAAAAGAGCCCCTGGCTGCGGATCAGGCGCTCCATTTCCTGCTTCAGAACGCGCTGCATCGCTGTTTTCGCAGTCTTGATCTGGGAAAGCGTCCCCCCTTCATTGATATAACCGTAAAAGACACGGTACCGCTCATAAAAACGCGTTTCAACGGAAACGACGAAAATGATCAGCGTTGGGATGATCGTTAAGTACGACCAGAATATCGCCGTATCATAGATGCGGTGGTACAAGAAAGATTCTAAAAGGAAGCCGTTTCCTTCACCGAACCAGATCACCCAGTTACAGACCCAGATGCCGACATTGTACAAGAATCCCGTCCAGAATAAGGAAGGGAAACGGTCAAAATAGTCCAGATAGCTGAATTGGTTCTCCTTCGACCTGTTTGGAAACGTCATGAGCATCGACATGAATAACCCGAACAACGTCACGAGCATGCCTGATGTAAATCCGGCAAGCAGAAAGAAGCTGTTGGAGTGCTCGAACACCGGAAACCAGGAAGCGTTTTTGCCAAACAGGAAGACGAGAAGCAGAGCGGCTCCGCCTCCGGCCAGGAAGCTGTAGGCCACGGACTGATAAAATTTCGCTGCGCTGAGGAACAGGAACAGCACCCAGATGAGATTAACGGTCACATAAAGAATCAACATCAGCCATTTGAAGTAGTAGGGAAGAGGCGAAATCAAAAAGAAAATCAACCAGCTGATGAAGGCAAGTCCGAGCGTCACCTTTGTCATCCCGATAAACGTTGGGAAAATGGCCTCTGTTCGTCGTTCATAAAACAGGTCGGCGGTGTACCGCGTGACAACTAACTGCTGCACACCGAAAAGGACCTGGGAAAAGATGAAGCAGTAGGCTACAGAAAGGTTGAACAGCTCCCTCTCCTGCAGATCAAGCAGGGAGAAGAAAGAGGTCATCCACTGGATCACAGCAATGGTCGCAATAACGACCAGCCACGGACCGGAGGTGACCAGTCCTGCAAATGCGTAGGCTTTAATCCGCGAGGAGAAGTAGTCCTCCTGAAACAATTTCTGCAGCTTAAACCCGATGCCGGCCATAAGCCATCCCCCTTTCTGTGTACAACTCTGTATACTGATCAATGAATTGGTGCACTTGATAATACGTTTCTGCCCGTTTCTGTCCATTTATTCCGAACTTCTCAGCTTCCTGAGGGTGCTCATAATACCATTGGCAGTGTTCAGCGATGGCTTTCGGATTCACGGGCGGGACGACAAAGCCTGCCGGTCCGAAGGGATCATCTTCACGTCCATACATCAGCTCAGAACATGACCCCACATCTGTGACGACATAAGGAATCCCTGCTGCCATACCTTCAAGGACGGCCAGCGGCTGCCCTTCTGAAATACTTGTCAAGAGGCAGACATCAAAGTGAGGAAGGTAGTCTATGATATTGACCTTACCCGCAAGCATGACGCAGTGATTTAGACTCAGCTGTTCAATCATCAGCCGGCATTCCTCGGCATACTCTTCCTCTTCATCCAGTGGTCCCATAATCGTCAGCTCAAAAGGGACCCCTTTGTCATCGAGGATTTTGGCGGCATTGATCATCGTTTTAATATCCTTGATTGGAACAACGCGGACAATCGCCCCGATTTTCAGAACATCTGTTTTGGGAACTTTGACAATTCCTGAAAGCCGGTCATAATGGATGCCATTTGGAATGACAGCCAGCTTGTCTTCATCAGCACCAAGTTCATGTTGGAGCCGGCTGTTGCGGTCGAAAAGCGTAATCACATCATCCGCTTCCGTGTAGGCCTGCTTGGATAAATGGTGGAAAAACTGGACCCAGCGTTTTTTATAGTACTCAGGAATCCATCCAGCCTGCAGGATTTCCTCCTCACGCTCTCGTGAATAGATGCCGTGTTCCGTTAAGAGATAAGGAATTCCCTGACGCTGCTTGATGGCAGCAGCAATCAGTCCGGCATAACCCGTGGACGCAGAATGGATCAGATCAAGGTCCGGGAAGTCCGCCTGCAGCAGCTCGAGGACAGGCGTGAACATGCCGCGCCACATCCAGAAGTAATCGATGAAGGAACCCGACTGTTCTTCAATCCGGTAGCTTTCCTGTACCATGTTCCAGAACAGTTCGCTTGAAAAGAGCGCTTCGGTCGAACCGATTTTTTTCTTGAAGATGTCCAGTACATCCGGCGGAAGACTGCGGAACATCATCCAATCGGTCAACATATGCTGTTCTTCTTCAGTCAGTTTGACGCGCCGCTTTTTTGCGGCTGGTTTTAGATTCAATGGAAGGTTAATGACTTCCGTGATATTGGAAGGAAGCTCGTAGCGGTAATCGTCAGCGGTCATTTCCTCCGGTGTAATGGCAATAATGACGAATTCATGCTGAGGCATCTGTGCAGCAAGCATCTGTACCCAGCTGGCCACGCCGCCGCTTACGTAGGGATAGCTTCCTTCAACGACCATTCCTATTTTCACAAGGCTTCATCCTTTATCGTAATTTCAGCATACGGCTGTTTAAGGGTCACTTGATAAAGTGTGCCGGATTCACCGAGAGATTCGACATCTCCATAATCAAAGGAACCGGTCTCGATCCTTCCTTCATTCAATCTGACAAGAACTGTGGAAGGGGAGAGGAGATTTTCGCCCTTGATAACGATCTGCTCGTCCTGATAGGTTACGTCAATGACAGAAGCCTGGTACTGTTTCATTTTCTTTGTGGCGTCCGTCTGACGCATCCCCTTCAGGTGTGTGTAGTGATCGTGAATATAATGGAGCATATCTTCATAAGACTGCCTCATTTCCGGCCATCCACTGTCTCCGGCCCGGTATGGATCGAGCACATCATCCGGGTGGATGAAGTGGGCGAATACCCCGAAGTTCGCAATCGCATCAATCTGGACGAAACGCTCTTCATCGGTCTCCCCATACCCACTTGAAATCCTTGGGAAATGGTAGATGGATGGAAACTCACTGTTTGGTTCATATTCCTGTAAGAAGGCTCCCGTCTCCTTGTCACCTGTATACAAGCCGGATACAGCTTCAAGTTCCGGAAATACTTCATGCAGAGCGCGCACCCCGGTTTCGTTTAACACATTGGAAGGGGGGACATAGGAATGAACATCCTTTTCCTTGAAGTAGTAGTTGAACAGTTCGTTCACTCGGTTTAGAGACTCTTCCATCTCGCCTTGATTCTGCCAAGGACGGTAGCCGTATTCAGGATCGATCGGTTCATCTGCTGTTACAAGAGACTGGTGATTATATCCATGGAGTCCAATTTCCCCGTCCTCCTTCAAAACCTTGCGGCCGAAATAAAGCATTGGGAAACGTCTGGTTTCAATCAGGTCTTCTGCTGTAATATCCATCGTATCCTGATAGGTTCCAATTAAGTATCCGGTATAAATCACATCTTCTTCTTCGCCGATCCGTTTCATATCCTCCCACCAGACTTCAGAATAAAAATCTTCCACAGTCAAATCGTAATCCCGCTGGATCACATCTGTCGTACCGCTTGGAACAGGAGAAGGGAAGTCATCAATGTGCATCACCTTAATACCCGCCTGTGAGGAAACGAATGTGGGAGGCAGGAAGGAAAGGGCCTGCAGCATTAGTCCACGTGAGGTTTTTTCTGTAACAGAAGAGGTGTTCCAGAACATGACCTTCCCTTCTCCGTAATTGTTCGCCCATAAAATCGGGTGATCTTCTGCTGAAATGTAAACATCGGCGGTTTCAGCGAGTTCAACATCAGCAATGCTGTGGGAAAACAGCTGGGAATCTTCACCTAAATCCATATATCCAGGGAAAACTTCCTTTTCAAACGTCAGCCCGTATATATCGTCGAGGAAATCCTCCACATCTTCCAAGCCGATCAGTTCATTCCAGTTGGGATTGATGAAGCGTGAGGCAATATACAGGTTTCCTCCCTTTTCCACGAAGGAGCGGATTTCTTCATACGGCCATTCTTCGGAGTGCTCACCTCCGAGAACGAGGACGGTATAAGGGGAAGGCGTCAGCTCTTCCATTTCCTTTTTCGTTATCTCCTTATAGGAAACCTTAGCGTAGTCCATGGCGTATTCCAGGTTTTCCAATGCGTCCTTGGACAATGGGGTGTCATTTTTATGCACATAAACCTGAAGTTCTTCTCCTTCTGTGGGACTCTCCTCCGTGCTCATCGTTTCCACCGATGTTTCTTGTGCCGATTCGGCAGGAAACCACTGATGAAACATATCGAGCCGCATAAATTGCAGAATGATAATGGCAGCTGTGAATAGAAGGAAAAGAACCGAAGCATAAATAGTGATTTGTTTTTTCACAGTGTTTTCCCTCCCATCTGTTGGATAATGAAGCGTTGGCTTTCAGGGATGTCCTCTGCCTGCACATGTTGGAAAAGGTCGTAGAGCACAGGCTTGATGTTTGTCCAGTCGCGTCCTGCATAGTATATTTCAATCAATTTCAAGTAGCCTCCTGGATGGGCCGGGAAGCGGCTGACCATCTCACGGAAAGCTTCCACCGCTTTTTCCTCTTTTCCACGACGTATGTAAATATCGCCGAGACTGCGGTACATCCATGGTTCTTTTTCAAGTTTCGGAACCATTTCTTCCAGCAGTTGTTCATATTGTTTCTCGAGCCGCGCCTGTCCGTTCTCATCGAGAATACCGCTTCCCAGATAACGTTCGTACACGCTGCATAAACGCTCGAAAGACATGGGTGCTTCCGGGGCCAATTCTTTTCTGGCATGTTCCAGTTCTTTTTCAAACCGGCTGGACAGCACGTTCATGGTTGTAGCTGCATAGTGGACGGTTTCTGAATTGTTGTGGATCAGGCCGAGGTTCAAGTGCCGTCCTTTATTGGCGATATCGGAATTGATCAGACTGACAATCAATTCCTTCTGGTTGACGCCATCGTTCCTCAAAAGGGCATCGCTGATGGGCGATAAATCCATACTTGATGATGCTTCATAACGCAGGTATTCAAGATTCAACGGCGTGAATGTGACATAATCATCGTAATCATCAATCATGTGATTGCTGCCGGACGCTTTCGCAGCCAGCCAGGCGGCCAGTCCGAGAAGCTCCCCGATGATCGGGAGGAATACGCTCGTAATGGCGAGCCATGTGACGGTTCCTTTTTTGTCATCATGCATCCTTTTTCGAAGCAGCAGGGAAACGATCAGAACAGCGAGGCCGTGAATAACATAGAAAAAGATCAGCCAGTAGGGTTCCTGGAAATTAACCAATGTAAATCCCGCCTTTTGTATCGAGTGCTTTGTAAATCCGCTCTTCGACGATGGATGCATTCTCGGAGCTCGTACCTGGAAGCAGGAAGTGGAAATGCTGCTCCGTCTGGTCGTAGCCCATAATGTCCAATTCTCTCAAGTAGGCACGCAGGATGATTTCTGCTTCCACGACCGACATTTCCCTGTAAGGGCTGACATCGATGGAAACGACACTATAAGGAACCCCGTATTTCTCCGCTCGTTTTTCCTGAAGCTGAACAAGTTCGTCAAAAGCTTCCTTATCATAAATACTTGTGCCTGGATACATCTTCTGCTCTTCTTCTTTACGAAGATACTCTCCAGCTCTTTCGATCCGGTTGGCCATCCAGTCGAGCACGAGAGAGAGGATTTGAACTTCATATTTTGTCAGTTTGGCAAAATCAAGTTGATCAATCACGAGGATTTCCCGTACGTCCTGATTGTAGACGATCGGTCCGATCAGCACTGGAGCATCGGCTTCATCATCAACCGTCTTTAAAGTAATGGTTTTGTTCTTCAGCCCCCGTGAGAAAATCGAGGCCGCATCATCAATGAAAATCGTCTGCGGAAGTCGTTCGGTATTTCCTTTTCGAACGCGGAGGCGCAGCGATTTCTTAGAAGAGTCGACATGATAGACAGCTAAGTCTTCCGCTTCAAACAGGTCTCCGATAATCGTAACGGCCTCGTTTCGGACAAGTTCTGGAGAAGGCTGATCAAGCGTCTTTCCGACTTCGTAAATCCTGGAAAGGGTGTACTCGGAATCAAGGACCTTTGCCTGCATGACCCGTTGAGACCGCTCCAGAGCAGTTAAGGATGTTTTTAGTTCCTCATTTTCATCCTTAGTTTCCTTCAGCACATACTGCTGACTTTCATATCTTTCCCGGAAGGACGTGCTGTACAGCCCTGTAATGACGCCGGTCAGGAGTAGGAAGAGGAGAGATAAATAATTGGCGGGATCATAGAATAAGAGAAACAAGTCCCCGTCCCGCTGATACATGTCATACACATGATAGAATAATGCAGCAAAAAAGCTCAAAAGAGCAAAATTCAGACCGTATCTGAGGGAAAACAATAGGACAGCAAAGAAGACAGGGTTCAGCGTCCATTCCAGCATGTTCCATTCCAACGTCTGATCAAGGAATCCCAATACAAAAAATACGAGGATCAGTTCAATAAACTTCCGGATAAAACTGGATTGTTGATAGAACATCCAATCACCTCCATGTGGATTTAAAATACTTTAACATGTTAAACCTGTGGTATAATGTGGATAAAATTAAATAGAGAAAGGCAAACTTATCGAAAGATAAGGGCGCAAAGACATGGGTCGTAGTTCCTCACAGGAGCCGATTGCCAGTCTGCAATGCCACAGCCGCTCTCTGAATAATCAGGAGGCGTATTATGGGTATACTCACAAAAATGAAACAGAGTTTTCTTGTTGTTTTAGCCGCTGGTCTTGTACTTTCCCCTCTATCTACTTCTGCACAATCTTCTCATCCACTTTCCAATGTGCAGTCCTATAAAATTTATTATGATTCTCCGACCGAAGCAGTCTTGAATAAGATGCAGGCGTATGATGCTGTCATGATTGAACCGGTGTTCTATACTAAAAGCCAGATTGAAACGATTCAGCAGTCCGGGACATTGGTGTATGGGTATATCAACACCATGGAAGCTGATAACTGGAATACGGCGTTGATCAGTCAGCTTGAAGAGTCCGACTTTTTCCACCGGGACGGTGAGCGTGTCTATTATCCGGAATGGGATTCTTATCTGACCGATATCACCTCTGATCATTATCAGCAGGTGCTGCTGGCTGAGATTGAGAAGCAGGTGGCTGATAAGGGTTTGGACGGTGTCTTTTTAGATACTGTCGGCAATATCGATAACGAACACTGCGGATCCGATGTACTGGATGACCAGCGTGCGGGCATGGCCGTCTTCCTGCAGGAAATCCGGCGTCAGTACCCTTCCTTGTCCCTTATTCAAAACTGGGGGTTCGGCACGTTGTCGACCACAACGTATCCTTATGTAGACGGCATTATGTGGGAGAATTACAATTACTCCTCGGTTGCGAAAGATCAATGGTCCCTGGACCGCATGCAGGATTTGAAGCAGCTTCGTCAGGAAACAGGTTTGGAAATACTGACCGTCTCCTTCTCTCAGAAGTCGAAAAGTCAGAGGCTGGCAGAAAGTCACGGGTTCATCCATTATCATGAATCCAGCCATTATAATGCTTGGTAATTATTATACAAAAATTTTCTTGAAAAATGGGCTGAATGGCGTAAAAATGTCGAAAAATGAACAGATCGAGGACTTTTATAAGGGAGCCTAAAGGAGGGCTCCTTTCCTTTTATAGTAGACATATCCTTAATTTTCCTGTACATTCCAAGGTAAGAGATTGATAGAGGAGGAGAGGCAATGATCTTAGTTACAGGCGGGGCCGGATACATAGGCAGCCACATCTGTCTTGAATTATTGGAGAGGGACCATGAGGTTATCGTTCTGGACAACTTATCGAACAGCCACCCCGAATCCCTGCTGCGTGTGCAGGAACTGACAGGGAAGACGTTGACGTTTGTAGAAGGGGATCTGCGGGATCAGGACCTTTTACGAGAGGTTTTCAATGACTTCGATATTACAGCTGTCATTCATCTGGCAGGACTGAAGGCGGTCGGTGAATCGGTTTCTATGCCGCTGACGTACTATCATAACAACATTACGGGGACGTTGATGCTGTGTGAAGTGATGAAGGAATTTGATGTTAAACAGCTGATCTTTTCGTCATCCGCCACCGTGTATGGCACCCCTGACTCTCTTCCTCTTACGGAGAGTGCATCGGTCGGGGCCACAAATCCTTATGGCCGTACGAAGCTGATGCTTGAGGAAATTCTTCAGGATTTATATGTCTCTGATGAATCGTGGAGTATATCTGTTCTCCGCTACTTTAATCCGATCGGGTCGCACCCGAGTGGCCGCATAGGTGAGGATCCTTCAGGGATTCCGAACAACCTGATGCCTTATATTACAAAGGTGGCTGTCGGTCATTTCCCTGAATTGAAGGTGTTTGGTGACGATTACCCGACGGTTGACGGGACAGGAGTAAGAGATTACATTCACGTCGTGGACCTTGCGAGAGGACACGTGCATGCGTTGGAAAAGACAGCAGGCGAAACTGGAATCGAAACGTATAATCTTGGAACAGGTGAAGGATACAGTGTTCTTCAGCTCGTGAAGGCTTTCGAAAAAGCTTCCGGCCGTAAAGTTCCCTATGCCATAGAGGGGCGCCGCTCCGGAGATATTGCAGAGTGCTTCGCAGACCCGGCCAAAGCTCATTTGAAGCTGGGCTGGCAGGCAGAGAAGACGATTGATGATATGTGTGTGGACTCCTGGAACTGGCGGAAGCAGAATCCAGAAGGCTATACGGGAGAGAAGAATGCCTCCAAGCGGGAGCTTGTCGGACAAGAATAAAAAAGGGAGTGGACGGTGACGTCCACTCCCTTTGGCTGTAGAAAAAGCCTGTGTTAACCAGTTCGAGTTATCCATTTGTCGTGTGAAAGGTCACATTCCGCTTATCGGTGGATGAATGCCGCGGGCACGCCCTCCACTGACTTGGTCAGGAAGACCGCCTGCCCAAGTGGATCTTCGGCCCGTGCTGTTCCCGCAGGCATCACCACCGAACGCTCCTCGTGCCGACGTTGGAATATAGAGGAGAGAGATTGTGCACGAAGCAGGTTCGCAGATTTAAAAGCACGGCATGGGCTGCGCTGTTGCCGCCTGCGTGGAAAACAAAAAGGGAAAGCACAGGCGCTGATGACGACTGCCTGCCGGAATATGAAAAAGATTGTCCTGCATCCAGCTGTGCTGGGTGAAGAGTCTTTTTCGATGTTAAAGAATCCCCAAGGAGTGGCGCCCCTTCCACTCCTGCGGAAAGGGAAGGGGCTTTCGCTCCTGGCGGTAAAAAAGGAGTGGACATGCGTGTCCACTCCTTTTTTTCAGGAGGATTCGTTTCCGAAGGCCTCCGGCAGCATTTTAAATCCGTCAATTTCTGCATCTTCTTCAATTTCAATCATGATGCATCGTTTCCCTTTGTAGTTGACCTGTCTGACAAACTCCAGATCCTGGGGACTGATGGAGATGTTGGCCACTTTCGTGTTGATTTTGATGGATTTCGTCTTGTATTTAGGAACGATACTGCTGGCTTTCAGCTCGTATCCTTCGTTGTCTGTGATCATTTGAAAGGCGTGTTTCACTTTTTCGCCTTCGACCTGCTCGCCGCTTTGGTTTAATACCCGTTCCACGTCCCGGTAATCAAGCTTTGGCGGGGTATCATCCTCATTTTCCTCGACCACTTTATTGATTTCCCCATATACATTGGCGAGGGTGGATGGACTCAGTTGATCCCCGACGACACCGCGGATGACTTCCTCAAATACGGCTTTGTCTTCTTTTGCTGTCATAATCTCTTCGCCGTTTAAGACATCCTCGATAAACCAGTAGTCCGGTTCGTTGGCTTTGCCGGCGGCGTACAGCACGTGGTTGACATCAGAGGTTCCTTCGGTAATGCTCGGGAACATGAATCCCGTCAGCGGGTGCTTCAAGTCAATAACCGGATCGACCTGGATATTGTACTTGAATTCTTTTTCAACATAGTCGAACTGGATTTCCTTTTTCGGCTCTTCCGTCTGGTTGACGCTGCAGAGAATAAACGGGTTGGAGTACACGGCATCGCGGTCACTTTCTTCTGATTCTTCACTGCGTCGTCTCGTCGGTTTTAAGTATTCGGCCCGTATGAAAGTGATGACGACATCTTTTTCATACGGATGGTCCTTGATCATTTTTTCCGTCATGGCGAGCATTTCCTGTTTCCAGTCTTCTACGTTCCGGCTCAAGAGTCCGCGGTGCAGAATGAACTGGCTGGAATTCTCTGCCTCCTGGTTGAACTTCAGTTCGAACAGCTTTTCATCGAGCTGTCCTGTGAGCACTTTTTTGAAGTTGGTCATAAAAAGCTCCTGCTGGTCGCGGTCCAGCATTTCAAACGGCTGGCTTTGATGATGATAGATGTCTGTTGATTCCTTCATAATATAGACGTTGAATATATTCGATATCTTCATCAGATCATTGTCGACCTTCAATTGTTTCCGGATCCCGGCTATGTCTTTTTTATCCATCAATCCCACTCCTACCTCTATGATTCTTTCATTTTATCATAGCTTGGAAGTGCGGCGTTTCACCGTTTTTTTATGGTGAATTCTTCTTTAAGCAGGAAGCCGGCTTGAGGGAAATCGAGACCGGTTTTCCAGCCGCCGACACCCTGGATATCATATTTTTTCACGAGTCTGTATTTGGCCAGTATGGACCGGGCGTCCTCGAACCACACTTCATGAATGTCGCCCTGAGGATCGGTGTAGGAAAACCACGGACTTTGTTTTTCAAAATCATAATGGATCGGACGTTGGTGCTCCATCGCTGTATCGACAGCTCGCTGCTGGGAATAGGCTTGGACATCTTCAGGATCTTCTGTATTCCAGTCATAGGCGTACATGGCGATTCCTAAGAAAATTTTCTCTTTCGGCATGGCTGTTCCTGCATAGTTCATAACAGCATCCACCTTCTTGATCGGTGCAATGGCGCCGGGCGACCCACCCATCCAGTGCCAGTTGTACGTCATAAGAAAAACGAAGTCGACGGCCCCGCCGATGGTGTTGTAATCATAGGCTTTGTGGTGGGCAGGGGTGTAGGCGCCGGTCATCGGCGGCAGGGCGGCTCCGACTTCTCCTCCTATTCTATGAATCCGGGTGGAAAGCTGCTGGATGAATGTATTGAAAGAAGCCCTGTCCTTTTCGTGCAGACTTTCAAAGTCGATCACCACCCCTTTGTACTGCTTTTCGTCCACGAGGCCGGCGATATTTTCAATCAACGCTTTTCGTTTCTTCTCATTAGACAGCAGACGGTGGGCCAAATCCGGATCGAAGCCTTCTTTAGTTAAATTAGTGATGGTGGCATGAGGGATCAGGCCTTTTTTCCATGTGCGCGATATGGAGTCTTCACCGTTCAGTCGGCTGAGTTCTCCACTCTCGTCCGGCCGGTATTCGAACAGGCCGAGGGCAGATAAATACTCCCCATAATAGTCAATGGACTGTTGATTTTTTACTGGGGTGCCGGGAATGAAAAATGCTCCAGCGGTAATCGGCTGTTTCCGACTTTGCGGGATATGGAGTTTCTGCCCGGGCGTGATGACGCTTCCGCTGATGCTGTTTCGTTTTTTTAAAGCATGGATGGACGTCTGATGAATCCGGGCAATCTTCCAAAGTGTATCCCCTGTCGTTACGTTGTACGCATTCCCAGGTATGATCACGGACTGCCCGGGCATGATCTGCGAACCGTCCGTTATGCCGTTTATCGTTTTCAAACGGTCTGGCGTTGTTTCATACTGTGCAGCGATTTTCCATAAGCTGTCCCCGGGCTTCACTGTGTAGAGGACGCTTGCAGAGACAGGTGCTGTGGAAAGGGAGAAAAAAATAATGATGGTAAGTAGACCTGTACGTTTCATAATAACCTCCAACTATAGAAAGAGGATTCCCCTGAAAAAGGGAAATCCTCTACATTCATTTAGTTATCTTGTTTTGCTTTTTTGGATTTGCGGGCTTTTTTCGCTTCTTTCTGATGAGCTTCATTCGCAGCAGCACTGCCGAACTCCTCAGAAAACTCTACATCGGCCTGTTTTGGAGCAAACCCTTTTTGGTTCTTCTGCTCTGCTTGGTTTTTCTTTGTTTTCTTCGCCATCGTTCTCCACCTCCTTGTCCCTGATAGTATGTTTCTTCTTCGGTCATCTCATGTAAAAAGAGGGAAGAAAATCATCTGGAATCGATTGGGTGAAGGAGGTATAATGGAACAACAATGATGATGGAAAATGTAGATGGAAAAGGGGCGCGGGCCTTTTTCCATCTATTTTTTCTTTCCTGAACAGAAAGGGACGAACATATGGATTTCTTCACAAACATGGAACAACACACGGGAGTAAAACTGAACGATGTCCAGAAGCAGGCGGTTCTTCACACAGACGGCCCACTGCTCCTGCTGGCATCACCGGGATCCGGGAAGACGACGACACTGAATATGAAAATCGGCTACCTGCTTCTTGAGAAAAAGGTGAAGCCGGAGCGGATCATGGCGATTACTTTCAGTAAAGCATCGGCCCGGGACATGTCCGATCGTTTTGACCGGTTTTTTTCTTCCCTCACGAATGAAAAGGTGCACTTCTCAACGATTCACAGCTTCGCCTTTCAAGTGGTCCGGGAGACGCTGCAGAAAAGAGGAGAATCCTTCCAGCTGATCGAGGGGAATGTCAGTGATGAAGAACTGAAAAAGGGTTTCCATGGACCGGATGTACCGCTCCACAAAAAGTTTATTTTGAAAAGGATTTATGAGGATATCCATCAGAAACAGATGTCCGAGGATGAGATGGATGAACTGATGACTTACATCAGCTTCGTGAAAAACCGGATGCTGGCAGGGAAAGAGCTGGAGAAGGTTTCGTGTCAGGTGAAGCGGGCGGCTGATATGTATAAAGAGTACGAGCGGTTTAAAAAACAGCAGGTTTCTGATCGGCTTCTGCTCGATTTTGACGATATGCTTACGTACGCCCATCAGTTTCTTTTAGAAGATGCAGAACTGCTGGGCCGTTATCAGAGCCGCTTTGAATATGTGCTGACCGATGAAAGTCAGGATAACAGTGTGGTCCAGCATGAAATCGTGGAGCTTCTGGCGCGTCCGCACAACAACTTATGTGTTGTGGCGGATGATGATCAGTCGATTTTCATGTGGCGGGGATCCGACGTAACGAAGCTGCTTCAATTCGAGAAGGTTTATGAGGATGCTGCCGTGATGACGATGTCGCAGAACTACCGGTCATCGAAGGAAATTGTGGAAGCGTCCAATCAGTTTATTAAACGGAACAAAAACCGCTATCCGAAGCAGATGTTTACGGAAAATCCGTCCAACGCCCCCATCCAGATGCAGACGTTCAGCAATTATGATCAGCAGCTGACCTATGTCGCGGAAGCTGTGAAAGCAGCCTCACCGGGGGAGGAAACGGCTGTTTTATACCGGAACAATTCATCAGCGGTTCCACTGGCAGACAAGCTTGATAAGGCCGGTATCGATTTTTATATGAAGGATATTGATGCCAAGTTTTTCAAGCACTGGATCGTTGAAGATATATTGAACTTCATGCGCTTCAGCTATAATGATCAGCGGGTGGATATCCTGGAGCGGATTCATACGAAATTCAACGGCTATATCACGAAAAAGCAGATCGCTTTTTTGAAGAGAACACACCTCTCAACCTCTATTTTTGATGTGTTGAGAGAAGAGGATATCCCTTCGTATCAAGACAAAAATCTCGCTCAGGCGAAAAAGAGGTTCCATGAAATGAACACCATGGAGCCCGGCAAGGCCATTCGTATGATCCGGGATAAGCTCGGTTATGACAAGGCGGTCACGAAAATGTGTGAGAACTTCGGCTTCAATGCGGAGCATCTATTCGGCATTCTGGACACCCTTGAGGAAATTGCCCACGGTCTCGGTTCATTAAAGGGCTTTGCAGACAGATTGAAACACCTTGAACAGCTGATTCAGACGTCGAAGTACAACAAAAATAAAGCTCCCCTGACTCTGACGACCTTCCACAGTGCTAAAGGGCTGGAATACGACAATGTCTATATGATTGACCTTATTAACGGGGTGGTGCCCTCCAAGGATGACATGGAGCGGTATCGAAGTGAAGACCGCGCGCCGATGGAGGAAGCGGTCCGGTTGTTTTATGTCGGCATGACGCGGGCACGCTCTCATCTTGAACTCCTTTCCTACAACTATAAAGGCAGTGAGCGGGTTACAGAGTCCATTTTTCTTATGAATGTCCGCCGCATTATCCAGCCGGAAGTGGAGAAGAAGAAAAAGGCTCCGGTCCGTCCGGCTGTCGACTTATCAGATGAATCGCTGCTAAAGGAAGGGGAGATGGAGCTTGGGTTGAAGGTGTCCCACCGGAAATTCGGAGCGGGCATCATTTCCGAATATGGCGGGGATCAGATCGGAATCCAGTTTGAGGAGCATGGATATAAGGAGCTGCTGCTGGCGTTCTGTCTGGAAAACGGATTGTTGAAAAAAGCGTAGAGACCGGCGGTTCCGGAGATCCAGAAGGCCGATCTCCTCTTGCCTGCATAATAATTATTCAAAAAAACTGCCGGGGATGATCCCAGCGGTCTGAAGAGGATACCCGTCAAAGGGTATCCTCTTTTTTGAAATTTCTTCATAATCCATTCAATCCTAAGAAAAGTGGACCGATAGTCATGAGCAGGGATACAACCGTAAGGGTGATCAAGGCACCGCGTGGAAGCTTCCGTCTTTCTTTTCCTTTGTACCATCCACTGAATTGAAGGTAATTCCTATATATAATAAATAAAAAGACCCATACGCCGGCTGCTCCAACCACTCTGTATGGATCATGAACGTCGACAGCTTCGTAAAGCGGTCCAAGCACGGTAGACCAGAGTACTGCTCCAATGAATGGAAGCAGCAGGAGAATACGGAGAAGTTCAAGGAGGATCCATGCTGTTGGTTTCACAGAGATCCCTCCTTTTTTATGACAGTGTAGTCTATTTTGAAGATGTTGGAAAGAGTCAAGCGGCCCGTCCGGGTTAATGGGGGGATCGCGTTGCGGAAAGCTGAATGACAGAGGGGATGGGAGGAAAACAAAGTGGATTCTCGGCAATCAGCTGTGTCATAAACGGGCGATCGCTGCGGATGTAGACAAGGAGAATGATATTTAAATAGCAGAAGCTCATCCGCGGGCGGCTATAATAAGCAGACGGAAGAGAAAAAGCAGGCGCTCAGTAAAAAAGCGTCATTCTTTAAAAAACAGCTCCAGGACGGACACTTTCATACGGAATAAACGTCCAGGGGGACTGTGCGTTTTATTTTTTATTGACAATGATAATCGTTATCAATTATGATATAGGTGTGAATCAGGAAGGGAGAGAAGACAATGCAGGAATGCTTATTTGTTGTCAAATCCTTTACGTACGAAAAAGGAAGTCGTCAATGCTCGTGTCATCAAACAATCCGGTTTGATAAGGGAGATCGTTTACATATTGTTCAAAATCCATACGCTGTGGCCAACCGTGGCTGGTATGTGCTCGTGCGGAAAAATGAGGAGGGCGCTTTTCCAATGTCCGCCCAGTTTGTCCAGGACCTTTATGACCGCCGTGCAGTTTCTACGAAAATGGATATCCAGCTTGCTCTCAACTATCACACGTATAAAATCAATCAGGCGTTGGAATGGAAAGATGAGGAGAGTTTCCGGACACATGCACGTCTCCACGCCCGGCTTTCCGGTTACCTTGAAGACAGCCTCGTAAAGGGTGTGTAACCTATGGCACGCATTTTCATTGGCTTTGCCAGCATGTCCGGGAATACGGAGGAAATGGCGGACTTGATCAAGGAGCGTCTCGAAGGAGATCATGACATCCACTTGGAAGAAATAGAAGAAATCGAGCCTGATTTTCTCGCCGGTTTCGATGCGGTCCTTTTAGGATCCTATACGTGGAATGATGGAGATCTGCCTTATGAAGTGGAAGATTTCTACGAAGACCTGGAAGACATCGATCTGACGGGTAAAGGTATTGCAGTATTCGGATCAGGGGATACCTCCTACCCGCAGTTCTGTGAAGCAGTGAACCTTTTTGAAGACAGGTTAACGGCTGTCGGTGGAGAGCGGATGTCGGAAGGATGGAAAGTAGATATGCATCCCGATAAGGAAGAAGACTTGACACGTCTGCAGGTTTTTACAGACGAAATCATCGAACATCTGGGACGATTAATACAATTGAAATAAATTTTTCAACAGTGGCTTTTTACAGGGGAGCGTTTACATGCGCGCCCCCGTAGGGAGCCTCTTTTTTATGGGTTGGATTGGAAAAATAATAGCAGTACTTTTTTATTTCTCAAGCGGTTTTCCTGTGCTATACTCCCTCAATGTGGCTTTTATAAACCATAAATTGTTTGATAATTCAAAGGATTACGTAGAAAAGGAGTATCATCATGATTTTCACACAAGCCCTTATCCAAGAGCCTATGGCGGTCTTCGCCTATTTAATAGCTATCGTCGGCATTGTTTTCATGTTAGCGACAGTTGACTATGCACCACTGAAAAAATTCTTCGGCTATCTGCCGCCGTTGATCTGGATGTATTTTCTTCCGATGTTGTCGACGACATTCGGCATCATCCCGCAGAGTTCTGACCTTTACAGCTTTTTAAGTACTTATATGCTTCCGGCAGGTCTGCTGCTTCTAATGATCAGTACGAACGTTCCGGCCACTTTGAAACTCGGCGGAAAAGCGGTCCTCGTTTTCCTGGCAGGAACTCTCGGAGTCGTCGTCGGCGGCCCGGTTGCTTTCGCCCTGTTCCAAGGTGTGCTTCCTGATGAAGCCTGGCGCGGAGTCGGAGCGCTTGCCGGAAGCTGGATCGGTGGTACCGGAAACATGGGTGCCATGATAGAAGCCTTCAAGACCCCGGATGATATTTTAAGTCCGATTATTCTGACCGATACACTCGTTGGAATCGGCTGGATGGGTGTCATGATCTCCCTGGCCAACTTCCAGGATCGATTCAATAAGTGGAACAAGGCAGATAACTCTACAATTAAAAAAATCAACGAAGATATTGCTACCGACGTGGCACGCAACGCTAAACCGCTGGAGCTGCCCCAGTTGTTTGCGATTCTGGCGGTCGGTTTTGCCGGTTCATACTTGATCCGTTTGTTTGCTGATTTGTCATTCATCCCGAAATCTGATGTGATGAGCACATCGACTTGGACATTCCTGCTTGTTACCGCTGTTGGTATCCTGCTTTCCTTTACGAAGGTGAGGAAGCTTGAATACTATGGTGCTAGCAAAATTGGGTATATGGGAATTTATCTGTTCCTTACCGGAATAGGGGCTCAAGCGAATCTTGCAGATATTGTTCAAGCTCCTGAATTTCTCTTAATGGGAATGGTGTGGCTTTCTATTCACATACTCTTTATTTTCACTGCTGCCCGTCTGCTTCGTGCTCCATTGTTCTTCGTCGCTGTCGGATCACAGGGGAATATTGGCGGGACAAGTTCTGCGCCGATTGTAGCGTCCGTATTCCAGCCGGCTCTTGCGCCAGTCGGCCTTCTCATGGGGATTCTCGGAAACGTCGTCGGCATGTACGCCGCTCTCCTATGCGGCCAGCTCGCCCGGATGATTGCCGGGGGCTAAATAAAAGACCCGCCTCATCTGCATTTGCAGGAGAGGCGGGTTTTTATTATAGAAGAGACAGTAGGTTTGGACTGGATATAGAAAAGAGAGGCATGAGATTGGTAAACGTCGATACAAATAAAGAAGCTGCCTAATGGCAGCTTCTTTTCGTTAAGCAGACTTTTGATCTTGTTCTTCTTCGGAGTCCGATCCAGCCGCTTCATTAAACTCTTCTCTGAACGACTTGAGCAGACTGACGATCATCAACAGCAGTATAATGGTTAACGGGAACCCGCTGATGATCGCTGCGGCCTGTAGACCATCAAGTCCTCCAGCCCCCATTAAGATCATGGCGATCGCTGTCAGGATAATACCCCAGCTCAATTTCATAAAGAATGGAGGGTTCAAGCTTCCGCGGGACGTCTGCATTGCAAGGACGAATGTGGCGGAGTCCCCGGATGTGATGAAGAACGTCATAATCAGGATAACGGCTACAAAGGAAAGCAGACCGCTGAATGGAAGCTGGTCAAAGACATAGAACAAGGAAGATTCCATGGACTGACCGGCTACGTTGACGCCTTCCACAAAGTCGAAGTAGATGCCGGCTCCACCGAACACGCCGAACCAAAGGGTACAGACAAGAGCAGGGGCAATAACAACCGCCACAATAAATTCACGTACAGTACGTCCTTTGGATACACGGGCAATGAAGGAACTCACAAATGGCGTCCAGGAAATCCACCAGGCCCAGTAGAAAATCGTCCAGTCTTTTACCCACTGGTTGTTTTCTGCATCAAACGGGCTGAAGCGCATCCCCATCTGAACGAAGTTCTGCATGTAGTTTCCAAGGGTTGTGGAATACGTTTCCAATACAAATCCTGTAGGTCCGAGCAGCAGGAAAGCTGCAAATAATACGACAGTCAGAATCAAGTTGATGTTACTGATGTATTTGATGCCTTTAGAAAGGCCGGAAGCTGCTGAGTAGATAAACAGCACGGCTGTTATTCCCATAATGATAAGCTGGACGCCGTAGTTGTTCGGCACGCCCCATAGATACGCAAGGCCGCTGTTGATCTGCTGGGCACCTACGCCAAGTGAGATGGCGACACCAAAGATGGTAGCGAAAACAGCGATGATATCGACGATATAACCGGCGACACCGTTCATGCGGTTACCGAAGAGTGGCGTAAGGGTAGCACTCATCAGACCCGGCTTATCTTTTTTAAATTTAAAGTAGGCAAGCACGAGGGATACAATCGCATAAATGACCCAGGCGTGCAGGCCGTAATGCAGATAGCTGATTTCAAGACCGAGTTTAGCTGATTCGATCGTCTGTGCATCTCCCACGGGCGGGTTGGCATAGTGGGTGACCGGTTCTGTCAATCCGTAGAACAGCAGGGTAATTCCCATACCTGCACTGAACAGCATCGCAAACCAGGTCGGAGTAGTATACTCGGGTTTATCATCTTTTTTACCAAGTTTGATTTTCCCGTATTTACTGAAGGCAATGATGAAGGCAATAATGAGCATGAAGGTGACGGCGAATTGATAGAACCAGCCAAAACGGTCAAGGATTCCATTCCGAATCGTCATCATCGTATTTAATAGGTGATCAGGGAAAATCGCTCCCCAGCTTACAAACACAATTCCTATTGCTAAAGCAATCCAATACATGGGTGAAAGTTTATTCACGTTATTCCTCCTGAAATGTTTATCTCGTTCGTATAGTTCGTTCAGAAAAAACTTTATAAAAAGTGCATAAACAGAATTATATACGACGCCGAACATAAAATCCAGAAGTTCTAAAAAAGAAGAAATATTCGTAATATTAAAACTCCCTGCCTCAAGGCAGGGAGTTTTAGAAGATTCAGCTGGTGCTTCCCCGTAGATCATTTTCGATTTCTTCAAGGCTTCGTCCTTTCGTTTCCGGTACATACGTATAAACGAATAGGAACGCGAGTATACCGATGACTGCGAATAGAACGAATACCCACGCGGTTCCGATAGCGCCGAGTAGAATCGGGAAGAAGAGGGAGACGACCAGGTTGGCGGCGGACAGCAGCAGTGTCGTAAAGCCTGTGGCAGCCCCTCTCGCTTTAGTCGGAAACAACTCCGGCAGCATGACCCAGACGACAGGTCCCCATGTAGCGGAGAAGAAGATGATGAACAAGCCAAGAAAAACGACTGTCAGCCAGGCAACAGCTGTGGTAAGTTCGGCTGTAAATAAGATGGCAGCCAGAACGGCAAGACTTGTGACCATCCCGGCGTTCCCGATCAGCAGCAGCTTTTTCCTTCCGAGTTTATCGATCGTTGCAATAGCCACGAGTGTCATCAGTACGTTCAGTACTCCAATCCCAACGGTTCCAAGAATGGAAGCAGAATCGGCCAGTCCTGCT
The DNA here is from genome assembly GCF_056160205.1 of Halobacillus sp. ABA4_118. Taxonomy (NCBI): domain Bacteria; kingdom Bacillati; phylum Bacillota; class Bacilli; order Caryophanales; family Bacillaceae; genus Halobacillus; species Halobacillus sp. ABA4_118. The sequence continues at coordinate 2,181,239 of NZ_JBSWWS010000001.1, forward strand.
TCTGTAAAGATGGTAGGAGCATAATAGATGACCGCATTTATCCCGATCAGCTGCTGGAATATAGCAATTCCGCTTCCGACAAGAAGCATGGGACGGACCCATTTAGCTTTCAGGACATCCCAGGTGCCTTCTTTTTCCGCTTCGATTTTCTTCATCTGTTCCATTTCTTTCTCAATTTCTTTCTCGTCTCTTGTCAATCCCATCACTTTGCGCGCTTCTTTCTCCCGATTTTGTTTAAGGAGCCATTTCGGACTTTCCGGCATAAACATGACGCCTACAGCAAGAACGACGGCAGGAACCGCAGCAAGACCGAGCATCCAGCGCCAGCCTTCAACAGGTGCGAAGGCATAGTTCACAAGATAGGCAAGGACAATCCCGATGGTAATCATTAACTGGTTCAATGACCCCAGCGCACCACGAGAATCCGTCGGCGCCATTTCCGATAGATAAACCGGTACAATGGCCGTTGACCCGCCGACTGCCAGTCCCAGGATGACCCGACCTGTGACGAGCATGGGAACGTTCGGTGCAAATGCAAGGACAAAAGACCCGGCTATGTAGATCAAAGCGATCGTAAACACCACTTTTCTTCGTCCGAACCGGTCGGAAACGTAGCCGCTCAAACCTGCACCAACAATAGCCCCGACGAGGAGAGAACTGACGACAAGCCCTTCCAGGAAGTCTGTCAGTGGGATATCATCACTGATGAATAAGAGGGCTCCGGAAATGACACCGGTATCATACCCATATAATAATCCGCCAAGGGCACCGAAAAAGAAAATCCACCCTTTGCTTATTGAACGATTCATAACATGACCACCTTTTTTTAATCTGCTAAATGGGTTCTACCACGAAATCCTTTGTTAAAAACAACAACTCCTTCCTGATTTTTCATGATACCGATTTCATATTCCTCTGGTATGGGGATTTTGGATCAGTGAAAAATATTGATGCTTTTCTTCTGACAACAGTGGATAGAGGTGGGTTTCGTCTTTTCAGCAGGTTGCAGGATGAAAAACGGGATTTAGCTCAGACTAAAACAAAAGCACGTGGATACAGAAGTTTTTAGTGCAATCCAAATTGGAGGAGTCAGTATGGCGGACAATTCTCAACTTTCTTCTGCCGAAATCGGGACGTTATGGATGACCTACCAGCAAAAGACCATGATTCTCAGGATGCTGGACTATTTTATAGAAAAAGCGGATGACCGGGAAGCGGAAAAGATTATGGTCTATCTGCAGAAGGACATTGAACCCTATGCGGAGAAGATAGAAAGAATATTTGAAAAGCATGGCCTTGAAGTGCCGGTTGGATTTACGAAGGACGATGTGACAAAAGAGGTTCCAAAACTCTACGATAATGGTTTTGATATCATGTTCGTCCGGCTTGTGAAAGAAATCAGTATGGGGATGCATACGCTGAACCTGACGATGTCTTATCAGAAGGATATTATTGAAATGTATCGTGAACTAACCTACCTTACACAAAAATATTATGAAAAGTGCACCCAGTATCTGCTTAAAAAAGGACTTCTTCCACATGCTCCTTATGTCTCCATCCAAAAGCCGGTGGAGCATGTACACGATAAGGACTACCTGAAATTGTTCAAGCCGATCCAAGGGAGACGAGCGTTGAATACAGTGGAAATGACCCATATCCATCACGCAATTGAGTCCAATATCATCGGTATGCAGATGATTTACGGTTTTTCACAGGTGGCCAAAGAACCTGAAACGAGAAAATATTTCCATGAAGGCGGAAATCTGGCTAAAGGGATTGTAAAGCAGCTGACCACAATCATGTTTGAAAATGACACGCCTGCTCCGATGACCTCGGGCGGCAATGTCACCCAGTCTCATCTCTCTCCATTTTCAGATAAAATGATGCTGTATTGTGTCAGTCTGTTCTGCAGCTTCTCATTAGGAGGGAATTCGCTGGGAACAGCTTTCAGTCTCCGGAATGACCTGCCGGCGAAACTTTCCTTATTTATGAAGGATATTTTTGAATATGCCCATAAAGGGGCAAAATTGATGATTAAACACGGTTGGATGGAAGAGCCTCCCCAGACAGAAAAACATTAATCATCTTCCTGATTGAATAAAGAGACTTTTAAACGGGAAGGTACATGGTAGTCTGAATGGGAGGGTGTAAACCATGAACAAAATGAACCGAGGAATAGTTACAGCACTGTCAGCGATCGGAATCGCACAGGCATTGAAAATTGTCACCCATAAACGAGTGCATGGGGTGTGGGACGTGAAACAGGTGGCGACCACCGGCGGAATGCCAAGCTCCCATTCTGCAGGTGTAGCCGCGCTTGCCTCCTATATTGCAGCGAATAAAGGGTCTCGTCATACAGAAACCGCCCTGGCTGTTATTTTTGGTGTCATCGTGATGTATGATGCACAGGGCATCCGCAGACATACGGGAGAAATCGCCCAGCTGGTCAACGACCTTGAAGATAACGTCGCTCAAATATCCGGTGATTTTCCCAGCCTTGAATTTGTAGAGCGTGAAAAAGAATTGAAAGAACTGCTTGGACATCAGCCTGTTGAAGTCCTGGGAGGAGCCCTTTTAGGTATTGCGCTCGGTTATGCTTCCGCACGCGTGGAAGGATAAGCGTCACCCTCATGTAAGGAGGTGGAGCTTATGGGAAAAACAGCAGGTCGGCGTTCAAGGACGAACGTGGATGAAGTGAAGCGCTTGAATGCGTTGTCCGGCTTTTCGTACAACCAGGTCAAAGCACAGCTGGCAAAAAAACAGAAGTCATAAATAATGGGAAGACCCGGCATATAGCCGGGTTTTTCATGTTTAGGAACATCGGAAAATGGAGAGATGAAAAAAAGGGGGGATCCTATGTCCATCAATCAAACGATTCTGCTGTTATTGATCGGTTATCTTATCTTCACCCTGGACAAAAAGCAGGAAAACCTTCCTGTTCCCATGATCCTGGTGTTTATTGGGGTCGGTTTGTCGTTTCTTCCCTACTTTTCAACCATTGAGGTAACAGAGCATCTGATTTATCATGTATTTCTTCCCGCTCTGTTATTTGTATCTGCGTACCGCTTCCCTCCGGAGGGATTCAAAAGAAACAGCCCGTTGATTATCTTTCTGGCTTCCATCGGCATCATAGGAACTGTGGGTATTCTGGGGGCTGCGATTTATGCGGTGACCGGTCCATTCCTTTCCCTGTCCCTGACAGGGGCGATGTTGATGGCGGCTGTTCTGACTCCGACAGACCCGGTTTCTGTCGTGTCGATCTTGAAGAACTCGACGAGTGATGACAAGATGGCGGATGTTGTGGAAGGAGAGTCCCTTTTAAATGACGGAACCAGCATTGTCATTTTTTCTGTTCTGATGGGGATGTATACAGGGAAGTCCGATGTCTCCCTGCTGTCCTTTTTTGGTGAGTTCGTACTCGTTTCCTTCGGGGGGATCGCTCTCGGAGTGGCCTTTGGCTGGTTGATCAGTAAAGGGGTCCATTACACGCACAACCGTGAATACCAGGTTATGCTTAGCATCGTCCTGGCCTACGGGATTTTTAACCTGGCTGAATATCTCGAAGTTTCCGGTGTGCTTGCAGTCGTATCCGCTGGTCTGATGCTGTCTTTTGAATACGGAAGAACGATTAAGGAAGAGCACTTTAAAGAAACCCTTGACGGTTTCTGGGGAGTTGTAGAAACGTCGGCCCTTTCTTTATTGTTCCTGTTGATTGGGATTGAAGCCGCAGGGTATCTCGTTTCGACGCTTTGGGGACTGGCCGCTGTCGTTTTTCTTCTGTCCATAGTCGTTCGGTTCATCGTCATTGCCGGTTCTACGCAGCTGTTCCCCAACTGGCGGAGGAAAATCAGCTGGCGCGAGTCTGCGCTTTTGACATGGGCTGGTTTAAAGGGAACGATGTCTATTTTTCTCATTTTATCATTTGAAGCCGAAGTGGGCGGAGGAGGTGCCTTTACAGCGCTTGCCTTCGCTGTTGTGATCATCTCGCTTATCCTTCAGAGCGCAGGTGTTGCACCGATTTCAAAAAAACTATTGAAAGCATAAACAGAGCGGGGTCCCATGAGGATCCCGCTCTGTTTATGCTTTAGGAACAAGACTGTATGCTGGTTAATTTACGGCATTTGGAAAAGGATAAAAGAAAGAGTTCAATCGATTGACATCGACATATCATCTGAATTATGATACCTAAGTCATTAAAACTTATAAATTTACTTGGTATTACGGAGGGAAAATAAAATGAAAAAATTAACATGGTTATTATCGATCGGTTTTCTTGCCCTTGTTCTGGCTGCCTGCGGAACAAGTGGGGAGGAAAGCCAAAATACATCGGAAGGGGGAGAATCCTCTGAAACAGAAGGGAACGGAGAGGAAAACCTTTTGAAAGAAATCCAGGATAATGGGGAACTCGTCATTGGAACAGAAGGAACCTATCGTCCGTATACGTTCCATGATGATAATGATGAATTGACCGGTTTTGATGTAGAAATCGCCAGGGAAGTCGCAGACCGTCTCGGAGTAGAAGCGGTATTCAATGAGACGAAATGGGATTCCATGTTTGCTGGCCTGAATGCGGGACGTTTTGATATGGTAGCCAACCAAGTCGGAATCAGGGAAGATCGTCAGGAGAAGTATGATTTCTCCAATCCTTACATCCAGACATCAGCGGTCGTGGTGACCAACGAAGCCAATGACTCCATTCAATCCTTTGAAGATTTGGAAGGCGTCAATACAGCTCAGTCTCTGACGAGTAACTACCGTGATATCGCAGAAGCCAACAACGCAGAAATTACAGGGGTGGAAGGCTTTAACGAATCCATGCAGATGATTGCGAGCAACCGCATTGAAGCAACAGTCAATGACCGTCTGTCTGTTCTGGACTATATGCAGCAGCGCCCGGAGGCTCCGGTGAAAATTGCCGCTCGTGCGGATGAAGCTTCTGAAAGCGGTCTGTTGTTCAGAAAAGGAAATGAGGAACTTGTGGAAGCTGTCAATGAAGCCTTAAAAGAAATGAAGGAAGACGGCACATACCTCGAAATTTCCGAGAAGTGGTTTGGTGAAGATGTATCTAAGTAATCTATTCACCAACCCTGACATGCAGGAAAAATACCTGGACATTTTTACAAGCTCTTTTCTCCCTTTGGTGAAAGGGGCTTTATATTATACAATTCCTTTGACGCTGATCACATTCGCTATTGGGATCGTGCTCGCTGTCATCACAGCATTGATGCGTTTGTCGAACGTGAAGTTTTTCCGGGGCGTGGCCCGCGCTTATGTTTCCATCATTCGCGGCACCCCGCTTCTCGTGCAGTTATTCATAATCTTTTTCGGTCTACCATCTCTTGGCGTGACCATCAGTCCTTTTTATTCAGCGATTATCGGTTTCTCCCTGAACATGGGGGCGTATAACTCTGAAATTATTAGAGCAGCTATTCTATCCATCCCGAAAGGACAGTGGGAAGCCTCCGAGTCTATCGGGATGACAACCGCACAGGCGTTGAAGCGTGTCATTCTGCCTCAGGCGACAAGGGTGTCCATCCCACCGCTTTCCAACTCGTTTATCAGTCTGATCAAGGATACGTCGCTCGCTTCAACCATTACGTACACGGAAATGTTCCGGAAATCTCAGGAAATTGCTGCTCAAAATTACGAATTTCTACTCGTTTATTCCGAAGCAGCCCTCATCTACTGGATGATCTGTGTGGCTCTGTCGTTTGTTCAGGACCGGGTTGAAAATCGAATGGAAAGATATGTCGCAAAGTAGGAGGCTGATACAATGATAAAAGTAAATCAACTGAATAAATATTTCGGTGACCTTCATGTGCTGAAAGACATTGATATGAACGTGAACCGCGGGGAAGTGGTCGTTGTTATCGGACCTTCAGGGTCAGGGAAGACGACGCTGCTTCGTTCATTGAACATATTGGAGACCCCGGAATCGGGTGAAATCACCATTGGGGAACGCTCCCTTGATTTCAGCCGTCCCCAGAAGAAAAAGCAGCTGGTGGAATTCAGGAAGCAGACCGGAATGGTGTTCCAAAACCATAATCTTTTCCCTCATTTAACCGCTGTCCAGAATGTGATGGAAGGCCCTGTAACGGTTCAGAAGACGCCTAAAACAGAAGCGAAGAAAAAAGCGGCTGATATTTTGAACAAGGTGGGATTGGGGGACAAACTGGATGTGTATCCCCACCAGCTTTCCGGGGGGCAGCAGCAGCGTGTCGGCATCGCCCGCGCTCTGGCGACAGGTGTAGAGGTCATCTTGTTTGATGAGCCGACATCTGCTCTTGACCCTGAACTTGTGGCGGACGTTCTTGACGTCATGAAAGAACTGGCGGAAGAAGGGATGACGATGGTCGTCGTCACCCACGAAATGAAGTTCGCCGAAGAAGTAGCGGACCGCGTTATTTTCATGGATCAAGGAACCATTGTGGAAGAGGGGACCCCGGATGAGGTGTTCCATTCTACCAAGGAACCCAGGACCAAGCAGTTTCTTCAGCGGATCGGGCAATAAACAGGAACCCGGCTTCTTCAGAAGAGACGCGGACTGTCGAGAAGATTCTCGGCAGTCTTTTTTTTTGATGCTGTAAAATGGATGTGCAGCATGCTCTGATCAATCCTCATTTGGCCAAGTCAAAGGATAGGTCCGTTCCCCTGCCACAGCACCAGAGGAGTGTGACCGTCCACATGCAGGATCTTAAGCATCGAGGGGAAAATTATGTTAGGGTTAACGATAACACTACTATGAATGAAGGAGATTCCATGACACAGACAGGATGGAACTTAAAGCACAGCTATCAACTGCTTCCGGAACATTTTTATGCCAAAGTGGAACCGACACCAGTCAAAAATCCGGCCTGCGTCGTTTTTAACGATGATCTGGCCGCAGAACTCGGCCTCCCGGATGATTCCAAACAACACCCGGAACTATGGAGTGGAAATGAGCTTCCAGACGGAGCTGACCCGATTGCCCAGGCCTATGCCGGTCACCAATTCGGTCAATTTACGATGCTTGGGGACGGCCGGGCCGTCCTTCTTGGTGAACAGGTCACGAATAAGGGAAGACGATTTGATATCCAATTGAAGGGAGCCGGACGCACCCCGTTTTCAAGACGTGGCGATGGTCGTGCAGGACTCGCCCCGATGCTGCGGGAATACATGATCAGTGAATCCATGTATGGACTCGGTATTCCGACGAATCGGACTCTGGCTGTTACGACAACCGGAGAACATATCCAAAGGGAAATTGAAATTCCAGGAGCGGTTTTAACCCGCGTCTCCAGCAGCCACCTACGCGTGGGCACGTTCCAATATGCCGCCGGCCTTGGTGATGTGGACGCCCTTCGACTGTTGGCCGATTACGCCATCCAGCGCCACTATCCTGAAGTGGCAGGAGAAGAAAACAGGTATGCCGCTTTTTATGAGAAGGTCGTGGAAAAACAGGCGGCGCTGATTGCCCAATGGCAGCTGACAGGCTTCATCCACGGGGTGATGAATACCGATAACATGGCGATCAGCGGGGAGACATTTGATTACGGACCTTGTGCCTTTATGGACGTGTATCACCCGGAAACAGTATTCAGTTCCATCGATACTCAGGGACGGTATGCCTATCAAAACCAGCCGCCTATCGCTCAGTGGAACCTTGCCCGTCTGGCTGAAGCCTTGATACCGATTCTTGATGACGAAGAAGAAGCCGCTGTCGAAACGGCTCAGGAAATCCTCAGCCGCTATGGCTCCTATTTCCAAACACACTGGGTCAACGGGATGAGGGATAAGCTCGGATTCTTAAGTGAGGAAAGCCAGGATCGAGCCTTGATGGATGATCTTCTGGATATCATGAAAAAGCAGGAATCGGACTATACGAACACCTTCAGAGCGTTGACGCTTGATCGACCGGAAGAGCTGCCGATGTATCATTCCGTCGCTTTTTCAAGCTGGTATGATCAATGGAAAAAACGTCTCGAACGACAGGAGCAGCCGCTGCACCTCGCTTTTGAAACAATGAAGAAGGCCAATCCTGCCATCATTCCCAGGAACCATAGAGTAGAAGAGGCGTTGGAAGCAGTCATTCAAGAGGATGACTATTCGGTGATGCATCAGCTGATGGAACAACTGAAAAACCCTTACGCCTATTCCGATGCGCAGGAGGAGTACGCCCAGCCTCCAGAGCCGTCGGATCAGCCGTACCGCACGTATTGCGGCACATAAAGAAAACCGGTCTCTTCTTTGAGACCGGTTTTTTAATGGATGTACGTTCCTGCCCCTCTCTGCATAAGATAAGGCGAGATTGTAAGGAAGGGAAGATCCATGTGTATCCATACCCACCTATGAACAGGCAGGAGACGGCTGGAGATATTCTGCAGAACAGCATCGCTTCCAAAGCGGCCGCCGCCCATTTTTATCAGCGCCTTTTTTCGTATGCTCCTGCTGCTGACCAATCCGTCATCAGGCAGGCTTTTGAAAAAGAATCAGCTGTCTTGAATGAGCAGACCGTCCTTTATAGACAGATGACAGGAAGGCAGCCTTCTCTCAAGGCCGTACCGCCAGCTTTCACTACGTATCAGGATGGACTGCAGAAAGCATATGAAATGAAGCTCAATCACTATAATTATGATCAGCAGGCGTTCAGGGCACTGCAGGGCACCCCATGTGAACCGTGTCTTCAGCGTGCCTGTCAAAGTAATGCCGACGAAGCAGGCCGGTGGTACAGATTGTTGACCCGTCAGGAAGAAACAGGAACGACTGTGGACTTCGGCGGCCAGCCTTATGTGCTGGATATCGAAAAAGCGACCGTTCAAAACGATACGTTCCGCACAGCCATCTGGACGGGAGACGATCTTCAGGTCACTTTAATGAGCATCGGTGTCGGAGATGATATCGGCCTTGAGATTCATCCGGATGTTGATCAGTTTCTCCGTCTGGAGCAGGGACGTGGGAAAGTACAAATCGGACCTGAAAAAGACCAGCTTACATTTGAACGGGAAGTTTCGGATGACTATGCAATTATGATTCCAGCAGGAATGTGGCATAACGTAACAAATACCGGGGACGTTCCTATGAAGCTGTATTCCATCTACGCTCCTCCAGAGCATCCATTCGGCACGGTCCATAAGACAAAAGCGGATGCGTTGGCTGCGGAGGCTGAAGAATAAAGGTTTGTCGCGAGAAAGCTTGAGGTTCGATTCCCCTTTTGTAATAATTGAAATAAACAGGGGGGATAACATGAAGCTCTCGTATTTTTTACTGCTGATTATTTTCATGATGCAGGGGATGGCCCTTGTGAATGTCACCCTTTTTGAAAACAACTGGAACGGTGTGATGCTCTGGATCAATACATGTCTTTTTATCATTGCAACCGCTTTAACGGTGAAACCAGCAGATTCCAGTCATGAAGACCATTAAAAGGTACGTTTCCCCTTATGGGAACGTACTTTTTTTATGCGGAAGTAGGGGGATGGATTCCGGGTACACTATATAAGGATTTACATAATTATTACGTGGAATTAACTCATTCTTACCATTACTTATTCTGTCATTAACATAAGGCTACTAGTATGAACCATGTAATCACATGAACGGAGGGAAATTATTTTGAACAAACAGCTTGCAAAGAAAGTATTGTCTGTGACCGCCTTGTCCTGCCTGTTTTTTGGAACGGCTGATTCCCCATCATACATAAGTGCTGAAGATCACAACGAAGAAGTGAAGAACGTCATATTCATGGTTGGTGACGGGATGGGGCCTGCCTATACGACCGGGTACCGTTACTTTAAAGATGATCCGGACACCAAGGACATGGAGCCGACGGCTTTTGATCCCTATCTTGTTGGGATGCAGTCGGTCTATTCCCATGATCCTTATCACGATGGCGGCGAAGAGGATGAAAAGGAGAATATTCCGGATTCCGCAGCGACGGCTACCTCCATGTCTTCCGGGGTGAAAACGTACAACGGAGCCATTGCCAAAGATCTGGAGAAGGATGATACGAAGACAGTGCTGGAGGCGGCCAAGGAAAAGGGGATGTCCACAGGTCTTGTTGCTACCTCCCAAATCAATCATGCCACACCTGCTGCTTACGGAACACACGATGAGTCCCGCCAGAATTATAATGACATTGCTGATGATTACTTCGACGATCAGATTGACGGAGCTCATAAGGTTGATGTCCTTCTCGGTGGTGGAACGGATTATTTTATTCGTGATGACCGTGACCTGACTAAGGAATTTCAGGAAGACGGCTATGATTATGTGACGACGGCCGAGGAGATGGCGGATTCTGAAGCAGAGCAAGTGCTTGGCCTTTTTGCTCCTGTCGGATTGGATAAGGCTATCGACCGTCCGGAAGAGCAGCCTTCTCTCGCTGATATGACAGAAACTGCTCTTGATAAGTTGAAAAACAATGAAGAAGGCTTCTTCCTTATGGTGGAAGGAAGCCAGATTGACTGGGCCGGACATGACAATGATGTCGTAGCTGCCATGAGTGAAATGGAAGATTTCGAAGGAGCTTTCGAGAAAGTGATGGCTTTTGCTGAAGAGGATGAAGAAACACTGGTTGTTACAACTGCGGACCATTCTACAGGAGGTTTTTCCCTTGGAGAAGGTGGTCCTTATAAATGGGATCCCGATGTCATCCATGCCGCTTCCCATACGCCTGATTATATGGCCGGACAGATTGTGGAAGAGGGGGCTGACGTAGAGGAAACCTTGACGGAGTCTATCGATTTCGAATTAACAGAAGAAGAGATCATGTCCGTTCAGGATGCTGTAAATAATGGAGACGATGAGGAAAAAATGGTAGATGTGGATAATGCGATTGAGGACATCTTCAACAAGCGGTCCGGTACAGGATGGACAACCGACGGACATACAGGTGTGGATGTTCCGGTATATGCCTATGGTCCGGCCTCGGATCGCTTCTCTGGATTTATTGACAATACGGACAATGCTAAAATCATTTTTGAACTGCTGAATGGTGCGGAAGAGGAAGAAGAAGGTGCACCTCTGGCTGATACAGCCACCTCCTATCCGTTGGGGCTGCTGGCCGGCGCAGCTGTCGCCGGGGCCGCAGGTGTCATTCTTTTCTTTAGAAGGAAACAGCTGAAAGTGTAACAAACTGCGGGATAAAGGAGAGGTCCGATGATTCAAAAGCTGAGCGTTGCCTTATTGCTGCTGGGATTGGTGCTGGTATTTTGGAATGGCTTCCAATGGTGGTCGGAAAGTCGTGTCGCTGTTTATGATGCAGAGATGCAGGATGTTTCATATTCTCCGGAGAGCGGACCATCTCCATCCGAAGATTTCGTCGCTGCAGAAACCGTCGGAAGCTATCAAGAAGGCGGGGAAATCGGAGAGCTTACGATTCCTAAACTCGGAAGGCGTTATCCTGTGTTTTTCGGGACAGGGGACAGCACATTGAAAGAAGGCGTCGGCCTGTATGATACGTCGTATACGACTCTTCCGTCTGAAAAGGGACATACTGCGCTTGCTGGCCACAGAGAAACGGTCTTCCGCGGCCTCGACGGTCTTGTTCCTGGGGACTTCCTTTACCTTACAGAAGGAGGCTATGAATACGAGTACCAGATTAACCGGATCTGGGTGACGGATGAACAAGATACGTCTGTCATCGTGAAAAAAGACTCTCCCACATTAACTTTGACGACGTGCTATCCTTTTGACTTCATCGGCTCAGCTCCTGAACGTTTTATCGTGCAGGCTGAGTTTGTAAAAAGACACGAACTGCCTTAAGCTTAGCGCTGCCTCTTTCCATTGGGAAGAGGCTTTTCTTTTTGTTAACCTTTCTGAATATTCTTTACTCCGTGCGTGGAAAACCATACACTAAAAGAGATCGTGATTTCTTACATAACTGAAAGGCTGATGCGTATGAGGAACACTCTCACTCCCTTTGACAAGGAAGGTAAATCGTCTCTATTGTCTTGAATCAATCATGAACTGGAGGAGTCGGTATTGAAGACTTTAGGTGATCTAACCATTGTTGAATATCATGATGGGTTGGCGGAAAGTACAGCTGAGATGTGGAACGAAAGCCGTGGAGAATGGGGAGGAGACCTGGTCGTCACAACGGCGGAGGATGTAAAGGAAAAGGAAAACGCCTCTACGAACCTGAATCTGTTCCTCGCGCTCGACGGCGGTAAAGTCGTCGGTTACTGTGGCCTGTCGGAGTACAGGGAAGATCAGGAAGCTTTATATATCCCGCTGTTGAACGTTCATCCGGATTATCATGGAAGAAAGATCGGGCGCAAGCTCTTGAGGAAGGCGATCGATCAAACGGTTGCCTATGGATGGCCGCGGCTGGACTTGTTTACATGGCCGGGCAACACTAAGGCGGTCCCTCTCTATAAAAAATGCGGATTTTTCTGGGAGGAGCGGGATGATACGACTCACTTGATGAACTTCATTCCACAGGTGCTGCAAATGGAGGTCCTCCGTCCATTCTTTCAGGATCATGACTGGTACAGCACCAGCCAGCGCCCGATTGAAGTAAAGCCGGATGGACAGCAGGCTGGAAAGCATACCGTTTATGAATATAAATGGCAGGCACCGGACGGCCGTTTTGTCAGGGTCCAGTTTGAACGGACAGGCCGAGGCATTCATTTGATTGAAACAGATGATTTCTCCATACAGATGGATCTTCCTGACTTTAAACTACGGGAAAATGAAACCTACGCTACCTACATTCATGTCGTCAACAAACAGGCAGCCCCAGCCACGTTCCATTTGGAAGGGGTGTCATCAGAACTCGTGGACCATCGCCTCCCGATGATCACTACGGTGGAGAAGGAAGTAACGGTGAACGGGGATGTCGAGGTGACGGTTCCGGAACAGAAGCCGAGTCCTTGGAAAACCCACCCTGTAGTTGAAACAACCGTCCACATAAACGGCTGGTCCGTTCCATTGAAAATGGGCGTGTATCCAATCAAAGCAGGAGACGTCACGGTACGAACTGTCCAGCCCAGCTGGAGACCGGGACAGGAGGGTTCGTTGTATCTGGATATGGAAAGTCACCTGGAGAAGCCTTCAGTATGGACGGTTCGTCTTCCGGATCAAGACGTGCTGGAGTGGCACCCACCCAGCATACAGGTGGATATAGACGGCGGTGCCCGTGTTTCCGTCCCTGTTCCGATCACCCTTCGGAAAAACGGATTTTTGAAGGAAGAGATTTCAGTTGCCGTCGAAGAAGAGGGCAGGTCTTCCTTTGAATTCACCGCCAGCCTTTCCTACGCTTTTCCGGGCCATGGAGCTAAATTCGGAGGAGAAACAGAAACGAAGTGGTTTGGTTTTAACGGCCCGTACTATGCAGAAATGGAGAAACGGAACCAGTTTATCGAAGTCGGATCGATTCGGTCCGACGAAGATCCTGTGAAGCTGATGACTCCTCACCTGGGAAGACCCTTCAGTCAGGAATTTTCAAAAAAAGAAGCGTCCACGGTGGAATTCATCGAACTCCCGGAAGCTTTTGTTTTGAAAACGACACTTGAATCCGAAGCGTTTACAGGCCTTCTGCTCAACACGTATATCAAAATTTTTGGCGATGGTGTGGTGGAGGTCCATCACGAAATCATCAACCAGGGACCGGCGAAGGAAAGCGTTCACCTGCAGATTCCGGTTTACCCGATGTACAAGCAGCTGGTCATTCCGTATAGAGACGGAGTCATTGTGAATAGGGAAGCATCGATTCCTTTTACCGAATACCTGCGAGATGAAGAGATATCGGAACCATGGCTGTTTTCAAAAAATTCCTGTGGAGACACGAAAGCCCTCGCTTGGCCGGAGGAAGCCAGAGGAAGAGGAGACGACTGGCGTTTTGCCATCGTGTATGAATCAGGTGAACTGGAGGAACAGGAAAAACGCAGCCTGGGCCCGATAAAAGTCGGCTTCAATGCTACAGCCGGCTGGAAAGACTGGCGTTCCCTTGTCAGAGGTGAAGACGGGAAACACTTGAAGGAATACCCGCTGTTCGCGCTGGAAGCAGCCGGGCAGCGTTTTATATCCCGCGCAGGAGAACGAGTCCCCTACACCTTCCGCTCCCTGCTGACTCCGTATCTTCACGGCTCATTAACGATTCGTCAAGACGGAGAAACGTATCGGGAGGAAACCACAGTTGAACAAAAGCGTACGAAAATGGAAATCATGATGGAGCATTCGTCCCCAGGGATTCATTCGATCCATGGCCGCTTCCGCTCCAAAGGACAAGCAGCTGCTCTCCACACCTGCCAGCTTGTAACAGGGGAAAAGCCAGTAGAAGTCACCAGCCGCAGCGGTGTGTGGACCGTGGAAAATGATGGATTATCCTTCCATGCTTCCGCCTCCTATTTTCCCGGCATATACTCGTTGGTGTATGAGGGTCAGGAAATGCTTCACCATCAATACCCGGAGGCGGGACCGAAAAGCTGGTGGAATCCATGGGGCGGTGGGCTGCGTTTTGCGCTCCCGGAAGTGAGTGCTTATTCCATGATGAAAGAAGATACCCGCATATCACGGACAGACCGGACGGATTCACTCGGCCATACGTGGAGCGGCCTGTTATTATCTACAACCCTGCAGGAACATGAAAGGATGAGAGGACTGACCCTCCGTCAGTATGTCCTTACCCTTCCAGGTGTGCCTGTCCTGGTGGTCTTCGCTGAGATTGTCCCACCTGTGCATCGCACGTTTTATGAAGAGAGGGTGAATCTTGAGACTTTCCTCAAGCCCGGAAAGGAACTGGACGGCTGTTATTTGAAATTCCCGGGAAGCGGGGTTTTCCATACGTATTACGCCGGTGTAGAAGAATATGAATTGGAAAATACATCAGCTGTGTGGATCGGTTCTGATGAACACGAGAAGAAGATGACGTTTCTTCATCCACAAGCGAGTAAAGAAGCGGGCAGCTACGTGAATCAGGATGTGATGTACCTGGAGTCTGTACAGAACTGGAGTGCCGCAGATGGAAGGGGTTTCCAGACTTCTCCTGCTTTTCTGTACGGCGGGGGTGAAGAAAATACTCAGGCCCATCACTTGTTTTATGGACTGGCGTTTCCAGAAAAGGATTCTCCCTCGTGAAAATCATTGATGCGCATATTCATTTTTCCAATATTGGAAGCTTTAAAGAAACAGCTGAAAAGCTCTCACACGTTCATTATTGTGCAGGTGGATTGGAAAAGGAGATGAAAGACAACCGCATTGAAGCCTGTATCGGAATGGGAGTGACAGAAACGGAGCGCGAGGAATTCCCTGCCCGTCATGCATCGACACCGATGCTCCTGGATTTAGAAGAACCCCCGGGTCAAGTGGCGGTCTGCCCCGGAGTTAATCCTTGGAAACTCGATGGATCAGGGCTTGATGCCCTTGAAAAAGAACTGCAGAAACCTGAATCGGTGGGGGTGAAAATCTATTTAGGCTACTACCCCTTTTATGCCTGTGATGCGGTTTATCAACCGGTGTATGATCTGGCTGCAGCTTACCGAGTTCCTGTTGTCCTGCATACCGGCGATACGTATTCCGAGCGTGGATTGTTGAAATATTCCCATCCGCTTACCCTTGATGAAGCGGCAGTCATGAGAAGAGATGTCCAGTTTATGATGGCTCATCTTGGGGATCCATGGGTGTTGACGGGAGCAGAAGTGGTCTATAAAAATCCGAATATGTACGCAGATCTTTCCGGGTGGATCGTCGGAGCCGGAGGGGAAGTGGAAGAAAAAAGACGGGGCAGGCATTTTGATCACATCCGTCATGCGCTCACTTATTGTGAACACTATGAAAAGCTTTTGTTTGGGTCTGATTGGCCGCTTGTGCCGATCGGGGATTATGCGGCATGCATTGGGGATTTGATCCCCTCCCGTCATATGGAAGATGTCTTTTACCGTAATGCGCTGCGGTTATTTCCGAAGCTTCGGGCTTTCATTGAAAATGGAACAAGCGGACGGTGAATCCACCGTCCGTTTTTTTCGGATGGAATTAGGATTTCTATGCTACTATTATAGTAGAAAATTATCGGTGATTGGCACAGGAGAAGAAAAATACGGGCTGTCGTCGTGGGTGTGACGATTATAAAAGGAGGATGACTATGACACATACGGTTGATGTCACGGGTGTGGAAGACTGTGGAAATGCGCCGAAAAAGCAATGGCTGAAGGCGTTTAACGAGGCTTTCGCAACAGGAGATGCCGCTTATATTCTGGATCAGGTGACTGATGATGTGATATGGAGGATCATTGGAGAAACTAATGTTATCCAAGGGAAAGCGGCGTTTGCTGAGGAACTGAAGTCCATGACGGAATACAAGGTCAGCGGGCTTCATTTTGATCAGATCATTACGCACGGAAGCACCGGATCCGCGAACGGAACGATCCTCATGCAAAGCGGCCGGCAGTATGGATTCTGCGATGTTTATCTGTTTACAAGTGCAGGGAAAAAGGCACAGCTGAAGGAGATTACCTCCTATCTCATCCCACTCCCGTCAAGCTCCAATTGATTCTGAAATACGGATTCGTCATCATCTGGTGGAACGCCTCCGCGTTTATTACTGTATGTATTAAAAAAGAAGCACACAACGGTGTGCTTTGGCTGTAGATAAAGCCTGTGTTAACCAGTTAGCGTTGTCCATTTGTCGTGGGAAGGGACACTTTCCGCTTATCGGTGGATGAATGCCGCGGGCACGTCCTCAGCTAACTTGGTCAGGAAGATCGCCTGCCCAAGTGGATCTTCGGCCCGTGCTGTTCCCGCAGGCATCACCACCGAACGCTTCTCGTGCCGACGTTAGAATATAGAGGAGAGATTGTGCACGAAGCAGGTTCGCAGATTCAAAAGAAAGGCATGGACTGCGCTATTCCCGCTTGCGTGGAAAACAAAAAGGGAAAGAACAGACGCTGATGACGGCTGCCTGCCGGAATATGAAAAAGATTTTCCTCCATCCAGCAAGGGTGAGCGGGGTGAAGGAGAGTTTTTGTCGATGTTAAAGAACCCCCAAGGAGCGATGCCCCTTCCACTCCTGCGGAAGAACGAGTGGTCCGAGATCGCCGAGCGTGGGTTTTGCGAAGAAGCTCGGTCGCTCGTTCGCGGAAAGGGAAGGGTCTTTCGTTCCTCGCGGTAAGAAAGAAAAAAGCTTGTAAAGAAACAGAGGTTTCTCTACAAGCTGAAGCACACAACTGTGTGCTTCTTTTTTGGAATTTAATAATCCTGCCATGCTTTTTGATACAACTGAATGAGGACGGGGCGGTTCAACGTATTGACGGGGATATCAAAGGTCGCTCCGTTCTCTTCCTCAATCAAAGCATCCGTATCATTGCCGAACGCGAACAACGCGCGTGCGGTCTCCTCATTTAAGAAGGACAGGTTGTCTGAGACCTCCAGGTTGTCGAGATTGATTTCTTCCCGTGAGGCCAGCGTGAACCCCCAGTTTCCGAAACTTGGTACATCCAGATGGTAGCTGTCCGTATACAATCCAGTTTCCTTCATCGTTTCGTGGATCGTCCAGAATACTTTAGGGGCAAAAACAGGGCTCGTGGACTGCATGCTGATTTTACCGCCGGGGGCAAGATGGTTACGGACGAGCGAATAAAATTGAGTGGTATACAATTTATTCAATCCCTCATTGTTCGGGTCGGGAAGGTCTCCGATGATGACATCATAGAACTTTTCATTTTCCTGCAGATACTGAAAAGCATCAGCGTGAACGACCTTAACACGGTCATCCTTGAGGGCACCTTCGTTTAGGCGGAGCAGCTCATGATGGGTGTTGGCCAGATCCGTCATTTCCGGATCGAGGTCTACAAGTGTGATGTCTTCCACCTGTTCATGTTTCAACACTTCCCGAACAGCGAGACCATCGCCGCCTCCAAGAATAAGGACGTTCCTTTTCTGTTCGGCAAGGGCCATGGGAATATGGACAAGGGCTTCATGGTAGCGGTACTCATCACTTTCTGAGAACTGCAGCTGTCCATTCAAATAAAGACGTACATCGTTCGGCTCCTTGGTCAGGATGATCCGTTGATATTGGGTATCTTCAGCATAAATCACCGGATCGGCATACACCCTCTGCTCAAAGGCTGCGGCATATTTTTCACCAAAAAGAAAGCCCCAACCGAGCAGAAGCAGAATAAGTACACCACTCAGCTTATGAAGAGCCGGACGGTGTATTTCTTTACGAAAATAGAACGTAAGGAACAAGGCAATAACCGCGTTGATCGCGGCGACTAAGAAGGCCGTTTTGATCAGTCCCAGTGCGGGCCTCAGGAGAAGAGCGAACCCGATGGATCCGATCAAGCTTCCTGCATAGTCAAAAAATAAAACACGGGCCGTGCTTTTGCTGATATCCGCCCGTATGTCCTGCACCCGCCTGATTAAAATCGGCAGTTCTAATCCGGTCAGGAAACCCGTCAGGGAAATCACGATATACAAATAAACCTGGGCGGTTCCCTGATCGAAGAAGGAAGAGAAAAAGAACAGACCAAAAACAGAAAAACCGCCGATGATGGCAATCAAAAACTCGGCCTGCACGAACCGGGTCACAAGCCGGTTTTTCAAACGTTCACTAACAGCCGCCCCAATCCCCATCGCCATTAAAAAAAGGCCGATGGTAATGCAGTAGTAAAGGACACTGTCCCCGAACAAGTAGCTTCCAGCCGCCCCGTAGAGAACTTGAAAGACGATTCCGCAGATGGAGACAATTCCTGATGATAAATATAAGTATCTCTGGGCGTTCATAAAGTACCTCCCGCAGGTTTACGTAATGCTGCCTGCCACGGCAAAGCCGATGAAAATGCTCACGGCAGCCGCAACGATTGCAACCGCTACGTTGTTTTTACGGATTTCGTCTTCTGCTTTGAAAGGGGTGACCAGTTCAAAGAGGTAATAACCGGCAATCATTAATACAAATCCGATCAAAATCCAGATAGCTGCGCCCCAGATGCTCAAGTTGTGGGCAATGGACGCTTGTGTGATGATGCCGAGGCCGATCAATTTACCAGCAAACTGTGTACCGACAGCTACATTTCCGTTCAGCAGCTCCTGACGGTCATCGTAGGGGGTGAATTTTTCAAAAACGGCCATGCAGATCCCGGCAATAAGGAGCATGAGCACCCAGTACACAAGGGTGAGCATCAGTTCTGTGGCATCAAGGATCTCTGAAAATTCAAAGGCAAACATAAATCAAACACTCCTGTCTTTCATTATTTTCCTGTTCCTGGTCCTCCACCACGAATACCACCCGGTGAATCCGAGGAATATTTCAAGGTCGGAAGCTTTCCACTGTTCTTCACATAACCGCCGCCGAGGATGTACCCGGTATATAGGAATCCTCCACCCCTGGATTCAAAATCCATATCAAATTCCTCTTCAGCCTCTCGGGCAATGCCGTAATCAGAAAAGAAGGCAGTGGAGTAGTTGTTTCGTACAAATTCTTCTCCAGACATTTCGACGAGAGAATCATTGGCGTCTTTCGGGTCTTCAAAAACCTGCACAAGCAGATCATCATAAATCATAAGGTGACGGTCGTTTTTCGAGGCTTCGTACATCGGTTCGTTTGTATCCATGATCTGATTGGCGACCGTAGTTACCGTTTGATTGGAAGCCCGGTATATTTCAGATTTGTTTTCCCTGTCGTCATAGACGATGTCCTCCAGGGGATACGTGTTGTCAACCGCTCCCTGCACGGAGGAACAACCTCCCATGATGATCAAAACAAGGAAAAAACTGTAGCTGATCCATCTCTTCATTGGTTCACCTCCTGACAGCTGTAGTAAAATTCGGTTGAAAAAGCCGTGGGTGTTTCAAAGCCGTTTAAGCAGGCGGACCCAGGGACATTTTCCCATATCATCCTCTTTCATTATACTTGTGTACGAACGAGGACTCAATAACGTTTCATTTATGATGGTTCAGGTCTTTTGACTTCGAGAGGTATCAGACCTTATACTGAACGGAGGAACTGCAGCTTAGACAGAGAAAGAAGAGATGCCATGAACTTACGTGTCGAGGACTACATCAGCATCAAGCTCCACCAGACAGACTTGAAGCTGACAAGTGAAATCAAATCACGCCTTCAGCCCTACAACCTTGCACCTGAACAAAATCTAGTCATGATGCTCTTGTGGGAAAAAGACGGACTGACTCAAAACCAGCTGTCTGAAAAACTTGGAAAAGATAAGACGAATATTGCCAGAATGGTAGGGAATCTTGAAGGGAAGGGCTTTATTGAACGGAAATTCTGCCCGAGCGACCGTCGTTCCCTGGAGGTATATCTGACCGAGGATGGGCGGAAATTGAAAGAAGAAGTCGTCCCTGTTTCTGAAGCGTTCAACGCGGATGTGACAGAGGGACTGAGTGAGCAGGATTTGGTACATCTGGACCAAGTGCTGACAAAAATCCTGAACAATATAAAAGGGTAAGGGTCCCTTTTTTTGCCAATATAGTATGCGTAGCAACTAAATGGAAGAAAGGATGGTTGGATGACATTCCAAAGAGAACTCAAGGAGAAGTGGAGAGTCGAATACACGGAGATGGGGTTTCCGGCTGTACAGAAAGGCTGGGTGCTTCCTGTCGAACGATGGCGTGATTTTGATCCATTCATCCTGATGGCGGAAGACTGGTTCAAAAAGGGCACCTTTCCCGATCATCCCCATAGAGGCTTTCAAACGGTGACTTATGTTGTGGATGGCAGGCTCGAGCATATAGATAACGCAGGAGGCCGTGAAATTCTTGAACCTGGTGACGTTCAGTATATGAATGCCGGGTGGTCGGCCCGTCACGCAGAAGACGGGGTGGAAGATGATATTGCCCATACGCTTCAGTTGTGGCTGAACCTTCCAAAGGATCAAAAGCAATCCGGCACGTTGTATCAGAACGTCTATCAGGAGGATGCCCCTGTCATTTCTTTTGGCGGAGGCAGTGTAAAAGTGTTCTCTGGAAATATCGCAGGAGTGACCGGTCCTCTCGATTCCATCGTTCCTATTACGTTGACGGAATGGACGATGGGAGAAGGGGCTTCCTATACGATGTCCCTGCCTGAAAACCATAATGCTTTTGTTTACGTGCTGGCAGGAGAAGCCGAAACCGGGCCCGGAAAACAGGTGATGAGAAAACACGAAGCCGGCCTGCTTACTTTCCGTGAAAATGGAGAAGAGGATAGTACTCTGACGATCCGTTCCAAAAAACGGCGCACTAAAGTGCTTGTTTATTCTGGAAAACCGATCCGCGAGGAAATTGTCCCGCATGGTCCTTTCGTGATGAATTCCATGGAGGAGATCGAGCAGGCTTTTGAAGATTTCCGAAAGGGTAAGTTCGGACCTCCAGCTGTATAAAGGACGCAGAAAAGCCTGAGAGGCAGCTGGCTCTCAGGCTTTAGTTATCGAAGTTACTGCTGACAGATCGTTTACCATACTTTCGCGTTTCATGACGGATATAATCACTTTTTCTGCTTCTGTGAGTACCGCCTCACGCCATTCCTGCTCTACAGGGTAGAACATGTTCCGAAGTTCCTGCAGGATCCATCGCCGGTCTTCTTCGTGTTCGGCACCTTCCCAGTACAGTTCATTTTCCAGAATAATCGTTGTGAACTCTCTAAGCTCCGCCTCGCGGCTTGTTCCGAATGTACCGAACTCGAACAGCGCCGATAAAAGACTGCGTTCAGGAAACTCATTTTGCTGCAGTTCATAAAAGTGATTGGTTGAATCGCCTTTGACTTTTGAGGGACTGAATTTTTCGATGTTCTCCATATGATAATCTTCTTTCAGTGTATCTACATCTCTTTCTTCAAGGTCTGAAATCACCATCGTCACTTCATTGGTCGGCCCGAGTGCTGTGTGCCAGTCCATATGGATCACCCGGCTGTAGTCATTCAGCATTTTCCTCTGCCACGTTTTCATAATGGAAGCAGACAATTCTTCTTCTTTTCCTCCATAATAAACGCCCTTTTCAAATTCATACTGTCCCATGCCCTTGGCGGACTTCACGGCTTTGTATCCCTGTTCTGCCATTCCTTTGGTCAAATATTCATAGAGAGCTGTCTTTTCTCTTGGAATTTCCTTTAAGCTGCCATTCGGCTGGAACAGACGGCTTGCATCACGATAGTTTGTGTTCAAATCCTCAGGCACATGTTCAGTCTTATAAATATAATTCCGGTTTAAGTCCACATTATTTTCTGTGACCCTGCGGAAATGCTTCATCCCCCAAGGGTTAATGCTGTGGACGAGGCATAATCCTGTATGATCCGCATCCATGCCGGATAGGTGCTTTTCGACAAACATTTTTATAACGGCCGCTCCCGCGTATCCTTCGATTCCGTGTTCACCTGTCGTCATGAACATGACCTGATCATTGTTTACAGTGGCATCGGCATAAATGAAGTCGATGGTTAAATCTTCTTCATTTCCGATGTATTCGGTATGAAGGGAAGCCTGTGGCCACCGTTTCTTTACCTGAGGAAGCAGCTTCCGAAAACGATCGCGCGATTC
The DNA here is from genome assembly GCF_056160205.1 of Halobacillus sp. ABA4_118. Classification (NCBI taxonomy): domain Bacteria; kingdom Bacillati; phylum Bacillota; class Bacilli; order Caryophanales; family Bacillaceae; genus Halobacillus; species Halobacillus sp. ABA4_118. Next base: position 2,203,681 of record NZ_JBSWWS010000001.1, read on the forward strand.
TTGATATGTTTTACTGAAATATTGTTGCGTATCCATGAAACCAACCACCTTTCTTTATATAATCATTGAACAGATGCATCTCTTGGATCTTCCCGATACAAAGGGAGGGTGCAGCAGCGGAAAGCCCCGCCGGATTTAATAATTTCTGAAAAATCAATGGGGAGCACTTCGAACCCTTTCTCTTCCAAAATCTCATTCAACCGGGTGTGAAGGGAGAGGCTGATCACTTTGTTTCTGCCAATCGAAAGCACATTCGGACCCATATGGAACGTTTCGTCCTTTGTGACAGGGATGACCTCGAACCGATCCCGGATCATCTGCCAACCCTCATCTGTAAACGCTTCTGGATAAGCGATGGCTGTGTGAGCATCCAGGATATTCAATACACAGTCCAGATGAAGGATTCCATCCGCAAGTGAAAGAACGTTCACATCTCTATCCGGTTCCTGCTGTTTGAGTTCTTGAACAGCTTCCATCGAAGTACGCCCGCTGTGACCAATCCAGATTGTGTTTCCATCGACGAGGACGTCGCCGCCTTCTATCGGATGGTGAAAAGTACGGATGTCATTCGTGTCACGGCTGTTCATCCAGGCCGTTAATTCACTCGTTTCACCTTTACGGACATCTTCTTTCATAGAACTGGTGTAGAAATGAGAACCGATGACGAAGCCGATATCTCTTGTGAAAACTTGTTCATGCAGGCTGGATTTAGAGGGGAGCAGGTGGACGGTAATCCCCTCCGCTTTTAGAAGGTGGACAAAATCCCTGTGCTGCTGTAACGCTGTATTCGTCTGTATTTCCTCATAATGTTTCTGTGTTTCATTGATTTTAGTTTCAATTCTCATATGACGGGGCTCCGAGACGAGTACGTCCAGCAGTTGACCGTATTCAGTGGAACAGTTGAATGCTGTTCTAGCAGCCGTATCTTTCACGGGACAAACCTCCATTCTTTCGTTGATTTATGTTTCCCCATCTCTGAACAGCCGAAACAATAGATTTCCAAATCGTAATGAGAGAAAATGGTAGAGTGGAATAATAAAGGAGGCATTTCATGGAGTTTAAACAATTAAAGGACTTTGAAGCATTTACAGACCTCTCCCGCCGGTGTTATCCCGGAATGAACCTTTTGACAGCGGAGGACCAGGAGCGCTATACCACTCACCGCAGGAAGATTTCCGGGTACGAAGATGTCCATCCAGTAGGATTGTACGACGGCTCCTCCCTTATTGGAGGTTATTTTGCTTACGATCATAGGATTCAAGTGTATGACCGGAAAGTAGAAGGCGCAGGGATAGGCACGGTAGCCGTAGATCTTCCTTACAAAAAACAGGGACACGCCAAGCGGATCATTACGAAGTTTTTACTGGATGCCAGAAAAGATGGACGTATAGTGACGCACCTTTATCCTTTTCAGCCGTCCTTCTATCAAAAAATGGGCTTTGGGATCGGCCCGGCGTTGTCTGTCTATCAGTTTCATCCTGCTCAACTCCCGGGTTTTCAACCGAGCCTGGACGTTCAGATGCTCACCGCTGATCACGTAGAGGAGGTTCATACCTGCTACCAGACCTGGGCCGGCCGGACCCATGGCGCCACGGATATCCCTCCTTATGGTTTTGCTTTTTTAGAGAAGCCGGAGCAGCATACGATCGGGGTTCGGAATAATGGAAGACTGGAAGGGTATATGACGTTCGAATTCAAGGCAGGAGGGCACTTCCTTGAAAACGACCTGCACATCAAAAACTTTTTCTATACGACGAAGGAAGCTTATCAAACTCTTTTAACCCAGCTGCATAATCAGAAAGACCAAGTCCAATCGGTCAGATTTCCGACGTTTGATGAAGATTTCAGTTTCACATTACATAATCCTGTCCACGAAGAGAATCATTTAATTCATTCTATATACCATAAAACCGCTGAGCAGGGACGCGGACTGATGTACCGCATTATAAATATCCCGGCTTTCCTGGATGCTGTTACCCATCAGTCCTTCGGCAGAGATACAATCCGGGTGGGATGGACAGTGAAAGACAGTCTGCTTGGGGAAACCTATGAAGCTGTCTGGCAGTTTGCGGCAGGGAGACCATCCCCGGCCAAAGAGGAGGCGGAGGTTCATATAGAACTTGATATCGGCTCGTTTTCCTCCTTAATGATGGGGTGTGTGTCATTAAACGCACTTGAAAAATCAGGCAGAGCCACTGTATCCAAGCCGGTCGATCTTTTCAACCAACCCGAAAAACCGCAATGCTGGACATTCTTCTAATTCTGACGGCAAGGGGAATGTTGAACGGTGAGCCTTCTGCATACATATAGTACATTAAGGAAAATGATGGAACGGAGTGGAGGGAGTGAATAAAAAGAGCAGACGGGCAGAAGCTGTTCATTACTTCAAAACACGCCCCTTGATTCATGTGCTGGAAGCAGCCCGGGTGAAGTATGAAGCCTACGGTAAGGCTTGTGGAACGATGATGACGGAAAAGCTTGCCTACAAAGAATTATTAGCTCTGGCTGATTTCATGGGGATGTCGGAACATGCGCTGGATTTGAAGCGGAAATTTTCCATTGCCCGATTTGAGCGGAGGATCATGGATCGCTGGGGGATAACCTTAGGAGAATTACTTGAAGAATATTTCTCAGGGACGGAGGGGTATAAGGAGTGAAACTTTAAAAACCCGGACTCATATCAAATGAGTCCGGGTTTTTGTTATACCCACGTATAATCTCTGCCCCAGCTTTCCTGAGCAAGCGTACGTATATTCTGTACGATCGTGTTTTCAACAGCGTAGGCATCTCCCTGTTCATAAGGGTTGTAATGGAAAGCGTACAGCCTTGATGTGAATGCATCAAAGGGAAGCGAGCTTTCCCCTTCCTGTTCTCCACTCCCGTTTACGCTTGGCTCAATATTCTGTCCCCAGTTCTGGGAGCCGTCGTTATTCGGGTTGTAGAAGTAAATACGGTAAATGCCCTGCGGGTCTTTTGCAATCCTTGTAATGGAAACGGCATGAAGCCCGAGCAGCTTTCCATGGACATTTGTAATGAATATGCCGACAGGATTCGGATAAATCAATTCATAGTCGTCATTGTAGTCTGGATGATGGGTCGCATAGAAGAGCTTGATAAATCCGTTGTAATCCAGAACATACCCTGTGATGGGATCGAAGACCGAACTGAACCCTTTCTGCACCCAGTTGCCGTAAAAAGCCGGGTTTACCCAGCGGTGGCCGTCTTCTCCGCGGAGGGCAACACGTGTCATCATCTCGCTGTAAATTTTATCTAAGTGCGGGACGAGTACGAGGGATACAGGGTCAAGCTCTTTATGAAGATCGGGGGCGAGCCCGCCTTTTAAGTCTTTGGAATGGATCTGAGCACCTTCAAATGTGAAATCCAAGTCCCCATCTCTGGCTGCTCTCGGAATGATCTCGAGCAGGAATCCAGGGGCATGCTGGGCCCATAAGCTGATTCCTCTCGCAGCCTGACAGGTCGGATTAAATCCTTGCCCGACCCCCATCGGCTGACCGAGGACCTGGATGGTGCCGGCGACGAGAATACTGTTGGCTGTCACACCTTCCCCGGTATTGGTTGTGGAATAGAGTGCATTCCTGACATCCGGCCGGATATCAAGCTCTATGAGCCTGCGCAGTCCCGGGGCTACGGGTGAGTGGGAGAGGACCCCGCGTTCAAGCATCATCGCAAGTCCGTAAATGGCTTGTCTCGTGCCTGGGAAAATGGACGAGCGGATCAACTGGATCACTAACTCCCGGTTTTCTTCAAGGTTGGCACTGCCCTTACTGTTAAGGCTCAGGGCATACGTTAACAGACCAGGATTCTGCTTGCTTAGAAATCTCAGCAGTGTCGCATGATGGGGAGCGACTAAACCGGTGTCCCGCATCGATGTGGCAAGCGCGACACTTTCTGAAATCAAGTCAGCCCTGGGGATCGTCTTCAGCTGGCTGCGGTACGCATGGACATCCTTGAACTGCCCGCTCAGTGGTGAGGGGCCTTCAATGGCAGCTATGAACTGTTTCAATTCTGTTGTATCATTCTTCTCTGTATCCTGGCTGACCATTTCTTTGGCCATCCTGATCATTGATACGATCCGCTTGATCATGATAGGGCGTTGGGCAGTCAGCCGTTTAATCTCATGAATAAGGGTCTGAATGAGGGCGGTCGACGATAAATGAGTGGAAAGAAACGTAAACAGTTTTTCAGCTTTCTCGTCATTTTCATGCTTTTCAATCCGCGCACTTTCGCTGGCATCTGGAAAAAGAAGGTTCAGGTTCAATACCATGACTTCATTGAGGAACTCTTCAGCCATTGTACGGGTCACACTCGAATTAGAAGCCTTTCCTTCGGCTATAGCCAGCATCCGCAGCTCGCTCAGCACTTCGATAATCATAGGCAGCCCTTTGGCTTTCAAGGATCCGCCTACGAGGGGAGGCTGAAGTTTCTCAGCGGATTCCCACGGACCGTCCTGAAAAACGCCGGCCTCTTCAAAACGTGCGGCATGCTGATAAAGGTTTTCAAATCCATCGTCTGCGTCAATCAAACGGTTGGCTTCCTGATAGACATCGGTCTGATATTTTGATTTTACAAAGGAAGGAGCCTGGGCCAGCTGGTCCAGGGCGTAAATGAATCGTTCAGCAAGAGCACCTGTGGTTTGAGGCATGTGACTACTCCTTTCTCTTTTTGAGAGAACTTAAATGTAGAAATTATACGTTTCGTACGTTTCCAGAAGGTCACGCATTTCTTCACTGTCACGTCCGAAGAAAAAGATGGTTCCATAATGGTTCCCAAACCCGACACGTTCCGCAACTTTCCCTTGTGGCGGTGTGAACATATCATGCTTTTCAAAATAGGGATGATCCTCAAGCTCTTCCGGAATCTTTAAATCCTCGACATATTCGATGCCCGGATGAACCATCAGGCACCCCGCATAGTTTTGATAATCATACGGATCAGGGAAGAATTCTTTAAGTTCTTCCTCCGTCGTGCTTGGGTCACTGCATAAGATCTGTGCTTCATACGCACTGAAACCGTACGCCCGCTCAATCAGTTCGAAAATATGGCCGCCCGGTACACGCGCCGCCACTTCACCGAAGTGGAGCGTGCCATCCTGGGTAATGAAATATTCCGGGTGGATCACGCCGTACTCGATTTCAAAGGCATCCACAAGCTGCTGCACAGCCTTTTCGATCAATGGACGTTTTTCTTCCAAAGAAGGAGAGGCAGGAACGAAATTGGAATACCCGAGGCGCACATATTCCGTAATATTCAGGAACTGGACTTTTCCTTTATGAATGAACGCTTCACAGGAGAATTCCTGTCCATCCAGATGACTTTCCATCAAAAGAGGAAAATCTGTATCCTGAATCTGGTTGATGTCTTCTTTTGTATACACCGCCAAGTGACCGACAGATCCCGCTTTGTCCAGAGGTTTCACGTGAATCGGGTCATAGTGGTCGCCTTCAAGCTTCAATAACGCTTCATTCACTCTTTTCAAGAAACGTTCCACATCTTCTTTATCTCTTGCCTCCTCAAACACCCCGACTTTAATACCGGAAATCTGTGCTTTCCGCTTCATCATCCCTTTGTCACGGAGCAGAAGGGAACGGTTGAAGACTTTCGGATCCTCTCTGAATCTGGCGTTCAGCGCCCCGGCCCATTCGACACACTCTTCATATAATGGAACAGCCACCTCGGCTCCCATATCCCGGAGCTGCTTATACAATTGATCCGATCCTTCATTCAGTTTATTGAAGTCCCAGCCTACAAAAGGAATATCGTGCTTCTCGGCATACGGTTGAAATTCCGCGGGACCTACGACGATGAACGGGCGGTTCATCCGTGCGGCCGCTTCAATGGCTTGGACACTCCATCCAACCAGTGCAGTATAATAAGGCTTCGTCTTTTCATCCTCTTCGATTGATGTGTTCATTTCCAGTTGATCCAATTCCATTCGATCCCTCTCCTTTGTCATTGAAAATCTAAATTTAGGAAACTTTGACATTCGTAAGTTAAACGTATCAAAGTAGAAGGAAAACTGTAAGCGTTAGATAGAGGTTCGACAAAACTAGTGAAGGTTTTACAAATCTCGTATTTCCTGTCGGAGATTGATCTATTTCCTGGGAAATGATTGAGAGAGGATAAATTGGTGAATGTTAAATAAAAAGGAGGAGAACGCATGTCGGAGTCACGTTCTTGGAGGGATTTACGTCCGAAGCAGATGATTGCACGAAGCCGCGGGTATTTTTCAGAAAGAGAAACGATGAAGAAATTAAAAGCTTACAGCAGCCGTCTGGGGACTCAGCTCGTCTATTACAGCCTGTTGTTATACTATGCCTTTCAAAGTCCGAATACACCGAAGAAGGCAAAGTTGACCATTGCCGGTGCGCTTGGTTACTTGATTCTTCCGGTGGATGCCATCCCTGATGTTCTTCCAGCGGTTGGTTTTACAGATGACAGTGCCGTCATTTTGTATGCGGTCTACCAGGTCCTCTCCCATATCGATGAGGATGTGAAAGAGCAGGCAGGAGAAAAAGTCAGCGCAATTTTCGGACGTGATGTGTCGAAGGATGAACTGAAGGATCCCGAAGAAAATGGGGAAGCCGGTGTTTAAGGCATCCCCGCTTTTTTTATGTGGAAGTCTCCTGTATAATAATGTTGTTTTTGCGAAAAGGAGATTTCATAATGACTGAAAGCCTGCAGGACCTCAAAACAGATGGGGCCTTTTTTAAATATTTGAATAAAAAAAATGAATATAAGCAGCAGGTACGCGAGACGATGGTCCGTACCGCCGCCAAGCTTACGTCATCAGCGACTTCCGAACAGCGTCCGGGGATGCTTCTTGGAAAAGTGCAGTCCGGAAAAACCCGGACCTTTATAGGGATTATGGGATTGATGTATGATAACGGGTTTGATGTTGTCATCCTTTTAACGAAAGGAACGAACGCTCTCGTCCGCCAGACGTATGCCCGCCTTCACGAAGAATTTTCAGATGCTGTAGACGAGGATGCGATGAGAGTCTATGACATTATGTCCATGCCTGACAATCTTAGAAAATATGAGTGGAATCAAAAGCTTGCTCTGATTGTGAAGAAAGAGACACATAACTTGGAACGCCTGCGGGGTGCTCTTGAAGAAAAGTATCCACAATTAAAGGAGAAGCGAGTTCTCTTCATTGATGATGAAGCGGATTTTGCCAGTGTCGCTTATGAATATAAGCGGGATCAAAACCTGAAGCAGATGCGCGTGATTGCGACAAAGATCAATGAGCTCCGTAAGAAAATCAAAGACACGGCGTTTCTACAGGTAACCGCCACTCCATATTCGCTGTATCTCCAACCGGAGGACATGACGATCCATAAGGGCAAGGTGTTTGAACCGATCCGTCCGTCCTTTACGGAACTGGTACCCGTTCATAACCGGTATATCGGCGGGGATGTCTACTTTGAAATGAGTGAAAAGGAAGATCATCTGGCTTCCTATCTTTTTCATGAAGTGAACGAAAAAGAACTGGAAGTAATGAAGAAGATGGACGGCCGCCGGGTGAAAATGGATCAGCTTCTGGAGCAGAAGAATATATCCAACATTCGAATGGCCGTTGTGAACTTTATCGTTGGTGCGTCCATCCGGCGCTGTCAGCAGCGGTTGAAGGGAAAACGCGAAGAGAAGTATTCCTTTATCATTCATACAGAGCGTGGGAAAAGTGCCCACGCCTGGCAGGCTGAGCTGATCGAAGGCTTTGAAAAACTGCTTACGGAAGAAGCGGACAAGGAAACTGTCACATTTCAAACGTTGATCCGTGCAGCTTATGACGATTTGGTCCGGTCCGTGAGTAAACTGAAGAAATCGCCGACACCGGATTTCAGTCAGGTTTATGAGGAAGTCCGTCGTTCTTTGAATGAAGAATACGTGGTAAGCAGTGTCGTCAATTCTGAAAAAGATGTACAGGATCTGCTGGATTATAAAGGAGAGTTGAAGCTGCGTGCTCCTATGAATATATTTATCGGAGGACAGATTCTGGACCGTGGGGTGACCATCCATAATCTGATCGGATTTTTCTATGGAAGAAACCCGAAGTCGTTCCAGCAGGACACGGTACTGCAGCATTCCCGGATGTACGGGGCCCGTCCTGCAGCTGATCTAGCAGTTACCCGTTTTTATACGACGGCACGGATATATACCGTGATGAAGAGGATTCATGAGTTTGACTCAGCGCTCAGACAGGCGTTTGAAAGAGGAGGGCATGATCAGGGAGTGGTCTTTATCCAAAGGGATGTTACCGAAGAAGTCATCCCCTGCAGTCCGAACAAAATCCTCCTTTCCAATGTGCTCACCATGAAGCCGCACAAACGGATGCTGCCTGTCGGGTTCCAGACTGGTTATAAGACCCATATACAAAAGCAGATTCGGGAGCTGGATGATCGGGTGGCTCAATTGAAAAGGGCCGCCTTAAAAGAACGAGACGGAGCGTATCTCGTTCCTGTCGGAGAAGCGAAACGTCTGCTCAGCCTTGTTCATGAGACGTTGGAAATGGAAGAGGGGCATGACTTTTCCATGGATGAATATGAAGGGGTTCTGGACTATTTGACCGCAGAATCAGGGAAAGAGGCGCTTGTCTGGGTCCTTGCGAGGAAAAACAGGAACATCCAGCGCCTGAAGAAGGATGGCAGTTATGAGAATTCCCCGGATACTCCCGGGCGTGGGGAGGGAGAACTTGCGGAAGCACGCCGTCTCGCCCGTAACTTCCCAGCGCTGATTATGCTGAGACAGGAAGGAAAAAAAGAACAGGGGTGGCGTGGGTCTCCGTTTTGGTGGCCGGTCCTCCTAGTACCGTCAGAAACGGCCCCGACGGTTTATGCGGGCCGCACCGTGAAAGGGAAGCATTAAAAAAGGACCTTTCTTTGAAGGTCCTTTTTTTACTGTCTGCTATTTTTCAATCGGTTCGTCGAATAGATCCGTGAATTTGGCGACGTTCTCGTAACTGAACTCAAACGCCATTCTCACTTCTCCGAATCCAGGCTGATAAAAGTAGCCTTGAACCTCATAACTGCTTGGATTTTCCCTCACCTTCGTAAGGTGGAAGTACCGCTGGATGTATTGAGCCATTTCCTCCAGTTTTTTATTTCGTACTTTGATCCACTGCTCTTTCAGTTCTTGAGTCGGGAAGTCAGATTCCTTTAACATGTGCTCACTCCTCTACGGAAATCAAAAAACTAGAAAACCATTTATAGACATTATACTATAAGAGGACGTCGATAATTTCAACTATTCGAAAAAATCAAACGTGAAAAAGGACCTATTTATGAGAGAGGACTTTTAAGAGATGTGAATCCCTGTTAAACTATGGAAGAACGAATGGCTTCCCCTTCCTGAATGAGGGGTTCTGTGACATGTTGTCATCGTTTTTTTACAAACTTTCCACATTTGTTTATCCATCCACACGCTTCTGCCTGTAAAAGCTGCAATCCCGGTTTTCAGACGTGCAAACAAACTGAAATCTGGATAGTCGAGCAGCTGCGTTCTATTTACAGAAGCCGGTTGCGTGTTACAATGGCTTACACAACCAGATGAAAAAGGAGAAATGACATTGAATAAAAAATGGTTATTGGGATTAATGCTGGCTGCCTTTGTTGCTTTACTTGCTGCGTGCGGGGAAGATGAAGGAGCCTCTGATGATAATAAAGAAGAGACTGAGACGACACAGGAAGAGCAGACGGAAGGCGAGCAGCCCGAAGCTCCTGAGCCGGATCTTGAAAACATTCCGGATGTAGTCGCAGAAGTCAATGGAGAAAAGATTACGAAAGAGGATTTCGAAACGACGTATCAAGGCCAATTCCAACAGATGGCTATGCAGTCTCAAATGACAGGTACAGAGCTTGATCAGGATCAGTTGAAGAAAGATGTCGCCAACAACCTTGTCGGCCAGGAACTGCTCGTCCAGGAAGCTGAAAGCCGTGATTACGAGGTATCCGATGAAGAAGTCGATCAAATGCTGACAGACCTTGCCGAGCAGAACCAGATGGAATCCAAGGACAAGTTTCTTGAAGAGCTTGCCAACCAGGGGATGAAGGAAGATGAAGTCCTTTCCCAGGTCCGTTCCCAGCTGAAAGTCGATCAGCTTCTTGAAGAAGAAGTGAATGTAGAAGCTCCGACAGAAGATGAAGTAAAAGCGGAGTACGACAAAGCTGTCGAGCAGCAGGAAAGTGCGGAAACAGAACAGGAAACTCCTGCCTATGAAGATGTGAAAGATCAAATTAAGCAAAACCTTCAAACGCAGAAGCAGTCCGAAGAAACACAAAAGCTTGTAGACAAGCTTCGTGAAGAAGGCGAAGTTACCGTAAACTTATAAGAAAAAAAGCTGTCCGTCAGGGGCAGCTTTTTTGTGTGTTAGATCCATTCTTTCCATTTCCTACGCAGTTTCTTTTCAGATTTTTCCTTTCTTTTCTGACTATGTTTTTCATGATTGATCAACAGGTCGTATGCTGTGAACGCAGCAATGACACGGGCAAGGATAAACACTCCGGCTGCTGATATTATGGTAATCACAGGGTAGTACGCAGACAGAGCCCCGTTGGTCACTCCATTTTCTTCAAGAAGCAGGGTGATAAATCCGGTTCCGGCAAGGACTACCCCGAGCATGAGAAAAGAGACGAGTCGGGTTCGGACGGATTCAAAACGGTCCGTGATTTCGGTTTTGAACCCAGGGTCAAAGATCAATTCCCTGCTGCTTATGATTTCATAGTTTTCTGCACCTTTGGTCGTCATGGCTTTAATAAAGAAGATCACCCCTGCAGCAGCGAGGCCTGCAATCATGACTGCGAGAAATTCGGGTGATCCTTTAAAAAGGAAGTAGGGTACTAAACCAAGCAGGAACAGACTGAGGCTTACGGCCAGAGAACGTCCCATGGAGTTTACGTAGGTGAAATGTGCTTCGGCCATTTCACGACTGACGTAATACCCCTGTTCCTCCTCAGGTTCTCGTTCTGACTCTTTTTTTAATAGGTAGTCCATCGACACATTGAAAATGCTGCCAATGGTCAGCAGCTTCTCTGTTTCTGGATATCCCTGACCATTCTCCCATTTACTAACGGCCTGACGGGAGGTCTGCAGCTGCTCAGCGAGTGCTTCCTGCGACAATCCCTTTTCCTTTCTTAATTGAAACAGCTTTTCTCCAAAGTTCATGGAAAGCCCCCTTCATCTTTGTTACATCCAGTATAGAAAACAATGGAAGAATTTTCTATACTGTTAGAGTGGAAGATTGTCAACGAACGGTTGCAAATGGGAAACGAGAGGTTTACATCTGCTCATAACCTTAGAAACTCTGGATTTATAAGAAAAATGAGAATAATAGAACATCATAAAAAAGGATTGACCCGTTACTTTTCCGTTGTTATGATTCTCTCTATAATTTAATTGACGAAACACCTTGTATAAGTTCAGGAATACGGCCTGAGCGTCTCTACCAGCTACCGGAAATAGCTCGTCTACAAGGGAAAATAGATGGACCTTTCCCTTAGTATACGCATCGGCAGCTGCCGGTGTTTTTTTGTTTAGGAGGGAACATCATGAAAAACTTCTTTCAGTTTGAGGAAAGAGGGACAACGATAAAAAAAGAAACGATGGCCGGTGTGACCACGTTTTTGTCTATGGCTTATATTCTGGTTGTGAATCCAATCATCCTCAGTCAGGCGGGGATGGATCAGGGAGCATTGTTCACAGCAACGGCTTTATCTGCTATCTTTGGTTCCCTGCTGATCGGTCTCATGGCGAACTTCCCAGTAGGTATCGCGCCAAGTATGGGATTGAATTCATTTTTCACCTTCTCTGTCGTCATTGGTATGGGAATTGAATGGCAGGTGGCCTTGACCGGGGTATTTATAGCCGGCATTATCTTTATGATTTTAAGTTTGTTTAAAATCCGGGAGAAGATTATCAATGTCATTCCTAAAGATTTGAAGCATGCTATTGCGGGGGGAATCGGGTTTTTCATTGCCTTTGTAGGGCTGAAAAATGCCGGACTGGTCGTCTCCAATGAGGAAACGTTCGTTACCATTGGTAACCTGACATCACCGACGACGGCTCTTGCAGGTTTCGGTTTTATCCTTACACTAATGATGCTTGTCCGTGGGATCCGCGGTGGGATTTTCTACGGTATCGTGGTAACAAGTATCATCGGTATGATTTTCGGTCTTGTGGATGTGCCGGGTTCTATTGTCGGAGAGGTGCCAAGCATGGCTCCGACATTCGGTGTCGTCTTCCAGCACCTTGGGGATATTTTTCAGCCGGAAGTCATCGCTGTAATTTTCACATTCCTATTCGTAGCCTTCTTTGATACAGCTGGGGCGTTGATTGCGGTAGCCAGCCAGGCCGGAATGATGAAGGATAATAAAATTCCGAATGCCGGTCGTGCTTTACTTGCCGATTCATCTTCCGGTGTTCTTGGAGCCATCTTTGGAACATCGACGACAGCATCTTTCGTAGAGTCATCCGCGGGTGTAGCTGTCGGGGGAAGAACAGGTTTTACCAGTGTCATCATTTCCGCCTGCTTCTTCATCGCTTTGTTCTTTTCACCGCTTCTCGGTGTCGTTACTCCTGAAGTTACAGCGCCGGCGTTGATTATTGTCGGGGCGTTGATGGCCGTAGAAGTCAAAGAAATCGACTGGAGCCGGCTGGAAGTGACAATACCCGCGTTTGTTACGATTATTATGATGCCGCTCACGTATAGTGTTGCCACAGGAATCGCTCTTGGGTTCATTCTTTATCCATTTGCGATGATTGCCCGCAGAGAATGGAAGCAGGTTCACCCGATTATGTATACACTGGGCGGATTGTTTATCATGTATTTCGTCTTCCTATAAAAATGAAAAGTCCTGGAGCATTGGTGCTCCAGGATTTTTTTATGCCTTTATCAAGGTATGGAGTTTTTTGTTCATCTCATCCGCTGCGAATAAGGCTTGCTGATCCTTCCATATTTCCCCGGGTTTGTTCGCCTGTCCAAGCACGTAACCTGAAAAAGGCAGGTGTACAAACTGGAAAATATGCTGGAACTGCTGTAGAAGCGGGAGAGCTTTCATATAAGGAGAATCTCCACCCACTGCAAGGACGACAGCCTGCTTTTTGGACATCCGTTCACGGAAATCTCCGTATTCAGGCTCCCGCATTGTCTGGGACCACCGGTCGATAAACAGTTTCATTGCCGCAGACATGGAATACCAGTAAACAGGTGTAGCAAAAATAAGAAGATCATGACTCATCACTTGTTCCATCAGGGATTCGTAGTCATCGTCCACCGGCTGAAACCCGCCTTCGTCATGCCGGCCGTCCATAATGGGTTTAATGGTATAGGCTTCGAGATGAAAGGTGGTTACTTCCAGCCCTTTTACCAACCTTTCCGTAAGTATGTTTGTGTTTCCGCCTTGCCGGCTTCCGCCATTCAGTACAGCAATTTTCATTCTTTTACCTCCTTTTGTTTCTCTTCTTCGTTTAGCTTATACTAAAACCATTAATCATAAAAACGGATGATTTGAATGGTTATCATCGAAAAAAACGATGGGAGAATTAATAATGGATGAAAAGCAGCTTGTCACATTTTTAACGGCAGCAGAAACCTTGAATTTCACGAAAACCGCTTCTATGCTCAATTTTGCCCAATCCAGTGTCACCGCTCAGATTAAATCGCTGGAAGCTCAGCTTGGACGCCCATTATTTGAACGTCTCGGAAAGAAGCTGGTGCTGACAGAGGCCGGCCGCCAGTTTAAAGGGTATGCTGAGAAGATGGTGAAACTCAGCTCGGATGCTCGTTTGGCACTTAACGGAGAAGACGGGATGAGGGAGAGGCTTACGATCGGTGCCCAGGAAAGTCAGTGTACGTACCGGCTCCCGCCTGTATTGAAGGCTTTCAAAAGCCGTCATCCTCACGTGGAGTTAATCTTTAAGCCTGCCCATTCCGATGCTCACGCCCGCAGGGATCTGATGGATGGACGACTGGATGCGGCCTTTATCATGGATACGTCCAGGCCGGAAGAGTCTTTGACGATAGAGCCTTTGCTGCAGGAGGATATTAAGCTTGTCGCAGGTGCGGATTACTGGTTGAAGGACAATGAAGCCTTTCAACTGAGTGATATTGAACGGCAGCCCCTGCTTCTTACAGAAGAAGGCTGCTCGTATCGAAGCCTTTTGGAACAAGTATGTGCCGCTTCGGAAATTTCCCCTCTTAATAAGCTGGAATTCGGGAGTATCGAAGCGATTAAGCAGTGTGTCATCGCCGGCCTTGGAATTGCTGCGCTTCCTCAAATGGTCGTTGAACGTGAACTTTCTGAAGGGAGGATCGTTGATTTGGGGTGGAAAAGCCCCCAGCCTCCTTTATTTACGCAGCTGGCGTGGCATAAAGATAAATGGCTTTCTCCGCCATTAAAGGATTTCATCGATATATCCAGAGAATTTCTTCAGGAAGACAGGGAGGAGGGGGGGGATTTAAAAACCCCCGGATCCTCCACCGCCGCCTCCGACACCAGCTCCCCCTCCGCTTGTTCCTGATGAGGAGGCAGCGGACACAGCGGTGTGGGTGTCTGCTCTGTCAAAACCGGCGTCCAAAGTTGCTGCCAGTATAAGAAATAGAGCAGCCTGATTGGTTGAAGAGGAAGAAGGATGCTCTGCCTGCTGCCACTTCTGTTTTCCAAAGCCGATCTGGTAGAGCAGAGCAGGGATCCCGGCTTCGTCTTCTCCATTTTTCTGCAGGTGCCCAGTCTTGTAGGGTTCTGCTTGTTCGCGGACACGATGCCCTCTTGCGGTTAAAGGTCTGTACACGACCGTGAAAATGATGAAAAAGAGTGAAAAACCAATCATTGCTGACATAGATGGCATCAGTGTGTAGTAGCCAAAGATAAAGATGAGAGCCAAACTGACACACGACATCCCTAACGCTGTCCACCGCTGCCAAGTGTTTTCTTTCCGAAGTTTGAGACTTTGGTATTCCCAGCGTACGATTTCCTTCCATTTCTGAAAGGCCAGCCGGTAACGTTCCTGGTTCTTCTCCTCTTCTGCATAAGCTTCCAGATCGTCGATGTGAAGCAGATTTCCTTCTGCTATATCATCAAACAGCCAGGTGATCAGCTGCTTCTCGTGGTCTTTGTCTGTTTTCCGGCTGACGAGTTCAAATTCTTTTTCGGAATGCTGTCTGATGCTGCCTTTGTCAATCATATGCAGCAGGGATGCTGTAACGGCTGAATGGGTGATCTGCCCATGATTGGTGAAATAAATCAACGCGGGCAGGCTCATTTCCTCTGTCGGAAAAAAGCCGTTTCCGACTCTCTGCCGCTGAGCTTCCTGGCTTACGGCAGAACGATTGACAAATCCTGTTCCTAATAGAAGAATGGCAGCCGCAGCCGTTAGAGTCAGGAGGAAAGGGGCAGCCGTTTTCCAATTGCTGACGGCTTCCTGACGAGCCGCCATCGTTTCATCCAACTCTTGTTTTTGGTTCTGGATGCTGCTCAGTATAGCAGTGTCAGAAGCCTCGGCTTCCGGAAACACGTCTGCCGGGTATGCGACACGGATATTTCCATTCGTTCCACTGTTTACATAGCCCATATCAAATAGGACACGCCCGTCTTCTTGAATGGTCTCGGTTTGATAAGCGGAATCTTCTCCATAGGCTGTGCTTACTTCTGCTTTTTCCGGGGGTGTAACGGTAATGGACATCTGCTCATAATCACTTTCATTGCTCTTATCAAAAAATGCATAGTAGAACTGAGCTGCATCCGTAAAGACCTCGACACCATTCTGAATGGTGTAGGATAAATCAATCGTGATGGTTTCATCTTCACCGTCTCTGAACACTTTGTAGGTATGGTCCTCCTGCTCGATACGAAGTTCCTGTCCTTTTTCCTCTGCCTGGACATTCGTAATCGATGTGCCCTCCTTAGGCAGCAGTGTCCGGGTAATGCCGTTGAAATCCCCTTCAAAGGTGTAGGTATGGACTTCGGTTACATGAACATCCCCGTTTTTCTTAAGGTCTGCGTTAATCTTCGTATCCTCGATGGTTAACTCTACTGCGGATGCTTGAAGCGGAATGAAAAAAACAACCAGAGCAAGCATCCATCCCATCAGCTTTTTCATCATTCGTCACCTGCTTTCTCTTATGGTTACGGACAAGAAAAGGGAAGGGTTTCAAAAAAATGGATGGGAACGTTCGGAGCAGCAGCTTCGTATAAAAGAAAAGAGATAAGAAGGAGGTTTACCGATGGATGCAGGGACAATAGTTTTCAGCATAGCCATGGGGGCTGCGCTCATCATTACGGGAGGGCTGACTTTCCTTGTAGTGAAGCGGAAAGAGTACGGTCTTATATCTGGGTTTTCCAGTCGTCCGGAGGAGGAAAAGCGTATCCTGATGGAAAATGGGTATGTGAAAGCGGTCGAACGGCTGCTACTCCTTATATTCCTTCTGTTTGCAGGTGTCTTTATAATGGGATTGCTTCCGGTTCCATATGGTTTGGAGATCAGTCTGGCTGTCTTCCTCCTCGTTGTGCTGGGAGGCGCGGTCCGCGTACAGATGTATGAAGTCCCTGAAAAAAGAAAAAAGAGTCTTTGGATCACATCGATCCTGGGCATTCTGGTCATTTCAGGCATCGGTGTTTTAACGTATTTCAGCGTGATGGAAAACGAAGTCACAGTGACGGATACACACCTGGAGATTTCCGGGATGTACGGGTTGGAATGGGAGCTTGAGGATATTGATGAGGTTGCGATTGAAGAAGAACTTCCAGAAGTTATCTTAAAGTCCAATGGTTTTGCGGCAGCCGGACAATTGAAGGGGCAGTTCCGCCTGGAGGAACCTTATGGACCTGCACGTCTTTTCATCCATGACCAAAGCGAAGGACCGTTTCTTCATGTTCAAAAAGGGGAAGAGGAGCTTTGGTTAAGCCGTGAAACGCGAGAAGAGATTGAACTCCTTGATGAGCAGCTGAATAAAGGGAAGTAAAAGGGCAGCGGGAAATCGGCTGCCTTTTGGCTGTAGAAAAAGCCTGTGTTAACCAGTTAGAGTTGTCCATTTGTCGTGGGAAGGATCACATTCCGCTTATCGGTGGATGCTTGCCGCGGGCACGGCCTCAGCTAACTTGGTCAAGAAAACCATTTGACCAAGTGGATCTTCGGCCCGTGCTGTTCCCGCAGGCATCACCACCGAACGCTCCTCGTGCGGACGTTAGAATATAGGAGAGAAATTGTGCCCTGCGCAGGTTCGCACATGCAAAAGAACGGCATGGGCTGCGCTATTCCCGCTTGCGTGGAAAAGAAAATGGGAAGAAACAGGCGCTGATGACGGCTTCCTTCCGGGATATGAAAAAGATTGCTTTCCATCCAGCAAGGGTGAGCTGGGTCAAGGAGAGTCTTTTTCGATGTTAAAGAAGTTCCAAGGAGCGGTGCCCCTTCCACTCCTGCTAAAAGCTCGGGCACTCGTCCGCGGAAAGGGAAGGGACTTAAGCTTCTGGCGGTAAGAAAGAAAAAAAGCTTGTAAAGAAACTGAGGTTTCTCTACAAGCTGAAGGCAGCGGGAAATCCGCTGCCTTTCTTGTTATTCTTTCGTGTATATCTCATGTTTCAATTCTACTTCTTTCACTTCTGCCTGAGGCAGGAGGATTTTCTCGAAATCAAAGGCATTCAACTCTTTGCTGTCTTTCACTTTGTTCGGAAGATCCGGATTTGCAAGAGCACCGGTCCCAATGGAAACGAGATGGGCTTGCCCGGAAGTCAGAAGGGCTTCGGCTTTTTCCGGGTCCTGGAGCTGACCATTGGCGATCACTGTAATTTTGCTGAACGCTTTTGCTGCTTCTGCCAGTGTTCTTGTTCCCTCACCGAAGGAAGCGGCAGCAGCATCACCGTCTGTGACGTGGATATAGTCGAGACCGGTTTTACCGAGAACTCCGAAGATTTCTTCCGCTTCTTTTTCACCACCGGCCCATTTGTGGGCTTGGTCGGCTACTTTCCCTTGCGAAATCCGGATACCGACGATAAAGTCTTCTCCTACGGCTGCAAGGACTTCATCTACCACTTCAAGGACGTAACGCAGCCGGTTTTCTACAGAACCCCCATAAGCGTCTTCTCTGTGGTTTAAGTAATCGGTCAGGAACTGATCCAGCAGATAGCCGTTGGCACCGTGGATTTCCACGCCGTCAAAACCAGCAGCTTTTGCGCGCTTGGCACTGTCGACAAAACTCATTTTCGTCTCCGTCAGGTCTGGTTCATCCATCGCTCTAGGCGTCTGGAACGGACCTGATCCCCCGTAGAAGCCAAGCTGTTCGCCTTTAGGGGCGATGGCAGATGGAGCGATGGTTTCATCTGTATAAGCATTCCCCTGACTTTGGCCTCCCGCGTGCATCATCTGGGCAATCATGATGGAGCCTTCATCGTGAACCGCTTCTATCACGGGTTTCCATGCATCCGCCTGAATATCTGTCGCAAGGCCTGGTTGATTGTTGTAGCCCTGGCTGAAGCTCTGATCTGTGTAGATGCCTTCGCTGATAATGGCTGCAAAGCCGCCTTTAGCAAAACGGCGGTAATATTCTTTCATTGTATCGTTGGCACGGCCATCAGCCTCTGCGCTGATCCTGGTCATTGGTGCCACAACATAACGGTTTTGGAGTGTTCTGCTGTCTAAATGGAATGAATCAAAAAGCATGTCTTCTGCCACCTTTCCTTATCGTAAGCTCTTTCAGGGTACGTTCTTTTTGTCTCAAATTCAAAGTAAATGCTCAGCCAGCTATAAGCTAGCATACCCCTGCGTCTTTTTTTCATTAGAGACAGTCATTCTTCAATAATCTTCCATCCTGCCGATATAGTAGAAGATAGAACTTTTTAGGAGATGAGCATATGAATTTAGAAGGTAGAGTGGCTGTTATTACCGGTGGTTCCGATGGAATCGGGAAAGCTGCTGCAGAGGAGATGATCCGCCAGGGAGCACGGGTGGTGCTGGCGGATATCAATGAGCACCAAGGAGAGCAGGTCGTTGAAGCATTAAGAAAGCAAGGCGGAGAAGCTGTTTTCTGTAAAACGGACGTGACTGCCTATAATGAGGTGGA
This sequence comes from Halobacillus sp. ABA4_118, assembly GCF_056160205.1. Classification (NCBI taxonomy): domain Bacteria; kingdom Bacillati; phylum Bacillota; class Bacilli; order Caryophanales; family Bacillaceae; genus Halobacillus; species Halobacillus sp. ABA4_118. The sequence goes on from NZ_JBSWWS010000001.1 coordinate 2,222,750, forward strand.
AGCGTTGGTGGAAACCGCTGTCGATGCCTTTGGTACGATCGATATTATGTTCAACAATGCAGGGATCGGCGTCAATAAGCCCTTCCTTGAGCATACCCCGGAAGACTATCACGCGGTTGTCGATGTGAATCAGCACGGGGTCTATTATGGAATGCTGGCTGCAGCCAAGAAAATGAAAGAGCTTGATGTGCAGGGGGTGATTATCAACAATGCTTCTGTTTTCGGATTTACAGGAACGCTTGGTATTACCGGCTACCAGGCAGCAAAAGGAGCGGTCGTCACGCTTACAAAGCATGGAGCTTTAGAGCTTGCTCCACACGGCATACGTGTTGTCGCAATCGGACCGGGTGGTGTGAATACGAAAATTGTAGACGGTTACAGGAAAGCCGGCCTTCTGGAATATATGGAGCATCAGCAGTTGACGAGAAAGCTGATTGAGCCGGAGGAAGTCGCTGGTGTGGTGGCCTTTTTAGCTTCCGATGTGTCCCGTTCCATCAATGGAACAACCGTCATGGCGGATGATGGGTTCACTGTGTTCAAGTCCGACATCCGGCCATAAGGAGAGAAGAGTATGAATAACGTAGAAGCAATGAAGCAGAAGGACATGAAGAAGAAAAACGGCCTTTTATTTGCTGGTTTCGGGATCTCTCTTGCTGCTGCTTTTTTGAAGTCTTTCGTAGAACAAGATATGGCGGCTGTGGCGATGTTCGGCACAGAAATGCTTTTATATACGCTTTTGTATACGGTCCTTACATTTGTTATGAGAAAAGACAGCTGGTTCCCTTACATCAGTGTTGTTCTCGTCCAAGTATTTACAATGGCCGGGATATGGGTGACGGGCGGGGGATGGACCATTATATTAGTGAGTTATTTCCTGGCCATCTTTTCCGTCGTTCATTACAAGGCGGCTGTCTTTGCGCTTGGGTATGGACTCGGATTGGTCACGATTCTGACAGGCACTTTTTTAAGTACGGTCAATAAGGACGCCATTCTTGAGGAGGCACCGACAATCCTGTTGGTCTACATTCTCATGGGCCTGCTTCTCGGAGTCTTGATCTACCTTGGCAACCGGCAGGATACATTTATCAGAAAGCTCCTTCTGGAAGCCGAACAACGCTCCAAGGTGGAACAGGAAAAACGCCGCACATTGGAAGAGCATGTAAGTGTGATCATTGATGATTTGTCCAAGGTGAACGAGCATGTACAGCGGAATCGGGTATCGCAGGCAGAAATGAGGCATGCCATTCAGGAAGTAGCGGCTGGCAGCCATCATCAGAGCGGACAGATTACTGCCATTTCCGACCAGTCCAGTTCTTCGCGTACCGAAATGGAAGAGTTGAGCGGTCTTATGGATACACTGAAGGAAGAGACCGGCCGGGCAGGGGAATTGACCGGAGAAGGAAAAACAAAGGTACATAGGTTTACCAAGGGTGTGGAGGAGGTTCACGCGTTTATCCATGATTTGAAAGAAACCTTCTATACACTTAGTGAAAAAGTGAAGGAAACCGACAGCTTCTCTAAAGATATTAAGAAAATTTCAGAGCAGACGAATCTTCTCGCTTTGAATGCGTCCATTGAGGCTGCGAGAGCAGGGGAGGCCGGCAGAGGTTTTTCTGTTGTCGCTGAGGAAATCCGCAAGCTTGCCGAAGTAACCAAGCGGGCGGCTGATCAAATCACGGAGAATCTTTTTGAGGTCAGTCAGAATAATGCAGAAACCTTGTCCAAGATGGAGGTAAGTGTAGAGAAGATGTCTTCGATACAATCTTCTTCTGCAGATATACACGGCACCTTCCAGGAGCTGAGCCGCGTGCTTATAGACATCAATCAAAGCTTTGATCAAACGAATGAAGCGGCGGGCCGGGTTGTAGAAAGCAGTACGGAAATTGATCGCTGGAGCGGAGATCTGGCAGCCGTCATCGAGGAGTCGAGCGCCGGAATGGAGCAGATGAGTGCCACAGTAGAGTCATTGACGGATGATAATGGAAAAATCGCCGATACCATGAAAGAAACAACAGACCGAGCTGTTCACCTGCTGGAGGAGAACGTATAAAAAAAGACGGGCTTCATGCCCGTCTTCCTTGGAGGATTCAAGCGAACTGCTTTAGTGCCTTGTACACTTCCTCTCCCTCATCATTTAATACATGACCGCTTCCGTGGCAGCGGCTGCACTTGGTTTCATAACTGGTTTCCTCGACGGCCAGTTTCCAAGCCGCTTTCTCACTGGCATGATTGACGCGGCTGTAATGGTCCATAATCATATTAGCCTTGCTGTCATCATATTCTTTATAGGCTCCTGTTCCTTGACATAAGGGGCAGACATGATAGAGGTGACTCACCGTATGTTTATTCAAACCGACCACTTCCTTCGTATTTGATATAGTTAAAGTATGATTGATTTTATGAAATATTCTGACAAAAGGCAATACTTTTTCTTCCCATAAAAAAGAAAAAAAGTCATTTTGGACGAAAGACCTACCCGATAGAGATAGAAAAATCTGTGTTATCCAGTTAGAGTTGTCCGCATGTCGTGGTGAGGGGGACACGTTCCGCTTTTTGGGTGGATGGTTCCCGCAGGCGTCACCACCGAACGCTCCTCGTGCCGATGCCTGTGGGAAGACAGCTTTACCCTATGATAAAAGAGAACGTTGAGTACAGCTCCTCCGCTGTTTCAAAAGAACAGGACAAGCTGCGTTACGGCCGCCTGCGTGGGAACAATCCTATCCATGACCAAGTATGGATGACCACTCTTTTGGAGTCACTAGAAAAAAGGTTTCTCTACAAGCTAAAAAGCCACCGGAAATCCGGTGGCTTTTTTCTATCGTCTGTTATTTACCAATGAACATTTGTGTCCAGTAGTTGCCTTCTTCGGCGTGACCTACACCGATGTGGGTGAAGTCAGGGTTCATAATGTTTTCTCGGTGCCCCTGGCTGTTCATCCAGCCTTCAACAACCTGCTCTGGAGATGTCTGTCCCATAGCGATGTTTTCACCGGCTGTGCGGTAGTCAATACCATATTGATCCATCATATCAAATGGAGAACCGTACGTCGGGCTGTTATGGGAGAAATAGTCATTGTTCTGCATATCGAGAGACTTGTCCTCCGCTACTCCGCTGAGCTCTGTATCCAGTTCCAGTGGTTCAAGACCCTGTTTTTCACGTTCCTGGTTCGTAAGTTCCACCACTTCTTTTTCAAAAGCGGATACGTCAGAAGAAACATTCTCTTCCTGGGCGGAATCCTGCGCTTGAGCTTCTTCTTCTGATGCTGTTGTTTCTTCAGGTGCCGGCTGTGGTGCAGCTTCTTCTTCTGCCGGTTGCGCAGGCTCCTCTTGCTGAGCCGGCTGCTCTTCTACGGGTGCCTGCTCAGAAGGCTGGGCATTCCAATTGAATTGTTTAAGCAGAGACTGTACATCCAATTGATCATACTGACCATTGTTCAATGCCTCTTCATTTTGTTTTACCCAGTCGTTCACTTGACTGGAATCTATTTGAATGGTTTTCGTTTGAACCTGATAGTCTTTCTGAACCTCACCTGTAGAAGCAAGGGATGTGGCTGGTGATGCTAGTAGAGACAGCGCAAGTGCGCCTGTCAGAATAAGTGGCTTTTTCATAATCTAAAATTCCTCCTTGATGAGTTGTGTTGTTTGGAACAACTCTATCGTACCATCAAGATCGTGTAATATAGGAGGTTGAATCTGGAAACTGCCATTCTGAGAGATAGAGCATATGGGAGCATCCCCTGTGGAAGAACGACTGAACCCAACGGCGGCGTGAACAGAATAGTCTCATAATTTAATAGAGGGCGGAAGGAAGCATAGGAAGAGTTATCCATTTCGATTATAAATTTCATAAAAGTGCGCCTTGACAGCTTTTGTAAGAGAGGAGATTTGTTACATATGTAACATCAGTGTTACAAGGTAAATCTTCTATGAACCCGTGCTGCAAGAGGCGGGATGGGCCTGGTACACGACATCGGCTTATATTTTTTAGTTGGAGGGATTGGAAAAAGTTATGGTATAGTGAAGGTAGAAATAAAGGAGGTTGATTGTATGACGATGATAGACCTGTCGATTCCGAAGCAGAAACAGCCTTTACGGATAAAAGCGGAGCGGGCTGCCTTTTATGAACAGACACAGCTGATAGAAGGATATGATGATGAAAACTGCTGGCTGCTGTTCTTTTTCAAGCAGACCTTCCTGACGGCTGTTAAGACGAAAAAGATGAAGCGGACCTCCTACGCTTCCCGTGTATGGAAAGAAGGCTTGGTTTATGACCAGCCGCATCCCCTCCTTACGAGATTGTTAGACGCAGAAAAACCCCTTCAGAAAATCAACTATCCCCAGTTGAAAAAGAAAGCTGCCCGGCATTTTACAAGGCAGGAACAAAGCCGGATCCTCACTCTCTTTGAATCTTTTATTCCTAAAAAACAACTGCTTGCTGATATGAAAGCTGTCTTTTATACGTGTAGACGGGAAGGTAAAATGTTTGAATCCTACACAATCGTACGGGAAATGGTGCGTCTGGCGCCTGAGAGCCGGTTCGTACAGGAAATCAGCCATGACCTCGCTTTTGCTTCCGCATCAGAAGCTTACGAAACGCAGGACGCTTCCTTATTCAAACGCGATCGTTTGTACGCCGAAGACCATGCATCGATGGAAGAGAAGTCGCGCCTCCTACTTAACGAAAACAGGGAAGTGGAACACCTTGTCCACAGAATCAACTCCCTGCCCTCATCCTTATCTGCTGAAGAATCAGCAGCGTTCCTTCATTTGGTAAGGGACACCTTTGAGACCCGGGACCAAATGTCTCTGTTGGAACCACTCATATCCAGCCGTCCTGCCTATGATCAAGTCACGGATTTCCTGTTTGACCGCTATCTTGATCAACGTTTAGTAGAACCATCGGCCGGCATCGTTCAACGCTTTGATATCCAGCCGCACTCAGACCAAATGGCATCGGCCGCGGCTATGCTTGATGAAATCGATATGCGGCAGTCCCTTGATGCGGTGCATATCCTTTTGGAGAAAATCCTTCCAGTTCTACCGGAATCGACGGGACACCTGGTAGAGAAATATATTGAAGCCTTGTTTGAGAAGATGGAGATGGAAGAAATCATTGAAAGAATACGACCTTTGTCTGAACAATCCCCGTCGTTTGAGAAAATCGTGCGGATGAAAGAGATTTCGGGTGATCTCGATCACCTCCTTGAACTTGGGGAAGGGTACTATAGTTTCCACCAGCTGGACCAGGCTCTGGAATGTTTCCAAATGGAGATGGAGCTTCAGCCTGATCGTCCTGAGCCCCTCCAATGGCTTGCTAAAGTCTACCAAGATAAACAGATGATGGAGGAGTCTAAAGCGTACCAGAAGCTCTGTGTGGACCTGCAAAAACGAAGCTGATTTTCAAATCATCCGGCGCCGGGAAGCTGATCTTTCATAAGATCAGCTTTTTTTGTGTGGATATTATTGTCAAAAGAACCGATGTGTAATATACTACATTACAACACTAATGCACCCATTCGGAGAGAAGGTGATCAAAGTGATCCTGGATACAGATGGCATGAAACCGATTTATATACAAATCGCAGAATGGATCGAAAGTGAAATCATGAATGGCGGTTTGAACGTGGATGAGAAGGTTTATTCGCAGTATAAGCTGGCGGACATATACAATATCAATCCCGCAACAGCGGCCAAAGGGCTTACAAAATTGGCAGAGGAAGGGATTCTTTATGATAAGCGGGGAATCGGTAAATTTGTGGCCGAAGGGGCAAGGCAGATGATTATCGAGAAACGGAAGAACCAGACATTAAAGCAGTTGATTGACGATGTGGTGACAGAAGCCGGCTATCTTCAACTGTCAGAGAATGAGATTATTGAACTTATCCGGAACTCATGGAAGGGGGGATCAGAATGAAAGCCGTTCAATGCGAAGAAGTCACGAAAAAGTACGGCAGAAGAACAGCGCTCCATGGGGTATCCTTCTCCGTGGAGGAGAATAAAATCATAGGTCTTGCCGGTCGGAACGGAGCAGGGAAAACGACCTTGTTAAAGATTCTCGCAGGCCTTTTGAAAGAAAGTGATGGAGAAGCTGAGGTCTATGGGAAACGGCCGTTCAACAATCTTTTGGTATCAGCCAACAGCATCTACATTGATGATCAGATGAATTTTCCAACGTCCTTAACGCTAAAGGAAATTTTAGAGGAGGGACGCCGCTTTTATCATAATTGGGATCATACACTTGCGATGAACTTGTTTGACTATTTCGGTTTTCACCCAAAAGGTCGTCACAACCAGCTGTCCAAAGGAAAAGAGAGCACCTTCAATATGATTATCGGCCTGGCTTCCCGTTCAGCGCTTACGATTTTTGACGAACCCACTACAGGGATGGATGCCGCGGTTCGGAAGGATTTCTACAGAGCCTTATTAAAAGACTATCTGGCATACCCGCGGACGATCTTACTATCCACACATCATTTGGAAGAGGTGGAGGATATGCTGGAGGAGATCATCCTTCTGGATAAAGGAAATCTTCTGCTGCATACCTCTATGGAAGACATGAAGTCCTATGCGGTCGCGGTATCCGGACGGAAAGAATCCATGCCGGAGTGGATGAAGCTTAAGGTTTTCTTATATGAAGAAAAGCAGGGACCTCACGAAAAGACCATCATCCTTGAGAATGATCTCACAACGGTGGAAAAAGAAGAGTTGAAGCGGAATGGTGTCCAGCTGTCAGCCGTTTCAGCGAGCGATGCCTTCATTTATATGACAGGAGAAGCAAATGGGAAAGGAGGCTTGGATGATGTATTCAGCGGACATATCAACAGCGGAAGTGGTCAAAAAACAAATCAGCTATAAATGGCGCGCCTATATCAGCGTGTTTACGTCGTTGGTGGTCATTCAGCTTCTGGCCGTTCTTTTTTCGTTGAATGGAACGGGAATGAGCAGTTCAGGAGGAATGAATTACAATATTCAGGTGGATTATTACAATGCAGATATGATTATGATTTTTACGATTTTCTGGGGATTTATAACGGCGCTGCTTCTGACGACCAAAGCCTACAGAGAAGATGACTTTGCGTTTGTTACCAACCGCACGAGCGGCACGTTGTCTACGATCATCTATTTGTGGATCATCTGCTCGATTGCGGGGTTCACGGCGTCACTTTCTGGATACCTCTTGAAAGTGGTGGTCTTCCTGTTCACCTCGCAGGAAATCTTGAACAGCACCGGGGCAGGAGGCACGGGGATCTATCTCATGGGCCTTGTATCGCTCATTCTGACTATTTTTATGTTCGCAGGCTTTGGTTATGCGGCTGGTATGATCGTCCAGTGGAATAAGGTGTTCGTCATTCTGCTTCCTGTTCTGATGATTGGTCTCTTGTTTTCACTGGAAAAGGCGGGCTATTCGCTGGATCGATTCTTTTTCCAATTCCTTTTTTCTGAACAGAATTTCTGGCTGTTTATCATGAAGAGTCTGGCCATCAGTACAGCTGCTTATGTTACCGCCTTTCTCATCTCAAACCGATTGGAAGTGAAAAGATGATGGTTCTGCTGCCTATACTTATTCTTGCTCTGGTCGTCGCCGTCACTGCGTTTTCTTCTATAGGAACGATGAAAATGCGCCTGGGTCAGGGGAAAACAGGGTTATGGATGCTTGGAGGGTATTTCGTCCTTCTGCTGGTATCGATGATTGTCTCTGCTTTCCTTCCTTTTGAAACAACAGCTTCAATGAATGAGGAAAGCACACATTCAAAAAATCGATCAGAAATATCCATCCCTATGTTGATTGCCGAGGGAAAAGTGGATGAGGTGAACAAGGATACCCTTGTCAAAGAGTGGTCTTTTGAGCTTCAGGATCACTCATTGACACTTGAATCCTATGTGGAAAACGAAGGTGGGCCGGGTATTTTCATAGAAAAAACTTCTGATCTAACCGGGAGGGTTCAAGCCTCTTATTACCGCTCGCCGATCTACGTGGATGGTTTAAAAGTCCAGGAAGAATTCAAACCGACTATGGCCATGAATCAGCAAACCTTGACGGTGAGCGTGGAAAAACCGGTAGATATTCATTACCAAATGTTCACCTCTGAATTTCCTTTCACCCAGTTTTCCGGGGAACGCGGGGACCGGGGAAGAGGAACTCATATCGATTGGGGCGAGGAGGCTGTCTATATTCAGGTTCCTGCAGGGACGGAGATTAACGGAAATTATACCCTTATTGATCCGGCTGCATAAAGAACATGCAAAACGTCTAGGTGTCAGACTCCTAGACGTTTTTTATTCAGCGGCGTTTCCCGCAGCAGCCGCCTTTACGCGGCTTTCGGCGAGGAGGTCTCTGTAAAGGCGCGGCGTCCGATTTTTTAGGTTGATCGTTGTGACTCATCCTTTCCCCTCCCTTCTTTACTATCATAAGCATCTATGATGAAAGCGAAACGGCGTTTTGGCCTAAACAGGTCAGCTCACACCTGTGCGCGGTGGTGATATTCAGACTTGAAGGTTCATAGGATAGAAAAGAAGGATAGATGGACAACGTTTGCCTATGGGGTGAAACGTATGGATGGAGGAGGCGGAAGTGATGAATAAAGACGCTGTACAACTGCAGCAGAAAGTGATTTATTACCGCTCAGAGCTGGATAAATATAAGAAAAAGGTACAGGATTATCAGGAAAACTATCACTACTCCATGCTGGAAAGTTTAAAAAAAGAAAATGAACAATTGAAGCAGGAAAGCGGGCGCTGGTCGGAAGAAGAAGCGGTGCTGAAAGGTGAACTGGCTAAAAGAAACCAGACGTACGAACTCCAGCTGGAAAAAGCCCGGACGGAGGAAGAGCACTATAAAGCAGAAATCAAGAAGTGGCAGGCCCATGTCGTTGATCTGAAAGAATCTGAAAAACAGGAAGAAGCTAGAAGGAAACAGCTCGAGGCCGAGCTTGGGGAATATCAGCAGCGCTTTTTTCAGTCTCAGCGGGATACGTCCATGCTGCAGAGAAGTTATGCGGAACTGAAAGTCGAGATTCAAAGAGAGCAGGATAAACAAAGGGAATGGCATAAGAAAGCGGAAGAATTAGAAAAGTTGTTCGTGGAAGAAGGAAGACGGACCCGCCGTATGCTGCAGGACCAAGCCTTCTTAATGAACAATTACTTGGAAAGCCGGCGCCTGCTTCAAAAAGAAAAGCAGGAGAAAGCTTCTCTCCAAAAAGATGCCTCCCTGCGGAAAAAGGAACTGGAAGAGATGCAAAAGCAGTACGAAGTCGAGCAGGAGCAGGTCCGTCAGTTAAAAGGAGAACTCCAAAAATGGCAGACGGCTGCCGATCAACGGAAGAAGGAAGAGGAAAAGCTTCTTCACCAAATGGAGGACCAGATGGCTTCCTTTTTTGGTGAAGCCATCCGCCCTAAACATATGGCCGGCAATAAAAGTACTTTCATGAAAGTGTTGGAAACGAAGATAGAAGAACTTACTTCAGAAATTGAAGCCAGCGAGCAGCATAAAGATAAATAAAGCCCTCAACCTTGAACTTTCAAGTTTGAAGGATCCCTGTTTTTGGCTGATATCCTCTTTGACTGTATTTCGACTGTGAAATCCAAGTCTTTGTTTCGTAGTATAAAGAAGTCCGGCGTTCTGTAAAATAGAAGGCTGGACTTCTTTTTGTCTCGTCATTTAGTGATGTCACGTTCCACTTATCGGTGGATGCTTGCCGCGGGCACGGCCTCAGCTGACTTGGACAGGAAAACTACCTGCCCAAGTGGATCTTCGGCTCGCGCTGTTCCCGCAGGCGCCACAACCGAACGCTCCTCGTGACATTCGTAGGCTGCTTGGTGTACATCTATTTTGAATAGAGTTGGTTTCACCTGGTAATCGGCATTTCTGATTAATAGATCCCCGGTTCCGGGGCTTTTTTTATTGCTCGGAAGATGGAATGGTGATGTTCAGCTGTCTTCGGTCTGTTCCATCTGTGTCGACGGTCCAGTATTCCCGTTGGGGTTCGCGTCCTGCGAAGTTCCGGTCGATCGTGTAGAGAATCTGGTCAGACGAACGGAAAAACAGGGGATGCCCTGCCTGAACGGAGCTTTTTGTAATCTGCTTGATGTTTTCCCCATTGGGAGTCATCGTGAAGATTTCATATTCGAAGGTGCCTTTTTCATTTGTGGAGGCCACATCGGAAAAGGCGACCGTGTTCCCATCAGGGGATAAGCGCGGACCGCTGACGACGGGTTCCTGGGCTTTCGAATAGGACAGGGATTCCGGCCACATCGTCGTCGTTTCTCCCGATGCGAATTGAAGGCGCTCGATGGCATGTTTTTCATAATCCAGTTTATAAAGCAGCTCCTCTTCGCTGATGACCTGCAGAGAATTGATGGAGACCGAATTCAAGTCGGTGACCTCTTCCATTTCTCCGGATTCGATGGCCAGTTTATAGACATCGAATTCCGTCGGCTGGGTGCGGCCATCATCATAGACGTCCTTATATTCTTCATTTTTCAAAAGGTATAACTGGGTGCCGTCCGGAGAGAAACTCATATCTGATACGTACGTTTCCTCATCAAGCAGAGGAGTGGTTTTCCCTTCCTCCCACAGCATCAACTGTTGATGGTGGTGGACATCGCCTTCCCATTGACGGATAAAGGCGACTTTCCCGTCTGAAGCGAAAACGGGACGCGTATCGTCTTTTCCCTTCTCTGGTTCCGTCAACCGCTCGGCTTCACCACCGCTGGAAGAAACGGTATACAGACTCCCGTGTCCGTCCTGATGGTAGGTGAAGACGATGGATTCATCATCATGGGAAAGATCAGGGGCTTCTCCAAGACCGGTCGGACCGCCGGAAGAATCAGCGAATGTCCCGGTCCAGTACAACAAGCCGAACAACACGGCCATACTGCTAATGAACAGGATGTTCTTCTTTACCAGCGACAACAGCTTCACCTTCCTTTAGCATAGTCTTTCGATAAAACGTGCGAAACGGCTCCGGATAGAAGGAAGATCACTCCGTAAATGCCTATGATTAAATGAAACAGTAAACCAACCAGAAGGATGAAAGCTCCGTACCCTGTCAAGGCTTGTGTGGTTAGAAGCAGAGCCTTTCTTTTTTTCATCCACACCAACGACCCTGCAATGATAAGGAATAAGAAAAAGACCGACCAGGCCAGCGTAATAAGCAGATCAATCATAAAGATCCTCCTTTATATCCAACTCAATATTGTAAGTGGCAGGCCTGCAAGCAGAGCGCAGAACAATAGACCGGTAAAAATGGCTGTGACAGGCTTTCTTCCAATAATGTTCATTTGATATTTGTAGAAAGCCAGCCAGGCTGCTACAGCTGTCAAAGGGAGGAAGACCCTGGCATTCATGCCGCCGAAAACAAGCGCTCCCCATGTGGTGAACAAACCGGCCCCGGAGATCATCACTCCATAGATAAGGTTGACGGTGTGGCTGATTGTTGTCACTGTCCGCTCTTTTTTATCAGCAGAAGGACTCGTAGTAGCGTTATACGAATTCCGTACGATAAAAACAAGGCAGAAGAGGACAAGAAGGGTTATGAAAAAGCTCATGAAGATGACCTGCAGCTGATAAAACGGGGGTACGACCATATAGTTGAACGCATTCCATAACATTGTCAGGAACACAATCACATTGACGGACCAATAATGCCGGCCGGTCCAGGCTATGTTGATGGCAGTCAAAACGACGAGCATTCCGAGTGACAGCTGGATGGCAAGCCATCCAGGCCAGGGGTCCCCGAACGAGAACGTCGCTGTAAGGTGAATGAAGATACCAAGCAGGATGGTACCGGACCCGATCAAGTAAAGCAGTCCTCGTTGGAAAGGGTACAGACTTTCCTGGATACCGCCCCCGATCATGCCGGCATCCCCAAAATCCTTGATGGCCAGTTTCTCCGCTCTTTTTTCATTTTCACCCTCATCGATATACTTTTGTTTGGCGCTCGTAAGGTGAGTGGTCAATTCTTCACGGATTTCCTCCCGTTCTTCTTTCGTGCTCTGCATTTCCTTCAATATGTGATCGACATGCTTTTCAATTCTTTTCATGCCAGGTCCTCCGACGTCTTAGAAATAAGGTCGCTGACACTTTTCCATTCCTGAAGCTTCTGCTGCAGGATGGTGCGGCCTTCATCGGTGATGCGGTAGTATTTCCTCCGTCCTCCGGTTGTTTCGGACCAATAAGACGTCAGCCATTCTTTGCGTTCCAGTCGTTTCAGAGCGGGATAGAGGGTGCCTTCGCTCATATTGTAAAGCTGGTCACTCTGCTCCTTCAGGTGTTTGACAATCTCATAGCCATACATGTCTCTGCGGTTGACTAAGTTCAACATGAGAATATCGATGCTGCCTTTCATGATTTCCCGGTCCATAGATTCACACCTTTTCCAAATTATTCTAAAACCATTGTATAACGAGGCACCTCGTTTAACAAGGGGATAAATGGAAAACTCACACATCTGGGCCTTCGCACATACAGTATCCATTGAGGTGGTCAAAGATGATACATCGCGCTAAGGAGATCCGCGATGATCCGGTTCAAATGGAACAGCAGGAATGGAAGCAGAGACAGCGTCAGCAGCGCTTGAAGCAGGCTCTGACGGTGTCATCACCGGTTTTCCTGCTTCTGGTCTGGGAATGTTTTTCGCGGATGGGATGGATCGATGCCCGTTTCTTTCCACCCCCGAGTGCCATTCTCTTCACATTTTGGGAGCTGGGGCAGAGCGGTGAGCTGTTTCATCATATTGGAATTTCCCTGTTTCGGATTGCTTCAGGATTTTTACTCGGGGTTATCCCGGCGGTGGCGATCGGTTTATTTATGGGGTTGTATTCACCGGCACGCCATTTTCTCTCTCCGTTGATTATGGCTGTTATGCCCATCCCTACGCTTGCGCTGCTGCCGATCATCATTATTATGTTTGGGGTCGGCGAAGTTTCGAAGATTGTAACGATTGCCGGCAGTGTCTTTTTTCCAGTTGTCATCAACACCGTGGCCGGGGTGACGAACATCGACCGGATTTATCTGGATGTAGCAAAGAATTACGGGGCGGGGTCCAGACAGTTTTTCTTCAAAATCGCCCTCCCGGGGTCTCTGCCTGTCATGCTCGAAGGTATCCAGATGGGGCAGGCGATTGCCCTGTTGACGATTGTGGCTGCTGAAATGATGGGAGCAAATTCAGGAATCGGTTATCTTATTTGGACGTCCTATAAAGCATTTCTGTTGAAGGAGATGTATGTCGGGCTGATCGTGATTTCGTTCTTCGGTTACCTATTCTCAGTTCTGCTGCGCGGCCTGCAGGTGAAGCTTCTTCCATGGAGGTGATCCAATGAGTACGAAAATCGTCATGAACGATTTAACGAAAGTATTTTATAAAAAAGATGCGAAAGTAACAGCGCTGGAAAACATATCGATGAACATCGAGGACGGTGAATTCATCTGCCTGCTCGGTCCGAGCGGCTGTGGAAAAACGACCCTTCTCCGAATATTGGCAGAGCTGGAAAAGCCGAGTGCCGGCTCGTTTGCCATCACAAGGGAGAAAGACGGGCGCCCACTCCAGTCCATGGTTTTTCAGGAACGGGGGGTTATTCCATGGCTGACAGTGGAAGGGAATGTGAGCTTCGGTCTGAAGATGAGACGCACGCCTGATGAAGTGACAAAGGAGCGCACAGCGTATTACCTCAAAAAGACGGGATTGGAAAAGTTTTCCGAGTTGTATCCCCGTGAACTGTCGGGTGGGATGAAGCAGAGAGTCAGCATTGCAAGAGCATTTGCCAATGACCCGGAAATCCTTCTGATGGATGAACCCTTTGCTGCCTTGGATGAGCAGAACAAATTCATTCTGCAGGAAGAGCTGCTGTCAATCTGGGCTGAAACCAAAAAGACGGTCTTGTTTATTACCCACAGCATTGATGAAGCCCTCCTTCTCAGTGACCGGATCCTTTTAATGAGTGCGCAGCCGGGAAGGATCATTAAGGAAATCCATATCCAGTCACCAAGACCACGGACGATGGAGCAGATCCGCTCTGACCCGGAAATGGCCGCTCATTTTGTCAGCGTCTGGAACCATCTGCAGAACGAAGTGCAGCAGTCGCGTTCCCCTATTTGAAAGGAGTCGGAATATGATGGTGAAAAAAGTCTGTCACCTGCTTTCGTTTTTATTATTCCTTTTTCTTCTGTTCGGCTGTGGCGCCGTAGAGGAAGAGAAACAGAGGGAAGGCCCCCCGCCTTCAGGAGATATGGAGCCGCTTGAGAAGAAAACGACGGTCGTCATTGCAGAGGATGGTGCGGCTTCCGGGGCCGGCTTTTACATTGCGAAGGAAAAAGGATATTTTGAAGATTACAATATTGATATCCGGTTTACAAGTTTTGCCAATAGTGATGATATGCTTCCGGCTCTTGCCGCCGGAGAAGTGGATATCGCCGGTGGTGTCTCGACAGCGTCCTTCTTTAACGCGATCGCCCAGGGCATTGATGTAAAGATCATTGCCGACAAAGGGCATTACTTTGAAGGGAATTCTTATTTCAGCTTCGTTATCCGCGAAGATCTGCAGAAGGAGATTCAGGAGTATGCCGATTTGAAAGGGAAGCGGATTGCGGTCTCTTCAAGGAATGCTGTCGATGATTACATTTTTCAAAGAATGCTTGAGCATGCCGGTCTGACAGAGGATGATGTCGAGCTCGTCCTGATGTCCGATTTTGGGAATATGCTGGCAGCAATGGGCAGCAAGTCGATCGATGCAGCCTTGCAGATCGAACCTTTAATCACCCAGGGCGAGGCGCAGGGTCTTCACGTCCGCTTTAAAGATGCGACCGATTATGCCCCCGACGCTCAAATTGCTATGGTTCTCGGGTCACCGGACTTCGTTGAAAAAGAAGAAGAAGTTTCTGTCCGGTTCATGGCAGCGTATTTAAAAGGGATCCGTGATTATAACGACGCCTTCCTATACGGGGAGGGATTGGATGAAGTGATTGGAATGATGACGAAACATACGGCTCTCAAAGACCCGGCCATATGGAAGAAGGTCGGTGTCACGGGTCTTGATCCCGACGGCCGGATGTTTGTTGAAGATATTCAAAAGCAGTTTGCGATGTACAAGGAGAACGGTGCCATAAGTGGTGATGTGGATTTTGATCAAGCTGTTGATACATCGCTGACGGATCGCGCATTAGAGGAAATCGGTATGTACGGCCGGTAAAGAAAAAGGCATTCCTGACACCAGGGGTGCCCTTTGTACTTTATTTACAAAATATTTCATCATTTTTGACATAACATTTCAAAATGATTCATTGGACGCATTAGGAAGGGATGGGAAAAACAGGAGTTTGCGACTGATCAGGGCCTAAAGTGGTATAGACGACTATATCATAATTCGTTACGCTTTTATTACAATTTGCAAACGCTTTCAAAAAGTTTGTACATAGACCGTCTTTTTCCGATCTCAACGTTTTGCAGAAGCGGCTCCGGATACCCGTGGCCCTTTTACAAATAAATAAGGATAAGGAGGAATGGCAGATGAAGACAATTGGAAAGTGGAGTGCCTTGTTTGTGCTGGTGCTCGGTCTTGCACTTCCCCCGGGACAAGGGGCTGTAAAGGCAGAAGAGGAAACGGAGAGACCGGAACTCATGCTCCTCGAAAATGTTCCACAGGCGGATGTGACTGTGAAAGATGGACAGTTCGACTTAACGGCCTTACATGTGTACGGGGATGGATCGTTTAAAAAGGTTGAAGAGGGGCTGTCATGGGCAGCTTCGAATAAGAAGGTGGTCCAGGTGGATGACAAGGGGCAGCTGACCTTCACAGGGAAGCCTGGTAGATCCTGGGTTGCTGTATCGAATGGACGGGATAAAGATTGGATTTTCGTCTACGTTAAAGGTGGTAAAAAACAGTCGGAAATCCAAATTCAAAAAAATAGAGGGCAGAAATACGACCTGGTTCACCATGCGATGGAGAACATGTCGATGAAAGAAAAAGTCGGTCAGATGCTGATGCCTGACTTCCGGAATTGGAACGGGGAGAATGTTACCAAAATGCTTCCTGAAATTGAAGATCTCGTAAAGGAGTATCATCTTGGCGGAGTCATCTTATTCAGGGAGAATGTCGTAACAACCGCTCAGACGACAGAGCTTGTGGCGGACTATCAGGCGGCGGCTGAGAAATATGGACTGCTTGTCACAATTGATCAGGAAGGCGGAATTGTGACCCGTCTGCAGTCCGGGACGGATTTCCCGGGGAATATGGCTTTAGGAGCCACACGTTCGGAAAACATCAGTCAGGATGTAGGCCGGGCGATCGGGGAAGAGCTGTCTGCTCTTGGTATCAATATGAACCTGGCACCTGATATGGATGTCAATAACAACCCGGATAACCCGGTCATCGGGGTAAGGTCCTTCGGCGGAAATCCCGAGCTTGTGGCAGATATGGGACAGGCTTATATGTCAGGCCTTCAGGAAACAGGTGTTGCCGCCACAGCGAAGCACTTTCCGGGGCACGGGGACACGGCTGTCGATTCCCATATCGGTCTCCCGGAAGTACCGTATGACAAGGAACGGTTGAAGGAAGTGGAATTGTATCCCTTCCAACAGGTGATGGATGCCGGGATTGATGCTGTCATGACGGCTCATGTCACATTCCCGGAAATCGATGATACGAAAGTCGTTTCCAAAAAGGACGGCGAAGAAATCGCTCTGCCGGCCACTTTGTCAGAAAAAGTGCTGACGGGTCTGATGCGTGAGGAGATGGGCTATGAAGGCCTTGTGATTACAGATGCGTTGAATATGAATGCGATTCAGGAACATTTTGGGCCTGTGGATGCGGTGATCCGCGCCATTAATGCCGGAACAGACATCGTCCTTATGCCGGTAGGACTCGAAGAAGTGGCGGGTGGAATTTATGAGGCTGTTGACACAGGGGAGATCGAAATGAAAACCATTGAGGATTCTGTAGAGCGGATTCTCACTCTGAAAATCAAACGGGGCATCATCAAATCTGAACAGCCGCCTGCGCTTGAGGAACAAGTAGCGCATGCCGAAGAAGTCGTCGGTTCAGAAGAACATAGGCAGGTGGAAAAGGAAGCCGCAGAGAAATCCATCACTCTTGTGAAGAACGAGGAAGTCCTGCCGCTTCAGGCAGAGACAGACGATAACATCGTCGTTGTCGGTGATTCATTCAGCTCCTCCTTAGCAGAGGCTGTGAAGAAGATCCATGACCGGACCACGTTGATTGATCACAATTCTGAGGCCTTTACGTCCGAAGAGCGGACGGCTCTTCAAGAAGCGGATTATGTCATTGCGGGCACCTATACGTATAATGTCTGGACGAGATCACAGAATCACCCGCAGATGCAGCGGATGCAGGAAATTCTGGAGATCGCCGAAGGACCGGTCATCGGCGTCGGGATCAGAAATCCTTATGATGTGATGGCTTATCCGGAAGTGGACGCTTATATCGCTCAGTACGGGTTCAGGGATGCGAGTTTCTCAGCCACTGCGTCGACTATTTTCGGGGATAATCATCCTTCAGGAACACTTCCGGTGACCATTCCAGGGGAAAACGGTGTGCTGTATGACTATGGAACAGGAATGAGTTACTGAATTTTAAACAAAGGGGAGAGGTTGATTTGAAAAAATGGCTGGCTGCGGCACTTGTGCTGATCATGACTTGGACGACATTTTCTGTTGTAACGGCGGATCACAATGGAAGCAATGGGAAGCATAAAGGACATTATAAAAATGGAAAAGCCTTGAAGCTTGGGGTGGAAGTCCTGCTTGATGATAAGAAAGAGCTGATTGAAGGGAAAAAAGTCGGCCTGATTACGAATCCGACAGGTGTGGATAAGGACTTGAACAGCATTGTCGACCGGCTCCATAAGGACGAGGATATCGACTTGACGGCTCTCTATGGCCCGGAGCATGGAGTCAGAGGGAGTGCTCAGGCCGGGGAATATGTGGAATTCTATACCGATGAACAGACCGGTCTCCCGGTGTACAGCTTATATGGGGAGACGCGGAAGCCGACTCCTGAGATGCTTGAAGATATTGACGTACTGATGTTTGATATCCAGGATGCAGGTACACGCTTCTATACGTACATTTATACGATGGCCTATGCAATGGAAGCGGCACAGGAAAATGACATTCCTTTCATTGTCCTGGATCGTCCCAACCCGATCAGCGGAGACACGGTCGAGGGGCCGGTGCTGGATATGGATTATCAATCGTTTGTAGGGAATTACCCTATCCCGCTTCGTCACGGCATGACAGTCGGGGAGCTGGCGATGCTTTTCAACGAAGAATATGACATCGGTGCTGACTTGGAAGTGATTGAAATGAAAGGGTGGAAGCGCAAGATGGACTATGACGATACAGGCCTTTCCTTTGTCGCTCCATCACCGAATATGCCGACGGTGGACACCGCCTACGTGTATCCGGGAGCGGCGTTGATCGAAGGAACGAATGTATCGGAAGGGCGGGGAACGACCCGGCCGTTCGAGCTGATCGGTGCGCCATTCATAAACAGTACGGAGCTGGCTGAGGCCATGAACGCCAATCATCTGCCGGGGGTAATGTTCCGTGCCGCTTCCTTTACCCCGTCCTTTTCCAAGCATGCAGGAGAATTATCTCATGGCGTGCAGATTCATGTGACCGACCGGGATGAATACAAAGCAGTGGAAACAGGTCTGACCCTCGTAAAGACCATTCATGATCTGTATCCGGATGATTTCGCTTTCCGTGCAGAGAACAGTTCAGGTATTTCCTTCTTTGATTATTTGATTGGAAATGGCTGGGTGCGTGAAGCGGTCGAAAACGGCAGATCGGTGGAAGATATCCAGGAAGAGTGGGAAGAAGACCTGGAAGACTTCAATGATTTGAGAGAAGATTACCTCCTTTATAAATAATGGAAGCTCCTGCCTCAGAAGTAGTTAATGGGGGCAGGAGTTCTTTTCTTTGTAAGCGTTATTTTTACATTCAAGGGTACCTTGTGATAAAATTTGTAAATATTCATACATATTTGACAAAAAATGTGCGGGAGAGAGGGGAAGGTCATGAGTCAAACGGCTTTACTTAAAAACGTATGGAATCGGATGTGGGTGCTTCATCGAGAAGCGAAGGAGCTGCTGACATTCGCCTCAGGGGGATCAGGTTCCACAGGAAGTGCAGGTGCACCGTCGGCCTCGAGCGAGGAAGAACCTGGACCAGCTTTTGATAGGAGACAGAGAATCGGACTTGTACTCGGGCCGCTTTTGTTTGTGCTCACGCTGTTATTTCTGGAGGCGGATGGATTGTCCGCCAGTGCGGTGGCAGTCCTTGCCAGCACCCTTTGGATTGCGACATGGTGGATTACCGAGGCTGTACCCATTCCGGCGACATCGCTGCTTCCCCTCGTCCTTTTCCCGATTACAGGAGGGCTTGATGGGGGAACGACAGCTTCCTCTTATGGCGATAATACGATTTTTCTTTTTATGGGCGGTTTCCTTATTGCATTATCCATGCAGAAATGGAACCTTCATAAACGGATAGCTTTGTTCATTATTAATGCGGTCGGGACCAGCACAGAACAGATTGTACTCGGGTTTATGGTTGCGACCGGTCTGTTGTCCGCCTGGATTTCCAACACTGCCACAGCGATGATGATGGTGCCGATCGGTATGGCTGTTATCTATCAGGCTTCTGAACAACTGAAAAAACAGGGAGAAACCGTGGATCACAGTAATTTCAACTTCGGGAAAGCCGTCATGCTTGGTGTCGCTTATAGTGCTTCCATCGGTGGGCTGGCAACGCTGATCGGAACGCCCCCGAATACGATTTTCAAAGGAATCGTGGAGCAGACGTACAATATTGAGATCAGTTTTGCCGGCTGGATGGCCTTTGGTGTCCCTGTTTCGGTTATCTTTATCGCTTTGGCGTGGTTTTACTTAGTAAAGATCGCTTACCCGATGAAAATCAAAGAGCTGCCGGGCGGACGCAAAGTGATCAACAAGGAAAGGAAAGAGCTGGGGGCGATGTCATCCGAGGAGAAAATCGTCATGGCTGTTTTTACGCTTACAGCGGCTGCCTGGATATCCCGTTCCTTTTTTCTCGCTCAAATCAACGAAGATATCAATGATACGATGATTGCCATGACAGCGGCTGTGCTGTTGTTCCTCATTCCTTCGTCGAATAGAAAAGGGGACTATCTGCTTGACTGGGATACAGCAAAAGGGCTGCCATGGGGAATTCTCCTTTTGTTCGGGGCGGGCCTTGCCATTGCGTCCGGATTTCAGGAAACTGGTCTGGCGGAGTGGATCGGGACCCAGCTGACCGTGCTTGACGGGGTCAATCTACTGGTGATTATCGTCATTGTCACAGCCATGGTGATTTTCCTGACAGAGATTACGTCCAACACAGCAACGGCAACGATGATGTTTCCGATTATGGCTTCTCTGGCCGGTGCGATTTCTGTTCATCCGTACAGTTTAATGATTGCTGCAGGCATGGCTGCGAGCTGTGCGTTTATGCTGCCCGTTGCTACACCGCCCAACGCTGTTGTTTTTGGTTCAGGATATCTTCGTATTCCAGATATGGCAAAAGCAGGATTTCTGCTGAATGTCGTGGCGGTTGTCCTCATTACTCTGGCTATCTATTTCTATCTCCCAATGGTATGGGATCTGGACCTGGCCTCTTTTCCGGAACGTTTTAACTCATAGAAAGAAGTGGATGTCATGGAAGCGACTGCTGCACAGCATCAACCCTATACACCATCAGAAGCGGGTTTCTGGCGCGTGACCATCGCGCTGATGCTCGCTTCCTTGTCTATATTTTCAACCCTTTATGTCTTTCAGCCGCTGCTTCCGGTTTTTACA
This sequence comes from Halobacillus sp. ABA4_118, assembly GCF_056160205.1. NCBI lineage: Bacteria > Bacillati > Bacillota > Bacilli > Caryophanales > Bacillaceae > Halobacillus > Halobacillus sp. ABA4_118. Next base: position 2,243,579 of record NZ_JBSWWS010000001.1, read on the forward strand.
TCGGAACTGGATATTACAGCCACACAATCCAGTTTGCTGATGTCGGCCTGTGTTACGGCTATGGTTTTCGGTCTGTTCGTTCTTGGTTTTGCTGCGGATCGATACGGACGGGCGCTTGTGATGCGGGGATCTCTCCTTTTCACAGCTCTCAGTTTAATCCTCATCCCGATCATGCCGGAATTTGAATGGATGGTGACGCTCCGTTTTATCCAAGGGTTCTTCCTGGCTGGTATCCCAGCGGCTGCCATGGGGTATCTGGGCGAGGAAGTGTCGTACAGGCATATCGGTCTTGCGATGACCTTGTATATTTCCAGTAATGCTCTTGGAGGCATGGGAGGACGTGTCATCGGAGGTTACTTGACCGACTTATTTGACTGGCAGATGACCCTCTGGTCGTTTTCGGCCTTTGGAGTACTGGCTGCCGTCTTGTTTCTCTGGCTTTTTCCTAAGGAGCGTTTCTTTGAAAAAGCCGAACAAAATCTTGTAGTGGATTTAAAGGGCATGCTGATCCATTTAAAAAGTGTCCCGCTGCTTGTGTTGTTTCTTCTTGGCATCTTGATGCAGATTGTTTTTACGGCGGTTTGGACGTATCTGCCCTTTTATCTTGAGGGCGACCCGTTCCACTGGCCTTTGAAGTGGATTGCCTTCACGTACTTCGCCTATCTTTTCGGTGTGCTGGCCCCTCCAGCTGCAGGCAGGATCTCGGATCAGGCCGGGTTGAAGAAGGTTATGTTCTGCGGTGTCGTGATTTTCCTGATAGGGACAGTTCTTACTGCTGTAAGAGAAGGTTGGAGCATCCTGATCGGACTGTCGCTTTTGTGTATGGGGTTTTTTGTGGCTCACTCCATGGCTTCCGCGCTTGTCAGCAAAACAGCGACCCACCACCGGAGCGGAGCGTCAGGGTTTTATTTGATCAGCTACTATCTCGGAGTGGCCATCGGAAGTACGGCCGTGGGTACTTTATGGGAGAATTTTCAATGGTATGGGGTGTTGAGTGTAGGCTTTCTTCTCCTTGTTCTGTTCGTGCTTTATCCTTTTTATAAAGAGGCCTGATCTGATTTCTTCATGTGATAAAATAAAGGGAGGGAGAGGATACGATGCATGATGTTAAAGGAACTCAAGTGGACGCTCAGACACGCTGCGTCCATTACCACAGCGATATCGATATCATTGCTTTAAAATTCCACTGCTGTGGAACGTACTATGCCTGCTGGTCCTGCCATGAAGAACATGCCGGTCACAAGCCGTCCCGGTGGCCCCGGGAACAATGGAATAAGCGGGCGGTTCTCTGTGGAAACTGCGGATATGAGATGACCATTCAAGCATATATGAATACATCCAGCTGTCCTTCCTGCAGCCACAGGTTCAATGAACGCTGCAGCCTTCATTATCCATTATATTTTGATATGGAAAGCCGCCCATAAAAGGAGGGCGGTTTTTTTGTGCAGAAAAAAAGCCCCGGGACCTGGGGGGGCCGGGACTGCCTGCCGTGTTATTTGTTCATCTTGAAGTGCGCATTTAATTGACCGCGCAGCATTCGTTCCATCACTTTGCCCTTTTTCGTTTTCTGCAGATCCTTCCTGATTTCATAGGTCTGCACACCTTCCTCGCGTTTATCTGCAATCTGTAGAAGTATTTCTACATCGGAAAATGAATATTTGCGCGTTCCGCGTTTGGTACGCTCCGGATAAATAAGTCCTCGTTCTTCATAATAACGGATTTGTCTCAGGGAAAGCCCGGTCAGTTCATTGACCGTCCCGATGGAAATAACTTTTTTATGTTTATACGACATACATTCTCCTCCTTGGCGGCTAAGGACGGTTCAATCGTGATACAAGCGTTTCCAGTTCAGTCAAGGTGAGGGTGTAGAGTATTTCATCAGCAGCCTGATAGATGCCGGCTTCAATCAACTTTTGAATATAGTATTCTTTCATTTGGTCAACGGCCGCTCGCAAGTGGTTGGACATTATACATCACTCCCGTTCGGATTCCATTTTTTGTTTAAGTTATAATCAGTCTAATGGGAATTGTCTTAATTGTCACTCTTTATGTTAGAAAATCTAACATATTTTTTTCGGAGTGTGAGAAGATGTTCCATTATCCGTGTCGCCTTCATGAATCTTTTATCTGCTTCTTCCGTTAAAATGGATAAAGTCGGCGGGGAAGATGTCTGTCGTAACTGCTGGATTCATGAAATGCTGCAGGCACCCGTATGTCTTGCTTTTTTTTATAAGAGTATAATAATCCCTGTTTATCACAGGGGGAAAAGGTGAATAGGACAAGAAAAAAAGGAATGTGATACTTATGTGGATCAAGCATCCATATTTTAAATATGTGACAGGAGCTGTACTTTTCCTGATTCTCATTTATTTTCTTGAAAAGCTGGAGTTTCTCTATCCAGTAAAGACCATTTTCGGTACGCTTTTTTATCCGATTTTAATCGCCGGTTTTCTTTTTTACATACTCCGGCCTGTTGTGGAGGTTTTAAGCAGGACGCGTTATCTTCCTAAACCGGCGGCGATTCTCCTTGTATTTGCTGTGATTGGCGGTGCGTTAACGGCGGCCGGCTGGGCTTTGTATGCAACCATTCAAAAACAGATCAACAATATATCCCAGCTTCCTGACAAGGTGAAAAAGACTGCGGAAGAAGCCTCGGACACTTTGGAAAAGAATGATATGGGCATGGTCTCCACAGCGAATATCCAACAAAGGGTGACGGAGTATTTTGGTGGACTGACCCAGCAGATCGGCAGCCATATGTCCGATATCTTCACAACCGTTGCCGGAGCCGCTTCGGTTCTGGTGATTGTCCCTTTCGTCTTATTCTTTTTACTGAAGGATGGGGACCGCCTTCTTCCTTTCTTAAAAAAGGGACTTCCCGGGAAGTTGAAACCGCGGGGAGAAAAGCTGCTGCGGGATGTAGATAAAACCGTTTCGTCCTATATTGTCGGACAGGTGACCGTGGCAGCAATCGATGGGGTGCTTACCTATATCGGATACGTGATCATCGGTCTTGATTTTGCACTTATTCTTGGACTCTTTACAGCGTTTGCCTGCATCGTTCCCTTTGTAGGTCCTGTCATCGGTGCTGTGCCTGCGATCGGTGTGGCTCTCATGCAGGAGCCGTCCATGGCGTTTTACGTCGTCATTATATTTGTTGTCGTGCAGCAGCTGGAGGGGAATCTGGTGGCACCTTATGTTTTTGGAGAGAAGCTGAATATTCATCCCCTCACCGTCATTCTGCTGCTTGTCGTCGCTGCTCCTTTGTACGGAGTGGTGGGTATGATCATAGCTGTACCCACGTATACAGTGCTGAAAGTCATTTTGAAACACAGTTATCAAACCTATCAAATCTATTATTCTAAATAAAGAGAAAGGCCCGGAAGAATGACTTCCGGGCCTTTCTTTATGCTGTTCTCTGAAAAAAAGAAGGAAGTTTCAGGGATTACCGGAACAGCCTGTTGAATTTTTATTCGATAGATTGTATAGTTACTTAATATCAGAAATGTTTATTTATGCACTCATACTTATAAAAATGTCGGAGGAGGAAGAAGAATGGAACTACAACAGGAAAAAATGAAAGAGACAGCAGGAGCATCTGCTTATACAACGAAGCAGTGGATGAAATTCATCCTTCCTTCTATCATCGGAATTCTACTATTTCTCGTACCTATTTCTATCAATGGCAGAGTAACGATCGGGCTCGGAATTCTAGCGGATGGACTTCAAGGGGCCATGGCTGCTTATATTCCAGCTTTTATGACAGGGGTCATCGTCTTCTCGACACTCGGAACGTTCATCGTGAAATTCGTTCCCGTGGAAAAGAGAAAACCGGAGGCCTTCCTGTTTCAATTATTTGATGTAGGGCCGCTTTGGATGGCTTTCCGTTTCTTTGGGGCTGTTTTTGCGGTTCTGACTCTCACCCAGACGGGCCCGGCGGTGATTCAGTCGGATTTGACCGGCGGTGTCGTATTGAACGATCTGATCCCTGTATTGATGGTCTGGTTTTTGTTCGCCAGCTTGTTTATGCCGCTGCTTTTGGAATTCGGACTGATGGACTTTATCGGTACCGTGGTGCGGAAGGTCATGCATCCCCTGTTCAAGCTTCCGGGGCGGTCTTCGGTCGATGCAATGGCTTCCTGGATGGGGAGCGGGACGGTCGGGGTTTTATTGACGACCCAGCAGTATGAGGGAGGCTATTATTCTAAACGTGAAGCATCCGTGGTGGCTACGAACTTTTCCATTGCTTCCATTGCCTTCAGTTTAGTGATCGCCAAGTTCCTGAATATCGATCACCGGTTCGTTGCCTTCTACTTTACAGTCGTCGTCTGCGGGATTGTAGCTGCGGTCATTTGCCCGCGTATTCCTCCACTGTCGAGAAAAAAAGAAACGTATTACGGACCGGTCGGCAAACAGATTGATGAAGTCGTTCCGGAGGGAGTCTCTTCATTCAGATGGGGATTGGAAAAAGCGGTGGAAAAAGCCGATCAAGTGAAAAGTGCTGGAACGGTTGTGAAAAAAGGGGTTTATAATGTACTGGATATCTGGCTTGGATTGATTCCGTTGGTTATGGCTCTTGGAACGGTTGCGCTGGTAGCTGCAGAATTCACGCCCGTCTTCACGTATTTATCGTACCCATTTCTGCCTCTGCTGCAGCTGCTCCAGATTCCGGAAGCATCAGCCGCAGCTCCTGCGATGATCGTCGGGTTTGCTGACATGTTTCTTCCGGCTGTTGTGGGGAGCGGGATTGAATCAGAGCTGACCCGTTTCATAATCGGAGTCATGTCTCTTACGCAGTTGATTTACATGTCGGAAATAGGCATTCTGTTAATCAAATCTAAAATTCCGATCAACTTCTTTGAACTGTTCATCATTTTCCTGCAGCGGACCGTAATCACGCTGCCTGTGGCCGCGTTGATCGCTCATCTCTTCTTCTTCTAAACACGCTGTTCATAAAAAAGAGGCGCCGCTGATATTCAGCGGCGCCTTTCATTTTATTTCAATAGGGGAGGTCATTACATTCATAGGTTTCGGCTCTTTTTGTCATTTTCAGGGGGCCTTTACGACTTTTATCCTTCAACGTTAAAAAAAGTCGGCGCTGTGATGAATGGAATGTTTCTCATGCTTGATATCCACGCGGGAATTAGGGTAGAGTATGAAAGGATTCTAATCTTGAAGAAAGAAGGAGCATGTATGGAAAAAGAAAATAATATCAAGGGAAATGGCTTGGCCTTAATTCCTTTTCTCGTCTTTATTGTCCTTTTTATCGGTTCTGGGATATGGACCGGAGATTTCTACCAAATGCCGGTGCTGGTCGCTATATTTGCAGCGATTTTAACAGCCCTGTTTATGAATAGAAAAACGGATTTCCAGACAAAGCTGCAGCAGTTTACGGAGGGAGGCGGGCATTCCAATATCATTCTGATGGTCGTCATTTTTCTGCTTGCCGGAGCCTTTTCCACTGTCGCTGAAGGGATGGGAGCGGTAGATTCGACAGTTAACCTCGGGCTGGCCGTTCTGCCGGGACAGCTGCTTATTGTCGGCCTGTTTCTTATTGCGTGTTTTATCTCCATTTCCATGGGGACATCTGTAGGAACGATTGTCGCGCTGGCGCCGATCGGAGTCGGTATTGCAGATCAGACAGGATCGGCCCTTCCATTAACTCTGGGAGCGCTCATCAGTGGGGCGATGTTTGGGGATAACTTATCGATTATCTCTGATACGACCATTGCGGCTGTCCGTACCCAGGGAACGAAGATGAAGGACAAATTCCGCGCCAACTTTCTCATCGTCCTTCCGGCAGCCATTGTAACAGCTGTTATATATGGCGTATTGACCGCTGGTGCATCGGGGAGCGCGCAGGGAGATCAAAGTTTTGAAATCATCAAAGTTCTTCCTTATCTTGGAGTGCTCGTGTTTGCTGTGATGGGGATTAATGTCATCTTCGTCTTAATGGGAGGCGTGATCTCTGCCGGGCTGATTGGACTTCTGATGGGGGATTTCTCAGGAATGGAACTCATCACTCTCATTGGAGATGGTTTTGCCGGGATGCAGGAGCTTTCTCTGCTTGTTATCCTTCTTGGAGGTCTGGTGGAGCTGATCCGCAGAAATGGTGGAATCGATTTCCTATTAGAAAAAATCAGCAGTCGTGCCCGCTCCAGCCGTGGCGGTGAATTCAGCATCGCCGGCCTTGTTGCCGCGGTGAACGTGTCAACAGCGAACAATACCATTTCTATTATTACGGCAGGTCCGCTTGCTAAACAAATCTCTTCACGATTCGGGATTGACCCTAAACGATCGGCGAGTGTGCTTGATATCTTCTCAAGCTCGGTGCAGGGGCTGATTCCGTATGGGGCGCAGATCTTATCTGCCGCCAGTGTAGCGAGTATATCACCCGTCAGCATTGTACCGTTTGCCTTTTATCCCATTCTCCTGGCGTTATCAGGAATTCTTGCGATTCTGTTCAGGTTTCCACGTTCTCATGCAAATCAAAAGTAAAGCATTTGAAAAAGCATCAAGCCCTGGCTTGATGCTTTTTTTATTGGGATTGACCATTGGTTATGTAGAAAAGTGGGGATAGGTCAATGCATTCTCCTGTTCAAATGAAGTTTGTTAGCCGTCTTGATTGACGGACAGCAGTGCCTGTTTCAAATCATTGTAGGTTTCCAGCTCTTTGAAGCTGATTTCTGAATCGATGGCAGCCATAGCCATTTCTGTCCGGATGCCGGTCAGGACGGTCCTCGTACCGAGCAGTTTGATGGTTTTCGTTAGATTGAATAAGTCATGAATGAATACATCATCAAACGTGGCAATGCCGGAGAAATCAATGAACAACAGACGCAGGCCGTATTCTTTCACTTTATGAAGGGTATGATCTTTAACGACTTCAAAACGGTCCGGTGAGAATTCTCCTACCAGGGGCAGCACAGCCTGAAATTCATCAATGAGCACCACTGGGGTTGATACTTCATTTAAGTCCTTCTCGATTTTCTCATGTTCTTGTTCTTTCAATTTATTATAGTTATCTGTGGTTGCACGAATCGCTGCATCAAAGGCAGTCACCACTTCTTCCGTAACGAGAAAGCCCTCTTCCACCTTCGCTTCCTTGATCATGTCTGATTTTCTCATGTGCTTCATCAAGGAGAGGCGGAAAACGCAGAGGACATCTACGGTCTGTTTGAGAAGCACCCCACGGGAGTAGAGGTAATTATTCGTATCATAACCGATTTCGGCGGCGTTGGTTTCCTCTGGATGCTGCAGAAGACTTCTCGCCACACGATCAAGAAGCAGGGACAGCATATCGAAGTGATAAGTCAATTCCTGATCGGTATAGTCGATTTCTAATTGGTCCAATGTTGCGGGAAGCAGTTCACTGACAAGTTTCGTCTGGTTATCTTCAAAGTATTGCGCGAGTCTTTGGTTTAAACTGTCCATCTTTGGTCTCCTTCCGATAAGCATTATTGTACCTATACCCTATTTCACCGTTCTATAACTTAAAATTTCCCAGTCGGAGCATTTGATTCTACACTTATTTATTTACTCGGATGATTGTCCGGAAACGGCGAGGTACTGTTGATTGGAAAAAGGGATGAACTGCTGCCCGTTCCAGGAAAGGGGCGTTTGGATGAGGCCGAGGCCATCGGCATTATACCGTCCGATGACACGTTGGAATGCGAATAATTCATATACACCATCACCGTTGAAGTCGATCGGATATAACTGATTGAGTCCGGATACTGATCCTTCGATCGGGATGAGCAGTGTCCCGTCATCAGCATAGATTTCAGAAAGATAGTCCTCACCGCGGTTACTCAGGTCAATGATAAAAGACAGGGCGAGTGTCTCATTCGTCACGTCCACTTTATAATCATTCTGGTAAGTGACGGAATACGTAAATAAAGAATCGAAGGTCTCATAATTAAATAGAAGAGAAGGCTGATTGTTTAAGAATGCATAGACATAGTAATAACCAAAACCGCCGCTTCCGCCTGAGTCCATACTGATTAAAATATTATCGGTGCCATTCCCCGTGAAATCACCTAAGAACAGCCGGGGTTGATATCCAGTGTTTGTAATGAGGGGAATACTGTAAAACTGCTGGGTACGCCCGTCCTGGATAATGAGCGTAATGCCGGTTACGTACGGGCTGTCGGAAGACTGGTACCCGGTCAGGTACACATAGTCGGTGATGGAGTCTCCGTTGACGTCTCCGTAAGCAAAAGCTGTAACAACTGCCGTTTCTGCCTGCCGCCTGAAGTAATGCTGCATGACGCAGACCTCCTTTATTACAGCTTATGCAGGCTGGGTCGGCGGAACCAAAAAAAAAGAGCCCGGAGGGGCTCTTTTTTAAAGACGGCTGAATCCTTCCTGCTCAAGGAAAGACGCTGCCTCCTGATAGGAGTTGAACGCGCCTTCCAATGTTTCATCAGCATAGACGTTGTAGCCGTCTTCTTCTCTTAATAAAATCAAAGCCTGATCGCGGTTGTTCAGCCATTCTTCCATAACCGGATTTTTTTCAGCCGGGGATAAGGAAAGCGAGTCAACCGCCTCTTTGATTAAATGTCTCAAAGCATCGGCGCTGTAGTCTTTAATATTGATCATGCCGCGCTCATCCGTGTCTGCGCCTTCGATTTCACCGGCATAGACAAAGCCGTTGCCATTTGGATGAAGGCGGTATACGATGATTTTCTTATCATAAAGGCTGTCCTCATAGTGGAAATTCACTCGTCCAAGCGAGACATCTTTCCGGTCTAATTCCGAAAACTCTTCAATGATTGCAACTTTTTCTTCAAATGTAAGCATAACGTCCTCCTGATGTCATTCGTAGGCTTAGTATAGCACAACCACGAACGTCATACATCAAGTCTGCAGCAATCATTTTGCGCCGAAGTTCATGCGTGTGTAACGCCCGCGGACGATTTGATAAATGCCGTACAGCATCAATCCCAATCCAGCAATACCGAGAAGGACCTGCCCAAAGGGCTGCTGAGATATTTCAGAAAGAGCACCGTCCATGCCTTTAGCCTGATCAGGGTTGGACGTCAAAGCGGTCCTGATGAAGAAGAACCCAATTAAACCAAGCACAACGCCACGGGCAGATAAACCGAAGCGTCCACTCGTTTCAGCTACTTTTCGGTGATGCTTATCCATATCACCATGATTGAAAGATTTCATAAACCGTCCTGTGGATCCTTGGTAAAATTCGTAGACGGCATACCCGATCGTAATGAGCCCGACAGCTCCGACGAGCCATTGACCGAAAGGCTGGGATAACAATTGCGCGGACATGGTTTTTTCCGTACTTCCGCCGCTTGAGCCTGCATTCATAGCAATTTTCACTGCATTGTAGGCAATACCACCATAAATGACAGCAGCTACGACATACCCAATCCGGGTAATGATCCCTTTTGCGTCACTGCCTTTATTTGCCGGGTCAAGAACGGCTTCGATCAGCCGCCAGATAATGTAGCCGAGCAGGCCGATGGCCACACCCCATAACAGGATTTCACCAAAAGCTACTTGAGCCACGGTACGGAACATACCGGATGTTCCGGTCGTTTTTCCGCCCCCGACACCGATCACTGCCATGAAAGTGAGGAGGCCGATCAGCATGTATACCGTTCCCTTGGCCATAAAACCGAACCGGGCCAGCCGGCGGACCCATGGTTTTATATCCTCCTTGGTTTGTTGAGCATCTGAATTGCTTGAGGATGTAAATGTAGAAGCCATCTCTCTTTGTTCACTCCTTCTTTAACTTATGATTGCTTAAAGAAGTATTTCCCGATGTGAGACAAAAAGAAACCGGCTCGTGGTGGAAATCATGTTAAAATAGGGGAGAGAAAGGGGGCGTCCTTATGTATATGACTGTAAAGGAAACTGCTGCATACCTGGAGCTTCCTGATGACTATATCGAGTATCTGATTCATCATAATAAAATTAAAACGGTCCATGATGGGGAGCAGTGGCTGATCAATAAACATCAATTCTCCAAGCATTTGGAGCAGATGGAACACTACAGGGAATTGATTCAGGAGTATTTGAACAGCCCGATTCCGGAAGATCCTGATATTAAGGATGAAGACTAAAAAAACAGAGCCGGTAAGGGCTCTGTTTTTGGCTATTTTCGAACAGCTACGGCTTCGATTTCTACTCTGGCTCCTTTAGGCAGTCTGCTGACCTCAACGGCGGCGCGTGCTGGATAAGGTTCTTTCAAATAGCCGGCATATACGTCGTTCACAGCGGCAAAGTCATCCATGGAAGCAAGGTAGATATTCATTTTAGCTACATGGGAAAAGTCGAGACCGGCTTCCTTCAGAACAGCTTTCAAGTTTTTCATAACCTGATGGGTCTGTTCAGTGACGTCATCGGATACAAATTCCATCGTAGCAGGATCCAGAGGGATCTGGCCGGAAAGAAAAACAAGGCTGCCAAGGTCAACCGCCTGGGAGTAAGGTCCGATGGCACCGGGTGCCTGGGTGGTGGAAATCGTTTGGAACATGGTTCTGCCTCCTTTTATGTATGTGGCTAAAGTTTACCACGTTTTTTTCTTTGGACATAGCGTTATCCGCCGGCGGTTAACCCGCGGCCTTCGTTCTTTAAAAGGAACGTCTCCCGTTTTTTTCGGTTTAGGCTTCAGGAAACGGGGAAAATGATTGAGGAAGGAGTTGAGGGCATGCCTTATAAAGAAAGACTTGAAAAGCAGATTGAGGAATTAAGAAAACACATGTATGACATATATAATAAGAACCCGGAGGATCCGGAGCTGCTGCGCATTTCCCAGGATCTGGACGACCTTTTGAATCGTTTCGGAAATGAGGACAGCTATCACTGCTCAAACCAGTGAACCTTTTTTACAGAGGAAGGGATGCATGGTTTGATGCTTTCGGCGTGTTGTGTTAAATTATCAGTAATGCCGCCCTGCGATCATTACGACTGCGGGAAACTTAACCATTCCTACAGGGTGGCAGGTTTCATACATAAAAAAGAGCCTTCTGCATCGAGCAGAAGGCTCTTTTTTATGTACTTTTAAGGTGCAAACGCTTTACTTCAAGAAAAAAAAGAATAAAAAAATAAATATTCAGATAATGGGTTGTTATTCGACAAAGAAGCGGCTAGAATACTTTTTATATTCTCATTTGGAAGGAGGCTCAGCGATGGTCACATTTATCGCATCTGTTGTTTTACTTATTCTCGGTTATTTGGTTTATGGAAAGGTGGTCGAACGCATTTTTGTCATCAATGACGAAAAGACGACACCGGCCTATGAACAAAATGACGGATTTGACTACATGCCTATGAGCTGGTGGAAAGCGAGTTTGATCCAGCTTCTCAATATCGCTGGGCTTGGACCGATTTTTGGTGCTGTTATGGGTGCTCTTTACGGGCCCGTTGCATTTATATGGATTGTCATTGGATCAATTTTCGGAGGAGCGGTCCACGATTACTTCTCTGGAATGATGTCTCTTCGGCATAAAGGCGAGCAGTTCCCCGGCCTTGTAGGGAAATATCTTGGAAACCCAGCCCGTGTCGTTATTAATATTCTATCGATTGGTTTGATGGTGCTGGTTGCCGCTGCATTTACTGCAGGGCCGGCTCAGCTGATGGCAGAGGTTACACCGCTTGGTTTCTTTACATGTATCCTGCTTATTTTTGCTTATTTTCTGGTGGCGACTGTTCTTCCTATCAATAAAATTATCGGAAAAGTGTACCCGGTTTTCGGGGCGATTCTTATCTTTATGGCCGTCAGTATCGGAATTGGATTGTTCTTCTTTGATCACCCGGTTCCAAACCTGACTGTGGAGAACCTCCATCCTCAGGAACTTCCCATCTGGCCGCTGCTGATGGTTACCGTTTCCTGTGGTGCCATTTCAGGGTTTCATAGTACTCAAAGCCCGATCCTTGCCCGGACGTTGAAAAAAGAAAGCGAAGGAAGAAAAGTATTTTATGGCGCAATGATTGCCGAGGGTATCATTGCCTTGATCTGGGCCGCAGCTGGAATGGCCTTTTTCGGGGGCACAGGAGAGCTTCAAACGGCGCTTGACGCAGGCGGTCCGGCCGGCGTGGTCAACGAAATCAGTACATCTACGCTCGGGACTCTCGGGGGTATTCTTGCTGTTCTCGGTGTCATCATCCTCCCCATTACGACAGGGGATACAGCGCTTCGGTCGTCCCGAATGATGCTGGTGGATCTGCTCAAAGGGTTTACGAATAAAGAATGGAATGGGAAATGGGCGACGATTCTCCTTGCTGTACCTGTCGCTATCCCAACCTTCATGCTCACACAGATGGACTACAGTTTCCTTTGGCGTTATGTCGGCTGGTCGAACCAGGTAGTGGCCACCGTCATGCTTTGGACGGGAGCCATGTATTTGATGAAGCAGGCGAAGTTCCACTGGATCTGCAGTGTGCCCGCGCTGTTTATGACTGCGGTGGTCAGTACCTACATCTTTTATGCGCCGGAAGGATTCGGCCTTGCTTACTCCACATCCATGATATTAGGCGCCGTCATCTGGACAGCCGTCTTCACATGGTTCGTGTGGCAGGTGATCAAACACAAAGTGCAGAAACAGCAGCGTGTCCTTACAACGAAAGCAAGCTGACCTCAACACCCTCCATTGTGGAGGGTGTTTTTTCGTCCTGGGATGCTGTGCCTTTTGAAGGGTCGGTAAAAAGGGCGGTGGATAGATCATATCCTAGTAACTTTATCGGGATTTTATGATAAAATAAAGAAAGTATCGAAATGAAAGGAGTCCTGGCATGAGTAAAATCTATGTACTTCATGAAAACGACGAATGGACCGGCCACTTGACGGAACGGCTGGAAGAATTAGATCTTCCCTACGAGTTATGGCATCTGGATCAAGGGACGCTTGATCTGACAAGCGAGCCTCCGGAAGGCATTTTTTATAACAGGATCAGCGCATCGTCTCATACGAGAAATCACCGTTTTGCACCGGAATATACAGAGGCTGTCCTTGCTTGGCTGGAGCGCCACGGCCGGACGGTGATTAATGGCAGCCGCGCGCTTCGTCTTGAGGTAAGTAAAGTGAATCAGTACATGGCCTTGAATCAGGCAGGTATTCAAACACCCAAAACCATCACAGCCGTGGGCAGATACAACATTCTTGAAGCGGCCCGCAAGCTTGATCAATCCTCTTTCATCACAAAGCATAACCGTGCCGGAAAAGGTCAGGGGGTTCAATTGTTTCATTCGACTGAAGCTCTGAGAGAATATATCGACGGCCCCTCCTTTGAGGAACCGGTCGATGGAATAACGCTGATTCAACAGTATATCGAGGCTCCCGAACCTTACATCGTCCGCCATGAATTTGTCGGTGGGAAGTTTGTCTACGGGGTGAAAGTGGATACATCAGAAGGATTTGAGTTATGTCCGGCTGATGCCTGCACAATCGAAGACCTTTACTGCCCGACAGATCAACAAGCGGAAGCACCGAAAGCAAAGTTTGAAATTCTGGAAAATTATCGTCCGGAAATTGTCGATCATTATGAGGCATTTTTAAAGGAGAACAACGTTCAGGTTGCAGGAATCGAAGCGATCCAGGATGCGGAAGGGAATCTTTACACTTACGACGTTAACACAAACACGAATTACAACTCGGATGCCGAGGCTGCGGCCGGCATTTACGGCATGCTTGAGCTTGCCCGTTATCTTGGCGGCCTGCTTGAGAAATCGTATGTATAAACAAAGAGATCGATCACACCTTGTGATCGATCTCTTTTTAATGTCGTTTGCTCAGCCACAAGACTCCTGACTTGGCAAGACGAGGGAGGACACCGGTCATAGGCTTTTGGAGCATATTGCCGAATCCGTCGTTTTTTCCAAGCGAGCCGAGGGATCCCTTCAGTTTAACGTCGCCGGGACGTTCCGGTACGCGGTCCTGGAGAACGGCACGAAGGACATCTGCAACTTTTTCGCCTTGCTGGCCGGCCAGCTGTGCACTTGGAGAGTACTCGGAAGACGCACAGTCTCCTACAACATAGACATTTTGATGAGAGGGTACCTGGTAGAAATCATTAATGATGACTTTTTCCTGATCATCTTTTTCAAAAGGAAGCTCTCGTACGAGGAAATTCGGACGTACACCAGCGGTCCATACTGTGACATCATTGATATAACAAAGGCCGTTGTTGCAGACCCCATCCTTCTCGACGTACTCCACATTGGCATGGTGGATAACCTCGACACCATTGTCATTGAACCACTTTTCCACATATTCCTGAATCTTTGAATCAAAAGCTTTCAATACAGAAGAGCCCCGGTCAAGCAGACGGATGTTCAAATCCGGCCGGCTTTCACGTACCTCAGAAGCGACTTCAATGCCACTCAGCCCGGCGCCTACAACGGTAATTTTGCCGTATGCTCCGAGGTTATTGATGGAATAGCCGGCACTACGGGCTTTGGAGAACGTCTGGACACTCTCTGTAAATTGCTGCGCCCCTTCGATGCCGTGATAGTTATCCTCACAACCCAGTCCGATAAGGAGATAATCATAAGGAACAGGCTCAAGGCCGCCTTTCACCCGGACGTGCCCGGCTTCAACATCAATGTTTTCAATTTCATCAAAAACGTAATCCACCTGCTCATGCTCAGGAAAGTCTACACGGGCATGACGGTCGGATTCCGTGCCTGCAGCAATGGTATAAAATTCTGTCTTCAATGAATGGTATGGGTTCCGGTCGATCACGGTGATGTGTACATCATCCCTTACGCCGTCAAGCAGCCCGTGAAGAGCGTTCATGCCGCCGTATCCCCCACCTAAAATGACAACTTTTTTCACTTTTGTTCCACCACCTTCACAAATTCAAGTCCCCTGCGTTCCCTTCTCGTAAACGTTTTCTATCATTTGTTACAATCATTAGCGTATCAAAAAAATCGTCGAAAAACTATATGAATGGCGCATTTATTCCTGGTTGTGGCAGAATATGGATGTCTTTTCTGATGAAGGAAGACATAGTAGAATGAAGCTAATTCAGAAAAAAGAGAGGGTCAGATGATGAAGCAGGTATACAGCAGGGTGGTACAATTTCGAGGCTCCCATTACGATTATGGATATTTTCAGGGGAAGCAGCTGAAAAATTCGATGACGATAAAAAACCGGGAAAAACAGTGGAAGGTACGTATCCCGCGTTTTACAGTAGAAGAATCAGAAGTGAAGGAGGCGATTACCCGCTTTGCTCCGGGCATTTGGGATGAACTGCTGGGCCTCAGGGATGCCCTGGGGTGGCCGATGGAACGGGTGATGATGGAATTCGGCGGCTACCGGGTTGACTATAAACGAAGCGGCTGCTCCATCATGACGGGAGACGGGTATTTTATCCGTAATTATGATTATATGCCGAAAACGTATGAAGGGCGTTACGCCTTGTTTCAACCGGAAGATCAGGGATACAGCACAATCGGACCGACGCAGAGAATTACCGGTCGTATGGATGGGATGAATGAAAAGGGACTCGTTCTCGGCTATAACTTTATGCACCGGAAGAGGCCGGGAGATGGGTTTATCTGCTGTATGATTGGAAGAATCATCCTCGAATCCTGTGCGGATGTAGAGGAAGCCGTGGCGATGCTGAAAGAAATCCCCCATCGTCATTCGTTCAGCTACACGGTATATGATCCGAGCGGACGTACGTATGTTGTGGAAGCTTCTCCGCGTGGAACGGCTGTAAGGGAAGCGGATGTGTGTACCAACCATTTTGAAATCATGGTAGAGGAAAACCGGAACCATCTGGTGGATTCCAAACGGCGGATGGAGGCTGTTCAGGCCGGACGTGAACAGCTTTCCGGGGCTTACGAAGCTTTCCGTCTGATGAATGATACAGCCGGCGGTGTATTTTCGGATCTCTATGACCAATGGGCTGGTACGATTCATACAGCCGGCTACCTCCCGAAGGAAGGAAAGGCATGGTTTGCTTTAGGCGGAGATCAGGAGCCGGTGGAATTGGACTTTCATCAGTGGCTTGCAGGGAAAGATGAAGCACGAACGATGATTTATGGAGAAGTGGACACAGAACTGCCTTTTGTCCACATGGAAGACGGGGCTTACTGGAATGGAAGAAAACGGAGATAGGGGGAGCGCAATGACGGAACGTGTGGTTGTATCGTGGAGTGGCGGGAAAGATTCTGCTTTTGCTTTATCCCTGATGCTGAATGATCCTGCCTATACTGTAAAAGGGTTGATCTCAACCGTGTCTGCAGAAAGGAAGAGGCTTCCGGTCCACGAAGTGAAAACGGAATGGATAAGGAGCCAGGCTGAGGCTCTGCAGCTGCCCTTATACGAGGTGGAACTTCCGGAAGAGGCCTCCAATGAACAGTACGAGCAGGCGTTGGGACGACAAGCGGAGCAGCTGAGGAAGGAAGATGTCTCCGCTGTCGTCTACGCCGATCTTTTTCTTGAGGATATCAAAGATTACCGCCTGCAGCTCTTGGATAGGATAGGGATGGAAGGAATATTTCCTTTGTGGAAACAGCCGGCAAAAGAACCAGCAGAGACGTTGATCCAGCTTGGCTTTAAAAGCATCGTCACGACCGTGGATACCGACGTGCTGCCTGAAGAGTATGCAGGAAGGACGTTCAACATGGATTTTCTGAATGCTCTTCCTGAAGGGGTGGATCTGTGCGGGGAACATGGGGAATTCCATACCTTTGTCTATGATGGCCCCTGTTTCATCCACCCGCTGCCCGTCACCTCTGGACTTCGTTTTACCTCTTTAGGTGGAAGATTTGCTCATGTAGAATTAGAGGAGCCCGGCAAATAAGTATGGTAAGATAAGTAGTCGAGAAAAGATTCACTGGAGGTAATTATGGAAGACATTTTACAGTTGAAAGATAAGAACATCGTCGTGATGGGTGTAGCCAATAAGCGGAGCCTTGCCTGGGGCGTAGCAAGGTCCCTCTACAAGGCAGGAGCGAATGTCATTTTTACATATAGAAAAGACCGCAGCTATACGAAACTGCAGAAGCTTCTTGAAGAAGAAGGCGTCGAGGCGGGAGCTGTTGTTCAGTGTGATGTAAACAATGACGAAAGCATCCAGGAGGCCTTTACGACAATCGGAGAGCAGGCAGGTGTGATCCACGGGGTCTGTCACTCCATTGCCTTTGCCCATGCGGAAGACTTGAAAGGCGACTTTATTGAAACGTCCCGGGACGGCTTTGCCTTCGCTCATGATACGAGTGCTTACTCCCTCATAGCGGTAGCCAAAGCGGCGCGGCCGTATATGACAGAAGGCGGTTCATTGATGGCTATGAGCTATCTCGGTGCGGAGCGCCTGGTGAAAGGGTACAACGTCATGGGGGTAGCAAAAGCCTCCCTTGAAGCGGCTGTCCGTTACCTCGCTGAAGATATGGGACAGCAGCAGGTCCGTGTGAATGCGATTTCTGCGGGAGCTGTCCGTACGCTCGCTGCAAAGGGTGTACCAAGCTTCAATGAAATTCTCAGCAAGATCGAAGAAACGTCTCCGCTTAGAAAAAATGTGACACAGGAAGAGGTCGGCGATATGACGCTGGCTATGATGAGTCACCTATCCCGGGGGGTAACCGGCGAAATCGTGTATGTGGATTCTGGATATAATATTTTAGGTTGAACAAAAAGCTCCCTTATTCAGGGAGCTTCAGCTTGTAGAGAAACCTCTGTTTCTTTACAAGCTTTTTTCTTTCTTGCCGCCAGGAGCGAAAGCCCCTTCCCTTTCCGCGGACGAGCGCCCGAGCTTCCTCGCAACACCCACGCTCGGCGATCTCGGACCACTCGTTCTTCCGCAGGAGTGGAAGGGGCACCGCTCCTTGGGAGTTCTTTAACATCGAAAATGACTCTCCTCCATCCACCCAGCTCACCCTTGCTGGATGGAGGAGAGTCTTGTCCATATTCCGGCAGGCATCCGTGATCAGCGCCTGTTCTTTCCCTTTTTCTTTTCCACGCAGGCGGCCATAACGCAGCCCATGCTGTTCTTTTGAATCTGCATACACGAGGAGCCTTCGGTGGTGATGCCCACGGCATTCATCCACCAAAAAGCGGATTGTGGCCCTTGGCACGACAAATGGACAACTCTAACTGGTTAACACAGACTTTTTCTACAGCCAAAAGCTCCCTTATTTAGGGAGCTTTTTTAATGGTTAGGAAACGTTTCACGTGGAAAAATTAGGGTATGGGTAATTTAGTGAGTGAAAATCAGCACAGGACCTTATCATTAGATCGGAGGCTTTATGTATGCAGAGACAACAATCAATCATCGAAGAGTCACTGAAAGCAGTTATGGAAGATGAAGATTTTCTACCGGATCTGAAGTACCAGTCCAGAGAGCAGGCGTATAAATCACTGGTGGCCCTTCTATCCACACCGAATCACGTGCATAAATCATACTTAAGAGTTCCTATGGAGGACGGTCAGATCGTTCGTATTCCAGCCTTTCGTATCCAACACAGTGATACGGTAGGCCCATATAAAGGCGGGATCCGCTTCCATGAATCGGTCCATGAAGACGAAGTGGCCAACCTCGCTAAGCTGATGACGTTGAAAAATGCCCTTCATGAGCTGCCGTTCGGCGGAGGAAAAGGCGGCGTCGGAATCAATCCCAAAGATTACAGTGTGAAGGAACTGAATCTGATCTGCAAAAAATATGTCCAGTATTTTAACGATATTCTGGGGCCTGATAAAGACATACCAGCTCCTGACGTAGGAACGGGAGAACGGGAAATGGACTGGATGATGGGAGAGTACAAGGCGCTCCATCCGGGAGAACCCTACCGCAACAGTTTTACAGGCAAAAGCATTGTGAACGGTGGGTCACTTGGACGCCGCGAATCAACAGGGAAAGGTGTCTACTTTACGTTCCGCTATATGCTGCATGACTTCTTGAAGAATAATAAGGACTGGCTGGAAGGAACCGATAATATATTTGCCAAAACGGCGCTGAATCATGCCGATAAAGAATTGAAAATGGCTGTTCAGGGCTTTGGAAACCTTGGATCAGTAGCCGCGCTTGAATCCAGGAAATGTGATTACTTGAACAACAAAGTGGTCGCTGTCAGCGATGCAAACGTCATGTTGTACAACCGTGATGGGCTGGATATTGAAGCACTTGTGGAATTCACGAAACAGAATGATGGAGACCTTCCCACCGAAGATCAGCAGCTGGAAGAGCACGAACTCCAAGCAGAAATCAGAGACCGGGATGAACTGCTTACCATGGATGTCGACGTCCTGTTCCTTGCAGCGCTGGAAGATCAGATTCACGAAGGCAACATGAAGGATATCCAGGCAGAAATTATTGTTGAAGGCGCTAACGGACCTATTACAGAGGAAGCAGATAAGCATCTGGCGGATAAAGGTGTCTTGATCATTCCGGATATCCTCGCCAATGCCGGTGGTGTGATCGTTTCCTTCTATGAATGGGTGCAGGGAAGAGAGGCGCGTTTCATGAACGAAGACGAAGTATTTGAACGGCTGTTCGATAAAATGAAACATACGATGGATACGATTCTTCCGCAGTTTTTCGGAGATCCGTTCCCGCTCCGTCAAAACTGCTATATCCACTCCGTTATGAAATTGTCCAACATTATGTACCGCCAGGGAAAACTATACTAAAGAAAAAGTTCGTCCTACCCAGTTAGAGTTGTCCGTATGTCATGTTGAGAGGGCACGTTCCGCTTATCGGTGGATGCCTGCCGCGGGCACGTCCTCCGCTGACTTGGTCAAGAAAACCATTGGACCAAGTGGATCTTCCGCTCGCACTGTTCCCGGAGACGTCACCACCGAACGCTTCTCGTGCCGATGCCTGTGGGAAGACTGCTTTATCCTATGATAAAAGAGAACGTTGAGCATCGCTTCTTCGCTGTTTCAAAAGCACAGGACAAGCTGCGTTACTGCCGCTTTGAGAAAATCCTATATTGGTGACCGCTCCTTTGAGTTACTGGAAAAAAGGTTTCTCTACAAGCTGAAAAAACTCAGCCTTTCAAAGGCTGAGTTTTTTGTGCATTTTTCCGGAAAAGTGGGAAAGGTAAGGAGTGATGAACCTAGAAGGAGGAATTATCGTGTTAGAAGGAAAATCTGCCTTAATTACAGGATCAGGCCAAGGCATCGGTTTGGAAATTGCTACGGAATTTGCAAAAGCCGGTGCCAAAGTTATGTTAAATGATATCAACCAGGAAACATTGGACAAATCGGTCGAGGAGCTTCGATCTCAAGGCTTTACGGTCGAAGGTGTTGTCGCCAACGTAGCGAAAGAAGAAGATGTGAAGCATGCGATTGAAGAAACAGTCAGTAAATTCGGCCGTATCGATATTCTCGTCAATAATGCCGGGATTCAGCACGTGGCTCCGGTGGAGGAATTTCCATCTGAGAAGTTTGCATTGATTCTTGATATTATGCTCAAAGGCCCATTTTTCGGAATCAAGCACGCCTTTCCCCATATGAAAAAGCAAGGGTATGGACGTGTCTTGAATATGGCTTCCATCAACGGTTTAATTGGGTTTGCCGGTAAAGCAGGGTACAACAGTGCCAAGCACGGGGTTATCGGGCTGACGAAAGTGACGGCTCTGGAGGGAGCTGATGATGGCATTACCGTTAATGCGATCTGCCCAGGCTATGTGGATACGCCGCTTGTTCAGAATCAGCTGGAGGACCTGGCGAACACGCGGAACATTAAGAAAGAAAAAGCCTTGGAAGAAGTCATCTATCCACTTGTCCCTCAGAAACGTCTCCTTCAGGTCCAGGAGGTTGCTGACTACGCCATTTTCCTTGTCAGTGACAAAGCGAAAAGCATCACCGGTCAGGCTGCAGTCATTGACGGAGGGTATACCGTTCAATAAAACCATAAATAAAGGAAAACCCTGTCCTTGGTGCAGGGTTTTTTTATGACTTAGATAAAAAAGGGAGGAACTTCTCATCATGAGAAGTTCCTCCCTTTTTTCTATATGATCATTTGGATATGTCTGAGGCAGCCGGGTTAATTGATTCCCATCATAGCCAGCAGGATGATGGCTATGGTTGCAATCATTGGAATGACCAAGCCCACTACGAATACGTCCTTGTAGGAATCCTTATGGGTCAGGCCGGTAACCGTGAATAAAGTCAGCAGTGCCCCGTTATGAGGAAGGATGGAAGCACCTGAAGCTACAGAGGTAATTCTGTGGAAGGCTTCCAGACTGAGTCCCTGATTCACTGCTATATCATAATACTCCTGACCGAGCGCTTCCAAAGCGATTCCCATACCACCAGAAGCAGAGCCGGTGATCATCGCTAACAGCTGGACAGCGAAAGCTTCTGAAAAATATGGGCTGAGTGGAATACTGAAAATAAGCTCTTTCACTGTATCAAATCCGGGGGAAGCGGTAACCACTGTCCCGAAACCAACAGCCGCACTTGTATTAATGGTCGCCATAACCGATCCGGAGGCACCGCCGTTTATGGCTTTGATAAAGTCTTTATAATCTTTCCAGTTAAATGCCATAATCAGCAGAATTCCGATGAGCAGGGCGGTCAGGATATTCAAGTCAAATATATTCAACGTCGCTACTACTGCAATGAGGGGGATGGTGGATAAAATCCAGTTTGGAAGTTCTTCCTCGTTGACACTTTTCACCTGGTTATCCCCTTCAGGTTCTGTAAAGGTTTCATCATTTTTAGTCAGCCGGCCTTCGCGGAATTTCAAATAAAAGTATCCGCCGACAGCCATGATTAAAGCGGCGGCGATGCCCAGAATCGGTGCCGCCATCGTATTGGTCTCGAATGTATTGATCGGAATGATGTTCTGAATCTGTGGTGTACCCGGAACAGCGGTCATCGTAAATGTGAAAGCGCCGAGAACAAAGGTGGACGGGATCAGTTTTCTTGAAACATTCGCTTCTCTGAACATCGCTACAGCGAGAGGATAAACAGCGAAAACGACGACGAACAGACTGACACCGCCGTAGGTTAGAATAGCAGCCGACAGCAGCATACCAAGGATGGCCCGTTTTTTCCCAATGACACTGGAGATTTTGTGAGCGACGGACTGGGCAGCTCCTGTATCCTCCATCAGCTTTCCGAAAATCGCACCGAATAGGAAGATGGGGAAGTAGTCTTTTGCAAAATCTACGAATCCCTGCATGTACGTGTCCGTATAGGCAGGAAGGATGTCCATTCCGCTTAGAATTGCGACAAAGCCTGATACGAGCGGAGCAATCCAGATGATGGACCAGCCCAGGTAGGCGAGAAGCATGAGTAAAACAAGTCCTAAAAGGATACTAATCATGATGATTCCCTCACTTTATGTGGTTGATGTCTGTTTTACTATGTCCAATTCAGCGGATTTGATGAACCACATAAAAAAACTGCCGGCGTTTGGCCGGCAGTTTTGTTGATCAACCTGTATTACGAAGTCCTGCAGCGATTCCGCTGATCGTCAGCAGTACTTCTGTTAGAATTTCATCGTTTGGATCTTCTTCCTTGCGGAGCTCTTTAATCAACTCCACCTGCAGGAAGTTCAATGGGTCGACGTAAGGGTTCCTCAGACGGACGGATTCCTTGATCGTCGGCTGATGATTCAACAGTTCATCATCTCCTGTAATCCGGAGGAGGATTTCTTTCGTACGCTCATATTCTTCAACCACTTCATTGAAGATCCGCTTTCCGATCTTTTCATCCTGGACAAGCTCGGTATACTCACGGGCCGTTTGAATGTCGGCTTTCGTCAGGGCCATCTGCAGGTTATTGATGGTAGAACGGAAGAACGGCCAGTTTTCATACATCTGCTGCAATTGGTCAAGTTGCTCGCTGCCTTGATCGGCATAATAAGCGAGACCCGTTCCTGCGGCGTACCAGGCAGGGAGGAGCTGGCGGTTCTGTGTCCAGGCAAAGACCCATGGAATGGCGCGCAGATTTTCAAACTTGGAGCTGTCCTTACGCTTCATTGGCCGTGACCCTATATTCAGGCCGCTGATTTCCTGAAGCGGCGTGGCTTCATTGAAGTACGTAAGAAATTCAGGGTCGCCGAAGACAAGGTCCTGGTATTTTTTAAGAGACACTTCGGAAATTTCTTCGATGGCCTGTTCCCATGTGTCTTCACGGTGGTGGCCCTGCTCCGATTCCTTCGAGACATTGGCTGCGCCTTCCACAAGGGTGGAGGCTGCCTGTTCCAGGCTTCGGTAAGCAATGTCACGTAGCAGATAACGGGAAGAAAGCACTTCTCCTTGTTCGGTGATCTTCACTCCTTCACCCAGGGTTTCAGCAGGTTGTGACAGCAGGCTGCGGTTCAATGGTCCGCCCCCGCGGCCTAATGAGCCTCCGCGGCCATGGAAGAACTTGAGACCGATACCATAATCCTCGGCCATTTCACGGATTTCCTGCTGAGCCTTGTACAAACGCCAGTTGGCCGTGAGTGTTCCACCATCTTTACTGCCGTCGGAATATCCAAGCATAATTTCCTGTGAACTGCCGCGCTTTTTCAAGTGACGGCTGTATATGTCCATATCAAACACAGTTTTAAGAATCTCAGGTCCGGCAACGAGATCGTCCACGGTTTCCAGCAGCGGGGCAACATTGATGTTGCTTTCCACTGTGCCATCGGCGTGAAGTCTGTAAATACCCGCCTCTTTAGCAAGGACAAGAACTTCCAGAAGATCACTTGCGGCTTCTGTATGACTGATCAAGTAAACTTCAATGGAGCGTTTACCGAACTCCAGGTGAGCTTTACGGATCATTTGGAAAACGGTCAGCATCTGCTGGGTGGACTCTGAATAATCCTCGTTCAGCAGGGAAATCGGACGCGGGTCTTTCAATACATCCTGAAGGACGGCCAGCTTCCGCTCTTCAGAGAGAGCTGAATAGTCCTCTTCAATTCCAACCTTACGGAGCAGTTCGGTAACCGCAGCTTCATGCTCCCCGCTGTGATTACGGATGTCCAGAGTAGCGAGATGGAAGCCGAACATTTCCACCTGTCGGATCAACTTTCTCAATTTTTTGAGTTCGCCTCGGTTCGGCTGGTGGGTCTGGGCGCTTTCCTGTATAAGGAGAAGGTCTTCATGCAGTTCGTCTGCATCTTTATAACCAATCTCAGACCGGCCTACTTGACGCAGGCGTTCAAGGATGATGGCAAACTTCCTGCGGTAGATTTCCCGGTCATCCCGCCATCTCTTTTCTTCAGAAAGAAGAGGTTCCTGCTCCTCGATCGATCGTTTCAGAGCGTCGGTCACGGTCACTTGTGTCGAAGAGTGACTGAATCGTTTCATCAGCTCCACAAGGACCTGGTCATATTTTTTCAAAGCAAGACGGCGCTGCTTCTCAAGCGTTTCCCAAGTGATTTCCGGAGTCACGTTCGGGTTTCCGTCACGGTCTCCACCAATCCAGGATCCGAATTTAAGGAAATTCGGTACGTCCCAGTCTTCTCCTGGGAAATGATCTTCCAGACGATTTTCAAGCTCCTGATGAATATCAGGAAGAACATCAAACAACGTCTGGTCGAAGTAGTACAATCCATTCCGTACTTCATCCATGACGGTCGGTTTGCGCTCACGGAGTTCATCCGTCTGCCATAGAACTGTCACTTCGTTCTGGAGGCTGTCCTGAAGATTTTGGCGTTCTCCTTTTGTGAGCTGCGGGTGATCCAGCTTTTGAAGGATTGCAGCAATCCGTTTCTGGATTTCGAGCACAGTTCTCTTGGTTGCTTCCGTCGGGTGTGCGGTAATGATCAATTCAAGGGAAAGGTCGTGGAGCACATCTTGAATCAACTCTTTGGAAAAGTTGTTGTTTTTCAAATTAACCACGGCACTTTCCAATGAAAAAGGCTGTGCCCCATGATCTTCACGGAGTTGATATTCTCTTCTTCTGCGGATTCTGTGGTTCTGCTCAGCGATATTCACAAGATGGAAATAGATGGAGAATGCGCGGATGACCTGCGAGCGCATAGGAGGCTCGAGGCTCTGGATTTCTTGTTTCAGCTGTTTATAAGTATGCTGTTCAGGGTTTTGGCGTAAGTCTTTGGTCAGCTGGCGGATGGTTTCTACTTTATTTAATAACTCTTCACCGCCGTGATGGACAAGAATGTTTCCAAGCATTTGTCCAAGGGAACGGATATCTCTCCTCAGGGGAGTCGTGTGGTCGTTTGTACTGTTAAGCGTTGTCACAATTTCACCTTCCTGTCAGATCTGTAAAATGGATAGTATTGTGCTTCATAATATTATCAGAATAATTTGTATAGTCAAATGTTCAGCAGTACCCTGTGCTTTTATATGGAAGCAGCAAGGGGGAAGGAATGCTTCCGTAAAGTGTGCTGGCCATAGACATGTAAGCGCTGCCTTATACTCTGAGTAAAGAACCTTCTTTTCTATTTTAATTTTTTTTGAAGCAGAAAACAAAGATATCAATGATATGGAAACATCCGCTGATTTTTCCATTCATTTTTGGTGAGGAACATTTCCAGTGTGTGCCAAGGCTGGGTCTCCGTCATTTCCTTATTTTTATCTTGTTCTTTGAATGAGAACCCCGCTTTTTCATATACCCGGAGAGCCGGGGTGTTGAAGGCGAAAACGCCTAAGGTGACGCTCTCCAGATGAAGTCGGTCGAAGGCGTAGGTTGTGATTTCACGCAGCATCCGTGCAGCAACCTTTTTTCCTCTGTGTTCGGGATTCGTTATCACACGACCGATTCTTCCTGTCTTAAGAGGTTCGATCCGGCCGATGGAAATGTGTCCGGCCGGGCTGTCTTCCAACAGAGCTGTGAACGATTGACGGTCCTCCTCATTCAAGTATTTCTCCCACTGGCTCAAGGAGAGGGGGTGCTCAAAACCGGAGCCGCTCCATTGTTTCAGCTCGTCCTTTGACCTGATCCATTGACTGATCGTTTCAAAATCTTCCATCCTTGCCGGCCTTAATTTCATAATATAACTCCTTTATAACCAATGGTCTGTTCAGATACTATTACTGATCAGAGGTTTCTGTGCTTTCCAGATGATATCCTGATTTGCTTTAAAGTGGTAACAATTCAGCTGTTTATATTCCATCATATCAGGTGGTAAACTATACAAGGTTAAGTAATTGTTGAGGAGGGAATCAGATGGCTGATCAAGAGGGAAGAAATGAAGAAGTCATCGATGAAGCCTTAGGAGAAAAAGAAATCAAACGCCTGGAGTTCCATGGCGGGGTATTTGCTGCAACGATTCCTTTGGTTTTCTTTATCATTTGGGCCATTGTCTTAAGTGTGGCAGGTCTTGTTACAGAGCAGGGGCTTGTCTTAGGAATTGTGATTGGAATCGGCCTCGGTCTGTTCTTTACTAAATCGAAATGGTCAGATTATGCGCAGAGTCTGATTACAGGGATGGCTCAGCCGGTAGGGATCGTTTCGATCATTGCCTGGTTCTGGGCCGGCATGTTTGCAAATATGCTGTCTGCCGGAGGACTGGTGGATGGTCTGATCTGGTTCGGCTTCCAAACAGGGCTGGAAGGTGGAGCTTTCGTCGGTATTACGTTTCTGCTCGCCGGCTTATTTTCCACAGCCGTAGGAACTGGATACGGTACGGTAGCCACGTTCGGTGTGCTTATGTATCCAGCTGGTGTCATATTAGGAGCGGATCCGGTGCTGCTTGTTGCAGCGATTTTAAGTGGAGCTGTATTCGGGGATAACCTGGCGCCTGTTTCTGACACAACGATCGTCTCTGCAACGACACAGGAAGCGGATGTCCCTGGAGTTGTCCGTTCCCGTTTTAAATACTCCATGGCGGCTGCTGTTCCGGCAATGATTCTTTTCATTGTTTTCGGCGGCGGTGGGGAACAAGGAAGCCAGCAGGTGATCAATGACCTGCAGAGCCAGGTGTCACCCAACGGTCTGTTGATGCTGGTGCCATTTGTACTCGTTCTTATCCTGGCGCTGAGAGGCCAGCATCTTCTGACGTCCTTATCATGGGGGATTCTTGCATCCGTGGCTTTCATATATTTGAGTGGCATATCCTTAAAGGAAGTGCTGTATATTCATTTTAATGAAGCAGGGGACCCTGTGATTGAAGGGGCCCTAATTGATGGAATCAGCGGATATTTCAATATGGCTGTTTTGATCCTGTTCATTCTTGCGGCGGCTTACATGCTTGAAGTAGGAGGGACGATGGAAGTGATTAAGAACTTCTTCCTCCGCATCATCAATGGTGTAGTCCGCAGAGCTGAACTCGCCATCTTTGGTATTGTAGCTTTCTTGAATGCCTTCATCACAATCAACACAGCAGCGGAAATTGCAGCGGCTCCGTTTGTGAGGAAAATCGGGAAGGAATTGAATATTCATCCATACCGGCGGGCCAACTTCCTGGATACAGTGACCTCTTCCCTGGGGTATATTTTCCCTTGGAGTGGTGGTGTCCTGCTTTCCTGGGCCACGGTTCAGGGAGCGGCAGACAAGTATGACTTCCTCCCCGTCGTTTCGCCTGGTGAAGTATTCCCGTATGTGTTCCAAGGATGGCTCCTTCTGCTTGTTATGCTGATCGCAGCATGGACAGGATGGGGGCTCCGTTACACCGGGAAGAACGGCGAAGAAGTGAAGCCTGAAAAGTAAACAGGATCGTCAAAGATAGAAAAAGCGCAGAGATTCGTCTCTGCGCTTTTCAACTGTAGACAAGAGACTTGACTTGCCATCCAGTGGATCTGTAGGTGGTGTGCCTGGTCACGTTCCACTTATCGGCGGATACTTACCGCGGGCACGGCCTCGGTTCACTTGTATAGGAAGACCACCCAGCCAAGTTCCTCCGCAGAAAGGGAGTGGTCTCAGTTCCTGAAGGCCCGATAAAAAGCGGGGAATTTCAAGCCAGAGATTTACCTCTGCGTGTTTTTCTACGGGTTTATAAAGCTTCCACAGTTTCTTTCATTTGATCAAGGTGGCGGAGTTCGTGCCAGCCGATGAATTCAATCCACTGCACCAAGTCCATGTCTCCGAAAGCGGGGTGGGGAAACACACGGTTCTTCAATGTTTCTTCATCTTTGTTATGAATGAGGAATAACGTAGCTTCCCTTGTTTTTTTCAATCCATCCTCGGCTTCTGCAATCGTTTGGAACGTACCTTCAGGCCGGACGGACTCAGGGGCTTCCACCTTGTAGTCCCTTTCCGTCGTCCGGTGGATCGGTTTTTCGGAAGTCTGCTGGATATCTCCCTGCTTTACTGCCTGCTTGATCTGGTAGACGACAAGTTGTTCCATCAGGTACAGGTGCTCCAGAATTTCAAGGACCGACCATTTTCCTTCCCCGGGCTTCTGTGCTGCCATTTCGTCAGAGACGGAATGGGCATACTCCAACAGCTGTTTTCTTTTCTCATCAAGACCATACATAAACAGGTCCTCCTCGTCCTTAGGTTGTTTGAATAGATCAAATAGAATCATCATTCCCCTGCCAGGTGGTGATGAAACCTTTCCTCCATTGTAAACGTAAAACGATAGACAAAGGTTTCATAAATGGTCTAACCCACCCCGGGGTGTGGTATAGAACTATAACCTACATAAAAGGAGGAATCTGTCATGGCAGACTATTCGATTGAGGAGTTTATCAGGGCGACGAAACAGGATGATTCAGAAAATGATTATTTTGAGCTGGAAACCCCGCGTATTCTCGAGGTGAACCTGATGGATCAGGTCTGGGCGAAATCCGGGGCCATGATTTCCTATAATGGGAATATCAAGTTTGAGAGAGAAGGGATTCTGGAGCACGGTGTAGGAAAAATGTTCAAGAAGGCGTTGACGGGAGAAGGCAGTTCGCTGATGAAAGCGACAGGGCGCGGACGTTTGTATCTCGCTGATCAGGGGAAAAAGATTACGATTTTTGACTTGGATAATGAAACGATAACAGTAAACGGCAACGACCTTCTGGCTTTTGAACCGAGCATCGACTGGGATATCAAGCTGATGAAAAAAGTGGCCGGGATGGTTTCCGGCGGTCTGTTTAACGTGACCTTGAATGGCAGCGGACGTGTGGCTGTCACCTCCCATTACGAACCACTGACATTGCTCGTACGCCCGGGAGAACCGGTTATTACGGATCCTCATGCGACCGTAGCCTGGTCCGGGCATTTGGAGCCGAATTTCAAGACGGATGTAAGCTTTAAAACGTTTATCGGACGGGGAAGCGGGGAATCTATTCAAATGCAGTTCGAAGGAGATGGATTTGTCATCGTCCAGCCGTATGAGGAGATTTATACAACCGGCAGTCAGTAAGACTTTTCTTTTGCGTGGACTGGCATAGTCATGCTAAAGTGTGAATACAATGATGATACAAAAAGAATCATCATTTATCCTTTACTTCGTTACTGAAACGTAGTATATTGATAATCAACATTAAATAAATAACGGAAACTTCTTATCCAGAGAGGCGGAGGGACTGGCCCTTTGATGCCCGGCAACCATCGAATCAATCCACGGATTGACGAGAACGGTGCCAATTCCTGTAGGATGAACACCATCCTAAAAGATGAGAGGATCGTACGGATTGATACGAACCCCTTTTCTTATGTGGATAAGAAAAGGGGTTTTTTGCATATCAGCATACCCGTCATGGCTCTCGATAGAAGTTGCGTTAAAGGAAAGGGAAGATGTAGATATGGCAACAGCAATTTTCGGCGCAGGATGTTTTTGGGGAGTAGAAGCATTTTTTGAGAAATTCGAAGGGGTAACGGCAACAACCGTCGGTTACATCGGGGGACATCTCGAAAACCCTTCCTATGAAGAAGTGAAACAGGGAAATACCGGTCATGCGGAAGCTGTCCGTATCGAATATAATCCTGCTGTCATTACGTATGCCAAACTGGTCAATATCTTTTTTGAAGCTCACGACCCGACACAGGTAAATCGTCAGGGCATTGATGTAGGACATCAATACCGTTCAGTGATCTTCTATACAGATGCAAGCCAGAAGTACATTGCAGAAGAGAAAATCAAAGAATGGAGTGCCAAAGGCATCTTCAAGCGTTCGATCGCTACACAGGTGGAAGAGGCTTCCTCTTTCTTTGAAGCAGAAGAGCATCACCAGAAGTACATTCAAAAACATGGCTCCGCTGCCTGTTCCATCGGCTGATGAAAAGCCCCTCACTGAGGGGTTCAGCTTGTAGAGAAACCCCTGTTTCTTTACAAGCTTTTTTCTTTCTTCCCGCCAGGAGCGAAAGCCCCTTCCCTTTCCACGCAAGTGCGCAACAGCGCAGCCCGTGCCGTTCTTTTGAATCTGAGAACCTGCGTAGGGCACAAACTCTCTCCTCTATATTCTAACGTCGGCACGAGGAGCGTTCGGTGGTGATGCCTGCGGGAACAGCACGGGCCCAAGTCAGCGGAGGGCGTGCCGCGGCATGCATATACCGATAAGCGGGAAGTGACCCTTCCCACGGCAAATGCACAACTCTAACTGGTTAACACAGGATTTTTCTACAGCCAGAGCCCCTCAGTGAGGGGGCTTTTTTTATGGGGGAAAGTTCACTAGAATGGAGGAGATGAAGAGAGGAGGGAGAGGCTGTGTTGAATGATATCATCCTTATGGTCATGTGCGCCTTTATGGTTCTTGGAGCTCTTGATTACTACATATTGAATCACCGCCTTGCCTTAGGATGGCGTTTTTATGAAGCCTTTATGATGATGGGTCCTCTGGCCTTGTCCATGGTGGGGATCATCTCTCTGGCCCCGGTGCTTTCCAGATGGCTCGCGCCGGTCGTCACTCCATTGTTCCAGGCTGCAGGAGCTGATCCTTCGATGTTTGCTTCTATGCTGCTTGCCATTGATATGGGGGCTTATCCTCTGGCGGAATCGCTCGCGGCAGACAAAGAAGCGGCTGTTTTTTCGTGGGCTCTGCTTGGGACGATGATGGGCCCTACGCTTGTGTTTACCATTCCAGTTGCCTTGACCGTTGTAGCAAAAAAAGATCATCCTTTTTTCGCAAAGGGAATTCTTGCAGGAATGGTGACGATTCCAATCGGTTGTTTCATCGGCGGGTGGACAGCCGGCTATGAACCGGGGTGGATGCTTAGAAATCTGCTTCCGGCCATGATTCTATCCCTTTTCATCGCCGCCGGTCTCTGGCTCTTCACAGCCTTGACCATTCGTCTGTTTTCCTATTTCGGCAAAGCGGTCGAAATCATTATTATTTCAGGGCTTGCTCTCATCATTATTGAAACGTTAACAGGTATAACGGTTCTCCCCGGTATGGCTCCGTTATCAGAAGGGATGCTCATCGTGGGTAAAATCACTGTCACACTTGCAGGGGCTTATCCGCTGGTGGCGTTTATCAGCAGGCACGGCGAAAAAGTGCTCACCCGTGCGGGAAGACGTCTCGGGATGAACGCGGTATCGATGACAGGATTCATCGCATCGCTTGCTCATCATTTGCCGATGCTTGCCGTCATGAAGGACATGGACGATAGAGGGAAGACCATCAATGCGGCCTTTGCAGTCAGCGGAGCATTCGTATTCGGAAGCCACTTCGCATTTGTGGCCGGCGTCCAGCCGGACATGATACTTCCGGTGATCGTGGGCAAATTAAGTGCAGGTATTCTTGCTGTGAGTTTAGCCCTGATTCTAACGAGACAAGACGTTTCATTTTATGAAGAAGAAGATTCTTCGTATAATGAAGATTGAAATTGATCATAAAGGAGTTTTTCAAATGACGACAGATATGCGCAGACAATTTGACCAATACATCGAGAAATTCAAACAGAATGCCTCCCAGGAAGTTCAGGACAAAATGAGCGACGCCATTAATGAATTGGAAGCCTCTGAAGAGGGGAACGGTCTTTCCAAAGGAGAAAAAGCCCCGGACTTCATCCTTCCAGATGCCAAAGGTGGTCAGGTTCAGCTTTCCGAACAGCTGAAGCAGGGTCCTGCTATCGTAACTTTCTACCGCGGCGGCTGGTGCCCTTACTGCAACATGGAGCTGCGTGCCTATCAGGAAATCATGGATGATATTCATAATGAAGGAGCTCAGCTGATTGCTATCAGCCCGCAGACGCCGGATCAATCCATGACTACTCAGGAGAAAAACGACCTGGAGTATCACGTTTTGAGTGATGTTGGAAACAAAGTTGCTCAGCAGTTCAACCTTGTTTATGAGCTTCCGGATTATCTTGTAGATGTGTATAAGGATAAAGGATTGAATGTAGACAAGCATAATGGAGACGATTCCTGGACGCTTCCAGTATCCGCTACCTACATCATTGATACAGATGGTACGGTTGTATACGAATATACAAAATCTGACTATAAAGACCGTGCGGAACCTTCTGAAGTTCTCCAAGAGCTGAAAAAAGTAAACGCATAAGTCCAAAAAGATGCCCTCCATGGATGTGGAGGGCGTTTTTTTATGAGTGGAAAAATCCGAAAAGGTAGAAACCGGCTGCCAGCATCAGCAGGACACTGACCTGGATGCAGATGCCAATGATGGAACAGATTTTTCCTGCCGTCGCAAAGTGCCGGCCGTTTTCTTTTTCCTCCTCTTCGCTGCGTAAGAAGGCATTGGCCATCACGATGCCGATGATGCCTGTTATTAATCCGGCGAGAGGGAGGAAGATGGACATGATGCCCAGTACGAGGGATGTCACAGCCTTTTGATACATAGAATGCTCCTCTCCTCCAAACAACCTTAGGGAGGTTATTTGGTATATCGGTTCGCATAGCTGCTGGCGGCGATTGAGTCGGGCTTGATTTTTGGTTCCATCCCAAGGGATTCAATCCTGGCCACCATTTCATTTACATACACTCTTGTCCGGTTCCGGTCACCGGAACCTATATCAATGTGTCCTTCCATTGTAAATGTCGCACCTTTGTAGATGTGAGGGAGGACAATATCAATTAACTCATTTTTCCGTTCTTCTGTAAAAAGGGAGGCAACCCGCTCTGTTAAAGATGTTTCATAGGAAATCCGCTCATGCAGGGTAGTCATTTCCCTGGGGGTGACTTCTTTGCGGTAACAGGCCCAGGCCCCTTTTCCTACCCGCTGAATGACGACTCCGGTAATAAACAGCGTGCGGGAAGGGTGGACTTGTGAATCTGTTCCTACCATTAAACGGTAATTCCCGACAGGCTCCCGTTTCATAAATGTTAAAATATGTGAGAATACTTCTGCAAATCCCATTTTTTTATGCGTGAGGTTTTGAAACAAATCGAGCTGGTGCACATGTGCCATCTCCTTTTTTATTTCTAGGCAGTGGAGTGTGGGGGATAAGTGTATTCCCTTTTTTCTCCTTGGGCAATCCTTGATTGTCCTGCCGTGAAACTGTCTCCATCCAAGCAGCTGTGACCATTCTGTTATTAGGATATTCATAGACCTGCTTGAAAGATAACATGTTTTTAAATAGAGTATGTGTGCATTCTGCGCAATTTATGTAAAAAATAGTCAATGTGCAGAGGAAGAGGAGTGAAAGGACTGGAAAACCTGGATCCATATCCTGCCCGTTGGAGAAAATGCATGGCACTGGAAAAAGGGACCTGGTGGTGAGTGAAACAGGCCCTAGAAAATAAAAATCCAGCAAAGAATAATAGTGATCACAAAAGTGATCGCGTAGATCGTGGAGAGTAAAGGAATGCTTCCTTGATCTTTTTTATCGGATTTCAAGTGCTGCAGATCCTCTTCCGGGGTCAACTGGTTTTCCGACTTGTCCATGTTTTTGGCAATGACAACCGTACTGACCAAAGCGGTAATCGACAAAACAATGATGATGGCATAGTACAAAGGATACATTGAACATCCGCCCCCTGATTAAAGTCTTACCTTCATTATAATAGAAAGCGGGCGGATGTTGGAAATGTTCCTGATTTACATATGTTCCGGCGCAGCCATTCCAAGCAGACGCAGCCCTTCCTTCAGTACGATGGCAAATGCGTAAACGAGCGTCAGGCGTTCCTGTTGGGAAGCGGAGCCGATAATTTTTGATTTGGCATAAAAGTGATTGAATGTTCGGGCAAGGTCCAGCAGGTAACGGGCAATTTTAGAGGGATCATTGGTCGTACAGGCCATTTGAGTCATTTCTGGAAATGCACGGACCGCCTTTACTAATGGCCAGGCTTCAGGGTCGTCAACCGCCGGCTGCGGAGTGTCTGCCGAAAATCCGCCTTTACGTAAAAGCGAGCATGCGCGGGCATGAGTGTACTGCAGATATGGACCGGTATTTCCTTCAAAAGTAAGCATATCCTCGAGAGAAAATTCAATATCATGACGTCGATCCTGCTTTAAATCGTGAAAAATCACGGCTCCAACTCCGACTTGGCGCGCTGTTTCTTCAGGATTCGTGAGGTTGGGATTTTTCTCTTTCATATTCAAGAGTGCCTGCGCTACGGCTTCCTTCAGAGCTTCTTCCAACAAAACCGTCTTCCCTTTTCTCGTAGACATCTTTTTTCCATGCTGCAGAATCATCCCGAACGAGACATGCTCCAATCGGTCTGCCCACTCAAACCCGGCCTTTTTCAATACAAGCTTCATCTGCTGAAAATGAAGGGACTGTTCACTGCCAACAACATACAGACTTTTTTCGAAAGGATAAGACTGATAGCGGTCGATGGCGGCAGCGAGATCACGGGTGGCATACGTAGTGGTGCCGTTGCTTTTACGGATCAGACAAGGGGGCATTGTATCGCCCAGTTGAACCACATCCGCTCCTTCTGATGTTTCCAACAGACCCTTTTCCTCCAAAAGTTTGATGACAGGCTCCATTTTGTCCGTATAATAAGCCTCACCACGAGTCCAATCAAAATCCACTCCAAGCATTTCATATAACGTGTTGAATTCGTTCAGGGAGGCTTCGCGGAACCAGTTCCAAAGGGTGAGCGCCTCCGGGTCCTGGGATTCCAGCTTCTTGAACCATTCTCTGCCTTCTTCAATGAGGGAAGGTTCTTCCTCGGCAGCTTCGTGGAATGTCACATATAGCTTAGTCAGTTCCTTGATTGGATCAGCTTCGACGACATCTGGATCGCCCCAGCGGGTGTAGGCGGCCAGAAGTTTCCCGAACTGTGTCCCGTAATCTCCGATGTAGTTGACCTTTACGGGAGTATAGCCACACTTTTCCATGAGATTGGCCAGGGCGTTTCCAATGACGGTAGAGCGGAGGTGACCCATGGAGAAGGGTTTGGCGATGTTCGGAGAGGACATATCTAAGACTACGTTTTTCCCCTCCCCAAAGGTATGGCTGCCATAAGCTTCAGGGTCCTCAAGAACTTGATTCAACGTATGTTCGGTAATGAACGAGCGGTCAAAGAAGATGTTGATATAACCACCCTGGACCTC
This sequence comes from Halobacillus sp. ABA4_118, assembly GCF_056160205.1. Classification (NCBI taxonomy): domain Bacteria; kingdom Bacillati; phylum Bacillota; class Bacilli; order Caryophanales; family Bacillaceae; genus Halobacillus; species Halobacillus sp. ABA4_118. Next base: position 2,278,784 of record NZ_JBSWWS010000001.1, read on the forward strand.
TACCTGATCAAAAACAGGGTGGTTCAGTCTGGAGGCGATTTCTCCTGCAATGATGACTGGTTTTTTACGCATCGACTTGGCTAGAGCGAAGCAGGGGAAGGAGACATCCCCAAAGGATGCCTTTTTCGGTACCTCCAACATGGACTCCACCCATTCGCGTGGATAATCCTCTCCGAGTATGTGAGATATTTGAAGTGCTGTCATTTGCTTTTCCATTTATGCTCCTCCTTTTCCATATAAAAAGGCCCCGTCTCTAAAAAAAGAGACGAGGCCTGGACTCGCGGTGCCACTCTTATAGCTGAATGTAAATCAGCCGCTTGAATTTGATAACGGGGTGTCCCCGGATCTTCCTACGTGTGTTTCAGAAGACCATCTCCAAAGTCCGGTTCACCGACAGAAGGACATCCGGGCTTCCACCACCCCCGGTTCGCTGTGACCTTCCCGCCGGCTACTCTCTTTGTCATTGATTTTGAATAGTTGAAAAGATTATATCGGATTTCCAGCGACGATGCAATGTTTCATGTAAAAAGGGTCCATGTGGTAATGCGGGGCGTGATACGCGCCAACGTAAGAAGCCGCGTTTTGTAAAAATACAGTAAATAGGCCTCCATAACGATCGGTTCTGGAATAAATTTCATAAATTTTCACATTTTAAACTGGGTATATAAACCCTTTTAATTCCCATAAATTTATAATGATCCAGTTCATGGAAAATAACGTGTGTAAAAAGGCGCATATGAATGAGAGCGGTTTCTTTTATCCTGTCAGAAAATGAACCATTCGATGGTGTTTAGGCAAGACTGCCTGATAAGTAAAGCCGGCTTATCATTTGTTTATACAAAACATTCATGAATGCTCGAACGTATGGGACAGCGATGTACGTCTGTTGTGCTGTTTAAGGAGTATTTGAAAAACATCTTTCAAGCAGGAATAGGAAACTTTGATTATGACAAATAGATAACATTTGTATGACAAATAGATAACACTTCCATATAAGCCTGTGAGAAAGTAAATCCATCACCAACGAGCGGAGGATGTACGCATAGGAAGATGGGGGAGGAATTTTCTATCTAATTACATAATACTTTACTACCTTTTGACGTTTATTCTTGATGTGATAGTGTTGTTTTGCAATCAGATTTCGACACATTTTTTGGAAAGGGAGGTGACGTATGGGAATGATTCCGAGTTATTCACCCGACCGTTTATACAGCATGATGGTTCAAGCGGTGAAGACTCATTTGAACGAAGCCGTCCTTGCCCGGATGGCTGAGCGGTTTATCTCCTATAAGAAAGCAGAAGGGTTTTCCTTTTCGCCGTTGACGCAGCTGCACTTTCATATCCATAGCAGGAAAAAGCATGAAGGGGTGTATGTTCTATCGGCAGCTATCGAGTTTTTAATACTGGCTCTCGATATCCTGGATGATCTTCAGGATGAAGATGCTGGCGATAAACCTTGGAGTCAGGTGTCTTCTGCCTCCTCGATGAATATTTCGACGGGGTTTTTGATGCTGAGTATGCAGCTGATGCATGAATCCCCTTTTCAAAAAGAAACATCTTCGGATGCTCTTCAGGCCATGCACCAGCAGGTCCTGCAGGCGGTGAATGGTCAGCACGCCGACCTGAATGAATCCGCTTCTACGGAAGAAGAGTTTCTAAGGATGATCAGGCGGAAATCCGGTTCGCTGATGGCATGTGCCTGTATGGCCGGAGCAGCTTTTCAACAGAATGAAGATCTTTCAAGCGTTCGTTTGTATGCGGAGAGTTTTGGAATTGCGGCTCAGTTAGTGAATGACCTGCAGGACATTGTGCGTTTCGATGCTAAAAATGATCTCATTAACAAGAAGTGGACCCTCCCTGTATTTCTGCTCCTGCGGGAAAGCAGTGAGGAAGCCGGCTGGATACGTGATTACTATGAAGGCCGTGTCGATCAATCGTTTATCACAGATAGGAAGCAGCTTTTATTTGAGTGGGTATCCCGGTCCCCTGTCAAACCATATATCCAGGTGCTGATCCGGAAATATCAACGGCAGGCGTTACGGGAGCTGGACGTGTTTCAGGCAGGGCAGGCTTGGAAGGAACAAATGAGGAAGAGGATTGAAGATTTATAAAAGATGGATCTTGCATAAGGAGGAAACAATCATGCTATTTGAATTGGTTCAGAAGATTGTACAAAATCCAGCGCTTATGAATGCTGTGAAAGAGGGAAAAGCCGACCTTCCGGGTGTTTCTGAAGTGGAAAAGGAAGCCCTTATTGATGTGTTCGCATCCGAAGACCTTCAGGGCATAGAGTGGAGAATGTGTTACTGGAAGTAATCCATGATAGAGATCCTGAAAGCCAGAGATACTCTGGCTTTTTTGACGTTATAAAAGAAAGGGAATGGAAATGGCTCGAATAAAAAGTAAGAGATTTATCTTTTATTTTAGTTTTATCTTTGTTGTTGCTCTTTATTTAATTTTCGTAACGATGACGAAAACATATGTAGGTATCGATGTCAGTGAGAATAAAGAAAGATCCTTGATCGTGACGAAAGTGGATTCGATCGGCTGGGCTGCTCACCGGAAAATAAAAGAGGGAGATCGTGTTATTGAAGTCAATCACCAGGAGGCAGCCAGGTATCACTCCATTCAAAATTACGGGGTGATCGGTAACCTTAACCAGATGAAGGTCATGAGAGCAGGAACCGAGTTGGAATATAAGGTCCAAAACCCGATGAACTATAATACGCTACTTTATCATACCATACTGCCGACGGTTGTATTTTTCGTTTTATTTTCGTTTTCATTACAAGTCTATGTAAAAAAACGGGGGGACCCGGTTGCGTTTTATCTGATCGCCTTTCTTCTGGCTGTTGGTATTGGGTATTTAAGTGCCGGCGCTTCTGCGAGAACGGATAGTCTTGCGAGAATCATCAACAGTTTCAGCTTGATGATGGTTCCTGTGCTGTTTCTGCATTTTCATTATCAATATTTCCTGAAATACGAGATTCATCTGATTAAAAAGCGCCTATTGGCTGCGGTCTATTCCATTAATCTGGTTGTCGTTCTTATGGATATCATATCTATTTTCTGGATGTCTCTGGGGCATTATGAAGTGATCCGCAATACGCAGCTGATTCTTTTTTCCATGGAGATTCTTATCGGTTTGAGTGTTCTCCTGTATTCTTATCTGACCTTTCGGAAAACCATACATAAGTCGATTTTTCAAAATGCGATTTTCGGAATCATCGTCTCGTTTTTTCCTTTTATCTTCTTGACGGCGCTGCCTAATGCAGTTGTCGGCGTTGAACTGATTCCTGCGCCTGTAACCGCGGTATTCCTCATCTTTCTGCCGATCTTTTTTCTTTATCTCGTGCTGACGGATCGGATATTTGATATTGACTTTATTAACAGCCGTTTGCGGTACTATGCGGTCATTTCTTTCCTGTTGACGGCTGTGGTTATGATTCTGCTCGTTTTCTTTACGAATCTGGATGACCTGCAGTGGATCAGACTGGGGATTCTAACCTACGGACTCTTGATTTTGTTTTTCTATTTTGAAGAAAAGTTTTCTCTTCGTTCCAAATGGTTTGGAGATAAGTTTAACTATCAGCTGAGTCTTGATCGGTTTTCCTATGATGTAGCAAAAATATTAAAAAAAGAAGAGCTGGATGACCGGCTGCTCCGTGAAATCAAAGAGGTGCTTCCAGTAGAGCATGCCTGCCTGTTCTCCTATGACAAAATAGAAAATGAGATGAACCTCATTGCGGGAGATGAATCCATCCCCTACCCATTGATTCAGACGTATATCTCCTATAAAGGAACGTCGTTGTCCATAGGAATGCCGTTTCTATTAGAAGATGGATTAGGGTATGTGCTTAGTGAAAAGCATGATACGGTCGATATATTATGGATTGAACAAAAAGTCAACCGGACACCGTTCAACCAGGATGAGCAGCGTTGGCTGAAAACCATCGTCCAATATACAAGCATCGTATATGAAAATTTTCAATTGATTGAAGGAGTGACCGAAGATTTAAAAAGTTCGATCCAGGATGAACGACGTGTACCTTCGTGGATGCTTCGGTTCATGTTTAAGCTTTCAGAAGAGGAAAGAGCAAGACTTTCCGCCGACCTGCATGATTCTGCTCTTCAGGAACAGCTGGTGTGGTATCGGAAAGTAGAAGAAATAGCCGCCTTGGATCATTTGGATCGTCATGTAAAAGATGAACTCTCTGACGTACAGGAAGGTTTGCTGGGGGTTGTCAGTCAGATTAGGGAAACGTGCACCTTTCTCCGTCCTCCTTTTCTTAAGGAAACGGGTTTTGTGGAAGCATTATCCTACTTGATTGACCATTATCGTCAGCGGGAGGACTTTCATATTGACTATCGATATAATCATTTCACAGCTGATCTTGGGGATGAACAAGCTCTCACGCTTTATCGCATTGCGCAGGAACTGTTGAATAATGCGTCCAAGCATTCGAAGGCGGAATTAATTGAATTTGAACTGAAGAATGATGGAGATATGGTAATGCTATCCTATAAGGATGATGGAGTGGGCGTTCAGAATAATCAACAGAAGCCGTCAACAAAAAGCATGGGCTTAACGGGAATCAGACAGAGAGTCAACAGCCTCGGAGGGAGTATGGAATTCTTTTCACAGGAAGGATCAGGCGTTGAAGCCGCCATCTTAATTCAGGCGGAGGGATGAAGGAAACGATTGGAAAAAGGTTGGAGAAGAGGAGAGGTTTGATGGTTTCGATATTATTGGTGGATGATCATCCGGCTATTGGTGAAGGGTCCAAATTAATCATTGAAAGAGAGAGTGATATGGTTGTAACCATTGCAGACAGTCCTGGGAAAGCTTTGGAAATCTTAAGGGAGCAGAGCTTTTCAATTCTGCTGTTCGATCTGCGTATGAAAGGGATGAATGGCATTGAGCTGACCAAACATGTACGGGCTGAAGGACATACTTCGCCGGTACTCATCTATACTGGTCACGATGTAGGTCCTTATTTCAATACATTAGTGGAGTCTGGAGCGTCGGGGTTCATCAGCAAGACGGCTCCGCGGGAAGAATTGATTGAAGCGATCCGTTACGGGGTGAAGGGGAAAGCAATCGTTCCCGTCTCCCTTCTCGAACAACTAAGAAAAAATGAGGTCCGTGTTGAAGAAATGCCTGAACATGAGCTGCCGGATCGTGACGTTTCGGTTACGTCGAAAGAACAGGAAATCCTCAAAGAGGTTGCCAAGGGGAAAAGCAACAGGGAAATCGCTCAGATTTATTTTAAGAGTCCACGAACGATTGAATACAACTTAACGGAAATCTTCAAAAAACTGCAGGTAAAGACAAGAGCGGAAGCTGTGTTGAAATCCAAGCAGTGGGGGATTATCACGGATGATATGGATTGAACCAGCTCAAGAAGCGTCATCTATAAACCTATGGGCGTAGTTTAGGGGGATCTTCTATATATAGAAGATCCCCCTTTGGCTGTAGAAAAACCTGTGTTTACCAGTTAGAGTTGTCCATTTGTTGTATGAAGGGTCACTTTCCGCTTATCGGTGAATGAATGCCGCGGGTACGCCCTCCGCTGACTTGGTCAGGAAGGCCGCCTGCCCAAGTGGTTCTTCAGCCCGTGCTGTTCCCGCATCCTTCACCAATGAACGCTCCTCGTGCCGACGTTAGAATATAGGAGAGAGGGTGTGCCCTAAGCAGGTTTGCAGATTCAAAAGAACGGCACGGGCTGCGTTATTGTCGCTTGCGCGGAAAAAGAATGTACGCGAACAAGCGTTACTGACGGCGGCCTGCCAAAACATGAAAAAGACTGCCCTTCACCTATCCAGGGTGAGATAGGTGAAGGAGAGTCTTTTTCGGTGAAGGGCGGGCGAATACCAGGAGACTCCTGCGGAAAAACGGGCGACCCGAGACCCCGCAGTGTGGGTTTTCACGAGGAGGCTCGGGCGTTCGTCCGCGGAAAGCGAGTGGTATTCGCCCGCACGAACTGCACAAAAAAAGCTTGCAGAAGAACACGGGGGTTCTCTACAAGCTGGGGGATCTTCTATTACATAGAAGATCCCCCTTTTATTTTTCACAGCCTGTCTTTTTTCCCGAGGTCGCTTAGATGCTCGGACGAATTTTCAGCTGTATCCTTCACTTATTCTTTGGCATCGTCCCAATATCGATAGGCATGGACAGTATAGCCCTGGTAGGAGGAATAGGAACGGAATGCCTCATCAACGAGGGAAAGCTGATTCTCCATGACCTCTTCTCCTTCCTCATAGAACGAAATATGTGGGTGGGAAGGATTTTCTTTGATTTCTACGGAAATAAGAAGATCTTTTCCAAGCTCTTCAGAAAAATTGACTTCATTCTCAGCAGCTTGAATGATGCCCTCTGCTTGATCACGGAAGGCCATAACTGAGGTGTGATCCATCAATCCGATTACCCATTCATTAAAAGGCGTTTCCGGGGATCCCGGGGTTTCTATATCATCAAACCACATGGCCATGTCCATACTGGCCTCCAAGTCCGAGTCTTCTTTTGTTTCTTGTACAAAGCGTTCCAAGTTGCCCATCCATTGTTTCAATACAGATGCCTGATCGGTGGACCATGATGGTTCTACATAAGGCTCGATATCCAGGTGGATGCCATCAAAGGACTGGTTTTCGTTTACCTCCTGATTGTAGGATTTCACATAATCCACAAGTTTTAAAATCCGGTGTTCTTCTTCCTTCAAGGCCCAGGAAGGGTGTCCACCCATGGCATGTACTTCGATTCCGGCTGCATCTGCGGCTTCCACGAAGTGGGAATAGGCGCTGTAGGGCTGGGATAGATCCAGACGTGTATAGAGCAGATTAATATTGTTTTCTTTTGCGAAATCCAGGATTTTATCTTTTTCATTGATAAGGGTTTCCGCTTCCCATACGTATGTTCCTCGCTTCTGTTCTTTTTTCATATCCTCTTCGGAAGGTGTTTCCTCCTGCTGTTTTAGATTCGCATAATCATCGATGGAATAACCCGCATAGGAACTGTGCTCCCCAAGGTGTTTATCTATCAGATCGAGGTGCATATGCATACTCTCCGGTCCCTCTTCATAAAAGGTCGTCCAATTCCTCCCTGTTTCTGCTGTCGTTATGCCGATGAGGATCTGTCTTCCTGCCTGGTCTGCGGCCTCTAATTCATTCTCGGTCAAGGCTGCGATTCCATTGGTCGTTTCCAGCGTATCCCGGAAGGCAAGAATGGTCGTATGGTCAAATTGTTGAATCACCCATTCATGAAAAGGAACGTCAGACTGTCCGGGTGTTTCCATTTCATCCAACCAAAAAGGGATGGAATGACTGATTTCAAGTGCCCTGTCTTCCGGGACCGATTGAATCCCTGCTGTGATATTCGCTTTCCATTCACGAAGGACCCGGGGCTGGTCGTCATACCATTCCTCCAAGTATTGGGGCTGGACTTTGAAATGAATACCAGCAAACTGCTGATCCGATGAGACGGATTGGTTGTATTCCATTACCTCATCCACAAAAGCATCATATCTCCCCTGATTTTCCCCCAGGGCCCATGAAGGTTCTCCGCCAAGGGCATGGACCTCGATCCCTTTGCTGTCTGCTTCCTGAATGAAGTCTGCCGTTACCTGTGGATCCTCTTCTATTCCTTTCAGATATAAAACATTGATGCTGTTCTGCCCGGCGGTCTCCAGAATGGATTCTTGTTCTTCGCCGAGTTCCGTTTTTTCCACCCACATGGCCCTCTTGTATTCTTCTGACTCTGAAAAGCCAAAGAGAGGGAGCGAGAGAGCGGTGAGCATTAAAGATAGACATAGGATTCGATTCATTGTTTACCTCCAAGTGTGTAAGTGATGAGTTTTTAACCAGATTTCTGCCAAACGTACCCTTCTGTTTCTTTCTCTTTATCCGGGGGTCCCGCAACTGATGAACCAGGTATTTTTGAAAGCGGTTCATCTATCCCCGCTTCTGAATCCGAAGCCCGACCCCCTGATAAAAAGGGCGCGGATTTTGTCGGATTTTTGCGGAGGGTGCCGAAATAGAAATTCGCTGTTCCGAAACTGGGTTTTCGATGAAGTGTCCGGACCCCCGTGTTAGCGTTATAAACGTAGCGAGGCAATACACTAACAATCTAAACGCTCTACATTAAGTTTGCAACACTAAAAAAATTTTCCCTAAAGCAAAATTTGAAGGAGGGGGATAAATGAGATGGAAGGGGAAAGGGCTCGCTGTTCTCTTTTTTATAACAGTGGCTGGCAGTTGGTTTTTAGTGGGATCAACAAAGATGACGGAAAGCGAACAGCTCCAAAATGGGAGCCAGCTGACATTTCGTACGCAGGGCGAGCAATTCGAAGTCTATCAGGATGAAAGCTGGTCACCGCTTTTTATTAAAGGGATAAATATGGGAGCCACTTTGCCCGGCCATTTCCCGGGAGAACTTCCCATTTCTAAAGACGACTACCTCCGCTGGTTTGAAATGATTGATGAAATGGGAGTGAACACGATTCGGATTTATACGATCCATCCTCCTGTTTTCTACGAAGCGCTGGTGGAATACAACGAAGATACCCAAGGGGATCCTCTTTATTTCATGCAGGGGGTCTGGTCTCCGGTGAATATCATGGATGACACGGGAGATGCTTTATCCAACCGTGTGCTGCAGGCTTTTAAGCAAGAGATTGATCATGCTGCAGGAGCGGTTTATGGAGACATCCGGATACCTGAGCAGGATGGGAAAGCAAGCGGGAACTATACGGCGGATGCCGGCCCTTATTTGGCTGCCTGGCATATTGGAACGGAATGGAATCCTGATCTTGTTCAACAGACTAATGATAAACACAGCGATGATCCAGCTTTCAGTGGCACATATTTTGGAACCACCGAAGATGCCTCCCCCTTTGAAAGCTGGTTAGCTGAACTTTTGGATTACACAGCAGAGCAGGAAAGTGAAAGAGGGTGGCAGCATCCGATGACCTTTACCAATTGGATGACAACCGATCCTCTGGAGCATCCGCAGGAACCCCAGAAAAGAGAGGATATGGTGAGTGTCGATCCCACACATATTGAGGAAACGAACTGGGCTGCCGGCTATTTTGCTTCGTATCACGCTTACCCGTACTATCCGGACTTTTTAAGGTTCACCGATGAGTACGATGACGTAAAAAATGAAGATGGAAAGGTAGATACATACCTCGGATACTTGAAAGATTTGAAAGATTATCATGAAGGACTGCCTGTCATGATCAGTGAATTCGGAGTTCCTTCATCCAGAGGAAGTGCTCACAATGGTCCTTTAGGCCGGGATCAGGGCGGACATAGTGAACAAGAGCAGGGAAAACATGCTGTCGATCAGCTTCACCATATATACAACGAAGAATTCTCGGGGGCTCTGCTTTTCACCTGGCAGGATGAGTGGTTTAAGAAAACGTGGAATGCCATGCCTTTGAGTACAGATCACAGGGAGGCGTTCTGGTATAACACGTTATCTGCTGAACAATCCTACGGTGTTTTAGGCATGTACCCGGAAAAAGCTGATGATGTGGAGATTGATGGTGATCTCAAGGATTGGAAGGAACTGGAGAAGGAAGACGTGGAGAAAATCTCTGCACCGCTCACTGATTTGAATGTGACCCATGACGAAGGGTATGTGTACATTTCCGCGCGATTACCAGAGGACATCGACTTGGAGAAGCAGTCTGTTTATGTAGGTGTCGATAGTGTGGAGGGAGGAACAGATCCTCCTCAACACCTCCACGGCATCCAACTGGAAGAAGGACTGGAGACGATGATACGTCTCAGTGCATGGGAAAAAAGTGAAGTGTTGATCGAATCCACCTATGATTTCCATACGCGTCTCTATGAAGAAGCTTCCGGCAGCGGTCAGGAGGGAACCTTCCAACCTTGGAAAATGGCTGTCAGTCTACCATTGAGGCATCCTTTGACAAAAGAGGAAATTCCATTTGAAGCCGTAGAGGTGGGACAGATGGACCGCGCTTCCCTTGTGAATCAGGCAGAGGCCGACTGGGAAATCAAAGGCCGTGTGCTGGAGATGAAAATCCCCTGGGGACTGTTAGGGTTCTCAGATCCGAGTACAAAAAAGGCGGTCGGTTATCCTTCTTCTGAGCAGATGGAAGGGGATCTTCCTAAAGAGACGGTGGATGGCATCCGCCTCCTCCCCTGGATCTATGATAAAGAATCAGAGGAGATCCGTGGGGTAAGCAGCTCAGTTTCTACAGAGCCGTACCCGATCTACGAATGGAAGGAATGGCAGGAAACAGCGTATGAAGAAAAAAGAAAGGCGAGCTATTACATGATGAAAGAAGCCTTACAGGGATTGGAACAATAAGGAAGGAGGTTCTCCATGTATATCAACGTTCAAATCGCTTACTACATGATTGGGGTTTTACTCATTCTCATGACCGCATTCATTATGGCGACGTTAAGTTTGAAATGGAATAAAAAACGTGTAGAAAAGCGGAGAGCGCAATGTCTGGTTCGACATAAAGATTATCTGGAATATGTACAAATGCACTTAGGAGAAGAAGACCGGTTAAGACCCCCCGGCGGCTCTCTGACAACCTTTGAACGACGAGTGCTGCAGAGCGAGCTTGTCCAATGGATCAATCAGCTGGATGGGATTTACCGGCAGGGGCTGTTAAGGCTGTGCGGGGATCTCGGGCTGGTCGAACACAATTTAAAGCGGTTGGGCAGTCATCGGCCGCTTGTCCGGTTGGATGCCGCGTATCACCTTGGAGCATTGAGGGCACCTGAAGCCACATCCTCTCTGCTTTCCCTGCTGTATAAGAAGCGTGTGGATTCTTCCTCCTTCATTTATGCACGGGCGGCTGCCCAAACGGCCACACAGTTAAGTGAGATGGGCGATCTGCTCCGTTTCCTTATTGAGAATGGGAAGCAGGATGTTCATTTGACAGCAGACATCACAAAGGAATCTGAACTTGATTTAACACAGTTATTTATCACATTCCTGCATGAAAAGGATCCCAAATATGTGAAGCTCGGGCTTATTGGTCTTCAGAACAGCGTGAAGGCTGATCTGCCTGACCGTATTCAGGAACTGACGAAATCGGATGATCGTGACATTCGTATGAACGCAGCTAAACTGCTGATTTCCTCGGTTGACTTATCTGAAGAGGATGTTCAATTTTATCTTGCTTTCCCGGACTGGGAGGTCCGCAGACTTTTTGCTGAATGGATTGGGAGATCTGGTCTCATTCAATACATTCACTTGTTATCCACCCGGCTGGAAGATGTAAACTGGATGGTCGCTCGTGCGAGTGCAGCGAGTCTAGTCCGTATGGGAGACGAAGGGTTTGAAGCCCTGTGCCAATTGGCTGTTGGAGATGGAAGTGAGCATGGAAGGGCCGTGGCCATGGAATTCATCGAAGAAAATTTGAAGCAGTCAACCTCCCCATCTTCCCATGTCGAGGACATCATGAGTCACAACCATAAAGAGTTTCTGTACAAGAAGTATTTTGAAAATCACCAGGCATTAACAAACGTCATGTAAGGAAGGAGGATGAAGAATGAGAGAGATCCTGCTGTTCTATGGAATTTTTGCCATGTATTACGTAGTTACGATCAACACCATTTACTTCGGAATTATCTTATTTTCCTTCCGGAGAATACTAGGAATTATGAAGGAAACCTTCTACTCAAAGTATGAGGCCCTGTCCGGATCCAAACATGTCCCGCCCATATCCATCCTTGTTCCAGCTTTCAATGAAGAGCTGACTATCAAGGAAAATGTCAGATCCCTGCTGGCCCTCCATTACCCGGAGTTTGAAGTGATTGTGGTGAATGACGGATCGGGAGACAAAACCCTCGATACCTTAATCGAGGAGTTCCAATTAAAATATCATCCCCCGAATATGATCAAAGATACGATTGCTACAGCTGAGGTCAAAGGGGTTTACTACAATCCGGATTATCCAACTCTCTATCTTGTAGATAAAGAGAATGGTGGAAAAGCAGATTCCCTGAATGCCGGCATTAACTTATCGAATTACTCACTGATCTCATCGATCGATGCGGATTCTTTACTCGAAGAAGATGCGCTGATCCGGATTGCCAGAAAGTATATGGAAAATCCTGAGGAGAATGTGGCGATTGGTGGGAACGTGCGGATTGCCAACGGCTGCCGTATCCAAAACGGGATGGTGAAGCAGGTCAATCTTCCGAAAAAATTACTGCCGATGTTCCAGACCGTAGAGTACTTAAAAGCGTTTCTAGGCGGACGGATCGGCTGGAGTGACGTCAATGGACTGATTATCGTTTCCGGTGCTTTCGGTGTCTTTAAGAAAGAATACGTTGTAAAAGTCGGAGGCTACCGCGGGGGTTACCCTGGGGAGGATATGAACATTATCATTAAGCTTCACCGCTACATGCTGGATCACAAGCTTCCCTACAAAATCGATTTTTGTCCGGATGCAGTCTGTTGGACGCAGGCTCCCGACACGTTCAAGATTCTCGGCAGTCAGCGTAAACGCTGGGGCCGTGGAAATTTGAAAAATATGATTGAAGAAGGGCGCTTCATGTTCCTGCGTCCGAAATACAAGATCATGGGTATGTTAACGATCCCATATAACATTATTTTTGAAACTTTGAGCCCTTATTTCCGAATTACAGGTTTTCTCGCCATTCTCGGTTACAGCTTCATGGACATGACCGGATGGAAGCTCATGGGAATCTTCATGCTGATTAATGTTCTGTACGGAACACTGCTTGGCTTAGGTTCGCTGCTTTTGGAGGAAATGGCCTTTCAGCGCTACCCGAGAGTCCGCGATTATTTCAAGATGATTTTGTACACGGTTTTGATGTTCTTCGGATACCGTCAGCTGGGGATTTTATGGAGGTTCCTCGGTCACATCGACTTTATGCGGAAAAACAACTCCTGGGGAACGATGGTACGAACCAGTTGGAATGAAGACGAAGACGAAGACAAGGAAAAGGCCGCATAACCGAACGAAAAAAGGAGGGTGGAAAATGGCAGCGACTCATATTGGTTCCCGGATCATTCAATCGTTCAATCATTTTCTTCACTATTATCAGAGCAGCCAATTAAAGTGCGGGATCATTCTGGCCCGTGCAGATATGAATGAAGCAGAGGTCGGGGAAATGGAAGCGTATTTGGAAAAGGAAGAGCCGGGTACCGCCTTTCAAGTCAGTTACGATCCACAGGAGAAGATTCTTGGCATCCTGCTTGATGGCTGTGCCTTGGCGTATACCCATTTTCTATCGCTGCACGTGAAAGATGTGTTAAGCCGGAACCGCCAGCTCACCGGAGATTTATGGGTGGGGAGCTTTCCTGAAAACAGCGACCACGCAGAACAAATGATGTTTGACATGCTTTGGAGAATCATTGATGGAAACCACGAAACGAACGATATCCATGTTTATCAAGGACAGAAGGAAAAGGGTCCATCAACGAAATCCGTGCTGCTTGTTGATAGTGATCAAAGCTTAGTTCAGTTATTGACAAACTACCTGCAGGGAAAAGGTTATGTCGTCCATACAGCAGAAGACGGGAAAACGGGCGTGGATGTCTATCAAAATGTCCTGCCGGATCTCGTCATTACGGAAATCAATCTGTCCGCTCTGGGAGGCTATCAGTTCATCAATCAAATCAAGAACATCGACGAAGCCTCCAAAAAGTCGACAGCGATCATAGTTCTTACAAATAAACAATTGGAAGAAGATGTGAGGCGCACGTTTGATTATGGTGTCTCCGATTATATGACCAAGCCCTTTTCACTTGTAGAGCTTGAAGCACGGATGAAAAGACTCGTGAGCGTTTCTAAATAAATCTTATAAAAAGAGAGGGATCAGGAATGGGATATTTTGAACAGCTGTCTCAGAAGATTGAAATGAAGAAAGCAAATATCGGAGTTGTCGGTATGGGGTATGTCGGGCTGCCACTGGCTGTCGAAATGGTGAAGTCAGGATTCAACGTATGTGGCATCGATTTGGATCAGAAGAAGATTCAGTCGCTGCGTGAAGGGCATTCCTACATCAACGATATTGCGGATGACGATTTGCAGCAGGCGCTTGCCACAGATCGGTTCTTTCCAACAAGTGACTATGAAGTTGTCAAAGACCTTGATGCGGTCAGCATTTGTGTCCCTACCCCATTAAGTGAGAACCAGGATCCGGATACTTCCTATATTACAGGCGTGATCAACAGCATGAAGCCCTTTATGAAAAAAGGAATGCTCGTGACGCTGGAAAGCACCACATATCCGGGGACGACCGAAGAACTGATTTTGAAAGAATTCAATCGTATGGGATACGTCGAAGGCGAAGATATCTTCCTTTGTTATTCACCTGAGCGCGTGGATCCAGGGAATCAGTCCTTCAACACGCATAACATGCCGAAAGTTATGGGCGGCATGACAGAAAAATGTAATACAGTCGGAGGGCTTCTCTACAGAAATTACATTCCAAACGTTGTTCCTGTTACGTCACCCAAAGTTGCAGAGATGTCCAAGCTTCTAGAAAATACGTTCCGAAGCGTCAATATTGCTTTTGTCAATGAGATTGCAATGATGTGTGAACGTATGGATATCGATGTGTGGGAAGTGATTGATGCAGCGGCAACGAAACCATTCGGCTTTATGAAGTTCCAACCGGGACCTGGAATCGGCGGTCACTGTATCCCTCTGGATCCGATGTACTTGTCCTGGAAAGCCAAAGGATTCCGCTTCTATAGTAAGTTCATCGATCTGGCCCAGTCGATCAACAGCAACATGCCGGACGTTGTCGTTGGAAAGACGTCACAGGTATTGAACATTCATGGGAAGTCCATCAATGATTCTAAAATCCTTATTCTCGGTATGGCCTATAAACCGAATATCAGTGATCTTCGTGAATCACCGGGGCTGTATCTCTATGAACTATATAAAGAAAACGGAGCGAAGGTGGAGTATCACGATCCCCATGCCCACAGCTTCCTGGATGATGATGGTGACGTCGTCCACTCGGTTCCTTATGATAAAGAACAGCTGAAAGAGTACGACTGCCTTGTCATGGTCACGAATCACAGTGACTTTGATTATCATGAACTGGCGGAATTAGGAGTTCCGATTGTAGATACAAGGAACGCTTTCCAAGCCTTCGATCAACCACACATTCATAAACTTGGGACGGCTTCGAAAGTGAACAAGAAACAGCACGAATCCATTGCTCTATAATCAATCAAAGAAAGCTTAAAAACTACTTATTATAAAGGGGATGAACGACAATGTGCGGAATCATGGGATATGTTGGAGATAAAGAAACACAGCGTGTATTAACAGAAGGACTGCGTAAGCTGGAATATCGCGGCTATGACTCTGTTGGTATCGCATTGAACAACGGGGAAACCCTTCAGCATGAGAAGTCTAAAGGAAGACTCGAAGTGTTGGAAGAAAAATTGGAGGGGGCTCCGCTTTCTGGGTCGATCGGAATCGGTCATACCCGATGGGCTACACACGGACGCCCTTCCGATGAGAATTCCCACCCGCATCTGGATGAGCAATCCAAATTTGCTGTCGTCCATAACGGCATTATTGAGAACTATATGGAAATTAAGCGGGAAATGAAGGAGGAAGGCTATTCCTTTACTTCTGAAACGGATTCCGAAGTGATTTCCCACTTATTCTCTCATTTATATGATGGAGAAATAGTATCGACCATCCAGAAAGTGGTGGATAGACTGGAAGGAGCCTATGCGCTTGGAATAGTTTCTGAGCATGATCCAGAGCGGTTGTATGCTGTGCGTGAAGCCAGTCCCCTCATCATCGGATCCGGCGATGGAGAATCCCTGATCAGCTCCGACATCCCCGCTCTGCTGGAACATACACGTGATGTTTATATTTTGGAAGACGGCGAGATGGCAATCCTTTCAAAAGAAGGTGTCACGTTGATGGAAACGGAGACAGGAAAGGAATTGACACGCGATATTTTCCGTGTGGACTGGGATATGGAACAGGCTGAGAAAAATGGGTATGATCACTTTATGCTGAAAGAGATCTTCGAACAGCCGACGGCACTTCGGAAAACGATGACCGGTCGTCTTGATCAGGAAGCGAAACGTGTGGACTTCGAGGAACTGCAGTGGTCACCTGAAACCATTCAGCAATGGAACAAAATTACGATTGTAGCCTGTGGGACAGCTTATCATGCAGGGTTGATCGGTAAGCATGTAATCGAGGAACTGACACGTATTCCAGTCGATGTTGAAGTGGCTTCGGAATTCCGCTATCGACGCCCGATCGTAGACGAGAAGACATTGGTCATTGTTGTCAGTCAATCTGGAGAAACAGCAGATACTCTGGCCGCGCTGCGTCAAAGTCAACACCTTGGAGCGAATGTTCTGGCCATAACGAACGTTGTCGGAAGCTCCATCGCCCGTGAAGCAGATGAAGTGATTTTGACAATGGCCGGTCCGGAGATTGCTGTAGCTTCTACAAAAGCGTACACCACACAAGTGCTGTCATTCTACCTATTAGGTCTGTATCTTGCTGAAAGCAAACAAACCATCACCGAACAAAACTACAAGCAGCTGATTGAGTCCATCATCGAACTGCCGGAGAAAATCGAGGACATGCTGGAGCACTCTCAGGGAATCCGCTGGTACAGTGATTCCATCAAAGATGCCAAAAGTGTCTTTTTCCTCGGCCGGGGACTGGATCATGCGGTCGCGTTGGAAGGATCGTTGAAACTGAAGGAAATCTCCTATATTCATTCGGAAGCTTATGCAGCAGGGGAATTGAAGCACGGAACGCTGGCCTTGATCGAAGAAGGGACACCAGTCGTTGCTCTCATTACACAAGATGAAGTGAGTGAGAAAATGCTCGGGAATGTCAAGGAAGTGAAAGCCCGTGGAGCGCAGGTGCTGGGGGTCGCAGAAGAAGGGAATCTGGATATATGGGAGTATGTAGATGAAACGTGCTATATTCCGAACACTCCATCCATTCTGACGCCGCTGCTGACAGTCGTTCCTTTACAATTGATCGCTTATTATACATCGCTCGCTCTTGGTAACGACGTCGACAAACCAAGAAACCTTGCGAAGAGCGTTACGGTCGAGTAGGTATCCAAATGATGGAGGTCATGGAACGGCAGCAGACAAAACTGAATAAAAGTAATTTAAAAGGGCTGATGCTTGGGGTTTATGAAAAGGTGGAGAACGAAAGCATCCAAACGGACCGTCAGATTATTGATGAGGTGATGGAGCAGTTAAGACCAATCATCCAGCCGATCGAGGAATAACTACGAATGGGGGAAGAAAAATGAGTGAAACGTTTGCTGTAGTATTAGCTGCTGGCAAAGGAACAAGGATGAAATCCGATCTTCCGAAAGTTCTTCATAAGGTTTGTGGAAAACCTATGGTGGAACATGTCATTGATCAGCTGAAGCAGCTTTCCATCGATGAGATCGTTACCGTTGTGGGTCATCAGAGTGAACGAATACAGGAACAGCTGGGTTCGACCGTAGAGTATGCTTATCAAGCGGAACAGCTCGGCACAGCTCATGCCGTGAAAATGTCTCATGAACAGCTGGGTCATCGTGAAGGCAGCACGCTGATCATTACAGGAGATACGCCGCTCATATCCAGCGGAACGTTAGCCGATTGTCTGGAACTCCATCAGGAGACAAACGCAGCTGCTACGATTCTGACGATGCAGCCGGATGACCCCGCGGGCTATGGAAGGATTATTCGTAATGAGCAGGGACAGGTGGAACGGATTGTTGAAGAAAAGGATGCTTCCGAGCAGGAGCGTTCCGTCAACGAGGTGAATTCGGGTATTTTCTGTTTCGATAACGGGCTGTTATTTGAAGCTTTGGATCTTGTGTCAACGGACAATGAGCAGGGGGAATATTATCTGCCGGATGTCATTGAGGTCCTGCAGCAAAAAGGGGAGCGAATCTCAGCAGCCCGTATGCCGGACGTTGACGAAGGACTCGGCATTAATGATCGAACCCAGCTTGCGAAGGCGGAGAAAATTTTACAGAAACGCATCATTGAATTTCATATGGAAAATGGGGTAACGATTATTGATCCCTTCTCTACTTACATAGGTGCTGACGTAACCATCGGCATCGATACGGTGATTGAACCGAGGACGCATTTAAGAGGGAAAACGAAAATAGGAACGAACTGCATCATTGGTCCGGATGTGGATCTGGAGAATTATCAAGCAGCGGATCGTACAAAAGTGAAAAATTTCTCAAGAACAAATGATATCAGTTCTCTGCCCTATGTTAACTAAATTACAGAAGGAAAGACCTTTCAATGGTGAAAGGTCTTTCTTTAAACGAAAATTCTCCCGAAGAAACAGCATCATCGGATCAGTGATGCTGTTTCTTCTCATCATTGGGGTGGGCATATACATGAGTCAACCATCAAAAGTGAAGGCTACCTGGATCTGGGATTTGGACGAGATGGAAGGAAGCATAGAGGAAAATATCGCTTTCGCTGAAGAGCAGGAAGTGAATTTAATCTATCTGCACATCAGTATTAAAGGATTCGACAGGGAGCGTGTAGAGGCGTTTATAGAAGAAGCTTCCGCTCATAATATCCAAGTGTATGCCCTTGGTGGTGATCCCAACTGGGCGCTGGACAAACATCAGGATAGTCTTGCTGCCTTTATATCCTCGGTCAAGGATTATAATCAAGACGTTCCAAGTGAAGCAGGATTCAAAGGGATCCATATGGATATTGAGCCTTACCTTCTGCCCGAGTGGGATGCGGACAGGGATGAAGTCATAACTCAATGGATGGATAATGTCACATTCTTAAGACAAGAAGTGGAAAAAACAGGCCAGGATCTTCAATTGAGTGGAGATTTTCCGTTTTGGGTGAATGATTTACAAGTGCCGGAGGAAAGTGGATCGCTCAGCTCGTGGATGCTGTCTCAACTGGATTCTATGACGATTATGGCTTACAGGGATTATACGGAAGGTCGTAACGGGATTAAACATATTGCTTCCCCCCTCATCGAACAGGCAGCGAATCAAGATAAATCGGTGGTTATTGCTGTGAATGTCATCAAGACGGATGAAGGCAGTTATACGACTTTCTACGACAGCTCACCCGGTCAGATGGAACAGGAGTTGAACGGGTTGAACCAAAGCTTTTCCGGCCATCCCGGCTATGCAGGGACCGCTGTCCACGACTACAGCTATTGGAAGCTTTATCGGAACAAAGAATAGGGGAACGATGTTCTGCTTGTAGAGAAACCTTGTTTTTCTACAAGCTTTTTTTATCTCCGCAATCCTGCCGTGGAGGGGGGATATTTTCATCCGTTCAGGACAACGTATGAAGGATATAGGAAACGATGGGGTACATAAACGGACGGTTTTGAGGAGCTGGTTCGGGTTATACATCGGTTCTTCTGCCTTCGTATGGAAACGAGGTGTCTTTTATGGATTGGATATGGAAAGCTGTTTTAATCATCCTCGCAGGTACGATTATTCTTCGTATCGCCGGTCGGAAGTCAATCTCGCAGATGACCTTGTCCCAGACCGTCATCATGATTGCCATTGGGTCGCTGCTGATCCAGCCTGTCGCAGGAGAGAACATCTGGGTTACATTTGGTGTTGGCGGTGTGCTTGTCTTAACTTTGATGGCGATGGAATATTCCCAGGTGAAACTTGATTTTATGGAGAAGTTTTTAACGGGGAGGTCTGTCTCGATTATTGAAAATGGCCAGCTGAATGAAAAAAACTTAAAGAAGCTGCGTTTCACTGTGGACCAATTGGAAATGAAGCTCCGGCAGTCGAATGTGTCCTGTATTCAGGATTTGAAATCGGCCACTCTTGAACCCAACGGCCAGCTCGGCTTTGAGCTGAAAGAAAGGAAGCAGCCTGCGACCAAGCAGGACGTGGAAGACTTAAAGCAGCAGCTGCATCTGCTGGCTTCCAAGCTGCATCCGGATCAAGCGGTCCAGCCTTCCTCAGAAAGCCCGTCCGGTGAGGATTTGTTTAAGGAAGTCGAAAACAAACATCATGAGCAGCCTTTCCCTCGACGTCTTCAGTAGGAAGAGGCGCGTGGAAGGAATTTTAGTTTAGAAGCTGATATAATGAACTCGAGGTGAGACAAATGGATTCTATACACTCCATTGAAGATTTAGATGCTTTTGTAAATGAGGAAATGCTCTCGATTGTTTATGTATCCAGACCGGGCTGCTCCGTTTGTCATGGTCTTCTACCTCAAGTGGAGGATCTGCTGGCTGATTATCCAAGCATACAAGCCCGCCATGTGAATGCAGATGAAGTACCCCAGGTTGCCGGTCATTACTCTGTGATGACTGTACCGGCCGTTCTTGTCTATTCGGAAGGAAAAGAGCTCTTCCGGAAAGCCCGCTTCGTGCCGATCGGTGAACTCAATCAGCAGCTCGCTAAATTAAATCATTTTATAAACGAAAGCTGAATGCCTGCTTCTGGTCCTTTGACCAGAAGCAGCTTTTTTTATGCATGAAAAAGGGAGGGCGGTTTTTCAGATGAGTGGGGAACGAAAAAATGAATGATTATTCCAACAATTCGGTTTTGTCGAGCATTTCTTAAAAATTCAAGCCGCAAATACACCCATGAGACGAGATTATTTCCGATGAGAAGCGATGACTGTGAAATATCTCTCTTTGAAACCGTTTACACGGACTAATTGACGAATATAGACCCGACTTGTAGAAAAGCCCTTGAATCTGTTTTTGCCAGTGTTATGATGAAAAACGTCTTAGAGAAAAAGCGAACAAAAATGCGAACGGGAGAGATTAACCCAAATGATTAAACAAACGATTGCTTTTCTAGGTGCAGGATCTATGGCAGAGGCGATGATTTCAGGAATGGTGGAGTCGGGCAATATTCCAGCTGAACAGATCATTGTAACCAACCGAAGTAATCAGGAACGTTTAAACCACATTCAATATAAATACGGCGTCCGTACAGTATTAAAAGATGAATTGAATTTCGCTGAAGTGGATCAGTTCATTCTGGCAATGAAGCCGAAAGATATTGACGCTGTTTTGGAAGACTTGAAAAATAAATTGACCCCGGACCAAGTTCTTGTATCTGTTCTTGCCGGTATTTCTACTTCTTATATGGAAGATCGTCTGAATGACCGCCAGCAGGTGGTCCGTGTGATGCCGAATACTTCCAGCATGCTTCGTGAATCAGCCACGGCCGTGTGCCCCGGGCAGTTCGCAGACATGGAGAAGGTCGAAGTTACGAAAGCTCTGCTTCGTTCAATCGGTGAAGTCTTCGTCATAGAAGAAGAGAAAATGGACGTCTTCACTGGAATCGCTGGAAGTGGACCTGCGTACTTTTATTATTTGATGGAGCATATCGAAGAAACGGGCCGTTCAGAAGGGATGGATCCGGAAACGCTTCGTGAAATTGGAGCACAGACACTGCTTGGTGCCGCCAAAATGATGTTGGAACGTGATGAATCCCCGGCAGAACTGCGGGAGAACGTAACTTCACCGAATGGTACAACGGCAGCAGGACTCGATGCGCTTGCAGCCAGCGGCGGAGGTCAGGCGATTTCAGAAGCCGTACGCGGTGCCGCTTCGCGATCCAAAGAATTGAGTGCAGAACTTGAAGGACTTCTCGTAGGCAGTAGATAAATACAGCTGACAGACGCAAAATTGTTAAACAGGAGTGATATGTTGAGTCAAACTAAGAAACGAATCGTTATTAAAATTGGAAGCAGTTCATTAACCAGTGCGCACGGTGAAATCAGCCGTCGTAAACTTGAAAAACTTGTCGATGAAGTTGTCCGTTTGAAGGACGACGGCCATGAAGTCCTCCTTGTCTCCTCAGGCGCGGTAGCCGCGGGTTACCGGAAACTGGGATGCCTGGAGCGTCCGAGCACCCTGCCGGAAAAACAGGCAGCCGCATCCATCGGTCAGGGTCTGCTCATGGAATCGTACTCTGATCTATTCCTATCCCATGGGTATATGGGATCCCAAATCCTCATCACGCGCAGTGATTTCTCTGATGAAAACCGCTACAACAACGCACGTAACACCATCAATGTCCTACTAGAACGCGGAATTATCCCTATTGTAAACGAAAATGACACGATTACGATCGACAGACTGAAGTTCGGAGATAACGACACCCTTTCAGCGAAGGTCGCCGGCCTTGTCGATGCTGATCAGCTGATTATCCTTTCAGATATTGATGGCCTTTATGATGCTGATCCTAGAAAAAACTCCGATGCAAAACTGCTTGATAAAGTCCACGAGATTACCCCTGAAATCGAAGCTGCAGCAGGTGATCCGGGAAGTGCGGTCGGAACAGGCGGCATGAAATCGAAAATTGATGCCTTCAAAATTTCCATGGCTTCCGGTATCGCTTCTTTCCTAGGAAAGGCTAATACACCGAACATCGTCTATGATGCGGTTTACGGGGATGCTGTAGGTACGTACTTTGAAATTACGACTGATGCTGAGAACCTCGATCAGAAGAAACAGTGGATTGCTTTTAACTCCGGACCGGAGGGCACAGTAATCATTGACCACCGTGCAAAAGAAACGGTTGTCGACATGAAACAGAGCTTGATGCCGGCCAATGTTCACCATGTCACAGGGCGCTTTGAAAAAGGTGCTGTCGTACGAATCCATGATCTGGATGGTGAAGAAATCGGCTTAGGCGTAGTCAACTATTCTTCTGAACAAATGAAGAACATGATCAATCTGACACAACCTGAACTCGAGTCTTATGATAAGGCTGCTGTTGAACAGAAAGATTTTGTGTGCCATCTCGAAGTATCCATGCCCGTAGGCGTTTAAAATACTCAAGGAGGTCTTTGATGACTGTAACTATGAATGTAAATGTGGAAGCTCAGGCAATGGAAGCGAAAAAAGCATCCAAACAGCTGATGATCCTTTCAAAAGAAGAAAAGAATGAAGCGCTGCTTCATCTGGCTGATGTACTTGAACGTGAATACGAAAGCATTCTGCAGGCCAATGAAAAAGATCTGGCCAATGGACGTGAGCAAGGCTTCACTGATGCGTTCATGGACCGTCTTTCCTTGTCCAAAGAACGCGTGGAGGATTTTGCCCAGGGGCTTCGTGACGTTGCAGAACTGGAAGATCCAACAGGGCAGGTCCTGACAGACTGGACGCTGGAAAATGGACTGCAGGTAGAAAAAGTGACCGTTCCCCTCGGTGTGATCGGTATGATTTATGAAGCACGTCCGAACGTGACCGTCGATGCTACCGGACTCGCTTTGAAATCAGGCAATGCGATTGTCCTGAAAGGTGGCTCGTCTGCCATCCACTCCAACGAGGCTATTGTAGATGTCATTCACAAAGGACTTGAAGAGACGAAAATGCCTAAGGAAGCTGTACAGTTCATCGCTTCTACAGATCGTGCAGCTACAAACGAGCTGTTTACAATGAAAGAGCACATCGACGTATTGATTCCACGTGGAGGCGGACGATTGATTCAGGCTGTGGTAGAAAACGCCACGGTCCCTGTTCTTGAAACAGGTGTCGGCAACTGCCATATCTATATTGATGAGCAGGCGGATGTGGAAAAAGCGCTGAACATTTTGATCAACGCAAAAACCGATCGTCCGGCTGTCTGTAACGCAGCAGAAACGCTGGTTGTTCACAAAAACTGGTTGAAAGAGCATAAAGATGCCTTAATCGCTGCATTGAAAGAGAACAATATTGCTGTTCATGGCGATGAGCACATCGTTGATACGATTCCAGGCGCTGTTCCAGCTGGAGAAGAAGACTGGGCTGAAGAATATTTGAGCACAGATCTAGCAGTGAAAGCTGTAGACAATCTGACAGATGCAATCGCGCATATTGAAACGTATGGAACGAAGCACTCGGAAGCCATTGTCACAGAAGACCAAAAAGCTGCCGATCACTTCTTTGCGCTTGTTGATGCAGCGGCTCTCTATCACAATGCATCCACACGCTTTACAGATGGCGGGGCCCTTGGATTTGGGGCGGAAATCGGTATTTCCACGCAAAAACTTCATGCCCGCGGACCAATGGGGCTGCCGGCATTGACGACGATCAAGTTCCTTATGAAAGGAAACGGTCAAACCCGGTAAACAGAGATCAATTTTTCAGGCTGTCGAGGATATTCTCTCGGCAGCCTGTTTTTTTATGTAACTGAAAAATGTGTTGGAACAGGCAGGGATAAGGAAAAAACGTTCCGGTTAAAGATGGAACACATGGTGGCTCGGATGACTGAATAAGGAAGAGGCCTTCTGATCAAGGAGGCGCATAGGAAACAGGACTGGCCTGTTATTCCTCCCATTTCCTGTGGTCATTTACTTTAAACTTCAACAACTGTATGATGTTGGAAACGCATTTTACAGGAGGGCTGGCGATGAGACAGGGAGAGGCTGTAGAGGTATTGTTGGAAAGCTTGAAAGTAGATGCACTCGTAAAGGCTGTCTTTTTAAAAGGGTCCATGGGCAGAGGGGAAGAAGATGTCCATTCCGATGTGGATCTTTACGTCCTTGTGGATGAAGAGGAGGAGCATGCATTTTTAAAGAAGAGAAAAACGCACCTTTTATGCTATCAACCTCTTTTGTTTTATGATGAAATCTTCATCATTGCTCCTCAGGTGATTGCGGTTTATGATAATCTCCTGCACGTGGATTTATTTACAGTTACAGAAGAAACACTGATCCATAAGGATTACGTCCGTGTACTGTACGATCCTGAAGGGCGAATGGAAAGGCATCAACAGGAACAGCAGCTTTATTTAGATGAACGTGATTTTCAGGATGCGGTTGATGATGTCACCTTCTTTTTGCTGCAGTATAAGAAAGCTTCCGATCGTGGAAATGATATGTGGGCATGTAAAGTGTTGAATGACCTGGCTTTGAATACAGCGAAGGTTCTTCTCCAGCATTATGCTCCCGATCGTGCGCAACTTGGATTGAAAACGGCAGATCAGTCCCTGCCTGCCGGGGTTAAAAAGAAACTTCAAAAGGTTTACCAGCACTTGTCTCTGAGGGAGCATCCTACAGCTGTAAACGTTCTTATTCACCTATTAGAAGAGGAGTCTGCCTGGCTTCAAAAGGTGTGGAAAGGGAAGAAAGATACCCTTCCGTTTTTGGAGCGCATGATCTTCGAACTAAAAAACCAGCTTCCTGTCTGAACAGGAAGCTGGTTTTTTAAAAGGTTTGACCGGCCATCGCCTGCGATAACGTCGCGGTCGTCGTGACGTGACTGAAGTCGAGGCCGAGGGAAACGGCGGTCTGTGCAATTTCCGGCCGGATGCCGACGACCGTTGAAGATACTCCGATCAAGCGGAGGCTGTCAATCAGCTGGAAAATCTGCTGGGCAACCATCGTATCCACGAGATAGACTCCTGACAAGTCTATGTACAGCAAGTCTACATCCTGCTCGGTGCATTTTCTCAGTATATTCTCCTGGATCGCAGCGGCCCGGTCGGTATCAATGTTCCCGACAAGAGGCAGGAGCGCCTGTTCATTCGACAGTTGAATCAATGGAGAGCTCAATTCATTGATGGTCGACTGCTGTTTTTCAATCGTACGGTTCAAGTAATTGGATTTTTCCTCGACGACCTGATACATGATCTGATCGAAGGCATCCACCAGGAGACGGGTCCAGCGTGTTTCTCTATCCCTGTCTACGTCGACATCCTGGGTTTCAATGAATTCCTTGAGGAAATCCAGGTATTGGATACGAACACGCATGAATTCCCGCATGATTTCATGTGTAGGAGTCTCGAGATGATGGGGGTCCCGTCCAATTTCCACGATCCAGTCATTCATGTGAGCGAGAAAGGCCTCTTTATCCAGAGTGAAGATCTCGGCCAGATGTTTGTGAAATGCAAAGTTTTGGGATTTCAAATTTTCAATGGTTGCCTGATCACGGGAGGCATAGACGCCCGAAACCGAACTTTGATCGAGGGAATTATACCATTCTTCCGTTAGAATCGATGCTTTTTTCAATAGAAATTCTCGAAATGCTAGGTTGGCTTTCAATGGGGAAGCTCCTCTCTCTACTTGAGCCTCTCATAAAATCCGGAGAGCATCATAGATACTTTTATTATATAAGGTATCCCTTATATTTTCCATCTTTAGGCGGCTGAATAAGGAAATAAAACAACTTTCCGGACTGGTGCCGATCTATTCATCCACGTCTACCATGTTTTCCTTGGAGTAGTGGTTCCTAAACATCGGATCGAGCTGAAGCATGAAAGGTCGACTGTCATACATGTTCCGGATGCTGTATAGGAGTGGGAAGAGCTGTGACAGGAAGGACTTTCGTGTTGAATCAGCAGCTCCAGAACAGCACAGGAGTGGTCGGGGGAGAGTCTGACCGCTTTGAATATGCAAGATGTAAAGCATATATAGCTGCCCTCCTTTTCTTTGATCCCATTACCACAGAAGCGTTGTCCATCTCTGCAGTACAACATAAACGGAATGGTCGTATTTCCTTGTCGATGCTGCTGATCACCGCGCAGAGCTGCGATGGATGTGCGGCAGCTGGTTTCAGAGTGACGACCGGCTACTATTTTCTGGGCTTTTATGATGGCTGCCACCGTCCTTGTCACGGAGCAGCAACTGCAAGAATCGTGTTTCAAAGGCAGTATCCTCCTTTCTATTCGATCTCTTATAGTCTATTCCGGACTGGAAAAAAGGGCTGTGCTTCCGTCCTGTTAGAGCCTGATATAGGACAATGGCCAATCCGTGGGAAGAGGCGGATGCATAAGGTATAGGACAGCGGAAGGAAAACGGCAGCTACAGCCTGCATATACAAGGAAGACCTTCCGTTTAAAGAATGCCAGCGTACACTGGCATTCTTTTAGTTTTTTCTTCTATATAAAAGAGACAGCCCCCTTCTCATGCACACGTATGAAAGGTGAATGTTCATTCATTTTCTGGTTGAATTTTCAGAATAATGGGAGTAGAATGAAAACATACTAACCGTTTGGTATGTTACATACCTGTACTATTAAGGAGTGAGCTGATGCATGTGAAGGAGTTGTTCGATCTATCGGGGAAGACGGCGCTCGTAACCGGTGGGGGACGAGGGCTTGGAAAACAGATGGCCGAAGGATTTGCAGAGGCAGGGGCGGATCTTGTCCTTTGCTCCCGGAAACGAGAGGCATGTGAGGAAACCGCCCGGCAGCTTGAAGCAGAATACGGAGTCAAGACTGCCGCTTATGGTTGTGATGTAACAAACGTCGAAGACATCGAGCATGTTGTTCAAAAAACGGTGGAAAAGTTCGGCACCATCGATATTCTCGTCAATAACAGCGGGGCAAGCTGGGGGGCGCCAACGTTGGAAATGCCGCTTGAAGCCTTCCAAAAAGTAATGAATGTCAACGTGACAGGGACGTTCTTAATGTCTCAGAAGGTCGGAGAGGTCATGGTGAATCAAAAGTCAGGCAAGATTATTAATATCGCTTCTGTAGCGGGACTTGGCGGGGCAGATCCCAGATTCATGGATACGATCGGATATAACGCGAGTAAAGGGGCTGTGATCACCTTCACGAAAGACCTTGCTGTAAAGTGGGGAGCCCACAATATTCAAGTGAATGCCCTGGCTCCTGGATTTTTCCCTACCAAAATGTCGAAAGGACTACTGGAACAGGGAGGAGAATTCATTCTGGACCGCACCCCTCTCAACCGTTTCGGGTCCGAAGAGGATTTGAAAGGAGCGGCTCTTTTCCTGGCTTCCCGTGCGTCTGATTATGTGACAGGGGATGTGCTCGTCGTTGATGGCGGAATGCATGCTTCGTGCTGAGAAGAGCTGTTTTGTAAAGGACAGACGCCCATCCGATAAAAGGGATGCGTGTCAAGTTTATAGAGGAGGAATCGCATGGAGATGAAACAGATCACAGTAATTGGATCGGGGAGTATGGGACATCAAATCGCTATGCTGTCAGCCCTTGCCGGTTTCGATACGTACGTGCAGGATGTCCGTCCCGATGCTTTAGGACAAGCGAAGGACAAGCTGGAGCAGATCATGGCGAAATGGGTGAACAAGGACAAAATTTCTCAACAGGAAAAAGCGGAAGCCTTTGAGCGTCTTTCCTTTACGACCGACTTGCGGGAAGCGGCGGGGGAGGCTGACCTTGTTATCGAAGCCGTTGTGGAAAAGCTGGATGTGAAGCGGGAAGTATTTGCCCAGCTTGATGAGATTGTCCCTTCTCATACCGTGCTGGCTACCAACTCTTCTACAATGGTCAGTTCATTAATCGCTGATGTGGTTTCACGTCCGGATAAGGTCTGCAACATGCACTTCTTTTACCCTCCCCTCGTTATGGACTGTGTGGAAGTGGTCAAAGGGGAGCATACATCACAGGAGACGGCAGGATCGGCTATGGACGTCTGCCGGGCGTTGAACCGTACGGCTGTTTTACTGGAAAAAGAGATATCAGGATTTATCGCCAACCGCATTCTTTTTGCGATCCAGAAAGAGGCGGTGAGCCTGTATGAAGGTGGATACGCGGACTTCAAGGATATTGATAAAATCACCCGCAAGGCATTGAGTCATCCGATTGGTCCTTTCGAGCTCATGGACTTGTCAGGCATCGACGTCGGTTGTTATGTGATGCAGCAGCAGTACAACGAAACCGGCGATCCTGCAAACCTTCCACCAAGAACGATGACGGAGAAAGTGGAAGCGGGTGAACTGGGCCGGAAGACAGGGAAGGGCTTTTATACGTATGAAACGAAGGTGAATCAGTAGGAGGAGTAGGGCATGCACGAGATAGAAGTAACGGTACGATTTTGTGAGACGGATATGCTCGGTCATGTGAACAACAGCAATTTTTTTGTTTACATGGAAGATTCCCGCATTCGATTTTTCAAAGAACTGAAGCTTGTCGGGGAGGAGTGGAATTTTATTCTGGCTTCTGCTAAATGTGACTTTCTTAAGCAG
Source organism: Halobacillus sp. ABA4_118 (assembly GCF_056160205.1). Lineage (NCBI taxonomy): Bacteria > Bacillati > Bacillota > Bacilli > Caryophanales > Bacillaceae > Halobacillus > Halobacillus sp. ABA4_118. The sequence goes on from NZ_JBSWWS010000001.1 coordinate 2,307,670, forward strand.
GTGTACTTCAATCAGACACTGATCATAAAGAGCAGCGTAGCGAAAATCGGAAACTCCAGTTTTCATCTGATACAGGAGATGGTGGAGAAAGATTCACAGGAAGTCGTGGCTGAGGGAAGTTCAGTCATCGTGCAGTTCGATTTTGAAAAACAGAGAAGTCTGCCATTTACAGACGAAATGAGACAGCGTCTGGAGGAGCATAAGCCTGTTGTGAAATAGGAGGGGTCGGATGGCCGAAACGAAAGATACGCAGGCAGTGCGTAAAGGTGAAGAGCTGGATTATAAGATATTGATTCCCTTTTTGAAAGAACGTTTGAACATGCCGGGCGAGGAGCTTACCATCAGACAGTTCGGCGCCGGACACTCCAACTTAACGTATGAGCTTTCTGCGGGAGAAGACTGGAAGGTTGTGCTGAGGCGTCCGCCGCTTGGGCCGGTTGCTCCAAAGGCCCACGATATGGAGCGGGAATACAACGTGCTCCAGGCGCTGCATCCAGTTTATCCACTGGCTCCGAGACCTTTTCTCTTTGAATCTGGTGATCTGCTCGGAGCCCCTTTTTTCATAATGGAACGCAGAGAAGGAATCGTCTATGATAAACAGTTTCCAGAAGGAGTAGAAGGAAATGCGGAGCTCGGACGGCGGGTTTCACAGACGATGGTGGACAAGCTTGCCGAACTTCATGCTGTGGATTATTCGAAAACAGAACTCGTCCATATGGTGAAGCCTGATGGATTTATGGAGCGTCAAGTACACGGATGGATCAAACGGTACGACCGTTCGCGGACGGACGATGTTGTTTCAGGTGAACGGTTGAAGAAGTGGCTCTTGGATCATATCCCTTTATCCGGGGGAGCTTCTGTCATTCATTATGATTACAAGTTGAACAATGCCATGTTCAGCAGGCAGAACCATGCTGAAATGGTCGGGCTGTTTGACTGGGAAATGACAACGGTCGGAGATCCGCTTGCAGACCTGGGAGCAGCGCTCAGCTATTGGATCCAATCCGATGATCCACCGATGCTGCAGGAAGGGCTGGGCAGACCGCCGGTCACAGTAAAGGATGGCTTTTTTACAAGGGATGAGTTTGTAAACGCTTACTCTTTAAGAAGCGGCCGGAATGTCGACGACATCCATGTTTATTTGACATTTGCTTACTTTAAGCTGGCTGGAATTATCCAGCAGATTTACTTCCGGTATAAAAATGGTCAGACAGAGGATCCAAGATTTGCTCAAATGAATCATTTTGTCAATAACTTGATTCATCATGCGGAAGAAACGGCAGGGTTGTAGGTATGGGGAAAATCGAAGTCATTTTCAAAAAGGAAGACATCCAGCCTGAAAAGCTGGCCGGGAAAACAGCTGTGGTTTTTGACGTGCTTTTTGCAACGTCGACAATGACGGCCGCGATTGCTGATGGGGCGTTGTCTGTGCTCCCTGTTTACAGTCCTGAGCAAGCTCGGAAAACAGCCGAGGCATTTGACCAGCCCTTTCTTCTTGCCGGCGAGGATCAAGGGCGGACGATTGAGGGGTTTTATCCGCCTTTACGAAATCAGCTGAAACCATTTGTTGCGGGTAAACATCTGATTTTGACAACTACGAATGGTACGGTCGCGCTTCACAAGGCTCAACAAGCGGCAGATCTTTATGCCTCATCGCTGCTCAACAACCCGGCAACAGCCAAGCATCTGAACGAATCTCACGGCGGGGAAACGATTGTGATCATCTGCTCTGGATCAAGCGGTTTGTTTACAATGGAGGATTTTTATGGAGCTGGAAGTCTTGTCCATCATATGCAGCAGGATGGACATTGGGAGCTTTCAGATGGGGCGTTAACATCCCTGCATTTTTATAAGGGCGGTGGTGAGGGCCGGGAATTGCTTCGTTCCTGCCGGATTGGAAACTGGTTAATGAAACATGGTCTCGATCCTGTGGAAATCGACTTCGCTGCACAGGAAGGAGTGGTTGAAGCGGTTCTTGCTTACGACAAAATAACAGGACAAGTGAAGGAGAGGTATTATGCATCCAGTTAAAGATGAATGGAAAGGTGGTCGATTCCTCACTTCCGATATTGATCCGGAGGCGGTTTTCACCCCGGAAGATCAGACGGAAGAGCACCGGATGATCGGCCGGACCGCCCGGCAGTTTATTGAAGGAGAGGTGCGTCCATATAGGGAACGCATCGAACGGGGCGATTATGACTTCGTTGACCGGAAGATGAAAAAAGCAGGGGAGCTGGGGCTCCTGGCTCACAGCATTCCGGAAACGTACGGTGGTCTCGGGCTTGATAAAATCAGCAAAGGCATCGTGGGAGAAGCGCTGGGGAGCGCCGGCGGCTACAGTGTGGCCCATTCCAATCATACGTGTATCGCCACTCTGCCCATTACTTACTTCGGTTCGGAGGAACAGAAGAAGAAATACCTGCCGAAACTTGCCTCTGGAGCTTTTATAGGTGCCTACTGCCTGACAGAACCGGAAGCAGGATCGGACGCTTTATCCGCAAAAACGACAGCTGTCATGAATGACACCGGATCGCATTATGTGCTTAATGGAACGAAAATCTATATAACGAATGCTGCGTTTTCCGATACGTTCATCGTGTACGCGAAAGTGGATGGAGAGCATTTTACAGCTTTTATCGTAGAAAAGGATTTTCCAGGGCTGTCGATCGGCCCGGAAGAAGACAAAATGGGAATCAAAGGATCCTCCACCTGCTCAGTTGTAATGGAAGACTGTCAGGTCCCGGTGGAGAATCTTCTGGGGGACGTCGGCCGGGGGCATTTGATTGCGTTGAATGTGTTGAATCTCGGTCGGTTTAATTTAGGGTTTGCTACACTTGGTGCGGCAAAGTACAGCTTTCAGCTCGCTCTTGGTCATGCTTCCGAGCGTCGGCAGTTTGGAAAAGCGATCACAGATTTCAGGGCAAGTAAGCAGAAACTGGCTTGGATGGCCGCGGACTTATATGCGGCTGAATCGGTCATGTACCGGACAGCGGGGCATATTGAATCAGCACTCGCGGACCACTATGATACAGAAGACAAACAAGCTGTGTCCAAAGCGATGAACGAGCATCGTATGGAAGCAGCCATCTGCAAGATTGTCGGATCTGAAACACTGGATCGTGTCGTCGATGAAGCGGTTCAGCTTCACGGAGGGGCAGGGTTCATCAAGGAATATCCGGTTGAACAGGCTTATCGTGATGCGCGCATCAACCGCATTTTTGAAGGAACCAACGAAATTAATCGTCTCCTCATCCCGGGTGCCTTTTTCCAAACAGCCGGAAAAGCGGAAATAGATACACATACCTTAGTGAAACAAGCCGATGAATCCCTGAAAACAGGTGGTTACAAACGGGAGCAGGGTCCTGTGCCGAAGCTCGAAGAGGCGGTCGCTTTGTGTAAAGATTTATATCTCGTTTCCGCTGGAGCTGCCTATAAAATTCATGGATCCGCTATGAAAGAGGAACAGGAAATATTGATGGAACTGGCAGACATAGCCATTGAAATCTACCGCTCCGAATCTACCGTTCTTCGTGCCAAAAAAGGCAGTGGAACCTCAAGTCTTCACCTGCAGCTGGCTGAGACCGTCATTGAGAGGTCCATTGAAAATGTCCGCCTGTCTGTGAGCCGCTTGTTTTCTTCTCTCCTTAAAGGAGAAGAACGGACGAAGGCATTGAGGAGTGCTGCAGCCCTGTTGAGTGTGTATTCCTTTGAAGGAAGCCTGGATCGGAACCGCCGCCTTGCTGAACAAATGGTAGAATCCGGTCACTATAAAGTTTAAAAGGAGAGATGAAGATGAAATTAGGAAATGAGCATGTAGCTGTGGATATCAATGGACCCGTCATGTCCTGTGTACTGAACCGTCCGGAAAGTCTGAACGCTTTTTCTGACCAAATGATCGGTGGTTTGATGGAAGCTTTGGAAGAGGCCTCCAGGAATGAGGAAGTGAAAGTGATTACGCTTTCCGGAGCAGGGCGGTCTTTTTCGGCAGGAGGCGATGTGAAAAGCATGGGCGAAGCTTCGGCCCAGCATTTGTATGATCATGTCGGTGAGTTGAATAAACTGATTCTGAAGATCAAAGATGTACCGAAGCCGGTCGTAGCGGTCGTCCATGGGTATGCGGCCGGAGCAGGGTTCAACCTCGCTCTTGCCTGTGATCAGATTCTGGCAGCTGAAGAAAGTCGGTTTGTTTTGAGCTTTGCGCAGGTCGGCTTGATATCCGATGGCGGCGGTCACTATTTCCTTTCCCGTCTCATCGGTCCCTACCGGACGAAAGAGCTGCTGTTTACTGCCGAACCGATTCCAGTCGAGACAGCATCAGAGTGGGGCCTCGTCAACAGGGTGATTCCAGCTGGTGAGCTGGAAGAGACAGCGATGGATTATGCGCTTCGTCTGGCTAAAGGGCCGGGGAGGGCCATCGGTATGATGAAGAAAATTGTGGATCAAGCCGATCAATCCGACCTTGCCGCTATCCTGGAGCAGGAACGGATTTCTCAAACGATGATGGTGGAAACAATGGATCATAAAGAAGGTGTGGCTGCATTTAAGGAAAAGCGGAAACCACAGTTTACAGGGAAGTGAGGGAAGAATGATGAAAGCTATTCAATTTAAAGAATATGGAAGTCCATCCGTCCTTGAAAAAGTGGACATTGAAAAGCCGTCCCTGGCTGAGGATGAAGTGCTGGTCAAAGTATCGGCTGTTGGTGTCAACTATGCCGATACGGCCCGTAGAGAGGGGGCCTATGTGGTTCCGACACCTCTCCCATTTATCCCTGGTGCTGAAGTGGCCGGGGTTGTGGAGGCTGTTGGATCTGACGTCCAGGATGTGCACGAAGGGGACCGTGTCGTGACTTTGATTGAATCCGGTGGGTATGCGGAGTATGCGAAAGCGAAGGCTGTCTCCCTCATTCCGATTCCTGAAGAGGTGGACGATGAAACGGCTGTGGCCATTCCTCTACAGGGACTGACTGCTTATCACATTTTAACGACGATGGGACGGATGGAGCACGGAGAAACGGTGCTTGTTCATGCAGCAGCAGGAGGGGTAGGATCGCTTGCGGTGCAGCTGGCGAAACAGTTTGGTGCAGGGAAAGTCATTGCAACGGCAAGTACAGAGGAGAAGCGGCAGCTGGCTCTTGAACTTGGAGCCGATGAAGCGGTGGACTATACGAAGGAAAACTGGCGGGACGATGTTCTTGAAATGACGGGCGGACGCGGGGTCGATGTTGCTTTGGAAATGGCAGGAGGAGACATTTTCCACGAAACGGTGAAGTGTATGCGGTCGTTCGGTCGTGTAGTCGTGTATGGGGTAGCCAGTGGAGATCCGGCAAAAATGTATCCTTCCGGCTTGATGAACCGAAACTTATCCGTCATCGGTTTCTTCCTTCCGCAGATTATGAAGAAACCGGAAATGTTCAAACGAAGCCTTCACCATTTATTGGAACTAGTGAATACCGGCGATGTAAATTTGACGGTAGGCGGTGTGTATTCATTGGAGGAAGCAGCCAAAGTCCATGAACTGATGCAGGGGAGAAAAACGAAAGGAAAGCTTGTACTTAAGCCATAATGCCGGTTTAAGCCTGTCGGGAAATCCCCGGCAGCTTTTCTATTTTCCCCGATCTTCAAAGGTGCCTCTGAGAATCGGTCCCTTTTTTGAAGCTGATCCAAGGACAGGGAGGAATCAATTGGAAACTTGTCGAATACACAGGACACGCAGAAATAAAGGGGGCTTTTATCTTGTTTACCTATACAGTTGATGATCAGTTGTCATTGAAATTAATTGGACACGAAGACGCTGAAGAACTCTTTCAATTATCGGACCAATCCAGGGATCACCTTCGAACGTGGCTTCCGTGGATTGATTTCACGAAGACGGTGGAGGATACCCGGGGGTTTATCCAAAGCAGCCTAAAGAGATATGCGGAACATAACGGCTGGACGGTCTGTATCCTTTGGGAAGGGCGGATCGCCGGTATCGTTGATTTCCACGAACTGGATTACAACAACAAAAGGACCAGCATCGGTTACTGGATGGGAGAGGAATTTAAAGGGAAAGGTCTGTTGACACGCGCCTGCCGGGTATTATTCGATTATGCCTTTTATACGCTTGGGATGAACCGGATCGAGATCCGTGCGGCGGAGCAAAATGAAAAAAGCAGGGCTGTCCCTGAGCGTCTCGGTTTTGTAGAGGAAGGACTCATCCGCAGCGCCGCCCTCCTCTATGATGAGTATACAGATCATGTGGTCTACGGCATGCTTAAAAAAGACTGGGTCAAACAAACGGTGGACCTATGAAGTATCAGGTAGAAGCTGTCCAGTTGAAAAGTCCCGCCAAAAAAGAAAGCGAAGATGCCTATGTTCTTCATGAGGCCGCCGGTGTTTTCGGCGTGTTTGATGGAGCTACGCCACTTGTTTCGTTTGAAGATGAGGATGGTCATAACGGCGCCTATCTTGCAGCCCATCGTTTCAGGGAACACATGCAGAACATGGACGGTGATGCTTCCTTGAAAAGAACAGTGGAGGAAGCCAACACCCGTTTGTTTGAAGAGATGGTTTCTGCCGGAGTGGATACGTCCAGAGGAGAGGAGCGGTGGTCGACGTGTGTCGCTGCGATTAAATTGGAACACAGGCATTTCCACTATGCTCATCTGGGAGATTGCATGATTATGGCCGGTGATAAAAAGGGGGCTGTTCATGTCCTCACGACAGATACCGTCGCAGGAATCAGCGCCCGTGCAAAATCGAAAAGAGAGAAAGACAGAGGAAATGGACTGCAGGTCAAGGAAGAGCCGTATTATGACGTGCTTCTACATAAGCTTCAGTATAACCGGGGCCTGGCTAACACACCAGGAGGTTATACGGTAGCCAACGGTATGCCGGAGGTGATGACCCATCTGGATTCAGGCTCCTATCCAGTTGAAGGGCTCGAGGATCTATGGCTTGTAAGTGACGGTTTATTCCATCCTGAACTTTCTTTGGAAGAGACATGCAGACGAATGAAGCAGGAGGGGATCCGCTCCTATATCAGCGATCTTACTTCCTATTTAGAGAAGCACCAGCTTCCGATTGACGACCGGACAGTGATCCACCTGCGCTTTTCCTAAACTGTTTGCTGGTGAAACGAAAAAAACCTGAAGGATGACCGCTGTCAATCGATCATCTTTCAGGTTTTATAGTTAGGAGAAAGTCCGTTATGATTCGACCACCGCAAGTAGGAAACCGTCATACCCTTTGTTTCCAACTGTCTGGAAGACGGTGCTCTCCAGACGCGGATGATTGTGGAGAAGGTCGAACATCTGCCGGATTCCTTGGATACTTTGGGACTCGCTGTTTTCCTCGAGGATTTTACCGTTCCGAATGACGTTGTCGACCAGGATGGTTGTTCCTGGTTTGGACAGTTTCAATACGTGTTCGATATAGTGGGGATTGTTCTCCTTATCGGCATCGATGAAAATAAAGTCGAAGGGTTCGTCATTCTCGAGCATAGGGAGCGTCTCGAGAGCAGGCCCGACGTGAATGGAGATTTTATCCTTCACACCAGCGTTTTCCATATTGATGGAAGCCGTTTCGGCATGCTTTGGGTTAAACTCAAGAGTGGTGAGCACTCCATTTTCCGGCAGTGCTTTGGCCATCCAGATTGAGCTGTATCCGCCAAGCGTTCCAATTTCCAACACTCTGCGGGCTGCTTTCATTTTGACATAAAGGTAGAGCATTTTTCCCTGCGCAGCGGAGACACCGATGGAAGGCAGGCCTTCTTTTTCATTCAAGTCTGTAATGGAAGCCATTGCCTCATCCTCAGGAATCAGCCGGTCGATGACGTATTCATCTACGTTTGCCCACGTTTCACGTTCGCTCATAACATCCTCTCCTTTTCTTTTTTTGATGCCGCTTCCCAACCGGCAGCTGGTTACAAAGAACGGGCGGAACCCAGTGGACCGCCCGTTTTTCTATTTATTCAAAAAGCTGTGGAATACCTTGAATCAAGGATACACCGCCCATATAAGCCATTGCAATGACAATGAGGGCTCCGAAGATCGTAAGCCAGAGCGGATGTTTGTAATCGCCGACGATTTTTGTTTTATAGGCGGCCACAAGCATGACCCCGAGAGCAATCGGAAGGATCAGACCATTCAAAGACCCGACAAGAATCAGAACTTTGACAGGTTTCCCGATGGAAACAAAGACCGTGGTGGAAATGACAATAAACCCGACGATGAACCACTTGTGGTACTTCTCGATGGTTTTACTGAATGTACGGATGAAGGATACGGACGTATAAGCGGCACCGACTACTGATGTAACAGCGGCCGCCCACATGATAATTCCGAAAATCTTATATCCGACATTTCCTGCTGCGGCCTGGAATACAGAGGCCGGCGGGTTGGATGGATCGAGGGTGACACCGGAAGCGACCACTCCAAGAGAAGCGAGGAAAAGGAAAATCCTCATAACGGAAGCGATTCCGATCGCCGATACGGAGCTTTTCGTTACCTGCCCCAGAGATTCCTGTCCCTTTACACCGGCGTCAAGAAGGCGGTGGCCCCCTGCGAACGTGATATATCCACCGACGGTTCCACCGACAAGCGTGATAATCGCCAGGAAATCAATCGTATCCGGGGCGAATGTTTTGGCAGCCGCCTCCCCGATAGGCGGGTTGGCTGAGAACATAACAAAGATGGTAAGAGCGATCATGATAAAACCGGCAATTTGAGCGAACCGGTCCATCACCTTTCCAGCTTCCCGAACGAGGAAGACGGCGACGGCTACAATACCGCTGAACAGAGCACCCATCTCAGGGGAGATGCCGAAGAGGACATTGGTCCCCAGTCCGGCACCGGCAATGTTACCGATATTAAAAGCGAGACCTCCGGCTACAATGAGAATGGATAAGAAAACGCCGAGACCCGGCAGGAGGCTGTTCGCTATATCCTGTGCCGGTTTTTCCGAAACGGCGATGATCCGCCAGATGTTCAACTGCGCACCAATATCAATGATGATGGATATGAGGATGACAAAACCGAAACTCGCAGCAAGCTGTTCGGTAAAGTGTGTCGTTTGTGTTAGAAATCCCGGACCGATGGCGGAGGTCGCCATAAGGAAAGCGGCCCCTAAGAGGAGACTTCTGGTCGATTGTTGTTTCATGTTGTTCTCCTTTCTACTTATCGTGATAAGACCGATCCGATAGCTTCAAGCTGGATGCCTGATTCCTGGAAAGCCTCCCGTATGTATTTTGCGAAGTCAACAGCGCTTGCGCCGTCCCCGTGGATACAAATCGTTTCGGCATCGATATCGATATCGATATCTTGAAGCGTTGAGACTTTTCTTTCTTTGACCATACGAATCACCTGATTAACCGCTTCTTCATGATCGGTAATCAAGGCATTCGGTTCCCGGCGTGAAGTGAGAGAGCCATCCTCCTGATAGGTACGGTCGGAAAAGACTTCACTTGCTGTTTTCAACCCGGCAGCTTTACCTGCGTGGATTAATTCACTGCCAGCCAGCCCAAACAGGATGAGTGAAGCATCCACGTCATGAACTGCTTTGGCAACAGCGTCAGCCAGCGGGCGGTTTTTAGCGGCCATGTTGAAAAGGGCGCCGTGTGGTTTGACATGCTGGAGCTGCCCGCCTTCCGCCTGGACAAACCCTTGAAGCGCACCGACCTGGTAAACGACCATATCATACGCTTCCTCTGGTGAAATCTCCATTGGTCGGCGGCCGAAACCAGCCAGATCCGGAAGGCCCGGGTGTGCACCGATTCCTACACCATACTGGATGGCCATGCGTACGGTTTTCTTCATAATGGATGGATCACCAGCGTGATAGCCGCAGGCGATATTCACGGAAGTCACATAGTTCATCATTTCTTCGTCCCGTCCGATTGTGTAGGACCCGAAGCTTTCTCCCATATCACAGTTCAAATCAACAACGTACATGCGTATTCCCCCTTATTTTAATTTCATTTCAATGCCCCGCGCTAACAGCTTAATATCCTTCTCCTGCTGCAGATACAAGCGCTGAGCTTCCTCATGGGTGATCATCGTAAACGAAAAAGATTCTCCAGGACGCATCTGCGCCAGCCTTGGAAGGTCGACAGAAGCGACTTGAGCGATTTTTGGGTAGCCGCCGGTCGTCTGACGGTCTGCGAGAAGAATAATCGGGTTTCCCTCGGCCGGAACCTGGATCGTCCCGAAGGTTACAGCCTCTGAGAGAAGGTCACGTTCTTCCACGGCTGATAACCGGCATCCGGTCAACCGATAGCCCATCCGGTCCGATTTGGAGTCAATGTTGAATGTCTCACTCGTCAAGCGGCCCTGGCTTTCTTCATCAAACCAATCATATTCCCGCCCCGGCATAATCCGGATAGGATCCTTTGTATATCCATTGTGGTTGAAGTCATGTCCGACGTACCAGGAAGCCTCGTGGAAGCTGGAGTCGCCGGCGTCTGATTTCAGCTGCTCCATCACACGCTTGGAGAAGGGAGAAAAAGGAGAAGGTTCAAGAACATCCCCTTTCTCGAGCGGTCGTCCTTGATGTCCGCCGATGCCGGCGCGGATGTAAGTCGACGCGCTGTTCATTGTAATAGGGATATCAAATCCGCCTGCCACAGCCAAATAGGCACGAAATCCGGTCTTTGGTTTTCCAAAACGAAGTTCACTGCCTTGTTTTATGTAAAGAGGTTTCCATGTCCCTACACGTTCTCCGTTAACCATTGGAGTCAGATCGCCGCCGCAGATGGACAGGCAGACGTCCTGCTGGAATTCCAGTACAGGACCCATTAACGTAACTTCAAGAACAGGGGCGTGCTGTTCATTGCCGACCAGAAGATTGGCAATCCGGTAAGCTTCCTGATCCATCACTCCACTGGCAATGACGCCGTGCTTTTGATGTCCGTACCTGCCAAAGTCCTGAATAGTCGTAAGGAGTCCGGGTTTCAATACATGTATCATTCTCCGCCCTCCTTCAGGTTTTCATACTCTTTTTGGGTAATCCTTTTAAATTGGATCCGGTCTCCAGCCTGTAGAAGAGTGGGAGATTCTTCGTTTGATGGATCAAACATCTTCGATGGTGTTCGACCGATCAACTGCCATCCTCCGGGTGTTTCCAAAGGGTAGACGCCTGTCTGGGCGCCGGCAATCCCGACCGTACCGGATGGGATCTTCAAACGAGGATCTTTCCTCCTGGGTGTTGCAATGGCTGGGTCCATACCGCCGATATAGGGGAAACCGGGTGCAAAACCGATCATATAAACCAAGTAGTCTCCGTTCATATGTCTTTCAATGACTTCTTCTTCTGTCAACCCATTCTTCTCAGCCACATAAGCCAGATCCGGACCGAGCTCGCCACCGTAACAGACAGGGATTTCAACCGTCCGGGCCGACCCGGATGCCTTGATTGTTAAAGTGGACAAAAATTGAGACACCTGATGGTGAACCCAATCGTAGGGGAGCTGGTTCTGTGAGGTTTTATGATTGGCTATGTAAAGAGGATCATAAAAAAGTGTCACCGTCGTAAAAGCGGGAATGTACTCGATCATCCATTCCGGCTGCCATTCGTCGAGGCTGCTTGCTGCCGCCTGCACAGTCTGATTGATTTCTTCACTGATTTCGTTTCCGAATTCAATCAAAACCGCCTGATCACCTAAGGGATGCAGGGACCAATCCATACAATAACCTCCTTTATTCCTTGAGTTTTGTCGTAAGGCTGAAAAAATCCTTACCTCTTATCGTAGCCTATTTTAAGGCCGCTTTCAATTTAAGAATCCATTACAGCAAAGGGTTAAAGGATAGGGGTGGAAGGGAATAAAGGAATAAACAAGGAAATGGAGGGATCAAGGATGCCGTGGGATAACGACGATTATCCAAGTTCATTGAAGAATTTGGATACAACGGTCCGGAAAAAGGCCATAGATATCGCCAATGCTATGCTGGACGAAGGGTATGAGGAAGGAAGAGCCCTTCCGATTGCCATTGAACAGGCGAAGGAATGGAGCAGTCATGCGGACGAGGAAGAACGGAAAGAAGTAAAGCAGATGAGTGACAAGGCACTGAGGAGCAGAGAAAAGGGAGAGGATGGAGAGTCGCAAGCGCGTCCGGAATTGATGGACAAAGGCGAACATGTCCTTTCTCACAAGCAGGGCTGGGCTGTCAAAGCGGAGGATGCAGAAAAGCCGTCCAATGTTTATGAAACCAAACAAGAAGCAGTCAACCGGGCAGAAGAAATCGCTGAAAATAAAGGGACGCAGGTGATTATTCATAAGAAGGACGGGACCATTCAGAGGAAACAATCTTTTTAAAATGGAATTTTATGTTTAAAATGGGTGGAAACAGGATATTGTTTTTATACATTAGTTAAAGGAGGAATTCATTGTGGCTGAATCTAAGAACCAGGCAGAACACGTTGTTCCTCATGAGGACGGCTGGGCTGTCAAAGCAGAAGGAGCCGAACAACCGACGAAAATCTACGAGAACAAGCAGGATGCGATCGATCGTGCGAAGGAGATTGCCCAGAACAAAGGGACGTCGGCCATCATTCATACGGAAAAAGGGACCATTCAGAATCAATTCAATTATTCCAGCTGATCAGTGAAAAGCACCCGGATCCGGGTGCTTTTGCTATGTTTTCTTTCCAAGGCCTGTGGTAAGATAAATGGATAATGGTCAGATGGAAGGAAGGATTTCGATGAGTGGAGAAAAACGCAGTGATATCCAGACTGGAGCAGAAGTGGATATCGTTTTGAAACAGGATCAGCGGACAGGAAAGCTGACAAGAGGGAAAGTGAAGGACATTCTTACTAAATCTCCGTCTCATCCGCACGGCATTAAAGTGCGTCTGCAGGATGGACAGGTTGGAAGAGTCAAGCATATTCACGAATAAAAGGCTGACAAGCCAAAAGGTGCCGTCTTTAGACGGCACCTTTTGGCTGTAGAAAAAGCCTGTGTTAACCAGTTCGAGTTGTCTATTTGTCGTGTAAAGGGTCACATTCCGCTTCTCGGTGGCTGAATGACGCGGGCACGCCCTCAGCTGACTTGGTCAGGAAGATCGCCTGCCCAAGTGGATCTTCGGTCCGTGCTGTTCCCGCAGGCATCACCACCGAACGCTCCTCGTGCCGACATTAGGTTATAGAGGAGAGAGAGTGTGCCCGAAGCAGATTCAAAAGAACGGCAGGGGCTGCGCTATTGCCGGTTGCGTGGAAAAGAAAATGGGGAAGAAAAGGCGCTGATGATGGCTGCCTGACGGAATACGGAAAAGACTGTTCTCCATCCAGCAAGGGCGAGCTGGGTGAAGGAGAGTCTTTTTCGATGTTAAAGAACTCCCAAGGAGCGGTGCCCCTTCCACTCCTGCGGATGAACGAGTGGTCCGAGATCGCCGAGCGTGGGTGTTGCGAGGAAGCTCGGGCGCTCGTCCCCGGAAAGGGAAGGGGCTTTCGCTCCTGGCGGTAAGAAAGAAAAAAGCTTGTAAAGAAACGGGGGTTTCTATACAAGCTGAAGGTGCCGTCTATAGACGGCACTTTTTTTATGGATTTGCCAATGCAGAATAATATCGATAAGGCATTTCTATGGTGAAAAAAGCCCCGTCATCATCTTCTTCGGCATGAGCGATTGTATATTCGGTTCCGAAAATTTGTTCCATCGCATAGTCCCCGTTAACAAAAGGCTCACGATCAATGGAGAAACCGGATTGTAAGACTTTATGCCGGTCTTCTTCTGTAAAGCGGCTGATTTCCGTCAATTGGATCATGGGACGAATCAAAGAAGATGCGCCGGGATTTTCTACAATCTCATAGCTCACTTCCACCTGCAAAACGTGCCGTGCTTCACCGAGCATTTCCAAAACGATCGATTTGAATTCTGTAACATCCATAAAGAAGCGTACTTCTTCAGGCTCTATACGGCTTAAGTAGTCGGTCATCATCAAAACTCCTTCCCTCTATGGCTATATTACCATGAGAGAAAAGGATTAAACGTCACTCCTATGGAAAAAGCGCACCGGGGAATACCCTCGGTGCGCTTTTGTACTTTCGGAAAATATCTGAAGTTTTTCACCTTGTGTTAGATAAACAAGTCTTCGTGGATAGATTGATCCACGGTATTGCCGCGGTTGTTTAATTCTACATGGTAGTTTTTAAGCAACTTAAACGACGCAATCCCTACCTCTATTGCATCCTTACAGCTCCGAAGCTGATCCAGTGTGATTAAGTCGTATCAAAACGTAGCAGAATGCCAGTCTCATACAAATCACTCTTTCTTTTTCCGAATTGCTCTTTAACGAGCATCAATACCTAGTATAGATTAGAAGTTAATGTATGTCAAATATCGTTTTGAGTATCGTCTACCATGATGTTTAATTGATTTACGATTGAACGGCGGCGTCGGTACATAGATAAGCTTTCCCCAGCTTATTGAAAAATAAACCTAGTCCTTCTGATCAGGCTTCATGTCCTCATCGAATTCTTCTTCCGTAAGTGAATCGTTCTTGGATTTTTTGTGTTTCTTTTCGTCGTGAGCGAGTTTTTGACGCATTTCTTCGTCGGGGACATTATCCAGCAATTTTTCTTTCTCCAGCTTTTCCTTGAAGCTTTGATCATCCTCTGCCAGACGGTTGTTCTGTTTTTTGTTCTTTTCAGCCATACAGCTGTCCACCTCCATCGATGATTGTATTCTGCTTATCTATTCCTTTTTCTACCATTCCTTAAACGCCTATGACACACTTGACTCTTCAACTTGTAGATTTTCCGCTTTGAAGGACAAAAAGGGAAGCTCTCCTGTGAAATAGAAGACCTTCCCTTTTTAGATAGAGGTTTAATGAAGTTGTGCCTGTCCGACGCAAGCTGTTTATGTGGATCGTGCCATAGACGGCAAATGCCCGCGGACAGGAACGAGCGGGTGCCCACGGTTTATTTGCTGGTGAACTTCTGTTTGATGTTTTGGATAAATGGAATCTGCATGATGTAATCGACAGCGGTGCTGATGATTAATCCGTGAATGATGACGCCGAGGGTGGTGAAGATGACAATGATGATATGACCGGCAGCTGTCTCTGGTTCAAATCCGGATCTTCCGAAAAAAGTGAGGGAGAGGACAGCGCTCTGCATCGCATCTGCGTAGGTTTCCAGCTCCTGTTCGTACAAGTTTAGAGGGATAATCAGCAGGAAGATAAGAAGGAAGGTGATTCCAAGGACTCCTGAAAGATGCTGGCGCTTTAGAAAGCGGATAAAAGGCATGGTATAGTACTTTGTCATGGATTTCAGGCGGAGCAGGTGGAGAATCCGGGCGACCCGCGCCACTTGGAAGACTGCATCCAGAGGAACAGCCGCTATAACGATGAAGGGGTTTTTCTTGATGAACTCCCACTTCTTTTCACTGGTTATCAAACGATAAAGAAAGTCGAGGAAAAAAATCGACCACGTGGACCAGACTATGACACTGTTGTAGCCTGTCTGCTGCCATATGGTGGCAATGGACAGAGCGGCAAGGCCGACCATCAACAATTCATAGAGTGTGCGCTTTGGTTTTCTTAGTAGTCGTTTCATGTACATCCTTCTCCCGGCCTGTGTCGAATCTCCTGTTATTATATCATTGCTCCTCATAAATTCGAAAAGAGTTTTTCCTGTCTTCGTCTGCTTTGTTTATGCAAAACATTGGCAGAGTGTGATTCGTTTCGGTGGGGAAGGGTTTGTGGTATTCTCTAGTTAAAGAGAAAGAGGAGAGACATGTGTGCGGATTCTAGTAAACTTTCTGAAGTTCCTTATTGGGATCATCGGAATCGGTCTTTTGTTCTTTTATGTGATTCCATATATTGAAAATGAAGCGGGGCCTTCCTTTTTGAAGAAAGAGGATGTGCCAATTCCTGACACCCTTCATCCTGTTGTTCAGGAGAATAAAGAAAAACTTGTCAACCGTGCCGAAGAGAAAGGGATTGCTGTCGTCATTACAGATGGTCACCGCTCAGTCGGGGAGCAGGATGCTCTCTATGAGCAGGGAAGGTCCGAAGATGGCAGAATTGTAACCTATGCAGAAGGCGGGGAATCTTATCATAATTACGGTCTTGCCATCGACTTTGCCATTGAAACGAAAGACGGGCGTGTCGTCTGGGATATGAATTATGACGGAAATGACAACGGGGAATCGGAGTGGATGGAAGTTGTAGATATAGCTAAGGATCTTGGATTCACGTGGGGAGGGGACTGGGAAAACTTCAAGGATTATCCTCACCTGCAGATGGATTTTGGGTTGTCCATCCGGGAACTTCAGTACGGCAAGCGTCCGGAAGTCCAAGATTATGCGAAATAAAATACCGCAGCAGGCACCTGGCAGGTGTCCGCTGCGGTATTTGTTATTGCTGGAACGTTTCATAGGGTTTGATCATTCCGAAAACCGTTTCGATGCAGGGGAGGGACAGATTGACTTCACTGCCGAGACGCAGTGCGCCTCCGTGCAGGTGCTCTACTTCCAAAGGCAGGCCTTTCCTGCGATCCTGGTGCATGGAAGACGTCATATCTTCTCCAAGGCTGCGCAGTTTTTCGAAGCCATTTTGAACGTGTTCCTCTGTCAGGTTAATTTTATGGGCATTTGCCAGTTCTTTCATCTCTGAAAGCATACGCTCGGCAATACGCAGGGTTTGTGGAAAGCTGCGGACAACACCGATGGGTTGATTGACAGCCGTTGTAATTCCTGAAAAAGCTGTAATGAACATGTACTTTTTCCACATATCCTCAAGGATGTTCGGACTTAATGTCCCGGTCATATTTGCCTGATTGCAGGCAAGAGCCAGCTCTTCACAGACGGCCTGTTGGGATGGATGAAGAGGACCGAATACTAAATCATGGAATTCACTTGTATGGACGACATGTCCGGCATCATCCAGGGTGGCTATGATATAAGAAAGCCCGCCGAGGACTGCTTCTTCCCCCAGCTCTTTCTGGAGGATGCTGATGTGTTCCATACCATTGAGGACTGGAAATACTTTGGCTCCTTTTTGGACAAGGGCCTTCAGCCAGTCCATCGTCCCGTGGAGGTGATATCCCTTAACCGCAAGAAACACCAAATCAGGCTCGTGGATTTCCTCTGGACTTCTGGCGATGATGGGAGTGTCCGACTCATAGCTGCCCATTTCGCTATGTATTTGCAAACCATTCTTCTCCAGCTGTTCTGCACGGCCTTCCCGGACGAGGTTGATCACTTCATGACCAGCTTCCTCCCAGCGCGCCCCAAAATAGGCGCCGAGAGCACCTGCACCTAATACAACGATTCTCATCGATCTGCACCTCCGTGATTAATTGGTTTCTGCAACGCGTTCTGTTGTAAAGCTTGATGTAACGACACGGTTCATTTCTACAATATCCTTGATGTTCCCATCCAGATAGTGGATCATATCATCAAAACCGACTTCTTTCATAACATTATGATAGTGCTCTTCACTTTCAAAAACCGATTGGCCGAGGAATAGTTCCTCATTCTCTTCCATTTCCACCAGGTTCAGCAGCCCCATGGAACCTTGTCGTCCTGTTAACTCGCGGGCAAAATAAATGTTGTGCTCAAGGGTCCCGTGATTTTCAAGGATTTCTCCAGACTTTTTGGTGATTTTCAAAAACTTGTCTATATTTCGCTGTTCGACTCTGAAAAAACAAATAATAGTAAACATTGAATGCCCCCTTTAGTTATGCTTTTTTATCTAAACTGGTCGCTCGTCCGGCGTCTATTAATAGGAAAATGGCGGTAACGGAGTGCAGGATCCAGCCGAGAACAGGAATCCACGCAAGGGCACTTGTGATTAACCCGAGTACACTGCCTGCATAAGTCCGATTGTCCCGTACGGCAAAGATCAGAGTAATCAAGTGCGCCACAAACATAAAGAGAAGGGCGTTCCATCCGCTTCCGACTACAAATAATCCCCCGATGAATGGAATAGCAAGAAGTGCCTCACATCCTCCGGTCACCCATTTTAATATTGTTGATAGTTTCATTCGTTAGTCTCCTTTTCACATGTTCTATCCACTTTTTTAACCTTATAGGAAATTTTAAAACCTTTCAATTCATGGAAAGTGAAAAGTAACGGATATTCCTTACTGCCTTATTTCGACATGAACGGGGGAGAGTCCTTTAATTACGCGGATAAAAACCAAGCCTCCCGGGGTTTGATCGGAAGGCTTGGCAGGTTCCCGCTCTCGGGATATAGGGTTTTGAATGGGATGGCGCCGCATTTCTGCGATGTCCAGCTGCAGTGCCCAGTCCCTCGAGGTCATAAGTCAATCACCTCCGTGGAGGAAGATCATTCCACTGCGCTGCTTGTCTTATGCTTGTCGGGACTACCAGGGCACTTCCGCATTTCTGCGATGTCCAGCTGCAGTGCCCAGTCCCTCGAGGTCATAAGTCAATCACCTCCGTGGAGGAAGATCACTCCACTGCGCTGCTTGTCTTATGCTTGTCGGGACTATCGGGGCACTTCCGCATTTCTGGGTTACTTACTGGCTTTTTGTAGTTTCTGGATCATTTTGAGGGAGCGGCCGGTTCCGATGGCTACGGATTCGAGCGGGCTTGGGGCCATGTGTACGGGAACGGAAATTTCGTTGGACAGCCATTCCTGCATGCCGTTCAGGAGCGATCCGCCTCCTGTAAGGATGACACCGTGATCGACAATGTCGCCGCTCAATTCCGGCGGGCATTCCTCGAGGGTGGCGCGGATGGTTTCCAGAAGCTGATCGAGCGATTCTTTCAGAGCCTGCTGGATTTCCGTTGATTTCAATTCGATGGTTTTCGGCAGCCCTGTGACCATGTCACGGCCGCGGACTTCCATCGTTTCTTCCGGATGATCGATCAAGGCATAGCCGATTTCCATTTTAATCTGTTCTGCGGTCCGTTCACCGATCAGGACATTGTAGGCTTTGCGTACGTATTGGATGATTTCCTCATCCATCACATCTCCACCTGTACGGATGGATTTGCAGGAAACGACGCCGCCGAAGGAAATAATCGCAACCTCACTCGTTCCACCGCCGATGTCGACGACAACGTTTGCAATCGGTTCATCTACGGGCAGGTCCGCGCCGATCGCTGCAGCAATCGGCTCTTCGATCAGGTGTACATGCTTGGCGCCGTAGCTTTTGACAGCATTGTGAATGGCACGGCGTTCCACAGACGTGGATCCGGATGGCGTACAGATAACGACTGTTGGTTTGCGCATAGATATTCCTGATTTTTTGGAAACTTTTTTCAACAGCTCTTTCAACATTTGTGCCGTCATGTCATAGTCGGCAATAACACCGTCGCGAAGCGGGCGGACAGGAATGATGTTCCGAGGGGTCTTTCCTACCATTTCTTTCGCTTCTTTTCCGACAGCAACAACGTTCTTGGTTTCAGTATTGTAAGCAACGACAGATGGCTCGTTCAGCAGAATTCCTTTAGACTTGGAATAGATAAGTATGTTTGCAGTACCGAGGTCGATACCGATTTCAGCATTTGATAACATTTAGACGTACCTCCAAAGATGACAGATTCTCTTATATGTCTTCTCATATCATAGGAGTTTTATGGGGGTTAAACAACAGGAAATTCGTGGACTCTGCTTATAGTAGGAAAGTCTCTGTGACATGTATAATAAGACTATGGATAGATAGAGGAGTTTGAAAATGAGATTTTTGAAACATGAAGATATTATTAAAAAGTCAGAGCGTATCAACCAATCGTACGAAGTGGACCCGGGATTTTTTGACCAGATTGTAGATGATCTGCTTGATAGTGAAAAAGAGACAGAGGCTGTGATTCTCGAAGGATTTGAACGGCTTTTATCTGAAGTGGACCATGAAATTGAGCGTATGGAGGATTTCGCTTCGATGAAACCGAATTGTTTTATGGGGTGTGCGTTCTGCTGTTATTTTCCAATTGTCCTGACGAAATTGGAAGCGAAGCTGCTTTTCCGGTCCATCGAGCAGTTTTCTGCTGAGCGCAGACAAAGGATATTTGACCATTGGGAGAGTTACTTCCCTGCCCAGGAGAAAAAGCTTCAGGAAGCCCTCGCTATGGATTATGAAGACCCGGATACGAAACTGGCCTACAAGCGTTTGAATCTGCCTTGTCCGATGCTTGATCCGGAAACCCAGCTTTGTATGGCTTATGAAGTACGTCCGATTCCGTGCCGTACGTACTTGAATTACAGCGACCCCCAGGTGTGCGCTGATCATGCCATGCCGAAGGAGCCGTTTAGTTATGAGTTTTTGTATTCCTTTTATTTCACCAGTATGAATGAACTGATTCAGGCGCTCTATGAAAACGGTGAGGATGTGTTTGTTGATTACCCGATGGATGCGTGGCAGTACGATTACCTGCCGGCGTGGATCCAAAAGTACAGGGAAGGGGAGTTTTATGAAGTATAAGCTCTTATCTTTAAATGTCGGCCGGCCGGAAACGTATGAGACGAATAAAGGTGAATTAGAGAGTGCGTATCGCAAAAAGCCGGTTTCCACACCAGCTTTTTTATCGTATTGGAACTTTGAAGGGGACGAGCAGGCTGATAAAAAGAACCATGGAGGGAGAGATAAGGCGGTCTGTCTTTATCCCGCCCAGCATTACAGACATTGGGAAGAGCACTATGGTCAGTCGTTTGCTTTCCCTTCTTTTGGTGAAAATATAACCGTGGAAGGCGTGTCGGAGGAAGAGGTTCATATTGGAGACATCTTCCAGATGGGGGAAGCTCTTCTTCAAATTTCTGAGCCGCGCAAACCTTGTTATATCATCGCCCGTACCCATGGAATTGATGATTTCCCCGCCCAGGTCATGAAAGAAGGGTTTACCGGCTTTTACTTGAGGGTGTTAAAAGAAGGAACCGTGCAGGCCGGGGATTACCTCAGCCTTGTTGAAGCTCATCCTGACGGGGTGACGGTGGATGATGTGAATCAGCTTCGCTACCACGACAGGGGTAATAAAGAGCTTCTAGAAAAGGTCATCCATCTTGAACCTCTTGCAGAAGGGTTGAAAGAGTCTTTGAAAAAACGTCTTTAGGAGGAACGCTATGAATTCATTTTCCAAACGTGCACTGGAAATCGCCTGTGAAAATGTAGAAGCGGGCGGTCATCCCTTTGGAGCTGTTCTGGTTTCTGCCGGGGAGGTAATAGCCGAAGGGGTCAATGAACTGCACAAACATCCTGATGTGAGCGGCCATGCTGAAATGCTGGCGATAAGACGGGCCCAGCAGCAAAGAGGTTCGGTCGATTTAAGTGATTGTGTCCTTTATGCCAGTGGTGAACCTTGTTCGATGTGTCTGACGGCCATTTATTTTTCCGGTATTCAGACGGTCGTCTATTCTCAATCTGTGGAAGAAGCGGCAGAGGCTGGTCTTTCTCTTTCTGGTGAAGTCTATGCCCAGATCGCCCAGCCGAAGGAATCGAGGAAGATCACCTATGCATACGAGCCGGTAAAAGACCAGGAGATGAATGCGATGCGGCTGTATGCGGAAAAATCAGTGGAACAGAGGCGTTGACGGTGGATTATGCACATCTTGTTGAAGAGAAAATCAAGCAGGCCTTGAAAGATGGGGATTTCGATCATCTGCCCGGTCACGGGAAACCCCTTCCCAAAGACGAATTCGCACACCTCCCGGAGGAAGTAAGGAACAGCTATCGGATCTTGAAAAATGCCAACATGCTGCCGGAGGAAATGGTGCTCAAAAAGGAAATCAGTGAGCTTGAGGATATTCTCGCGGAAATCAAAGACCCTCAGTTATCGGCGCACTACAAAAAGAAGATCACTGAAAAGCAGATCCGGTTCGACATTCTCATGGAAAAGCGAAAATGGAGTGAATCCTCGGCTTTTCAGAAGTATCAACGGAAAATCGACAATAAATTCGGTTTATAGTCAGGCAGCCTGTTTTCAGGGCTGCTTTTTTATTTTCCTTCTATCTTTCCAGCTTCTTCAGTATGTATAATAAAAGTGAGTAATCACTCACTATTTGAAAAAAGGAGCGTGAAACATATGGAGACTGCCGTGGAAATGAACAACATTTCACATTGGTTTGGGAAGCTTCAGGTGATCCACGACGTGGATCTGAACGTTGAAAAGGGGGAAATCTATGGTTTGCTTGGTCCTTCAGGATCCGGAAAAACGACGCTGGTTAAATTGATGACCGGTCTTCTACGTCCTTCCAAAGGCGTAGTGAAGTTGAATGGGGAGAAAATGCCGGCGCTGAAGCAGATGAAGCAGTTTGGATTTATGGCTCAATCGGATGCTCTTTATTCAGAGTTAACAGGGAGGGAGAATCTTGATTTTTTTGCCTCGTTGTACGGGATGAGCAGGAAGGACCGGCGTTTACGAATGGAGCACGTCCTGGATATGGTGAACTTGACTGTGGATGCCTCCCGACCTGTACACACATACTCCGGGGGGATGAAAAGGAGGCTGTCGCTGGCGGCATCTCTCATACACGAGCCTGATCTGATCATTTTGGATGAGCCGACAGTCGGCATTGACCCTGTTCTCCGGCAGTCCATTTGGAATGAGTTGAATAGATTGAGAGACAACGGTGTGACCATCATCGTGACGACCCATGTGATGGACGAAGCAGAAAAATGCGGACGTCTTGCCCTGCTGCGTGGCGGGAGAATGATGGCAGAGGATACTCCGTTGCGGTTGAAATCGGAGTTGGAAGTTTCCTCTATGGAAGAAGTCTTCCTGCATTATGGAGGAGGGAGCCGGGCATGAATACAGCAGCTGTTATAAAACGGATACTCAGACAGTTCCGGCGTGATAAGAGGAGCGCCGCTTTAATGATTGCAGCTCCCCTGCTGGTCTTAACCCTGATGTGGCTGGTTCTGGATACAGACGAAGCAGCGGTTGAGATTGCCGCTGTCGGCGTGCCGGAGCATGTCGTTGAATCAATAGAAACAGAGGGGATGACGGTGACCGTCATGGAAGAACAGGAAGCAGAAGAGGATCTGGACAGAGCTGAAATCGACGGTATGATTCAGTTGAAGGATGGTGTGCCTGTCCTGACACTTGAAGGCAGTGACCCAAATACTTCAGGTGCCGTCAGGAGTAAGCTTCAGAAACAGTTATCAGAGCAGAGCTCTCCGATCGAATGGGAATATTGGAACGGCTCTTCTGAATTGGGCCTGTTTGATTATGTCGGACCTGCATTGATCGGTTTTTTTGTTTTCTTTTTTGTGTTCATCGTCGGTGGAGTTTCCTTTCTTCGTGAACGGACGCAGGGGACTTTGGAGCGTCTGCTGGCGTCACCTATCCGGCGGAGTGAGGTCGTCTTCGGATATTTAGGGGGATTTGGTTTATTTACGATTGCTCAATCCGTTGTCATTGCCGCCTATTCGATTTATGTGCTGGATGTATTTATGGCGGGGAATTTCTTATACGTCCTTCTTGTTACTATTTTGATGGCCTTGGCAGCGTTGAGCCTGGGAACACTTGTATCGGCATTTGCCGGTAATGAATTTCAAATGATTCAGTTTATCCCGCTGGTTATCGTTCCCCAGGTCTTTTTCTCCGGTTTGTTTCCGACCGAGGGACTGGCAGAATGGGTTCAGGTGGTTGGAAATCTGATGCCGTTGACTTATGGGGCAGAGGCGCTCAGGGATATTATGTTAAGAGGAGCATCCTGGGAATCGTTTCAGATGGAGGTTTCTATCCTGATTGGGTTTACAGCGCTCTTCACTGCTCTGAACATTATCGCTCTGAAAAAACACAGGCCGATGTAAAGCGTTGGAATAAAATTGAAGGAGACAGGCAATGAATGAATTTAAAGATATGATGGAAGAACTGGAGCAGGCGGATGGAGAAGAAAAAAAGCTGACACCGAAGCAAGCGCAGATTCTTCAGGCGGCTGTCGAAATTTTTGCGGAGAAAGGGTATGCTTCATCGTCAACGAGTGAAATTGCTCAACGGGCCAATGTTGCTGAAGGAACCATTTTTAGACATTATAGAACGAAAAAAGAACTGCTTATATCGATTGTCACCCCGTTTATGGCGAAGTTCATGGTTCCTTTTTTTGCTGCACGGTTCACCAGAAATGTTTTTGATGAACCGCAGGAGGGATTTGAAAATCTGCTGCGGACGATTTTAAAGGACAGGTTTGCATTCGCCGCAGAAAATGCTCCTCTGCTGAGAATTGTTCTTCAGGAAATGGCTTTTCATCCAGAACTTCAGCAACGGTTTCAGGAAGTTTTTGTTAAAGACGTGTACCCGAAATTTGAAGCAGCTCTTGACCGCCTGAAGGAGGCGGGGCAGGTGATGGACAGGCCGAACGGTACAATCATACGAATGATCATGTCCTCGGTGATGGGGTTTCTCGTTACGCGATTCATTCTTTCTCCTGATTTGGAGTGGGATGACGATCAGGAGATTGAACAAACGATAGCCTTCATCATGTATGGGCTTGCGGAAAAGTCATAGGATCCTACGGTTTTCCCGAATTCAGGGAAACCTTTATACTGGAAAAAAGGAGGATGCCCGATGTGTGGAAGGTATACACTTTTAGCTGAAGAAGCGGAGGTCCTTAGAGAGTTCGGCATTTCCCAACCGATTCATGGTTATGAGCCAAGATACAATATCGCCCCAGGACAGCAGGTACTGGCTGTGATTCATGACGGCAGAGAAAAGCGGGCCGGTTTCATGAAGTGGGGGCTTGTTCCATCCTGGTCGAAAGACCCGAAAATCGGCTATAAGATGATCAATGCCAGAAGTGAAACCGCTCATGAGAAGCCGAGTTACCGGAAGCTGATGAGCAGGAAACGATGCTTGATTATAGCGGACAGCTTTTATGAATGGAAAAAAACCGGGAGTGGGAAGCAGCCGCTTCGGATTCAACCAGAAGACAGGACACTGTTTGCTTTTGCCGGCTTATGGGATCAATGGAAAGGCGCCGGTGACCCCCTCTATACGTGTACCATACTGACTCAGGAAGCAAATGAGGACGTGGCTCCTGTGCACGACCGCATGCCGGTCATTCTTCCACAGGACCAGCAGGACGGTTGGATTACACCTGTGCAGTGGGAGGCACATCAGGCGAAAGAATACCTGGATCAGCTTACGATGGATGATTTATCGATGTATGAAGTCAGTACACATGTGAATTCAGCCAAAAATGAAGACGAGGCGTGCATACGGCCGCTGACATAAAACAGCCCGAAGCAGGATCTGCTTCGGGCTTCAAGTTGTTGAGAAAGGGTGACTGTACGCAGACGGCATTATCCGACCTGGCGTTGTTCTTTCTCCTGCTGTTTTTCCTGTTTGGCTACTTTCAGGAACTTGTTCGTCTCGGCCGCTACGACCCCGGATAACAGAAGCAGGCCGATCAAGTTCGGGAAGGCCATTAATCCGTTCATTACATCAGCGAAGACCCATACGGTGCTCAGCTGAGAAACGGATCCCACGAGAACAAACGCTACAAATACAATTTTGTACAAACCGATGAAGCGCTGGTTTGTTAAATAACCGAAGCATTTTTCTCCGTAATAGGACCAGCCCACAATCGTGGAGAAAGCAAAGAAAATCAAACCGATGGTAACAACATAAGCCCCGAATTCACCCAGGAAAAGCTCAAAGGATGCAGAGGTCAGATCCGCGCCGTCAAGTCCGCCCTGGTACTGTCCGGCCATGACGATGGTTAACCCAGTCAATGTACAAACGATAATCGTGTCGATAAAGACCTGTGTCATGGATACAAGAGCCTGACGTCCGGCATAGTCGGTTCTTGCTGCAGCGGCTGCAATGGGTGCGGATCCAAGTCCGGCTTCGTTGGAGAATACGCCCCGGGCAACCCCGTAACGGATCACGCTTCCGAGAATACCGCCGCCCACGGCGTTAGCTGTGAAGGCATCCGAGAAGATGGTCCCAAAGGCCGGCAGGATCAAATCGGCATTAAGCACAAGAATAATTAAGGCCCCAATTACATAAAAAACGGCCATAACTGGGACGAACAAGGCTGTGACACGACCAATACTCTTGATTCCCCCGAGGAGAACCAGTCCCGCGAGAAGCGTCAGTACAATTCCCGTCACCCATGGGGAGATGTTGAAAGTTCCCTCAACAACGTCTGAAACGGAGTTGGACTGCACCATATTACCGATTCCAAATGCAGCGACGGCCCCGAAGAGGGCAAATAAAATGCCGAGCGGTTTTCCGAGCCATTTGGTTTTTAAGCCGCGGGACAGATAGTACATGGGTCCGCCGGACATCTGTCCGTCTTTTCCTTCAATTCGATATTTAACGGCAAGAACGGCTTCCGCGTATTTCGTCGCCATTCCGAAGACCGCTGTAATCCACATCCAGAAAACGGCTCCCGGTCCGCCAAGCACGACTGCTGTCGCCACCCCGGCGATGTTCCCGGTACCGATGGTTGCCGCAAGCGCGGTCGTCAAAGCCTGATAGTGGGAAATATCCCCTTTTTCACCCGGCTTTTTCTTTTTGTCCGGTTTAAAAGCGAGCCTCAGTGCATAAGGCAGTGTTTTAAACTGGAGAAAACCGAGTCGTAAAGTCAAATAAACCCCTGTACCTACCAGCAGAATCAGCAGGACGGGGCCCCAGACCAGACCACTCAGTTCACTTAAAAAACTATGAAGTGCACTCTGTTCTCCCATTGTCATCCCCCTTAAAGATAAAAAAAGATAAAAACATTCCATGTATAAAATATTCCGAAAATTCAGAGCGTCTGTCAACCTCTTTTTATAAAATGGTGTCGAAAAGCGGTTCAGGGAGAGACGTAAAGGGAATGAAATGGAAGAATAGTTGCACCAGGCAGGATTATGTGTCACCTTATAGAATTAGTACAGTTAGAAATACTATGATGGAGGAACCAACATGATACGAGTTTTATTTGTTTGTCTCGGCAACATCTGCAGGTCGCCGATGGCTGAAGCGGTCTTCAGGAACCTGGTGGAAAAAGAAAACCTCAGCGATCGGATATCTGTAGATTCCGCAGGGACCGGTCACTGGCATACAGGTTCCCAGCCTCATGAAGGAACACGGGAGATTTTAGATAAGAACGATGTGACCTATGAAGGCATGACCGCGCGTCAGGTCAGGGAGACGGACTGGGATGAGTTCGACTACCTTGTTGCCATGGACCAGAAAAATCTTCAGGATCTTCACAGCATCCGGCAGAAAGATGGAGTCACTGTGACCAAGCTGATGGACTATCTTCCGCAGCTGGATGTGGATGAAGTGCCCGACCCGTACTACACAGGGAATTTCGATTACGTTTATGACCTTGTCCAGCAGGGATGTGCCGAACTGCTGGCCTCGATAAAAAAAGAATATAAACTTTGAGGAGGAAGAAACATGGGACAGACATTATGGAAGGGAATTCTGATCGGTGCTGCGGCAGGTGCTGCAGCTGCCTTGATTGATAAAGATACACGCACAATGGTTGGCCGGAAATCGAAAGCCGCCGGATCCAAGTGCCGTCAGATTGCTGCAAGCCCGTCAGAAGCTGTTCACTCTCTGCGGGTAAGCTATGAATCGTTTTCCAAGCAGTTGAACAAAGGAGTCGAAGATCTTCTTGAATTATTAGACAAGGCAGAGAGTATGCTAAATAAAGTAGGGGAAATCAATCAGGAGGTCAACGACCAGTTGAGAGCTGCGGACAATTCCGACAACGCTTCCTGATTTCAGGAGTGATGGAATATCATGAAAGTCATCAAGAATTTCTTCCGGGAACTTTTCACCCGGTTCGGGGAGGATGATGTAGGCGGCATGGCTGCCCAGCTTGCCTACTTCTTTCTGTTATCATTATTTCCATTTATGATATTCCTGCTCACGCTTCTAGGGTATCTACATATTGATGAACAGCGCGTTCTCACATTCGTAAGTGCGTATGCTCCTGCAGATACGTTCGAGATCATTACGGAAAACGTCACCTCCCTGTTTTCAGATGAAAACGGAAGCCTGTTATCCATTGGGCTGATAGGAACACTTTGGGCTGCATCGAACGGAGTCAATGCGATTATGCGTGCCTTTAACAGAGCCCACAGCGTGAAGGAGAGCCGGTCCTTTATCGTTTCAAGAATGATCGCCATCGTCTTGACCATCGCTATGGTCGTTGTCATCGGAATCGCTTTTCTGCTTCCGGTAGCGGGGCAGGCCATCGGAGTTCATTTGTTTTCTTATTTCGGTTTATCCGAAAGCTTTATCGGCTTATGGAATGGACTGCGCTGGGTCA
This sequence comes from Halobacillus sp. ABA4_118, assembly GCF_056160205.1. Classification (NCBI taxonomy): domain Bacteria; kingdom Bacillati; phylum Bacillota; class Bacilli; order Caryophanales; family Bacillaceae; genus Halobacillus; species Halobacillus sp. ABA4_118. The sequence goes on from NZ_JBSWWS010000001.1 coordinate 2,335,822, forward strand.
TTTCCTCGGTCATTTTCTATGTCGTTCTTTCCTTCCTTTATGTAACAGCTCCAAATAAGCGGTTGAAATACAGGGATACCGTAGGAGGAGCCGTTTTTGCTACCATCAGCTGGCAGCTTGTATCGCTGTTGTTCTCCTTTTATGTGAGCAATCTGGGAAACTTCTCAGCGATGTATGGAAGTCTTGGAGGGGTGATCGTCCTGATGATCTGGCTTTATCTTTCCGGGATCGTCATTATTCTCGGTGGTGAGATCAATGCCATGGCCTACCACCGCAGGACAGAGGATACATGGGGATGAAAAGAAGCTGCCGGGGTTACACCCGACAGCTTCTTTTACAGGCATTCTGCTGAATTTGTCTTATCATCGTTTCGTTTCAGGGCCGTATAAAACGCTCGCAGCTCTTATCTTTTGTAAATGATCCAGTCAGAAAAGGAGGATGGATATGAAGAGGAGCGTTCGGCTGTAATGCCTCCAGGAACAGCGCTGGCTGTTTACATTTTTAATTTTTCAAGAGGCGGAGTCCGTTCAGGATGACAAGAATCGTGCTTCCTTCATGGCCGATGACGCCAAGCGGAAGATCCAGCCACTGGAGAAAGTTACTCATGATCAGCAGCATAATGACGGTGATAGAAAAAATGACGTTCTGTTTAATAATCCGGTTCATGCGTTTGGAAAGTTCCATGGCACGTGCGATTTTCGGAAGATCATTTTTCATAAGGACCACATCAGCTGTCTCTAAGGCGACATCTGTACCTTCTCCCATAGCAACTCCTACATCAGCCTCTGCCAGTGCCGGAGCATCATTAATGCCGTCTCCGACCATAGCGACGTGAGGGAAGTGCTGTTTCAACCGCTTGATTTCCTCCAGCTTTTGATCAGGAAGACATTCGGAAATGTATTGGTCCAGTCCTGCTTCTCGAGCAATGGCCTCCGCTGTGGCAGCATTATCTCCAGTCAGCATAATTGTATAAATCCCCTGATCCTTCAGTATCTGTACCGCCCGTTTCGTATCCTCTCTTACCGTATCCTTCAAGGCAAGAAGGGCCGAAACGAGCCCGTTCCGTTTTACGAAGATGACGGTCTTCCCTTCAGCAGCTAATGTGGAAAACAATCCTCCCTCAAAACTGGAGCAGTCGTCCCGTCCAATGAAATCGGCTTTTCCAATCGCCCATTCCTCACCTTTGTACCAGCCGCTTACACCGTTACCGCTGTGATTTTTTACGTCCTCAACGTTTACAAAAGGAACTTTCTGCCCGGCGGCAAAGGTCACGACGGCTTTTGCGAGAGGATGGTTGGATTGCTGCTCAATGGATGCTGCCACAGATAACAGGTCATCAGCGGCCTCTTTGTCCGTGGTGACGAAATCCGTTACGACCGGCTGCCCTTTTGTGAGGGTCCCGGTTTTATCAAAGGCGAAAGCTTTGATGGAGGACAAGTGTTCAAGGTGGACGCCGCCTTTGAATAGTATCCCCTGACGTGCCCCATTGGTAATAGCTGAAAGGGTGGCGGGCATAATAGAGGCGACCAGTGCGCATGGGGAGGCGACCACAAGCAGAATCATCGCCCTGTACAAAGTTTCCATCCAGGTCCATCCAAATAAGAAGTGCGGCAGAAACATCATGACAGCTACTGCTCCAAGCACAGCTTTGACATACGTGCTTTCAAACCGTTCGATAAACAGCTGGGAAGGCGATTTTTCGCTTTGTGCGTTTTGAACCATGGTAATGATTTTCTGGAATAAGGTTTCCTTTGACTCTTTTGTCACTTCTACAAGCAGGCTTCCATCGATATTCATCGTACCTGCAAAGACCTCGTGATCCATTCCCTTGGAAGCAGGCATGGACTCTCCTGTGATCGTGCTTTCATCCAAAGTGGATGTTCCTTCAGAAATGACTCCGTCAGCCGGAACACGTTCCCCTGGCTTCACACGAATGACATCTCCGACGGTTAATCGTTCTACAGGCACCCATTGTTGATGTCCATTTGTAACAAGCAGCGCCTGCTCCGGCTGCAGGTTCATGAGGGAGGAGATTTCCTTATGGCTCTTATTCATCGTATAGGTTTCCATAGCTCCGCTTAAAGAAAAAATGAAAATCAGGATGGCTCCTTCAGTCCAGTAACCGATGGAGGCCGATCCAACAGCGGCCAGGATCATCAGCAGCTCTACATTCAATGACCGGTCTTCCAGCGTTTCTTCTAATCCCTCTTTCGCCTTGGCAAATCCACCAATGATAAAGGCGGAAAGGTACAAAGTGATGTACACAGGGGGAGACCAGTAGTTTTCTCCTATCCAGGCAGAAAGCAGAAGCATACCACTGACAAGAGCGGCAATCAGTTCGGCGTGCTCTTTCATATGTCCTGGGAATTTCAGTTCCTTCCAATGTTTCGGGTAAGGAAACGTGCGGGTTTCATTCACTTGATTCTCAGCTCCTTTTACATAATTGAAAATGAAATTCATTCACAATTAATTATAAGATTTATTATTTTATAATCATTATAATCTGAGTATGTTATTATCATAGCACACTGGACGGAAAAGTCCACAAAAAATTTCCCAGCCGATAAAAATGGACAGCACAGTTGATTTGACAGGTGTCAAGTTGCTATATTAAACAGGTGACACGAATAAAAATGGAGGGTGGAAAGAACGATGCGCAAAGCTTTTATACTTATGAGCATGTTACTGCTGGCTGTGATTGTGGCTGCTTGTGGATCAAGTGAAGACACAGGGGACAGTGGTTCAAATAATGGAAGCGAAGAAGCTTCTGACAGTAAGTGGAGTGAAATTCAGGAAGAAGGAGAAATCGTCGTCGGGACATCCGGCACACTTTTCCCGGCTTCCTACTACCCGGAAGGCTCCGATGAAATGACCGGGTATGATGTGGAGATCATGCGCGAAGTCGCCGACCGCCTTGGTCTTGAATTGAAATTTGAGGAATATGGTGTCGATGGACTGCTTTCTGCGATTAACAGCGGCCGGATTGATGCCGTTATTAATGATATGGAAGTTACGAAGGAGCGCCAAAAACAATTTACGTTCAGTGAACCTTACAAATACTCCTATTCCACGATGATTGTGCGGGAGTCTGATTTGTCCGGTATTGAAAAACTGGAGGACCTTGAAGGCAAGACCCATGGTGGTGGAGCGACAACGGTATTCTCCCAGATTGCGGAACATTTCGGTGCGGATACGAAAACATACGGAAATGTCACCAATGATGTCTACCTTCGTGATGTGGAGAATGGAAACACAGACTTCATTATCAATGACTACTATTTACAGTCCCTGGCCCTGCAGGCTTTAACAGATATTGAAGTTCAGCTTCATCCGGATTTGAAATTCCATCCGACGAACTCAGCTATTGTGATGCCGAAAGAAGCAGAAACAATGAAAGAGGAAATGGATGCCGTACTGGCTGAAATGAAGGAAGATGGAACATTAACAGAACTGTCCGAAGAGTTCTTCGGCGGCCAGGATGCTTCGAAGGAACCGGAAGAGGATATCCGCGAAATCGAAGGCCTGGATTTATAAGGGTTAGGAAATGTTTGGCATTGAAGTAAACGAAATACAAGTCGAGAAGCTCTTTAATGCAGAGCGGGCCTGGTCCAACCTTCCTTTTATCCTGGAAGGTGTGCCGCTTACTTTATTAGTAGCAGTCATTGGAATGGCCATCGGTCTCATTCTTGGTTTTTTCCTGGCATTGGCACGTGGGTCCAGTCGTATCTGGCTCCGATGGCCGGCGAGGTTTTATATTTCCTTCATGAGAGGAACGCCTATCCTCGTTTATTTATTTGTCCTTTATTTCGGACTGCCGGTTGTAGGATTGAAACTGCCGGCAACGACGGCTGCCATTATCGGATTCGGAACCAACAGTGCTGCTTATATTGCTGAAATCAACCGGGCTTCCTTAAACAGTGTGTCCAACGGGCAGTGGGAGTCCGCCCGTGCTCTTGGATTTACGTACTGGCAGACGATACGCAGGATTATTATGCCGCAGGCGACGAGGATTGCCATTCCACCATTAGGAAATGTGTTTCTTGATTTGTTGAAGGCCACCTCACTTGCAGCCATGATCTCCGTTCCGGAAATTTTGAATAAAGCACAGATTGCAGCAGGACGGACAGTGGATTCCATGACCATGTATATTACAGCAGCATTGATCTACTGGCCGCTGACGATGATTTTCTCAGCACTGCAGGATTATCTGGAAAGAAGAAACAACCGGTATTTATAATATTCAAAGACCAGTGCAGGGTTCCCTGTCCTGGTCTTTTGCTTTACATAAAGAAAAATAGGGTACTTCTCTCTTGATTCCTCAGGCAACCTCCTATATGATAGGGAAAGAATTTTAAATCGTAATGATTATTATCTTGAGAGGGATGGACCATGAGTGAACAAACCATTGTAAAGTTGGACAATGTCTCCTTTAAATATGAGAGAGAAACGGTCGTTCAGGATGTAGATCTTGAGATTAAATCAGGTCAGTTCCTTGGACTGGTGGGACCTAACGGATCAGGGAAGTCGACACTCATTAAATTGATGCTCGGACTCGAGAAGCCTGATAAAGGAACGATCCAGTTGTTCGGCAGACCACTGAAACAGTATAAAGACTGGCAGGAAATCGGTTTTGTCTCCCAAAAGGCGAACAGTTTCAATTCCGGATTCCCCGCAACAGTTCTGGAGGTCGTAAAGACCGGTCTCGTATCGAGGATAGGCACGTTTAAATTTTTCAATAAAAAACATAAAGAGAAAGCGATGGATGCTCTGCGCACAGTGGAGATGGAAGAATACGCGCATGCCGGCATTGGTGATCTTTCCGGCGGTCAGCAGCAGCGTGTGTTCATAGCAAGAGCTCTTGTCAGTGATCCATCATTGATGATTCTGGACGAGCCCACCGTCGGAGTCGATGCTAAGCATGTCACCGAATTTTATGACCTGCTCGGCAGATTGAACAAGGAGCGGGGCATTACGCTGCTTATGATCAGCCATGATATTGGAACGATTACAGACCATGCCACCCATGTGGTGTGCATGAACAAGACGGTCCATTTCCATGGACAGTCGGAGGAATACAAGGAATTCAGTGAAGAGGATTTGAATCAGCTTTATGGATACGCCGTTCAGCAGCTGACTCACAATCACAGTCACTAAGGAGGAAAAAGAGCGTGCTTGAAAGTTTTATGCAATTTGAGTTTTTACAGAATGCAGCGATTACAGGTCTTTTGATTGGCATTGTCGCTCCTCTCCTTGGAGTGTTCATAGTCGTACGACGCTTATCGTTGATTGCTGACGCCTTGTCCCACATCACACTGACAGGGATTGCGGCCAGTCTTCTGTTGGAAAAGAGAGTATCATCCATCGATGACTGGAACCCGGTTTATATGGGCATGGCGTTTTCTGTAGCCGGTGCCATTTTGATTGAACGGTTGAGAAAAGTATATAAACACTACGAAGAACTGGCGATCCCTATTATTTTATCCGGAGGGATTGGACTTGGTGTCATTTTGATTTCCCTGGCGGACGGATTTAATACGGACTTGTTCAGTTACTTGTTCGGAAGTGTTACAGCGGTAAGCCGCGACAGTATGTGGACGGTATTATTGGTAACCGTGATCGTTATTTTTATCGTTATTTTCTTTTATAAGGAATTGTTCGTTCTATCGTTTGATGAGGAACATGCGTCGGTATCAGGGGTGAACGGCCGTTGGATTCATTTATTATTTATTGTTATGGTGGCGCTTGTGATTGCTTCCGCCATGCAGGTCGTCGGCATTCTGCTCGTATCAGCGCTGATGACGCTGCCTGTGGCTTCCGCACTCCGGATTGCCACAAGCTTTAAGCAGACGATCGGGCTTTCCATCGCGTTTGGGGAAGTCTCTGTCATGGTCGGGCTGTACTCCTCCTACCACCTGAGCGTACCTCCGGGTGGAACGATTGTCGTCATGGCCATCTTGATTCTGGTAATGTCTATTATTTATAAAAATGTTAGAAACCAGCAATGGATAAAGGGTGAGGCTTCATGAATGTGGAAACAGCATTGCAGAGATTGAAGGAAAAGGGATATAAGCGAACCAAGCAGCGCGAACGTATGCTGAAGATTTTTTCTGGTCAGGACCAGTATATTGCGGCTAAGGAAATTCTTAAGGAATTTCAGGGATATTTCCCGAGCGTCAGTTATGATACGATCTATCGGAACCTTTATATGCTGACGGAGGTTGATATTCTGGAGTCGACAGAACTGGGGGGCGAAAAGCATTTCCGCCTCAGCTGTGATACGGACGGCCACCATCATCATTTCATCTGCACAGACTGTGGAAAAACTAAATCCATCGCCTTTTGTCCGATGGAAAACGTGCATGAGAATTTGAAAGGCTATGATATTGAAAACCATAAGTTTGAAATTTATGGCAAATGTCCGCGGTGTCATTAAACAGATGGGAAAGGGTGTCTTCACAGGCATCCTTTCCTTTATTGATTAAAAGGTAATGGTTACTGTTTACAAACCGTAATGATTACGCTAAGATTTGGGCAGAACCATTTGGAGAGGACGAAATCATATGAAGAAATTTGGTATATTATCGTTTTTATTAACAGCAATTTTTCTTCTCAGTGCCTGTGGAAGTGAAGAAACTTCAGGGGATGGGAAGGAAGGAGAAGAGAGCGGGGACACTCTCAAGGTGTATACAACAGTTTACCCGCTTCAATTTTTCACCAGTGAAATCGGGGGAGACACGGTAGATGTGGAAACGATCCTTCCGCCAGGGTCTGACGCGCACACGTACGAACCTACAACAAAAGAAATGGTGGATATGGCCGGGGCCGATTTGTTCGTTTACAACGGAGCAGGCCTTGAAGGGTACGCCCAGAAAATCTCTGAAGCTTTGAAACCTGAGGGGACAACCGTGTTGGAAGCGGCCGGCGATATGGACCTGCAAGAGCGTGTTCATGATCATGGAGCGGAAGACAGCCATGAAGGTGAGACAGCGGAAGAACATGCTGAGCATGACCACAACCATGAGGGAGAAACAGAAGAAGAGCATGCCGGGCATGACCACAGTCATGAGAGCGAAACAGAAGAAGAGCATGCCGAGCATGAACACAGTCATGAGGGCGAAACAGAGGAAGAGCACGCGGAGCATGAAGACAGCCACGAAGGACATGATCATGGGGAGAATGATCCGCACGTCTGGCTCGACCCGGTTCGATCCATTGAACTCGCTGAAGGTATTAAAGAGCAGCTTATTGAGTTGAATCCTGAAAAGGAAGACCTGTATGAAGAAAACTTCGAGGCCTTAAAAGGAAAACTTACAGCGTTGGACGAGCAGTTTCATAAACAAGTGGAATCACAGCCGAAAGACAAAATCATCGTTTCTCATGCGGCCTACGGCTACTGGGAGGAAGCTTACGGCATCGACCAGATTGCAGTGTCCGGACTGAGTCCGACGAATGAACCTTCCCAGAAAGACTTGGAGGAAATCATTGAACTGGCAGAGGAAGAGGAGCTCCGCTACGTGATTTTTGAACAAAATGTCACTCCTAAAGTATCAAAAGTCATTCAGGATGAAATCGGTGCAGAGCCTCTACAGTTCCATAATCTTGCTGTGTTGACGGAAGAAGATGTAGAGAATGGAGAAGATTACTTCTCCTTGATGGAACAAAATCTGGAAGTGCTTTATAAAGCACTCGCAGAATAAACAAACAGGCAGCTCTTAGGATGGGGCTGCCTGTTTTTTCTCTAACGGAAGAGGTTTGTACAAGAATATCGCTGTCAGAACGACAACCAACAGGGATACGATGACATAAAAGAATGAAAGGTCCGGCCACAGGTCCAGAACGAATCCTGATAAGAATGGACCTAGAATACTTCCGATACTGAAAGACATCCCGCAGAGAATGTTTCCCGCGGGAAGGAGTTCCTTAGGTAGAAGGTCGGTCATATAGGAAATCCCCAAGGAAAAGAGAGAGCCCACAAAAAGCCCGCCTAAGGCGAAGGAGGCAAAAAGCCAAGGGATCGATCCTTCAAAAGCTGCAGCGAGCAGAAAGGCGGCAATGCCTCCCGTCACGACCGTTATTATCACTTTCTTTCTCCCAATATGGTCACTTAATATGCCTAGAGGAATCTGCGAAAATAAACTGGCCGCAGCAAAGGAAGGGATGATGAACGATAACATGTTCACATCGTGTCCGATCCGCATGCCGTACACGGGGAAAATCCCATGCAGGGTGGCTTCCAGAAAGCCATAGGCAAGAGGCGGCAAAAAGGCCGGCCATGCCAGACGGATACTCCGGCCGAAACGTTTCCATGAACTTGTCCCATAAGCAGTGGCCTGCTCGGTTGGCGGCTTTTCGCTGCGAACGCGCAGGAGCAGCAGCCACACCATGAAACTTAAGAAGGAAGACAGGAGAAACGGAACGAAAATCCCGAATTCCAACAGGTTGGTCATTAATGGACCAAGGGTGAATCCGACACTGAAAAACAAACCATAATAGGCAATGCTGCGCCCTCGGTTCTGCGGGTCCGAGGAAGCGGTGATCCATGTCTGGGTACCGAAGTGGAGAATCTGGTCACCGATTCCGACAGCTACCCGGAGCATAAACCAGAACCACAGCGCCTGCCAGAAAGGAAAGAGCGCGAGTGAAACGAATACGAGCGCTCCCCCGAACAGTATGATGGCTTTGTAGCCGAACCGACGGAGTGGTTTTTCCATAAAAGGGGACGATAATAAAATTCCTATGTAAAGCCCCGTTGCATGTATCCCGTTCACAGAAGACGAAATCCCGTTCTGCTCAAGGATGACCGCGATGAGGGGGAGAAGCATGCCTTGGGAAAAGCCCGATATGGTGACAAGACCGATTAAAATCCAAAACCTGGTGCGATTAGAAACCATAGTCATCCTCCTGTTCTACACGCTTATCGTATCGGAAAAGGTGTCAAACAGGCAAGGTCGGGGCGGAAAGACGGTGTGGTTTCTTTTACAGAACGATCTATTATATAATGAACGCAAAGCCGTTAAGCGAAAGGAGTGAATAAACTGATGGAGTTTCATTTAAGAGAGAACGGCATCCGTACTTCTTTGGAATATGGACAGCTGGACATTTCCGGCGATGAAGCCAATGGTTTCCGCCCGTTTCAATTGATGGTGTCTTCGATTGCAGGGTGCAGCCTTGGGGTGTTCAGGAAAATCCTCGATAAACAGCGGATGAATTACGAAGATATACAGGTATCTGCGGAAGTAACGAGAAATCCCGATGAGGCGAACCGTATCGAAAAGATCCACCTGCACTTCGTTGTCAAAGGGTATCACTTGAATCAGGACAAGCTGTTGAAAAACCTGGAAATTTCCCGGAACAACTGCTCGATGGTTCAATCAGTAGAAAATAGTATAAATGTGGAAGAAACGCTTGAGTGTATCCAGTTAAGCTAGTAAAATATAAAGAGCATGAGTCCGACAGCCGGATTCACGCTCTTTTTTTGTGTCTTATGTACAGGTTTTCGGTTCAAAGCAACTTTGAAATAAAGAAATGAGGGAGACCATGAGAACATTAGTCATTAAAGGATTCTTTTATCTTGCAGGGTTGATTGTCATTGCGATGGGCGTCACACTAACGATTAAATCGAATCTGGGAGCTGGAGCGTGGGATGCCGTAAATGTCGGGCTGACGGAACAGATCGGACTTACAATTGGAACGTGGGTTATGGTCATTGGTGGTTTTCTGATTGTAACCAATGCACTGATTGCAAAAGAGAAGCCGGACCTGCCTGCGGTGATTACTATATTAGTACTTGGGAAATTCATCGATTTCTGGATGCTGCAGGTGTTTGACACCTTGGTGCTTCAAGCATTCTTCATGAAATTGATCACTTTAATCCTCGGAATTGTAATTATTGCCATCGGCGTATCGCTTTATCTGCAGCCGAAATTCTCCTTGAATCCTGTTGACGGGTTTATGGTCGCTCTCCAGAAGCGTTTCGGCTACAGCATTACCAAAGCTAAAACCATGACCGAGTCTTTTGCTCTCGTGCTGGCTCTTGTGCTTGGTGGCCCTATTGGTATCGGTACCATTGTAATTCTTCTGGGGATCGGGCCATGCATCCAGTTTTTCGACAGCAAAGCGAGCTATATGATGAACAAGCTAATTGCAGCAGAATAATGTATACTACGGGCCATCTTTCACAAGCTATAAAAAAAGTGAAAGGTGGCCCTTGATGTGAATAGAAAATGGCTGGGACTACTGCTGTTTATTTGTATTCTTACTTGGTTTGCTGCCGGTTCTGCCTCGGCTGAACCTAAGAAGAATGAAAAAGAAGAAGGCTCCATTCCGAATCACGTCTTAAACATATCCAAAGACAACACGTATCCGAACTCTACCGATGATCAGGAATTGCTGGAAGCGGAGGAAATTACGAAAGAGCTGATGGAGAATACGGAGGTCCGCATTACCAATCCCCAGTTGATTGAAATGCTGAATGAAACGTCCTTGAAGCCTTCTCCACTGGCGATTGGGTACAGAGGAGACATATTTCTTGGAAGGTGGCCGCTTTCCTATGATTCGAAAGAAACCAATATCAATTGGGAGTATCAGGAGATCAATACAAATGAACTGAACAACCACGGAGGAGAAAAGCAGGAGAAACTGAGTTATCTTCAAAAAGAAGAAAAAGCAGTCAAGGGTGGTCTGACCTCACGGATCAGCCACAGCGACCAGATGATGAAGCTGATTCTTCTGGAAGCTCAGAAAAACACAAAACTTCCGTTATCCTTTAACACCGTGATTGGTAAAGGAACAAAGCAGAATAATACGTACGGCATCCCGACCAACAAAGTAGGGGTCCTTCATGCGTTTGCACCGGCCGTGAATGAAAAAGGAGAAGTAGCTTTCGGTGATGTTTACATCCAGCTGAAGGGGTCGAAGAAGACACTCTCCGTTAAAAACGTGACCCGGCAGGGCATCGGAGCCTGGATCCCCATTCAGGATCACGTCAGCTTTTCCTTCGAATTAAAATGAGAAGACGCGCCGTCTGTACGAGAACAACACATTTGTTTTCGTACAGACGGCGCTTTTTTACAGCTGGGTGAAGCCGGTTCTGGACAGAGGCAGATACTTGTACTATGATGGACTGGACGTAAAACAGATAAAGGAGCTGAATCGTTACATGACGCAGCAGGAGAAGATGTCCAACTTGAAGCAGCGCCTGGAAGATTTTATGGGACGTTTAGATAACCTGGATCCTGAGCAGACGTCAGTGGAAGACATTGACCGCCTGATCTCTATGCTTGAATCCCTTGAGCGCAGCATGGACGAATAAGCAGCTTTCAGAATTGACTCTCTATTTTCCTGAGGGTTGATTTTTTCACCATCATACTTTATCATGATAAATCGCTAATGCATGAAACTACTGGAGAGGAGAATGTCTTATGGCATGGGCAGTTGTCGTTTCTGTCCTGGTGATGACCGTGTTAAGTTTATTACGCGTGAACGTCATCGTTGCCATTATCGCCGCGGGTTTAACCGCAGGTCTCATGAACGGGGAGAGCTTGACAGATGCGTTAACCCTTCTTGTTGACGGGATGGGAGAACAGGCGAATGTGGCATTAAGTTATATATTGCTGGGAGCTTTCGCGGTTGCGATCAGCTACTCAGGCATCACATCCATACTAGTCGGATTTTTACTGCGTGTTTTAAAGGATAAACGGACGATGATTGTTTTTGTCATTGCGTTCGTAGCCAGTCTTTCTCAGAACGTCATTCCTGTACACATTGCTTTTATACCGATTCTTATTCCACCGCTTTTGAAATTATTTGATGAAATGAAGCTGGACCGGAGAGCTGTAGCTGCCGCCTTAACCTTTGGTTTGAAGGCGCCGTATGTCATGATTCCGGTTGGCTTCGGCTATATTTTCCACGATACGATCAAGACATCCATGGAAACGAACGGCATTGACCTTGGGATTGGGAGTATTGCTTCATCCCTTATTATTCCCGGTTCGGGAATGATCGTCGGACTTTTCATCGCCATCTTCATTACTTACCGGAAACCGAGGGATCCTTCTGTCGTACCAGAAGATAAAGAAACGCCGGATGAAGAGGTTGTCCTTGATTCACGTTTCCAATTGAAACACCTTCTGACGCTTGCAGCCATGCTTGTGACCCTTATCATTCAGGCGGTCTGGTCGAATCTGATTCTGGCTGCTCTGGCCGGTATCATCCTGATGTTTATCTTCCGTGTCGTTCCGTTCAATAAAGGCGACAAGGTCATCAACGACGGCATCGGAATGATGGGTTTTATCGCTTTTGTGATGCTTGTCTCATCAGGTTATGCCAATGTATTGACCGCGACAGAATCTGTATCGGCGCTTGTAGAGCTCAGCTCCGACTATCTGGGGGATAACCAGGCTTTCATCGCCTTTATCCTGCTCCTGGTCGGACTGATTGTCACAATGGGAATCGGGTCTTCCTTTGCAACGATACCGATTCTTGCGGCTCTGTTCGTTCCGATCTGTGTGGCTGCCGGTTTTTCACCGATGGCAACGGCTGCACTGATTGGTACAGCAGGAGCTCTCGGTGATGCAGGTTCTCCGGCTTCAGACAGTACACTCGGTCCGACTTCAGGGTTGAATGCGGACGGCCGGCACAATCACATCTGGGATACTTGTGTACCGACATTTCTGCACTACAATATTCCATTGTTCATCTTCGGATGGGCCGCATCTTTATTTTTGTAAAAAGGCAGCGTGGGGAATTTTCCCACCTGTCTTTTTTTATATTCCTTTTTCCTTCACACATACTAAATAAAAAGCGAGGGATACACATGAGCAGGATAGTGAAGTTGATCACAGCCGTCCTAATGGTCTGTTTTTTTCCTTTAACCACCTATGCGGAAGGCTGGGGATATAATAAAAGCAAAAATGGTATGACACCGGATCCAGGCAGATATGGGCCGATGATTGAACAGCATCATGGTTTTTTTATGGATCCTTCTGAAGAACGTGTGGTTTATTTAACGTTTGATAATGGGTATGAACAAGGACATACCGGTCAGGTCCTGGATGTTCTTAAGGAAAAGGATGTTCCGGCTGCCTTCTTCGTGACCGGGCATTATATAGAGAGTGCGCCGGATCTTTTGAAGAGAATGGCTGACGAAGGACATCTCATTGGAAACCATTCCTGGAGCCATCCTGATTTTACGCAGAGTTCCAAAGCGGAAATGGAAAAGGAATTACAGCGGGTGGAGGAAGCTGTCAAGGAAAAGACAGACCAGGATATTATGACCTTTCTTCGTCCGCCTCGAGGTATGTTCAATGCGCAGACATTGAAATGGGCAGAAGAATTGGGGTACACCCATGCGTTCTGGTCCGTCGCTTTTGTTGACTGGCATACTGACAGGCAGAAAGGGTGGGAGTACGCCTACCGCAGCGTTATGGATCAGATTCACCCCGGAGCCGTCATTCTCCTGCACACCGTTTCCAGTGATAATGCAGAAGCTCTTTCCCAAATGATTGATGAGCTCAGGAAAAGAGGCTATCGGTTTGGGAATTTAAATGAAATCTTGATGAAAAAGCTTGTCCCCGCCCCGGTGTGGGGATTATAAAATAGAATGCCGCCGTACACGTTGTACAGCGGCTTTTCGTTTTATGAAATCAGAGCAGGTGTCTGTGATTGTAATGTTTTGCTAAGTTTCATCAAAGCTTCTATGATAAAGGGAGAATTGGTCGGATAAGCCTCAGGTCTTCTTTCCTATTCTTGACAAAATAGAAAAACTAAAGGAATTGAAGGAGGAGAAACTCACGTGTGGAAAGAAAAATTAAAGGCAGTTAACTTTTACGATTTTGATTATACGCTACTCCGCTGGCAGCTGGACCCTTTAATTCATCTGGACAGAGAGGAACGATGGGTGGACATCCCTGTCAAGCTGAATGAGGACCATCATATAGTCAGAGTGCAGGCCCTTGGGACGACCCTTGATCCTGTTTTTTCTGTGCAGAGTGACAGCGATGAAGCCAGACCACAGCTCCTGAACTACATCAAGCATCTTTTTCAATGGGATGTTGATTTGGAGGGAATTCATCAGCATTTTTTGGACACCGACTTGGAACAATTATTCAGAAATCATCCGGGCACACCGATTGTGAAGGATTTTCACCTTTACGACTGTTTGATGAAAGTCATCATCCACCAGCAGTTGAATATGAAGTTCGCTTATACTCTGAGTACCAGGTTCGTAGAGACACTGGGCAGACAGAAAGACGGGGTATGGTTTTATCCTGATCCGGAAACGGTCGCTCAGACGCCATACGAAACACTGAGGGAACTGCAGTTCAGTCAGAGGAAAGCCGAGTATGTGATCGATACGTCCAAACGCATAGCAGAAGGGGAGCTGGACCTGCCGGCGCTGTCTGCTATGGAGAACGATGACATTATGAAACGTCTGGTGAAAGTCAGAGGAATCGGGCCATGGACAGCAGAAAACTGGATGATGTTCGGGCTCGGAAGGGAAAACTTATTCCCGAAAGCGGACATCGGCATCCAAAACGCGTTGAAGCACTACTTTCAAATGGAACGTAAACCGACAATAGAAGAAATGGGAGCATGGAGCCGGCCGTGGTCGCCTTATTTGAGCTACGCCTCGTTAACATTGTGGCGCAGTATTGAAGGGTGAAATTTCTGTCATATCGTTGTTCTTTTCAGCGTACAATGTTTAAAAAGCAAAAATAAAGGCTAAATCGTTAGAAAATATTCAAAATTTGTTAATTTTGCGTTATAATGAAAACCGTATTGGAAATAAACGAGCGGCAAAAAGGAAAGAGGTCTTACTATTGGTTATAAGAGAGAGGTATTCAGACCAAGTTCATAGCGGTGAGATTTTGGATGTTCTCAGTATGAATGGAACACCCGCATGTTTACTCGATCTGCGTCTTCAAGCCGTTACATTGAATCAGGAAATGATTCATATGCTGCATTTGAAGGAAACAGACCTGTCTTTCTCTCAGTGGATCCGGTGTTTCCGCCACACAGGCCAGCACCGTCTTCAACAATCTCTTCATCAGCTTCTGACCGAAGGGCTGAGGGAAACCTCTGTCCAGTTGACAGATAAGAATTTTAATCTTAGGTTTCAATGCCGTATGGTGCATCTGACCAACGGACAAATCACCTTTACACTTGCCAAAACGGAACAAGACCATCATTTTTCTGCATCGGGTCCGGTGGACGCTGATGTGCCTTCAAAGAATGATAAGCCGTCCTTATCCATTACGAATCATGAAGGCGTTCCGCTTTCAAGCTTTTCCTCTTCTCAAATCAAGCACCGCATGACACACATTGTCGATAAATTTCCACACGGCCTTGCCGTCATTAACCATAACTGGGAAGTTGTTTATGCCAATCCTAAAATGGAAGAGCTGACCAAACGTCCTTTTTTCAAAAATTATTATAAAAAATTATGGGATATCTTTTCCATAGATGAGCACTATCCATTTTTTCAGCATTTCCTGCGCTCTATGGAAACGTACGAAACGGTGGAATTCGAAGGTTTTATTGAGGAAACCCAGCTCGATGTGAAAGTGACGGTTCATCCAACGGAACTGGGCCTTACTGTTTTTCTGCAGGATATTACTCAATACAACAAACATTTGCAAGCGCTTAAAGATTCAGAAGAACGTTTCGCTCTTCTCGCTGATAACATTACGGATGTCTTCTGGATCAGTGATCCACACTTTGAGGAAGCCCACTATATCAGTCCTGCCTTTCAAACCTTGTTCGGTATTCCGAGACGCCAGGCATTTTCAGACCCCAAGTCACTTTTGGAGCACGTACATGAAGCGGACCGTTCTCATTTTGTAGACGGCCTTTCGAAAATGAAGGACGAGGAATTCGTCGTTGACTATCGGGTGTGTGTCCAGGGAAAAGAAGAAAAATGGATCCGTACGAAAGGCTTCCCTGTGGATTATAACGGAAAATCGCTCATTCTCGGTATTCATCAGGACGTAACGGAATACAAGGAAATGATTGAGCTGAAGGAAAAGTCCCAGCAGCTGTCTACAATTACGCAGATGTCTGCAGGTATTGCTCATGAAATCAAGAATCCCCTGACCGCCATCAAAGGTTTTCTTCAGATCGGAGCGGCTAATCCGGAGCTCAGGGATAATTATCAGGAAATCATTTTAGATGAAGTCAATCGGATCGAAGCAATCGTCCAGGACTTCATGATGTTATCAAAGCCTAAGTCTTCCATCCAGCTTGAGGAAGTGGACCCTGAACAGCTGGTATCGTATGTACTCCGCCTCCTTGAACCGGAAGCGAACGAAAAGCAGATTCTACTGCTGTTTGATTGTGATCCTGTACAGGATAAGTTCAGGACGGAACCGAAACGTATGAACCAGATTTTAATCAATTTGGTGAAAAATGCAGTGGACGCGGTCGATCTTGGTGGTGAAGTACGGATTGAAATTCAGATGTCGAGTTCTCATCTAACGCTTTTCGTTAGAGATAATGGGCCGGGGTTAAGTGCTCAGGAACTCTCGAAAATCGGTGAACCGTTCTTTACTACAAAAGAAAAAGGAACAGGACTAGGAGTTATGGTCACGAAAAAGATCGTATCGGATTTGAACGGAACGATAAATTATGAAAGTGAAAAAGGAAAAGGAACGACGGTCATTGTCAAACTGCCTCGTGCATGAACGAAAAAACGCCACTTAAAACGTGGCGTTTTTTTATGTTTCCTTTTCAGGGAAAACCATTTCAATTTGCTGAATATTTCCGCTTAAACCGCTTACTTAAAATAAATCCTTTTTTTACATCAACAGCTGTTTACAAAAGGCAGAAAGGGCTCTATAATCCCGATTGTATTGCAAATTTCGTTCGACAAAATCCTATCATTAATTACAAAAAAGGAGGCTCTCAGATGTTTAAAAAAGTGTGGTCATTTCTAATGATGAATCTTGGTGCGCTTGCTGTAGCAACCAACGTCCACTTCTTCCTGTCCCCGAACGACCTGGCTACAGGGGGAGTGAGTGGTTTATCCATCGTATTGAATAAGGTTTTTCCTGATTTGTCCCTTGGAATGATTATGATTCTCTTGAATATTGTCTTATTTATCGTCGGTTTTATTTTCCTAGGGTTCCAATTTGGTGTGAAAACTATTTATGCAAGTTTTGCACTTTCATTTATGGTTTGGGGCCTCGAAGCCTTTTTCCCTATGCAGGAAGCTCTGAGTGATGATCTGCTGATTCAGCTGATTATCGGACAGATTATTGCCGCTTCAGGCATGGCCCTCGTTTTTCATCAGGGAGCTTCCACAGGTGGGACGGATATCCTGGCTATGATTCTAAATAAATTCTTCTCCATTGAAGTTGGAAAAGGTGTGCTTTTCTCTGATATTGCCATTGCCACATCTTCCATCTTCCTGTTCGGCCCTACGGTCGGTATGTATGCGTTCTTTGGTGTCATCCTCAATGGTCTTGTGATCGATTATATGCTTCAGCAGTTCGAGGATAACAAGGAGATTGTTATTATCAGCCGTGAGAGTGAGCTTGTCCGTAACTTTATCATCAATAAGCTCGGCCGCGGTGCTACCATTCATGAAGCGAAGGGTGCGTTTAACCAGGAGCAGAAGGAAGTCATCACTACAATTCTCAGCCGGAAAGATTATACCCGTCTCAAGAAATATATGACGGCTGTAGATGAGCAGGCGTTTATAACGGTTCACTCCATGAATGAAATTCTTGGGGAGAATTTCAAACGACTGGCTTGACTCCTGGAGAAACCGACGGCGCTTCTCATCCCTTCATTCCCGAACGGTCGAATGGCAGCGGCGATCAGTCGTGTCTGGTCATACTTGGATGAAAGATCAACATGATACGGATATAGAGATAAACATCAAAAAAGAGTCTCCGGAAGGCATCACCGGAGGCTCTTTTTTCTGTCTTTTCGGATGGAAGGGGAAGCGAGAGCTACATTCATAATGACCACACTTGCAACGGAAGCTGCGGTGTAATTGTAATTGTTTGTTACGATGGAGAGGGACAGAAATAAAGCCAACATCACTCCTGAAATGAACAGGAGAGGGAAACCACGAATGACACGCTGCTTTTTCATTGGACGAAACTCCATCTGCCGCACTCCTCTCTACAGTTAGTACCAGTATATGAAAAGTTTTAATTATCTGTCAATTGTTCTGAATAAAAGGAACAATATTTGAAAGATTTAGATAAATTGGTATAATGGGAGTGTTGAAAATGCAGTACGTTATTATGGAGGAGGATGGCACATGAATCGAGAAGAATTGATCGCCCCGGAACGGTACAACGTCGTTTCTGAAATGGAAAAGTATGCAGACGATGCCGAAAGGAAAGCTTTATTATGGTTGAACGATCAGGGGGAAACGAAAGAAGTTACATATCAAAGCCTGATGGAACGTGCGAATAAAATTGGAAACGCTTTCCTTGACTGTGGATTAAAGCAGGGAGATAAGATCCTGGTTATGATCCCACGCCTTATTGAAGCATATCAGGTTTACACGGCGGCTTTGAAGGCCGGACTTGTCGTTATTCCAAGTTCTGAAATGCTGAGGACGAAAGATCTTCAGTACCGGATCAGTCACGGAGAAGTCCGGGGCGTTGTCAGTTATTCTCCTTATACAGATCAGTTTCAAGGGATCCGCGAATACGATGAGCTTGTGAGGTTTTCCGTCGGTGAACAGAAGGAAGGGTGGCATCACCTAGACAGTCTGATGGAAGATTACAGCGTAACGATGACGCCTGCTGACACGGGTCGTGAAGATATGGCATTCCTCTCCTATACTTCAGGAACTACCGGAAATCCAAAAGGGGTCGTTCACACGCATGGATGGGGATATGCCCATCTGAAAACAGCGGCTTATCAATGGCTGGCCATTGAAGATGGAGATACCGTGTGGGCAACAGCTGGTCCAGGATGGCAGAAGTGGATTTGGAGTCCGTTTTTATCTGTGCTGGGGACGGGTGCAAGGGGACTCGTTTATCAAGGGAAATTCGATCCGAATGTCTACCTGGATATCATGGACAAACACGATGTGAATGTGCTCTGCTGTACGCCGACGGAATATCGTTTGATGGCGAAAGTGGATAACTTGAGTGAGTACAGTCTGAACCATCTTCACAGTGCCGTGTCAGCGGGGGAACCTTTGAACAGAGAAGTCATCGACACCTTCCAGAGGCATTTTCAAGTGACTGTCAGGGACGGATACGGCCAGACGGAAAATACACTTCTCGTTGGGATTATGAAGGATATGGAAGTCCGGCCGGGATCGATGGGACGCCCGACACCAGGCAACCAAGTCGAAATCGTGGATGAAATGGGGGTGCCTGTCGGGACGGATGAAGTGGGAGATATTGCTGTACACTTGGATACCCCGGCGCTCTTTAAAGAGTATTATAAAGATCCAGAGAGGACGAAAATGTCAAGGAGAGGCAATTACTATATTACTGGAGATCAAGCCAAAAAAGATGCGGATGGATACTTCTGGTTTGAAGGGCGCAGTGATGACATCATTATCAGCTCGGGGTATACGATCGGACCATTTGAAGTAGAGGATGCGCTCGTCAAACATCCGGCTGTCCGGGAATGTGCCGTAGTTGCAAGTCCGGATGAAGTCCGGGGCAATATTGTAAAAGCATTCATTGTGCTGCAGTCCGGGTATGAAAAAGACAGTCAAATCGTTCAGGAGCTGCAGACTCATGTGAAGGAGCATACGGCCCCTTATAAATATCCGAGGAAAATTGAGTTTATCGAAGAACTTCCCAAAACAACCTCGGGTAAAATACGAAGGATCGAACTGAGGGAAAAGGAAAAATCCTTCCATAATTAAGCAGGAAAACCGGAGGCATTCAGTCTCCGGTTTTTTCGTTCTCTTCCGTTTGAAGTGATAAGATAGACGGGAAATAGGCAGATTATAAGAACAGGAACTTACATGGAAGTGGAAAGGTGGAGTCTTATGAACATACACGTAGAAATTACATACCGTGCGAAAAACAAAACGGAAGTCTTTTTCAAATCTGAATCTGTTTCTCCTGGAGAAGCGCTTCTTATAGCGGAAGACCTTGAAAAAACAGGACGATTGAAGGATATCGCATTTATTGATGATTATGATACTTCATGGAAATTGAAGGATCTGAAGAAGTATATGGCCAAAGTGGACGCCGAGCCCCATCACATACGAGTGTATTTTGACGGAGGGTTCGACAGGAATGACAGGAAGGGTGGTCTGGGATGCGCGATTTATTATGAGCAGGACGGCCGGTTTATGCGTCTAAGGAAAAATGCCGCGGTCGAGGAAATGGAAACGAATAATGAGGCGGAGTACGCTGCTCTTTATTTTGCTGTACAGGAACTGGAGGCGATGGGGGTTCAGCATATGCCTGTAAGCTTTATCGGTGATTCCCAGGTTGTCATCAATCAAATGAAGGAGGAATGGCCGACGATGGAACAATCCCTTCATGAATGGGCGGACCGGATCGATGGGAAGCTTAGGGCCATGTCCATAGAGGCGTCCTACCATCTGATCTCAAGGAAGGACAACCGTGAATGCGACCGGCTTGCCACTCAGGCCCTGCAGGGAACAGAAGTGGAGAGTACGTCTGAAGTGCAGGGATAGGTTATAAATGGATGGTGACGGGGGTGCCGTTCGGAATCGTGAGCGCCAGTTCTTCCACGTCTTCATTGTACATCCGTACACATCCGCGCGATACAGCTTTTCCAATGGAGGACGGATTGTTCGTTCCGTGGATGCCGTAGTGTTCTTTTGATAAGCTCATCCACATCGTTCCGAATGGTCCGCCGGGATCGGGGGCTTTATTCAGGATAATAAAATCCCCGATCGGTGTTTCATAAAGCATCCGCCCGACAGCCACTGGATATTCTTTTACGAACTGCCCGTTTTTGTAGAGCCTCAGCAGGCGTTCATTGATGGAAACATCCAACTGGTACGACTGGGTTTCTACAGGTGGGTACCCTGGGATTGTAATTCTCTGTCCGACCCTGATTACATCCGGATTAGGAATGGAATTGACGGCTAAAATGGTTGTCAGCGACATCCGGTAATCTCTTGATATTTGATAGAGGGTTTCTCCCGGTTTTACCGTATGGAGCATTCCATCATCTCCCCAGAAGTTTTACACCATTGTATGCATGGATGAGACAAAAAAAACCAGACCTCCTGTCTTTGTCAGAAGGAGGTCTGGTTTTTTTCGATTTATAATACGATGGTTTTGTTTTCGTGTACGATGACGCGGTCCTCAAGGTCCCATTTGACACCTCGGTTTAGAACAGTACGTTCAATCAACCGGCCTTTCTTTTTTAAATCGTCGATGTGGTTACGGTGATCGACACGGATGACATCCTGTTCAATGATAGGGCCTTCATCAAGGTCATCTGTTACATAGTGGCAGGTGGCTCCTATCAGCTTAACGCCCCGTTTATGCGCCCGTTTATGTGGATTCGCTCCGATAAAGGCGGGTAGGAACGAATGGTGGATGTTAATGATCTTCGATGGGTGGGTCGACACGAAATGTGGAGTAAGAATCTGCATATATCGTGCAAGTACGATGACATCGATGTCGTATTCCTTCAAAAGCTTCAGTTGTTCCTCTTCCACTTCGTGCCGGATCTCTTTACTTGCGGGAATATGGTAGAAAGGGATGCCGAAGGATTCGACGAGCTCCTTTCCTTCCCTGTGGTTGCTGATGACGAGAGGGATATCCGCCATAAGACCACCACTTTCCCATTCGTAAAGAAGCTCTCGAAGACAATGGAGTTCTTTGGAAACGAAGATGGCCATGTTCTTGAGTTTATATAAAAATGTCAGCCGCCATTTCATATGGAATTGGGCAGCAATTTCCTTGAACCCTTCCTGGAACGTTTCTTCCTTTTCTTTCATATCCGAAGCGGCAAATTCGATGCGTATGAAAAATGTCCCCTCATCCGGGTGTGTTGTGTATTGATTGGACTCCACGATATTTGCTCCGTGTTCATGAAGGAATGTGGAAATGGCAGCCACTATACCCGGTTGATCTGTACAACTGATGAGAAGCCGCGCTTTGTTTTGGTTTTTTTCTGTGTGGTGCTGGATGTGCTGGTTGGTAGACGTCATGCCTGGTCCCCTTTCGTTGTTTCTTTATATTGTAGAGGAAATAAATCCCGAAGCAAACCATGTTTTCGTAAAATTCGCTCGATACCTTTTTGATTTGACAATCATGAGATAAGGAAGGGAACGTTGAGATTTATGAAACGTTTTTCCCTTCCATGTCGTATAGAGAGGTAGAGAAAGAAATCCTGGCGGAAAAAATAACAGGTCCTGTCTATACAAAGAAATAATCAGGAAGGATGGCATGTGTGAAGAAAAAATTAGTGACGTCAGCAGTACTGGCTGCCTTTCTTGTGTTGTCGACCTGGTACATACACCACACGTTTTTTTTCAGCCCTTTATCTTTTGAACGGGATGATATTACCCACCACTCATGGAGCGATTACCAACGTCCGATGACGCTTACTTATTATGACTTGGATGGAGAACGCACATCCTACCAAATGGACACGGATGAAGACATACGGTCGTTTTTCAAAGCAATGAAGAAGTGTCCGTCAAGTGCAGGAGAGAAAAAAGGGACACAGGTGCTGGGGGCGCTCCGCATATCCAGTGCCCGTGAGGTCGTGCTGGAAGCCTATTTTTACAAAGATTTCTGGCACGTGCTGCAGAATGATCATGAGCGGCTTGAAATCACTCCGCAGCTGGAGGGACTGATCAATCAATTGTAAACGCTGAGGCGGCGTTTCTTCGTCCGCCTTCCATGGCATTCTTCCTAAAAGAATAAGGTTGTACTATACTTGGAAAGGATACAGGCAACCATAAGTGGAAGGAGTCAGACGGATGAATAGCTGGTTCACCCATATTTTTAACATCTTAGTCGGAATATTGATCATTGTCGAAGGCGGCGTGTACATATTTATGAATAATAAAGACGGAGACCTTCATCTGCGCAGTATGATGATGACGGTCCTGCTCCTCACAGCTTGGGCCATGTCCTACCGCAAACAGGTGACAAGCGATAATCCCAGTGCGTGGCTGATTGTAACGATCATCATTATGATCCCGATGATTCTCCCGTGGTTGTTCTTTATATAATTTAGAAGAGCCAGCGGTAAAGACCTGCCGCAGCAAAGAAGACGGCTGCCAGCAGATATAGAAAGCCGAAGACGCGGGACCTGGGTTCTTCAGCGGCTGTTTCTACAGTCCCTGCGAACACCAAAAAAAGAATGCCCATGATCACCATCGTCACTTCAACCCCCGAAAACGGGGGTTTTTTTAATAGCAGCCATACTTCAATAGGAATGGCTGTCCACAGGGGTAAAAGCAAGGGGCCGAACCATTTTTCCACTCCCTTATCCAATCTGTCCATTTTTCTCCTCCTCCTCCTTTCCTCATCCAGTCAAGTGTCCATTCTGGTCGAATGCCGGCGGAAAATCTGTTGAATAGGAATATTCTACCCGGGATGGGGTATTAGATTTACATCTAGATTTGCCTTCTGTCTATACAATTGGTACAATTTATTCTGTACGATTTACTTAATCCTCTGATTTATCCCCCGCATTGCATGTTTTAACCCTTGCAGTTCAAACTACTTAACGAAGGTATAGGAAAGGATGTATGTCACTTGAAAATGAAGCTTATTGACTGGCCTACGTTTATTGGGGCCTTAATATTACTGCTCGGAGTTACCGTTCCGTTAATTGTTTTCCCTGAGGCAGGGAAAGAAGTGGTGTCTCAAGCCAATACATTTATGACAGAGAATTTCGGCGTTCTTTATATGGTTCTTGGATTTGTCATTTTTGCTTTTTTAATCTATGTCGCTTTCAGTAAAAATGGAGCCATCAAACTCGGAGATGAAGGAGAAAAACCTGAATTCAGTACATTCTCCTGGGCTGCGATGCTTTTCGCTGCCGGGATCGGTTCCAGTATTCTTTACTGGGCAGTCATTGAATGGGCGTATTATTATCAGGGACCTCCTTTCGGCGTAGAGCCGGAGTCGAAGGAAGCCATCAAGTGGGCTTCTACTTACGGCATGTTCCACTGGGGACCTATCGCCTGGGCGATTTACACGCTGCCGGCACTGCCGATTGCCTATTTCTATTATGTACGCAAAAAGCCGGTATTGAAAGTATCTGAAGCCGTACGTCCGGTCCTTGGTGATACGGTGGACGGCCCGGTCGGTACAATTATTGATGTCCTGTTTATGTTCGGACTTCTTGGCGGTGCGGGAACGACGCTTGCGCTCGGAACACCGATGATTGCACAGGGGGTCAATGATTTAACTGGCATCCCTGTAACGCTCGGTCTGAAAAGTGGGATTATGCTGCTTTGTACGTTGATTTTCGCAATCAGTGCCTATTCAGGATTGAAACGCGGGATTAAAATCCTTAGTGATGTGAACTTATGGCTGTCCATCTTCCTGCTTGCGTTTATTTTCATTTTCGGTCCGACCCGTTTTATGAGTGAAACGACGTTCACATCTCTCGGACTTCTTGCAGATAACTTCTTCCGCATGGCTACATGGATGGAGCCGTTCGGAAACCTCGGCCAGTTTGAGAAGACGAGCTTCCCTGAATACTGGACCGTGTTCTACTGGGCATGGTGGCTCGTGTACGCTCCGTTTGTCGGTTTATTTGTTGCCCGTATTTCCAGAGGACGTACCATCCGTCAAATGATCCTCGGGACGATGGTTTACGGAACAATCGGATGTGTCCTTTTCTTCGGAATTATGGGGAACTTCGGACTTTACCTGCAGATTTCAGGTCAATTTGATGCCATTGCCTTTATGAACGATAACGGGGCACCGGCAACCATTATTGAAATTATGAACCAGCTGCCGCTGGCTGATTTCATTGTCTTGATCTTTACGGTCCTGGCTATCATTTTCCTTGCCACGACCTTTGATTCTTCCTCCTACATTCTTGCGTCTGTGACACAGAGAAGTGTAGAAGGTGAACCGCTTCGCTGGAACCGGTTGTTCTGGGCGTTCGCGTTATGTATCATGCCGCTCGCTCTCATGTTCCTCGGTGGACTGGATACGCTGCAGACAGCAAGTATCGTCGGTGGTTTCCCGCTCATTATCATCATGTTCCTGCTCGCCTGGTCGTTTATGAAGGCGTCCAATACGGATATTCGTGAGTCTGACGACTATGAGCCATCCACCATTCACATTAAGCGCTGGAAAAACCGTAAGAAAAAGAAAAAGCGTTCCGCCCTCGAGGCTCTTGAAGATAAAGATACGGATTAAAAATAAGGAAACCCTGAACTCCATTGGAGTTCAGGGTTTTTTCTTTCCCGCAGAACAAAGGGGGTCAAACGTTCTTTTTTTCTGGAAGGTAGGGGACGACGTCCTGGATGATCACATCGCCGCTTTCCTGGAGAAACTGTTCCACCAGATGAAGGTGATCGGCACCGACGAGAACAAGGACACGGTCCCAGGGTGCAGCTGTGCGGAGGATGTTGGCGGCCATGGCTAAGTCGCGGTGGTGCCACTGTTTGAGCCAGTGGACACCAATTTGGTGCTGGCGGTCCCCGACACGGGTCAACTTCATATAGACGCGCTGCAGTTGTTCTTTGTAACCCTCGTGATTAATGTAATGGAAATAGCCCGCCAGTGTTTGTTTATCCTCCATCTGCTTTACATCCTTCTGTATGGAAAGAATATCCTTGAGAAGCTCCGGTTGATGCTCTCCCGCCCAGGAGAATACCTGCTCAAGGGAAGGGGTGGACATATCCACAATCTCGTCAACAGGATAGAGGTGATTCTGTTCAAGGGAGGCTGCAAGTGGGAAAGCGATCTGTTCCACTTCATCGTACGCAGGTGCCTGCTCTCCCGTTAGGAACTGCTCCAGCCTTTTGTTGAGTTCTTCTTCAAGGAAAAAAGATTTTTCCACCGCAATCTTTGTCGGTTTCCATTCTTTCAAGGAAGCGGTCAGGGAAGAAAGTTCATCTCTATGCTTATGGATCATTTCCGGCTCCACAGCCATATGAAAAGTGCCGAGAAGCATAATCTCCGGTTTCATATCATCATTCCTTTCCGTGTCATTTGAAATAGGGCAGGATATCTTCGCCAATTTCCTGCATTACCTCAGCTGTCGGTCGTTTGTTTTTGGAAAGGCCGAACATCATATGGTTCACACCAGCGGAACGGTACTGTTCGATAATATCCTTTAAACCTTCGCGTCCGGTTTGATAACCGGCAGGAATTTTTTCGACAGGGGCTCCAGGGTTTTCAGAAAGAATGACAGGAAGAGGCATGAAAAAGGGACGGAAAACATCGCCGTGGAAGCCTCTCACTTTTTCCCTGTACATGTCAATCGTCTGTTTCTGCTGTTCTGGACGCTGAGGATAAAACATCCACCCATCTCCGTGTTCAGCAATCCAGTCGAGCGTCTGCTGACAATAGCCTGTCATAAAAACAGGAATCCGGTTCGGCGGCTTAGGAACGAGGTTGGCTTTATCAAGCTTGCCGAAAGAGGAGAAGGCTTCCGGGTACTCTTCATATAAGGCCTTCGCAAAGAAATCGTAGGCTTCTCTGAACCATGCCCCGCGCTCCATGATAGGGATGTTCAATCCTTCAAAGTCCTTCCGCCGGTCTCCAGAGGATAGGCCGGCCATGAGACGTCCGGGAAACAAGCGTTCAATGCTTGCCAGCTCCTTTGCTGTCCGTAAAGGGTGGCGGAGCGGCATGACCAATGCGGCTGTCCCGAGATTGATGGACTGGGTGTGGGAGGCCAGGTAGGTTAAGTAGATCAGGCTGTCAAAGATCTGCCCGGTTGCCGGGTCTTCAAACGTTGGATCTTCAAGAAGGACGTCCTGCAGCCATAGACAGTGAAAACCGAGTTCTTCTGCCATCTGCGCCTTCTGGACTTGATCGTCCATGAGCGGTGTCTCTTTATCGTAATTTTCAATCGGTATCGTCAGTCCAAAAGATATCTGATCTTTTTGGAGCATGTTCTGCCATCCGCGATGGTTTTCAAACAAAATATTTCCTCCTCCATGTTTCTTTCTTCTTCTTATTATAATGAGGAGGAGGCTGGACTTCTAATCAAAGGAACTAAAAAGCACCTTCTCCTGAGGGAAGAGAGGCGCTCGTTGCAAATCACATGACATAGATGGCCAGATAAAGGACAAGAGTGAGAAAAACGGAACCTCCGGCTACACTCACGATTTCTGTTCGGTCGTATTCCATACGTTTTTTCAATGTCATCGCTCCTTAAAGATATAAATGTCATCTTCCTATGTGTTTTTTTGTTCTACTCTATATGACGATTGAATAGTCAGAAAGGTTTCATTTATATTACAAAAATGCAACTTTTTCATGTCGGTGATTTTTATGTGTCATCACGTAAAGGGAGTTTGCACCTCTGATATAATGGAAGAAGCAATCCATAATAGATGGGAGAGGAAACGCTTATGTCTACCTATGCAATGACGTGGAATCTGGACAGTCTTTTTCAAGGCGGCAGCCATTCCAGTGAATTAAAAAACTATGTCCAGCAGCTGGAGGTTCATCTGGAGGAGCTTGAATCGCTTATTCCATCCTTTGTGCCGCCGTCCAGTACAGATGAAACGGAACCATTACATCACATGATAGAGGCTCTTCAGGTGGCTGTGAAAGAGCTTGAAGAATTCAGTGCCTTTACGAGCTGTCTGCAGGCTCAGGATGTGAACGATACTGGAGCTGGTCAATGGCTGGCGAAGAGGAGTGAACTGGGAGCCCGTCTGAATAATGTGCTGGTTCAGCTCGATGAGACGTTCATCACCATTGATGATGAAATCTGGACTTCGCTTCTACAGCAGCCATCGCTGAAGGAACTGTCCTTCGTGCTTGATGAGCGGAGACAGAAGGCTGCAGATAAGCTGGATGCGTCACGGGAATCGTTAATCAATGACCTTAGTGTTGATGGCTACGACGCATGGGAGCTCATGTATGACCGGCTTGTCGCTAAATTGTCTGTCAAAGTGGAAGGCAGGTCCTTATCGGTTGGGCAGGCCTCCAATAAATTGGATTCCCCCGACCGTTCTGTCCGCAAGGAAGCTTTTGATCAATTGCAGAAGGCGTGGCAGAACGAAGCGGACGTATTCAGTGAAACATTGAATCATTTATCTGGGTTCCGCCTTCAAACTTATAAGCATAGAGGGTGGGAGAATGTCCTCAAGGAGCCACTCGACTACAACCGGATGAGTGCCGAGACGCTTGAGACCATGTGGAACGTCATCACCGATTATAAGCAGGCCTACATTCCATATATGAGAAGAAAAGCAGAACTTCTGGGTGTGGACCAGCTTCGTTTTTATGATGTGGAAGCTCCTGTCGGAAAGACGGATAGTACAAAGAGCTTTCAGGAGGGGGCCTCCTTTATTATCGAGCAGTTCAGGAAGTTCAGCCCTAAAATGGCCGATTTTGCTGAGATGGCATTTGAGAAAGGCTGGATAGAGGCTGAGGACCGTCCTGGGAAGCAGCCGGGTGGATTCTGCACCAGCTTTCCGGATAGTGAAGAAACAAGAATTTTCATGACCTACTCCGGCAGCCCCTCCAGTGTCGCCACACTGGCTCATGAACTTGGTCATGCCTATCATCAGCATGTCATGAATGACCTTCCTGTATTGAATCAGGGCTATGCGATGAACGTAGCTGAAACAGCCTCTACGTTTGCAGAAATGATCGTAGCCGATGCCGCCGTGAAAGAAGCGTCCACGAAGGAAGAGAAGATGACGCTTCTCGAGGAAAAAGTACAGAGCAGTGTGGCTTTCTTTATGAATATCCATGCCCGTTTCCTGTTTGAAACACGGTTTTACGAAGAACGGAGGAGGGGAATCGTACCTCAGGAACGTCTCAATGAATTGATGGTGGAAGCACAGAAGGAAGCCTATATGGAAACGCTGGAAGAGTATGATCCGACGTTCTGGGCATCCAAGCTTCATTTCCACATCACCGATGTTCCGTTTTACAACTTCCCATACACCTTCGGCTATCTGTTCAGCGTGGGAATCTATGCGAAGGCATTGGAGACCGGACCTGAATTTGAAGAGCGTTACACAGCGCTGCTGAGGGATACAGGGAAGATGACGGTAGAGGAACTGGCCTGGAAACATCTCGGTGTCAATCTCGAGGAAAGAGAGTTCTGGGAACATGCCGTGGAACTATGCACAGCCGATCTGGATGCATTTATGAAATACAGTGAATCATCAATGGAGGGATAAGGATGGATGAAACGCGTATTCCGGAAGAAGCCAAGCTGGAGAGAGTGGCTGAGCTGGATGGATGGAAGCTGACCGATGAGAAATTCATTGCGAAACGCTATCGATTCCAGGATTTCTTAACAGGCGTCCGTTTTGTCAATTTGATTGCGGAGTATGCTGAGGAAATCCAGCACCATCCGTTCATCAGCATCGATTATAAGATGGTGACGTTAAAACTGACCTCCTGGAATGCCGGGGGCCTGACAGAACTCGATCTGGAGTGCGCCCGGAAGTACGACAGCATTTATCAGTCTATTGAACAGAAATAAAAGACGCTTAACTCACCTTGTGCCAAACAAACGGTTATAACAAGACCCCCTTACTTTCACAGGGAGCCACGTTCCGCCTACCGTTGGATAGCTGACGCAGACGTTACCAGCGATCAGCTCATCCGGGGTGGAGGCAAGAATGAAATACTGATGGCCATCGACGGAAGAGGGAATCATCGGGAACTTTGTTGAGCCAAAACCCGCTCCTGGAATCAGGAGCGGGTTTTGGCTGTAGAAAAAGCCTGTGTCGACCAGTTAGAGTTGTCCATTTGTCGTGGGAAGGGTCACATTCCGCTTATCGGTGGATGAATGCCGCGGGCACGTCCTCAGCTAACTTGGTCAGGAAGATCGTCTGCCCAAGTGGATCTTCGGCCCGTGCTGTTTTCGCAGGCATCACCACCGAACGCTACTCGTGCCGACGTTAAAATATAGAGGAGAAAGACTGCGCCCTATGCAGGTTCGCAGATTCCAAAGAACGGCATGAGTTGCGCTATGGCCGCTTGCGTGGAAAAGAAGGGAAAGAACAAGCGCTGATGATGGCTGCCTGCCGGAATACGGAAAAGACTGTTCTCCATCCAACAAGGGCGATCTGGGTGAAGGAGAGTCTTGTTCGATGTTAGAGAACTCCCAAGGAGCGGTGCCCCTTCCACTCCTGCGGATGAACGAGTGGTCCGAGATCGCCGAGCGTGGGTGTTGCGAGGAAGCTCGGGCGCTCGTCCGCGGAAAGGGAAGGGGCTTTCGCTCCTGGCGGTAAGAAAGAAAAAAGCTTGTAAAGAAACAGGGGTTTCTCTAAAAGCTGAAACCGCTCCTGGAATCAGGAGCGGTTTTTTATCTGTTTCAGCAAATCAATATGAGCATTGGTAAATAACGTGGACGATGGGGCGGGAGGTGCATAACAATGAATCGTTTCCTCAGTAAAAGGATGGACGAATGTCAGCCTGGCTGCATGAAGAGCCTGTTTATAGTGGATATTCCCTTTTCCCCCGTACAGCGTATCCCCGATCAATGGATATCCGATCGAGCTCAAGTGCACACGGATTTGATGTGTCCTTCCTGTCTCCAACTGCAGCATAACGAGGGAGCAGTCCTGACCGGCATCATAGCTTAACACGGTATAATGCGTCTCTGCATACCGGCCGTCCCTGGAGACCATTCGTTTTACGGTATGTTCTGGATCTTTGCCGATCGGTTTAATGATCGTCCCCTGCTCCGGGAGAAGTCTGCCGTGAACCCAGGCCAGGTAGGAGCGTTTGATCTTCCTTTCCTGGATTTCTTTTCCGAGCATCGCTGTAGCCAGTGCATGCTTGGCAAATAATATGGCTCCGGATGTATCCCGGTCGAGCCGGTGGACATACTTCGGAGTAGAGGGTATACCTTGTCTTTGGAAATATCCGGCGGCTCCGTTGACAAGGGTATCGTGTTCATCCGGCCGGTTCGGGTGTGTGAACACACCGGCCGGTTTATTGATGACAAGCAGATGATCATCCTCAAAAACGGGGTCGATCGACATGGACGATGGAGTTACCTCTAAAGGCTCCGGTCCGAAAAGCCGGAGGCGGAGGTGATCCCCGGAGTGGACATTCGTCGTTTTGTAATGAGGAAAGGTGTTGTTCAGCATCACCTCATTCTGGGAACGGAAACGATGCATCAGTTTCCTCGGCACATGCCATTGTTTTGTCAGGATCTTTTCGATTGTTAAACCGTCCCATTTAAAGGGGATGATGACGTTGAGCCATTCCCCGTCCCGGCTTGTTTTCATGATGGACACCTAATTTCTGGCTGCTGTGTATCCGGTTCTTTTTCGAAGGAACCTGGACCAATTGATTTTATTTTACTTGTTTCCATATCTGTGGTGCAATGGGGAATAGAAGTGATTCTGCCGGGAAGGTGCAAAACCAGCCAGCTGTCTATCGTTAACTCTAAGTAAATCTGGTATCGATCCTAAAGCAGTTGTGTTATAATAGAACGGTTGAATAATATTTGCGATACGAAAGAGGTGTGTGCTTCATGCAACACAGAGATGATATTCGTAATATAGCCATCATCGCACACGTTGACCACGGTAAAACAACGCTGGTTGACCAGATGCTTCACTATTCCGGAACTTTCCGCGATAACGAGCATGTCGATGAGCGCGCTATGGACTCTAACGATTTGGAAAAAGAACGCGGCATTACGATTCTTGCTAAGAATACCGCGATCAATTATAACGATGCCCGTATTAATATTTTAGATACTCCAGGTCACGCCGACTTTGGTGGAGAAGTAGAACGTATCCTTAAAATGGTAGACGGCGTTCTTCTCGTTGTCGATGCGTACGAAGGGTGTATGCCACAAACTCGATTTGTTTTGAAAAAAGCGCTGGAACAGAAACTGACACCAGTCGTTGTTCTTAACAAAATCGACCGTCCGAACGCCCGCCCTGACGAAGTCGTCGATGAAGTACTGGATCTGTTCATCGAGCTTGGAGCGGATGACGAACAGCTTGAATTCCCAGTCGTTTATGCGTCTGCTCTTAACGGTACATCCGGCGATGAGCCTGAAGACCAGCAGGAAACGATGGATCCGATCTTTAAGCTGATCATGAACAACATCCCTGCTCCGCACGATACGAAAGATGATCCGCTTCAATTCCAGGTGACTCTGCTTGACTATAACGACTACCTCGGCCGTATTGGTGTCGGACGTGTCTTCAATGGTCAAATTAAAGTCGGTCAGCAGGTTTCCTTGATGAAGAAGGACGGTTCAGTGAAGAACTTCCGTATTTCCAAACTATTCGGTTTCATAGGCTTGAAGCGTGTCGAAATCGAAGAAGCCAAAGCGGGTGACATCATTGCCCTGTCCGGCCTTGAGGATATTAACGTCGGGGAAACGGTCTGTCTGCCTGAACACCAGGATGCGATGGAAATCCCTCGTATTGATGAACCGACCCTGCAGATGACATTCCTTGTCAACAATAGTCCTTTTGCCGGTCGTGAAGGTAAATATGTAACTTCCCGTCAAATTGAAGAGCGTTTGATGACACAGCTGGAAACAGATGTCAGCCTGCGTGTCGACCCTACAGATTCCCCTGATGCCTTCACAGTATCAGGACGTGGTGAACTTCACCTTTCCATCCTTGTGGAAAATATGCGTCGGGAAGGTTATGAACTTCAGCTTTCCAAGCCTAAGGTTATTCTGAAGGAAATCGATGGTCAGACTTGTGAGCCTGTCGAGCGCGTTCAAATCGATACACCGGAAGAGTACCAGGGTGCCGTTATGGAATCCATCGGTTACCGTAAAGGTGAAATGCAGGACATGGTCAATGATGGTAATGGGCAAGTGCGTCTTGAATTCCTTGTACCATCTCGTGGTCTTATTGGCTATGCGACAGAATTCATGACGCAGACACGCGGATATGGAATTTTGAACCATACTTTTGATGGCTATGCGCCCCTTGTAAAAGGCCAGGTCGGCGGACGTCGTGAAGGTGTCCTTGTGTCTCTTGATAAAGGGAAAGCTTCCACGTACGGCATCATGAACCTTGAGGACCGCGGTACCATCTTCGTGGAACCGGGTACAGAAGTGTACGAAGGTATGATTGTCGGAGAGCACAACCGTGAGAACGACTTGACGGTCAACATCACGAAAGAAAAACACTTGACCAACATTCGTTCTGCGAACAAAGACACGACGAATACAATCAAGAAAACCCGTCAAATGACGCTCGAAGAAGCGATTGAGTATCTTGATGATGACGAATACTGTGAGGTTACTCCAGAGAACGTTCGTCTTCGTAAGAAATTCTTGAACAAAAACGAGCGCGAAAAAATGGCGAAGAAGAAAAAGCTTCAAAATACGGACGTATAATAATGAAAGGACCACCGGGCAGCCCGGTGGTCCTTTTTTTATTCGATTACTTCTATGGTCTGCTGTTTTTCACCTTGAAGGTCTTTCTCTTCCTGTTCATAAACGACGGTGACTGTATAGTTTCCTGCTTCCTCGAACGTGTAGGATCCTTGGTATTCCCCCGGCTGTTTTTCTTCAGCCGTGACTTCGGTTTCCTCACCACCTGCTTCTGGTGTAATGAGGTATTTCACCTTACCTTCTGTGAACGGTTCCTCCATATGATTGATATGGGCCGTAAGCATGGATTCACTTCCGGCAGCGAATGTTTCTTCTGTCATCAAATGAACCATGAACTTGCTGGATTCCATATCCATGGCCTGTCCCTCTTGTCCATGGCCGACCTGTACTTCTTTTTGGGGCATCGTATGCAGATCATCGACTTGCGTATGAGCAATCACCTGGTAGGAGCCTTCCTGTTCAAACGTATAGGACAGCTCGTAAATGCCGTCTTCTGTATGTTCGGCTTCTTTCGTTACCGAGTCTTCCTGCCCTTCCTCTGTATTCCAGATTTCAAACTTAACATAAGAGGCATCAGTGACAGGCTCCTCTCCCTGTGTCACTTCTGCGCGGATATCGACGGGTTCATTGACTGGATAGGGCTGCTGTTCGAGCAGCACTTCAACTTCAGGTATGGGAGCGGCCTGGTCTTCACTTCCGCTGTTCTCGGAATCAGCACAGGCCGTTAAAAAAATCGTAAGTATAAGGGCTGTCACTAAAATGGCTGCGTTCTTCAAAAAATCATCTCCTTTATGTTGACCCTTTTTATAGAATATCATTTCCATCATGGTCATGGAGTCCTGAATTTAGACAGATCGGTGAAAATCTGCCAGTGTAAGAATGATTTGGATCGTTCGAACTACAAAAAAAGTCCTGCTCCATGGAGCAGAACTTTTATGTTTTAGGTGACCTGATCGCTGGACCAGTCATACGTATAAAATTTCTCTTCGGTCACCCATTTAAGAGCTTCCGGATCGTTGACCTTGATGCCTTCTTCAAGCATTTCCAGCATAGCAGCTGTCTGGGAGATATGGGCGCGCATGGCATTCATTTTCTGTTCCTGGACACCGCGGATGTCGTTAATCACGTCCGGACTCCCCAGGTTTTCCTCTGTATCATTGGCGAAGGCAACAGCGTGGAACTTCGGCCGTTTGTCTTCATCGATGTCGCGCAGCGCCCGGACAACGGCGCGCGCTGTCGCTTCATGATCGGGATGGACGGCATATCCTGGATAAAAACTGATGACAAGGGATGGGTTCAACTCGTCGATGAGCTGGCTGACCATATTTTTCATCTCTGTATCGTCTTCGAATTCCAGTGTTTTATCCCGGAGCCCCATCATACGGAGATCTTCGATGCCCATAGCTTCAGCCGCTTTGACAAGCTCTCTGCGCCGGATGTCAGGCAGTGATTCCCTCGTGGCGAACGTGGGACGGCCGAGGTTTCTTCCCATTTCCCCAAGTGTGAGGCAGGCGTAGGTTAACGGTGTGCCCTGATTTATATAAGTGGAGATCGTTCCGGACACGCCGAATGCTTCATCATCGGGGTGGGGGAAGATCACGAGTACGTGTTGTTCATTTTGTATCATATCTTTCACTCCTTGAAGAGGATCACTAGTCTCCATTATTGCCTACTTTTTAAAAAATGAAAAGTCATTTGTTTATAGAGCAGGTTTATAAAAAGGAAGTAAAAGGAAGAAGAGGATTAGATGACATTTGGAAGGGAGTTTTTACGATGGAAGAACGTATTGACTATTTAGTCCGGTGGCTGCAGGATAAAGTCGAAGAGGCAGGGGCGGATGGAGCCCTTGTCGGGATCAGCGGCGGAATTGATTCAGCTGTCGTTTCCTATCTTGTCAAAAAGGCATTCCCTGAACAGTCGCTTGGAGTCCTGCTGCCGATCAACAAAAAGATGGAGGAACAGACGGATGCGCTGGCCGTTGTAGAAGGGGCGGACCTTGATTACATCGGTATCAATCTGACGGACGCCTATGAAACGACGTATCAGGCAGTAAAAGGACAGATTGAGGAGAAAGGGGACTGGAAGGAGGATAAATCGCAGCTGGGTGGAGCGAACCTGAAGGCGCGCCTCCGCATGAGTACGCTGTATGCCGTTGGAAACAACTACAATTATCTTGTTGTTGGAACGGATAATGCCGCAGAGGATTATACAGGCTACTTTACCAAGTACGGGGATGGTGGCGTTGATCTCGTACCGTTGATTAACCTGAGAAAAGAAGAAGTCCGGGAAATGGCGGGAGCGCTGGATGTGCCTTCCTCCGTTATTGAGAAAAAACCGAGTGCAGAGTTGTGGGAAGGGCAGACGGACGAAGATGAGCTCGGCATGTCCTATGATACGATTGACGCTTATCTGCGCGGGGAGAAAATCGATCCCGAAGATGAGAAACAGCTGAAAGACAGACATAAACAGACGGCCCATAAGCGCCAGATTCCTGCAGGGCCGGAAGAATACCGGGGAGATTAAACATGAAATCGTCCACGGCCCTTCTTATTATTGATATGATGAATACATTGGATTTTGACGGGGGAAAGGACCTGTTGGAGTATGCTCTTCCTGCGGCTGAAGATCTGCAGAGCTTCAAGCAAGAAATGAAGGAGCAGGGGATTCCTGTCATTTATGTGAATGACAACTTCGGTCTGTGGCAGGACAACGCCTCCGACATCATAGATACATGCCGCCAGTCCAGGGGAGAGCCGCTGGTGGAGCTTACGCAACCGGAAGAGGATGACTTCTTCATCATTAAGCCGAAGCATTCCGGTTTTTTCGGGACGCAGTTGGAGATTCTTTTGAATCAGCTTGAAGTGAGCCGGTTGATTTTATCAGGAGTCGCCGGAGACATTTGTGTTCTGTTTACAGCGAACGATGCGTATATGAGGGATTATGAGCTGTGGGTTCCTTCGAATCTCTCGGCCTCGGAATCGCATGAAGGGAACGATAATGCGATGAAAATCATCCGTAGATCGCTCGGAGCAGAAACCGCCCCGACATCCGAACGGAAACTGCAGGATGTCTTTCCCGTTGACAAATGAACGCGAATCTCCTATATTAAAGAGGATGAATCGTCTGTTCCACGCAGAACGATCCTTATAACAAAGGAGAATGATGTATGAGTGTGGTTGTTCTTAACTAATCCATGAACTGGATACGTTTCTAATCAGGTGTAAAAAGTGTGCACGGTTGCATGCTTGTTTAAGTGCCGCCTTTTTAGGAACAGTTAAGAACAAGCATAAGCATAGCCTGGACAGATACGTCTTTGAAGCTGTGGCTGCTTTTCAGTCACAGCTTTTTTGTATCCCGTGGAACAGACGACGTTCACACAAAAGTCCGCGATGAGCTTATTTCAGCTTGCCGCGGGCTTTTTTATATGGATAAATATAGGGGGAATCACATTGAACGACCAAACTTTTCAAGTATTGGAATATCATGAAATTTTGAACCGTACAGCTGAGCATGCCCATACAGAACTGGGAAAACAGACCATTATTGAATCAAGACCGATTCAAGATCGAAAACGACTGGAACTGATGCACGAGGAAGTAGAAGAAGCCAAAGCCATCCTCGCCACCCAGAGCCGTGTCCCGCTCCATACGCTCGCTGACATTCAGGGAATGCTGGAGCAGGCGCAGAAAGGCCTCTACCTTCAACCGAGACAGCTGATGGTTCTGCTTTCTTTCCTGGATCATTGTACGAAACTGAAGCGGTTTATGAAGGGGCAGCAGCTGATCGCTCCGAGAATTGCTTTCTATGCAGAATCCATGACGGAGCTGACCAGTCTTGAAGAAAATATCGCCTCAGCAATCCGCCATGCGCAGGTCGACGACCATGCTTCAAAGGAGCTCGCAAAGATCAGGAGAAAAAGAGAGAAGAAAACAGAGGAAATCAAGGAACGAATGAACAGCCTGGCTAAAAAGTATGCGTCCATCATGCAGGAGGCACGTCCCATGGATAAAGGCGGCCGGTGGACACTGCCGGTGAAAAGGGAGCAGCGCTCAAAAATGAAAGGAACCGTACTGGATCAATCGGCGTCTGGGGCCACTCTCTTTGTTGAACCGGAAGAAGTGACCCGCCTTCAGGAAGAACGGCAGCTATTGACGTTCAGTGAGGAGCAGGAAGTCGAACAGATTTTATATACGTTGACTGGAGCGGTGCTGGAGCATGAACAGGATCTCTCCATAGCTGTCGAGACGATGCATCAGTATGATGTTTTATTCGCGAAGGCCAAATACAGTCGTCTGACGGGGGCTCATACACCGGTATTTACCGATCACGAGTTGAAAATCAATCAGGGCCGGCATCCGATGCTCGGAGAGAAGGCGGTGCCCCTGACCCTTCACATGAATGAAGGGGAACAGGCGCTGCTTATTACAGGTCCCAATACCGGCGGAAAGACGGTTACATTGAAAACCGTCGGCTTGTTCTGCCTGATGGCCCAGACAGGACTTCACATTCCCGCAGAGCCGGGAAGTCTTCTTCCGTTATACCAGTCGATTTATGTGGACATTGGGGACGGTCAGAGCATTGAGGAGAATTTGAGTACGTTCAGCTCACGTTTGACGAACTTGATTGACATTTTACAAAAAGCGAACGACCATTCGCTGTTGTTATTAGACGAAATAGGATCCGGTACAGAACCTGGAGAGGGGATGGGGCTTGCAACAGCCATCCTGGATCAGCTGGCTGCCAAAGGATCGGATATTCTGGCTACGACTCATTATAGTGAAATGAAAGCTTATGCGAAGGAAAAGGATGGGTTCATCAACGGTGCGATGGCATTTGATCTGGAAACGTTGAAGCCGACGTATCAGCTGCAGACGGGTACAGCCGGCGAGAGCCAGGCGTTCGACATCGCTTATAAGCTCGGACTGCATCCGGATATTCTTAACCACGCTCATCAGATCACCTACAAGGAAGAGGCATCCTATAAGCTGGAGGAAGAACAGCGCAAACATTCCTCTTATGCCAGTCAGGTGGCCGGCAACCGGTATAAGAAGAACCGGAAGCGTAACGACAGCAAACAGCCGCCTTCTTTCAAAATGGGCGATAATGTGCAGGTCCCTGATTCAGATGCGGCCGGTATCGTCTACACAGGCCCGGATGCAAGAGGTAATTATGTAGTTCAAGTGAAGGGGGAGAAGCAGACGTACAATCATAAACGGTTGAAACTGCATATCCCGGCCGAAGAGCTTTACCCGGAAGATTACGATTTTGATATCATTTTCAAGTCGAAGGAATACAGGAAAATCGACCGGATGATGAACCGCAAGTATGTGGAGGGGCTCACCTTGGAGGACGAAGAGTAAAGACAGCAGAATTCTGTCTGGAATTTTTATTCCGTGGTATGCTTAAAGAAATTCAACACGACAAGGGAGGCCTCTGTGTGAAGAAAAAAAGGATATGGACGGCCGGCATCATCGTTCTGCTTATAGGCGCAGCATTTGCTGTCCCTGAGATTTACTCCTATGTAACAGAGCGGAATTATGAGAGTGAGGAAGTGGGCGCATCAGAAATTCCGGAAGGGTACGAAACAGCTGTGCTGGCTGGAGGGTGTTTCTGGTGTATGGAGCCACCGTTTGAAAAATTGAAGGGCGTCCATAGTGTCGTCTCCGGCTATACCGGTGGAGATGTGGAAAATCCGACTTATGAAGAAGTGTCTGCCGGGGGGACCGGCCACATTGAAGCGGTGCAAGTTTATTTCGACCCTGATGTGATTTCCTATGCGCAGATCCTTGATGTTTTCTGGAGGCAGATCAATCCGACGGATGATGAAGGTCAGTTTGTAGACCGCGGGTATCAATATACATCAGCGGTGTTTTATCTTAATGACGAGCAGAGACAGACGGCTGAACAGTCCCGCAGAGAACTCGAACAGTCCGGACGGTTCGATGAGGACATCGTAACACGCATTGTGGAAGCAGAGACATTTTACCGGGCGGAAGAATATCATCAGGATTATTACAAGAAAAACAAGCTCCGCTATGACTACTACCGAGGAAATTCCGGGCGTGACCAATACCTTGAAGAAACGTGGGCAGAAGATCTGAACGTGGATCTTCCCCGAAAATAAAAATAAAAGCCTTTCCGCTTCAAAGCGGAAAGGCTTTTTAATATTGTTTCGTTTCCTGTGATATTTCAGGATTGGCATCTACTTCAGGATCTATATTGGTGTATCCTACATAACTGAAACCAAGCACAATGATTACCATGACAGCCATTAACACTCTACGCATCTTTCTATTCCTCCATCACTGCAGAAAATGTCGGTATACTGCAACAGCCTGCTTCTTTTATTGTAAGCATTCTTTGAAAAGAACACAAGGTTCTGATGGATATTATGAAACCAATTTCAAACCGATGATACCGGTAAGGATACAGGCAATAAACAACAGCCGTTTCGGTGTTGCTTTCTCATTAAAAAAGAGGATGCCCAGCAGAACGGTTCCTGCCGATCCGATTCCTGTCCAGATCGCATAAGCCGTGCCGATCGGAAGGTCATTCAAAGACAAGGAGAGGAAATAAAGACTGCCGCTCATCGCAATGGCGGCACCCAGTGTCGGCAGCTTCTTTTTAAACCCATCCGACAATTTTAAAAAGAACATGGAAGTCATTTCCCCTGTTCCTGCGAGAATTAAGAAAATCCAAGCCATGTTATCCCTCCTGTGCCTGACTTGATGAAGCAGAATCTGTCATTTTCAATCCGATAATTCCCGTAATCAACAGAACGATGAAGAATATCTTCCCGATACCACCGGCATCGCCGAGAAAAATCATACCGACCAGCGCTGTTCCTACAGCCCCCACCCCGGTGAATATGGCGTAGCCTGTGCCTACATCCAGGCTTTTTAATGCCATTGTAAACAAAGCGAAGCTGATGATGATGCAGACGACGGTGATGGTGGAGTATAGAGGCTCGGTAAAGCCCTCGGACAGTTTCAAGCCGACCGCCCAGGCGATCTCAAACAAGGCGCCGACAAACAAATAGACCCATGGCATTTTACGATCCCTCCTGATGTTGTGTCTGGATGCCGAGCCAGAAAATTTCCCAGCTGCTGAGCTGGCGCTGTTCGAACACATCCTGATCATAGTAGTTTTCTTCCAAGAACAGACCGTCAATTAACGTATAAAAAGCAGAAGTCAGCGTATCTGTAGAAAGAGGGCGGATTTTCTTCTCCGCTATTCCTTTTTCCATGATCGGCTGAATGACAGCGGTCATTTGATCTTCCACCATAAGGAATACCTCTTTGATTTCAGCCGTAAACTTTTCAGGTGGGAAGAAGGTGACACGCTTAAAAAAAAGCCCTTCTGTGGAATGGGCCATGCGTTCTAAATAAAACCGGTAGAACTGGTGAAGCTGCGCTTTCACCGTCATTCCCTTCAGTTGTGGAGCTTGCTGCATGATCCGTTCCTTTTCCAAATCTCCGACGTGATAAAGCACATCGAGGAAGATGGCATCCTTATTGTCAAAGTGATTATAAAGAGACGGTTTTTTAATCCCGACAGCATCGGCGATCATCGTTAACGACGTGTTCTCATAGCCATGTCTGGCGAAAAGGCGTAAACTTTCCTGCCTGATTGTTTCTTTTGTCATCCAATCATCCTTCCTGACTACAAACTAACGGTCGTTAGTCTTTAGTTTACCACGTTTGAATTCTTCAGTCCAGTTCACCGTAAATTCGACATGTTTAGTCATAGGGTGCAAAGGGAATGATACTTCAAAAGAGACAGAAGACAGGGAAGGAATGTCTCTATAGAGAATTCCAAGTAGAAAGGGTTTGAGTAGGTGAATCAGTACAGACTCGATCGATACGAAGGTTCATACGCAATCCTTGTAGAGGATTCAGAGTTTCAGAATGAATTGTACGTGTTGAAAGAACGACTGATCGGTTTTGTGAAACCGGGAGACTGCCTGGAAATTGAATTTGATACTATAGGAAACTTAAAGCACGTTGCTATCATATCTACGCCTGACAAAATGGAAAAAGCATAAAAAAGAG
Organism: Halobacillus sp. ABA4_118; assembly: GCF_056160205.1. Taxonomy (NCBI): domain Bacteria; kingdom Bacillati; phylum Bacillota; class Bacilli; order Caryophanales; family Bacillaceae; genus Halobacillus; species Halobacillus sp. ABA4_118. The sequence goes on from NZ_JBSWWS010000001.1 coordinate 2,377,296, forward strand.
TGCGTCATCATTGTTCAAACAGAACCTGATGGCGCACTTTTTTTGTTTTAAGACCGTTCATTCCAGCCAAATATAATGAGGAGGCTTATGTATGATTTTACAGGCGGCCATGGATCTTCTTGATGAAGGGGTATTGATTTCTGATGATCAGTATATCATTACCTATGTCAATCCGGCATTTATTGAATTGTTTGGTCTTCAGGGAAATCAAGCAGCGGGGGAGTCCCTTCACACACTCTTTCCGGATATCGATCCGGAGAGGCGGGTGGTGACAAATTCAACGAAAGAACAAAGGCCTTTGATTGTAGATGATTATCCGATGCATTGGCAGGGGGAGGAGTATGTATTCAAGGTTCATACCCGACCATTTACATATGAAGGGAAGGGCTACAATCTAACCAGGATTTTTGACAGGACCCAATCCTATTACAGGGAGAAACAGCTGATCCACATCATTGAGGAAATGACGGCGAACATCGTAAAAGTGGCTGATGGCTTTGCCCTGCTTCCCCTGCAGCCGATCCTCAGGGAAGAGCAGAAGGAGGTCCTCCTGACCCGTGTGCCGGAGCTTTGTCAAAACCAGCGGATCAATCGTCTGGCTGTTCAATTTTCTGGAATCGTGTCCGTAGAAGATGAATGGGTGCACCTGCTTAGAGACTTGATTGTCAGCCTCCAGCTGCTTGGTATTGAAGTGGTTCTTGCTGGAATGCGTCCACAGGTGGTGATGCAGTTCACACAGAACCGGATCAGTCTGTCCGGTGTGCGGACGTTCAAAAACCTTCCTCAAGCCGCAGACTACTTTTTAAATAAGCGGAAGTAAGGAAGTGGTCTTCTTCGGGTTCTGGAAGTATTTGTACCCTGCCGGAACTGTTCCTGTTTGATGTGGACATTCAGCGGAAAGAAAAAAAGCTTGTAGAGAAACTAGGTTTCTCTACAAGCTAAGGCGCATGAGACATGCGCCTCTTTTTCATCTCCGTACTTCTTTTTTCAATTCGTGATCCTTAATTTCCGCCTGTGGCAGCATGATGGATGAAAAATCGAAGGGGTCCAGATGCTGACCGTTAAGGATGCGGTTCGGTGCATCCGGATTTTGGAGCGCTGCTGTACCGAGACTGATGAAATCAGCCTCTTCGCTGCTCAACAGCTGCAGGGCTTTGTCTGTCTCATGAAGACCGCCGTTGGCAATGACAGGAAGACCACTGAACATCTTCGCAGCGGCAGCCATGGAAAGGGACCCCTCTCCGAAGCTGGAGGCTGTTCCGTCTTTATCTGTTACATGGATGAAATCGATCGGAGATTCACCGAGTTTACCGAAGATGGTTTTGGCATCTGTTTCACCAAGAGCCCAGCGGTGTTCGCCATCGGAGGCTTTCCCCTGCGAAATCCGAATGCCGAGAAGGTAATCATGGCCGACTTCCCGCCTGACTTCCTTGATGACTTCAAGAATATACCGCATCCGGTTGGTCGTTGTTCCTCCGTACTGATCTTCTCTCTGGTTGAAATAATCGGTCATGAACTGATCCAGCAGGTAACCATTGGCTCCGTGAAGCTCTACGCCGTCAAACCCTGCTTCCTTAGCCAGTCGTGCAGAGTGTGCGAAGGACTGCTTGATTTCTTCCAGTTCCGCATGAGTGGCTGCTTTCGGGGTAGGGAACGGGCCTTTCCCACCGTAAAAAGGCAGCTGATCATTTTTAGGGGCCACAGCTGAAGGGGCGATGGTTTGGTCCGTGTAGGCGTTTCCCTGCGACTGGGCACCTGCGTGCATGATTTGAGCAATGAACAGGGATCCATGCTGATGAACGCCCCGGACGATTGGCTTCCAGGCGTCCCGGTGCTGTTCGTCGGCAAGCCCCGGCTGGTTTGAGTATCCCTGGGAGTAGGTACGGTCCGGGTAGATGCCCTCGCTGATGACTGCTCCGAATCCACCTTTAGCATAGCGCTCATAATACTGCTTCATCCGCTCATTGGCTGTCCCGTTGTTGGCCGCGCTGACTCTTGTCATCGGTGCGACCACATAGCGGTTTTTAAAGCGGTTGTCCTGAACGATCTTTTCTTCAAATAAAGGGGTGATATCGCTGGTCATAATTTCCTCTCCTTCCACAGGTCCATATCCGTTCCACTGAGGCTTCAAACCGATTCAGTGTGCTATAATACAAACAAATGTTCTTGGAAGGTGAATCACTATGGAAAAACTGATGGAAGGATTGAACGAAGCTCAGCAGGAGGCTGTCGTTTCTACGGAAGGATACATCCGCGTCGTGGCCGGTGCAGGTTCGGGGAAAACGAGAGCACTGACGCACCGGTATGCGTTTATCGTCAATGAACTGGGCGTGGATCCGGCCCATGTATTATCTGTAACCTTTACGAATAAGGCAGCTCATGAAATGAGGAGAAGGGTGAAGCGCCTGATCGGCGGCGAACAGGATACAGGATTCATTACGACTTATCACGGCTTCTGCGTCCGTGTGCTCCGAGAGGATATCCATCGTCTCTTCTATCCGAAAAATTTCTCCATTTTAGACGTCGAAGACCAGAAAACACTGCTGCGGGAGATATTTGAAGATATGGGGTTGAAGATGAATGAGAAAACCTTCAAGCGCCTTCTGGACAAGATCGGAATATTGAAAGGAAATACCCATTATGTCCAACAGATGATCATGCGCGGCGGCATGCCTGCGGCTGATGAATCCGGTGACCTGGACGGGCAGATTCTACAACACTATTTAAAAAAACAAAAACGCGTGTACGGCCTGGATTTCGATGACCTGCTGAATTTCGTCTTTGTCCTTTTTGAACAATATCCGGATGTACTGTCCAAATGGCAGGACCGTCTGTATTACATCCAGGTCGATGAATTCCAGGACAGCAGTCTGAAGCAGTTCGAACTTGTACGCATGCTCGCACAGGAACATGAGAACCTGTTCGTTGTTGGTGACCCTGATCAGACGATCTACGAATGGCGGGGGGCGGATCCGAAGTATATGGTCGAGTTCGACGAATTTTTCCCGGGGGCACAGACAGTCTTTCTGAAGGAAAATTACCGTTCCACCCCTGAAATCCTCTCCCTTGGCAATGCGTTGATTAAAAATAACTACTTCCGTGTGGATAAGGATATGCTTCCTGTCCACCCGCCTGGAGTCAAAGCGGTCCATTACCACGGAAAAAACGACATACAGGAAGCGAAATGGATTGTTCAGCAGATTCAAAGTCTTGTTGAGGAAAAGCAGGCGCGGCTCAGTGATGTGGCTGTTTTATACAGAGCAGGTTATTTATCGCGTTATGTGGAGCAGGAACTTATGGCGGAAAACCTGGAGTATACTATTTTCGGAGGTTTTAAATTTTTTGACCGGATGGAGATCAAGGATGCTCTCGCTCATCTGAAAATGATCGCTGCAGGAGATGACTTATCGTTTTCAAGACTGATCAATGTGCCGAAAAGGCAGATCGGTAAAAAACGGATGGCCTTTATCCGTCAGAGGGCAGAGGCAGAGGGGCTTTCTTATTATGAGACCTTGAAAAAATACGCGGATCATGAGCAGCTTCAGCGGACAGGGGCCAAAGCATTCATTGGTGCCATGGAGGAACTCAAGGAGAGGAAGAAAGAATTGAACGTGTCGGAACTGCTGCAGGAAGCGATGCAGAAGACGGGTTATGAAGCCTACCGCCGCGAAGACGGGGACCAGGAACGCCTGGATAATCTGGCCGAACTGCTTCACTCCATCGTCCAGTATGAACAGACGCTCGGAGAAGATATCGATTTGGATGAGTACCTGCAGATGATTTCTTTGTATACCGATCACGACAGAGAAGAGCGTAAGGATACGATCAAACTAATGACGATCCATACTGCCAAAGGTCTGGAATTCCCCTATGTTTTTGTGATCGGCATGACAGAAGGGGTCATGCCAAGTGTGCGGACCATCCGTCAGCGGAAGGAGCGTGGGCTTGAAGAAGAGCGGAGACTTGCCTATGTCGCCGTTACCCGTGCCGAAAAGGCGTTGTATATGACAGAGTCGGAGGGCTTTCAAAATGGAGGGCAGAAAAAATATCCGTCCCGCTTCATCTTTGAGGTGAACGAAGATTTATATGAGCGTGTCGGGGACCTTGATCCAGCCCTTATAGAAGAAGCGGAGGATTACATCCGGGCCTCTCACCATTTAAAACAAGAGGCTCCTCAAAAAGGGTTTGAAAAAGGAACACGTGTCCATCATCCCGTGTTCGGCATCGGGACTATTCAATCCATTGATGAAAAGAAGAACACGTACCTTGTTTTCTTCGATAACCTGAAGGCACCAAGGCCGATCAGCCGGATGTTTAAGAAACTGGAAAAAGTTCAATGAATACGGCAGTCTGTGACCACATATAAAAGCTGCGGGGAAGGTTTCCCGGCAGCTTTTATAGATGATTGGCGATTTCCACAGCTTTTTCCGAACGCTCTTCAGCAGGGCCGTAATATTCAACCTGATAGATGATATCTTCTTCTCCTTCATACCATTCCACAAACACATGTGTCTCTTTTTCCAGTACGCCTGCCAGCGCTCCGGAATCCAATGGTACCTGCAGTTCGGATTCCTGCAGGATGTTTCCGGGACTGTATAAGGTCGTAACGACAGCTTTCTGCTCGGTATCGGATGTATAGGTTACCTCGGCTTCATTTTCTCCAACAGAGGATTCCACCATGGTCACTTCAAAAGGCATATCAGAAGGCAGGCCAAGGTTTTCCTGCTGTGTTTCAGAAAGGTTCTGGATAGGATCTGCGAAGTCCTCGGGATAAGCAGCGGTTAAATCTTCATAGGATAAATTTTGTGAGGAACAGGCAGCCAGAAAAAATAATCCTGTCAGCATCAACCAACGTTTCATAGTCATTCCACTCCTTGTGTCGATAAGAAAACAATCGCTCTTATTTTATCATACTTTTCTCTCATCATTGACGGAAAAAAGACACATAGAATGAAACGAATAGGGAATTGTATCGTATAATAGAGTAAAGAGATCAGGCTTCATCATAGACAGACTGGGAAACTTAACAGGAGAAAACTTGGAAAAGAAAGGGAGGAAACGATGGAATCCATTCAAATCCGCTCGTTTCGCGAACAAGACTTTGATAGTGTTCATCAGTTGAATCAACAAGAAGGATGGGAGGGGCTTGTGCAGCATAATGAAGAAACGCTGTGCGCCTGGATCAATTCGGAACCTGCCCTCGTGGCCGTGGATGAATCTGGAGAACTCGTCGGTTATTTGAGAGGGTTGACCGACGGGACGACCACTTTGTACATCTGTGAACTCCTCGTTAAGGAATCCTGCCGCAAGCAGGGAATTGCCGAACAGCTTGTAAGAACCGCCCATGAATGCTATCCGAACGCCCGCGTGGACATGCTGGCTACAGAAAGCTCGGAAGGCTACTATTCTCATTCAGGCTACCGCTCGTTCTATGGTTTTCGTAAAGCAGCCGAAGAAATGTAAAAAAACTGACCCCGGAGACGGGGTCAGTTTTTTCGTTTCTGCATGAATTGGGCTTCTTCCTGAGGAGAGAGCACACCTGTGGCTTTGCCGACGTTCCCGTTCTGAAGCGTCCAGATCCGGTTATGGTCCTCATCAGCCGTTGAGAAATCACCTGCGTGCCATTTCGTCAGGATCTCTTCATATGTCTGTCTATGAGTAAGCGTAGTCTGATCCAGTCCCTCAAGCAGCCACTCAATACGTTCCGGGTGGATAGTTGTAAATCCCCACTTTTTATCGGCTTTCACTTTCTGGTGGGACATGGAGTGGATGTAGCTTTGATAATCGGAATCTGTCAGTTCGCTTTGGCTTTTTTCATGACCGAATGGATTTTTACCTTCTTCCTCATAGGTCTGAAGCTTTTCATCCGCTTCCTCAGCGGATTCTTCTACGGCTTCCTTGACTTCTTGTTCTGTCATTGCTTCAGCCTGTGTGCTCATCAAATACCAGCCTGTGCCGGCAGCTGCGAGCAGAAGAAGGACGGTGGATAAGATCCATTTCTTCATACCTCTGCCCCCTGTTTAAGAATTTTCTTCCAATATATCAAGTATAAAGGAGATGGCGGCAGGAGGAAAGGTCTGGGACATAAGAATTATTGATCCATATAATGAGCGGCTTTTGCAGCCCAGGAACGAGGAAGCAGTTTCGCCGCATAAGCCATCGTCTGGTTGGCCGGCCCGGGAATGATGACACGGCGGCCTTTAACAAAGCCGACAAACCCTGATTTAGCAACAGCTTCCGGTGTCATCGTCTGCTTGACCAGCTTCGTATGCTCTGCCTGAGCTGTCTTGAAGAAGTTGGTTTCTGTTGCGCCCGGGCACAGCGTCGAGATAGTGACGTTCGTGTCCCTCAGTTCCTCCACAAGAGCTTCGGAGAAGGAAAGGACGTAGGCTTTGGATGCATAATATACGGCCATTTTCGGCCCGGGCTGAAACGCCGCAGTGCTGGCGATATTCAGGATGCCTTTTGGAATGGAGCGGAATCGTGCCGCTTTGATTTCCGGCAGAAACAGGTGGGTGAGCTCTGTGAGTGCATTGACGTTGACTTGCAGCATTTTCTGCTGGTCTAACAGCGGAAGCTCCTCAAACAGGCCGTTCAGGCCGAACCCTGCATTGTTCACGAGCACGGTGACGTTCAAGCCGAGTTCTTTGACTTTGTCGTAAACAATTTGGGCGGCCCCGGGTTCTGACAGATCCTGCGGAAGAATGGTAACGGGGTGGCCGTCCAATTCATTTCGCAGCTCCTCGAGTTTATCTTCAGATCTTGCTACAACGATCAAGTTATAACCAGCCTTCGCGAAAAGCAGGGAAAGTTCATACCCGATTCCCCCGGAAGCTCCGGTAATCAGTGCAGTCGGCTTCATGCAAATCTCTCCTTTAGACAATCCAATAGTTTTATTGACAATAGTCTATACCCTATTGGGTGGGAGTACAACTCTTCTTCCTTTTGATCCGTAAATTTTGACATTCAGGAGAGTCTGGTGCTTTTCTTCAAACGTTTCGTTCCTGCATAAAGGAGAAGGATGGTAAGCGCGGCTGTGACGAGACTGGTGTACCATAAATCCGCAGGCACTTCTCCCGTAATGAGAAGAGAACGAAGGTAGGAGGACAGCCGTGCGGGACTCCAGGCGAGGTACTTGGAAAACAGACTGGTGACCAGGCTCATGGTCATGAGGGCTGCCAGTGTGAAAAACAGGACGAGGCCGGGGATACGTGACCAGGCATTCATAAAAAGACTGATGCTCGTAAGAAATAAAATCCACAAGCTGTAGAAAAAGATCACTCCGGCTGCGGCCGTAAAGGACACATCTCCAAAAAGGAGCTGGACGTAATACCAGCTCGCTGTCAGGCCGATGGCAGCAGAGAGGATCAACAGTGTGGAAGCAGCCGCCCACTTCGCCGTCAGGTAAGAAAAGTAAGAGACCGGTTTCACGAGGATCAGCTCCGCCACCCCTGATTTTTTCTCTCCGGAGATTGTGCCCATCGTGATGAGTGCAAGGACGAGGATACCCAGCGTGTTCAGCTGGGAAATGCTCATCATGAACACCTCGGAAGGGGGAGGGGTGGGCAGGTCAAAGACCGCCCCTTCCGGAAGACCTCCGGCAGCTTCAATAATCACCGGAAGATAATAGGTGGACAAGGGGTCAAGGATACAGAAGAGAATAAAGACAAGAGGCACCCAAATCCATTTGTAATTCCTAATCATTTCAAGCCATTCCTTCTTATAGATGGTGATCCACTGCATGATTTTTCACCGCCTTAATAAATAAATCTTCCAATGTCGGCCGTCCGACTTCGAAGTGGACAAGCGGCCATTCGTTTCGTGAGGCTTCCTCCAGGACTTTCTTCCTGACCATCCCACTGTCCGACACATAGAGGTGAAGGGTCTGTTTATGCCATTCCACACGATTGACCTCGGGCCATGTGCTCACATAATCCTTCCAATTTTCGGTGTCCATCGAAAACTGGAGGGTTAGTTTTTCCATAGGATGGCGGGATTTCACATCATCAATCGACCCAGATTCAATCATCTTTCCTTGATGCATCAGTAGAATTTCATCACTCACTTCTTCAGCGTCGTTCAGGATATGGGTGGAGTAGAGCAGGAGGGTTTCCTGTTTCAGCTCTTCCATCAGTTCCAGAACTTCCCGGCGCCCGATTGGATCCAAAGCAGATACCGGTTCATCAAGCAGGAGAACGCCGGGGGTGTGTATGACCGCCTGTGCGATGCCGAGGCGCTGCTTCATCCCTCCGGAGTACCGGGCGATTCTTTTGTTCTGAAACTCTTTCATCCCCACCCGGTCCAGTGTCTTATCCGCCTGTTGCCCTGCCTCCTGCTTGGAGAGGCCGGCAAGACGAGCGGCATATAACAGGAATTCCCGTCCTGTCATCCATCCATGAAATTGAGGATGCTGAGGCAGGTAGCCGATGTGAGCGCGGATATCCCCGGATATTCCTTCAAGGTGTATCGTTCCGGAATCAGGAATGAGCAGTCCGGCTATGAGACGCAGGGTGGTCGTTTTCCCTGCGCCGTTCGGACCGAGAAGAGCCATGCATCTGCCTTTTTCCAACTGAAAGGTTACGTCGTCCACAACAGGGTGCCGGCCGAACGATTTCGTGAGGTTGTTCACCTGCATCATCCTTCCTCACTCCTTCCGAAAATAAAGTAGGCGACAGGCCCGAGCGTATTGACAAAAATAATCAGCAGCACCCACATCCACTTCGGGCCGCGTGTTTCTTTTGTTCCTGCCAGGCTGATGAGCGCGGTTACCATTAAAATCAACTGGACAGCCATCAGCGGGAGGAGAACAGGGAGGTTGTCCGTGAGCATGTGGAGAACCCCCGCTGTCATTGTGGACTCCTTTCTGCAAGGGTGACCGCTGTTCCGTAGGCGATGATTTCAGAAGCGGCACTCGTAATAGAGGACGTTTCCAGGCGGACGGCAATGACAGCATCAGCCCCTTTCTCCTCTGCATGTTGAATCAATCGTCCGATGGCCTGCTGACGGGCGCTGTCCATCATACTTGTATAATCTTTAATTTCTCCCCCGACAAGATTCTTTAATCCCGCCAGAATATCTTTTCCCACGTTTTTCGACTGGACTGTACTGCCACGCACAAATCCTTTCACTTCCTGAACGTCATATCCAGGAACAAATTCAGTAGTCACGATAATCATTCCAGTGTTCCTCCTTTTTTTCTTCCTTGGCTTCCTTCCACAGCTTTATGATTACGAGTGTGAAAGCTGCATAAGAGATGAGTAGAAGAGCGATTCCCGTCCAGATGGACACAAACAGGATAAGAGCGTAAGCTGCCAGTTGTGCGGCTGTACCTGCCGCAATGAGGATCATCTTCATTCTGTTGGATCCTTCCAGATTGTTTTGCACAGGATGATGAATACGATGGTTGGGAAAGGGAATTGAATCAGTCCGACAAGGCCCCACAGCCAGGGGGTCCGTCCGCGTTTTTTTGCCTGGATGAACAACAGGGTGCTCTGGGTGATCAGGATGGCGGCAATGATTCCCCACCCCCAGACAGGGATTTCTTCAGGTCCATAATGCTTCATTTATCGATCATCACCATTTCTCTTTTCTCCTTCCAAACATACCCAAGCAGCACGGCAGCGGCTGTTCCTTGAATGATGATGAACAGGGCCGGTACGAAATAAAAACTGAGTGCGAGCCCAGTGATCATCAAAAGAGCGGCCGTCCATAACAGCATCAATTCCTTCCACAGCCTCTCATGCCATGCTTTCCTTTCCTCTCTCACAAGCGTTTCGAAATACAGGAGGGGGGGTTCGTCTGTGTCCAGCTGCTGATCCATCTGCTGGAACCCCTGCTTCAGCTTTTCCTCAAGAGAAAGGTTCTTCTTGTCATCCATGTTCATTCAACTCCTTTCGCAGCTTCTCCATACCATAATGCACCCGTGATTTCACCGTTCCGGTTCTGGATTTCGTCATGTCAGCGATTTCCTTGTATTCAAACCCATAGTAATGTTTCAAGAGGACGGAGATCCGGTATTTTTCATCAAGGTTCCAGAGAGCCTCCTGAACGTCCAACCATTCTTCTGGAAGCTGCTGCGGGGTCTGCAGTTTTAGTCGTTCCTTTTCCTGCTGCTCCAGTTTTTCGTTTCTCTGTTGTTTTCGTCGTGTATCGATATACGTATGGGTAGCGATGCGGATCAGCCACGTGGAGAATTTGGACGTTCCCCGGTACTGGTCAATCTTCTGGATGGCTTTCATGAGCGTGTCCTGGGTGACGTCATAGGCCAGCTGTTCATCGCCGCACATTTTCCATACATATTTCATCACAAAGGAGTAGTGTTCTTTCAGGAGCCGGGCAAGACTTTCTTCGTCTCCATTCCTGGCACGTGTCAAATCGTTGGCTTCCATAATCATTCCTCTCTTCCCGCCTGTATATAAGACGTCACTGGCTGCGGATGCGTTCAAAAGAAATCCCGGTTTTTTTGTGGTGTGCTTTTCCTGGAGCCGTTCAGCGTTTCTTATATTATAAACAGATAGCTTTGAAGAACCGCAGCGGTTTGTTAAGGTGGAAATAGAGTTGCTGGAAATTCTCCGGTTGACTTTATTATCTGAATTTTATAGACTGTGAGAAAGTATTTTATAAATGAATACAAAGTTAGTTGAGAAGAGAATGAGTTGAGTTGAGGAATAGGATGAGCAGAGCAGAGCCGAGTAAGAGCGAGGAACCGCTGGACGTACGGAGCTGGTTGGTTGCCTGGCCGAACCCCTTTATTTCATCCACTCATTTTTTCATTCCTCAACGTCTCGTTCTCCATAAACCCTTTATGGAGAGGTGAGCGAATGACCACTTACGAAACATTTCAAACCGATGCGGAAGCGTACCGCACCATTCCCATCAGTCAATCCTTTTTTACAGATACGATTACACCCATTCATATGTTTCATGCATTGAAAGATGAAGCTGTCTTTATGCTTGAAAGCCAGGACCCGGAATCCCCGTGGTCGAATTTTTCATTCATTGGACTCGATCCCATGGTCCAGGTGAAAGAGAAAAGCGGCCGGTTTCTTATTGAAGATTACCGGTTGCAGACAACAGCATACGAAGAGACCTTCAAGGCCGCTTATGAAAAAGTGGTGCGCGATCTGGAGGTGAAGCAGCCGGAAATCGATCTTCCATTTAAAGGAGGCGGGGTCGGTTACATCAGCTACGATGCCATTTCAGATTTCGAACCGGTGGAACCGGCGGAACAGGATGACCTGAATCTTGCCCGCTACCACCTGCTGTTCTGCCAGACCTTGATTGCCTACCATCATAAAACGAAAGAAACGACGATTCTTTCTTTCGGAAGAGTCGACGAGCCAGAGACTTCCCGTGAAGTTTATGATACGACGAAGGCACGCATCAAAGAGATTACAAGCCGTTTGAGAAAAGGCAGCGATTTGGAAGATTTGATGCTTGGGGAGGAATCGGGAGAAGAGCAGGAACTCGTTCTTTCCAGCAACTATGAGCCGGAAAAATTCAGGCAGGATGTGGAAACGATCAAAGAGTACATCCGGGCCGGCGATGTTTTCCAGGCTGTTTTATCCCAGCGCTTCCACACCATTACAGACCGTACAGGCTTCGAGCTTTACCGGGTGCTGCGGAAAGTGAATCCATCTCCTTATATGTTCTACTTGAATATGGAGGATGTCGAAGTGATCGGAAGTTCGCCGGAGCGGCTGCTTGAAGTACAGAACGGGCAGCTTGAAATCCATCCCATTGCCGGAACAAGGAAGCGCGGGCAGACTCAAGAAGAAGATGACCAGCTGGCAGAGGAACTCCTTGCAGATGAAAAAGAACTGGCCGAGCACAGAATGCTCGTCGATCTTGCCAGAAACGATATCGGCCGTGTCGCTGAATTCGGAAGTGTGGACGTTCGTGAGTATATGACGATCGGGCGTTTCTCGAAGGTGATGCATATCATCAGTAAGGTGACGGGGCAGTTGAAGGAAGGGGTTTCACCGATCGATGCCCTTATTTCCTCCTTCCCGGCCGGAACGTTATCCGGAGCACCGAAGGTCAGGGCCATGCAGATCCTTCGTGAACTGGAGCCTACACCGCGTAATCTTTACGGCGGCGGCATCCTTTACCTTGGGTTTGATGGGAATATCGATTCCTGCATTACCATCCGTACAATGACTTTAACGAATAAAAATTTATATATTCAGGCCGGAGCCGGTGTGGTTGCCGATTCCGATCCTGAAGCTGAATATCAGGAAACACTGAACAAAGCCAGCGCCTTGAAGAGAACGATCGAGTTAGCAGAGCAGGTATTTTCGAGCCGAGAAGGAGTGGAGACGAGATGAAACAAACGTTGAGCCGGGTTGTAGCCGGAGAGTCCATGAGCGAGCAGGAAGCCTTTGAAACGATGAACACGATCATGAATGGAGGAGCCACCACCGGTCAGTTGATGAGTATGCTGAGCGTCATGAGCTACCGTGGGGAAACCGTTGAGGAGATGACCGGTTTCGTCCGCGCCATGCGTGAGAACATGACAAGGATGGATGTGGACGATGCTTCCCTCGTAGATACGTGCGGGACCGGCGGCGATGGTGCATCCACTTTCAATATTTCGACGGCGGTATCACTCGTTCTAGCCAGTATGGGCGTGAAGGTCGCCAAGCATGGCAATCGGAAAGTTTCCTCGAAAAGCGGAAGCGCCGATGTTCTGGAATCTCTCGGTGTTCCAATTGATACGACACCGGAGCAGGGAGCGAAAGCCTTGGAGGAAAAGGGAATGACCTTCATGTTTGCTCCTCTTTATCATCAGGCTATGAAGCATGCCGGTCCAGCACGTCAGGAGCTTGGGTTCCGTACGGTGTTCAATCTGCTTGGACCGATGTCCAATCCGGCCAATGCAAGACGTCAGCTGATCGGAATTTATGACACAGCTTATGCCGAGAAAATGGCTGAAACCCTTTATAAGCTGGGTTCCGAACACGTCCTGCTCGCCACCGGCCGTGACGGTCTGGACGAAATTACGATTACCGGGGAAACCGATCTTGTGGAAATGAAGGACGGGAACATCCGCCGCTTTACAGTCAAACCGGAAGACTTCGGGATGGCCAGAGGAAACATTGAAGACATTCAAATAACAGAAACTGAGGAAAGTGCCGCCATCATTAAAGCCGTCCTTTATAACCGGGCAGGGGAAACAGCGGCATCGATCGTTACCTTGAATGCAGCAGCCGGGCTGTATGTGGCTGGTAGAGCAGAAACGCTGGAAGACGGTGTCATGCAGGTCCGCGAGGCCATTCAATCCGGCATGACCAAAGAGTACTATGAATCTATCGCGTCAGAAAGGGAGAATCGCCAGTATGCTTGAAACCATCTTAGCTGTGAAACATCAGGAAATTGAAAAAATGTACCTGCCTGAGGAACAGTCCTTCCCGAGGCATTCCTTATATGAAGCGTTGAACGGGGCAGATCCATCCGGACTGATCGCCGAAGTGAAGAAGGCTTCCCCTTCCAAGGGTATCATCCGTGAAGACTTCAACCCTGTCCGCATTGCGCATGATTACGCCGAAGCAGGCGCCCATGCCATATCTGTTTTGACCGATCAGCACTTTTTCCAGGGGCATCGCGATTATTTGACACAGATCAAGCAGGTCGTGGACATTCCTGTCATGAGAAAAGATTTTATCATCGATTCCGCCCAGGTCGTTGAAAGTGCGTATATCGGTGCCGATGCGATTCTTCTGATCGGTGAGGCGCTGGAAGCGGAGAAGCTTCACGAGCTTTACAACCAGGCCTATGAGCTGGGAATGGAAGTGCTTGTGGAAGTGCACAGTGAAGAGACCCTTGAAAAAGTGCTGAACCAGTTCACACCGAAAATCCTGGGCATCAACAACCGCAACCTGCATACGTTCGAGACATCCTTGAAGCAGACCGAACGGATGGCGGCTCTTGCACCGGAGGAATCGCTGCTCGTTTCGGAAAGCGGCATTTTCACAAATGAAGATGTTCAACAAGCCGCCAGGTATGGGGCGAAGGGGGTTCTTGTTGGAGAATCGCTGATGAGGCAGGATGATATCAAAAAAGCCGTACGTACCCTGCTTGAAGGAGTGGAGGTCCAGTGAGGGAGCCTATAGTGAAATTGTGCGGCAACCAGTCGCTTTCTGACACAGCGAAAACGGCCTCCTCCAAAGCCTCTCATCTCGGCTTCATTTTTGTGAAGCGGACGAAGCGCTATGTGCGCCCTGAGCGTGTAGGTCGCTGGATTAAGAAAATCCGTCCGCGACAGAAGCTTGTCGGGGTGTTCATTGACCCTACAATAGATGAACTGGAGGAAATTCTCCATTTCGTGCCGCTGGATGTCATTCAGCTGCACGGGAACGAGACCGTTTCCCAGCTGCTGCAGATCAAAGAAGCTTTTGGTCTTCCGGTCTGGAAGGTTGTTCATCATCAGGATGGTGGTCTCGACCAGATGGACGTATTTAAAGGCGTCGCGGACGGTTTTATCGTGGACAGCAAAGTCGAGGGGGCATCCGGAGGTACAGGGGTCCGGTTTGACTGGGAAGCGGTCCCTGCCTACAGGGATGCCGCTTTTGATCAAGGAGTGCCCTGCCTGATCGCTGGTGGAATCAAGCCTGAAAACGTTGGTGAACTGTTGAGTTGCCAGCCGGAGGGTATCGATATTTCCAGCGGGATTGAACGAGAAAATAAAAAAGACATTGGTAAAATACAAGCGATTATGAAAGAGGTGGAAGCAAATGTTGCAAGCATTTCCTGATATTAAAGGCCGATTCGGTGACTTCGGGGGCAAATACGTACCGGAAACGTTGATGGGCCCGCTTCAGGAGCTTGAAGAAGCTCTGGATGAAGCTATGGCGGATCCTGAATTCCAAAATGAATACCATCATGTGCTCAAAGAATACGCAGGGCGTCCGACTTCCCTGACGTATGCCGATAAAATCTCCGAGCACCTCGGCGGAGCGAAAATCTATTTGAAGCGTGAGGATTTGAACCATACCGGCGCCCATAAACTGAACAATGCGATTGGACAGGCTCTTCTGGCTAAGCGGATGGGCAAGGAAAAGATCATCGCTGAAACCGGAGCCGGTCAGCACGGTGTCGCTTCTGCCACGGTCGCTGCCAAATTCGGTCTGGAATGTATCGTATTTATGGGGGAGGAGGATATCCGCAGGCAGGAGCTGAACGTTTTCCGTATGAAGCTGCTCGGTGCTGAAGTCGTATCTGTTTCCAGTGGGAACGGCACATTGAAGGATGCAACGAACGAAGCGATCCGCTACTGGGTCGCGAATTGTGAAGATCACTTCTACCTGATCGGTTCTGTCGTCGGGCCGCACCCGTACCCTCGGATGGTCCGCGATTTCCAACGCATCATCGGAGACGAATCAAGACGTCAGTTCCTTGAGGTTGAAGAAACTCTTCCGGACCGCATATATGCCTGTGTCGGCGGTGGAAGTAATGCAATGGGCATGTTCTACCCATTCCTACAGGACGACAGTGCCCTTGTGGGGGTGGAGGCAGCAGGAAAAGGCATTGATACACCGGAACATGCCGCCACGCTTTCTAAAGGAACGCCGGGTGTCATTCACGGATCGCTGACATACTTGATGCAGGATGATAACGGACAGATTACCGAGCCGTATTCCATCTCGGCAGGCCTTGATTATCCGGGCATCGGCCCTGAACATGCACACCTTTTCCAGACAAAGCAGGTCCGCTATGAAGCTGTGACGGATCAGGAGGCCCTGGACGCGCTGAAGCTTCTTACGCAGACAGAAGGCATTATCCCGGCCATTGAAAGTGCCCACGCTCTTGCTCAGGCTTTCAAGGAAGCCGGAAGCATGGAAGCGGATGAGACGATTCTCATCAACCTGTCCGGACGCGGGGATAAGGATATGGCAACACTGATGGAACATTTCCAGGAGGAGGTTTAACATGCTGACGAAAACATCGTTTCAAGGGAAGCTTAACAAAACCGAGAATCTGTTCATCCCGTTCGTCGTAGCAGGAGATCCTTCTCCGGAATATACAATTGAATTTGCGCTGAGGCTGCAGGAGCAGGGAGCGGACGTTCTGGAACTCGGTGTTCCCTACTCCGACCCGCTTGCTGATGGACCGACGATCCAGCGCGCGGCCAAACGGGCGTTGAACGCCGGCATGTCTCTGAGAAAAGCGATCCAGCTTGTTCCGGAACTCCGCAGGCACGGAGTGGAGATTCCTGTTGTGATCTTCACGTACTACAACCCTGTGCTGCAGATCGGCCATCAGGACTTCTTCAACCTGCTTGAAGAAAACGGCGTGGAAGGCGTTTTGATTCCAGACCTTCCTTTTGAAGAGAGTGAAGAAGTGCGGAGCATGGCTGTTGAGAAGGATGTCGAATTCATTTCCCTCGTCGCGCCGAATTCAGATACACGTATCCAGCAGATCGCAGAACATGCCCGCGGGTTCCTGTATTGTGTATCCTCCCTTGGTGTGACCGGCGGAAGCAGCGGAATGTCCGCAGAAGCGTTAACCTTCATTAAAAAAGTGAAGGAGCACAGCCAGGTCCCTGTGGCAGTCGGATTTGGAATTTCTACGAATGAGGATGTGAAGCTTGTTCGTGAACATGCCGACGGTGTCATTATCGGCAGTAAGATCATCCGGCTTATCGAAACAGAGCTTGAAGCCATAGAAAAGGGGCAGAAAGAAGAGGCACTGGACAGCTTTACGAAAGGCATTCAGGAACTCGTCAAAGATTGAGGTGCAGATCGAGCAGAGAGGAGATGAGCAGAGTGATTTATATGATTGACCACTATGATTCATTCACGTATAACCTCGTCCAGTACCTGGGCGAGCTAGGTAAAGAGGTCGTCGTCCGCAGAAACGACGAAGCATCAGTTGAAGAAATTGAACAGCTGGATCCGGAGCTGATATTCCTGTCACCCGGACCGTGCTCTCCGGATGAGACGGGGGTCACGCTTGAAGTCATCGATCATTTTAAAACGAAGACACCGATTTTCGGCGTCTGCCTGGGCCATCAGTCGATTGCCCAGGTATTTGGTGGCAACGTCATCCGGGCGGAACGCCTGATGCACGGCAAGTCCTCCCGCGTCTTTCATGATGGCCGCGGTATTTATGAGGGCTTGAATAATCCAATGGAAGCGATGCGTTATCACTCCCTGATTGTCGAACTGGATTCCCTTCCTGATTGTTTCGAAATCAGCTCCACCACCGTTGAAGGAGAAATCATGGGGATACGCCATCTGGAATATCCTGTGGAAGGCGTGCAGTTCCATCCCGAATCCATCGGTACAAATGATGGTATGCAGCTTCTTAAAAATGTCATCGAACAACGGATGAAAGCTTTATTATAATAAAGAAGAAGACCGGTATGCCCATTCATACCGGTCTTCTTTTTTTAGGACTATAGAACTAATTTTACTACAAAATTCTGTCGCTCTTTTCCTTTTTTAACTGAACTTTCATAACAAAAAGACAACTTTTTGAGATGGTGCCCTTAACCTGCTTATCGAAGATTGTGAAAGATGAAACAAGCCCCAAAACGCCTGGAACTAACGCTTTTTTCCCAAGGTGTAATGCGTTTTCACAAATGCTGAAACTGTGTTAGGTTATAAAGTGTTGTGTTAGACGGGCAGTCACCGGCCGGTGGATAGATATTCATGTGCTCTAGGAAATCCAGCAGTAAAAAAACATCAGGAGATGATTCAGTCAGTATGGAATTGCAACAAGATCCAACTTTACTATGGTTTATTGCTATCTACGGGATTGTAATGATCGGCATCGGTGTAGTCATGTCGAAGAAAGTATCTGGAAGTGAGGACTTTGTCCTTGCCGGTAAAAGTCTCGGACCTTTTGTGCTTATGGGGACCCTGCTTGCTACGTGGACAGGAAGTGGAAGTATTTCCGGAGGGGAGACGTCGATGGCGTTCTCTTACGGTATTCTGCCTTCCTTGATGATGATGCTCCCAACGTTGGTCGGAATTATTATTCTTTATGTCGTCGCTCCTAAAATCCGGGCCTACGGGAAATTTACCGTCTCAGGAATTTTGGAAGCGAAATATGGACGAACGTCCCGAAACCTTGCGAGTGTTATTATCATCCTGGCCTATGTAGGGATTGTATCCTATCAGATGAAAGGCTTCGGCTTTATCTTGAATTTGACGACAGGGATGACCGTTCAGGCAGGAACAATCATCGGTGCAGGAATGATCATTTTCCTTGCGATGATCGGCGGACTTCGTTCGGTTTCCCAGACAGACGCCATCAGCGGCTTTTTGATGGTAGGTGGTTTAATCGTCACAGTTCCTACGATTATCATGGTCGCAGGCGGATGGAGTGAGATCGTCGCCAATGTGCCGGAAAGTCATATGACCTCTACAGGCGGACTGACAACCGTACAGATGATCGGTTATCTGCTGCCTTCCTTGTTCCTTCTGCTTGGTGACCAGAACATGTACCAGCGACTGGCCTCATCCAAAGGGGACAAGTCAGCCAAACGAGCTCAAATCGGCTGGTTGATTGCGATGCTGATCATTTCACCATCTATTTCTATCATCGCCTTTGCCTCCCGTTCCTTATTCCCGGACATTGATCCCGGAATGGCCCTTATGGCTACAACCGTAGCTATGCCTATGGCCATCGGTGGCGTTCTTCTGGCAGCTGCCGCGTCCTTTATCATTACGACCGGAAATTCGTATCTTTTGTCGGCAGCGACCAACTTAACCTACGACTTGTACGGCAAGTATGTGAATAAAGACGCTTCCGATAAGAAGCTGCTCACGATGACGCGGATCTTTATCGTAGCCCTTGGATTGTTTGCTTTTATCATTATCAGCTATTTCCCAACCGTGCTGAGTGTGCAGATGTACGCTTATACCGTCTACGGTGCCGGATTGACGCCAGCCGTTCTCGCCGTTTTCTTCTGGAAACGCGTAAACGCAGCAGGTGGTGTATCTTCCATGGTTGCTGGTGTTGTCACAACACTTGTATGGGAGATCGTCCTGCAGAAGCCGTTTGACGTCAATAGTGTCGTCATCGCGGTCCCTGTAGCCGTTCTCGTCCTCATTATCGTTACCCTTGTAACGTCTAATAAAGGAGAGGCTGCCGCAGACGTGCGTGCATCCTAATTCAAGAAGACCTTCTGATTGTAATCAGAAGGTCTTCTTGCTGTAGAAAAAAGTACAGCTTTTCGTAGGTCACGTGGTCACGTTCCGCTTATCGGTGGATGCCTGCCGCGGGCACGGCCTCAGCTAACTTGGGCAGGAAGATCACCTGCCCAAGTGGATCTTCGGCTCGCGCTGTTCCCGCAGGCGTCACCACCGAACGCTCCTCAAACCAACTATAGGCCATATGCGAACGGAAAGACCTTCTGATCTTAATCAGAAGGTCTTTTTTGAATTTTTTTGTCAAAAAGTATTGATAAAGAAATACGGACATGCTATTATCATACTTGTCTTCAATAAATACGGGGCATTAGCTCAGCTGGGAGAGCGCTACACTGGCAGTGTAGAGGTCAGCGGTTCGAGCCCGCTATGCTCCACTTATAAGGTACGATTAAAACCCTTCTTACTCAAAGTAAGAGGGGTTTTTTGTTTGAATATGTAGAATTTGGGAAAAAGACCTTTAATCTAACAAATTGGGGTGACAGCATGGGGAAAAGGAAAGTGAAAAACAGATGGCTCATCGCTTTATGTGCCGTCGGCATCCATATTTCCATCGGATCGGTGTATGCGTGGAGTAACTTTACGGGGCCGTTGAGTGAGGAATTCGGCTGGTCGGCCAGCCAGGTGCAGTTTACGTTCAGTGTCGCAATTTTATTTCTAGGTTTATCTGCTGCTTTTCTTGGCTGGTTTGTAGAAAAATACGGTCCGCGGGTGGCGGGGATAACAGCGGCTGTATTCTTCGGTATCGGTGTCGCAGGATCAGGGATTGCGGTACAGGCCGGATCGCTCTGGCTGCTGTACTTTTTTTATGGGGTTCTTGGTGGGATCGGTCTTGGAGTGGGCTATATCGCACCGGTATCCACGCTTGTTAAATGGTTCCCGGACCGTCGTGGACTGGCGACCGGCATGGCGATTATGGGCTTTGGCTTCGCCGCTGCGATTGCCAGTCCGCTGATGAACTTTTTTATCAATCAAACAGGCATTGCCGCAACCTTCTACATTCTCGGTATCTCTTATTTTGTCGTTATGATTGGTTCTTCCCTGTATCTGTCCCGTCCGCCGGAGGACTGGGTTCCGGAGGGCTACGACCCGAAGGAACAGGAGTCTTCGGATAAACAGGACCTCGCTAATATGCGGGCGAAGGAAGCGGTCAAGACGAAGCGTTTTTATTACTTATGGGTAATGCTCTTCATCAATGTGACGTGCGGGATCGCCGTCATCTCCGCCGCTAAACCGCTGCTTGAGGAAAGTGTCGGTGTAGCAGCTGGGACAGCGGCGACACTTGTGGGCGTGATGGGGATCTTTAACGGTCTCGGCCGGATTGGCTGGGCTAGTGCGTCGGACTATATCGGCCGTGGAAATACGTATTTAGCATTTTTCGTTCTGCAGATTGGTCTTTTCCTGATTGTGCCTTATACATCCATTACATGGGTGTTCGTCGTGGCGTTTTCGGTCATTTACACTTGCTACGGTGGAGGATTTGCAGCGATGCCGGCCTTTATCGGCGACTTGTTCGGAACGAAGGAGCTTGGTGCCATTCACGGGTACATTTTGACCGCATGGGCAGCTGCGGGACTTGCCGGTCCTGTGTTTGCAGCATGGATGAAGGATACGACAGGCAGTTATGAGAACAGCTTGATCTATTTTGCCGGTTTGTTTGTGATTGCCCTCGTCGTTTCAATCTTGACGAAGCGTGATGAAAAACAGAAACGCCAAGCGCTGAAGGAAGAATCGCGCACAGCGTAATAGAGAGGAAACCCGGGTCTCATTCTCTGGGTTTCCTTTTTTTAGTGGGAGGCGTAGAATGGGATTCATATATAGATAGATAAGGGGAGGAGAGCGGGATGATTCAAAGGTTGAACCGGCTGCTGCAGAAGCTGATGCCCTACATCACACCTGCAGCTGTCGTTTTCGGTGTGATCTTCGCCAGGTGGCTTGAACCGCTTGTTTTTCTTGTACCATGGATCTTTGCTGTTATGACCTTTGCCGGCAGCCTTGGTTCCAATTTTACTGATTTGAAAAACGTGCTGCGTCATCCGTTCGGGTTAATCATCTGTCTTCTCGTTTTACATATACTCATGCCGGTCATCGCCCTTGGAACAGGAGCGCTATTTTTCAGCGGGGATGTGAACACAACCATCGGGCTTGTTTTATCCTTTGTCATTCCAACCGGGATAACGTCGCTGATCTGGGTATCGATCTATAAAGGAAACGTCGTGCTGACGCTGTCAATTATTCTGGTGGACACGATGCTTGCTCCGTTTATCGTTCCGGTCGTTATGAAGCTCCTCGTCGGAAATGCGGTGGAAATGGATGCGCTGTCGATTATGATGGGTCTGCTCTGGATGATTGTGATTCCATCGCTCCTCGGGATGTGTGTGAACCAGTGGGGAAAAAGGGAATGGACGGAGCGTTTGGAGAGGAGCCTGGCTCCCACAACCAAACTTGGCATTGCTTCTGTCGTGATGATCAACAGTTCAGCGGTCGCTCCTTACTTGAAGGAAATGAACGGGAAGCTGGCAGCGACAGCGCTGACGGTGTTCCTTCTGGCTGTCCTGGCTTACACGCTCGGCTTCTGGTCAGCAAAGCTTGCGAAGCTTGAGAACGTGAGTATCCTATCGCTCACGTTCAACAGCGGTATGCGCAACATAAGTGGAGGAGCCGTTATCGCGATTACCTATTTTCCCGCAGCGGCCGCTGTGCCGGTCATCGTCGGAATGCTGTTTCAGCAGGTGCTCGCTTCGTTTGCCGGGAAATTTTTCGAAAAGCGGGCGGTACGGGTGAAAGAGGCCGGTTAATCGATATCATGCAGATTTGGCTGATGTATCCGGAAAAATGTTGATATCTCACCAATATGGATCGATCTATTCAAGAAACGACCGATATATCGATCTGATTGACCGATATCCGGTGCTGGGAACACGAAAAAAGCTTCCGCTTCGTCAGGAGACTACTGAAAAACTCCTTCCTATCAAGAGAAGGGGGTAAAGGTGGTTATTGTTTCTCACGAATCGCTTGTCGATGGATGTTTGCCGCGGGCACGGCCTCAGCTGACTTGGTCAAGAAGATCATTGGACCAAGTGGATCTTCGGCTCGCGCTGTTTCCGCAGGCGTCACCATCGAACGCTCATCGTGGAATCAACGGTGTCCCACCTAAAAAGAGTGATTTTCTTTAATTTATAAATCAAAGAAAATCACTCTTTTTTCTTATACGATGAAAAGAATACATGAAAGTGAGGGATTCCATGTTAGATCGTCAATCATCCATACCTTTCACAAATCCTCAGTTTTTCAGTGGCCTTCTTCGTTAGCGGACGCTTGTTTTATACACCACGTTTGTTTCCCCAGACGAGGGCGTGCACCTGTGGCAGCACGCGTACATGATTCAAGTTTTTCGAGGCCGTCACCTTGTCAATCAGCCATTCATACTGGTCAAGCAGGTGAGAGGCAAGGCTGCCTGGTTTCTCTTCTACAAGGTCATCATTGCCGACTTGTAAAAAGAAAGGAACGTCCGGGTAACGCTGATGCACGGTTTCCGCATACGTCAGATCCTCATCGTTAAAAATAACGACCTTCAGACTAACATGCGAGGAGCGCCCCTGCTCCTGAAGCCTCTGGATGATGTCATCGAGCACGTCCCAGTTTGTCGTCATCAGCGAGCTCGGCGGTTTTGGTGAAATCGTTAAATCATCAATGTCCACAAACCAGTCCTGCCACCGGCTTCCCTGCGTTTCTAGGGCCACTTCAATGCCGCGTTCATGCAGCGGCTGAATAAGCTCATGCAGGTTTTTCAAAAGGGCGGGGTTTCCACCGGAGATGGTGACGTGATCGAATCGGTCGCCGCCTTCTTCTACCAGTCGGTCGATGATGTTATCGGCTGTCAGGCGTTCGATATCCTCTTTGGCACTGCCATCCCACGTGAAGGCGGAGTCGCACCAGGCGCAGCTGTAATCACAGCCGGCTGTCCGGACGAACATCGTTTTCCGGCCGACGACCATTCCTTCGCCTTGTATGGTCGGTCCGAATATTTCGAGTACAGGGAACTTATGCATCGTTCATCCACTCCCGTCGGGCTTCCGCGTAGCTTGTCGGTGTTTCATACAGCTTTACAAATTCAACGCGGTAATCATTGGGGTAGGAACGAAGCGACTCCTGCATTTGTTCATAAATCCAGACGACCATGTTCTCTGCCGTTGTATTCATCTGCGGAAGCGTATCGTTCAAGTACCTGTGATCGAGGTGGACTTCAATATCGTCCTTCCAGATTTTCTTGATATCACCGAAGTCGATCACAAGGCCGATCTCATCGGTATAGCCACTGATGCCGAAGATAACTTTGTACGTATGTCCATGCAGGTTTTTGCACTTGCCTTCATAACAGTGGAGGTGGTGGGCGGCGTCAAAGGTGAATTCCTTGCTCACCATCACCCGTTTCTGGTGGTATTTCAACTCATGACGCTTAATATCTTCATCGATTTTCTGCAGGTTTTCCACGATCGTAAATCCGTACATCGTTACGCCTCCTTCCGCTCAGATAAATAGTTTTCCAAACCCTGTCTGCGCAGGTCGCAGGCGGGACATTCTCCACAACCGTCTCCGCGTACACCGTTATAGCAGGTGAGGGTTTTTTCGCGTACGTAGGAAAAGGCGGCCAGGTCATCGGCCATTTTCCACGTCTGCGCTTTATCCAGCCACATGAGCGGGGTATGGATGACGAATTCATCGTCCATCGACAGGTTGAGGGAAACGTTCAGTGATTTAACGAACACATCGCGGCAGTCGGGATACCCGCTGAAGTCCGTTTCACATACACCAGTAATAATGTGCTTGGCACCAATCTGACGGGCGAGAATCGTAGCGAAAGATAGGAATAGAAGGTTTCTTCCAGGGACGAATGTGGAAGGAAGCTCTCCGTCTTCTCCGTCTTTAACGTCGATATCGTCCCGGGTCAGCGCGTTTGGGGCAAGCTGATTCAACAGCGACATGTCGAGGACGTGCTGACGGACACCCAGGTCTCCGGCGATCTCCTCTGCCACTCCGATTTCCTGTTTATGACGCTGATTATAGTCAAAAGTGACCACTTCCACGTGATCAAACTGTTCTAAAGCCCAGAAAAGGCAGGTCGTGCTGTCTTGTCCGCCGCTGAACACGACGACGGCTTTCTTGTTTTTTTCCATAAAAAAATTCTCCTTTCAATCATGAAAAAGAGAATTCTACACACCCAAAACCATAAAAAAACCGCACCTAAGGCAAGGTACAGTTCCATCCTTAGTTTTTTATAGAGGGTGTCGCTAGAACCTCTCCTGCTTATTCAGCAGATTTTATGAAACTATCTGCCATTGTATCACATCTCTACGAAGGGAAACAGAAATTTCTGAGATTCCTAATGAGATATTGTGAAATATTTCACAAAGTGGTCACTCTCTTTTCCATTCTTTTCCGATATAATGAAAGTATCAAGAGGTAAGGGTGTGGGTAGGATGACATTTCTTCAATTAATCACGGCACTGATGCCGGTGGCTGCCGTCTTTATTCTATTGGTCTTATGCCGTTTTCCGGCGGTACGTGCCATGCCGGTCAGTCTCCTTGTCGTTGCTTTATCCGCCGTCTTCATTTGGAAGGTGCCTTTGATCAGGGCGGCTTCGGCCTCCCTTGAAGGCATCATGATTGCCGTGTCTATATTATGGATTGTATTTGGCGCGGTGCTTCTTTTGAATACTTTGAAAAACAGTGGCGCACTCGGAGTGATTCGTACCGGTTTTTCCGGGATTACGAGTGACCGCAGGGTTCAGCTGATTATCATCGCCTGGCTGTTCGGGTCCTTCATTGAAGGGGCGGCCGGATTTGGAACGCCTGCCGCGATTGCTGCGCCTTTACTCCTGACACTCGGATTTCCGGCGCTCGCTTCCGTCTCTCTTGCTTTGATCGCGGACAGCAGTGCAGTATCCTTTGGAGCTGTGGGGACACCGTTGATTGTAGGAGTGGACCAGGGATTGAGACAGGGGGAAGCGGTGGCCGAACCCGTCCGGCAGGCCCTTGGCAGTCAGACATTAACACAATTTGTATATGAGGTCGCTCAATCTGCCGTTCTGATGGACTTGTTTATCGGCAGCTTTATCCCCCTTGTGCTCGTATTGATTCTTACGAAGCTCTTTGGTGAAAACCGCTCCTTAAGAGAAGGTCTTGAAATCTGGAAATTTGCCCTTTTTGCCGGGGTAAGCTTTACGCTTCCCGCTTTACTTGTCGTTCATCTGCTTGGACCGGAATTTCCGTCCATCATCGGCGGCCTTGTCGGCTTGGCACTCGTCGTTCCGGCAGCTAAAAAAGGGTTCCTTCTTCCGGATGAACCCTGGGATTTCGGAAAAAGGGAGGAAGATGAAGCGGTGGAGGAAATCAGCGCCAACGCTGTCACCATGCCTTTATACAAAGCGTGGGTTCCTTATATCGTTGTTGCTGTCCTGCTCGTTCTGACCCGGGTGAATGTTCTTCCTCTGAAAAGCTGGCTGACCTCTGTGTCTGTAACATGGAACGATATTTTAGGAACAGGCATCACA
The DNA here is from genome assembly GCF_056160205.1 of Halobacillus sp. ABA4_118. NCBI lineage: Bacteria > Bacillati > Bacillota > Bacilli > Caryophanales > Bacillaceae > Halobacillus > Halobacillus sp. ABA4_118. Next base: position 2,403,004 of record NZ_JBSWWS010000001.1, read on the forward strand.
ACTTCTTTTCAGCCCTTCTATCTTCCTGGAACGATTTTTGCCGTTGCTGTCTTGTTCACTATTTTTTATCACAGGATGAGAAGGAAAGAAGTGCTGGAAACATTGAAAACGTCCGCGCATACCATGGTGGGGAGTGCTGTAGCCCTGGGCACAGCGGTTCCGATGGTGCGGATCTTCATCAATTCCGGCGTGAACGACGCAGGCCTTGCCAGTATGCCGATGGAGCTTGCCGAGATTTTTTCTGCTTCTGTTGGAGAAGCCTGGCCGCTGGCCGCTCCTGTAATCGGTGCGCTCGGTTCTTTCATATCCGGCAGTGCGACATTCAGCAATATGATGTTTTCTTTATTCCAATTCAGCGTAGCGGATCAGATCCAGGTCGCTCCGCAGCAGGTAACGGCTCTGCAAGTGCTCGGTTCCAATGCGGGTAACATGGTGTGCATCCTCAATGTTGTGGCCGCTGCCTCTGTCGTAAACCTCGTCGGTGAAGAAGGAACAATCATCCGTTTGACGATGATTCCGATGCTCCTCTATGTAGTCATGGCGGGTGTAATCGGTATGGCGGCTGTCTATCTATTTTAATCCTCATGTCGATTTGAAAACGGTCCACCAGAAGGCGGGCCGTTTTCAAAGAATAAAAGTAAAGTTTTTCAGATTTGCTTGTTGACTTCCTCTGTATATTTTGTATAATTATAAACAATAAATAATAAAAATACATTCGAAGACGAAGAAAGTACGTATGGATGCTGGTCTTACAGCGAGTCGGGGTTGGTGGAAGCCTGATGGCCATTCATAGGGAAACGCACTTCCGAGAAGTTTGGTGAACGCGAGTAGCCGGAACCGGGATCCCCCGTTATCAGTATTGAGCTGGTCTATGTTTCATAGACAATGAGAGTGGCACCGCGGATGTGAACGATAAAATCCGTCTCTTACGATTAGTAGGAGACGGGTTTTTTTAATGGACAAAAATATGAAGGAGGACGTTATAATGACAAAACCAAAGGTTGTATTAGCATATTCTGGTGGATTGGATACTTCGATTTCTGTGAAATGGATCCAGGAGAAGTACGGCTATGATGTGATTGCACTCGGGCTTGATGTTGGAGAAGGGAAGGACCTTGAGGCCATCCGTCAGAAAGCGCTGGATGTCGGAGCAATCAAGGCCATCATGGTCAATGCCAAAGAAATCCTTGCTGAGGAATATTTGATGCCTGCCTTGAAAGCCAACGCCTTGTATGAAGGTAAATATCCGTTATCTTCTGCCTTGTCCCGTCCACTTATTTCCAAACTTCTTGTAGAGGTTGCAGAACAGGAAGGAGCAGTGGCAGTCGCTCACGGCTGTACAGGAAAAGGGAACGACCAGGTTCGTTTTGAAGTTTCCATCCAGGCGCTGAATCCGGAGCTTGAAGTCATTGCTCCTGTCAGAGAGTGGGGAATGACTCGTGATGAGCAGATCGTTTACGCAGAGGAAAAAGGGATTCCGATTCCTGTGAATCTGGAAAATCCGTTTTCCATCGATGCCAACATCTGGGGCCGTGCCTGCGAAGCCGGCGTCCTGGAGGATCCATGGCAGGAAGCACCGGAAGCGGCTTACGCCTGGACCAACCCGCTTGAAAAAACACCGGATACACCGGAAATCCTTGATATCGATTTCAAAGAAGGTAAGCCGGTCGCTTTGAACGGGGAAGCGATGGACATTGTGCCATTGATTGAAAAGCTGAATGAGCTCGGAGGTCTGCATGGGGTTGGAAGAATCGATCATACCGAAAACCGCTTAGTCGGGATCAAATCAAGAGAAGTGTATGAAAACCCGGCAGCCATGATTTTGATCAATGCCCATAAAGAACTGGAATTCCTTACCCTGACCCGTGAAGTATCCCAGTATAAAACGAATGTGGATCAGCAGCTGTCCAAAATGATTTATGATGGTCTCTGGTATTCTCCGCTTCAGCCGGCCTTGTCCGCCTTTGTGGAAACAACCCAGCAGGTTGTCACAGGAACGGTGAAAGTGAAATTGTTTAAAGGCCATGCGATTGTCATCGGCAAGAAGTCACCGGTCAGCCTTTACAATGAAGAGTTGTCCACGTATTCCAAGGAAGATGCTTTTGATCACAACGCAGCCGTCGGTTTCATCAAGCTGTGGGGACTGCCGACAAAAGTCCACGCGGATGTGCATAAAAAGAAGCTGATCGATCAGGCAGCGGTGAAGGTCAATGAGTAAACTGTGGGGCGGACGCTTTACAAAACCAACCAATCAGCTGGTCGAAGAGTATACCTCTTCGATCGGCTTTGATCAAAAGCTGGCCCTACAGGATATCAAAGGAAGCCTCGCTCACGTGGAGATGCTCGCCCACTGTGACATCATTTCCAATGAAGAGAAAAACCAGATCATCCGCGGGCTTCACACGATCCAGGGGAAAATCGAAAACGAGGATGTGGAATATTCCGTAGCGGATGAAGACATTCATATGAACATCGAAAAGCTATTAATAGAAGAAATCGGTCCTGTCGGGGGCAAGCTCCACACCGGAAGAAGTCGGAATGATCAGGTCGCCACGGATATGCACCTGTACCTCCGTGAGAAAACGGAGGCCATCATTGAGCTTGTGGAAAATGTCCAGACAGCGCTGCTGAAGCAGGCCGAGGGAAACGTGGAAACGATTCTTCCAGGGTATACCCATCTGCAGCGGGCGCAGCCCATTTCGTTTGCCCACCATGTGCTCGCCTACTTTTGGATGTTTGAACGTGACAAAGACCGGCTGCAGGACAGCTTGAAGCGGATCAATTGGTCTCCGCTTGGGGCTGCAGCACTTGCCGGAACGCCTTACCCGATCGACCGGCAGATGAGTGCGGATCTCCTCGGGTTTGAAAAGGTATATCCAAACTCTCTGGATGCGGTGAGCGATCGTGACTTTATTCTCGAATTTCTGTCGATTTCATCAATTATGATTACGCACATTTCCCGCCTTTCTGAGGAATTGATTTTATGGAGCAGCGAAGAGTTCAACTTTGTTGAGCTTGATGATGAATTCTGTACCGGTTCAAGCATTATGCCTCAGAAGAAAAACCCGGACGTGCCCGAGCTTCTCCGTGGAAAAACGGGACGTATTTATGGAAACCTGATGGGGCTGCTGACCCTTTTGAAAGGGCTGCCGCTCGCCTATAACAAAGATATGCAGGAGGATAAGGAGGGCATGTTCGACACGATCGATACTTTGGAAGGGGCACTGGCGCTGCTTGCTCCTATGCTGGATTCAATGAAAGTGAAGGCAGGGGAAATGAAAAAAGCAGTGAAAGAGGATTACTCCAATGCCACTGACATTGCCGATTATCTGGCTGTCAAAGGCATGCCGTTCCGTCAGGCTCATGAAGTGATCGGAAAGATCGTGTTGTACGCCATTCAGGAAGGACGCTATCTTCTGGATCTTTCCATAGAGGAATACCAGCAGTTTTCCGAGTTGTTCGAAGCGGATATTTATGACAAGCTCGCTCCGGAACACGTGGTCGCTGCAAGGAACAGTGAAGGCGGCACCGGCTTTGAACAGGTTCATGTTCAAATTAAAACGGCAAAAGAGCACCTCTACGAATAAGAGGTGCTCAAGCTTAAGAGAGAGTATTTGTCGACTTCTGTGCTTTTCCCATGAAGCGTTTACGGTCACGTTCCGCTTATCGGTGGATGCTTGCCGCGGGCACGACCTCAGCTAACTTGGGCAGGAAGAGCACCTGCCCAAGTGGATCTTCGGCTCGCGCTGTTCCCGCAGGCGTCACCACCAAACGCTCCTCGTGACCTCGCCAAAACATAATCAAAAAGACTGGTTTCTTATTTTTGTAATGGAGACCGTTCCACTTACAAAACATAATTCTGGATGGAAAAGTCTCATTGATTACGGAAGGATTTCCGGCTGCTCCACTCCTCGAGAAAACGGACAGTCGAAACACCACAAGGTCGTTTTGCCGAGGAGACAACGGATAAACATTGTGTTTTTATACAAGAAGAGCACCTCTACGAATAAGAGGTGCTCTTTTTGTATGGAGGTTTGAAAGGGTTTGCTTAAGGATACTATATCCATACCAACTATATTAAGAGAGGAAGAAAACGATGTCTAAAACCGTTCAAGCTTATTTCCAGACAGAAAATGATGCCGAAAGCGCTAAAGCCGATCTGCAGTCGTTATCCGTCCAGCAGGAAATGGTGGAGGCCATTCCGGGGGATGTGGACCTGACCCCGGTTGTCCCTGTAGCAGGCTCTGCCAATACAGGCGGCGGGACATTCAATTTTACAGAGATCATCACTCCAAAGCACGACCGTGAGGAAGCCCTATCCGATAAGCGGCATTTGACCCATGTGCTCCATTTTTCCGTGAAGGAGGAAGAGTATGAACGAGCCGTTGGGGTCATTAAAGATCATAACGGACATATGAACCGAAACGACCTTGATGATGAATAAATCCCGTGCGGGGGGGCTCTCCCCGCACGGGATTTTTTACATGTAGAGGCTGGCCAGGAAAATGCCGATGGATTCCTGGTAGATTTCATCAAACTGTTCAAGTGGAAGCGGGTTGACTCCCTGTCCGAGTTCCACAGTAAACCCCGGCTGGCGGAAATCCTGAATGAACCAGTCTTTGTAGCCGGCATAACTGTCCACGAAACGAATCGGTTCATAGCCGCTCACCCGGCTGAATTCTTTTACTATGGTCATGGCCCGGGGAGGTTCAAGCCCTTCATATCCCCAGTAAATGACCTCTCCCTGCGTATGAAAAGCGAGCATCTTCGAAAACTTTCTCTGCCTGGCAAGCTCCGCCATTGCCACAGCTTCCGGTTCACTCAAAGGTTCATAGCCGGGAAAATCCCTGAACGCAGGTTCTTCAGGTTTACGCTCTGCTTCGACTTCCCATTTGGCAGGGAATTGATTATTGAGATCCACACCGCGGATATTCGCTTTCCATCCGGAAAAGTCCCGGCTTCCTTCATTAATAGCAAGCGCGGCTTCTCCGACCTCACCTTCAGGCGGACCGTTCAGGACAAGATCTACGCCATCCGGGTCCACCATCGGTACAATCGACAAGGTAATCCGGTTGTACAATGGCTGGACATCCATGCCGCGGATCGATTCTTTGTTGGTTAGTGCAAGTAAATAATCATTCAGAAACTGCATGATGACTCCGGTTGTAATCCACTCATTGGCATGAAAGGATCCATTCCAGTGTACGTACTCGTTCCCTCGGCCGATCCGCAGTTCCTGAAGCTCTTTTCCCATGACCGACTGTCCGATGCTGGACCGCCGGATGAACGGATAAAGGTCAAACAGGGCACGAAGGTCCTCTGATAATACAGCAGACGTGTAGGGGCGGTTTCCGTTAACAATCCGGGTCGATACACGTTCCGGGAGGAGAAGGAATCCGCCGAGCGGAAGCGCGTCGGGATCGGCGTCCGGGTTTAATAGAAACAGCGCATCTAATGAGAGACGATTTTCACCGGCCAGCTTCCATAACGTGTCCCCCTGCGCAATGGTATACGCAGTAGTACGCCAGCCGGGGATTTTAATGGTCTGACCAATTTGAAGAGCTTCAGGCGTGAGCCCGGGATTGGAATCCATGAGCAGTGGGAGAGGAATATTGAAAAGTCCGGCATAGTACCAGAGCGAATCCCCTTTTCTTACTTGTACGTCCAATACAATTCCCCCTTACCGATATATCTTTATTCTATGTATATGGATTGTCCCCGTCCGGCATGAACAAGGACGCTCTCAAGAAAAAAGCTGCCCGGCGTGGGCAGCTTTTTTCTTACGTAATGTCTTTTTTGGAAATGTACCAATCGATATAATCAATATCCTCCTGTTCAGAACGTTTGGCGGCTTCCTCCTGGGATTTTGGTGGAGAAACGACGGCCTTGTCTCCTTCCTGCCAGTTCGCGGGCGTAGAAACGCCGTATTCATCGGTCGTCTTCAGAGCTTTAACAAGGCGTAGAATTTCCTGCATATTCCGTCCTGTCGTAAGTGGATAATAGATGATCGAGCGGATCTTCTGCTGGTCATCAATAACAAAGACAGCCCGGCTCGTCTCTACCTGACTCTCCCCAGGCATAATCATGCCGTACTTCATTGAGACTTCCTTATCCAGATCGGCAATGACAGGGAACTCGATGGACGTGTTGAAATTTTCTTCGATGCTGCGGATCCAGGCGATGTGGGAGTTTACAGAATCGACGCTTAAGCCAAGCAGCTCGGTGTTAAGCTGATGCAGTTCAGGATAAATCTCTTGAAAGCCGACAAACTCTGTCGTACAGACCGGCGTGAAATCGGAAGGGTGGGAAAACAGCACGAGCCATTTTCCTTTGTAATCCTTCAAACTGATATTTCCGTGGTTGGTGGGTGCTTCAAAATAAGGAGCACGGTCCCCGATTCTCGGCATCGTGACTTGAGAAACTTCTGTATCAAACTGAGCCATTATTTTTCCTCCTTGGTAGGAATTTCTTTTCTGTATGTCTCATTCCACAAATGAGAGCGCTTAATCTTTCTGTGGAAAGAATGAATCAAAAGTCCGCCCTGTCGAAGGAGCACAGAATTTTTATAGTTTTTCTTGAGAGAAGGAGGTGGAACGGTGTTTTTTCAGGTATACTACGGGAAGGTATGTATACAGGAAGATTTTATTGAAGGAAGAAGGATAAGTAGTGAAAAAAACTTTTGAACAACTGGGTATGTCCCGGGAAATGATTGATCGATTGAAGAAACAGGGAATTACCGTACCCACTCCTATTCAGGAGCAGGCGGTCCCTGTAATCATGGACGGACAGGATGTCATGGGACAGGCGCAGACAGGCACGGGAAAAACGTTTGCTTTTACTGTTCCGATATTAGAAAGGATCGATTCTTCCAAGCCTCACGTGCAGGCGCTGATCATATCACCGACAAGGGAATTGGCGCTGCAGATTACGGAGGAGACGAAGCGCCTTGCCCCGGAGGGGATCCATGTTCTGCCGGTTTATGGCGGGCAGGATACGATCAAACAGCTGCATAAGCTGGAAGGGACGGTTCATATAATTGTAGCGACTCCCGGCCGGCTGCTTGATCATCTGCGCCGGGAAACCGTCGATCTTACCCAGGTGGAGTACCTTGTCATTGATGAAGCGGATCAAATGCTGGAAGCCGGGTTTTATCCAGATGTGATGGACATCCTCGATCAAACGAATCCGGATAGACAGTCCATGCTGTTTTCTGCCACCCTGCCGTCCTCGGTGAAGAAACTCGGACGGGAAATGCTCCGGGAGCCCAGAACCATTCACGTAAAGCCCGAGAAAGAGACGATCGGCCACATTAAACAGCTGCTGTATCAAACGACAGACAGAGCCAAACAGGATGCCCTGATGACAATTATGCTCGAGCACCGGCCATTTCTTGCTGTCATTTTCTGCCGGACCAAACGCCGGGCGAAGAAGTTGAATGATGCGCTGCTTGCCAAAGGATTCCTCAGCGATGAACTTCATGGTGATCTTACCCAGGCCAAACGGCAGAAAGTCATGAAAAGGTTCCGTGAAGCGGATATCCAATATTTAGTGGCTACCGATGTAGCAGCCCGGGGATTGGATGTAGAAGGAGTCACTCATGTCTTCAACTACGACATTCCCCAGGATGCGGACAGCTACATCCACCGCATCGGCCGTACAGGAAGAGCGGGCGGCAAAGGCCTCGCCATCACCTTCGCTTCGCCGAAGGATAAGCAGATGCTGAATATTATAGAAAAACAAACCAAACAAAAACTCGAACGTCGTACACTCGATACACTATCCCCGGGCAAAAGAGAGAAAGAATAAAGCGAAGGATGCTGAAAGGCATCCTTCGCTTTTTTTCATACCGTGCCACCCCATTTTTTCAGGAAGGTTGGCACGGCAGTGAATGAAGTAAACCGGTGGATGGATAAGCAGATGCTGAAAAATGGGTCATAGACCTATACCGTTGTAGAATCTTCAGAAATATGATACATTAATAATGTAATTCCGAGTAAACGCATTGGGATTATAAATTATGGGGAGAGATGAAGCGATGGGAATGGAATTCGTCGACCTATTCAACCAATGGGCGAGTTCATATGATGATACAGTAGCAGGAAAAGATCCAGAATATAGAGAAGTCTTCGACGGTTATGAGGAAATGCTGGAGCGCTTAGCGAAGCTCTCATTATCTCCCGTATTGGAGTTCGGAGTAGGAACGGCCAACCTTACAAGAAAAATGGTCGATCAGAACAAAGTGGTGCTGGGCGTTGAGCCTTCTTCGGAAATGCGGAGAATTGCCAAAGTGAAATGTCCTGAAGCAGCAATATACGAAGGGAATTTCCTTGAATACCCTATGCTTCAGTCACCAATCCGTTCCATTGTCAGCTCGTTTGCTTTTCATCACCTGACTAGTTCAGAGAAGAAAGCAGCCATTGTCGACTTTCATCAGCGTCTCGAAGAAGATGGCCAGGTGATTTTTATTGATACCCTGTTTAAGGATAAAGATCATAAGAACACGTTGATCAAGGAAGCCGAGCAGGCGGGATTCTTGAATTTAGCACAGGATTTGCAGGAAGAATACTACCCTTATCTAGAAGAGATAAAAGAGATGTTTGTAGAAGCTGGATTTGAGGTATCGTTTGAACAAATTAACAAATATGCCTGGCTTATCCAGGCGGGAAAAGGAGTATGATCTTATGCCTATGAACGTAGAGAGCTTTAACCTTGACCATACGAAAGTCAAAGCGCCTTATGTACGCCTTGTTGGTGTGACCGAAGGGGAAAAGGGAGATAAAATCTATAAATATGATCTGCGTATCAAGCAGCCGAACCAGGAACACATGAATATGCCTGCACTTCATTCTCTTGAACATCTGATGGCAGAGAACAGCCGGAACCACCATGACCGTATCGTCGATATCGGACCGATGGGATGCCAGACAGGTTTTTATATTGCAGTACTGAATGATGACAGCTACGAAAATATCCTGAATGTGATCGAAAAAACGCTTCAGGATGTATTGGAAGCGGAAGAAGTGCCGGCCTGCAACGAAGTGCAGTGCGGTTTTGCAGCCAGCCACAGCCTGGAAGGTGCACAGGAGCTTGCCCGCGAGCTTCTGAATAAGCGTGACGAATGGACGGAAGTTTTTTAAAAAACGGGAGATGAGAATGCGATGGGGTACGTGAAGAATATCCAATCTTTGATTGGGCAGACACCTATGATTGAACTCACTCATTCAGCGATCCCGAATCAAGCCCGTATATTTGCCAAGCTTGAATTCATGAACCCAGGCGGTAGTATCAAAGACCGCCTGGGTTTAAAACTGATTGAGGATGCTTTAGCACGTGACCTGCTGAAGCCTGGCGGGACAATTGTGGAACCGACCGCGGGCAATACAGGGATCGGCGTCGCTCTTGCTGCTATTGGAAAAGGGTTCCGGGTGATTTTTGTGACACCTGAGAAATTCAGTGTTGAAAAACAGACGCTGATGAGAGCCCTTGGAGCAGAAGTGATCAACACGCCGACGGACCAGGGAATGAGAGGCGCGATTGATAAAGCGGAGGAGCTGTGTAAACAGATTCCGGACGCCTTCAGCCCTCAGCAGTTTAACAATCAGGCTAACCCGGATGCTTATTATGAATCCATTGGTCCGGAAATTTATGCTGATCTTGAGGGAGACATCGATGTTTTCGTAGCAGGAGCTGGTACAGGAGGAACCTTTATGGGGACAGCACGGTACTTGAAAGAACAGAATCCTGCTGTCAAGACGGTCATCGTTGAACCGGAGGGATCGATTCTGAATGGTGGAGAAGCCGGATCGCATCGTACGGAAGGCATCGGTATGGAATTTCTACCTTTTTATATGGATACAGATTATTTTGATGCCATTCACACGATTGCCGATGAAGATGCCTTTGCCCGTGTGAGAGAACTGGCACTCAAGGAAGGGCTGCTTGTGGCGAGTTCTTCCGGAGCAGTGTTTGAAGCCGCCCTCCGGGAAGCGGAGCAGGCAGAACCCGGGGCCCGGATTGTAACTATTTTTCCCGACAGCAGTGAACGGTATTTAAGCCAAGGAATATACGAGGAGTGAAAGCATGAGGAAAAAAACGCAGTTGATTCACGGTGGTATTACAGGAGATGAAAAAACAGGAGCGGTCAGTGTGCCGATTTATCAGGTCAGCACGTATGCTCAGGATGGCGTGGGTCAGCACCGCGGATATGAATATTCGCGGACAGGCAACCCGACCCGTTTTGCCCTGGAAGAACTGATTAAAGATCTGGAAGGCGGGCACCGCGGGTTTGCCTTCGGTTCTGGGATGGCCGCCATTACGGCGGTCCTGATGACTTTCAACCACGGAGATCACATCATTTTTACCGACGATGTGTACGGCGGTACGTACCGTCTCGTGTCCAAAGTGATCAACCGTTTCGGCCTGGAAGCGAGTTTTGTAGACACGAGTGATACGGCGAATATCGAAGCGGCAGTCACGGATCGTACGAAAGCGGTCTACGTCGAAACGCCGACCAATCCACTGCTGAAAATTACCAACCTTGATCAAACGGCAGAGCTGGCGAAAAAGCATGACTTAACGTTTATCGTGGATAACACCTTCAGTACACCATACTGGCAGAATCCACTGGAGCACGGTGCGGACATCGTCCTGCACAGTGCGACGAAATATTTAGGCGGACATAGTGATGTTGTCGCCGGGCTTGTCGTTGTGAATTCAGAACAGCTCGCGGAAGATGTTCATTTTGTGTTGAATTCTTCAGGTGGAATCCTCGGACCTCAAGATTCGTGGCTGTTAATGAGAGGAATCAAGACGCTCGGTATCCGCATGGAAGAAATTGAAGAGAACACCAGGCAGTTCGTCGAGTTTCTTCAGGAACTTCCGGAAGTCACGGACATTTACTACCCAGGCCTTTCTTCGCATAATGGTCATGATGTACACACGAAACAGGCAGGCGGAAACGGTGGTATGATCAGTTTTGACGTCGGCACCGCTGAAAAAGCCGACAAGGTGCTCCGCCATGTGAACTATTTTACGCTGGCGGAAAGTCTAGGAGCTGTGGAAAGTCTCATTTCTGTACCTGCCCAAATGACTCACGCGTCCATCCCTGAAGACCGCCGGGCAGAGCTTGGCATTACGGAGGGGCTTGTCCGTGTGTCCATCGGGTTGGAAGATATTGAAGATTTGAAGGAAGATTTCCTCCAAGCCTTAAGAAAATAACCAGAAAAAGGGGAGTGCTCTTGTTAGAGCACTCCCTCAGTCTGTAGAAAAAGTTCGTCCTATCCAGTTAGAGTTGTCCGCATGTCGTGTTGAGAGGGTACGTTCCGCTTATCGGCGGATGCTTGCTGCGGGCACGGCCTCAGCTAACTTGGTCAAGAAAACATTGGACCAAGTGGATCTTCGGCTCGCGCTGTTCCCGCAGGCGTCCCCACCGAGCGCTCCACGAGGCGATGCCTGTGGGAAAACAGCTTTACGCTAGGATGGATGTCCGCTCCTTTAGAGTCGCTGGACAGAAGGTTTTACTCAAAGCTGAGGGAGTGCTCTTGTTAGAGCACTCCCTTTTTGTATAGGAAAAGAAGGGAGTGTCAAACTAACAGGGACTACCAATCAGGAGTGGAATGACATGGATTATATTCAATATAAAAAGCAGTTGGAAGATCGAAAGAGGGAATTGGAACAACAGACGATGGACGATGACCAGTATGGCCTGAAGCGGGGATTTGCGAGTGATATGGCCTCGGGTGAATTGTCGCAGTACGACAATCATCCCGCGGATTCAGGGACAGAGCTGTATGAAAGGGAAAAGGATATGGCCCTGCTTGCTCATGTTAAAGAAGAATTACAGGACATTGAATATTCGCTTCAGCAGATAAAAGACGGCACGTACGGCATTTGTGAAGTGACGGGCCGGCAGATTCCTGCGGAGCGGCTGGAAGCTCTCCCGACAGCACGGACGATTGCGGATGCATCACCGAATGAGGAGGTTCCCTCTGACCCTCCGGTCGAACAGGATGTGTTGACTCATCTTGAGAATGCCTATGGAAGAGACTCGGATGATCCTGAATATAATGAACAGAATGCTTATGAGCAGGTGGCTTCCTTCAATCAAAGCAGCATGACCTATGATGATTCATCCCTTATGGACAATCAGGACGGTGTCGGCTATGCAGAAGAATTCGAGTCGTTTGTTTCCACGGATATGAATGGCTATACAGGAGCGGAGGGTGTCTCCTTCCAAAGAAATGAGCATTATGATAAATATATGGATGAAATGGATGAAAGAGAAGAGGAGCAGTAAACTCTAAAGGCCCGGGAGTATCCCGGGCCTAAGGCTGTAGAAAAATCCGTGTTATCCAGTTAGAGTTGTCCTGTCGTGATGAGGGGGCACGTTCCACTTATCGGTGGATGCTTGCCGCGGGCACGGCCTCAGCTAACTTGGTCAAGAAAACCATTGGACCAAGTGGATCTTCGGCTCGCACAGTTCCCGCAGGCGTCACCACCGAACGCTCCTCGTGCCGATGCTTGTGTGGAAACAGTTTTACCCTATGATAAAAGAGAACGTTGAGCATAGCTCCTTCGCCGTTTCAAAAGAACAGTACAGGCTGCGTTACTGCTGCTTGCGTTGGAAAAATTCTACCCGTGACCAAGAATTGATGCCCGCCCTTTGCAGTTATTAGAAAAAAGGTTTCTCTACAAGCTTAGGCCCGGGATTATCCCGGGCCTTCTGTTGATTAATAACCGACTTCAACGGCTGCGTTTACGATGTACATCAAATCATTTTTGTCTTCTTTTTCTTCAAGGAAAATGCCGCTGGTTGTAAGCATTCCACCTTCCATGACGGTGATGGTCACTTCGCCGAAAGGAATGGCTTTTTTTACTTCCTCATGATCCAGCTGATCGAAATCGCAGGGAACGGCCAGTTTGACGTTGATTTTCATATTGTCCAGAGATTGTTCTGGAAGAACGGTCCGTATGCCGGGCATGGAATTGGTGTGGATGGCATTCTTGATTGCTCGGACGGCTGCCTTTGTCACGTTCTGTCCATGTACATCTGTTCCCATTCCAGTTTGTATAAACATAAGTTGATCCATTCTTATTTCCCACCTTTCTTCTTGTATGGTATCACAGGTTCCAGACGCTCTGGAAAGGATATGGATAAAGACCAGCGGATAAAAATTTCTGTCCTGTCCATTAGTTTCGCCTATTTAGGTCAAACTAATGGTACAGGAGGGATGGACAGTGAAGCGATTATGGGTAATGGCTTTGATGATGACCCTGATCACATCAGAAGCTGTTTCAGCGGAAAGTATATATAAAATCATGCACAAAGATAAAGTGGCGGAGGATTGGGAGGTACATGCCGACTATCCTTTGTTTACGAATTTGGAAAATGAAGAACTGCAGAACATCGTCAATCACAGGATTGTTCAAAAGCTGGAGCATACGGCCGGGCGGGTGCAGAAGGGGGCAGCCGATTTCAGCGGAGTTCCCTATTTGTATTATGAGGAGTCCGCCGTTTACCAGGAAAAGCATTTCTATTCTGTTGTCATGATTTCCCACATATCAAGGGGGGACCGTTACAATTCAACGGTCACATCGGTGAATTTTGAAGACAGGACAGGCGGGGAAGTGAAGAAGCTGCAGGATCTCTTTGATATGGCCAAATTGAATAAGGAAGTGAAAAAAATATTGGATGCTGATCCGGATCTTCGTGCTGAACAGCCATTTGCGGGTGTCCGCGAGAACACAGCTTTTTACATGAAGGATGATCACCTGGTGCTTGTATTCAATAAATTTGAAGTAGCGGCGGGGGTTCACGGCACACCAGAAGTGCCCGTTCCAATGAAAGGTCTTCTGAAAACAGAAATCAATGCCCCGCAGGTTCCCATCCCATCGGTTACATGATTTGTGCACATCATCCACAGCGGTGATGTGTTTTTTGTACACAGGAATTACTGTGAGAAAGTTGCGTTTTCGCTGATTATTCAGAAAGTTATTCACATTGTGCACAACACTGTGGATTGTTTTCTCCACAAAAAAGAAGCATAAGCGCTCTGCTTATGCTTCCATCATTTCCTCATTATTCTGCTCACCATAATAGTGGAATAAATACTGGTCTTTCGTAATGACGTACAGGTCATACACGTCCTCGTTACGGTTGATCCATTCGTAGACGTCCGGGTAATCCTCGTTGGCAGAGGATACATACGGAATTTTGAGTGCGGCTTTCATGGAACGGACATTGGTACGGCGGATTTTCATAAAGACCGCCTGAACATCCAGCTGGAAGAACAACTCTTCAAAAAACGCTTCCTTGGCAGGCTTGTTGTATCCCATACCGAAATACGGGCGGCCGATCCAAGTGGCCAAAAATCCTCTTCCTTCTTGTATATCAAAAAGATTGATCGTTCCGATTGGCTGGGCCCACTCATCCAGGATCGTACGTGAAACCAATTCACCCCGATCTTCTGCTTCTATGGTCTGCTTTGTCAAAAAGTAAAACTCATCACTTGATGAAGCTTTATGGCGGACATATGGAAAAACTTCAGGGTGACTCATCAAATCAAACAAAACCGGGGCGTCATGCAGCTCACGCTTTTTCAGCATAAAAAATCCCTCCTTGGATGAGGAGGGGGGTTCGTATGCATAGGAAAGAACCATTCCTGGCTGGTTCGAACCCCCCTCGAATTTTTATCAATTGCTCACAAAAATCCGGGGTGGGAATCGAACCCACTAGAACCAGTAAAGCTACTGGTGGCGCACCATTTGCCTTCCCTAAAACAGAAACTTATAAAGAATCATCTAAACTTATAATAATCCAAAACCGTAAAAAAGTGAATAAAATAATTGTAAAGTTGCGATGAAATTTTTTCCTTGTTTCGTCACCTTCCCGCCGTTATGTAAAACATAAAAAAGGCACCCTTATCGTGAAGGCTGGGTGCCTATTAAACGTCCTCTACTTCTGTCAGTACAGTAAAGACAACGAGACGCTCGGAGTAGGTGGAGGCTTCCTGGTTGTACGATCCTGTACAGGTAATTAAGTTTAACCTCTGTTCGCTGGAAGGACCGAAAAGTTCACGGATGGGTGAATCTTGAAAAGGATAAGACGCTGTTTTTTCCACTGTGAACGTTAGGCGGGTTCCTTCATCATCGTAAAGATAAATCTCATCGCCCTCTGACAGTTCTTTTAAATTATAAAATACCGCGGGGCCGCTTCTCCCATCTACATGACCGGCAATGACGGAATTCCCCTGATTCCCTGGTTTTGTCCCAGGCTCAAACCATCCGGTGTCCGTCAAGTTAGCAGGGACCGCCATTCCACCTTCATCGGTATACCCGAGAGACTGGATAGGGGCGTCGACGTCGATGGCCGGGATTTCCAACCGATTCGGAACGATGCCCTCCTGTTTGTCAGGAGATACGGTGGCGGCAGGTGTGTAATTCTGCTGGATCGGCTCGTTTTCAAGGGCGTCCCTGGTTTCTTTTTCTCCTGCGTGTGTTTCTTTCATAAACTCATCCTGGCTGGAGGTAGAAAGAACCCCGGCCTCTTTCAAGGGTTCTTCGCTAAGCAGGGAATAGCTTGCGAAGAAAACGAAGAGACCGAGGATCACAGGGGTGAAGATTCTTTTCATATTTTACTTACGCTTCAGATTTTCTGCGTGTAAGGAATACACCAGCACCTGCTGCTGCCAGACCCAGGATACCGGCATATAGAAGGGCATTGGAAGTTTGACTTGTTCCACCAAAACCAGTTTCAGGCATATCAGAAGGCATCGCGGATGAATCTTGAAGAAGGATTACTTCAGGATTATCAGCGGTCCCTACAGCGAATGCACTATAGACGTTCCCTGCTTCCAGAGTTGTTCCGGAAAGGTCAATCAGCTGTGCCCCATCTGTTGTGCGTACTTCAAGATCATACGTTCCTGCTTCAAGTTCCTTATAATCGGTTACCATCGGGAATTCGGCACCAGAGAAGACAGCGTCTCCATCAATAGGTCCTACATCAACAGCTGGTGCTTCTGGAATGAAGTGTCCAACACGGATTTTAGCCATATCTTCGCTTGCTTCCATGGAATCTTCAAGAGCTTTCAACTGCAGATTCTCCAGGTTATCAACAGCTGCTGCGGTATAAGCTTTACCAGCTTCTACCGTAACATTTGTAGAAATGACAGGATCCTGTTCACCTTTTGTACCGGCTGCATAAATTTCAACGGTATGTTCTCCTGCAGGAACTTTCATATAGTCGGTAGCTGCTTTGAACTCAGCACCTTCCACAGCGGCTTCATCATTTAAGTATACGTCAACCGCAGGCGCATCAGGTGAAGCATGGACGACACGGAGCATAGCTTCCTCGTGATGATCTGCGAAAACAGCCGGGGCGAACATTCCAAAAATCAAAACAACAGCAGCAAGACTTGATAACAACTTTTTCATTCATTCCACTCCCTTGATTTTTTATATTGATTGCCGGAGAGGCAAAAAATATCGAATTCATACAACGTTGTGTAACACTTGTACAAGTTTTGTTACAGTCTACCTATTGCCGTAAAGTTTGAATTCGAAACATTATATTTGTAATGAATGTGCAAAAAAAGCACCGGGATGAATCGGTGCCCTTTTTACTGCCTTGCTATGGATGGATGTTATACGTTATCCGCTGTGATCCCCGGCGATAGTGAAGTCATCTTTACCATCGAGCACCTCATCGACATAATTTCTTCCCCAGGCGTACATCGCTTCTAAGATCGGAAGCAGGCTTTCCCCGTGTTTGGTCAGCGAATATTCCACTTTGGGGGGAACAACCGGGTACACTTCCCGGTGAATGATATCGTGGGCTTCAAGTTCACGCAGCTGGTTGACGAGCATCCGCTGGGTAATCCCCGGCATAAGGGTCTTCAGTTCTCCGAAGCGTTTCGTTCCTTCTTTTCCTAAATGCCAGAGAATCAGCATTTTCCACTTTCCACCTATAATGGCTAAAGTTAATTCTTTTTCACAGTTGAATGATCGTTCTCCCAAATTCGGCATCATGCTCTTCCTTTCTATATAAAAGTCGAGGGGGCAGTATACTTTTTTTCACTACGTGAGAAAAAAATGCGTACTTTTTTTATTTCACTAGGCTGAGTATACTAATCCCTGTGCCACAGCGTAAAGTTTTTAACCTGGGGCTTATCCAAACTCAAAGAAGAAGGAGTCGAAGATAAATGAAATTACAACTTGCTTTAGACCTTGTAGATATTAACGGTGCCATTGAAGTGGTGAAGGAAGTGGAGAACCATGTCGATGTGGTGGAAATCGGAACGCCGGTCGTCATCAATGAAGGATTGAAGGCGGTTAGAGAAGTGAAGAAAGCCTTCCCGGATATGACGGTTCTTGCTGATCTTAAAATTATGGATGCTGCCGGTTACGAAGTCAGCCAAGCGTCTGCTTCCGGAGCAGACATCGTTACCATTCTGGGAGCTGCTGAAGATGAATCCATCAAAGGTGCCGTCGAGGAAGCGAAGAATCAGGGCAAAGAGATTCTTGCCGACATGATCGCTGTTCAGGATGTTGAAACACGTGCCGGAGAACTGGACCAGCTCGGTGTGGATTACATTTGTGTGCACACGGGTTATGATCTCCAAGCCGTTGGAAAAGATTCTTTTGCAGACCTTGCCGCAATTAAGAAAGTAGTCAAGAACGCGAAGACGGCTATTGCGGGCGGCATCAAGCTCGAAACCCTTCCAGAAGTGATCAGCCACAAGCCTGATTTAATCATTGTCGGCGGAGGAATTACTGGTCAGGAAGATCAAGCATCAGCTGCCAAGCAAATCAAAGAGCTGATAACCCAGGGCTGAGTCATCTTATGAATGCACAAGCGTATATGAAAAAGATTGTCGCTGAACTCGAAGAAAGTGTTTCTTACATTTCTAAAGAAGAAACAGAAGCACTGATTACCCAGATGCTTCAGTCCAGGAGAATTTTCGTTGCGGGGGCCGGCCGGTCCGGGTTAATGGGAAAATCTTTTGTCATGCGTCTCATGCATATAGGACTGGACGCTTATGCGGTAGGTGAGACCGTCACAGCTGGATTGGAAGAAGGGGACCTTTTGATTATCGGGACAGGCTCTGGAGAAACCGTTTCGCTTGCGGCTGTTGCAGAAAAGGCAAAGCGTTTAGGTGGAAAAGTGGCGGCTGTTACGATCAAGCCTGATTCTACAATCGGAAAAACAGCGGATTTGACGGTTCAAATGCCGGGTGCACCAAAAGACCGTGGTCAGGAAGAGTTCCGCACGATACAGCCGATGGGATCTTTATTTGAACAAACCATGCTTGTCTTATATGATGCTTTGATTTTAGGTCTGATGGAGAAAAAAGGACTGGATTCAGAGACGATGTACGGAAAGCATGCCAATCTTGAATGAATGAAAACAAGCCTCCACCCGCTTATGGTGGAGGCTTGTTTTGTTATTCCTGATAGTAAACCATTTTCCCATCAATCATTGTCCATATCGGTTTGGAGAGATACTCGAAAGGGTGGCCGCTCCATAGGACAAGGTCGGCATCTTTGCCTTTTTCGATAGATCCGACACGGTCATCCACGCCAAGGTTTTTCGCTGGAGTAATGGTAATGCCGCGGAGGGCATCCTCAATTTCCATTCCTTCTCTGGCCGCCAGGGCTGCGCAGATGTTTAAGTATTGGATAGGGGTGTAGGGATGATCGGTCGTAATCGATACTTTAATGCCGTAGTCATGCAGAATTTTATACGTCTGCCACGTTTTGTTGCGCAGTTCAATTTTAGACGCCCGTGTAAAGGTGGGGCCGACAGATACCTGAAGATCACGGCCGGCCAGCTCGTCTGCAATCAGGTGCCCTTCTGTACAGTGTTCGATTCTTAAATCGAGATCGAACTCATCTGCAAACCGGAGCGCTGTAACAATGTCATCCGCTCTGTGTGCGTGGATCCGGACAGGGATTTCCTTATTGAGCGCTTTGAGTATCGGCTGGACACGGAGGCCGGGGTCGGGATCTTTCATGGCAGCATAGAACGTTTCCCGAAGCGTCCCCATAATTCCAAGACGCGTAATGGACGCATTTTTGGACTGGGAGTGAATGCGTTTCGGGTTTTCACCGAGAGCCAGCTTCAGTCCGGCCGTCTGCCGTAGAATCATTTGGTTGATCGTATGGCCAACGGTCTTGATAACCGACGTCATTCCGCCGATCATGTTGGCGCTCCCCGGCATAATGTGGGCAGTCGTGACACCCGCTTTGCGCGCATTGAAGAAGGCAGGATCCAGCGGATGAGCGCCGTCGATAGCTCTTAAGTGTGGAGTAATGGCTTCGATCGTTTCGTTGGCATCACTGCCTGCCCAGCCTGTACCTTCATCATATAATCCGAGGTGGGTGTGGACGTCAATAAAGCCGGGATACAAGTCCATGCCTTTTCCATCAATGCATTCCGCTTGTTCAGGAATTTGAAGGTCCGCTCCATAATCCTGAATTTTTCCGTCGACAACGTGGACAGAGCCATTCGGAATAGAAGGGGAGGTGATCGGGTGAATATGGACATTCTTAATGACAGTCATCATAAACATACAGCCTTTCCAATAGTTATACTTTTATTATACGGTTATTCTGTCCTGTTGGCTCTAAAAAAAGGAACAAAGTCCGGGACTTTGTTCCTTTTTTTGCTAGTTTTCCAAAATAGAGGCAAGAGCCGGCTCTAGTTCGGGATACTTGAAGCTGTACCCTTCGCGGAGCGCTTTTTTCGGAATGACGGCCTGACCATCGAGCAAGAGGGTGCTCATATCTCCAAGCGCCGCCTTCAATGCGAAGGCCGGAGCCGGGAGCCAGTGCGGCCGGTTGAGAACATCCCCCAATGTCTGTCCGAAATCCTTGTTTCGCTTCGGATTGGGAGCTGTTCCATTCAACGGCCCCTCCAGGTCAGGGTGAATGAGGGCAAATTGAATGAGGCCGACAACGTCCTGGACGTGGATCCAGGACATCCACTGCTCGCCGGAGCCAAGGTTTCCACCGACCATCATTTTGTAAGGCAGGACCATTTTAGGAAGGGCGCCTTCCTCACCTAAGATAATTCCGAAGCGCACATAAACGGTCCGCACCCCTTTTTCCTTGGCTTTAGCCGCTCTTTCCTCCCATTCCACGACGACACTCGCAAGAAAATCGTTCCCTGCTTTTGTCGTTTCTTCCGTAAACGTTTTCGTTTTGGATTGTCCATAAAATCCGACAGCTGATGCGTTGACGAGTACATCCGGCTTTTCAGGAAGGGCATCAATCAAGTCAAGCACGCCCTCAGTGGCTTCGATCCGGCTCTTTAGGATGGACTGTTTCTTTTCCTCTGTCCACCGTCCGCTGTTCAACGATTCACCGGCCAGGTTTACAATGGCGTCCAGCAAAGGCAGTTTCTTTTCCGGGTTGAAGGATTCCTTCAACCATCCAACATAAGTGACCTGATCTGTGTTTTGGTGCTTTTCGGGACTCCGGGTCAGTATGTAGATGTCATGACCTTCCTCTTGTAACGATTGTACGAGTTTCTGTCCTACAAATCCTGTTCCACCAGTTACGGCAATTTTCATTTCTATTCCTCCTGTTCTATGGATAGGCTGTCCCCGGTCCTTTATCATGTATATAAGGTGGAGTCGTGGTAAAATAAACGCATTGGGGTGAAGCGAATGGCTAAACTGACAAAAATTACAACGCAGAAAAAAAATAAGGCACGGTACAATATTTTTCTGGATAAAGGCCAGGGAGAAGAATACGGATTCAGTGTTGATGAAGATGTCCTCATCAAGCACAACCTCCAGAAAAATATGGAGCTTGATGATGCCGCGGTCCAGGCACTGATTCAGAGTGATAACCTGCATAAATCCTATACCCTTGCCATCAATTATTTAAGCTATCGAATGCGATCGGAAAAGGAAATCCGTGATTATTTGACGGACAAGGAAACCGATCCGGAGCAGATTGATGAAATCATCCAGCGGTTAAAAAACGAGCGGCTGCTGAATGATCAGGAATTTGCCCGTTCCCTTGTCCGGACGAGGGTGACGACTTCCAGTAAAGGGCCGCTCATGGTGAAAAAGGAACTGATTGAAAAAGGGGTCCATGCGCAGACCGCAGCGGATGCGCTTCATCATTATTCTTTCGACGAGCAGATTGAAAAAGCCTTGAAATTTGCGGAAAAGAAAATGAGGAACGATGGCAGGAAGTCTCATAAACAGCAGGTTCAACAGGTGCAGCAGACGCTGATGCAGAAAGGTTTTACAGGAGATGTCATCAAAGAGGTGCTTACACAGCTCCCTGATGAGGAAAATGAGGATGCCGAGTGGCAGGCGGTCGTTCACCAGGGGGAGAAGCTGCTCCGGAAGTATTCTTCCAAGGCAGAAGGCTATGAACTGAAGCAGAAGGTGAAAGCAGGCCTGTACCGAAAAGGGTTTGCATTCGATTCCATTGACAGGTTCATGGAGGAATATATCGAAGAAAGCTAGCATGAAAAAAGAACAAGCAGGTGACTTAAACGTCAACTACTTGTTCTTGTTTTCTGAGCAGGCCTTTTTTATCAAGGTCTTCAATGGCTTCGTGAACATGATCGACAACCGTACCGGCTTTCGCTTTCACTTCATCACGTGCTGTGGACATGACGTAGCTGTGCGGTGTCATTTCAAACATGCTTACATCATTAAAGGAATCCCCGACACAGGCAATTTCTTCAGGCGCAAGCCCGAGTCCTTCGATCAACTTTTTCAAACCACTCTGCTTATTGATGTTTTTAGGCATCATATCCACGCAGGTTTCATGGGAGATGAAGCTGTCGATTTCTTCGCCGAAAGTGCCTGCGACTTTATCAGCAGCCTTGATGACATCGGCTTCCTGTCCGTGCAGGGTAATCTTGGACGGGGTCACTTTTGTACCGATCAGCTCATTCAGCTCCGGCTTAACGATGATGTCATGGAACATCTGCTCGGAAATGAGGTCGATCCAGTGGCTGTGCTCCTTCGTAAAGGTTTCATCAGCTGTCGATACGGTTTTAACCATCGGTTCGGCGTCAATTTCACTGACAATCCGGCGGGCAAGCTCAGGGTCGAACGTCTTTGCGAGGACCGGCTTGTTCTGATCGTCAAACACGAAAGCACCGTTCTGGCTGACGCGGTGGCCATTGACGCCAACACGTTTCAGCACCTCGCTGATTTCATGGTCCATCCGTCCGGATGCTACGGCAAGCGGAGTCCCGTAGTCGATCATCTTTTTTAAGGCGTCTACATCTTCATTCTTTATATAATGGTCCTGACCGAGCAGGGTGCCATCAAGGTCTGTAACAAACAATTTGATCATGGAAATGCTCCTTCCTTTGGCATTTATCAAGTACCTTCATGATTGTACACGACGTAATCGCTTACACACAAAGGAGAATACCTGCCCGTAGTTTAACCTCTTGTAAAAAATACAAATCAACTATAGGATAGAAGTTATGAGATGACTGAAAACGCTTTTAGTGTGATGTTAGTGGGGGACCGTTATGGAACAGCAATTAACAATAAAAAAAGTATTGAATAATAACGTCATCATTGCTGCCCACCCGTCCTACGAGGAAGTGGTGCTGATCGGAAAAGGGATCGGTTTTAACAAGTCCACAGGGGAGGACGTCTCCTTCGATAAAGCCGACAAAACCTTTCTATTGAGCAATGAACAGGAAAAGGAACAGTATGTCAATCTGCTGCCTTACATTGATGAAGCGCTGATCGATTTTATGAATGATATTCTGCATCATATTGAAGCGAGGATGGGGCAGGAGCTGAACCAGCATATCCACGTGGCTCTGACTGACCACATCGCTTTCGCCATCAACAGGGCGAAAAAGGAAATGCAGTTCACCAATCCTTTCCTGTTCGAAATCGAATCGCTTTACCCGAAGGAATACCAGGTGGCGACAGAAGTGGTGACAATGATCTACGACCAGATGGGCATTCATTTTCCGGAAGGGGAAACCGGTTTTATTGCGCTGCATATTCATAGTGCAGTCACGGATAAGACGCTCCGGGAAATCAACCGGCATAACCAGTTGATTACCCGGCTTGTAGGAATTGTGGAGGAAACCATGGACGTTGAAATCGACAAAAAAAGTGTCGATTATCACCGGCTTGTCCAGCACCTTCACAGAGCAATCGACCGTGTCTACCAGGGGGAATCGGCAGGGGATGAAATTCGTCTCGCTGAGATGTTGAAACAAGAGTACCCGGTATGCTATAATCTTGCTTGGAAGTTGATTAAAGTGATGCAGAAACAGCTGAATAAACCCGTAGATGAATCAGAAGCCGTTTATCTCACGATTCATCTGCAGCGTTTAACCCATAAATCCTAAAACGTACGTGTTACTGACACGATCAGGCATGAGTACATGCAGGGGAAGTGGTTATCATAGGGATAGGTCTATCCTTATGCCACTTTCGCCTGCTGTGCTCATGCCTTTTTTATGTCCATAAACAGATCGGCTTCAAGTCATTATTCCTACATGGTCATGATCTGTTTAAGACTGAAACCGTTTTAGTTTGATTGCTCCGGCATTTCTGCCACAAACAAAAAGGAGGAAATACTTATGTTTAAGAATGCTTTCGGCACACTGCAAAAAGTCGGTAAAGCGTTGATGACCCCTGTGGCCCTGCTGCCTGCAGCCGGTATTCTTCTCGCTTTTGGTACAAGTTTTGCACAGGACAGCTTTGTCGACAAAGTTCCATTCTTCGGTACCGAGTGGGTGCAGACACTGCTCCAGGTGATGGCTGAAGCTGGTGGAATTGTCTTTGCCAACCTGCCGCTTCTTTTCGCTGTAGGTGTTGCCATCGGTCTTGCTAAAGGCGATGGTGTTGCAGGTCTTGCTGCGATTATCGGTTACTTAATTATGAACGTTGTTATGGGCGTGCTCGGTAACGTTGATGCCGACATGGTCTCTGATCCCGCCTATGCGGAAGTCCTCGGTATACCAACGCTCCAGACCGGAGTCTTTGGAGGTATTATCGTCGGTATATTAGCAGCATCGATGTACAACCGGTATTTCAATATAGAACTGCCACAGTTCCTTGGATTCTTTGCCGGTAAACGTTTCGTTCCAATCATCACGGCGTTTACGTCCTTGATTCTAGGTGTGATTATGCTTTGGGTATGGCCGTTTGCACAAGCCGGTCTGAATGCTCTTTCCCAGCTGATGCTTGAAGGAAACCAGACCATCTCTGCTTTCTTCTTCGGCCTGATTGAGCGTTCCATGATTCCATTTGGTCTGCACCACATTTTCTATTCACCATTCTGGTTTGAGTTTGGTTCCTACACCAACGCGGCCGGTGAAATTATCCGTGGTGACCAGACAATTTTCTTCGAACAGCTGAAAGATGGGGTTGATTTTACTGCCGGTACTTTCATGGTCGGTAAATTCCCGTTCATGATGTTCGGTCTTCCCGCGGCAGCGCTTGCCATTTATCACACAGCGAAGCCGGAACGTAAAAAAGTGGTCGGAGGAATCATGGCTTCTGCTGCCCTGACTTCTTTCCTTACAGGGATTACAGAACCGATTGAATTCTCATTCTTGTTCGTAGCACCGATCCTTTTCGCTATTCACGCTGTATTTGCCGGATTCTCCTTCATGATCATGGAGATCCTCGGGGTGAAAATCGGACAGACCTTCTCCGGTGGTCTGATTGACTTTATTCTCTTTGGTGTCCTTCCCAACCGTACAGACTGGTGGTGGGTCATCATCGTTGGACTTATCTTCTCCGTCATCTACTACTTCGGGTTCCGCTGGGCGATCCTTAAGTTCAACCTGGCTACTCCAGGCCGTGAAGACGAAGCAGAAGATGAAGAAGAGGATGGAGAAGTGGGCGACCTGCCATTTGAAATTCTTGAGGCGATGGGCGGTCAGAAAAACATCGACCACCTGGATGCTTGTATCACAAGACTCCGTGTCTCTGTAAACGATAAAAATGATGTCAACAAAAACCGTCTGAAGAAACTAGGTGCTTCCGGGGTCATGGAAGTTGGAAACAACATCCAGGCTATCTTCGGCCCTGTCTCTGATACGCTGCGTGGACAAATGCAGGACATCATTGATGGTAAAACACCACGTTCCAAAGAAGACGTAGCTGAAATTATGAATGAACAGAAACAGGCAGAAGCTCCTGTTGCTGAAGGCGAGCTTTCGTTTGTCAGCCCGCTGAAAGGGAAAATCATGCCGATTACAGAGGTGCCGGATCAGGTGTTCTCTGGTAAAATGATGGGTGACGGCTTTGCCATCGAGCCGGTTGACGGAAAAGTGGTATCACCGATCAATGGTAAAGTGTTGAACGTATTCCCTACAAAACATGCGATCGGCCTTGAAGCTGATAATGGCATGGAAATCCTGCTTCATATCGGAATTGATACAGTAGGATTGAAAGGTGAAGGATTTACAGCTAAAATAGCTGAAGGAGACGAAGTGAAGCAGGGACAGGCGTTAATGGAGGTCGATCTGGACTTCGTTAAGGAAAACGCTCCGTCTATTGTGACACCGATTATCTTTACAAACCTTCAGGAAGGCAAGAGTGTCAGCCTGAAAGCATCTGGTGAAGTGAATCATAACCAGCCGGATATTGTAGAAATCACTGAATAAAAAGGAGAATGTATCATGGCACAACAAACAATGAAAATCACATCTGCGGACGGTGTACACGCACGTCCAGCCACAGCACTTGTACAAGTAGCCGGCCGATTCGAATCTGACGTAAACCTTGAGTACAATGGCAAGTCCGTTAACATGAAATCCATCATGGGCGTCATGTCCCTTGGAATTCCAAACGGCGCTGAAGTCACGTTCTCTGCTGAAGGTGCAGACGAAGAAGAAGCAGTAAACGCTGTTGTTGCAAAAGCAAAAGAAGAAAACCTTGGTGAGTAATTCATAAAAAAAGACAGCCTGCCGATCCGGCAGGCTGTCTTTTTATTTTTCAGCTTTGTTAAAATCTGTTGTTGATAGTTTAAACGATTACTAAATCGTCCCCGTCTGGAATTAGGGGTTCGGTCCGTTGTTCACTCAGAACATGGGATGGCAGGGAAAACCGTCTGCTTTCCGCGGCTCACGATACCCCGCGGAAAGGGAGTCATTCCCAAGGCCGCCTCATACAAGTCCCATGTAAGAAAGGGGTGATCTGAGCTCACATGTTACTTAACGGTCAACAAAAATTTCGGTGCGGCCGTCATCCTCTTTGTAAATTTGATCTGCTGCGATTTCCGGGCTCTTCATCTTCTCCGGATGTTGAACGTGGTCGGTATCGTTCCAGAATGGTGTATTCATCCCGCCCATATAGACAGCGGTCGCTGTGATGCTTTCTTCTTCCCATTCCTTCTGCAGACTCTCTGTGAAGCCTCTGAGAGCAAATTTACTGGCGCAGTAGATGCTTTCGTTCTTTTTCCCGCGCAGGCCGGCTGTGGAAATGATATTCAACACGCGGCCTTCAGACTGCCGCAGACGGGGAAGGGCTGCCTGTGTCATAAGGATCGTCCCCTTGACGTTGGTTCCCAGCAATTGTTCTATATCGTTCTCAGAGTAGGAGGACAGCTCTCCGAAAATGCCGGTTCCGGCGTTATTGATCAATACATCGACGTGGTCGATATTCTCTACAGCCGAAGCGATGGAGGAAGGGGTTGTAATATCGCAGACGATAACCTCTGCGCTTCCGTTATTCTGTTCAATTTCCCTCTGAACAGCCGCTAAGGGTTCATATTTCCTGCCACTCAATACAATGTGGTTTCCTTCCCGGGCATAGGTGTGGGCGAGAGCCCTTCCCAGTCCTGTTCCGGCACCTGTTATCCAAATCTTTGCCAATGAAATCAGCCTCCTTGTCCAGACATATATCCATTGTCGCTAAAGCCTGTTAGAATGTAAAGAAAGTACAGATAAGGGGGAGAAGGATGGAACGGAGATACAGTGACTATTCAGAGAGAGAGTTAAGGGATGAAATAGCCGAGCTGACAGAAAAAGCCCAGAAGGCGGAGCAGCTTGGCATGGTCAATGAATACGCTGTCCATGAACGGAAGATCATTATGGCTAAAGCCTATATGATGAATCCGGACGATTTCTCAGCAGGGGAAACCTACGAAATGGACGGAGACTATGAGCATACCTTCTTCATCGAATATATGAACGGAATTTTTGCCTGGGGATATCGGAAGCAGAATGGTCAAAAGGTGAGTACAGAAGAAGAGGCTCTGCCGATTTCCATGCTCGGCCGTCGCGTGCAGGAATAGAAAGTATCGAGTACACCGCTCTGCTTATCGGTGGATGACTGCCGTGGGAACGGCCTCAGCTGATTTGGTCAAGAAGATCGCCTGACCAATTGGATCTTCGGATCGTGCTGTTCCCGCAGACGTTACCACCGAACGCTCCCCGCCATCATGCGCAGGGAGTAGACATATTTACAATAAGGCGCTGGTAAAGGATGCTTTTCCTTTATCAGCGCCTTTAAAATACCAGGTGAACCCACGCATTCTACAGAAACGGTACAGCCTCAGTTAAAAAAGGCTGTCGAGGAATTCTCGACAGCCTGAACCGGGTACATAAGGTACCTGGTTTCTTTAGTTTCTTTTTCTCATTTGAATTTCAGTGATCTGGTTCGCCTGCGTCTGCTCTGTTTCACCATTCACACGTCGGCTCATGTGCTTTGAGCTTCGGTGGGAATGAGAAGCCGGAGCGGCTTTGAAATTACGCTTACCCATGGTAATTCCTCCCTGTGTCGTTAACATCACGGTGTCTCGATCGGGCCGCGCGTTCCTGCGGCTTATTGTTGATCGTTCCGTTCGGACGCTTGTTCGAGTATTCACTCTGATCATCCGGTGCGTGGGTCATATGAACATTCGGGAAATTTTTGGCCTTGTTACGCATTCGTCACCCTCCTATGCCTCCGGGAAGAGGCAGGCTTAGTATACCCCGCCTGCTGCCTGTGATGTGTTATAATAAAGGGTAAACTATGGCAGAGACGGAGTGGTACCATGAATGAAATTTATCAGCGTCTGGCTGAAACCCTATATAAGAAGAACGAACATTTGACAATGGAAGAGGCCCTTACATGGGTCGAGCTTTTGTGGGAGGATTTCGAAACGACACGGGCGAAGGCAGGTCGTGAATACGAAGGAAAGAAAGTGACGGAACAGATTGTGACACAGTGGATCCAAAATTACGGACCAAGGCTTCATGAGTTCGCGGCCACCAATTCGAAATACAAGAAAATGCTTGAGAAAAAAGGGGATCTGCATTAAAAAGGGAGCCTCTTCAAAGGAGGCCGCTGAAAAATCCTTCCTAATCAGGAGAAGTGGTTTAAAGTTGTTGATTCTCACGAATTGCTTGTCGATGGATGCTTGCCGTAGGCACGGCCTCAGCTAACTTGGTCAAGAAGATCACTTGACCAAGTGGGTCTTCGGCTCGCGCTGTTCCCGCAGGCGTCACCATCGAACGCTTCTCGTGGAATTAACGGTGTCCCATCTTTAAAAAGTGATTTGACTTTGATTTATAAAAGAAAATCCCTTTTTTTCTTGTACAACGAAAAGCCTCATAAATATAAAAAAAGCGGATGGCATGGAATATTTTATCCATACCATCCGCTTTTTTAAAACTTTACCTTTAGCAAATCCTCATTCTTTCAGTGGCCTCTCTTCAAAGAGGTTTTTTTCATTACGACTTCGATTCCATCGGACTGAGTTTATTCTGCAGTTTTTCCTCCGTGAACACCCAGCCGGTATAGGAATTGAGAATCTTCAAGTGGTCTCCATGCTCATCATCAATCTGCGCAACAGCTACAAAAGGATAACGTCCGCGGGAGCGGTAGCGCAGATCAATGAAACGGACTTCTGTATACTCGTCAAAGTAGCTTAATTCATAGCGGTAGACGGGTGAAAAGGACAGAAAGGCTTTGATGTTCTGGTCGGTTAATGCTTTTTGAACGACCGGATCATCGTAATCAATCGGTTTATTCACGAATCTGTCCAGAATTTTCAAATGTCCGTTTTCGGCCCTTCCTACGTAATAATGTTCCGGAGTCGTAATGGCAATCCGCCATATATTCTGCTTGATGGTGGGGGAGGTGGCAATCTGAGTCACTCCGTCCACATTTTCATGAATGAGGCGGACAAGTTCCCGTTTATCGAAATACCGTTTCACGTAATAAATGGCAATGACTCCGTAAATGGTCAGCCACATCATTCCGGGTGAAGCCCCAAGGTTCCAAGCGACGATCCCGGCGATATGCAGAATGAAAATATAAGGGTCGAAGGTGTTGATGAAGCCATAAGCGACCCAGCGTTTCGTAATCGGACGGTAGGCCTGGGTCCCGTAGGCGTTGAAGATGTCTACGAATACGTGAAGAATGACCGCTAAAAAGCTCCACAGCCACAAATGGAGAAAGTTGACCTCCGGGTTAAATAAGTATATGATGCCGGGGATACTGATTCCCCATAAAAGGACCGCCGGAATGGAGTGGGTAATTCCCCGGTGATGGCGGATGTAAACGGCATTGTTTTTCAGTTTCAGAACGGTGTCAATGTCCGGCGCCTGTGACCCGACGAGCGTGCCGATCAGGACAGCATTGAATAAAGCCGGATCAGAGCTTACGGCTGGGTCAAGCGTAGCGATACCGCCAAGAGCGACACCCATGACCACATGAGTACCAGTATCCAACGTACAAACCTCCTTTTTGGGTGACGAAAACGTTAAATAAGAAAGGTGTTTCCAGTGAAACCGAAAGAAAGAGTTCCCTTCCTATTGAATCATACCAATGTAAATGCTTTTAGAGATGATCTTATATCCTGGTTTAAAAAAGAGCAGAGAATCCTGCCCTGGCGGGAAAATCAGGACCCATACAGAGTCTGGGTATCAGAAATTATGCTCCAACAGACCCGTGTTGATACGGTTATTCCTTATTTTAACCATTTTATGAGCAGATTCCCAAGCCCCGAAGCCTTAGCCGAAGCCGATGAGCAGGAGGTTTTAAAGGCATGGGAGGGGTTAGGTTACTATTCCCGTGCTCGAAATTTGCAAAACGCTGTCAGGGAAGTTGTCGAATCCTATGACGGGGTAGTACCGAGTGACCCGGATGAACTTGGGAAACTGAAAGGCGTCGGACCCTATACGAAAGGGGCGATCTTGAGTATAGCTTATGATACACCGGAGCCGGCTGTCGATGGAAATGTGATGCGGGTGCTTTCCCGTATTCTTTATGTAGAGGATGATATCAGTAAACAGAGCACAAGAAAGCTGTTTGAAGAACTCGTCCGGCACTTGATCTCCAAAGAGGATCCATCCGCCTTCAATCAGGGGCTGATGGAGCTTGGTGCCCTTATCTGCACACCGAAGACACCGTCCTGTATGCTTTGTCCGGTGCAGGATCACTGCAGCGCCTTTGAAAAAGGAGCCGAAACCGAACTCCCTATTAAAGCGTCGAAGAAAAAACAGAAAAAAATCCCTTACCTGCTGCTTTTAATTGAAAATGACCAAGGTGAGGTATTAATTGAGCAGCGCCCCGGAGAAGGGCTTCTGGCCTCGCTGTGGCAGTATCCGATGGTTCCACTGGAAGATGTGGATCAGGAATCCGTACCGGTCTGGGTGTACGGGGAGTATGGTCTGAAGGTAGAACTCGGGGAAAAGGTGGATCATGTCCGTCATGTGTTTTCCCATTTGATCTGGGAAATGGATGTGGTCAGAGCCGTTGTGAAAAGTGGCCATCTCGATCATGAGCGGGCCAGGTTTGTCACCCGTGAAGCCATGCTTGATCATCCATTTCCCGTATCCCATCAAAAAGCCCATCCGTATATTAGTCCGTAACTGTATGAGTGCCGCTGGTCCAGGAAGCTTCCTTTGCTTCCAGACCGCCGCGGCGCTCTATTTCTTTGTTGATTTCCCTGAGCAGCGTGACACCTTCTGCATTCAGATAGGGCGCGGCCTGCGACAGGGATGTATGAAAATACCCCAGCTCTTTTTCTTCCCAGTTTTGTTTGGGTTCCATCGTCAATCCAGCTAAATCTCTTCCAACATACATAAAAGAACAGCCTCCTTTTCCTCCTTAATGTATGTACAATTGTCCTGCTCATACAAACAAAATTCGACAAATACACATGTAACAAACCTGTAAAGTAAATGTAACGAAGCGTGGAAAACCTTGGTATCAAAGGGTTCGACTGGCTTTGTTGGTATTTGTAGAAGTTTTGGAGTATTTACAAACAATTGTCTTTTATGAATAATGGGATTTAGGTTATTTGATTGCACAATTATAACAATTCATACATAGGGGAGAGTAAAGAATACATGAATAAGAAAAAATTGGTTACGGCGGTCAGTGGAGCTTTGCTTGGGGCATCTGTTATGGGAACTTCAGTTTTTGCGGATGAATTGCACAAGGTTAAATCCGGGGATACAATCTGGGATTTGAGCAGGCAGTATGACGGATCTGTTTCAGAAATCAAATCATGGAATGGTCTGAATTCCAGCATGATTTACGTTGGTCAGAGTTTGATTGTTGAAAAAGATGCATCATCTTCACAGAAATCAACGTCGTCTTCCAATTCCGGAAGTGGATCGTACACTGTTAAAAGTGGTGATTCCCTTTGGGCGATTGCAGTAAACCACGGCATGTCGGTTTCTAAGTTGAAGAGCATGAATAATATTTCCAGTGATGTTATCCATCCTGGACAGAAGCTTTCTCTTTCTGGAAGTTCTTCCAGCTCCAGTAAGTCTACTTCTTCCAGCAGCTCAAGCTCTTCTTCATCTAAGTCAACAAGCACATATACCGTTCAGAGCGGTGATTCCCTTTCTGTTATTGCATACGAGTACGGAACATCCGTGTCCAGCCTTAAGAGCCTGAACGGCTTGTCCGGTACAACGATTTATGTAGGTCAGAAGTTGAAGGTAAGTGGTGAGGCGTCTACATCGTCTTCTTCATCTTCCTCTTCATCCTCTAGTCATACATCTACCACGAGTTCTTCAAGTTCAAACTCTGGATTTGTAGATGGACTGGTTGCAGAAGCTAAAAAGCACATCGGTACACCATATGTATGGGCAGGAAGCACACCATCCGGTTTTGACTGCAGTGGATTCCTTAACTACGTATTCGCACAGGAAGGCGTAAGCATTCCACGTACAGTAGCTACCATTTATGCAGACAGCCGTATGCAGTCTGTCAGTGATTCCCAGCGCCAGGTTGGAGACATCGTCTTCTTTGAAACGTACAAGCCTGGAGCGTCTCACGCAGGAATCTACCTTGGAAACGGCAAGTTCATCCACACAGGTTCTACGAACGGCGTGGAAATCAGCTCCCTTTCCAGCAACTACTGGGGAAGCCGCTATATCGGTACGAAGCGTCTTGCCAACTAATCAAAGCATCAGAAAAGAGCGTCCCATCAAGGGTCGCTCTTTTTTTGTGAAAAATTTCGATCGATGAGGAATGAAACAGAGGCTCGCTGTACACAATAATTTTTGCGGAGGTGATACACATGGCTAAGCAACCGAAACAAAACAAAACAGCAGCTGGTACGGATGTTAATCACGTAAAACAACAAAACCAACAAGCTGCTCAAGGGAATTCCCAATACGGCGCTGAGTTTGCCAAGCAGACAGATGCACAGCACGTAATCGAGCAGAACCAAAAATCTCAGGCGAAGAAAAAGTAACCTGAATCTTTGGCAGGTTGGCCGGGCTGTTTGATTAGCCTGTTGCAATCTCCCATGAGAAAGAGCCGTCCCGGCAACGGGCGGCTCTTTTTTCTTTTTCTTCCTATATAATGGTCCATCTTGAATCCCCTCCCCGTTCTCTTGAAAAAAAGAAGGGAGCGTCCGGCATACTTTTCAGAGTAATTGTTTTCATTCGCTTTCGTTTGTCGTTATAATAGACAGAAGGTGAAACGGTAAAGAAAGGGAAGGGGGGATCTTATGCCCGGCCCGGAAGCAGGGAAGCGGATTGAAATTCAAAGCTATAAGCATAATGGGCATTTACACCGTGTTTGGGAAAGTACAACGATATTAAAAGGAACGAGGCATGTCATCATTGGTGCCAATGACCGGACGACCGTCACAGAAAGCGATGGCCGCCGCTGGGTGACCAGAGAGCCTGCCATCTGTTATTTCCATTCCAAGTACTGGTTCAACGTCATCGGGATGATTCGGACAGACGGCGTGTACTATTACTGTAATATCAGCTCTCCCTTCATCTATGAGGATGGAACCATCAAGTACATCGATTATGATCTCGATGTGAAGGTGTTTCCGGATATGACGTACAAGATTTTAGATGAGGACGAGTATGAAGTTCATAAGAGAAGAATGAACTATCCTCACGTGCTGGACCGTATTCTGTATAACAATGTGGATATTTTACTTAGATGGATCAGGCAGAGAAAGGGACCTTTCTCGCCGGAGTTTATTGATCAGTGGTACGAAAGATATTTAACGTATAGATAATGAGTGGATGCGCACTTCTAAGGAGTGCGCTTCTCTTGTTGTTCAGGTGAAAGGAAGCAGGTGATTTTTTGGACAGCATCAAGAGGTACTTGAAGTTTGTCAAACCGTATAAAGGAAAAATAATTTTAACCGTTCTTATTGGAATCATTAAATTCTCCATTCCACTGCTGATGCCGTTGATAACGAAATACGTCATTGATGACATCATTAATGCAGATCAGATGGCCCAGTCGGAAAAAATGGATCAGCTGCTCTGGCTGATGGGCGGAGCGCTCTTCGTTTTCCTCGTGCTGAGACCGCCGGTGGAATATATCCGCCAGTATCTCGCCCAGTGGATCGGAAGCCACATCCTCTATGATATCCGTGAAAAGCTGTTCGATCATATCCAGCGTCTTAGTCTGCGGTTTTATTCCAGGACAAAGACGGGAGAGATCATTTCTCGTGTCATTCATGACGTTGAACAGACGAAGACGTTTGTCATCACAGGCCTGATGAACATCTGGCTCGATATGATCACGATTGTTGTTGCGGTTATTATCATGCTGACGATGGACCCATGGCTCACGCTTGTAGCGATTGCTTTATTCCCGTTTTACGGGTTTGCGGTCAAATACTTTTACGCTCGTCTCCGCCAGTTGACGCGCGATCGTTCCCAGGCCCTTGCTGAAGTCCAGGGGCATCTGCATGAACGCGTGCAGGGAGTTCCGGTCACTCGGAGTTTTGCTTTGGAAGACCATGAACAGGCCCAGTTCGGTACGAAAAACAAAAACTTCCTGGATAAGGCGATTACGCACACCAATTGGAATGCGTACACGTATACCGTGACGAACACGATTACGGATCTGGCTCCACTGCTCGTCATTACCTTTGCCGGGTACCAGGTCATTACCGGCTCGTTGACGGTCGGTACGATGGTCGCGTTCATTGGCTACATGGACCGTGTGTACAATCCGCTGAGGAGACTTGTGAACTCAGCCACTGTCCTGACCCAGTCGATTGCTTCCATGGACCGTGTCTTTGAATTTGTCGATGAGGAATATGACATTGTCGATGAACCCGGGGCCAAGAAGCTGGAGCATGTAGAAGGTGATGTGCGCCTGGAGGGCGTTTCCTTCCGTTATGATGAAGAAGATCCGCTCGTGCTGAAGGATATCGATCTGCATATCCAAAAAGGAGAGACGATCGCCTTTGTCGGAATGAGTGGAGGTGGTAAGTCTACACTGATCAGCTTGATTCCAAGGTTTTACGACGTGACAGCAGGGAAAATCCTGTTGGATGGCACGGATATCCGAGAAGTTCAGGCTCGTTCGCTCCGTGATAAAATCGGGATGGTGCTGCAGGACAACATTTTGTTCAGTGAATCCATTGCGATGAACATCCGGATGGGAAACCCTGATGCGACAGATGAGGAAATGTTCGAAGCGGCCAAGGCAGCCAATGCTCATGACTTCATTATGGATCTTCCTAACGGGTACGACACCCTCGTCGGTGAGCGTGGAGTGAAGCTTTCCGGAGGACAGAAGCAGCGCGTCGCGATTGCGCGTGTCTTCCTGAAAAACCCACCTCTGTTAGTGCTCGATGAAGCGACGAGTGCGCTTGACCTGGAAAGTGAGCATCTCATCCAAGGGGCGCTGGAACGTCTTGCATCATCGCGGACGACATTCATTGTTGCCCACCGCTTATCAACAATCACGCATGCGGATCGGATTGTTCTCATTGAGAACGGAGAAATCGTTGAAGTCGGCCCCCACCACGAGTTAATGAGGAAGAAAGGTCATTATTATGATCTTTATCAAGTTCAGGAACTGGATGAACCAGCCACCTATTCCAATATGTAAAAAGAAGGCATCCGCATGGGCGGATGCCTTTTTTGTGTCTTTAAAAAAAGTTTATGGTCTCAACTGACTGTACCCGAAGGCGTAACTTCCCAACATATGTGTCTCAGAACATCATCTTCTCTAATAAACCACTGGAGAACATCCTTTTTTAGTGAACCTGACAAAAAAAGACGGCCGGAAATCTTCCCGGCCGTCTAAAGTCCGCGTTAGCGGTACCTTCTTTCCTATTTGTCTGATGTCTGGATGAAGTCACCCTGGTGGTGGTTCTGGTAACTTTTCAACAGTCTCTTCAACCGCTCAAGCTGATAATGGTATTCCATCAGCTGCGAGGCGAGGGGAAGGAAAACGAGCTTATCGGGATTGTTGCTTTCTTCATACACATGCATCAGCCGCTCGACCAATAAAGGAATATCCGGTTCCTCGATCCGCCTGAGAGACTGCTTGTGCGTTCGTTTTATTCTTCCTTTCAAGCTCAACACCAGTTTCTCGTGGGCATTGATCAGCTTATCCAGTTCCTGAACGACGGCGTCCTGGAAATCCTCCGGGATCTGCTCGATCTTATGGTCCAGCCTGTAAAAGGCCTTCAGGACATCGAAAGATTTTTTCGTCGTCGTAATCAACTGTCGGAAGAGCACCATTTTCCTTCCTTTGGAAAATCGGCTGCCCTTGAAGTAGGTCCGTTCCTCTGAATACAGCAGGTACGTGTGATCCACCCAGCGCATGTCATCCTGAATCCTCGTAATTTCATATTTTAAAGCGGGCTCGTCCGACAACTGCCTCGTTGTCACGCGGAGCCACTGTAGAATATCATTGGTGGCGCTGTCGATTTTGGTGAACAATCGTGTTTCATACCTTGGAGGCAGGAAGACGAGGTTCACGATGAAAGCGGCCAGAATACCGAGAATCATGGATGCGAGTCGTGAGCCAGCGAAGTAAAGAAAGGTCTGGTCGGTGGCATCCATCAAGGCGATGACCGCTACGACCGCAAGAGATATCGTATTTTCGTTCATCTTCATCGTCGATGTGACTCCGATGACGAGGATAATCGCAAAGCCGACGACAAATGGGTCATTGCCAAGGGTGAATACGGCAACAATGGCAATCATGGCCCCGATGATGTTCCCCTGAAGTTGTTCAATAATCGATTGATAGGAACGGTAAATCGAAGGCTGAATGGAAAAAACAACAGCAATGGCAGCGAGTAATGGGGAGATGAATCCGATCAAGTGTCCGAAATAAAGAGCTATCCCGACCGCAAGACCTGTCTTCATCATCCGTGCGCCCAGTTTCATACAAGCATCATCCTTTTTACATGGAAACTCCTCGATTAAGGAGGACTGCCATCATTATACATGATAATAGGGCAGGAAGAACAAAAGAAAAAGGCTTATGCGTGAAAACAGCATAAGCCCAAGGGGAACCAGTCCCAAGAGCTGGTTCCTATGAAAAGGGAAAGAAATGAAACAAAGATCATAATTCGTGGGAATATTCAGAATTATAAATATATAATAGCATGGAATATCAGGATAAGCAACTCCCTTTCCATAAAAAAATCCCCTTCTTATATAGGAAGAAGGGGATGGTGCTTATTCAGCGGCCATAATCTTGAATGTCTTCTCAACCGCTTCGAGTGTCTGATCGATATCTTCGTCCGTATGAGCGGTCGTTAAGAACCAGGCTTCATATTTAGATGGAGCAAGGTTGATGCCCTCAGCAAGCATCAATTTGAAGAAACGGGCAAACCGTTCTCCATTTGTGTTTTCCGCCTGCTCGTAGTTTTCTACCTTTTCATCTGTAAAGTAAACCGTTAAGGCTCCTTTCAGGCGGTTGATTTGAATCTGTACGCCTGCCTGTTCCGCGTGCTGGAGGATACCTTCTTCGAGTTTTTGACCGAGGCGGTCCATCTCGTCGTACACACCTTCCTGTTGAAGGATTTCCAGACAGGCGATTCCTGCTGACATGGACGCGGGGTTACCAGCCATGGTTCCTGCCTGATAAGCCGGTCCGAGCGGTGCGACCTGTTCCATGATGTCGGCCCGTCCGCCATAGGCACCGATCGGCAGCCCGCCGCCGATGATTTTACCCATCGCGGTCATGTCCGGTTCGATGTTCAACAACTGCTGGGCGCTTCCATATGTAAAGCGGAAGGCCGTGATGACTTCATCATAGATGACAAGCGCGCCTGCTTCATGGGTCAGCTCATTCACAGTTTCCAGGAAACCAGGATTTGGCTCAACAATTCCGAAGTTGCCGACGATCGGTTCAACAAGGACGCCTGCAATTTCATCGCCATACTTGCGGAGTGCTTCCTTGAACGGTTCAATGTCGTTGAATGGAACGGTAATGACATCCTGGGCGATCGATGACGGTACTCCTGCAGAATCCGGTGTACCAAGTGTGGAAGGTCCGGATCCAGCGGCGACGAGGACAAGGTCGGAGTGACCGTGGTAGCAGCCGGCGAATTTAATGATTTTATTCCGGCCGGTGTATGCCCGCGCGACACGGATCGTCGTCATGACCGCTTCCGTTCCGGAGTTTACAAACCGGACTTTATCAAGGGAAGGGATGGCATCTTTCAACATTTTAGCAAACCGGTTTTCGAGAACCGTCGGTGTCCCGTACAGGACGCCGTTCTCTGCTGCCTTCGTGATCGCCTCCGTAATATGCGGGTGGGCATGTCCGGTGATGATCGGCCCGTAGGCACCAAGGTAATCGATGTATTCGTTGCCGTCGACATCATAGAAACGGGAGCCTTGCGCTTTGTCCATATAGACCGGTGTCCCACCCCCGACACCTTTATAGGCGCGTGAAGGAGAGTTCACCCCGCCGACGATGTGTGCTTCGGCTTCTTTATATAATTGTTCTGAACGTGGAATGTTCATGCTATACCTCCTAACAACTGTTTCACTTTCTCATTGTAGCATGTTTGTCCATGTCACAAGATAGAAAAAGACCGTCCTGACTCAGCAGGCCGGTCTTTCTCTGTCTTTCAATACGAACCTATGCAGCTGTCCGGTCGCACCCATGAGGAATATACACTGGTTTATGGTCATCCCATCAGTTGATGTTCTTCTTAGTATACGAACGCTGCACCAACGATAATTAGAAGGATGAAAAGAACAACGATCAGCGCAAAGCCTCCGCCATATCCGTAACCCATTACAATTCCCCCTTTCCATGGTTTACTGTATCTTATGCCTTTCCCTGAAAAGCGGGCTGTGCATCCGCCCGTTTTTCAGCAAATATCTTCGAGCACCGGAGGCATATCCATCTCGGAAAAGACATAAGAAAAAGTAAAGCCTGTCACCCATGTCCACCTGGATGATAAGAAGGAGCACGCTATGGTTACGATTATCGTCAGCATCCTTTTACTGCTTCTGATGGGGGCGAGTCTCCGGCAGATCTTTCACTCCCTGGAAATCGAGCATAAAATTTTTTCGAGTCAGCTGTTCATTGCTGTGATGCTTCTGTACACCATCGTGATGATTGGCTTCGGCCTCATATATACGGTGCTGATTCTGGAAGGGGTGGATGTATACCGGACAGGCATCCCTTCCAGGCGGGTATCATGGATCGAAGAATTCATACGTAGTATCTATTTCAGCGGTGTCACATTATTTACCGTCGGCTATGGAGATATGCTGCCTGTAGGGGTGGGGAAGTGGCTGGCGATTCTAGAGGCTATGATCGGTTACACGCTTCCCGCGGCTCTTGCCGCCAAAGTATGGCAGACGAACAAAAAAAGAGACTGAGATTGGAAGTTTCCTTCTGAGTAAGGTACCCTAGAGGATAGATATCTTTAAGGAGGGTGCTTATATGTCTATAGAAAAAGGAAAGCAAGTGGAAGATTTCACACTGCCGGCAAGTAATGGGGAATCCGTTTCTTTGTCTGATTACAAAGGAAAGAATGTCGTCCTGTACTTTTATCCGAAAGATATGACGCCGGGGTGCACGACAGAAGCCTGTGACTTCCGTGATCATCATGAAAGTTTCGAAGATCTGGACGCTGTCATTCTTGGTGTCAGCCCGGACCCGGTTGATTCTCATGAGAAATTCATTAACAAGCATGACCTTCCGTTTATGCTTCTTGCAGATGAAGACCACAAGGTTTCCGAGGAGTTTGGCGTATGGAAGCTGAAGAAAAACTTCGGCAAGGAGTATTACGGCATCGAGCGCTCCACTTTCATCATTGATAAAGAGGGGAACCTTGCTGAGGAGTTCCGCAAAGTGAAAGTAGAGGGCCACGTGGAAGCGGCTCTTCAATACATCCGTGAAAACCTTCAATAAGAACAGCTTGAAACCATAGTCCATAGGTGACTATGGTTTCTTTATAAGCTAAGATAAAGAAAAAGAGGATGGAGGGGACACGATGAAGATTGTTTCAGCTATTAAAAGGGTTCCGGAATCAATCCGGATTCATTTGAGCCGTCGTTTTGACGAGGTGGATTTCGTTTTCTGTCACGGGATGCATGAGGCGCAGCATTATTTAGCAGAAGCCGATGTGTTCATTACATACGGGGAGGATCTGGATGAAGAGAAAATCCAAGTCGCTAAGAAATTGAAATGGATCATGGTCTTGTCGGCAGGCATGGACCGGATGCCTTTTAACGAAATCAAAAAGCGCGGCATCCTTGTGACCAACGTCCGCGGCATTCATGCCAAGCCGATGGCGGAGTACGCGATATCCATGCTGCTGCAGGTGGCAAGAAAAGCCAAGACGCTGATGAAGCAGGAACAGAAGCGGGAATGGAGCCGGAGAGCTGAGATGAATGAAATCAGTGAACGCACGATGGTGCTGCTCGGCACAGGGGCCATCGCTCAAGAAACGGCCCGCCTTGCCGGAGCTTTCGGGATGACAACGATCGGCCTGTCCAAGTCCGGACGGCCGAAGGTGCATTTTGACCAGGTGTACCCGATTTCCGACATCCACCTGATCCTGCCGAAAGCTGATTTTATGGTTGCTGTCCTGCCGAGCACCGAAGAGACGAGGGGCATGCTGACTCACGCCCATTTTGCTGCCATGCCTGATCATGCGGTCTTTTTGAACATGGGCAGAGGGGATCTTGTTCCGGCTGACGTCATTATGGATGCTGTCACCACCGATGAAATCGCCCATGCCGTGCTTGATGTGTTTGAAGAAGAGCCGCTTCCGGAGGCTCATCCATTCTGGGGAGAGGAAAATGTGACGGTCACGCCGCATATCTCAGGCATTTCTCCTCATTATGTGCCGCGCGGCTTTGCCATTTTTGAAGAAAACCTTGAGGTGTTCCTGAACGGAGACGGTGAGTTGAGAAATATTATTGATCCAGAACGGGGGTATTGAGATGCGTATTTATACAAGATCCGGTGATAAGGGGCAGACTTCCTTGATTTACGGCCAGCGTGTCGCGAAGAATGATGTAAGAGTGGAGGCCTACGGAACGTGTGATGAGGCTAATTCAACCATAGGCGTTGCGCTCAGTCATCTAAGGAAGGAAGACTGGACGGATAAGGCAGCTTTCATGCAGACGATGGAGAAAATCCAGACGATTCTCTTTCATGTAGGGGCGGAGCTTGCTACACCCAAGGGGAAGGATGTCACTTGGAAGCTGAAGCAGGAGCATATTGAAGACCTTGAACAGCAGATTGATACGTGGGACCAGGAACTTGACCCGTTGAAGAATTTCATACTACCATCAGGGCATGAAGCGTCAGCCGCCCTCCATCTGTCCCGTACCGTTGTGCGCAGAGCAGAACGACTGGCCGTTACGCTGGAGGATGAACTGAACAACCCGCTAGTTGTGTCCTATCTGAACCGCTTATCGGATTTCCTGTTTGTTGCGGCCAGATATGTGAATAAGAAGCTGAGCGGAAAGGAAACACCCCTCCATCCCGATGTGTAATCCAACGTGGAATGCGGGCTTCCATATTGACAACCGGTTTACGGAAAGGTTACACTAATTGTAAGCATTCTAAT
The DNA here is from genome assembly GCF_056160205.1 of Halobacillus sp. ABA4_118. NCBI lineage: Bacteria > Bacillati > Bacillota > Bacilli > Caryophanales > Bacillaceae > Halobacillus > Halobacillus sp. ABA4_118. Next base: position 2,444,245 of record NZ_JBSWWS010000001.1, read on the forward strand.
GTAATAATTTTATAAATCAAGAATCATTTTATGAAAGCGAGGTGCATGACCGTGTCTGATCATCGACTCCAGGATGCCATTGATACATTGAAATCATCCGGCGTCCGAATCACTCCACAGCGTCATGCGGTGCTTGAATTCCTGCTTAATGCAATGACCCACCCTACAGCTGATGAAATATACAAAGCGCTGGAAAGTAAATTCCCAAACATGAGTGTGGCCACTGTTTATAACAACCTGCGCGTGTTCAAGGATATCGGATTGGTCCGGGAGCTTACTTATGGAGACTCCTCAAGCCGGTTCGACTGTAATACGAGTGACCACTACCATGCGATCTGCAACAACTGCGGAAAAATCGTGGATTTCCACTATCCAAGCCTTAACGAAGTTGAATCATTAGCTGAACAGGTGACGGGATTTGACGTAAGCCATCATCGTATGGAAGTCTATGGAACGTGTTCCAAATGTCAATCAGAAATGGCCCACTAAACTGAAAGCCCTGCGCTTTCAGTTTTTTTATGGCATTTTTTATGAATGGATACAAAAAAAGACCCGTGGATAACGGGTCCGGACGGCTCAGGACTGTGTAGGAGCCTTTTCGTTTCGGTATTTCTTCTTATTGTACTTCTCATCGAAATCTTTACCTTCCAGGGACTTGTCCATCGTCAGCGGCTGGTCACAATGCATGCAGGCGTCGACCCGTCCGAGCATCTTGGTCGGTTTCTCGCATGAAGGACAGATGATCTGGATGGTCCTGGTGGAGAGCATGCCGATCCAGAAGTAAACGACGGTGCTTAGTCCGACAAAGCCCATCCCTAAAATCATGAACGTTGCCATAAGCCAGACGATGTCCTTGAACAACAGGCCGATGTACATGACTCCGATACCGAGAAAAATCAGCCAGAAAGCAAAAGAACGGATCTTGTTGATTTTACTGCTGTATTTTAACGCCACTAAGGCTCCCTCCTTACTTATCTACCACGTAGTATAGCATATTTTTCTAGGAACAAATACAATACGGAAAAAGGATTTTGGCGCATCGTAGCGAATTAACACAGGAAAGGGAAATTGAATATGGGGGAAAGACAATGGAAGATTTATTACGCCCGATTTATCAGGAAAGAGCCAGCCAGAGCAGTACCCTGGGGATCCTGATCCTGGAAAAGAACAAACCAATCAGTCCGGTCACGGATAACTTTGATGTGATTCTCTTCATTATCGTACGGGATGCAGAAGAACTGTGGTATGTGAAGCACTATGAATTTGAGAACAAATCAGCAGCAATGCATATTGTGGATGAAACCCTCCTCCATCACTGGATTGACACCAGCTCCTACCGGCGGGCGGTGGAATGGGTGATTAATGGAAGCATCATCTTTGAAAGAAATGAATATGTGACTTTAATGAAAGAGCACCTTCGAGAGTTTCCTCAAAAAAACCGCAGCCTGAAGAAAGCGATAGAATTCGCCAAACTGATACGCAGTTACAGTGAATCCAAGGATCTTTATGATTCTGAACAATATTTGGATTCCTACAGCAGAATGGTGAGCTCGCTCCATTATTTGGCCCGGTTGTCCATTATAGAGAAAGGTTTTCATCCGGAAGTCACCGTATGGAATCAGGTGAAACGGATTGAGCCTGAAATCTATAAACTCTATCAGGAGTTAATTGAGAGTGGGGAGCCGACGGAAAAACGGATCCAGCTAATGGTCCTGGCCGTTGAACATTCCATCAGCAAGCGAGCCCGTTCCAGCGCCCGGCATTTGCTGGACTTGATGAACGACAGAGAAGAGCCGTGGTCATTCGGCGAATTGAAAGTCCATCCGGAAATCCAGGAATATATACTGGATCTATCCTCGATGATCGAGTATCTCGTTGAGCACGGAGCCATCGAGGTGATCCCCCAGAAAACGAAGGGACCGCAGATTTTCCACCGCACCTATAAGCCTGTAGAACAACCCAACCATTTATAGTTGAAAGTCCTCTTCCATCGATTTATTAAAGGAAGAGGACTTTTTTAATAAAAACCATTGACCGTTCTAAAACAAGCGTGCTATATTATTAAACGTCGCATTAAGAGCGGCTGAGCGGAACGAGAGACTCCGTGAGAAAACAGCAAAAAAGTTATTGACTTCAATAACGTTGCGTGATAAATTATTACTTGTCGCTTTAAAAGAGCGGCATGGTGCTGAGAAGCACTAAAACAAATCACAAAAAAAGTTGTTGACACTAACAGCTTACCGTGATAATCTAGTAAATGTCGCTAAAAACGACAGCGAAACACTTTCTCAACTTAATGAAAAAAGTTGTTGACACGAAAAAGCAACACATGTTAAGATGATTGAGTCGCTGTTTTCAAACGGCCGACAACATTTGATCTTTGAAAACTGAACGAACCAACCAGTACGTCAAAACATTTCTTCTTTAATGAAGGAATTTGAAACAAGCACATTCGGTGTGCAAATGAGCAAGTCAAACTACTTTTATGGAGAGTTTGATCCTGGCTCAGGACGAACGCTGGCGGCGTGCCTAATACATGCAAGTCGAGCGCGGGAAGCGAGCGGATCCCTTCGGGGTGAAGCTCGTGGAACGAGCGGCGGACGGGTGAGTAACACGTGGGCAACCTGCCTGTAAGATCGGAATAACCCCGGGAAACCGGGGCTAATGCCGGGTAATACTTTTCTTCGCATGAAGATAAGTTGAAAGATGGCTTCTCGCTATCACTTACAGATGGGCCCGCGGCGCATTAGCTAGTTGGTGAGGTAACGGCTCACCAAGGCAACGATGCGTAGCCGACCTGAGAGGGTGATCGGCCACACTGGGACTGAGACACGGCCCAGACTCCTACGGGAGGCAGCAGTAGGGAATCTTCCGCAATGGACGAAAGTCTGACGGAGCAACGCCGCGTGAACGATGAAGGTCTTCGGATCGTAAAGTTCTGTTGTCAGGGAAGAACAAGTACCGTGCGAATAGAGCGGTACCTTGACGGTACCTGACGAGGAAGCCCCGGCTAACTACGTGCCAGCAGCCGCGGTAATACGTAGGGGGCAAGCGTTGTCCGGAATTATTGGGCGTAAAGCGCGCGCAGGCGGTTCCTTAAGTCTGATGTGAAAGCCCACGGCTCAACCGTGGAGGGTCATTGGAAACTGGGGAACTTGAGGACAGAAGAGGAGAGTGGAATTCCACGTGTAGCGGTGAAATGCGTAGATATGTGGAGGAACACCAGTGGCGAAGGCGACTCTCTGGTCTGTTTCTGACGCTGAGGTGCGAAAGCGTGGGTAGCAAACAGGATTAGATACCCTGGTAGTCCACGCCGTAAACGATGAGTGCTAGGTGTTAGGGGGCTTCCACCCCTTAGTGCTGAAGTTAACGCATTAAGCACTCCGCCTGGGGAGTACGGCCGCAAGGCTGAAACTCAAAGGAATTGACGGGGGCCCGCACAAGCGGTGGAGCATGTGGTTTAATTCGAAGCAACGCGAAGAACCTTACCAGGTCTTGACATCCTTGGACCTCCCTAGAGATAGGGATTTCCCTTCGGGGACCAAGTGACAGGTGGTGCATGGTTGTCGTCAGCTCGTGTCGTGAGATGTTGGGTTAAGTCCCGCAACGAGCGCAACCCCTAATCTTAGTTGCCAGCATTCAGTTGGGCACTCTAAGGTGACTGCCGGTGACAAACCGGAGGAAGGCGGGGATGACGTCAAATCATCATGCCCCTTATGACCTGGGCTACACACGTGCTACAATGGATGGTACAAAGGGCAGCGAAGCCGCGAGGTGTAGCAAATCCCATAAAACCATTCTCAGTTCGGATTGCAGGCTGCAACTCGCCTGCATGAAGCCGGAATCGCTAGTAATCGCGGATCAGCATGCCGCGGTGAATACGTTCCCGGGCCTTGTACACACCGCCCGTCACACCACGAGAGTTGGCAACACCCGAAGTCGGTGAGGTAACCTTTTTGGAGCCAGCCGCCGAAGGTGGGGCCAATGATTGGGGTGAAGTCGTAACAAGGTAGCCGTATCGGAAGGTGCGGCTGGATCACCTCCTTTCTAAGGATATTACGGAAACGTACTGTGTTGGTTGTTCAGTTTTGAGAGATCAAAGCATCTTTCAAATTTGTGAACCTTGAAAACTGGATAAGGAATTATGACTCATCTAGCGATGAGATCATGATGACAAGACATCTAATTGATTTATATAAACGTCTTTTCACGAAGATAGTTAAGTGAATAAGGGCGCACGGTGGATGCCTTGGTACTAGGAGCCGATGAAGGACGGGACTAACACCGATATGCTCCGGCGAGCCGTAAGCAGGCTTTGACCCGGAGATTTCCGAATGGGGAAACCCACTGTTCGTAATGGGACAGTATCCTATACTGAATACATAGGTATAGGAAGGCAGACCCGGGGAACTGAAACATCTAAGTACCCGGAGGAAGAGAAAGCAAACGCGATTTCCCAAGTAGCGGCGAGCGAAACGGAATCAGCCCAAACCAGAAAGCTTGCTTTCTGGGGTTGTAGGACACTCCTTTGGAGTTATCAAGGAGGAAGATAGACGAATCGATCTGGAAAGATCAGCCGAAGAGGGTAACAGCCCTGTAGTCGAAATCTTCCTCTCTCCGGAGTGGATCCTGAGTACGGCGGAACACGAGGAATTCCGTCGGAATCCGGGAGGACCATCTCCCAAGGCTAAATACTCCCTAGTAACCGATAGTGAACCAGTACCGTGAGGGAAAGGTGAAAAGCACCCCGGAAGGGGAGTGAAATAGAACCTGAAACCGTGTGCCTACAAGTAGTCGGAGCCCGTTAATGGGTGACGGCGTGCCTTTTGTAGAATGAACCGGCGAGTTACGACCGTATGCGAGGTTAAGCAGCAGAAGCGGAGCCGCAGCGAAAGCGAGTCTGAACAGGGCGAGTGAGTATGCGGTCGTAGACCCGAAACCGTGTGATCTACCCATGTCCAGGGTGAAGGTCAGGTAACACTGACTGGAGGCCCGAACCCACGTAAGTTGAAAATTACGGGGATGAGGTGTGGGTAGGGGTGAAATGCCAATCGAACACGGAGATAGCTGGTTCTCTCCGAAATAGCTTTAGGGCTAGCCTCAGAATAGAAAGTCATGGAGGTAGAGCACTGATTGGACGAGGGGCCCCTATCGGGTTACCGAATTCAGTCAAACTCCGAATGCCATAGACTTTGTTCTGGGAGTCAGACCGTGGGTGATAAGGTTCATGGTCGAGAGGGAAACAGCCCAGACCGCCAGCTAAGGTCCCAAAGTGTGTGTTAAGTGGAAAAGGATGTGGAGTTGCTTAGACAACCAGGATGTTGGCTTAGAAGCAGCCATCATTCAAAGAGTGCGTAATAGCTCACTGGTCGAGTGACTCTGCGCCGAAAATGTACCGGGGCTAAACACACCACCGAAGCTGCGGATTGATCTTATGATCAGTGGTAGGAGAGCGTTCTAAGTGCTGCGAAGTCAGACCGTAAGGACTGGTGGAGCGCTTAGAAGTGAGAATGCCGGTATGAGTAGCGAAAAAAGAGTGAGAATCTCTTTCACCGAATGCCTAAGGTTTCCTGAGGAAGGCTCGTCCTCTCAGGGTTAGTCGGGACCTAAGCCGAGGCCGAAAGGCGTAGGCGATGGACAACAGGTTGATATTCCTGTACCACCTCCTTTCCGTTTGAATGACGGGGGGACGCAGGAGGATAGGGAGAGCGTGCCATTGGATGTGCACGTCCAAGCAGTGAGACGGTCGGAATAGG
>NZ_JBSWWS010000001.1:2452500-3829692 GCF_056160205.1 Halobacillus sp. ABA4_118
TAAAAATAAATAGGGGTATAGTTTAATGGTAAAACTACGGTCTCCAAAACCGTCAATGTGGGTTCGATTCCTACTACCCCTGCTTCTTATGGCGGTTGTGGCGAAGTGGTTAACGCACCGGATTGTGGTTCCGGCATTCGTGGGTTCGATTCCCATCAGCCGCCCCATTTATTTCATAATAAACGAACTGAATTATTGGGCCATAGCCAAGCGGTAAGGCAACGGTTTTTGGTACCGTCATGCGCTGGTTCGAATCCAGCTGGCCCAGCCACTTATCATTGCGGGAGTAGTTCAGTGGTAGAACACCACCTTGCCAAGGTGGGGGTCGCGGGTTCGAATCCCGTCTCCCGCTCCATACATTCACATATTCAGGATCCATTGAATATGATACAATCATAATTGAATATCTTATGGCGGCATAGCCAAGAGGTAAGGCAGAGGACTGCAACTCCTTTATCACCGGTTCGATTCCGGTTGCCGCCTCCATAAGATTATTTGCCGGTGTGGCGGAATTGGCAGACGCGCACGACTCAAAATCGTGTTCCTCACGGAGTGCCGGTTCGACCCCGGCCACCGGTACTACATATTCGCATAAGGACGGTATCTAGCGACGACTAGGTATCGTCTTTTTTGCGTTTAATGCAGCGTGAAATGGTCGTGTGCCCATACGTGTGAACGTTAAGCCCCGTTTTCCTAAATCCAAAGGAAGGCGGGGCTTTTTGTATGCGCAAAAATCGACGGGATAATCGTCTCTCACCATACGAAATAGAAACCGTGGAAAGGACGCTAAAAGGCACGGAGATACCGTTTGACGTAGCTTTACGGAAATTCTTAGCCGACGGAGAACGGAAAGCGCTTCGAGAGTTCACGCTTCATTACTATCAAAAAGAATGCGAAGATTTTCGACGTTACTTAGTTCGATTTGAGAAATCGTTAGATTTAAACCTAGTCGTACGTAAGGACATCGACGATTACATTGACGATATGAAGCATGAACGTCAGTTAAAGGTAGGAACGATCAACACGAAACTACGAGCAATCCGCACGTTATTCAACTTCCTGGATGACGGAAAGTACATCGACAATAATCCGATGCGGAAGTATCCGTTGTTAAAGGATAGGAAAGCGAATATTGAGACATTTAACCTCACGCAGTTAAAGAAACTCTTAAACTCTCCCGACCTCCGAACTTTTACGGGGCAACGGGATTACACATACTTGCTCTTATTAGTGGAGACGGGGTTAAGGCTTAATGAAGTCGCAGGGGTACTCGTAGAAGACGTGAAGTTAAGCGAAGGACAAATATTCGTCAGGAATACAAAGAACCACTTACACCGTTATGTACCGATACAATCGAAAATGAAAGAGCAGTTAAGTCGGTATCTAAAGATAAGAGGAACTTGTGAGACGGATCATCTATTCGTGACTATCGATGAAACGAGAATGACTCGGAACGCATTACAAAGGTTGGTTGCTATTCACGGAAAGAGAGCGGGGATTAAAGGAGTTCGATGCAGCCCGCACACGTTACGTCACACTTTTGCGAAGTTATCCGTGATGAACGGAGCAGGCATATTCGAGCTACAAAAGATTCTCGGTCACTCTTCGATGGAAATGGTTCGAGTTTACGTGAATCTATTCAGTAGCGAAGTTTCAGAAAAGCATAAGAGTTTCTCGCCATTGAAGGACTTAGATATCTAATAAGACATAAAAAAAGGGCGCAATCGCCGACGATGTGGACTTGCCACATGCCAACGATATACACCACTAGCCTACGTGTAGTATATCGAAAGAACAGCCGATAGTCAAATTCGGCAGGTCTGTCCATTTATTAGAACGTTTGTTCGGTAGGTGCGTCTCATTAGAGGAGGCAGCACGGTATGGATTACGTTACAATCGATTTTACAGAGCTAGCGGAATACGCTACCTTCACGTCTAGCAACGAAATGGACGAGGAGATATACGAGCATATCGCACGTTTAGAAGCAGACGAGCTTCCCGATTCCGTTATCGAGGTACTACGCTTCTTCGGGCGATCCAGCTTGCGCTTACTAGGCGTTAGTTTCGCGAAGTACCAAACGATAGCTGATAGCGTGGGAATTAGTAAGAGGACGGTGATCCGAGCAGTAAAGAAACTCGAAGAATACGGGGTAATCGATAAGTTGCCAACCGTCAAGAAATGGCGAGGGAACTCTCGTAAAAAGTCCGTTAATGTTATACGTATTCTATCGGCGGCACGTCAGGGTGACACCTCAATAGAGGACGAGGAGAGTACGCCACAAGAGCACTCGGAGCCGATCGAGGCTTCCGAACCATCTAAGTCTAATCATATCAAAAAGCACGTACTAGATACGGCGGAGTCATTGAAAAACTCGATCCCTACGTCCATTTACGAGGTGATGACTCCGTTCTTTAACGTCGAGGAGTTGTACGAGGTAGTCGGGGTATTGTACCGATCCAAAGCGTCTATTGACCGTACTATTCACGTTGAGGATCACGAGGAATATGCAGAGGCGTTTCTATCGTGTGTGAGACGTTACAAAGCGGGGAAAGTGCGGAATCTCAAAAACTATCTTTACCGTGCCTGGGCGAAGGTTAGTCGAGGTATCTATTTGCATCGAATGGCTGACGTGTATTAACGCCTAACCTCCGTTTTTGACACCCTAGCACTATCGAAAATGACAGTACGGCGGTGTCGGAAACGATAGAGGAACTATACTGTGGGTTAACTAGACTGTGAGTGAACTAAACTGTACTACATTAGAGCGCAGGGAAATCTCGCTAACGCTCGGCATAACCTTACTCCGTAAGAACATGCAAATGGAAGGATTAACGCTAAGACCGAAAAAGTAATGAGCGCGAATTATAGAGTCGGAAAACTCGAAGGTTTACTAGGATACGTTTAAGTCGAGTTAAGCGTTATATACGTTGTACTCGTTAAGGAGCGTGTTAACGTAGGGATAACGTTGTAAGGGAACTCGAATGTGTAACGAGAATAACACTTTATCGAAGTAACGTATGAAAGAACATATGGAAGAAACTCGGCATAAAACGGGGATTCAAACGTTTACAGACCGGGGTTCCCGTTACCCGTCGTTACACGTATATTCGATACACACGGGGTAAACAAACGCATAAAGAGCGGGCAACGTATTCACGAGACGAGCACCTCCGAAATATCGAGGGGTGTACGGTTATCTGAACGAAAAAGAGCCGAGGGTTTTACGCCTCAGCCGATTCCTTCCGTTTATTCAGTTCCTTGTATAGCAGCGCTTTACTAACTCCCGTTTCTTTCGTTATCTCCGTAACCGTGTGCGTTTCTGCATCGTATAACTCTAGTGCCTTCCGAACCTTCTCGGGGTTCGCCTTTGGCCGTCCACCTTTGCGTCCTCTTGCTCTAGCAGACTCTAAACCTGCGGTTGTTCGTTCGCGGATCATATCTCGTTCTAGTTCCGCCATAACGCCGATCATTCCGAACATGGCCTTCCCCATCGGAGTGCGAGTATCGAGTTGTTCCTGGAGACTAACAAGTTCCACGTCGTTCTCTTTTAACGTGTGAGCGATATCTTGCAGTTGTTTCTGCGATCTTGCTAGTCTATCGAGTTTGTAGACGATTAGGGTATCACCAGGACGTAAGGCGTCTAGACAGCGTGTTAGTTCCGTTCTATCCCACTTACCACCGCTATCTTTTTCCGAGTAGACGCGTTCGGCTCCGGCTTTTTGAAGCGCGTCCTCTTGCAGTTCCAACGACTGATCCTTTGTACTAACTCGAGCGTAACCGATTTTCATATGTAACCCCTCCGTTTTTATTCTACCCTAATCGTACATGAAACGTATGGCGAAGTCAACTAAGAATTTTAGACGAGTTTGTAAACGTGTGAACGAGTTTATAGACGTGGGGAATTTTCGAGTTTAAGGCGTACATAAATCTTTCGTTTTGTAGACGGTATCCGCTTGGTAAAAGTATCGGTTCTCTCGTAGATATAACACGTGAACCTCAATTAATCATAGGTTAAACGCATTAACGGGTGGTAATAGACGGGAGTAAACGGGGAGCTTCTCGGGGAACAAACGTCAACCCGTTCATTATCGTTGTAAGGATCAACGTAATCTATCCGTGTAATAAGCGTTAAGCAAGCCGTGAGGATGCCGTGAAGGACGTATGAGCCACTTTACCGACCGATAAAGCTATCTCTTGATTGGACGTTAAGTAGTTAGGTACACGTATTTTAATAACGACCGACAAGCAGCCGACAAGTTAACGGGGTTAGTAGGGAGGACGTATCGGAACGGAGCTACCTTCGTGTTAAGCGGAGCAACGATGCTCGGCATTGCATACGTAAACTCACGGTGAAGCGAGGGAAGCCAATCGGAGGATCAGCTTGGAGAAGCGAGAATACATACGCGGTCCCCCGGGGGCACACACGCCCGCGCCCGCCGGCCGGGGCTGCGATAATTTGCTACGAAATTTGAGAGGTCGAGGGTTACGGTCTTCCCACGAGGAATAAGCGATTTTGAAAATGTAACACAATTGTAATAAAACCTGTTGAGAACCGTCATGACAACGATTATAAGCACTGACTCGGAAGAAGTGTCAGGGGTTTAGATGATACGGTGGATATACGTTAGCGCAGGGCAATAGATAGACGGAGGAGTCGGTTTTAGCGGACGGGCTCTTCTGTAAAACTCCGAAAAAGAGATTGAAATAACCGAATATACGAATAACAGCGTGGGGCTTCCGAGTCCTGCGCTGTATTTGTATGTAGGTATGCACGTTTAACGAGTCAACGAATTTTAGGGAGGATGATTGTAAATGACGAAAAATCAAGCGCACGTAAAAGAGGTTCAGTCTGTGATTGACTTAGGGCTATCGGAGCAAGACGCTCGTAAGCTCTTTGACGGGATCACGGACGAATTTAACAAGATATACGGAATGGTGGAGGCGAATCAATTCCATACGCGAGTAGGTGAACTACAAAAGAACGATTTACGTGAGTTCCGTAGGATAATTGACGAGGTTGCCGGTGATTACGGTTTGACCTGGCGTGAGGTGAAGTATAACCCTCACCGAGTCAAACGGTGTGAGGTTTGTCAATCATGGTTTTACGTGATGGAACGTAATGGTAAAACGTTAACTTGCGAGCGCTTCGGCACCTTCCGACGCTTCGACTTGACCAAGCGTGAGTATTATTATTGGCACAAAGACGGTAGGAAGTTATCGGAGTGCGCCGTTAAGTACGAGCTATCGAACCGACCTCCTACGGTTAGAAATGTCCAAGAGGAACTGTTCGACCCGGCGCCTGGAAGTGAAGACGTTAAAGGCAACGTGTTTCTGGACCGAGTGGAAGATGCTTATCAAGAGCGAATAAATCCCCACTACAATGAGTGGACGTATTGGCAGCGGTGAAAAATTCGAAAAAGTTTCCGTAAACGCCTAGAAACCCCTGAAACAAAGTAACGTATCATCCTTACTATGGAGGGGTTTTTAGGCGATAATCGAGACTTTCGAATGAACCCGAAAAGGCACCTAATTTGCTCATTTACCCATCGTTTCACATCAGGAATCAAGCGAGCAGGCAAACCAGCCGAGGCACACGGGCTGAAGACAAACGGCAGGCGGAGAAGAAAACCGAGGGAAAACGAAAAAAGTTGAAAAATTTCGTATGAGTAGGGTGTGAGAGACCCGTTTAGTACCACTACCTAGTGAAGGAGAAAAATAAGAAGCCCATCGCGGCTTTTTTTTTTATTGGCTTCGTAGAAGGAAACGAGGCTCTACGACAGGTAATCGAAAGGAGCGAGGTAATATGACAAACGAAACTTTCAAGTTGATTCGTCTCTATCACGGGCAGACTCAACGAGAGTTCGGCGAGGAAATGAACATCGCGGAATCAACGGTAGCAAAGATAGAAACGGGCTTCGCCGTACTCACCGAGAAGAATCGAGCAAAGGTCGTTCGAAAGTTCAACACGGACGATCCCGAGTTTACCGAGTTCTGCAAGCGTATGGGCCGGAGTATGGAACGGTAAACGCGAAGCAAACGGAAACAACGAAAAATCGTGAATTTTACTATTGTATCTAATAGTGGATTTCACGTTTTTAATCGATTGGACGATTGAGCGATAGCGATTGAGGTTGAGGAACGAAGTGACGATAAGGTATTTTAGTCAACGATAGAACGGTCAAACGATTTAACGGTGACTAAGTTCAAACATAGCCGCCTAACGGCGCCAGACAAACTAATAAAGCACGGTAGTAACGTTGAAAAGTTCTCCCGAAAAATAGATAGCATTCGACCTCAACGGTAACAACGGGTGTATCGATGGGGCTATCTAATCGCTCAAAAGGCTTTCAACCGCAAGCAAACGATAGGTCGAGCCATGCTCCGGCCACACTACGAATGGAATGGAGAGGATTGTAATGAATAAATCGATCAGAGCACTAGCAGACGAGGCGAAAAAGCCGTTAGCAGTCGAGAGGGAACCGCAGGTCAATCAAACGGCAGAGCGGCTAGTTCTCGAATGGAACATCGAATTAGGAAAGCACGGCCATACACCGAAACCCAGCGAAAACTTATTTGCGTATCAGACGTTCAAGTTGTGGCAGGAAACGGGCGTCCTCGACTTACCCGTCATCGTTGGAGCGCAACCAGGCTTCGGGAAGTCTACGATGCTATCGGTTTACCTTCGTCATATGGTGCGGAAAAACCCGGATACATTCGGCGCGATCGTTATTAAAGAGCGAATCGAGGATTTAAAAGGGCTAGCCGACGAGATTAACAGAGACGATGAAAATGGAGAGGTAACAAAGTTGAACAATTACGCGTATTTCATCGAGGGATACGACGAAGAACGTATGACTCGGGAGCACTACGAGGAGCAGTTCACGACTCAGGCGCAGTACAACGTCGTCATTATGACAACGAAGCAATTCGAGTTGCAGGCGTTGAAAGACAACCTCGGTACATTCCGACGCTTTAAGGACAGTCGAGGCATGAACCGACCGAGAAGAACGTTGTTAATCGACGAGAAGCCGTCCCTAGTAATCTCTCAACGGCTTTCCTACAACGAGGTAAACGGATTGAAGGCAAAAATACTTCAAGCGAGCCATGAAGCGACAGGGAAACGTCAAAGCTACGTCAACAAAACGTTAGGGGTAATCAACGAGTTGAGCGGTGTTATCGAATCCACGGAGCAAGCAGGACGCTTCAACATGAAACCGATAAAACCGGGCTACATGCTACCGCATAAACTACTCGGTCACTACGGGGAGGTTTTCGGAATAGAAGAGTTGCAAACGTTGAGGGCCTTCGAGAGAGTCATCGGTTACGGCGGAGAAATCAGTGCGATGAACGGGATAGTAGAAATAGTATCAACGTATTACCTTCATTACGACATTACGGAGTTTAACACGTTCATTATGGACGGTACAGGCGACCTTGACCCCGAGTACATCGGTAGAGACTTCAATTTGTTTATGCCAATCGAGAAGCCCGATCTATCGAACGTGACGTTTCATATCTGTAAGCAGTACGGAATGTCAAAGACGTCTATTCGGAGCAATTCCGACGCATTAGACAACCTCGCAGATGAATGTAAACATATCCTCCAGGAAACCGAGGGGAAAACGTTGATAGTTACGAATAAAGAGTTTGTTCAAGGCCTGGAAAGCCGTATCGATCAGAACGAGTGTGACGTTGTCTTTAAGCATTACGACGGCGGACGAGGTACAAACGGCTTCGCAGACGTTGACAACGCTATCTATATCGGAGTGCTCAACAAAGGATCATCGTACTACGCGACAGCAGCACAAGCGGTAGCAGGCGATAGGCTAGGCGAGGAGCTCGATAATCAACAAGAGAAGCTGCGGGGAAGATATCAATTTAACGACGATAGAGTCGAAGAGTATAAGAGTCTCGACATCGCGGTCGGCATGGCTCAGGAAACACACCGATTAAGAGCGAATAAGAAGCAAAACGACGTCAATATCTACGTTTTCTACAATGACGACCGAACTATCGATCATATAACGGAAGCGTATGGAGGGGCGACGGTTAAGGAGTACAAAACATTGAACCGCATAATCGGCAAGAAGACTACCGCCGATCTTATCGTAGATTACTTCGCAGAAATGCCCGAAAATGAGGAAATTAAAGGCTCGAGAGTATATAAGGAGTTGGAGATTGACGGTAGTACGTTCCGGAAGGCGATTAATAACGACCGGGTCCGAGAAGCTATGAAGCAGTACGGAATCGAGAAGGTCAAAACGAAATTCGTTAAAAAGGGATAGGCCGATAATACTCCCGCCGACCGTATCACAACGGAAGTGAGAGGCGAATAGGCACGATCAACAATACACAACGATTGGAGGTAACGGAATGGACGCAGCAAAGGTAAACGCGTTAGGAAACGTCTTAATTGGACTAGCGATTCTTCAACAGACGAATAAAACCTACGTAAACCACGAAGTAACCGAAGTCACAAAGTTACTCGAAAAGGAAATCGGAATCAAAAAATAACGGAATGGAGTGGATCGGAATGAGAGACGAAATTGTACTAAAGAGGATAATCGAAACGCTTGATCGGATGGATCGGAAGCTAACGGAGGTCGACGTCGACAAGCTATCGGAGCAAACGGAAGGCAATACGGACGAGCAATTAAGCCGGATGCTTCCGGGAGGCGGTTCAAGGTGAATGATGAACGGCAGCTAATAGGAACGAAACTAAAAACGGAGTCGACCGCCGGCAAGCAAATCGACTCCGAGATAATTACGCTGAACCCCAGTATAAGCGAAATATCCACCGAGGTCAAAACCGACCAGGCGGTGTTTGTCGATGGATAACTCACTATGGCGGTTAGAGCCGGGGTACATCGCAGGTTACACCGAAGACCGTGAATTGATCCGCAGAATTAAACGACACAAAAAGCATTGGCCGATTATGGCGGACTATATCTATAACGACCGTTTAACCGCCATTCAGTTCAAGATACCCGCCGATGAACGTCGGCAAGCGGAAAGAATGTTAGGTACAAAAATGGAGAAATGAGCGTTTCTAAGCCGTTCTCATGCGTTCATGGGCAAACATTCGCGGGCGTTAATTGGAACGGCTGAGAATCGCTATCTATACAAAATTCCTGTCAAATACACGTAGTTTTAAAGGAGTGTCGGAATGAACGAACTAGTAAACGTAACGATTGAACCGAAACCCGAACGCAAGAAGCATGAGCCGGTGGAACCGTGGGAGAAATCATCGGATATACGGGTCTACAATCTCCACGAGCAACCGTCGGAAGCTATCGAGGCGAACGGGTTAGCACACTTGCAGAAGAAGTTGAGTAGAAATGACGATTAGGTGCTTTATTCATCCGTAAATCAAATAGACTCCCCTTTATAAGGGAGGATTTTAAAAATAACTGGTTGAGCCAAAGGCGAAATTATTCCTTCTCAAGACGCTTTTGCTCACATTCTTCGCAGAGAATAGTGCCGTTCGGAGAGTAAAACTTTCGATTGCAGTCTTCACATCTCATATAATCACTCCTTAGAAATTCTTGTTACCTCTATTGTAACATATTCTTCCATCTGGTAATCATTACGAGGAGTGTAAGGGTTCTTATTTATATTCAATTTATCAAGGGGAGGTGTCAGGGTTGTTTCGTAAAAAGGGAAATATCGAAGAAGTGAACGAAGAGGCGGACGGAAAGGTACTCGTTAATATTCAAGTCGATCGGATCAACCGGAAGGAACGAGAGGTTCGGATCAAGCTATTCGATAGAGGACGAGAAGAGAACGTATTCAAGGCGGATTATGTTTCGAGGCAAAGCGAAGCATATGCCTTCTACTCCGCACAAGAAATCGTGAAGAGATTCACCCGCGAAAATGACTACGTGATAGACGTAGAAACGACGAACGTTGAACTACCAACAATACAAACATTAACGAATAAAAGGAGTCGGTAATAATGGAGCAATACAAACGAGATAACGATAAGGCAGTACGTAAGTTTAGGAATGACGTCGAGAAAATCGAGGGGAGCAGCGATCCGCGTTATAAGGACGCGCAATTCAAGGCCGAGGCGATCCGAGAGAAACGCAAAGAGCTAGAGGACGTTGTTAGCGATAGGAACGCTAAGTACGCCCAGGAAGCGCAGGCTTTACTCGAGCAACGGGAGCAGGAAGCAGCGAGAAGTTACTTCAAACCCTCCTCCAACGACAAGCAATTTGTGGAGTCCGTTTTAGATGAGTTCACGGCTAGTGTGGCGCTTGCATACGGTGATAGGCAACAACGGGAGGCATTCGACTCGCTCGAGGGTAGATTCGAACACATGACACCCGAGCAGTTAAACGAGGTTCGTAAGCAGTTGCCGAAGGTTTTACAGAACGTCAATGACGAGGGAACAGTTAAAAAGCTACGTCAGGTTAACTCGTTTCTATCGGACTTACGAACTCCCGAGCAGGAAGCGTTAGAAGAAGCGCAGGAAGCCGTAACGCTAAAACCCGACGCAGCGTACAGACGGTTAACCTTTACGCATCCGGCATTCACCGACCACAAGGGCAACCGAAGCAATAAGACTCTCTTGTAAACCGCAAATGTCGGGAGAAATCGGCGCTCTACGCAAAAGAACGCTCAACCTAATGCAAAACGGCGGGGTTTCGGAACATTCCCCGCCAATTTTAATTAAAAAGAAAAGGAGCGATTCGATGATTAGTCGATGGAACGAGCAAACAGAAGTCACATACAAGACGGAAACTGTGTACTCTACGGAAGAGTTCGTACAATTACGGGACGGCATCGAGCAGCAAGGCGGGAGAGTAATCGAGACAATCGCGTTGAGGAGAGGACAAGGGGTTAGCTTAAGAATCGAGCTCAGTTATTTTAATGTTTAGAAATTTCGAATAATTTAGGTGAATTAGGAGAAATCTATTAAAATTAGAATTGAATAATGTTACAATACAGGAAGTATATGAATTTTTTTCCAGGGAGAGGGGCAATTTCATGGAGATAGAATCTTTCAGACATTGCTATCATGGAACTACAAATGTTTATGCAGAAGATATAATGGGCAATATAGATATAAATAGAGGACGCTATTACACGGACTTCGGACAAGGGTTTTATCTTACGACATGTTATGAACAAGCTGTAAGACAAGCAAAGCGAAGAACTGAAGATGCTATCGGTGATAGCGTTGCCCCAGCACTGGTGAAAGTTGAGCTGAATACTGATTTATTAACCGAATTGTTCGAACATACTCTAGGATTTGTATTTGAAGAAGCGAACGATGAATGGGCTGAGTTTGTATACGCTTGCAGAGTAGCGGGGAAATACGAAAACATCGTACTCCATGACTATGAGTTTGTGATTGGTCCCGTAGCGGATGGGTTTATGGGCAGGTCCATTAGGCTTTTCGAGCGAAATCAATTGACTAAAGAACAATTCAGAGATAGTATCAAACCAAGTGGAAACTTGAAAAATCAAATTTCCTTTCATACTGAGCGTTCATTGAGCACTATAATGAGTAAGGAGGTTGTTCAAATTGAATTCTCGTCCCTTTAATATCGAAGAGATTGACAAAGAATTTGTGGCGGAAATATTGATGATTTTGTATCATAAGTACGGAATAGATGAGAAATATGTACAGAACCAAAGGTATCTCTTTAATCGCATGATAGAAGATCCGGAGTATTTTTATCATCATGACGAGCTATACTGGGCCGAGGTGCTTTTTAATAAATATTATGCTGCCACAGTTGAATATTCTCGTTAAATCCACTCTCCAAGTTAAGAGTGGGTTTTTTTTATGGAAAAAGAAGGAATACTCGGAAACTTGTCGAATAATACTCCGATCAACTAAAAAGGAGTGTTTTACGTGAACAAAACCCGCGAGCTTATTATCCTCGAAATTACCGGCAAGGAGCGATTTAGAATCGAGAAGATCGACAAGCTACCCGACGATGAACGGATCATCCACTTAATCGACCGCAAACGTATAGACGACGATGGAATCCCCGAGACGCTGCAATTCCTTCAATCGGATATCCCGCTGATCCAGGACGCCTCAATCCGTTCTTTCCTATTCCGTCACCTACGATTGATTCACTCGGGGTTTTACGACGAGTAGAGAAGCAAAAAGGCGAGCTATTAAGCCCGCCTTTCCCTTTTATTGAAGTTGAATAGTCTCGGAAACACTTCCGAACATGCCTTCTTGTGCTTCAACTGCTAAGTCCTCAGCCTCGGCAATCTCCGGTGCTACGTCGAATACGACTTTACCGGACATTTCAGAGCCCGGATTAAGTTGCTCCATGAAGAACGAGTTTTGAATCGTTCCGTCTTCGCCTTGATTAGCGGACATGCTAGCTGCCGTATCGGCTTCGAATGTAGTTTCGCCTTGCTTCAATTTGAAATACGATCCATCGACCGTTACGGCTTCGTCCCCGTTATTAACGGCAGTAACGTCAAGAACAATAAATTCTCCGTTAGCTTCCTCGGGTAATGAACTAGGACCGACCTCTTTAGCCGTTGACTTCTCGTTAATCGTGTAAGTCATTGCGCCTACCTCGACAGTATCACCGATTGAGTACGTGGTCTCTTCTTCTTCGCTGGACCCCTCGGAGCTTTCAGTTTCGTTGTTTCCACCTTCGGATTGTGTAGACGTGGTTTCTTCGTCGCCACCTCCGCTTACTAAGGCAATAATCACGATTAAAGCGATAATTCCGATAAAACCGAGACACCCGACTTTGAAAAATTTCTTCATGCTTTCTCCCCCTTATGTATTAGTGCTTAATGCTCCTTCCCCATAATATCCAATAACAGGTAATATTTCCATAGTTTTCATAAAAAACTTCAGCTTCGAGATGAATTTTTCGTGAACGCG
This sequence comes from Halobacillus sp. ABA4_118, assembly GCF_056160205.1. Taxonomy (NCBI): domain Bacteria; kingdom Bacillati; phylum Bacillota; class Bacilli; order Caryophanales; family Bacillaceae; genus Halobacillus; species Halobacillus sp. ABA4_118. The sequence goes on from NZ_JBSWWS010000001.1 coordinate 2,465,370, forward strand.
CGGGAGATTCTCGACTAACGGGTGTTTTGGTGGTAGTTTAATAGATTCCGTGCAGAGAAACGCCGTACAAGCGAATTAGATACGGGAGGACGGGGGTCAGTCCGTTTCATTTCGTCAGAGAGCGATTCTCGTTAAACATTCGCCAATCTCTTGCAAGAACACGGTGAGGCCCGTATAATGAACGTTAGGAAAACGGGTTTTACGTGTCGTACGCTATGTAACCCGTCTAATTTGCGGATAAATGAACGGTGTGCCCATCGTGAAGGGATTCGAGACAACGATAATCGCAGAGGCTACTTCTTATGCGACTCAAAATCGTGTTCCTCACGGAGTGCCGGTTCGACCCCGGCCACCGGTACTAAATAGCTTGAATGAAAGACGATATCTACTTCATGTAGATATCGTCTTTTTGCGTAATTTCCTAATCATATAGGGACTCTTCCATTCTAGTACACTTTTTTTTGCTTACATCCCCGAACGTTATACACTGGATATCGTAAGAAAGAATCTCTCTCCATTTGAATATTTCAGGAGGAAATGCTGAATCTAAACAGGTGGTTCCATTCCCGATGGATTAGGGAATGGGAGGAGTACGGATCGTTATTGAAGGAGGAGGATGGCAATGAAGATCGTAGTCACAGGTGCAACAGATGGCATTGGTCTGGCGACAGTAAAACGACTCGTTAAGGAAGGGCATGAGGTGCTTCTGCACGGCCGCAGTGAAGAGAAACTGGCTGACGTAGCCAACGAGCTGGGGGATGAGCAGATCGAGCAGTATGTGGCTGATTTGTCTTCTCCGAGTGAGGTAAGAAGGTTGGCAAAGGAAGTCGCAGCCAAACATGATTCCCTGGACGTTCTAATCAACAATGCAGGCGTCTACAATGCGTCGGAGCCTGTCACGGCCGAGGGACTGGACATTCGCTTTGCTGTGAATACATTGGCTCCCTATGAGCTGACAAAAGCACTCCTTCCGCTTATGGATGCTTCAAGCCGTATCGTGAACTTATCGTCGGCTGCGCAGTCGACGGTGGATGAGCAGGCTCTTTACGGGAAGAAGAAGCTTGCAGACGGAGAGGCGTATGCGCAGAGTAAGCTGGCGCTGACGATGTGGACGTATGAAATGGCCCGGCGGGTGGAGCCTGTTGTGGTTGCTGTGAATCCTATGTCCCTCCTGGGCAGCAAAATGGTGAAAAAGGCTTTCGGAACAGAAGGACGCGATATCAACATTGGTGCAGATATTTTGTGCCGGGCGGCTTTGTCCGAGGAATTTGCGGATGCCTCAGGGCAATATTATGATAACGACATCGGATCGTTCGGTGAACCGCATCCGGATGCGCGTAACCTGGATAAGTGTGAAGCTCTCGTCAAACAGTTGGAAGAGATGGCAGCGAGGGTATAAGTAACAGGTGTCCGCCGTGAAGCCGGGCACCTGTTCTATTCTCTCGTTTTCTTCTTGGTAGAAACGGGTATACCTATGGACAGAGAATGTGAAGGAGGAATAAACGTGGGTCAAAACGCAGATTTAATTCACCACTATACAGAGTTTGCTACATTTGAAGCCGAAGGGCTGCAAAAAGGGGAAATTGATTTCCCTGAGTTTGAGAAGGTCTTGAATGACTACATATTGAGCCAGCCGAAAGAGACGATGGAATTCAAGGAGTGCTGGGTGTATAAAGAGCAGGATGGACTGCGGACGGTACGTGTGGATTTTTATGATCACAATTTGAAAAATGATATCCGTCTGTGGGGATCCCGAAATCCAGAGGATGGCCAGGTGAAAAGCCTGAACGTGGATGCTTTGGATGTGTCGACGAACGAAGTGGTTTATGAACGTAAGCTGATGTAAGGGAAAAGAATGCCGATGCTGTCATGAAGGCCGCATCGGTTTTTTATATGCGGATGAAGGACAATCATGCCTCTTTAGGAATAAAAAGGGGGGATAGATGGATAGAATAGTAATGGGTGATAAATATGACGAATTCTACACTTTTTCCTACACTGTTGTTCTTTCTATTTCTATTGTTCTCGTTCGGACTTATTTTTTCAAGTCGCCGTCAGGCTGAAGAAAAGCAGCTGGTTGAAAAGGAAGTGTCCAAGAAGGCGCTGGCTGAAAAGCTTCACAGCGAATTGTCCAAGTATGGGCTGCATCCACAGCAGTACTATCAGGAAGGGGAATTCATAATCGATATGGCTTTTCCTGAGTTGAAAATTGCGATCGAAGCTGTGGAGCACGAGTATTTGGTGTCTCCCGATGAGTGGGAGATGGAATGGGAAAGGGATGCCTTTTTGAAAAATCACGGGTGGACCGTCCTGAGGTTCAGTGCGGCACGTATTGAAGAGGATATTTCGAGGATTGCGGAGAAAATCAGCAGGGAGCTGGCCGGACGGCATCATGCAGGATCTTGAATAAGAAGAAGAGATCGAGTCAGAGAGGCCTCTGGCTTTTTCTTTTTGTTAAAAAGGTCAGAATCTTTGATACAATGGAGAGGGTCCTGTTTCTGTGGGAAACAGGCAGGAGGGTGAGTACTTGGTAAAGGAAGGTTTTATGACAGCTATGGAAGATAACTTGACTAGATTAACGATAGAAGGAAAAGAATATATTCTGATCGGCACGGCTCACGTCTCCAGACAAAGTGCGGAGCAGGTAAAGCAGGTCATTGAACAGGAACAGCCGGATGCTGTCTGTGTGGAGCTGGACGAACAGCGCTACCAGTCCATCAGGGACGGAGACCGGTGGAAGAATACGGACATCTTTGAAGTGATTAAAAGTAAAAAAGCGACGCTGTTATTAGTGAACCTCGCTGTTTCATCGTTCCAAAAGCGGATGGCGAAGCAGTTTGGCATTCAGCCGGGTCAGGAAATGATCCAGGGAATTGAATCTGCAGAAGACACAGGGGCAGAGCTGGTGCTCGCCGACCGGAACATCCAGGTGACATTCTCCCGGATCTGGGGCAATCTTGGCTGGAGTGGAAAGTCGAAGCTCTTAATGTCGATTTTCTACGGCATTTTCAGCAATGACAAAATTTCTGAGGAAGAGCTGGAGAAAATGAAGTCCCAGGATATGCTGGATGGCATGCTTCAGGATTTGACCGATCATTTCCCAGACTTGAAGAAGCCGTTGATTGATGAGCGGGATCAGTACCTGGCTCAGAAAATCAAGGATGCGCCCGGAGAGAAAGTGGTTGCCGTGCTCGGAGCGGCTCACGTGCCCGGGATTAAGAAAGAGATTTATAACGATCATGATTTGAAAGCGTTGAAAAAGCGGCCGCTTAAATCAAAAGCGCCCAAAATCATCGGGTGGTCGATCCCGATATTAATTTTATCGATTATTTTATATACATTCCTCTCCAATCCAGCCGCGGGTACCCAGCAGACAATCAGCTGGATCCTTTGGAACGGGTCGTTTTCAGCGATAGGAGCAGCGGCAGCCTTGGCACACCCGCTCGCAGTTGTGGCCGCATTTCTACTTGCGCCGATTACATCGCTGAATCCTCTGCTTGCAGCCGGCTGGTTTGCCGGGATTGTACAAGCCTATTTCCGACGGCCGAATGTGGGGGATTTTGAATCCCTTTCCGAAGATGTCACGACGGTAAAAGGCTTCTGGCAGAACAAAGTAACGAGAATTCTGCTTGTAGTCGTGCTTGCGAATCTGGGAAGTACGCTTGGGACAGTCATTGGTGGAGCTGATGTGATCCGCTTATTTATTGAAAACCTGTAAAAGAGAAGTCTAAGACAGACTTCTCTTTTTTTATGCTCATTTACAGTATTTTCAACGAATGTTACAATTAGATGACATGAGTTTGTCGGAATAATATAAATTCAGAGAAAATATGGGCAATAAGGAATGAGAGGATATGAGCAGGTTTATAAAGGGCACATCAATTCTTGGGATTGCTCTCCTTGGTTTTGGTGTGTGGCAGCTGACAGAGATGGATCGGGAGAATCATGGGGAGACGGAAAGCGCCCAGACGATCATTCAACAGGATCAAAGCTATGAGAAGGTTTTTATTGAACAGGAAGAGGAAACAGAGGAGAACCGTCCGGATTATGAGCGCGTGGATAATCAGATGCTCCGGACGATTGAAGACAATGACGAGATGAAAGAACTCGTGTCCGGCCTTGGTAAAGGGGTAACGGATGATTTGAATGATCTGGAAGCGGAAACGGAAGAGCAGTGGAAAACGATTGAAAAAGATACAAAGCAGAAGAAGCAGATGTTGAAGCGGTTGATTGAGCTTACGGATGATAAGAAGATTGAGCAGATTGCTTCCAGTGCTGAGTCCAAACTGGACCGGATGATGGAGGACAAGAAAATCGACTTTTATAAGGAAGCTGTCCTTTCCTTCCAATTGATTTCTGAGCGGTTGTCTTGAGAGTGGCTGTCAGGTGAGAGCGAGTCTCCTCACGTTTTGTCGAAATCGTAAATCATTTGAATGATTCATCATCAATGACATGGTAATTTTTGTTTATTTTGCTGTTTTTCAGTTTTTTATGGAGATAAAACGGGGATGTGGAGAATGTAAAACAAATAAGGAGGTTCTTCATTTATGTCCATTGCTGTAAAAGATAGGTTGAGTACAGACAAGCTTAGTAAACTGAGAACGGCCGCTGTTTTGGAGTTTACCGAGGAAATCTTCGAGTCAGACAATTACCGCTGCCTGGAAGTTCTGGATTCGGATCAGCAGCACCTGTTTATTGTGAACAGAAATGACCGCACGCTGACAGCCTTAAGCTTATCGCCGGATATGTCATTGAAAAAGGAAACGTTGTTTGCGGATAAAATCATTTCTATGAAGGAGTACTTCGACGAATACAGCCTCAATGAAAATACACCTCCTAGAAAAATTGAAATCGTATTTATGGAAAACCGGACAGTGCTCATTGAACCTGTCAGTTCCATGGAGCAGGATGAGGAGTACAAGAAAAATGATGTCGCTGCTCAAGTGAATGAGGATTTTGAAAACTTGATCGCTGCTTTGAAGAACACGTTGATTCTATAAGTCAGACGGAGGAAGAGCCATTAAAATGGCTCTTCTTTTTATTTGGCCTGCATAAAGCCGGCACGTCCGGGGACAATAAGAAGACTCCGGCATTACATGCGCCAGAATACCTCTCCAGATGCAGCTTTCCTCCCGCACACATCCTCGTCCATCAGGATTGTGGAGGTGATTGTGATGAATACAACCGATCTGTTTGAGCTGTTTAAACTCTTCATTGACTCCCTGCATTTCACCGCTTTTCTCGTATTTTCCATCATCTACGTCTTCCAGCATAAGCAGAAGGATTAGTTCCAGGCGGACTGCTTTCCCCGGCAGTCTGCTTTTATATGTATAAAAAAGAGACCATCCGGGTATAGTAGGCCTATCAGGCTTTTAAACTATGACCCCATAACATTGTAAAGCTGCTATTAAGATTTCGACAAAAAAACGTAAAAATCATGTTGCATCGATAGAATTCGGATGTTATCATAACAAATATAGATGAGGGAAGTTGTACGGACAACTCAGCTCTTCATATGCGGGTGTAGTTTAGTGGTAAAACCTCAGCCTTCCAAGCTGATGATGAGGGTTCGATTCCCTTCACCCGCTCCATTCACTATTGTGATGCAATTATTTTTTATACTTATGTGAACCAACGCAGTGTTTCGTTAAATGGGTAACGAAGCATTGCGTTTTTTAATGCGGAAAAATGGATACAACCTATAATAGAACGAAGACAGGAGGATGTCGGAATGAAAAAACTTCAAACGATGCTGAAGCAGATCGACGGTAAGAGTTACAAAGGATATAAGCAGATTCAAGGGACGTACAGTTTCGAGGATTATACGCTTCATATAGACTATGTGCAGGGAGATCCATTTGCGGCTCCATCGAAAATCAGGATTCAGGTGCCTCAGAGCAGACGCCCTGTTCCTGCCGAATATAAAGAGACGAAGAGTCGAAAAACGTACGCAGAAGATGCCTTTGCCAGAGCGGCAGCGGATACGATTAAGAAAACCCAGTTCAGTGTGAAGGGCTCAGGAAAAAGCGGAATGGTCGCCATCGATCAGCCGGGCCAGGAAATTTTAGAACGGACTGCGGTCACCCTGATGCCTGAAGATATCATCATCTGCCTGACCGTGGGCCTGCCCGCAAATGGCCGGCGCATCAATGGAAAGCAGGCGGAAAAGCTGTTTTTCTCTGTGATTCCGGAAATGCTGAAGCAGTCTGTGTTTACTGTCAAAGACAGCGAGCTGGAGGAAGTTTGTCAGCTTGCCGATCAGCACGATGCCCTTTTAGAGGCGATGCGTGAAAACGGCTGGATGTCCTTCGTGGCAGACGGGGCGGTTCTTCCAAGGGAGAGCGGAGTGAGCCAGCGCCCGATGAAAAAAGCCGTTCCTTTTGAGAGCCCTGAGGAAAACCGCGTCTCAATCACGATTCCCCATCGTCAGGAGCCGTTGACAGGGATGGCCTTGAAAAAGGGGATTGTCCTCATCGTCGGTGGTGGGTACCATGGTAAAAGTACCCTCTTGAATGCCATCGAGCGTGGGGTGTATCCTCACATTAAAGGGGATGGACGTGAATATGTCCTGACAGATCCGGACAGTGTGAAAGTAAGAGCGGAAGACGGACGTCAGGTCACCAAGGTGGATATTTCGCCGTTTATTAAAAATCTTCCGCACGGAACGGACACGACGGCTTTTTCTACGGAAAACGCAAGCGGCAGTACCTCCCAGGCGGCCAACGTTATGGAGGCGCTTGAGGCGGGGGCACGCACACTGCTGATCGATGAAGATACGAGTGCCACCAACTTCATGATCCGTGATGAACGGATGCAGGAGCTTGTCGTAAAGGAAAAAGAACCGATCACACCGTTCATTGATAAAATCAGACAGATGAGAGACGATCTTGATGTTTCTACGATTCTCGTCATGGGAGGTTCCGGCGACTACTTCCAGGCAGCGGATGACGTTATCATGATGGATCAGTATGTCCCGGTCAACGTCACGCAGAAAGCGAAAGAGATTGCCGCGAAGTATCCGTCAGAAAGACAATCAGCCGGGGAAGAACACTTCGGCAGCGTTCCACAGCGTGCCTTTCTTCCGAATACGCTGCAGACGAGAAAAGGAAAAAAGGAAAAAGTGCAGGCTAAAGGGCTGTTCAAGCTGCTGATGGGTCATGAAGATATCGATCTTTCCGGTGTAGAACAACTGGTCGATGCCTCACAGACACGTCTGATTGCTGATGTCCTTCTGCATCTCGATAAAAAAGGCCGGCTGAAGACTGAGCAGAGTCTGCCGGCACTTCTGGATCAGATTGAAAAGCAGCTGGACACGAAAGGCCTCGCTTCCTTCGGTCCGTTTAAAGACCAGCATCCAGGGGAGCTGGCGAGACCAAGAAGATTTGAAATCGCAGCAGCTATGAACCGGATTCGGACAGCTGCCGTGAAAGATATTCGTTAGAAAGGAGAACGTCCGGGTGGATTTTCATCAGTTTAAAGAAGAAGTGATCACCTACAGCAGAGAAATCGGCATCGATAAAATCGGATTTGCTTCTGCTGATGTGTTCGGAGAATTGAAAGCCCGTTTGAAACGCCAGCAGGAACTCGGATACCAGTCCGGTTTCGAAAAGGGGGAGGTGGACGAGCGGACCGAGCCCGGCCGCCTTCTGCCGGGCGCGCAGTCGATTATTTCCATTGCTCTTGCGTATCCTTCAAAAATGAAAGATGCCCCGCGCAGTGTGAAGGGAGAACGGCGGGGGATTTTCTGCCGGGCCTCCTGGGGACAGGACTATCATGATGTGCTGCGGGACCGGCTGCACAAGCTCGGTGCTTTTATAAAAGAGAGGTTTCCGGAAGTGGAACTGAAATCCATGGTGGATACAGGGGAGCTCTCTGATCGTGCTGTAGCGGAGCGTGCAGGGATTGGATTCAGTGGAAAAAATTGTGCCGTGATCACTCCGGAGTTTGGTTCATATGTATATTTAGGAGAACTTGTAACGAATATTCCTTTTGCTCCTGATGAGCCGGTGGATGACAGCTGTGGCGACTGCAACATTTGTGTGGACGCCTGCCCGACCGGAGCCCTCGTCCAGGGCGGCCAGTTGAATGCTCAGCGCTGTATCGCCTTTTTAACGCAGACGAAGGGTTTTCTGCCTGATGAGTTCCGCACAGTGATTGGCAACCGTCTCTATGGCTGCGATACGTGCCAGACCGTCTGTCCAAAGAACCGGAAGAAAGATTTTCATAATCATGAAGAATTCGAGCCGGATCCGGAGGTTGTCAAGCCGAAGCTTACACCGCTCCTGTCCATTTCCAACCGGGAGTTCAAAGAGAAATTCGGGTTCATTTCCGGCTCGTGGCGGGGCAAAAAGCCGATTCAGCGGAATGCGATTCTGGCGCTGGCTCATTACCGTGACGAAACGTCCGTTGATGAACTGATCCGATTAATGAATCACGACCCGAGGCCGGTCATACGCGGAACCGCCGCGTGGGGACTCGGGAAAATCGGCCGTTCCGATTGTTTTGAGGCCATTGAGAAAGCGATGGAAAAGGAAGAAGATGAACAGGTCTTATATGAAATGGAAAAAGGGCTGCAATTTCAAACGTAATCAACTCCTGTACCTTTTCAATCCACTAGAGCTCTAGTATAATAGAAAAAACTGTTAATAAAGAAGGGGTTGGCTATGAACCATCATTCTTTTCTATATTACGACACGTTTCAAACTCCTTTAGGGGCTATGACTGTCCTGGCCAATGATGAAGGAGTCTGCCGCATTGATTTTGGTCATCATGAAGATCGACTTCCAGCCTATCAATCTTGGAAAAGGAAGCATTTTCTAAAAGGTGAACTGGTTTATGACCCCGATCATTCATTGATTGTTCAGACAGAAAAAGAACTGCAGGAATACTTCCAGGGAATCCGCACAGCGTTTGATGTTCCGCTCAACTGTTACGGAACAGATTTCCAGCGGAAAGTGTGGAAGACACTGCTTCACCAGATCCCATTTGGTGAAACGCGCTCCTACAAGGATGTAGCCTTAGCGCTGCACTCTCCGCAGGCGATCCGTGCTGTCGGAGGGGCCGTGAATAAAAACCCTTTCTCTGTCATTGTGCCATGCCACCGTGTCATTGGAAGCAACGGAAAGCTCGTCGGTTATGCCGGCGGACTGGACAAAAAAGAAAAACTGCTGGATTTCGAAAAACAGCATACAGCTATACAACATTAAAAGTCCCTGCGGGGGCTTTTTTTCATGGCCTCCCCCCCTCTTCATATACTGAAGGAGGGGGGAAGCGGATGAATAGCACGGAGGAAATCAAGCGTTACTGGCAGAAAGTGCTGGACCGGGTTTTCGATCAGGAGGAAGAAGGATGGTTGAAGCGGAAAATGGAGGGCATGGAAGCGCGTGGTCACAAGCTCCAGCGGATGACTTTCCGAATTTATCCTTATCACAGAAAGGCTTATGATCACGTCGTGGATGTTGCTTATGACCTGCATTTGACCATGCTTGTAAAAAGTGGGCGCCATGTTTTTTTGGAAGAAGGGTTCTACACAGGTCGTGGACAGTGGGCCAAAGGGAAGTGGGTGCATCACGAAGTCGTGACGGAGATTCCCGCCTCCGGGGATTCCTCCTTGCCTTTGACATTCGAGATGGGGGAGAGAGAGCCGGTGGATGATCCACGCTTCGACTACAACCGCCGGGAGGCTGTGCGGTATGCGGACCGCTGGTGGGACAGCTACAACCCGGCTTATAAGAAGTTTGAAGTCGATTGCACCAATTACGTTTCCCAATGTCTGCGGGCCGGCGGTGCACCGATGAGGGGAGCCGGGGACCGGACGCGCGGGTGGTGGTACGGGAATGGAACGTGGAGCTACAGCTGGACTGTGGCTCATGCGCTGCGCTGGTACTTAAGCGGATCGCGTAAAGGCTTGAAAGCCGTGGAAGTATCCTCGGCGGATCAGCTCGCGCCGGGGGATGTCATCTGTTATGACTTTCAAGGAAACGGGCGGTATGATCATAATACTTTTGTTGTGAAAAAGGATGCCCAGGGGATGCCTCTGGTCAACGCTCATACATCAAACAGCCGGCACCGCTACTGGGCGTACGAGGACTCTACCGCTTACACGCCGGATATTCAGTATAAATTTTTCAGAATTAAGGGGTGACCGATATGGTATAATGGTCTGGTTGACTACGATTAGACTGAGGTGAAAGTGATGCCTAACCATATTGTCCTTTTCCAGCCGGAAATTCCGGCCAATACCGGAAATATCGGGCGGACCTGTGTGGCGACAAATAGTGTCCTGCATCTGATCCGTCCGCTCGGTTTCTCGACTGATGATAAAATGGTGCGCCGTGCGGGTCTCGATTACTGGCCTAAACTGACGGTCCATTACTATGACTCGATCGAAGAGTTGTATGAGAACTATCCAGAAGGCGAGTTCTACTACATTGAAAACTTCGGAACGAAATCGTACGCTGATTTTGATTTCAGTGATGCAAAAAAAGATCAGCTGTTTGTTTTCGGGCGGGAGAGTGACGGCATACCGAAGGAGCTCTTAACAGGTCTTGAAGACCGCTGCCTCCGGATTCCGATGACCGGCGAAGTCCGCTCGTTGAACTTATCCAATACCGCATCGATCATTTTGTTCAATGCTTTACTGCAGCAGGGGTTTCCGGGATTAATCAAATAAGACATGAAAAAACGCACCCCATCGGGTGCGTTTTTTTACTTTCTTGGCCCTGGCTTCGTATCATATCCAGCTGAGAAGATAGCTGTCAAAAATGCGAGGCAGACGAGAATAATCAAGGTTACATTCATGAATAGTCCTCCTTTTCTAGCCAGACAAGCGTTTCTTTTTTAAGTATACCCCATTTTATTCGAGGTGTGAATGGGCTTACAGTTAATTTTATCCTATCCCTGGTGACAGATGCCTATACGATGGCCGGGCTGGTGACATAGAGTGAAGAGTAGGTGAATAACCACAGGAATGGATAGGAGGAGAACGAGTGAATCAGTATCCATATGCTTATCCTTATGGAATAGAAGAAGACTTCCGGAATGAAGAAGAGCGTTTCTTCTTTTTCGGCCCCTTTGCCGGTGGGTTACTGGGTGGCTTTTTAGGCGGTGCCCTGGCTCCAGGTTTGTACGGAGGATTTGGCGGCGGCGGTTATGGCTATCCACCTCCTTATTACGGACGCCCGCCTTATTATGGAGGCGGAGGCGGAGGTTATTACGGCCGTCCCCCGTACGGAGGTTTCTGGTAATCAATAAATCCCCTTCTCCTGATTCAGGAGAAGGGGATTTTGTTTAGAAGTTCGTTGTGTCGAGTTCTTTTCCTTGGGACTCATAGCCCTGCATGTACTTGATCCGTCGCTGGGCGGAGGTGCTGTTCACTTGTTCATCCGCATGATAGGAGGAGCGGACCATCGGGCCTGCTTCACAGTGCTTGAATCCTTTTTCAAGGGCAATCTGTTTCAGTTCCTCGAATTCATCCGGATGGTAGTAGCGTTCCACGTTCAAGTGTTTTTTCGTCGGCTGCAGGTACTGGCCGATGGTCATGATGTCGACGTTATGAGCAAGCAGATCATCCATCGCTTCGATGATTTCCTCTTTCGTCTCGCCAAGACCGACCATCAGGCTGGACTTCGTCGGTGTATTCGGACGGATTTCCTTCACACGGCGGAGCAGCTCAAGAGAACGGTCATACATGGCGCGTGCACGGACTTTCTTCGTCAGACGGCGGACGGTTTCAATGTTGTGGTTGAAAATATCCGGCTCGCCCTCCATCAAGGTATGCAGGCTTTCATAATCACCTTTCATATCAGAAGGAAGAATTTCCACGGTGCATCCCGGTACCCGGCGGCGGATTGCCTTCACGGTTTCACCGAATACAGCAGCACCGCCGTCGTTCAAGTCATCACGGGCAACCGCTGTAACAACGACGTGTTTCAGTCCCATGATTTCAACGGATTCCGCAACACGCTCCGGCTCGCCCCAGTCAAGTTCGTTCGGCAGCCCGGTCTTAACGGCACAGAAACGGCAACCGCGTGTACATGTATCCCCCAGGATCATGAAGGTAGCGGTTTTCCGTTCACTCCAGCATTCGTGGATGTTCGGGCAGCGGGCTTCCTCGCACACCGTGTTCAATTTCTTCTCGCGCATCAGTTTCTTCAGACCTGTATAGGATTTGTTGGTGTTGATCTTGATTTTCAGCCATTCCGGCTTTCTTATGTATTCCTGGTTTTTACTCACGTTCACCACTCCTTATCCCGCTCAGCGGGCGTAGTTCCATTCATCTGTTTCGTAGCGTTCCCGGGCGATTTTCCTTACCTCGTCCCATTGTTCCTCAGACAGGTGGAAGGGCTCCAGGTGGACATTCAATCCTTGTTCAAATCCTTGTTTAAATGCATGTTTTGTTTCTTCGAAAGAGACAGGCTCTTCGAGGATTTCGTTGACGGCAATGGCTTTGCTGCCGAAAGCTTTGCGGGCTCTTTCCTTGATGCGTTCATTTTTGTAAACAAACATATCAAAAAGCTTCCCATCATCCACTTCAATCGGGATGGACCCGTGCTGCAGGATGATGCCGCGTTTTCTAGTCTGTGCACTTCCCGCCGCTTTTTTTCCATCGACAATCAATTCATACCAGGACGGTTCTTCAAAACAGACAGCTGACCCGTTCACATCCAGCCTGCCTTCAGGAACAGCAAAGTCTGCATCAATGTTCAGGTTCCTGAACCCTTCAAGCAGGCCCTTGGAAATGACGAGATAGGCTTCTTTCACGGAATCCGGCATGTCCTCGTGTTTTTCCGATACGATGACACTATATGTAAGTTCATGGTCATGTAATACCGCACGGCCGCCCGTTTGACGGCGGACGAGCTGATACCCATGCTTTTGAACGCCATCCAAGTCAATTTTTCCTTTCACTTTTTGAAAATAACCAACAGACAGCCCGGCAGGTTCCCAGCCGTAAAAACGCAGAACAGGCGGGATGGACCCTTCCCGGTGCCAATTCATAAGGGCCTCGTCCAGTGCCATGTTGATGGCAGGTGTACAATGGCCTGAATCGACAAAGTACCATGTTTCCATATGCAGTCCTTCTTTCTTTTTGAGTGAGTACTTTATCAAAGTAAAATAGTCAAAACAATTCTAACAATCGGACAAGGGCATGTCAAAATATAGTAAATCCTTCTTCCGGGAATTTATTAGGACTTTAGGCTGAAGAATTTACAGCCTCAGATTCGGTATATGACTATATAATGAGAAGAGGAGGGATTATGATGAATCAAACCTTGCTGTCCAGCGTGCTTTTTTTAATCAGTGCATCCATCTGGGCCATCCTTGCTATTTTTTACGACGATTACCGCTGGCTGAATTTATTCTTATTTATTTTGTTCCTCGTTATGGGACTTGCCAAAAGGAAAAGCTATATGGAAGGGAAAGATGTGGAAGAGGACGGAGATTGATTCCGTCCTCTTTTTTCATAAATGACGGGCAGCGGCATAGGTTTAATTAGAGGGGCTGTCCTTCTACCCTGCAGGGTGCAGGTCAAAATGACGTAAAATCACTGGATAGGCAACACCGCAAGGGGACAAGTCGAACGGGTTCGTTGTTGTAGTTGTAAGGTTCCTGCAGCTCTTTCATGATGGATGTTTTGGTTCTTTGCACAGGCTAGTCGGGACTGACCAAGCCGCTTCCACATTTCTTTTTTTGTAGTCCAGCTCCGGCACCCAGATGCTCGAGACATAAGTCAATGATCTCCGTGAAGAAAGAACGCTTCACTGCAATCCTTGTCTTATGCTTGTCGCATCTATCAGGGTGCTTCCGCATTTCAGTCTTTGTCCAGTTGCAGCGGCTAGTCCCTCGAGGTCATAAGTCCAACACCTCTGTGGAGAAAAGCCCTCCACGGCGGTGCTGGTCTTATGCTTGTCGGGACTGACCAAGCCGCTTCCACATTTCTTTTTTTGTAGTCCAGCTCCGGCACCCAGATGCTCGAGACATAAGTCAATGATCTCCGTGAAGGAAGAACGCTTCACTGCAATCCTTGTCTTATGCTTGTCGCATCTATCAGGGTGCTTCCGCATTTCAGTCTTTGTCCAGTTGCAGCGGCTAGTCCCTCGAGGTCATAAGTCCAACACCTCTGTGGAGAAAAGCGCTCCACGGCGGTGCTGGTCTTATGCTTGACGGGACTGACCAAGCCGCTTCCACATTTCTTTGATTCACACATGTTTTACATGAGCCAGGCATAGGATGTATTAAAATTCGTCTCTTACGACGGGGGAGGTCGCGAAGTGGACATTTTAAAGAAGATACAAGACCACCGGGAATACGAGGAAGAACTGAAGTGGGAAGGAACGTTTGCTGAATACTTGGAGCTGTTGAGAGAGCGGCCGTATTTAGCACAATCCGCTCATTCCCGCGTTTACAATATGGTTAAAAGTGCTGGTGTGGAAGAAGCGCATGATCATAAGCGTTATAAGTTCTTTGATGATGATATCTACGGACTGGATGAAGCGATGGAAAAGCTGGTGGAGGAATATTTCCACCCGGCAGCGAGAAGACTGGATGTCCGCAAACGTATTCTATTATTGATGGGACCTGTCAGTGGCGGGAAATCCACACTTGTAAACCTGATGAAGCGGGGATTGGAAAAGTACACGCATACGGATGAAGGGGCTGTCTTTGCCATCAAGGGCTGTCCAATGCATGAAGATCCGCTGCATCTGATCCCGAGCCATCTGCGCAAGGATTTTCAGGATGAGTATGGCATCCGTATTGAAGGAAGTTTGTCTCCGTTAAATACGATGCGTGTGGAAACGGAGTATGGAGGAAGAATTGAGGACGTTTTAGTGGAACGGATCTTTTTCTCAGAGGATAAGCGTACAGGCATTGGTACCTTCAGTCCGTCTGATCCGAAGTCCCAGGATATTGCCGACTTGACCGGTTCGATTGACTTCTCGACCATTGCTCAATTCGGGTCGGAATCGGATCCGCGTGCTTACCGGTTCGATGGAGAGCTGAACAAGGCCAACCGTGGCATGATGGAGTTCCAGGAAATGCTGAAGTGTGATGAGAAGTTCCTCTGGCACCTGCTCAGCCTGACACAGGAAGGGAACTTCAAGGCTGGCCGTTTTGCCCTGATCTCAGCGGATGAATTAATTGTAGCTCATACGAACGAAGCGGAATACCGTTCTTTTATTGCCAACAAGAAGAATGAGGCGCTCCACTCCCGGATGATCGTCATGCCTGTGCCGTATAATTTGAGGGTCAGTCAGGAAGAGCGGATCTATGAAAAGATGATTAGAGAGAGTGATATCCGCGATGTCCATATTGCTCCGCACACGTTAAGAGTGGCAGCAATGTTCACGATCCTGACACGATTAAAAGAATCGAAAAAGGCGTCCATCGATGTGCTTAAGAAAATGAGACTCTATGATGGCGAAATTCTAGAGGGCTTCAGTGATGTGGATGTCGAGGAACTGAAGAAGGAGCATGGCGATGAGGGAATGAGCGGGATCGATCCACGGTACGTGATCAACCGCATATCATCCACCATCATTAAGAAAGAACTGACATCGATCAACGCACTGGATGTTCTCCGTTCCTTGAAGGATGGACTTGGAAGCCACGCCTCCATATCCAGTGAGGACAAGGAGAGATACCTTGATTTCATTTCCCTGGCGAGAAAAGAGTATGATGAAATTGCGAAGAAGGAAGTGCAGAAAGCATTTGTGTACTCCTATGAAGAATCCGCCGTTACGCTTATGGACAATTACCTGGATAACGTCGAAGCGTACTGTAACAAGGCGAAGCTGAGGGATCCGCTGACGGGTGAAGAACTCAACCCGGATGAGCGTCTCATGCGGTCCATTGAAGAACAGATCGGCGTTTCGGAAAATGCGAAAAAAGCCTTCCGTGAAGAAATTCTCATTCGGATCTCCGCCTACGCACGTAAAGGCAAGAAGTTCGACTACCAGTCCCATGAGCGTCTGCGCGAAGCCATTCAGAAGAAGCTGTTTGCTGATCTGAAGGATGTCGTGAAGATTACGACGTCAGCGAAGACTCCGGATGAACAGCAGCTGAAGAAGATTAACGAAGTCGTTGCCACCCTTGTCGATGAGCATGGGTACAACTCCAGCTCAGCGAACGAACTGTTGAAATATGTAGGCAGCCTGTTGAACAGGTAATGCCTCATCAGACCGCCTCCTTTTCGATAAGAGGGCGGTCTTTTTTATGTTATAATGTCAAAAAAAGAAGAGTGGTGAAATCATGGCCAGGAAATTTTATGCAATTATTGATGTAGGTTCAAACACGATGCGTCTAGTGATTTATCTGCGTGATAAAGGTGGACGTCTGCGTGAAGTGGAGAACGTAAAAGCGGTCGCACGTCTCCGGAACCATTTAACGAAGGATGGTCTGTTATCCACCGAAGGGCTGCAGACGCTGCTGACGACACTGAAGAGTTTCAAGGAAGTTGCTGAATCCTATACGCTTGAGGAAATGGTGTGTGTCGCTACGGCTACGGTCCGCCAGGCGGGGAACCAGGAGGAGATCATCAGCCAGGTTTCCAAGCATACCGGTTTTGACATGCGCATTTTATCGGATCACGAAGAAGCGTATTACGGTTACCTGGCCGTCGTGAATTCCACTCCAGTTACAGAAGGGATCACCGTGGATATTGGCGGGGGAAGTACCGAAGTTACATATTTTAAAGACCGTGAATTGATCGAATCGTACAGCTTCCCGTTCGGAGCATTGACGTTGAAGCAGGACTTCTTCAAAAAGGAACTGCCGACCGAGAATGAATTCGCGGCTTTGCGCCGGTATCTGCTTGATCAGTTCAAATCACTGCCATGGCTGCAGAAGAAGGATATTCCATTGATCGGAATCGGCGGTGGCGCGCGGAACCTTGCACAGATCGATCAGAACCTGAAGGAGTACCCGCTGGCCGGCCTTCATCAATATAAAATGAAGGACAGCGATCTCGCTTTTATAAAAAATTATTTATTCACCCTGCCGATGAAGAAGCTGCAGAAGGTGGAAGGGCTGTCCAAAGACCGGGCGGATATTATTCTGCCGGCGACGGAAGTGTTCCATTCCCTTTACGATACCATGCAGGCTTCCGGATTCATTCTGAGCAGAAAAGGACTTCGGGATGGTGTCTTTTTTGAACAGCTGACGAAGGATATGGGGACATCGGTTTTTCCGAACGTGCTGGAGGAGAGCATTCAGGAATTAATCAATGATTATGACTTGAATGTCAAACAGATCCAGCACGTCCAGCATCTGGCTCATCAGCTTTTCTACCAGCTCCATGAAAAAGGGCTCGGTTCTTTGAAAAAATCGGACTGGCAGGAAGTGAAGAGGGCGAGCTATGTGTTCAACCTGGGGGATTATATCGACAGTGAAGCGAGTGCCCAGCATACCTTCTACCTGCTTGCCAACCGGACGATTGACGGATTGATGCATATGGAGAGACTGCGGATGGCGCTTATGGCCTCCTATAAGAACAAAACGATTTTCAAGCAGTTCCTTCAGCCGTATAAGAAGTGGTTTTTGAAGGATGAACAGAAGAAGCTCCGTCTTCTTGGCTCCCTCCTGAAGTTCTGCTACAGCCTCGACAGCACCCGCAGGCAGACAATCCAAAGCCTTACGCTGACGAAGGAAGGCCATGACCTGCATATTACGTGTCACTGCTCCGGCGAATGGATGCCGGAGGAATATCAGGCGGAAAAACAGAAAAAACATTTGGAAAAGTCACTGAAAAAGACTATAGAACTGTCTTTTGTGGAAAATAAAAAGTAAGTCCCTCTGCGGGCTTCTTTTTATTAACAGCTGTTAATTTCGGAATATTCTACCTTAAAAAATGACAGGATTCAGCAAAATTCATCATTTTTTTACAAAACCTTAACACGTGTTTTATATAGAGGATATAGAGACGTACTAACATATGGAGTGGAATAAATGTGTAAAGGGTGTGCGGTATGTCAACAGAAAACAAGACACAGGAATTGAACAATCCATTATTTTATAACAACCGGGAGCTGAGCTGGCTCGCTTTTAATGAGCGTGTGCTTGATGAGGCTCTTGATTTGGATAACCCTTTGCTTGAACGTTTGAAGTTTTTGGCCATTGGCTCCTCCAACCTGGATGAATTTTTCATGGTACGGGTAGCCGGATTGAAGGATCAGGTAAAAGCCGGTTTCAACAAGCCGGAGAACAAGGCCGGATTGACTCCGAAACAGCAGCTGGCGAAAATTTCGGAAATCAATCATAGCAACGTGAAGAAGCAGTATGACTCTTATCAGTCGATGAAGCCGGAACTGGAGAAGGAAGGCATCTCCCTGCTTTCCATAGAGGATTTGACGAAAGAGGAAATCAACCGCTTCGAAAAATATTTTGACGAGGAAATCTTTCCCGTGCTGACGCCGATGGCTGTGGATGCCTACCGTCCGTTTCCGATGCTTCTCAACAAGTCCATCAACCTTGCTGTCGTCATCAAAGATGAAATCGATCCGGAGAACACAACAAAGACGGCGATTGTCCAGGTGCCGGCCGTCCTGGATCGATTTGTCCAGGTGGAGCATGAAAATAAATACCAATATGTGCTTCTTGAGGAAATTATCAGCCATTTTATGGGTAAACTGTTTAAAGGATACAAAGTGGAATCTGTTTCAGAGTTCCGGATCACAAGAAATGCGGATATGACAATCCATGAGGAAGGTGCCCGGGATCTTCTGAAGGAAATCGAAAAAGAATTGAAAAAACGCAAATGGGGCGCAGCCGTCCGTCTGGAAGTAAGGGATGGCAAGTACGATGAGAAAGTGGTCAAATTCCTGCTCAGCGTCCTGGAAATTCATCGTGATGACCTGTACATTACGAACGGTCCGCTTGATCTCACGTTCCTGTTCAAGTTCCATAAAACGTTTGCTGATGTGAAGGATCATCTTTACTATGAGACATTGATGTCGCAGCCACCACGTGATTTGGACGGGGAGGAGAATATCTTTGAAGCAGCGGAGAACCGCGACATCTTCCTGCATCACCCTTATGAATCTTTTGAGCCTGTCGTCGATTTTGTGGCGGAAGCGGCAGATGATCCATACGTGCTGGCCATCAAACAGACGCTGTACAGGGTAAGTGGAGATTCACCGATTATAGACGCTTTAAAGCGGGCAGCGGAGAAAGGGAAACAGGTGACGGTGCTTGTTGAACTGAAAGCGCGGTTCGATGAAGAGAACAACGTGCAGTGGGCCAAGGAGCTCGAAAAAGCCGGGTGTCACGTCATTTACGGCATGACCTACTTGAAAACCCACAGCAAAATCACCCTTGTCGTCAGGAAAAAAGCAGAAAAGATCGAGCGCTTCGTCCACCTGGGTACCGGAAACTACAACGACCAGACGGCTTCTCTGTATACCGATATGGGCATCATTACGTCGAAGCGGAAGTTCGGGATTGATGCGACGCACTTCTTCAATTACTTGAGCGGTTTTACGGAGAAACCGGAGTTCCATCACTTGTCTATGGCTCCATTTGATATCCGTAATGACTTTATCCGCTACATGAACAATGAGATCCGCTTCCATAAGCAGCACGGAAACGGCCGGATCATTGCGAAGATGAACTCGCTTACGGACAAAAACCTGATTATGAAAATGTACGAAGCTTCCCAGGCAGGCGTACAGGTCGACCTGATCGTCCGCGGGATCTGCTGTTTGAGGCCCGGCATTGAAGGCGTCAGTGACAATATCCGGGTGTACAGCATTGTCGGACGCTTCCTGGAGCACAGCCGGATTTATTATTTCCATCACAACGGGGACGACCGCCTGTTCCTTTCCTCTGCGGATATGATGACTCGAAATATGGTGAAACGCGTTGAACTGCTTTTCCCGATCCACGAGCCTTCTGTGAAAACCCGGCTGAAGAAAATCCTGTCCATCATGCTGAATGATAACATCAAGGCGAGGGAGCAGAAGAACGACGGCAGTTATGAGTACGTACAGCCTGAGAAAAACCAGGTGCGTATCAACAGCCAGATGAAGTTTTTCGATATGGCCTACCGGGTTCTTGAGGATGAGGAATAATCTTTACCAGTAAAAAGTAAAAAGGCGTACCAAAGGGTGCGCCTTTCTTGTTATAATGGAATTGTTACCATTTGAGAAAAATAAGCGAAATTTGTTGAATACGTAAGCGTTTCAATTCTATAATAGTATGTGGACTTGGAAACGTTTTCGAGGAAACTTTAGCCAACAACTACTTGGAGGTATTCTACGTGTCTAAACAAGGCTCCATTCAAAGATTTTGGGATAATTTCCACGGCCCCAACATGGGGTATATCGAAGAGCAATTCGAAGTATATGAAGAAAACCCAAGTGCTGTCGATCCTTCACTGAAGGAAATTTTTGACGAGCACGGGGCACCTGACTGGATGAAGACAAGCCCGTCTGTTGAGACGAACGGCGCTGCGTCTCCTTCAGAAAGGGACATTGCGAAAATCACCTCGGCATTGAAACTTGTTGAGGCTATTCGTCGTCACGGCCATCTGCAGGCGAACATCTATGCTGTAGGAAGTGACGAGCGACCTAAAACAAATTTGCTTGATTTAGAAACCTACGGACTTCAGGAGAAGGATCTGGAGGCTATGCCGGCGGAGTGGGTCTGGCCGGACGCGCCTATGAAACTGGATAATGCCCTCCAAGTGGTCCATGTACTTAAAGAGAGGTATGCGGGGACGATTTCCTTTGAATTCGGCCATGTCAATAATGAGAACGAAAGAAAATGGCTGCAGGACAAAGTCGATACAGGATCGTATCAGGTATCTTTGACAAATCAAGAAAAGAAACAGCTGCTGTACCGCCTGGCTGAAGTGGAAGGTTTTGAGAACTTCCTTGCCAAAACGTTTGTGGCACAGAAGCGCTTTTCCATTGAAGGCCTCGATATTATGGTGCCGATGCTCGACCATATTATCCAGTCGGCTTCCGGCGACCACATTAAACATATCATGATGGGCATGGCCCACAGGGGAAGACTGAACGTGCTTGCCCACATCCTTGGGAAGCCTTATGACCGGATTTTCTCTGAGTTCCACCATTCACCTGATAAAGAGCTCGTACCTTCAGAAGGTTCGATGGGCATCAACTACGGCTGGACAGGTGATGTGAAGTATCACTTCGGAGCCCGGAGAGAGATCGAAAACGGCGAGCAGTCGGCAACGAAAGTGACGCTGAGCCATAACCCTTCCCACCTGGAATACGTCAACCCTGTCGTCCAGGGTTTTACAAGAGCGGCGCAGGATGACCGCAGGGAACCCGGCTATGCGAAGATGGACGAAGACGAGGCATTCGGTCTGTTGATCCACGGGGATGCAGCCTTTATCGGTGAAGGGGTTGTCGCAGAAACGCTGAATATGAGTGATCTTCCCGGCTATCGTACAGGGGGCACGGTCCATATCATCGCCAACAACCTTGTCGGCTTCACGACGAACCGTAGAGACGGACGTTCGACAAGATATGCCAGTGATCTGGCGAAGGGCTTTGAAATACCGGTGGTGCATGTGAATGCCGACGATCCAGCGGCATGCCTTTCTGCTATGGCTCTTGCATACGAATACCGTCAGAAGTTCCATAAGGACTTTCTGATTGATCTCGTCGGGTACCGCCGTTTCGGACATAACGAAATGGACGAGCCGCGCTCTACACAGCCGAAGCTGTATAAGGAAATCGATGAGCACCCGACGGCTGCCGCTGTTTTTGAGAAGCAGCTTCAGGATGAAAGCGTTGTGGAAGACGGCGAGCTGGCGAAGATGAAAGAAGAGATTGAAGAGAAGCTTCGTGACATCTATAACAATATGGGTGAGCACGAAACAGCTGCTCCTGATGTGAAGGACCGTCCGAGCGGTGTAGAACGGGATCTGGATGAAATTCAGACATCCGTGGATATTGAGCGTCTGCGTGGTCTGAATGAAGGGATGCTGAAACGTCCGGAAGGCTTCAATGGATTTAAGAAGCTGGAAAAGATTCTCCAGCGTCGTGCGAAAATGCTGGATGAAGGGCAGAAAGTGGACTGGGCGACAGCGGAAGCCCTGGCCTTCGCTTCTATCCTGGAAGATGGCATTCCGATAAGGATTACCGGTCAGGATACGGAGCGGGGAACCTTCGCTCACCGTCATCTTGTCCTACATGATGTAGAAACGGATGAAACCTACTGTCCACTTCACGGGCTGGATCAGGCGGAAGCGTCCTTTGATATTCACAACAGTCCGTTATCGGAAGCAGGGGTTATCGGTTTTGAGTACGGCTACAGTGTTCATGCTTCCGATTCTCTTGTCCTGTGGGAAGCGCAGTTTGGTGACTTCGCCAATGCCGGTCAGGTCATTTTTGATCAGTTTATTGCCGCCGGCCGCGCGAAGTGGGGAGAGAAATCCAATATGGTCTTCCTGCTTCCGCACGGGTATGAAGGACAGGGGCCGGAGCATTCCAGTGCCCGCCTTGAGCGTTTCCTTCAGCTGGCTGCAGAAAACAACTGGACCGTGGCCAATGTCACATCATCGGCCCAGTATTTCCACCTGCTCCGCAGACAGGCGGCAATCAGCAACCAGGAAGAGGCACGGCCGCTTGTATTGATGACACCGAAAAGCCTGCTGCGGAATCAAAGAGTCGCCGTAGCCGGAGATGCTTTCAGCGATGGGAAATTCCAGTCGCTCATGATGCAGCCGGGATTATCTGAGAATAAAGATAAAGAAAAAGTGAAAACCCTTCTATTAGGAAGCGGAAAAATCATGGTGGATATCGAAGACAAGGTGGAAAGTATGGACGAAACCTTCGAAACCATCGATGCTGTCCGGGTGGAACAGATTTACCCATTCCCGGATCAAAAACTGGCAGAAATGCTGGAAACCTATCCGAATTTAGAAGAACTAGTATGGGTCCAGGAAGAACCGCAGAACATGGGTAGCTGGTATTTCGTGGAGGGGATCCTCCACAGACTCCTGAAGGATGGACAGATTCACAGATTTGTAGGACGTCCACACAGGGCTTCCCCTTCCGTTGGAGAACCGAATATCCATAAAACAGAGCAGAATCGAATCATTCTTGAAGCGCTGCAGATGTCTAAAGGAGGAGAAACAAAATGAAGGAAATCAAAGTACCTGAATTAGCTGAATCCATAACTGAAGGCACGATAGCCGAATGGCTTGTGAAAAAAGGCGACCACGTTTCCAAAGGCGATCCAATTCTTGAGCTGGAAACAGACAAGGTCAATGTGGAAGTGAACGCGGATGCAGACGGGGTTATTGCTGAACTGCTCAAGGAAGAAGGAGATGACGTAGAAGTCGGAGACGTCATCGCTAAAGTGGATGAGAACGGAGAAGCTTCCGCATCTTCTGAGGATTCCTCTGATGATCAACAGGCGGAAGCACCTGCAGCTGAACAAAAGGAAGAACCTCAGCAGCAGGAACAGAAACAGGAGTCCAAGCAGGAAGAACAGCCAGCGGGCTCCAATGGACAGAACAATGGGAATAAAGACATTGTGGCCACTCCGGCTGCCAGAAAGCGTGCTCGTGAACTCGGTATTGATTTGAGCAGTATTTCTGCCCGTGATCCGCTCGGCCGCATCCGTCCGGAAGATGTCGATGCCGCAGCTAAGGGTGGCAGCAAGTCGGAAGAGCCGAAATCAGCGTCTAACGACAAGCCGAAGAAAGAGAAGAAGGAAGAGGAGAAGGCACAGTTTGATAAACCGGTGGAACGGATTAAAATGTCCCGCCGCCGTCAAACGATTGCCAAGCGTCTTGTAGAGGTCCAGCAGGAAGCAGCAATGCTCACGACGTTCAACGAAGTGGACATGACGAACGTTATGAAGCTTCGCAGCGACCGCAAAGAATCCTTCCAGAAAAAGCACGACGTGAAACTCGGTTTTATGTCCTTCTTCACGAAGGCGGCCGTCGGTGCCTTGAAGGAATTCCCGAACTTGAACGCAGAAATTCAGGGCAGCGAAATCATTCAGAAGAAATTCTATGATATCGGAATGGCTGTTTCTACAGAGGAGGGTCTTGTGGTTCCTGTCGTCCGTGATGCCGACCGCCTTGATTTCGCCGGTATTGAGAAGGGAATCGCTGATGTAGCAGCGAAGGCCCGGAATAAAGAACTGCAGCTGGAGGATCTCCAAGGAGGTTCCTTTACCATCACAAACGGTGGAATTTTCGGGTCCATGCTTTCTACGCCGATCCTGAATTCCCCTCAGGTCGGAATTCTTGGGCTGCACAATATTGAGAAGCGCGCGAAGGTCATGCCTGACGACAGCATTGAAGCACGTCCGATGATGTACATTGCGCTTTCCTACGACCACAGAATCGTTGATGGAAAAGAAGCGGTCCAGTTCCTGCGCCGCATTAAAGAAATGATTGAAGATCCGTACGACCTTCTTTTAGAAGGATAATAGGAAATGAAATTCCCCTGCAGCCTGGCTGCAGGGGCTTTTTTTATGAGAAAACCTAGTAGAAGGGATCAGAAATAAGAGAAAAGATAGGCGGAAATAACAAATAATCGATACATATCCCAATATGTTTCATCCATTCACGTGGACCTGCATACGATAGAGTAATACTCGATTAGGAGGGAATAACATGGATGAAGAGACGAGTTTTGTAATCGCCGAAGACGACTGGTCCCTCCATCGGAAAGGCTACGACGATCAGCGTCGACACCAGGAAAAAGTCAAAGATGCCATGAGCAAGCAGCTGCCTGATTTGATAACCGAAGAAAACATTGTCATGTCCAATGGAAAGCGTGTCGTGAAGATTCCTATACGTTCATTAGATGAATATAAAATCCGCTACAATTATGAGAAGAATAAGCATGCGGGACAAGGAGAGGGAGACAGCGAAATTGGCGATGTGGTGGCCCAGGCCCCGCAGCCCGCTAAAGGGAAGCCCGGCGATGGAGACGGCGCCGGTGACCAGGCGGGAGACGATTATTATGAGGCAGAGGTATCGCTGGCTGAATTGGAAGAGGCTTTATTCAAAGAGCTGACCCTTCCTAATCTCGATGAGAAAGAAAAAGACAATATCCTTCATACCGATATTGAATTCAGCGATATTCGTAAAACCGGATTGACCGGCAATATCGATAAGAAGAGGACAATGCTTGAAGCCTACAAGCGGAATGCGCTTCGCGGGGAACCCTCTTTCGCACCGATTTACCCGGAGGACATCCGCTACAAGACGTGGAATGAGAAGACCAAGCCGGAGTCCAAAGCGGTCGTCATTGCCATGATGGATACCAGTGGGTCGATGGGGCAGTGGGAAAAATACATGGCCAGAAGCTTCTTTTTCTGGATGACCCGCTTCCTGAACCGAAACTATGAAACGGTGGATATTGAATTTGTCGCCCACCATACGCAGGCCAAAGTCGTCAGCGAGGAGGATTTCTTTTCGAAAGGGGAAAGCGGGGGAACCATCTGCTCATCTGCTTACAGGAAAGCGCTGGAGCTCATTGAGACGAAATATTCACCGGAACGCTACAACATCTATCCGTTCCACTTTTCTGATGGTGACAACCTGACCTCTGATAATAAACGATGTCTCGGTTTAATTGAACAGCTGATTGAAGTTTCACAGATGTTCGGGTACGGGGAAGTGAATCAGTATAACCGGTCCTCCAGCTTGATGCAGGCTTATAAATCCATCGAACATGATAAGTTCCGTTATTACATCCTACGCAGAAAAGCCGACGTTTTTCATTCGATGAAGCATTTCTTCAGCGAGCAGGTCGAGGAAATGTTCACGTAGCTGACATAAAAAGGGTGTCGAGAGAGTTCTCGGCCCCTTTTTTGTGCGAAAGGTTTACATGTACACAGGAAAGGAAACTCCTTGATATAATGAGAAGGGTCATCCTACATACAAGGAGTTCATTCTATGATTCAGGAAATTCTGCAGTCTAATCAATTCATTATGCTGATGGCGCTTCTGCTCATTGTCAGCATCATCGTTACGAAATTCTCTTCCCGGCTCGGGGTTCCGTCTCTCGTGTTGTTTATTCTTGTCGGAATGATGGTCGGCAACGAGGGTCTGGGGTTCATTGACTTTGACAATCCGGAAATCGCCCAGCTTGTCGGTGTCATTGCTTTGATTATCATTCTGTTTGAAGGTGGAATGCTGACCAAGTGGAAAGATATTCGTCCAGTCCTCGCCCCTTCGTTGACGCTTGCGACCATCGGAGTCGTACTGACGACAGGTATCGTTGCAGTTGCAGCGAAATATTTCCTTCATATCGGCTGGGTGGAGGCGATGCTCGTCGGAGCGATCGTCGGTTCTACAGATGCTGCAGCCGTCTTTGCTGTACTGAAAGGGAAAAATGTAGACGGAAAGCTGGAGGCCACCCTGGAAGCCGAATCAGGGACGAATGATCCAATGGCCGTGTTTTTGACGATCAGCTTCATTCAACTGCTGACGGTTGATGAAGTCAACATGTTCGGATTGGTTGGTTCCTTCTTCTGGCAGATGGGGGCAGGGGTCGTGGTTGGTGCTGTGATCGGCTGGGGGGCAAGTTTCGCCTTAAACCGAATCAACCTCGATTCCAGCGGGCTTTATCCCCTTTTTGCGCTCGGTTTTGCGTTTCTTTCCTACGGGGCGAGTTCGCTTCTGCAAGCCAGTGGACTTCTTGCCGTCTATGTCACTGCGGTGATCATCGGAAATGCGGAACTTGCCTACCGTTATTCAATCCTTCGATTCCATGAAGGTTTCGGCTGGATGGCACAGATTCTGATGTTCATCATCCTTGGGTTGTTCGTCACTCCGTCAGAGGTGTTTACGTGGTCTGTCATGTCGAGCGGATTATTGATTGCCGGGGTGCTTATTTTTATTGCCAGGCCGGCAGCGGCTTTTTTGAGTCTATCCGGGTTTTCGTTTTCATGGAGGGAAAAAGTATTTCTATCGTGGGCGGGTGTCCGGGGAGCGGTTCCGATCGTCCTCGCAATTTTCCCGATGCTTGCCGACATCGAAAACAGCCAGGTGATCTTCAACGTCGTTTTCTTCACGGTCCTGACTTCAGCGCTCATCCAGGGGTCCTCGATTACTTGGATGGCAGACCGGTTCAAACTGGTTTCCGACAAGCTTGGCAACCCGATTCATTCATTGGAACTGATTTCAATTGGAAAAGCGAATGTGGAGATGATTGAGTTTGAGGTAACTCCGAGGAATGTCGTCGTCGGGCAGAAGCTTGAGGAAATGGAACTGCCGGACAGGGCATTGATTAATGCCATTATCCGTAAGGGTGATGTGATTACACCATACGGACAGACGGAAATAAAAGCAGGGGATACGTTATACATTCTGGTTTCCAGAAAAAATAAGAAAGAAGTCAAGAAAGTTCTTGAAGCCGTTAAGGATCACGGACACCACGAGAAAAGCCGAGCTTAAACAGCTCGGCTTTTCTCGTAGCAGCTATGATATTTTGGGCGTTTCTTTATGATATGAAGAATACAGTCTTTATTATAGGTAACAAATGCTGATTTGTAAACCTTTTCTAATAAAAACGTGATCATTTTACTAGAAAATATTAGTGAAAGCGGGAAGCAATTGTGTGTTCGACAAAGTTCCTATACAATAAGAATCACCAAGGAGGGATGTACGGTGAAGAAACGTATAGGTTTTATCGGCTGCGGTCAGATGGGCCAGGCCATGATTCAGGGCATGATTGATGCAGGGGTCGTGGAACCGGGGGATATCGCTGCGACCGCTTTGTCTGATGAAACGATCGATTTTGTGGCCGATGAGTACGGCATACATATTTCCAATGATAATAAGAAACTGGCAGGAGAAAGCGACCTGCTGTTTCTGGCCGTGAAGCCATATGTGTACAGAGGTGTGATTGAGGAAATCCGTGAAGAGGTTTCCGAGGATACGGTGGTCATTACGGTTGCAGCCGGTATTACGCTTCAATCGATGGAAGAGGCCTTTGACAAAAATGTCAAAGTCATCCGATCCATGCCGAACACCCCATCGCTGGTTGGTGCAGGTATGAGTGCGCTCTGTCCCAATGCTTTTGTGACACAGGAAGATCTGGCCGAAGTGCTCGAGCTGTATGAAAGCTTTGGGGAAGCGGAAGTCATTGAAGAGAAACTCATGGATGCTGTGCCGGCGGTCAGTGGTTCTTCCCCGGCTTTTGTATACATGCTGATTGAAGCGATGGCGGATGCCGCTGTCCAGCAGGGCTTTCCGAGGGACAAGGCTTATAAAATGGTTGCCCAGACGGTCGAGGGGGCTGCGAAGATGGTCAAGGAAACAGGCAGACATCCGGCAGAATTGAAGGATGCCGTCTGCACGCCCGGAGGCACGACGATTTCCGGTGTAACCAAGCTGGAGGAAGCTGGGTTCAGGAAGGCCATTATTCAAGGGATGACGGCTACGACAGAAAAGTCAAAAGCCTTATCCCAAGGGAGAAAATAACAGAAAGCCGGGCCCCGGATGCCGGGCTTTCTGTTTGTTTGAAACGAATGGGCTCGCATATCCGTACAGATAGTACAGGAGGTGGACGTATGAATAATCAGCCGGCTCAACGTATTTCTAAGCGGGCTTTAACGCTATGGCGCATATACGGCGTCATACACAGCTTCATTCTATTACTCATAACAACGGCTTTAACCGTTACGGTGTTCCTCTGGGAATGGCCGTGGTGGCTGGCGGCTGGAGGAGGAGGGCTGGTCGTTCTGGATGCCGTTCTGTTCATCTGGCTGGTGCCAGGGCTGAGATGGAAACGCTGGCGCTATGAAGTCAGTGAGCAGAACATCGATCTGCAGCACGGCATTTTCATCATTACCCGCACACTGGTACCGATGGTCCGGGTTCAGCACGTAGATACGGAGCAGGGACCGCTGCTACGGAAATTCCGACTTTCCACTATCAGCATATCGACAGCGGCGACGATACATAAAATACCAGCGCTCGATGAAGACGAGGCGGAGCGTCTGCGCCAGTCGATTTCCTCTCTGGCAAGGGTGGCTGAGGATGATGTTTGAACCGCGGAAGCTCCACCCTATTTCTGCATTGATCAATTTCGTTAAAACCCTGAAAGATGCGGCTTTTCCATTGATTGTCGTTATTTTTATTAACGGCAGCCCGTTCAGTGGAGAATGGAACTGGGTGCCGCTCGCCATTTGGGGAGGTCTGCTGGTAATCGTGCTTGGTTCAGGAGTCATCCGCTGGCTGCGGTTTTCTTATTGGATGGAAGATGGAGAACTGCGTATTGAATATGGGTTGATTTTCAGGAAGAAACGCTACATTCCTGTGGAGAGGATTCAAAGCCTTGATTTTTCGGAAGGAATTTTCCACCGCCCGTTGAAATTAGTGAAAATTTCTGTGGAAACGGCGGGGGCGACCGGTACGC
The DNA here is from genome assembly GCF_056160205.1 of Halobacillus sp. ABA4_118. Classification (NCBI taxonomy): domain Bacteria; kingdom Bacillati; phylum Bacillota; class Bacilli; order Caryophanales; family Bacillaceae; genus Halobacillus; species Halobacillus sp. ABA4_118. The sequence continues at coordinate 2,494,730 of NZ_JBSWWS010000001.1, forward strand.
AAGGAGCGGAGGCTGAATTGACAGCCATTACCCGCGAAGAAGCCAAAGAGCTGGAAACGCTCATTTTTCAGCAGAAGCGGGCGGCTCAGGAAGAAGAAAGCGTTGAGGAAGATACCGGGGAACAACCGGTGGAACCGCCAAGACAGAAAGTGTTCGGCATGACCATGAAGGATCTTGTCCTTATGGCCGTCACTTCCGGAGGGGCGGGGGTGGTCATTTCCGGTGTGGCCGTGTTCTTTTCCCAGTTCATGGACATTCTTCCTGTCGGGGCCATTTATGAAGAACTGCTGGACTGGATTCAGGTCGGTGTACTGATGGTGGCTGTTACTGCCCTCTTTGTTCTTTTGATCGCTTATGGGATATCGATCCTCCTTACGATCATGCGCTATGCCTATTTCTCTGTCTACCTGGAGGAAGAGGATCTGATCATTACCCGGGGATGGCTGGAGAAAAAGCAGATGACTATCCCGCTTAACCGGATTCAAGGGGTGCGGATTGATGAGAACCTGATCCGCCAGCCCTTGGGGTATGCATCGGTCACGATCATCAGTGCCGGTGGTTCCGTCATGCAGAACGATGAGCATCAGTTGAAACTGCTTCCGATGATCCGGAAAAAGGAAATCGAAGGAGTTCTCCAGATGATTCTCGAAGATTATCAGGTTGTTGGTGATTTCAAGCAGCCACCAGCCAGATCGAAATACCGTTACATGATCCGGCAGTCATGGCTCGGGGTGGCGGCCGCCGTTCCGGTCAGCATATACTTTTATCCTTACGGGTTGCTGGCTGTTCCAGCTGTCCTGGGGCTTGCGGGTTTCGGCCTGCTTGCCTATAAAGATGCGGGGTGGGCCATCCATGGTACCCAGTTGAGCCTGCGGTCAAGGAATATTATCAAGCAGACCTACTTGATGAAGCGATTCCGTATCCAGGCCGCATCCAAGAAGCAGACACTGCTGCAGAAGCGTGCCGGTCTTTCTACGATTCAGGTGACACTCACCTCTGGTGGAGGTGGAGCGGTGGCGCGCTGCTACTACCTGGAGGAAAAAGAAACCGATTCGGTCCTGGACTGGTATATAGACGCTGTGGCCAATCAAAAACCAGTGGAAAAGTAATTTTTCCGCTGGTTTTTTTCTGTTTACAATAAAAAAACGAACATTAATAAATTTCAGTTGATTTTTGTTCGTTTTACTATTACTATAAGAGACGTCCTATTCTTAAGTGAAAGATTGGTGTTAACATTGATGAATAAATTATTTCGTTTGGATGAGAACCAAACCACTATAAAAACTGAAATACTTGCCGGCATTACGACCTTTCTGACGATGGTCTACATTGTCGTTGTAAACCCTGCGATTCTATCCGGAGCAGGTGTTCCATTCGGCCAGGTGTTTATGGCGACGATCATCGCTGCTGTCACAGGGACGCTGATTATGTCCTTTGCAGCCAACTACCCGATTGCCATCGCCCCCGGGATGGGATTGAACGCCTATTTTGTTACAGAAGTGGTCCAACAGGATGTCAGCTATTCGGTCATCTTCGGATCCGTCTTTGTTGCTGGTATTCTTTTCGTTATCTTAAGTTTAACCAGTCTTCGTAAAACGTTGATTATGGCCATTCCGCCATCCTTGAAATATGGCATAACATCCGGAATCGGTCTGTTCATTGCGTTTCTTGGACTGCGCATGTCCGGCATTATTGTTGAGAGTGATACAACGCTTGTCACTCTTGGAGACATGACATCTCCAGGGGTACTGCTGACCGTCTTTGGTCTTATGGTTACGCTCGGCCTGATTGCAAGGAACGTCACCGGCGGATTATTTATCGGCATGTTTATTACCGGCCTTGTTGGATTTTTCACCGGTCAGCTTGAACTGAATGGTTTTGTTGATACACCTCCAGCTCCGGTTTTCTGGGATATGGATATTGGAGCGGTGTTCAGCAACGGCCTTTATACTGTGATTTTTGCATTTTTACTCGTGACTATTTTTGATACGACGGGGACGATGATCGGTGTGGCCGAGCAGGCCGGATTCATCCGCAAGGACGGAAGTCTTCCTAGAGCCCGCGCGGCTTTAATGGCAGATGCCTCTGCTACGACGGTCGGCGCTGTGTTTGGAACGAGTCCTTCATCCGCATACATTGAATCTTCTTCTGGTGTAGCGGCAGGAGGACGAACAGGATTGACGACCATGGTTGTCGCCGGCCTGTTCCTTCTCTCGATGTTCTTTGCACCTGTCGTAGGGGCGGTTTCCGGCCTTCCTGCGATTACCGCTCCTGTGTTGATCATCGTCGGCTGCTTTATGATGGAGGGGCTGGCAAAAGTCAACTGGGGGTCCTTTGATGATGCTTTCCCGGCTTTCATCATCATCCTCACCATGCCGCTTACCTCAAGTATTGCAACAGGGATTGCTTTCGGATTCATTACGTATCCGATTTTGAAACTGGTCGTCGGTAAAGGAAAGCAAGTCCACTGGATGCTTTACATGTTTGCGATCATCTTCATTCTGCAGATGGCCTTCTTCCCCGGCCATTGATCCTGAACCTGCGTGCCCTTAAAAGGGCACGCAGGTTTTTTTATGTTCTTTCGGGTATATTTTCCTTTCCGTTTGGCAGATTAAGGACAGGTGATGCTCATGGGATTTTTTAAGCGGTTGTTTTTTGGAGATCATAGAAGACTCCAGGACAGGGATTTGGCACACGATCATAATCTTGGTCGGAAACAGCCGAGTTCCACGAAATTATCGGAAAATGTAGATTACCTCTTAAGTAATTTTAATAAGTCCAATGATTTGAAAATCCGTGTTCTCAATGAAGGGAATGCGGCTTTACTGTATTTTGAATCGCTGTCTGACCAGGAAAAGGTGTTTGAAAAAATCTTCGCCCCTGTTGAAAAAGGCCCCATTGACGAAATTTCCAAGTTGAGAGGTGCGCGGATTACTCGAAATCTTGAAGAAGTGATCACGAATCTGTTGGGTGGACAGGCGGCTTATATAGAGGATGGCTCCAATAAGGTTCATCTTTTTGATGTGACGTCCTGCTTTAATCGGACACCGGAAGAGCCACAGAACGAGCGGGTCATTCGTGGGGCGCACGACGGATTCATCGAAAATATCATGGTGAACATCAACCTGATTCGAAAAAGGATTGAAAATCGGAATTTAACCGTGAAATATATCAAGATTGGCACATACACCAATACAAATGTCGCTATCATTTATATGGATGGCATTGCAGACCCTTCCTTGGTTCAGGAGGTGGAAAGAAGGATCAGCTCTATTGAAACGGATATGGTGCACAGTCCCGGGCTGATCGAAGAATATATTGAGGATCAAACGAATACACCGTTTCCGCAGATGCTGCATACGGAAAGGCCGGACAGAGTGGTCGCCAACTTAATGGAAGGTCGTGTGGCGATCATGGCTGAGGGCACGCCGACCACGCTTATCGCGCCATCCACGTTTTTTATGTTTTATCAGGCTTCTGATGATTACAACATGCGTTGGTTCACAGGCACATTCATCCGTCTTGTCCGTCTGTTCAGTTTTGTGATTGCCGTCGGTCTTCCGGCGTTTTATATCGCCATTGTCGGTTTTCATTTTGAGGTCATCCCGGATGAATTGGTCATTCCTATCAAGGCTTCCATCAATGAAATTGCCTATCCTCCGATTATCGAAGCACTGGTCATGGTCGTAATCATCGAATTGATCCGGGAGGCCGGTGTGCGGCTGCCGGCGCCGATTGGGCAGACGATTGGTATTGTAGGCGGTCTCGTTATTGGGGATGCGGTGGTCAGAGCCGGTCTCGTTTCCAATTTGATGGTTATTGTTGTTGCTTTAACGGCGATTGCTTCATTTGTGGTTCCTTCCAATGAGTTGAGTACGGCGCTTCGTCTCTTGACGTTCCCCTTGATCATCCTTGCCGGGACGATGGGGTTTGTCGGTATTGCGTTTGGAATGCTGATCATTCTCATCCATCTGACAAAGCTGCAGTCTTTTGGTGTGCCGTACATGGCTCCCGTAGCACCGCTCAGCTTTAGGGATCTAAAGGATACGTTTGTCCGTCTTCCGATGTTTATGATGAAAACAAGGCCGAAAGACTCGCATGCGGTTAAGCCTGACGCATTGAATCCAGTAAGGAAGTGGAAGCTCAGTGACCAGCAAGGATCAAAACCAAATCAGCAGCCGGACGGGGCAGAAGCCTCTTCACAAAAAGAATCCGAATGATGATCAGAAAATTTCCAGGCGCCAGTTTTTCTTTATCATTATCCAAACCCAGATTGGTGTAGGTGTGCTAAGTGTGCCATTTGAACTGCACAGTGCCGCCAGACAGGATGGGTGGATCTCTCTGCTCATTGGAGCGTCGATCCTTCCTTTGGTCCTGCTGGCCATATGGGGGACCGTGAAAAATTTTCCAGAGGACTCTTTATTCCAGATAAGCGAAACCATCTTCTTCAAATGGGGAGGAAGGGTGTTAACTCTCGGCTATGTCCTCTATTTTGTCAGCGTAGGAACCTTGATTATCATCCTGTATGGAAGGATGATCAGTCTTTGGGTGCTTCCCAGTACGCCGCTGTGGATCATAGCTTTTCTTATGATTGTGGTCTGCTGCTATTTGATTTCAGGCGGACTTCTTGTGATGGGAAGGGTTTACACGATGCTTTCTATTCTCATTCTTATTCTATTCGGAGTGATTATCTACTCGGCGAAAGAGATGAATATCGTATACCTTTTCCCGGTGCTTGAGAATGGCTGGGGACGAGTGCTGGCAGGTGTGAACGAAGCGCTTTTTTCTTTTTTAGGATACATCGTGTCGCTGTTCATCTATTCCAAAGTCATGGGTACTCATAAACAGAAACTGAGGGTCATGCTGTATGCGCACGGTTTTGTGTTTCTTTTTTACTTTATTATCGTATTTGTCAGTTTTACGTACTTCAGCACAGAGGAGATCACTCTGGTACCAGAGCCTATTTTGTATATGCTGAAGGCCTTTGAACTACCGATTATAGCGAGGCTGGACTTATTTTTCATTTCGATATGGATCGTGAACGTGGCTACGACTTTCGGCACGTACCTGTATATGGCCAGTCTTGGAGTGAGTCACCTTTGTCCAATCTGTACGAAAACGACAGCATCCATCCTTGTCAGTGTAGTCGTGCTTGCTTTAACGCTCTATGTCGGATATGACATAGACAAGACCAATCAGCTCGATCAAATCGTTCTTCGTCTAGGCTATGTTTTTTCCCTGTCCCTCCCTTTGATTATGCTGCCACTGTCCTACTTCAGAAAAAAACAAGTCGAGGAGGGAGGATGATATGAGAAAGGCTCTACTGATTCTTTCTGCTTTATTTCTATTGACAGGCTGCTGGGATGAGCGTCAGTTCAAAAACATCAGCCTTGTTCTGTCCATGGGATTTGATGTGGGGGAGGAGCAAGCCATCAAGCAGACGGTTTCCATCCCTACTGTTACACGCAGTTCGGAAGGTCCGGGCCAGGAATTCATCAATGTTCTTTCTACAGAAGCCCATACGCCGAGGGAAGCCAGAGACAAAATTGATATGATGATCTCCGATAATTTCGACCCTTCCAAAGTAAGGGTGGTCGTTTTTGGAGAGGAGCTGGCTAAGAAAGGGATATTTCCAGTCCTGGATGATATGTACAGGGATCCGAAAAGTAACTTGAATGCTTACATGGCTGTTGTGGAGAAAGGGACAGCAGAAGAGATTACCCGGCTGAAGGCTACAGGTGAGACGAGAATCAGTGAATACCTCGGCGGGATGCTGGAAACAGCGGCCTCTTCTACGCATACGACGGGGGAAAACCTACAGCTGTTATGTGCGGAGCTGATTGAACCAGGCATTGATTTTTCAGTACCGCTCATTCAGCTGGATGAACAAAATGGAGCGATCAACTTCAGTGGTATGGGTTTGTTCCATGAAAGAACGTACACAGGAGAAAAAATTTCAGCGGAGCAGTCTACGCTCTATATGCTGCTTCAGGGGAAAAGGGGGAAAATTGCCCGCTTAACCGAGAAGGTTTCCGGGGAAAATGATGAGATTACCAGTTATGCGACCGTTGAAGTGAATAAAATGAAAAGGGACATGAAACTGACCGTCGACGACGCAGTCACGGCTGATATTTATTTGAATCTGCAGTTGAAAGTGGTGGAATACCCTTCTGATCACCTTTATGTGAAAGGGAAAATCAAAATGTTGGAGAAGGAGCTCACCGACGTGCTCACAAAAGAGTCCGAGAAGATTCTCACTACGCTTCAAGAGGCCAACAGTGACGTATTCGGCATTGGACGACGAGTGAAAGCCTATCATCCTGATTATTGGAAGAAGGTGGAGTGGAGTGAGGAATTTCCTAAGATCGAAATCGTCCCTCACTTTGATATCAAAATCATTGAGCATGGCATAATGAATTAGAATCAGAAGAATTTTTAGAGATTTTTCTTTTTCATGAAACCTTTTTGAGGTGAGTGTCGTCTGTAGAGTAGAACTATTTTTGGAGGAAGTCCGTTTGCCAGTCCCAAAAGGAACATTCGTTTTACTCATGTGCGCCGGAATCGTTCTCAGCTCCTGCATGCCGGCGGACCTGCCAAGTGGATATTATGCGTATGACAGGGAAGAGGCATCCGGATTCGCTCAGTCTTTGAAATTTCAGCCTGAGCTTCCACGCTTTATTCCTTTCCAGTCTGCCAGCATGATAACGGAAGAAAATGAAATCACTTTTCTTTCCGCGCAGAATGACGTGTTAACGCTCCAAGTTTTCCCCGGCAATCCTTCGTTTCCAATGATGGATCCGGTGATGCTGGAGATTCCAGGCAAGGGGAAAGCCGCGTATGTGAACAACCGGTTTGCCCAGAAGCTTTCATGGACAAAGAACGGTATCTCTTATCTGCTTGTGTACCGCATGGCTGCCGTTCGTGATGAAACGAATGAACAGAGTGTGACACGTCAGCACCTGGTTGAAGTGGCTCACTCGTTTCATTAATAAATTGGTTTATACCTCCCCTATGGTATAATACATGTGCACCTGCCGCCTGACCAACGGCAGGTGTTTTTTTGCTTTCCTTTTTATACATAAATTCCCTTTCTTACCCCAGACTACAACTATAAAACAGGAGGGAATGATCGTATGAAAAAATGGATCGGTACAGCTGTTCTGCTGATCGTACTGCTGTTCTCAATGAGTACTGAAATCATTTATGCCCAGACGGATACGTATACGGTTAAACGTGGAGATACCCTTTGGAAAATCTCGCGGAAGTACAAAATCGGTCTTTCGGAAATTATCAATGCCAACCCCCAGTTCAATAATCCGGACTTAATTTATCCCGGTGACAGGGTGACGATCCCGTTAAAGCCGAACATCAAGTCTGTGGAAAGCCAGGTCATTGATTTAACAAATGAAGAACGGGCAGCCAATGGCCTTCCAGCTTTGAAGGCGAATTGGCAGGTCTCCAGGGTCGCGAGGTATAAGTCTCGTGATATGGCCCGGAAGGATTATTTTTCTCACCAATCTCCAACCTATGGGTCGCCGTTCCAAATGTTGAGTGATTTTAATGTTCCCTACCAAAAAGCAGCAGAAAATATTGCTGCCGGCCAGCGCACACCAGAGGAAGTCGTCGATGGCTGGATGGACAGCGCCGGCCATAGGAAGAATATTCTGGATCCCGGATTGACTCAGATTGGCGTGGGTTATGCAGAGGGTGGAAGTTACGGCTATTACTGGACGCAGGTGTTCATTACTAAATAGGACAGGCATTGGAGGAGGTGCCGGTGCGCCTTCTCTTTTCCCGGTCCTTTACACGGCGGTGAATTCTTATTATGATAGAATAAGTTTGTGATAATGGTTATCAATTATAGGGGGATACTTATGAAAAAATATTGGAGTTACATAGCGCTCCTCTTCCTTGTACTTCTGCTTGCCGCGTGTGGCAGTGAGGATGAAGGAGAGCAGCAGGAAAGCTCAAATGGGGAAGACTCCAGTGGGCAGGAAACACGGGTGATTGAACATGAAATGGGAGAGACGGAAATCAGCGGTCAGCCTGAAAAGATCGTTGCGCTGGAGTTTTCTTTTGTTGATAATCTGGCGTCTCTCGGTGTATCACCTGTCGGAATTGCCGACGATAATGATGAGGCGCGGATCATAGAACCGATCCGCGGGAAAATCGATGACTATACGTCTGTAGGTACACGGAAACAGCCTTCTCTTGAAGTGATCAGTTCACTTCAGCCGGACTTGATCATTGCGGACATGCAGCGGCATAAGGATATTTACGATCAATTGTCTGAGATTGCTCCAACGATCATTCTTCCTTCACTGGCCGCCGATTACGATGGCATCATCGACAGCTTCCAGACAGTATCGACCGCTATGGGTATGGAAGATAAAGGAGAGGAAGTGCTGGCAGACCATAAAGAAAAGATGGAGGAACTGCGCAGCCAGGTGCCTGAGGACGAAGACCGGACTGTTCTGCCGGCGGTAGTTGCGGACAGCGGCTACTTTGCTCACAATATGGAGTCCTACACCGGTTCACTCCTTGAGTCGATCGGTTTGAAGAATGCAATCCAAAGCGGCGATGACCGCTACAACAAAATCAACCTGGAACAGCTTGTAGAGTTTGACCCTGACGTCATGTTCCATATGTCCTCAGGAGATCAAACGGTTGTTACGGAATGGGAAGGCAGCGACTTGTACCAGGATATATCCGCTGTGAAAAATGGAGAAGTCCATGAAGTGGATCGCAACATGTGGTCACGTTTCCGTGGATTGATTTCTTCAGAGAAAATTTTAGAAGATGCCGTTCAGTATCTTTATGAGGGTCAGTAAGTAAAAAGCGGAGGGATGCCTCCGCTTTTTTTATGTAAGGATGCAGGAGAGAGGAGGATGTTGTGTGAATCAAACCTTACACCGTTTTAAAACAGGAACGGTCATCGTAGTAGGAATCCTTTTGCTGCTTGCCAGTTTTACGGCCAGTTTAAGTATTGGAGCTTATGCGATCTCATTTTCAGAGGTATTGAGCCTCCTGTTTTCCCCTGATGGCAGTAAAGCCTCTTCCATCATAGACACCATCCGTCTGCCGCGTGCCGTGACGGGCATTGTGATCGGGATGTGTCTCGCTGCTGCAGGAGCCATCATGCAGGCGATTACTAATAATCCGCTGGCGTCTCCGCAGGTCTTCGGAGTAAACGCCGGGGCGTCCCTGATGGTCGTGATTGGCGTCGTCCTTTTTCCGGGATTAGGAGCTGGGACGCTTGTTTACGGCGCATTTTTAGGGGCGGCAGCCGGCGGCGCTGCTGTGTATTATATGGCTTCAACAGGAGGAGGAATGACTCCTGTAAAGCTCGCTTTATCCGGCATTACCATCCACCTTCTGCTTTCATCCATGATTGAGGGCATTGTTTTGTTTCATGAAACATCGACAGAAGATGTATTATTCTGGCTTGCCGGAGGGATTGACGGACGGACGTGGACAGATGTGAACCTGCTTCTTCCCTGGGCCGCTGCCGGCTTAGCGGGGGCAGGTCTACTTGGCAAACCGCTGACGACACTCGGTCTTGGTGATGATGTCGCTCAAGGGCTTGGGCAGAAAATCGGGTGGATCCGGGGAGGAGCGGCTCTCCTGGTCGTTGTCCTTGCAGGTATATCCGTAGCTGTAGCCGGACCGATCGGATTTATTGGATTGATCATTCCGAATATAATCCGGAAACTTCTTGGTCCTGATTACCGGATCCTGCTGCCTGTATCTGCGCTTTATGGAGCCGTACTGCTGACGTCTGCAGACGTGCTCTCCCGATTTATTTCCTATCCAGGGGAGGCACCGGTGGGGATCGTTACCGCACTCATAGGTGCTCCGTTCTTTTTATATCTGGCCGGCAGAGGAGGTCGTAACGGATGAAGCCGTTGATTCGAACACCAAAAAGATGGCTCGGGATGCTGTTATTCCTATTGATAGGAGTGACGTATCTATCCATAGGGGCAGGAGCCGTATTTATCGGCCCGGCTGGTATCTTTGAATATATCATTGGAGAAGATGCGGCAGGGCAGGCTTATATTATTGAAAATTTCCGTCTCCCACGTATTGTGGTCGGCTTGTTAGCCGGAACAGGGCTCGGGTTATCCGGGGCCATTCTTCAAGGTGTTATCAGAAATCCGCTTGCCTCGCCTGATGTAATCGGAATTACGAAAGGCGCCGGCCTGGCTGCTGCCGCTGTAATTCTGTTGTACCCGGGCCTGCCGGTACTGGCGCTTCCGGCCGCGGCATTTTCAGGAGCCGCCCTCGTCATGCTTGGTCTGTATGTATTTGCTTTCAGGCGGGGTGTCCAGCCGGCAACCCTTGCTTTAATCGGGATTGCTCTCGGGGCGGTGTGTCAGGCAGGCATTCAATTTCTTACCATCAAATTCCCGTTGGAAACGAACGCAGCGCTCGTCTGGCTTACGGGCAGCGTGTGGGGGAAGGATTGGACGGACGTCCTGATGCTGGTTCCGTTTATTCTGATCGGCGGGCCTGCTGCATGGCTGTTATCCAGGAAGCTGGATGTCCTGAACTTAGGCGATGATGTAGCTGAAGGATTGGGGGAACCGGTCCAAAAAGCGAGACTGTCTCTTCTTGCTCTGGCTGTTGTTCTGGCAGGGGCGTCTGTGGCTGTAGTCGGAACCCTTGGTTTTGTCGGTTTGATTGCTCCTCATATTGCCAGGCAGATGGTTGGGAACAGGCATGTGTATCTGCTTCCGGCCTCCGCCTTAACGGGAGCGCTTCTTCTTGTGACGGCAGACAGTCTGGGGAGGGGATTGTTTCCTCCTACAGAGGTCCCGGCCGGGATATTTACAGCTGTTATAGGAGCCCCTTATTTTCTATTTTTGTTAAGAAAAATACAAAAATCCTAAAAAATGGTTTATTTACTTTTCTTGATAGAAGGGATAAATTTTAAGAATATGCGACATATTACACAACAGAACGACATTAATAGCAGAAATGTATTATATTTCATACAAATAAACCTTGCATGACGTCTGACAACCTGATAAAATCCATAGTGGAATTACTAGATGTAAGCATTTTCATTTCAGCTTTTTTGTCAAAAATAGAGGGGGAGGACTTTTCATGGATATTCTATTAGGAATTCTTGCAGTTGCCGTCATTATTGGAATCGCTTTTCTAATGTCCAATGACCGCAAAAACATCAATTTTAAGGGCATTGGAATCATGCTCGCTGTTCAGCTGCTGATTACGTGGTTCATGTTCAATACCAAAATCGGTGAGGCGATCATCACCGGTATTTCCTGGGGCTTTAACAAGCTTATCGCCTTTGGTACAGAAGGTGTGAACTTTGTGCTTGGTGGTGTAGAGGTTGGAGAAGGCGGCGTGTTCTTCTTTAACGTACTGCTTCTTATTATTTTCTTCGCTACTATTTTGTCTGTTCTTACGTATTTGAAGATACTTCCGTTTATTATTAAGTATCTCGGCTGGGGACTTTCCAAAATTACCGGTCTTCCGAAAGTCGAATCATTTAACGCGGTCAACAGTATTTTCTTCGGTCAGTCTGAAGCGTTGATTGCGATTAAATCACAGTTCCACAATCTGAATGACAACCGTCTTTATATCGTGAGTGCATCTGCGATGGGTTCTGTGTCGGCTTCAATCGTAGGAGCTTATCTGAATATGCTTCCAGATGAATATATCCTTGTTGCACTGCCGTTAAACATGTTTAGTGCGTTGATTGTCGCTTCCTTGATTGCACCTGTCCGAGTGTCCAAGGAAGAAGATAAAGTAGACATCCAGGATGTTTCCAATGCAAAGAGTTTCTTCGAAGCTATGGGTAACGGTGCCCTTGACGGCGGTAAAATCGCCTTGATCGTTGCCGCTATGCTGATTGCCTTCATTGCCTCCCTTGAATTGGTTAACGCAATGTTCGGGGCATTGTTCAGCGGATTTACATTGCAGCAGCTGCTTGGATATATCATTGCCCCAATCGGCCTGTTGATGGGTATTCCTGCAGCAGAGGTTCTGGATGCCGGAGCGATTATGGGAACGAAAATCGTGACCAACGAATTCGTAGCCATGCTTGAATTCCAATCTATGCTTGATGGTGTATCTGCGAAAACCGCTGGTATCGTGACGGTCTTCCTTACAAGTTTCGCCAACTTCTCCTCCATCGGAATCATTGCTGGTACCGTCCAGGGAATCGATCCGGAAAAAGGCGGCCGCGTATCAGGCTTCGGTTTGAAGCTTTTGATCGGGGCGACGCTTGGATCTATGCTTTCTGCAACAATTGCCGGTCTTTTCTTGTAATCGTATAAAAAGTCTGAATGGATGCTTCCATTCAGGCTTTTTTTTATCATCCAAACCGCCGGCGGTCGTTTCACGAATCAATCGATCATGGGATCGGGTGTTATAGGGGAATATTGTTATTAAGGTAAAAGAACGTACAAAGTGCATTTGAATTATATTAGGATATTTTTTGTTTGTGTGTTATGTTGAGCTGTGTCTTTTTAATTGGACATGACTCAACCCTATAGAAAGGAAGGACGCATCCATGTTTACGCTCAGTGATCTTCCGATGTTTTTCGTAAACTTTTTTCTGATTCTGCCGCTGGTTACCCTTATTCATGAAGCCGGGCACGTATGGACAGCACGATTATTTGGGGGAAAGATAAAATTCTGTCTCGGCACAGGAGAGACGCTCTTTCACATTGGACCTCTGGAAGTGAAAAAGAAATACTTCATGGAAGGCTGGTGCCAGTATGACTCTCTGACCTACAACAAAACGTGGGCGCATGTCGTCATCTACCTGGCCGGCAGTGGTTTCAATTTGATGGTTATTCTGCTCATCAATTACTTCATCACCATTGATGTCCTGCCTTCCACGTTGTTTTTTTACCAGTATGCTTATTTCTCCATCTACTTCATATTTTTCTCTTTATTCCCTTACCGCAATGATAATGGTAAACCGAGTGATGGCATGGCCGTTTACGATGTCCTCCGTTATGGAAAGGCGAAAGACCCGATTGATTAACGGAACCTGTCATGTCTGCCCCATCATAGAACCTCCAGTTTCTTCAAGGAGACGTTTACGGATATTTTATTGAGGAAATAAACAGGTATAGACATTTAAGATAAGGGAGAGATGACCGTGGAAACCTATCAACTGTTCATAAATGGGGAATGGATCAAAACCGGTGAAACACAGGAAGTCCTTAATAAATATACACAGGAAACCTATGCACATGTGGCTAAAGCTTCTGAAAAAGAGGTCGATCAAGCTGTTGAGGCTGCATCCGTTGCGTACCGGAATAACCAGCTTTCCCCTTACGAACGTTATCAAGTGCTGAAGCGGGTCAGTGAACTTCTGCAGGAAAATAAGGAAGACTTAGCCGCGACGATTACCCACGAAGCTGGAAAGCCGTTGAAGCAGGCGCGCTCAGAAATCGATCGTACGACCCAGACGTTTGAACTTTCCGCTGAAGAAGCGAAACGCATACATGGGGAAGGGGTCCCGGTTGAAGCAGCACCTGGATCGGAAAACCGCATGGCCTTTACGATTAAAGTTCCAGTCGGCGTCGTTGGTGCCATCAGTCCATTCAATTTTCCGATCAACCTCGTCGCTCACAAAATTGCCCCTGCTATTGCCGCAGGGAATGCAGTGGTATTAAAACCGGCGAGTAAAACGCCGATTTCCGCTCTGAAACTGGCTGGTTTGTTTGAACAGGCGGGACTTCCGAAAGGGCTGCTCAACGTCGTTGTAGGTTCGGGATCAACGGTCGGTAATCAGATGATGCAGGACTCCCGCATCAACCTCTATACGTTTACAGGAAGCGCAGAAGTAGGCTTGAAGCTGAAGCAGAACACAGGATTGAACAAACTGGTGCTCGAACTTGGTAACAATTCGCCTGTAATCGTTGATAAAGAAGCGGACGTAGAGGCAGCAGCGGAAAATATTGCCGCTAAAAGCTTTGCCTTCGCCGGACAGGTGTGCATCTCGGTGCAGCGGATTTATGTTCACGATGATGTGAAAGACGCTTTTCAGGACAAGTTCATCCAGGCGATTGAATCTCTGAAGGTCGGCGATCCGAATGATCCGGAAACGGACGTAGGTCCGATGATCAGTGAGGATGAAGCCGAGCGTGCCGGTCAGTGGATCCAGGAAGCGAAGGAAGCAGGAGCGGAAGTGGTTTATGGAGGGGAACGCGAAGGTGCTCTTCTGAAACCGACCATCCTTACCAACGTGACCGGCGATATGAAGGTGGTTTGTGAAGAAATCTTCGCCCCAGTAGTCACCATTCAAACGTTCTCTGACATAAAAGCCTGTATCGAAGACGTCAACACGTCAAGCTATGGTCTGCAGGGAGGAATCTTCACCCAGAATGTAGACACGGCTTTCTATGCGGCCAGAAACGTGGAGGTTGGAGGATTCATGATTAATGATTCTTCTCAATACCGCGTGGATCTGATGCCTTATGGCGGTGTGAAGGACAGCGGATCCGGCAAGGAAGGTCCGAAGTATGCGATGGAGGATATGACAGAAGAACGTCTCGTGGTTATGAACTTAAAATCATACTAAGACGCCTGAATATTAAAAGCGATTCTACACGACTTTTGTCAAACAAGGATCATTTGAAGGAATCGTTTTTCGTTAAGTTAGAATGGCTGTATTAGAATCCATTTTTCACATCATTCTTGGTGAAAAAGAAAAAACTTCTTCGCTGCCCATCATTCAGGGAAGTCACGGGAAGCATCCACCGAAAAGCTGGATGTGACGGTTCGCACGAGTATAGTATTCCTTCAATATCTTGAGCCTCCTGTTCGTTTACAGGAGGCTCTATTTATTTACGAAGCTGTTTTCTCTGCAGCAGGACCATCCGGATAAACAGGGCTGCTGCTCCGGCTGTTAAACCGATGGTCAGACTCAGCCAGTAGCCGTAGGGGCCGAAAGCTGTATAATTGGCCAGCAGCCATCCACTCGGAAGCCCGATTCCCCAGTAGGAAACGAAGGCCATCACCAATGTAATATTCACATCCTTATATCCACGGAGGATGCCTTGAAGCGGGGCGCCGAATCCATCAGACAGCTGGAAAAATACCGCATAAATAATAAAGGTTTTTGTTAATTCCACGACAGCTTCATCAGAGCTGTATAACCTTGCTACACTGTCATCGAATACGTATAGGATGAGGCCGGCAATGACGCTCATACATACAGCGAGTCCGATGCCAAGGTAGGAATAGGTGCGGGCTTCCTTGTAACGTCCCGCCCCTGATTCAAATCCGACGACGATCGTCAAAGTGAAGGCAATGCTGAGCGGTACCATGTACAGAAACGAAGCGAAGTTGATCGCTGCCTGGTGCGCAGCGATCGTATTGGTGTCATATACCGTCATGAAGAAGGTCACCGCAGCAAAAATGCTCGTTTCAAAGAAAATCGCGAACCCGATGGGAACACCGATTTTCAGCTGATCTTTCCATTCACGCAGCGATGGCCGTTTCCATGCCTTGAAAATCTCATAGCGCCTCAATGGTCTTACCCGGTGGATGATCAGGACGAGGATAAGTAAAGACACCCAGTACGTCAGAGACGAAGCGGCCCCCGCCCCTACACCTCCAAGAGCAGGAGCGCCCCATTTCCCAAATATCAACATATAGTTGAATAAGAGATTGAGTGGGAGGGTCAGTAGAATGACCATCATGGAAAGTCTCGTCAGTCCGAGAGCATCGACAAAGGAACGAAGGATATTAAAGACGAATAATGGCACGATACCTGTTCCAAGGGCGACTAAATAATAACGGGCCACGCGGGCAACTTCAGGTTCGATATTCATGAGGGACAAGATGGGATCCAGCAGGAACCACCCGGTCCCCGCTACGACTACGGCCAGCAGGACAGCTAGATAGACCCCTTGTTTGACGGAAAAAGGTATCTCTTTTTCCCTCCCGGCGCCTTTTAATTGAGCGACAATCGGGGAAATCGCCATCAATATCCCGTTCAGACCTGTGAATACGGGTACCCAGATGCTTGAGCCGATCGCAACACCAGCGAGCTGATCTGGTCCTGCTCTGCCGGACATGACGGTGTCAAAGAAGTTCATGGCGTACATGCCGAGCTGGGTAATTAAAATAGGAAACAAAATGATTAGAAATAGTTTGATTTTCTCTTTTATTGTGTGAGTTTCATACATGGTGATCTCCCTTTTCTGTTACAATGCAATTTAGAGGAATATGAGGATTATAGCACATTTATCCATAGAAGAAAGATCTTAGAAAGGACGTTAATCCAATCATGAACGATAAGCGCATTTTATTTACAGGCGGAGGAACGGCAGGTCACGTCATTGTGAACCTCGCTCTTATCCCGGAATTTCAAAAGCAGGGATATACCGTTGATTATATCGGTTCCTATGAAGGAATTGAAAAGCAGTTGATTGAACCGCTGGAAGGGGTGACCTACCACGGCATCTCCACAGGAAAGCTCCGGAGATATATGTCGAAGGAGAATTTCAAGGATCCCTTTAAAGTAGCCAAGGGTCTGATGCAGGCACTGTCTATCATCCGTAAGAGAAAACCAGGCGTTGTCTTTTCAAAAGGCGGGTTTGTTTCGGTTCCGGTCGTGATGGCTGCAAGATTAAAGGGCGTTCCCACGCTCATCCATGAATCCGACTACACGCCAGGTCTTGCGAACAAGCTTTCTTTCCCGTTTGCGAAAAAGATTCTGGCTACATTCCCGGAAACGATGACGCACCTTCCGGAAGATAAAGGTGAATTTATTGGAGCTGTTGTCAGGGAAGAGCTTTTCCAGGGCAGTCGATCCAAAGGTCTTTCCATGTGCAGCTTTCATAAACAGAAGCCTGTCGTGATGGTCATGGGAGGAAGCATGGGCTCCAAGGTCATCAATGATGCGGTCCGCTCCAACCTCGATCAGCTGCTGCAGAACGTACAGATCATTCATATTTGTGGACGTGGAAACAAGGAGGACTCCTTGAAACGGCCGGGATATGCCCAGTTTGAATATGTCCAGGACGAGTTGAAAGATTTATTTGCGGCCACGGACTTTATCGTTTCCAGGGCCGGGTCCAACGCCATCTTTGAATTTCTAGCCTTGAAAAAACCGATGCTTCTTATTCCGTTGTCGCGAAAAGCCAGCCGGGGTGATCAAATCCTGAATGCCGATTCCTTTGTCAAGCAGGGCTATGCGATGAAGCTGGAGGAAGAAGAAATGACCGGCGACCGTTTTACGACGGATCTTCAGATGTTGATGCAGAATAAACAACAAATATTGGAAAATATGCAGGATTATAAGAGTGAACAGACGAAAGAAAGGGTTATACGACTCATTCAGACGTTTGAAAAGTGATTCTTGAAATGAACGAGTAAAGAAGTTTTTTCTTCCATTTTTATGAAAAAACCACTTAAACCTTTTATAGGACGACATAAAAGGGAATAGGTAATTGTAGACCAATCACCGCATTAGTCATTCTTTACTCATTCAGCAGAGGAGAGGTTGAATCATGAAGACGTCTCTTGAAGCGCAGATCAGACACCCAAGAGAAATAAAGACGATCCGGAAAAAATACCATCCCTATTTAGCCAAGTACTTCGGGAGTGATCAACTGCTCGTCGACGCCAGTATTTCTGAGGCGGTATGGAATGCCTGGGAGCACGGACACGGGCAGAACAGAGATTACCCGATCCTGCTGAAGGTGAACTTTCTAAAGCACCGTCTCGTCGTCCGGGTTTACGACCAGGGCGAAGGTTTTGACTGGCGGCCTTATCAATTGTCGAGCGATGTGAGGCATTGGTTTCCGAAAGTGGAGGATCTGGATGAAAACGGCAGGGGCATTATGCTCATCCTTCGAGTTATGGACTGTCTGAGGTATAATGATAAAGGCAACGAATGTTTGCTGATGAAAAATTATCTTCAGGAGTAGATACCGTGAAATCCAATATGTGCCGCTACTGTTATAAAGAAATCAAGGACCGGGATGAGCTGGTGACGGCATCCAGCTGGTTCCGCCTGCGTCCCTATCATTATCGATGTTTTGAGAAACTTGAACAGGACACCCGGACCGTTGCGGGCGTCTGGAAGCCGGTGAATGGTTTGACGGGATCGGTCAATATCCTTGTCATGCTGATTCTGGCTGTGGGTCTCCTGGGTACCGATCTTCTGGGCGGCATCGGGGATATCATCGGAATCATTGCTTTGTATCCCCTTTTCCTCCGGCTGCTGTCTTATATGATTTTTGAGCGGCCGCTTCCTAAGCTCGCACCCGAAAAGCAGAGATAACCAACAGGATGCCTGCATCCAGAGCTTGTAGAGAACTTTCTCTACAAGCTTTTTTCATGCTGCTGGAAGCTTCACATTAGATTTGGTTGCGCTTCCAAAAAGGGTGTGATATGTTGGTTTTCTCTGTTTTTAGATTTGTTGTTCGCAGCTATTCAGATGGAAGGGAGGAGATACAGTTTGAATGAATGTCAGTATGAAAAAGATCGTCTGGAATTTACGAAGGCTTATATGGAGCGGATGATTGCTGTTCAGGAAAGCGGTCGTGCCTCTTTAAAGCAGCGGCAGGGGGATACGCTGGAAAACCTTGACTTCCAGGACAGCAGCCTGAGGTATCAGGAAATGCTTTCCCACGCCAATTTCATGAAGATGTCCAGCGATCAGCTGGATAATTTGAAGAGTCTGCGGCGGAAGCCTTACTTTGCCCGTATTGATTTTCATAGGAAAGAAAATCCCGAAACAGAACAGTTTTACATAGGGAAGGTCTCCTTGTTCGACAGGGAAACGCAGCTCCCTATTATCCTCGACTGGCGGAGTCCGCTGGCCAACGTCTACTATGAAGGACGGCTTGGAAAGGTCAGCTATGAGGCATTGGGCGAGCGGTATGAGGGAGAAGTTTCTTTAAAGCGGCAGTACCAGATTGAAGAAGGAGAGTTGATGGACTACCGTGATATTGATGTAACGGCTAATGACGATCTCCTGCAGGACTCCCTTTCCCAAAACGCCGGCGGGCGCTTATCCGAAATTGTTTCGACGATTCAGGAAGAGCAGAACCGTGTTATCCGGGCGGATCTTCGAAAGCCGATCATCGTCCAGGGGGCAGCGGGAAGTGGAAAGACGACGATTGCTCTGCACCGCATATCCTACTTCCTTTATACGATGAAAGAAATATTCAAACCTGACGAAATGCTGATTCTCGCTCCCAACCGTCTATTCATTCAGTATATCACAGAAGTACTTCCTGAACTGGGGGTGCAGCGCGCCAGGCAGTCCACTTTCCAGGATTATGCCGTTCATACGGCCGGGATCAAACGTCCGGTCATTACCCAGCATGAAGTGCTCACACAGGCTGTTGAAGGTACCATCGGGTGGGACGGGGTCACAGCCGCCCGGTTGAAGGGATCGAAAGAATTCCAAATCATCATGGACACCTACATCCAATCATTGAAAAAGCAGTACAAAATCAATCAGGATTTTATGCTGTCGGAGTTCCGGATAAAAAAAGCTCGAGCCATCAACCGTCTGTTTTTTGAGGAATACAGCTATTTTCCTTATGAGGTACGGGTGAAAAAAATTAAAGGAGTGCTCCAAAGTGAACTGCGGCGTAAGAAAAAGCAGATTTTGGAGAAGGTGGCTGCCAAATACGATGAAGCACTGGATAAGGCTTTGTACGGAATGAAGGATCCGGATAAACGGAAAATCCGTGTCAGCTACTTGATTACAAGAAAAGAGGAGCGTCTCGCGGAGATCAAAAAGGCCGCGCGGACGGCTGTCGCTTCCTTTATGAAGCAGTACCCGGCTTTTCCTATAGAGAGGACATATGAAAGGCTGTTTGAGGAGAACGTATTTCTGGGGGTCCACCCTGAGGATACTGAAGAATGGAGAGCTGTCCGCCGTTGTTCCCGTTCGGCATTTGCAAAGGGATATATCTATTCGGAGGATCTCGCGGCTCTGCTTTATCTCTATACATTTCTAAAAGGCACCCCTCCGGATGACCGCGCTAAAAAAGTGGTGATCGATGAGGCACAGGATTACAGCTATTTTGAAATCTATGCCCTGCGCAGGGCTTGTCAAACGGACCTGTTTACCATTGTCGGAGATCTGGCCCAGGGCATTTATCAATACAGGGGACTAGACAATTGGGAGTCCCTGGTCGAGGACATCTTTCCTTCTGCTTCTTATTTAACCTTGCAGAAAACCTATCGGACAACCATTGAAATTATGGATCTTGCCAACGACCTTCTTACTCATCTTCCGGTTTCCCTGCCGCGGGCTGAGCCTGTCGTCCGTCACGGGTCTCTTCCGCAGTTTCTTCCTCTCAGAAATGGATGGGAGGAAAAAGTCCATGCCTACTGCCTCGGTCTCGTGGAAGAAGGGATGTCCAGCTTTGCCATCATTACAAAAACGATGAAGGAAGCTGAGGAGGTCCAGAGAAAACTGGAAGTCTATGGCATGGCTTTTCAGCTTTTGAGAGAGGGGGAGGAAAACTTGTCTGAACGAATGGTTTTACCTGCCTACATGGCTAAAGGTCTTGAATTCGATGTGGTCCTTTTATATAACGACCGCAATCCTTTCAAGGAGTCGGAGCTTGATTTGAAAATGCTGTACGTAGCCATGACCCGTCCCCTTCACAGGCTGCTGATGATTGGAGAAGAAAAAGAGGATTTTCTGCTTCACCTCATTCAACCGGACCGTTTCATAGAAGTTTAGATTTCCGGCAATAAAGGGTACATCCAGTCATAAAGCTGATGGTGTCTGCAGGATGCTTCATTTTTCAGGCCGCGCTTTTATAAAAGAAAGGAGTTTTTTTAGATGGGAATCCGTTCTGAAGCCGTTCTAAGTAATGGTGTGAAAGTTCCACGTGTAGGTCTTGGCGTATACAAAATGGAAGATGGAGACGAAGTTAAACAAGCGGTTCAATCCGCTGTCGATCTTGGTTACCGCCACATTGACACCGCTTCATTCTATGGGAACGAAGCAGGTGTTGGGGAAGGGATCAAAGCCTGCGGGGTGCCCAGGGATGAATTGTTCATCACTACAAAGGTGTGGAATGACGAACAGGGATATGAAGAAACGCTGGAAGCCTTTGATAGAAGCCTTGATAAACTGGGAGTAGAGACACTGGACTTGTACCTTATTCACTGGCCGGTTCCTGGGAAATTCAAAGACACGTGGAAAGCGTTGGAGAAACTTTACCGTGAGGGACGTGTAAGAGCCATTGGGGTGTGCAATTTTATGGAGCATCACCTCGATGAATTGCTGAAGGATGCAGAAGTGGCCCCTATGGTCAATCAGGTGGAATTTCACCCGGCCCTCTACCAGGAAGCGCTTGCTGATTACTGTTATCAAAAAGGAATCCAGCTGGAAGCATGGGCGCCGCTTGCCCGGGGCCGCTATTTTGATGCCGCTATTTTAAAGCAGCTTGCTGAAAACTATCAAAAAACCCCGGCACAGGTTATTTTAAGATGGCACCTGCAGCATGATGTGGTCGTTATTCCGAAGTCGTCCAATCCGGATCGTCAGAAAGAAAACTTTGACGTTTTCGACTTTGACTTGAAGAGCGATGAAATGCTGCGTATCGACGAACTGCACAGTGGGGACCGTATCGGCAAGCATCCGGATGAATTTGATTATGATGCATAAAGGAATCACCAGCCTTCGTGGCTGGTGATTTCAGGTTTAATGGACCAGAGGTGTATGCGCTTCTCTCTTTGTGGGACATTAATAAAAAATGTGCCGGCAGGGAGGATGGTCTGTTGAATGTGCAGCTGATAGAAGTTTATATCCCGGATAAGCACTTTGAATCAATCAATGAAAAGCTTCAACAATACGACCACCGGTCCTATTGGATTTCCAGCGAGTCCGAAGAGCGCATGCTCGTCCGGATGCTCGCCGATACAAGTGATGTCGAGGAAATCCTCAACTATTTAGAGGGAGTCTCAAATGTCGTTGAAGGATTTGAAACGATGCTGATCCCTGTCCAGACATACTTATCCAAGGAAACCATCAACGAGTCGGTGGAGGAAGAAGGAGAGAAGCAGGAAGCAGAAAAAGCGAAACTGCTGAGAGCGAGCCGCCATGAACTAATGAATGCAGCAGAAAAAAACAGCAGGATTTCCTGGAACTATTCTCTATTAATCGTACTTTCAGCGATCGTGGCAACAGTCGGGATCATCAAAGACAGTGAAGCGGTCGTTATCGGCGCCATGGTGATTGCGCCGATGATCGGCCCTGTCATCTCCATTGCCTTCTCGGCCATCCTTGGAGACTATAAGCTGCTCGGCAAGTCTGCTCTGTCTTCCTTATATAGTGTACTCATCGTATTAGCCATTTCGATTCTTTTTGGTTATGTGACGGATGCTGGAATGGAAAACAGTCAGTATCTGGACCGGACAAAGGTGACTTTGATCGACATCCCGCTCGGCGTAGCTTCCGGGGCCGCCGGTGCTCTTGCTTTTCTCAACCGGTTGTCTGGAAACCTTGTCGGGGTTATGGTAGCGGTTGCATTGCTGCCGCCTTCTGTTGCCCTTGGTATGTCCATCGGTGACGGGGCGTTTGTGTCAGCTTACGGCGCCTTCCTGCTTGTCACAGTCAACATCATGTCAATCATACTTGCGGCGGTTATGATCTTTTCCATCAGCGGTATTCGCCCTGTCCGATGGCAGGAGGTCCAGAGAGCCAATGTTTCCCGTCCGCTTTCCATTGTTTTTGTCAGCATTATCATCCTTGTCCTGGCCATCGTCATTCTGGAAGGTCAGAAAATCATATAATTGCCGAGCGGGTTTTGAGTGAGCCCCCCGCAGGTTACCGAGGAAAAACATACGTCCGGAGCGTATGTTTTTTTATGGTTCACAGCATGATAACTGATCTATCAAAAATAATGTCGTATTTCCCGGGAAATGTCCACCGCCTTTCTGCTGGTCGGCTTTTCGCCCCTAACCGTGATACAATGATGAAGCGGAGAACACATGAGTAAGATCATGGGGGTTCTCTAATTCATAAAAGTTGGAGGCAAATCCGATGAGTGATCAAGATGAAAAAAGAGACATCATTGATGAGGATTTGTATGAAGAAATAGATGAAGAAGAGCTGTATGATCTCGTGCAGGAAGAAAAGCGGAAAGCGCTGGAACGGGATCGTGAAGAAAGAGAAAAACGTAAAGAAAAGCGTCCTTTTCCGAGATGGATTTTCTGGCTGATTGCCGGCGTTATGGTTGTCAACGTTACGGCTGCTCTGCCTAATACCTTTTCCATTCCGGCGGTGGATTTCCTGATGACCTCAGCTCAGTTATCTAATGATGAAACCATTCAAACATATAAAGAGGCCGTCGTCGTTGTAGAAGCAGGGCAGAGCAAGGGCACCGGTTTTGCCGTATCTGAAGACGGGACGATTTTGACGAATCATCATGTCATCGAAGGGGAGAAACGGATCGCAGTAGCTTTTCCTGAACAGGGATTATTTAGTGCGGGGGTTCAAGCCGTTTACCCTGAGGTGGACCTCGCCGTCCTGCAGGTGGATGGGGAGGAAGGTTTTCCCCACTTGGACCTTGCCGCCTCCACCCAGTTTCAGAGGGATGAGCATGTCTATTTCATTGGGAATCCCCTTCGTTTCTCCGGGATCGCTAATCAAGGTAATGTGCTCGGTTATACGGACGTTTCCGGTATGGAGCAGGAGGTTCTTATGTTGGATGCTCCCATTTACCGTGGGAATTCCGGTAGTCCAGTCATCAACGAAGAAGGGGATGTCATCGCCGTCGTTTATGCTACAATGAATGACGAGGACGAAGGACGTGTCGGGCTTGCTGTACCGATTGATTATTATTATGAACAGTCAGGAGAAGCTCCATGATTGGAGCTTCTTTTTTTTAGTTCGAAAGTCCTTTTCCGGTGCGCGAAACTGGATGATAGTTTTGTCATTTGGTGTAGAATACGGTCCCATTGGCGAAAGGTGGATGGAAAAGGGGACGAATGGCCTGAATTTTGAAATGATTATTTAATAAAATGTAAACCTCATGTGGTAGACCAGTCCCCCTTTCTTTGAGTAAAATGGTCATGCTTACATGCAATACCTATGCCCAAACTCATTCAAACACATACTTCAGGCATATTGGTTGATACAAATCTGTAACATAAATGAAATAATTTATAGATCAACACCCAGAAATAAACGGATTTATACGAAAACATTAGTAGGCTGGAGGTGGTAAAGGTTGATCAAACGTCTTTTTCACAAAAATGACGCCTCCCTGGACGAACAAGTAGCGTCAGCAAAAGAGGGAGATGACGAAGCAAGAAACGAAATGCTCAAGCAGTATCAACCTTTTATCGCCAAAAGTGTTTCTGAAGTGTGTAAAAGATATATAGACCCTGCCAGAGATGATGAATTCAGTATTGGGCTGCTCGCTTTCAATGAAGCGATTCAATCCTATTCTTCGAACAAAGGAAGTTCCTTTCTATCCTTCGCCCGTCTTGTAATCAAACGGAAAGTGATCGACTACATTCGTAATGAGCAGAAGCGTCCACCTGTCACCTCTCTGGATGAGGACTTCCATGAGGAGGAGCAGATGGAGAATCCATTGGAAATTTCCGCAGCCAGAGAGCGGCATCAATTGGAAACGGAAGCCTGGCACCGCAGGGAGGAAATCCTTGAATTCCAGCAGGAGCTGGAGCGGTATAAGCTTTCTTTTGAAGAATTGATTGAAGTCTCTCCCAAGCATCGGGATGCAAGAGAATCAGCGGTTCAAGTGGCCCGGCTCGTTTATGATGATGATGATCTGCGCGCACAGGTACTTGAAAAGGGCCGCCTTCCTATTAAGGATTTAGTCGACCGTGTGGATGTCAGTAAAAAGACATTGGAGAGAAATCGGAAGTTCATCATTGCTCTCGTTCTCATTTTCAAGGGGGATTATATATATCTTAAGGACTATTTGAAAGGAGTGGGCATGTGAAAACAGGCATTGTCATGGAGCGTAAGAAAGAGTATATGATTGTCATGACGAATGAAGGCCGCTTTTATCGAGCTGTTACGATTGCTCAAGCAGAAGTGGGGACAGAAGTGCAGTTTCAATCCATCCCCTCAAGTAAAGCGGCCCGGCAGTGGTCACAAATGCTGCAGTATCGTTATACAAAAGCCGTCGTGGCGGCTGTGCTTTTTCTAATGGTTTTAATTCCCGCATACTCCTGGCATGGCAGCAACCAGGCCTTTGCCTATATGAATATAGACATCAACCCTAGTGTTGAACTTAAGTTGAATGATCGAATGCAGGTGCTCGACATCGAGCCGAATAACGTGGAAGCGGAGGAAATTGTCACCCTTCTTTCAGATTGGAAGAAGGAAGATGCTTCGGATGTAACGATGGATTTGATTCAAGCGAGCCGTGATCACGGTTTTGTGAGTGAGGGGAACCAGGTGCTCATCGGCATCAGCTATCTGGAATCAGATTTTGATCACCAATACTTAGAAGAAATGGAAGGTACGCTGAACGACAACTCTAAACAGATGACTGTCGCGGCCTACCTTATTCCGGACGAATGGCGCAGAAAGGCCAAGGACGACGATCTTTCTGTGAATAAATGGATGGCGGAGCGGCTCACGGATGAGGAGAATCTGAACGAAGACACAGAGAATATCCCGGAAACCATTGATGATACGGACAAAGAAATCATACAATCCTTTTATCAGAAACCGGCATCTCAAGGGGAAAAGGATACCAGTGAAACTTCTGACGATTTTTCTGACTCAGTACCTGTCCATCCAAAAGTAGAACCGCAGAACTCGATGGAGCGGCAGTCTCCTGGGGACGATCTGGAAAAAGAGCCGGAGCTTCTTCCCGGACAAGCAGAATTCGACCTTCATCATGAAGACCAGTCTTCCCGCAGTCCTGCTACCGGTGTTCACGGGGATGATCCTGTCCCAGAGACCTTTCCATAAAAGGCATGGCTTGTTGATAAGAAAGTATTCCATGTGACTGAAAACACTCCTGATTTATGGGGAGTGTTTTTTTATTGTATTTTGAGTGAATATAGAGGTAGTGTGAGTAAAAGGAGGAATAATGATGAGTAAACCGTATCTGGGTGTAAAAGACGGCCGTCTGGCAGAATGTCCGTCATCCCCCAATTGTGTGTCCACACAGGCCGGCCAGCAGGATAAAAAAATGGACCCCCTTCCATTTTCCAAAGACCTGGAAACCTCTAAGCAGGTCATGAAGGAAGTGCTCCATCAAATGGAGAGAACGACGATTGAAACGGAAACAGAAAATTATATCCACAGCATCGTCCAGTCGAAATGGATGAAATTCAAAGATGATGTGGAATTTTACTTTGATCAGGATGAACAGGTGATCCACTTCCGTTCTGCCTCCCGTACAGGGTATTCGGACATGGGGGTCAACAGGAAGCGGATGAACAGCATCTCAGAACATTACGAAAGCATGAGGAGGAAATAGACGATGGATTATGACTATCAGATTGCGGTGATCGGGGGCGGGTCAGGGGGCCTTACCGTCGCCGCAGGAGCGGCAAGCTTCGGGGCAGAAACGGCTCTTATTGAAAGAAAACCAAACCTTGGAGGCGACTGCCTTCACTACGGGTGCATGCCGTCCAAAGCCCTCATACAAGCTGCGAAGGAGGTCCACACGAGTTCTCACTATCAATCCTTCTCTAATGAAGACTACGATCAGCTTTTCAGTGGAGCGATGGAGCGTGTGGCTGAAGCGGTGGAGGATGTGCAGAACCATGATTCCAAAGACCGTTTTATCGATATGGGCATCGATTTGTATGAAGCAGAAGCTGTCTTTCAAGATCCGCATACACTCCGCGTAGGCGACAAGACGATCACGGCTAAGCGGATCGTGATCGCGACAGGTTCCTCCCCCTTCATCCCGCCGATCCAAGGAGTGGATGAGGTCGATTACTTAACGAATGAAACCATTTTTTCTCTGCGCCAGCGGCCGTCATCGATGGTGGTCATCGGCGGCGGGATTATCGGTATTGAACTCTCCCAGGCCATGAGCCGTCTTGGTGTAGATGTAACCGTATTGGAAGGGAATGATACGATCCTCGCTAATGAGGATGAGGAAATTGCAGGGATCGCTCAGCAGACAGCTGCCCGGGAAATGAGCATCTTGACGAATGCAAAAGCGGACCGTATTGAAAAGACGCAGACCGGAGTCAAAGTCGTCTATACAAAAGACGGTGTGGAAAACACACTTGAGGCTGAACAACTTCTTGTTGCGACAGGAAGAAAGGCGAATACCGGTAGTCTCGGGCTGGAACATGCGGGAGTGGAGACAGAAAAAGGAGCGGTTACCGTCAGCGCTTCCTTAAGAACGTCCCAGAATCACATTTACGCCGTCGGCGATTGTAACGGGTCGATGCCGTTCACACACGTCGCCGGAATGGAAGGCAAAATCGCCGTGTCCAACGCTGTGCTGGGTCTTTCCCGGAAAGCTTCCTATGAGAAGATTCCATGGGTGGTGTACACGGCACCGGAAATTTATCATCTTGGTTTAACAGAAAAGGAAGCAAAAGAAAAATACGGCGATAACCTGTTGACGTTCAAGACGAAACTGGAAAATAACGACAGGTTTATGGCGGAACGGAACACGACAGGCGTAGTGAAAATCCTGACGACCAACAGAGGACGCATTGTCGGGGCCCATGCGGTCGGCGAAGGGGCAGGTGAATGGATGCAGGAAGTAGGAACCGTACAGGCGCTGAATAAAAAGTTCCAATCGATTTCCAACATCATTCACCCGTATCCCGCGCGCAATAATGTCGTATCCCAGACATCAGACCTTTATTGGAGGGAGAAGTTGTTCGGCAGCCGGGTCAATGATTTGATTCAATGGTATGTGAAAAAATGGCGTTAAAAGAGCGCGGACATGACATCCGGACCCTTGGGAAACAAAGGGCTGCCTGCATGCCTGCGATACAGCATAGCTTTTTCGCGCCATGATCCTCGTACCATTTCTTTTACGGCTTCAGGAGGAAGACGAAAAAAAGCTGTCGGAAAATATTCGACAGCTTTTTTCATCGTTTTATTGATTCAAGCGTTGACTCTGATCACCGGCCAGCCCATAAAAGAACATATGGGTGATTTCCTCTGTAAAGGATGTAATCGATTCATCAAACAAGTGATCCGCCGACTGCAGAGCCTGATAAAAAGCGTTGATAAAGAACAAAATCGATCGGAAAGAGACATCGGGATGTACGTCTCCTTCTTTTTTTCCCTGTTCAATGAGTTCCATTAAGAGCGGGATGGTTTCATTCTGGGTAAACGATTGAACAAACTCCTGAATTCCAGGATGATCTGTGAGAACGGTTTGTAGAAAGCCTGGGTCCAGATGCAGAATATTTTCTTTCTTTTCCAATATGACATGGTTGATTTTATCCTTAAAGCTCCGGTCAGGGTCCCGTACAATAAGACGGAACTGTTCGAACCGCTCGTAGAAGAACTTTTTGATCGTTTCAAAGACGAGTTCATCTTTACCACCGAAATAATTGTAGATGGTCACCTGGGAGACCTGGGCTTTTGCTGCGATTTCCTGAATGCTGACCTTCTGTACTCCATATTCAGCGAATAAGGAGAGGGAAGCATCGAGGATGCTGCGCTTTTTTCTTTCCTTCCGCTTTTCAAATCCATTCATCGGCCACACCTCTTCCCGTACATCATACATCGAATTATGAACTGTTTCAATTCATATATTTCAAATCAGAAAGCCTTTGTGAATCTTCTGTAAAAAAGACGCGGGCATTGGGGATGGTTTGATATGATGAAAATATGGAAATAACAAGAAATGGGAATCATGAAGGTACTTAAAAGGGGGAATGGATCATGAGAAGAAATACCGCAGCCGTCATAACCGAAGCGGCAGAAGGCATGGGAAAAGAGGCGGCGCTTCAGCTGGCCGCCGAAGGTGCCTCCCTTGCTGTAACCGGTTATTCGGAGGATATTTTTCTATTTAAGGAAGTACTGGAGCAGAAGGGAGCTGGACGTGTTCTTGCGTTTCAGGCGGACGTCACAGAAGAAAATGATATGGAACATGTTGTCCAGGCTGCCAGGAATGCCTTTGGGAGGGTGGATGTCCTTGTTACCCATGCCCGTTTTGAGGACTCCGGTTCGTTGGAAAGCGTCACGGTCGAAGAGTGGCAGCGTACCTATGAGCGGAATGTACAGGGGATTTTCCTTCCTGTAAAGGCGGTGTTTCCAGTTATGAAGAAGCAGGGGGCAGGAAAAATCATTACGGTTTTTCAACACCCTGTCCGGCAGAAGTCTGTCCTTAACTCTTCAGGGTTGGCGGCGGTCGAAGCATTTGTCCATGCTGTTATGGAAGAAGCTGGTCCCTGTCAGGTTCAAACAGGTATGGTGCATGTTCTGGATGATGTGGAATGGACAAAGGAGTGGGCACGTGCGTTCACAACAGTGTTGGATGACACATCACCGATGGCCGTCCAGCGGATCGGGAGCGTAGGTACAGACGTGGAATGAGAAAACCGCAGAAGTGGATTCTGCGGTTTTTTTATAAAGAAAAACTTTCGATTGTTGTCGTTTGAGCATGATCGATATAGCTGAGCAGGGCTTCGTGTGAATGTAGGCGGTCTTTGTGCATGCTCGGGTAGTAACAGGCATGCAGAAAAGTTTCAATTTTTTTGGACAAAAATTCATCATTGGTCCGGACCATAAGGACAAGCAGATCATCCCACTGTCCCCATATCATATAGTGGAGAGCTTTATCATAATCGTACGTATTCATCGCTGACACTTCCTTTTGAAAGAAGTGTTTTTAGTATCTCCACCCGCGGTCATCCCCACACTGAAAGATCGTCACAGTTCTTCCAGACTCGACATAAAAATGCGTTTTTCTTCCGCAGATCCATGGAAATTTTGTTATGATGGAATGGAAAGTTTTTGCTATATCTACGGAGGGAGACGTTCGGATGTCGGAGAAACAGCAGCTTTATGCGCATACGGGACTTCTTGCCGCCTTCAGCCTATTCTTATTCCTGAGCTTTGTCACAGCTGAAGCCGACAGTGTCCAGAGAGTCATGATTACGATTAGTGAAGTGATTGGATGTGCATCCCTCGCAGGAGCCGCCATTTCGCTGTATTACATAAAAAGCAGCCGGCGTTTTATGATTCTGGCCATTCTTGCTTTCCTGGCGCCCTGGCTGGTTTATGGAATCGGATATGAAGTGGGATGGGACGGTGATACTTCCTATGTCTGGGTGTGGTTCATCAGCCTGTACCTAATGCTTGTGGGTGGTTTTATCATCCTCAGGATGAGCTATAAGAAAACGGAGGAAATCTTCAAACTTGTACCAGCGTTTTTAATGTTTGTTAATGCTATTCTTTTCGTATACCTTATCTTTATACATATATGGTGGAGTCTTCCTTTCGTTTGAAAGAAAACCCAGGTCCAAAAAGGATCTGGGTTTTCTTATGGTTGATTTTACAACCGCATATTTGTGTTTTGGACACACATACTAAAAGCAATCGGAAAGGAGGAATACCAATGAAAATCAAGACACTTGCCCTTGGGTTATTAGCAGCGGGTTCTCTTGTCGCCTGTCAGGCGGAGCAGGAAGCCGGCAATGACGGTAACTACAATGGGGTTGAAAATACAAGTTTTGAGCGCGAGGCCGACAACATGTATCAGGAAGGCCAGAAAGCGAATCAATATGACAATGACCGAGGCATGGTCCACAACACGAACTACCATGTGGCTAAAGATGCCGCCAACCGCATTATAAGAAATGTGGACGGGGTGGATCGCGCGTATGTATTAAAAACACGTGATAACGCCTACGTCGCCGCTGAATTGGATAATCCAAAAGGAGATAAAAATGAGGTCTCCGATAAAATGGAAAAGCAGATCAAAGAAGCGGTAAAAGGCTCCGATCAGGATATTAACAACGTGTATATTTCCACAAACCCTGATTTCGTCGATTTGACGAACAACTATGTGGATGATGTTGAAAATGGCGAACCTGTGCAAGGGTTTTTCCGTGAATTCGGAGAAATGGTCGACCGCATATTCCCCGATGAACGTTCCTAATGGGTATACCAGCTTCCTTTTTGGGGGAGCTGGTTTTTTATGTATAAAGGCTGCCTGCCGGTGTTTTCTGTTAAGCTGTAGAAAAACCTATTCTGGAGGGAAGCCTGTGATTCAAACTGCGGAAAGAGATGATGCCGGACGTTACAAAAGGTTGATGGCAGAACTTGAGGAAGAGACAGACTTCCTGCTTTATGGCAGGGATGAACGCACGTGGACACTCGATCGTGTGGAAGGAATGATTCAACATTGCAGAGAACATCAAGGATCGCTGCTCCTTCTTTCTGAAGACGAGTGGGGGCTGAATGGGCATGTCACGGTATTTGGAGGGGCAGCTCCGAGAAACCGCCACTCGGCAGAGATCATTACAGGGGTGAAGAAAAGGGTGCAGGGAAACGGAGTGGCCGATGAGCTGTTCGGATATGTGGATGCATGGGCGCGGGACCATGGAATTTTGCGTCTTGAGCTGACTGTGATGGTTCGGAACACAAGGGCTGTCCGGTTTTATGAAAAGCATGGATACATAATAGAAGGAAGAAAGCAGAGGACACTGATGGTGGACGGGCAGCTTCTGGATGAATACATGATGGCTAAAATTCTATAGCGGGTGGATATAACATGCCCGTAACCTTCATGTTCGCTCTTTCCTGTTCATATAGTAAGGTAAGCGAAACTGAAGGAGGGGGCATCTTTGAAACCAGATGACCAGAAAAAGCTCGAATACGCGATCCGCGAAATTACGGAAATCGCCAAAGGATTCGGGCTCGACTTTTACCCGATGCGTTATGAAGTCTGTCCTGATGATATTATTTATACATTTGGTGCCTATGGTATGCCGACGCGGTTTTCCCATTGGAGCTTCGGAAAGCAGTACTACAAAATGAAACTGCAGTATGACCTCGGGCTCAGCAAAATTTATGAACTCGTCATCAACTCCAACCCCTGCTATGCGTTTTTACTGAATTCCAACAGCCTGATTCAAAATAAGCTGATTGTCGCCCACGTTCTTGCCCACTGTGATTTCTTTAAAAACAATGCCCGTTTTCAAAATACGAAAAGGGACATGGTTGAAAGCATGGCTGCCACAGCGGAACGGATTGCTGCCTATGATAAACTCTACGGCAAGGAAGAAGTGGAGTCCTTCCTGGACGCAGTCCTGGCGATCCAGGAACATATCGATCCCTCTCTCGTAAGACCGAAGCTGGCATGGTCGGTGGATGATGAGGAAAGCAGTGGAGAAAAAGCGCTGCTTACGGAATATGATGACTTATGGAATATTGATGAATCCTCATCGGAAGATCAGCCCCGTTTTAAAAAGAAAAAGAAGTTTCCGCCTCGTCCGGAGAAGGACTTGCTCTTATTTATTGAACAGTACAGCCGGGAGCTTGAAGACTGGCAGCGGGATATCCTGACAATGATGCGGGAGGAAATGCTGTATTTCTGGCCCCAGCTCGAAACGAAGATCATGAATGAAGGATGGGCCTCGTACTGGCATGCGAGAATCTTACGTGAAATGGATCTGACCAGCGACGAGTCGATCGAGTTTGCGAAATTGAACGCAAGTGTTGTCCAGCCTTCAAAAACCCAGCTCAACCCCTATTACTTAGGTTTGAAGATCTTTGAAGATATCGAGGAGCGCTATGACAATCCTTCAGAAGAGATGAAAAAGCACGGCGTCGTTCCAGGGACGGGACGCGAGAAGATGTACGAAGTCAGGGAGATCGAATCCGATCAAAGCTTTATCCGCAACTATTTAACGAAAGAGCTTGTCCGCCGTGAAGATTTGTACCTGTTCCAGAAACAGGGGCAGAAATATAAGATTACGGATAAAGATCATGAAGCGGTCCGAGATCAGCTTGTCACAATGAGAGTCAACGGGGGCTTTCCCTATTTAACCGTGCAGGACGGAGACTACGTGAAAAGCGGAGAGCTCTACTTGAAGCACCATTATGAAGACGTGGAGCTGGACGTCAGTTACCTGGAGAAGACGCTTCCTTACGTGTATCAATTGTGGGGACGCCCGGTGCATATGGAGACGAAAGTGGAAGGGCGCGATGTCATCTTCAGCTACAGTGGTAAAAAAGTTCAGAAAAAATATGTGTAAGTGTAAAACTGCTCTTGAAAAAGGGCAGTTTTCTTCATGAAAAGGGCGCTGCATCTGCTATAATAAGGAGATAATAAAACGTTTGCAGAAGGGGTGGCATGATGCGTAACGTCCGTCTGGCAATCATAGGTTTTCTGGCTGTCCTTACGCTTGCGGTCGTGTTTTTCTTTGACAACCGGGAATTGAATGGTCTTACGAAAGACCGCCTGTATCCGATGATCGACGAGCCCACGCAGCATCCTCAGGCGTTAACGAGCAAAGTCAGTGATCTGGGAAACGGAATCCTTGTTACGAAACTTTACAGCCGTAATGATTCGACAGGGCTGTATTTCGGGATGTGGTACAGAGACGGAGGCGCCCTGATTGACCAGAACGACGAGGAATGGCTTCTGGAAGATGGAGAAATTGAATTCCTCGTTAAAGCTGTAGATTCCAATGGGACGACGTATAACGCAGAAACCGAGGGCATTGTGCAGGGCACCTTCTCCACATTCCGTTATGTGCAGTTTGATGACTTTCATTATGATGAATCGCTGGAAGACCTCCATGTAGCCTTTTATCCAATGAAAAAGGAAGAAGGGGAGCGGACTCCGCATCACCTTCCCGTGGTGGAAGCGGTTATTGAAATAGAACCAAACATCCAGTAATGGCGGCGCATACCCTGATGTTAGAAGGTCCAAATCCTTCTGTAACAAGGGTGTGGGCCGATATTTTTCGTGATACAGAAAGATTTAAAGAAGATAGAACAAATGGTCCGCGTTTTCTGTTAAACTAGTTCTTAATCTGTTATGGAATGCTGAGGAGGTAAAGAATGACGATTTATAACCATATTTTGACACAGGATGATTTTGTCGGACAGGATGAGCTGAGCTATCCGTTTGAAGAACGCGGGCTGCAGTTCGGGGATGGTATTTATGAAGTCATCCGTATTTACGGCGGCCGTTATTACTTAATTCATGAGCATGTGGAGCGGTTATATCGTTCCGCAGCAGCTATAAAGATCCAGGTTCCTTATACGAAAGAGGACCTGTATGCCAAACTTGACGAGCTGCTGGAGAAAAACCACGTCACTGGTGATGCCAAGGTTTACCTGCAGATCACAAGAGGTTCTGCGCCAAGGGATCATGCCTTTCCGGATGAGATTGAGGCGAACCTTTACGCTTATGTGAAAGATCTCCCAAGACCTGAGGAGAAGTTGAAAAATGGCGTAACCACCATTACACATGATGATGTACGCTGGGACTGGTGCTACATCAAGAGTCTGAACCTGCTTGGAAATGTTCTGGCTAAACAGGCAGCTAAAGAGAAGGACAGTTATGAAGCCATTCTTCATAAAGATGGGGAAGTGACCGAATGCAGCTCCTCCAATGCCTACCTGGTCAAGGACGGAAAGGTCTATACCCATCCTGCTAAAAAGAACATTCTTCACGGCTGTGTAAGAATGCGTGTAGAAGCTTTTTGTCAGCAGAAGAACATCGAGTTCATTGAAGAAACATTTTCATTAGAAGATCTGCAGGACGCGGATGAAGTCTTCTTATCGAGCAGTACTTCTGAAGTTATGCCGATTTTAAAAGTGGATGAGCTGATCATCGCCGATGGAAAACCGGGGCCGGTTACACGGACACTCCAAAAGTGCTATGAACAGGATGCAGGACTTCCGGAAGAGGCCTGCCTATTCTCCACAGCAGCAGCGGAATAAATAAAAACAGCCGGCAGCCGGAAACGCTGCCGGCTTTCTTTGTGTGCTGTGGTTTCACGTATGCTATAATGCAGATGAAATCAAGGAAAGGGGCGGAAATCGTGCCGAATGTAAAGCTGGATTTAACGCAGGACCAATATGAAAAGCTTGTAGAAGCGGTGTTTCTTGGAACATGGATGGTCAACTCGACAAAAATGGAGCTGGATGAACAGTTTGAGGACGTCCGGGAAGCCGTTCTGTCAAAATATAAAGAAGGCGGTCTGGAAGACAAGGTTACGCACCATGAACAGCTGGGAGTCCATGATCTTGATGTGGACTATGAATCCAGACTGATGGATACCCATGTCGAGGAATATGATGAGTTCAGCTTCTGGGACAAGCTGGTGGAAAAGCTTTCAGAGAGAGAACTGACGAACATCTATGGTCCGCTTGGAGATAAACTCACAGATGAGCAGATGGAGAAACGGATGGAAATCGAAGAAGAAATCGGACGGAAACTTGAAGAAACAGGTGTTACTCACTTAACTTTTGAAAAATAACCGCCCAAAAAAGCGTGATGAGAGCATCACGCTTTTTGAGCGGCTTGTTTCTCGGAATCTGACCAGAGCCTGGCAATGGGGCGGGCCCACTGGAAGGTCCATTGAATGAGCGGGCCGAGCAGAATCGCCACAATCAACGTGCCAAAGCCTACTGGTGCCCCCAGTAAAAAGCCGATCAACGCCATGCCGGATTCGGAAAAGATCCGGATGGAGCTTTTGGACTGATTGGTTTTCTCGTTCATGATCATCATGAAATGATCGAGTGGGATACGCGGGAACGGGGTCCGGAGGTATACCGATATCCCGACAGCTGTGGCGAGGAGGCCGAGGCTGAATATGCCCCACTGGCCCCACCATACCTGTACATCCAGTTTTTCCAATGATCCGTATAAAAACAGATCAAGGGTACGGCCCCGCAGGATGATCGGAATTAACGATTCATACTGCGGCCGTTTCCGTTCAAGACGCGCATTGACGAGAAGAAGGATGATGAAGGCGGCAATCATCACGCTGCCGACAGTGACAGGTAAATGCATCGACAAACCAACGGCAATGCTGTCCCCCGGTCCTACACCGAGGCCGGATTTTATGATCAGGGCAAGGCCGAGGCTCGACACGACCAGGCCCGCAACGTAAATAATGAAGAGAAAGAAATACTTCATGATCGGCTCCTTTGCACGAACACATTTGCTTTGTTCATCATATCGCTTGAAAAGTTCGATGTAAAGAGAGCCGGCTGTGGAAGAGGGAGAGGATGATCGGTTCCCTCTATCCTATACAAAGAAGAAGGAGGATACGACATGAAATATGCAGTCATTACCGGAACGTCCCGAGGACTCGGGGAAGCGGTGGCAGAAAAATTCATAAAACAGGGGGTCCACGTCTTAGGGATTTCCCGTTCAGGAAATGCAAAACTGGAGGCACAGAATGAGGAGAAAGCTGGAAGTTTTGAGCACATTAAGGCAGACTTGAATGATCTTGCCGATTTGAAGAATGTTGCAGATGTGGTAAAGGAAAAAGTTTTTCATGAACAGACGGAATACGTGTACGTCGTCAATAATGCCGGTGTCGTAGAACCGATTGAAACAGCAGGAAATCTTGATGCTGAAGCAGTGCAGAAGCACATGCAGATTAATGTGACAGCTCCGATCCTGCTTATGAATGAACTGCTTCCGGCAGCGTCCGAAGCCGGTGTCAAGCTTGGCATCGTGATGATTACGTCCGGAGCTGCTGAAAAGAGTATTCACGGCTGGAGTGTGTACAGCAGTTCCAAGGCTGCATTGAACCGTTTTACAGAGACGCTTGCTCTTGAGCAGGAGGGCAGCGGCCATACGATTCTAGCCTTTAGTCCAGGGGTCATGGATACGGATATGCAGCAGGAAATCCGTTCTTCCAGTGAATCCGCGTTTGCGGATGTGGATAAATTCAAAAAGATGAAGGAAGAAAATGTCCTGCGTTCTCCGGAGGAAGTGGCTGAGGTACTCATGAATCTACTGGGTCAGGAAATCACAAACGGACAAGTGTACCGCTTATACGACCTCGTTAACTAACAAAAAAACCACCCTTGTACGGGTGGTTTTTTTGTTAGTTAACCAGTGAGAGTTGTCCATTTGTCGTGCAAAGGGTCACATTCCGCTTATTGGTGGATGAATGTTGCGGGCACCCCTCCGCTGACTTGGTCAGGAAGGTCGCCTGCCCAAGTGGATCTTCGGCCCGTGCTGTTCCCGCAGGCATCACCACCGTGCGCTCCACGTGAGCTCAATAGATCCCGGGGCGGAAAGGGATTGGTGCTCTCCTGGTGGCTGTGGAGAACACTCCACAGCTTTAATACACGGTTTTTCTATCCGTGGAGACGGATGTTGACCTGGCTTTTTTCAGCGTGTATTTCTACATATCCTCCAATGGGAAAGGTGAAAATCGGGCTGGTGTGGCCGAAATCAGCTTGAACAATGACAGGGAGGTGAGCAAGCTCCGGTTTGCTTTCAATGACAGCAGTCAGTGTATGAAGATCCATATTTGAAGCCGTTTGGAACCGGCCGATCACAATCCCCTGCACTTGATCAAATCCAGGCTGGTGAATGAGGGACTGCAGGTCGCGATCAAAGGTTTCTGGATTGGAAAGCTCATCATCTTCCAAGAAAAGAACCGTACCGGCAAGCTCCGGCATAAAGGAAGTTCCCTGCAGCAGATTGAACGTACACAGGTTTCCTCCGATCAACGTGCCGGATGCTTTTCCCTCTTGAATGACGACAGGGCCCTGGTTAGGGTGGAACGTACGGTCATCCTGATCAAGGTACCACGCATCATCACTCCATTGAGCAGCTGGTTCGATGTTTACAGGGGCGTTTGTTGTTAACATGATCCGGAAATGCTCCAGCGTATAGTCCAGACCTTTTTCCATACCGAAAGTAGAAAAGTGTGGGCCGCTGTATGTGACCAGTCCTGTTTTATGGTAGATGCTGTTGGCCAGTGCTGTGATATCCGAATACCCACAGAAAATTTTGGGATGGGCTTTGATTAAATCATAATCCAAACGATTCAGCAGCTGGTTGCTGTCGTATCCTCCCAATGTTGTAAGCACAGCTTTAACAGAAGGGTCCTTAAACGCTTCATGAATATCCGAGATTCTGTGATCCACAGGATTGGAAAAAAGGGTCGGTGCTTCTGCTGCATATGTGCTGAAGCTTACTGTAAACCCCATGTCTTTGAAGCGTTGGAGAGCGAGCTTCTGCTGTTCGGGAGCGACGATGGACAAGCTTTTGGCTGGAGAGATGACCCGTATTTCATCCCCCTGTTTTAGTTTTTCAGGTATCATCAGGAGCCCTCCTTTTACGAATCATTTAAATATATCAAAGGAATCGGAAGGTGTCTATGATTTGTTAAAATTTTGAATCTTTAAGGAAAGCTGATTCGTAAAGAAGAAAGAAGGAGGTGGAGAACATGTGGGAAACCATTCTCGGACTTGGGGGCGTCCTTATTTTTTTTACCATGGTTATTGTCTACCTTATACGAAATCCATTAAGAAAGCAGCAAAAGCCCAGCCTGCATCAGAAAAAACGGGATGCCTCGTTTTACGCACCTGGAATCATGGGAGGAGACAGCGGTGATGCAGGAGACAGCGGGGACTGATCCACAGCACAGAAAGGACGGAGCGCAGCCGCTCCGTCCTTTTCCTGTTTATGAGGCCTTCGCCTGTTTTTTTGCTTCTTTATTGTTTTTCAAAAACATGTAAAGGGAAGCACCAAATATAGTGAAATAACCAGCAACACTCAGAAGGTCTGGAATCTGGCCGAACAGAAGAATGCTGATCAGGGCCGAATAAACAACCGTGGAGTAAAAGAAGATGGAAATTTCACGGGCAGGAGCGAATTTATAGGCAATCGTCAGACCAAACTGGCCGAGCGTCGCGAATGCACCGGCACCCAGCAGGTAGGCCCACTGCCTGGCTGTCATCGGTTCATAAAAAGCGATCGTGAACGGCAGCAGGGTGATCGTTGTGAAAAAAGAGAAGTAGAACACGATGGTGTAGAATTTCTCTTTATCCCCAAGGACGCGCAGCAGCGTGTAGGCTCCGGCAGCGAACACCGCAGAAAACAGGCCGGCCGCATATGGAATGAATTCAAGTGAAAATGCCGGCTTGATAATAAGGAGTGTTCCTGCAAAAGCTACGGCAATGGCGATAAGCTGGTACGGTCTCGTCCGTTCTTTTAAAAAGATGGCAGAGAAGATAATTAATAAAAACGGGCTCAGTTTATTCAGCATATCCGCATCGGACAACACAAGGTTATCAATGGCGTAAAAGTATAGAACCATCCCGATGGTACCGAGGGCGGACCTGGAAAGCAGAAGCTTTTGATTTTCCTTCTTTCCGAACAGGCGCTCTTTATTATAGCGAACAAATCCAAAAGCGATGACAGCGGAAACGAGGTTGCGGAACAGTGTCTTCTGCACGGTTGGAACGTCACCGGACAGCTTGACTAAGGCAGCCATCATGGAAAAACCGAACGCTGATATGAGCAGTAATACAATTCCTTTATTACGATTTGTCATGGTTGATGTTCCTCCAGTTGTTCTTAGGTTGTTCAAAAACACCTTAACCATCCTAATACAAATCAAGAGGGATGAAAAGCAGAATTACTTCAATCCTAAAAAAGAAGAGGAGGTCGTGTATAATGGAGACAGACAAAATAGAGAAGGGACGATTGGTGTGATTTGTGCTCATCCCATCATTGTTAAAACACGGACGATCCGTAATAATCAACAGCTTTATGAGGAAAGGGAGGAAAGCCTGGAATTATATGAGGATTCAGTCGTATGCCCGGATGAAACATTCCAGCTTAAGGACGTCCATGATGTGTCCTACAAAGAATTTTCCCAGGGCTCCGGATTTCTTTACCTTCATACAATGAAGGGCGTGCGGACATTTTTAGTGAATGAACATCCCCGTGCATGGATGGAAGCGTTCAGGACAAACGTATGACGAACAGCAGAATACCGTTTGATCTGACTCCGTCGGATGATCATGGGATTCAGGTAACCGCAGAAGGGAGACGCCTCTATCTCCGTGAGGTTCTCCCGGAAGACTGGGAGGAATTCCATCCCTACGCTTCAGATCCGGATACCGTTAAATACCAGCCCTGGGGGCCGCATACAGAAACAGAAAGCAGATTTTTTGTCCGTCAGGTGCTGATTGATGCCAGGCAGAAACACCGCTCGCGGTATGTATTTGCGGTTGTGGAGAAAGGCGCCGATCAGGTGATCGGAAATATAGAGTTGAATATCAAGGACTGGGATGGCGTCGGTGAAATCGGCTTTATCATCCACCATCATTACTGGGGGCGGGGATACGCGACAGAAGCCTGCCGTCTGATGCTGGCGTACAGTTTTGACGTGTGTGGTCTCCATCGCGTCACAGCACTGAGCAGTCCGGAAAACAAAGCCTCCCAGCGGGTGCTCGAGAAAATCGGAATGGTTAAAGAGGGAACACTGAGGGAGGATATTTTCGTGAAAGGCGCTTGGAGGGATTCGGCCGTCTATGCGGTTCTCCGGAGGGAGTGGAAAAAAAGAAAAAGCAGGCATTGATTTTCATCAATGCCTGCTTTTCACTTGGCAGTGGCTTCTTCTATTTAATGATTGGATAGGGAAGCATCCGCTTTATGATGGACCGCCAGCTTTTTGACAAGCTGGGAGCTGTCTTTATTGAGCCCGGCGATTTCTACTTCTTTGTCCTGCTCTCTGAACTTCAGGACAAGTTTATCAATCGCAGCTACGGCTGAGTCATCCCACACATGGGCATCAGTGAAATCAATCCGGACCGTATCGGCTTTCACATTAAAGTCGAAATGCTTAAGCAGGCTGTCTGTTGAAGCGAAGAAGACTTGTCCGGATACGTGATAAACAATCCTGCTTGTTGTTTCCTCCACCTGTTCTTCGACGTGGACTTTGGAAATCTTGGACACAAAGAAGATCGCACTCAGGATGACACCAGCCAGGACGCCTTTGGAAAGGTCATGGGTGTAAACAACGGTTCCAACGGTTACTACCATCACGACCGTGTCTGTGATCGGTGTTTTATGCAGTCTCGTCAAGGCACTCCAGTCGAAGGTTCCCACGGACACCATGATCATAATACCGACAAGCACAGCCATTGGAATCTGCACAAGAAGGTCATTAAAGGCAATAATCAATGTCATCATGAAGACACCGGCCACCAGTGTGGATAATCGTCCGCGTCCTCCTGAGGATACGTTAATGACCGATTGTCCAATCATCGCACATCCGGCCATTCCGCCGAACAGACCGGAAACCACGTTGGCCATGCCCTGTCCGCGGGCTTCTTTGTTCTTATCACTTACAGTATCTGTCATATCATCGACAATCTGAGCTGTAAGCAGTGACTCAAGAAGTCCTACAAAGGCGAGAGCAAGCGATATCGGGAAAATGATCTGCAGCGTTTCAAAGTTTACTGGAATATCAGGTACAAGGAAGATGGGAAGCGTACTTGATAGTTCTCCCATATCTCCAACGGTCTTAAAGCCGGCTCCTGTTGTTACGGCAATAATCGTCATAACGACGATGGCGACAAGCGGAGATGGGACAGCTTTTGTAAACCTTGGCAGTAGATAAATGATAGCAAGAGACCCTGCAACCATGGCGTACATAGCAAGACCTGCGCCCTCAAAGTGAATCAGCTGGGACGAGAAAATCAAGATGGCCAGGGCGTTTACGAAACCGATCATCACCGATCTCGGGATGAATTTCATGAACTGTCCGATTCTTAAGGCACCAAGAATAAACTGCAGGATACCCGTCAGAATAGTGGCGGCCAGCAGGTATTCAAGTCCGTGATCCTTCACAAGCGTCACCATAAGCACAGCCATCGCTCCTGTTGCGGCCGAAACCATTCCAGGCCGTCCCCCTACAAAAGCAATGACAACAGCGATACAGAAGGAAGCGTACAATCCTACCATGGGGTCGACTCCAGCGATGATAGAGAAAGCGATCGCTTCAGGAACAAGGGCCATGGCGACGACCATACCTGAAAGCACATCGTTTTTTACGTTTCCAAACCATTGTTGTTTTAATGTTTGTGTGTTCAATTGCGCACCTCTCTCTTAAATTTTGTCTGTATTACCCTTGGCAATACGTAATTCCGGCAAGAACGTTCAGATTATATCACCTATCGAAGGAATTACATAACCCCATGTAAGCGCATAAATAAACTTTTTTCTCTTTTATTCTTCAAATATCTCTATGAAACTCTTATTTGTCTGTAGGCGGAATTTTTTCTGGATCGAGGGTTCCAATATGTGGGAGATGGTGCGTGTCTTCAATTATTTACATGGGCTTCACAATCCATGGTAAAATGATGAAAAAGAAGGGGGGAGCGGTCATGTATAAACACATATTGATCGCGGCCGATGGGTCCGATCATTCCATACGTACAGCAGAACGAGCGGCAGAGCTTGCCGGGCTGCAGATGGGGGCAAAGATCACCATCATTTATGTGGTCGATGTCGACCAGTCTAAAACCGATGTCCTGACACAGGGAGACAAAACAGTGATCGATCAGAAGCGGAAAGAAAGACTGGAGCCGATCGAAGACGTCCTCCGCGGCAAAGATATCTCTTATGAAATTGTCATCCGTCATGGAGAACCCGGGCCAACCATCGTTCATTACGCCAATGATCATGCCTTTGATATCGTCATCATCGGCAGCCGGGGATTGAATGCTCTCCAGGAAATGGTTCTTGGCAGTGTCAGTCATAAGGTGGCTAAACGGGCCAAATGCCCCGTTATGATTGTGAAATAAATACAGGCAGAAGAGGCAATCTCTTCTGCCTGTTTTTTTACAGCAGGTTGTGGTAGCGTCGTTCTGTTAACTTCTTCATGGCCGTCTGCATAAGAAATGCCAGCAGCAGAAAGATGATGAATAAAGCACCTGTTACCGGCCAGAGCCCCTGCAGACTGTTGATATTCCAGACAATCACTATAATCACGCCAAAGACAAGGGCTTCAATGGCGAGGGGAACAATTCCGATGAAACGACCCTTGAATACTTCACGCTCATCTGTCCAGTCCAGTTTCGGGCTGTATAGATCCACCATCACGCCGGCAGCAGAAGCAATCCAGCTTATGAGGAGGGACAGGATGAACCATGCTGTCCAGATGAACAGAGGGATTTTTATGACCCATAAAGCGGCTGCGCTCAAAATAACCAAGGAGATGGCATTCAGCAGATAGGCCGTCAGCATTTTACTCATGATTACCTTTGACGGTGGAATAGGCAGATACAGATGATTGAACCAGCTTTTCCCATCCCTTGAAATCGAAGAGATGGAAGCAGGGTTCGATCCAAAAACAACGACCGAAAGCCCGACAGAGGCCAGAATGACGAATTTTCCGTTCATTCCGGCCAGCTGAGTGCCGGCTCCCCCAAGCGGTCCATCCATTTCCATGATGATCAGCACAATGGCTAGTACAGGCAGAATCAAACTTTGCACAAAGACTTGGGTGAAGAAGGTGGGGGTGCGTAAAATCAACAGGACTTCTTTTTTGAAGAGACTGTAGATCATAGGCTTTTTCTTCACATAAGCTTCGACTGTATCCTCAGTAAACGTGTTCCTTTTTCCACCGGATAAACCGAGTACGCCTTTGAAATAAAGCTTCTGGCCGATAGTAAAGAAGAGAGCAATCCCTCCTGCGGATAGTGCGGTCATCAATACGAGAAAAAGGATACCCTGTATGGACGCAGGGGCGGCGAGGGCTGAACTGCTTATATAAGCAGTAGGGAAGAACTTCGTCACTAATCCGAGCAGGTCCCCCTGTTCGGCCGCCAATTGATACATATTCTGGCTGCCGCCCTCCAGACGGATCACAACATTGATTCCGATAACGAATCCAAAACCAAGAAGTCCAGCAATGACTTTGCTTCGGTCCTTGTTTTTCGAGATATTGACAAAACGCATCATGAACATGATGGCAATGGCAGTCAAAACAAAGGGAAGCACCGGAAGCAGAAGCCAGACAAGGAAGGCGGAGCTGTAATAAAGCAGTCCCGCACCGCTGTGGAGACCGTAAAACGCAAGCCCGGGGAGCAGAATGACCGCATTCACCCCGTAAAGGGACAGAAATGGAACGGCTGCTTTTCCGGCTGCTATTTGATAAGGGTGAAAGGGGAGCGGTACAAACGATTCCACATCCTCTGCAAAATAAAAAGATGATAAAACAGTACCTATGCTGATAAAACAGTAAAAAACGGTCATTAAGACAAATAAAACCCCAAGGATGACCGCTTCATCCCCTGCCGGGCTGAAGGCCGCATACATGGCTGCGATCAGTTCGTTCAACAGTGTAAGAATCAACAGCCCGAAGGGGATCATGAGGACGGCTAAGATGAGGTAGCCTGTTTTTTCTGATGTACTGCGGTGAGCGAAAGATAACTGCATCTTCACCATCAACTTCATCAGCTTCCACGTGTTACTCATTTTGTGTCAGCTCCAAAAACAGCTTCTCAAGATTGTTGTCCTCCTGGAACTGCTGCTTCATTTCTTTCATACTTCCTCTGAATTGAACATGTCCTTTGTTGATAAT
Organism: Halobacillus sp. ABA4_118; assembly: GCF_056160205.1. Classification (NCBI taxonomy): domain Bacteria; kingdom Bacillati; phylum Bacillota; class Bacilli; order Caryophanales; family Bacillaceae; genus Halobacillus; species Halobacillus sp. ABA4_118. The sequence goes on from NZ_JBSWWS010000001.1 coordinate 2,539,211, forward strand.
AGCCACCTCGTCACATAACTGTTCAACGACTTCCAGCACATGGGTGGAGAAAAAGACGGTCTTTCCTTTGGCTGCGTGTTCCCGCATCATTTCTTTCAATGTATAGGAAGACTTAGGATCAAGGCCGGTTAACGGCTCGTCAAGAATCCATACATCAGGATCATGCAGAAGCACACCACTGACAACGATTTTCTGACGCATGCCGTGCGAATATGTATGAATCTGATCATTCAGTGCTTCATAGATATCGAAGCTTTTCGTTAAGTATTCGATTTTCTCTTTTCGGACGTTTGCCGGTACATCAAAAACATCACCGATAAAATTCAAGTATTCCATGCCCTTTAATCGGAGAAAGATGTCTGAGCGGTCCGGAACATAGCCGAACTGATGCTTGGCTTTCATAGGGTCAGTGCTGATATCCACGCCGTTCATGGATATGGAGCCTGCATCCAGCGGCAGGATCCCCGTCATCATTTTGATCGTTGTCGACTTTCCAGCACCGTTGGGACCGAGAAAGCCGAAGATTTTCCCGTCCGGGACCGTCAAATCCAAGTCCTTGACGGCTGCTTTACCGGCGAAGTTTTTAGTTGCCTGCTTGATTTCAATCATTCCATCCCTTCCTTTTTCAGGAGCTTATGAATGGTATACGAACGGTAGCTTTTATCCGTTTCAATTTCACAGAAAAAGTTCATAATGCTCCTCATCTAAATAACCTGTGGGAAGTTTGATTGCTTGCTTCTCCACGCCCCAGCATCGAAAACCGAGCTTTCGATACAGCTCTCTTGCCGGGGTGTTTTCTGTAACAACGCTGAGGTGAAGGAGTTCGACTTCCACTGCCCGGGCATGCTGGATCAGTTCTTCCAAAAGCAGCATGGCTCCTCCAGTCCGCCTTACCTCCGGTGTGATGTACATCGCAACGATGGATGCTTTATGTCTGAACTTCGGGTGTGTTTCCCGTACCAGTGTGACTACCCCAGTCAGTTTTTCTCCTGAAAAAAGTCCGAAGGTTCTGGTGTCTTTACCCTCCAGCCGTTCTGCGGTCGTTTCGATCGGGTCCGGCTTCTGCTTTTCCTGTTCGTAGGTCGTAATAAAAGCGTCCGGATTTGTAAGCAGAGCTTCGAGTCTTAACTCATAGTAGGCTTCTGCATCTGAACGGTTCAATTCGCGCGTCTCCATAGGCTTTGCCTCCTTTTGTTGTTCCTAGCCTAGCCGAAAACTATGATAAAGTAAAGACATCAAAACCACAGGAGGGATCGTATGTCAGAGAAGGGAAAAATGGTGAGTGGTGAACTGTATCAACCCTGGGACGATGAACTGGTGATGGAAAGATCGCGCGCCAGGCAGATCACCCACGCATTGAACCAAACGAAGAATACGGAGGAGCATTACCGATCTCAGTTGATCGAAGACCTGTTTGGAACAATTGCCGGGGAGATGACCCTGGAACCGCCTTTTTACTGTGATTATGGTTACAATATTCATGTAGGAGACAGGTTCTTTGCTAATTTTAACTGTGTCTTTCTTGATATATGTCCGATTACGATCGGAGACCGTGTCCTGATTGGACCGAACGTTCAGTTGTACACCGCTCTGCACCCTATGGACAGGGAAACAAGAGCAAAGGGGCTGGAGTCCGGGCGGCCGATTGCCATCGGTGATGATGTGTGGATCGGAGGAGGATCGATTATCAATCCCGGAGTTACCATTGGAAACAATGTCGTGATTGGTTCAGGGGCGGTTGTCACCAAGGATCTCCCGGATCATGTTTTCGCCGCCGGCAGCCCTGCAAAGGTCATCAGAACAGTCGAATAAGGCTCCGGGGTAGTTTTGGCGGTATATTTTCGTTATCATACAGAGGGATACTTGCATACGTAATAAGAAAAAAGAGAGGATTGTATCACTATGATTAAACGTAAGAGTCAAAGAGAAATTGAAAACATGCGCGAGGCCGGTAAGCTGCTGGCTGATGTCCATAAACAACTGCGCACCTTTATTAAGCCGGGTGTCACAACGATGGAAGTCGAAAAATTCGTGGAAAAATATTTAGCTGAACGCGGAGCTACCGGAGAGCAGAAGGGATATCAAGGGTACGAATTCACCACATGTGCTTCCATCAATGATGAAATCTGCCACGGGTTCCCACGCGATGAGAAGTTGAAGGAGGGCGATATCGTCACCATCGATATGGTCGTCAACTTGAATGGTTACCTCGCGGACTCTGCCTGGACACATGCCGTGGGAGAAATCAGTGAAGAAGCTCAAAAACTGATGGATGTAACGAAAACATCTCTTTATAAAGGAATCGAGCAGGCTGTACCGGGGAAACGGATCGGTGATATCGGCCACGCGATCCAAGCATATGCGGAAGGTGAAGGGTATTCGGTTGTCCGTGATTTCACCGGACACGGAATCGGCGAATCCATCCACGAGGATCCTTACATCCCTCACTTCGGTGCGGCTGGCAAAGGAGCACGTCTGAAAGAGGGAATGGTCATCACCATCGAGCCGATGATTAACATCGGAGACTGGGCAAGTCAGATGGATGAGAACAATTGGACGGCACGCACGGTTGATGGGACGTTATCCGCGCAGTATGAACATACGGTGGCTATTACAAAAGACGGCCCTGTCATCTTGACTGAACAGGAAGATGAATAAATAAAAAAGGAACAGCTGTGAGCTGTTTCTTTCAGCTTGTAGAGAAACCTCTGTTTCTTTACAAGCTTTTTTCTTTCTTTCCGCGGACGAGCGCCCGAGCTTCCTCGCAGCACCCACGCTCGGCGATCTCTACTCGTTCTTCCGCAGGAGTGGAAGGGGCACCGCTCCTGCGGAAATTTTAAAGTCGAAAAAAACAAGGCTGTCGAGACTTTCTCGACAGCCTGAGGAACAGCTGTGAGCTGTTCCTTTTTTATTTTAAGCTCTGTTAAAGTCTGTTGTTGATATTTTAAACGATTACTAAATCGTTTCCGCTGGAATTAGGGGTCCGGTCTGCTATTTACTCAGAGCATGGGATGGCAGGGAAAACCGTCCGCTTTCCGCGGCTCACGGTACCTCACGGAAAGGGAGTCATTCCCAAGGCCGCCTCCTACAAATCCCATGACAGAAAGGGGTGATGATAGGAGCTCACATGTTAAATAACAACACCAAGCAATAACAGAGCCTTATTTTAAAAAACAAGACATAAAAAAAACTCCCCTCGAAAGGGGAGTTTTTTATACGTTCTTATTTTTGAACGTTAGCTGCTTGTGGTCCACGCTGACCTTCTTCAATTTCGAAAGTTACGACTTGACCTTCTTCAAGAGTTTTGAATCCTTCTTCTTGAATAGCGGAGAAGTGAACGAAGACGTCGTCTTGACCTTCTACTTCAATGAAACCGAAACCTTTTTCTGCGTTAAACCATTTTACTGTACCTTCGACCATGTACAAAAACCTCCTGCGTGGAGAAACTCCACATTGTATTACTATTCTTGCTCATTCAAGTCCATCAAGACGACATCTTGCGAAACATCTTCTCTTGCATGACACTCATCGAACAACGAATAATTAACCATAGTATAACAGATGGGCAAAAGGAATGAAAGCCCTATTACAAAAAAGTTCCTTTTTACTCCTGGGGCTGGGTCATATAGGCCTGATTCATTAATGAAAGCAGGGAACGTTCCACAAGAATATCGACTTCCTCAGGAGCGATGCGGGCCAGTTCATACAACGGCTTCCCCTGTTCGAGAAGGTGCTGGATGACAAGCCACCCTGTGTAATTGGCTTCTTTTTCAAATCCTGATGCACCGGTACCTTTGGTAAAAGAGTAGAGGGCCTCGTAATCTGTGCGGTGCAGATGGGGCTGAATGTTCATCATGACCCGGTTCGGTTCGCGGCTGCAGTTTTCTTCATCCCAGCTGAAGTAAGGATCTGATATCCCGCTTTCCTCCAGCACTTCCAATGTCGTATGGATCGCCAGCCCCTCCTGAAAGATCAGCTGCCCGAGGGTACGGGTATGGCTGGGGGCGAGTCCGGACTGGCGGCAGTGAACGACTCTGGCCAGCTCCTGAATCAAACGTGTCTGACCACCGGGCAGTTCGACAGGGAAGCAGAGAATGTATTGATGATTTTCCTGGATGATGAAAGGATCCGTTTCAAATGTTCCGACAAAAAAGAGTACGTTTACATCAACGTAGGTGGTGCTGTGCAGAATTTGTTTAATATGATCCACGTGCTCATTCATTTCCAACGGACTGATATCGAAGTATTGAATTTTATCATAGACGTGATTGTACTTGTTCCAGGCATACTCCACCATTTCCTTTGCGAGCTGCCCTTGTTGATACCCCGGCGGTGTATGAGGGAAATCATAATATTCCATCCATAATTCATGACGCTTATGAGGGGGTTCTCGATAAGCCTGGTCATAAAACGTTAAGAAACGATCCAGCATTTGTGAGCACCTTACATCATCCATGGTGATCCCTCCGAATGTTTTAGGATTGATTTAGAAATTCCAGCCGTTTATTCCAAACATCATGAGCATCTTTTCCAATCCAGATCAAATGACTGTCAGCATTGACTTCGTAGATTTCACAATCGGGTACCGTCGATTTCAACAACAGGGCGTTTGTATAAGGGACGCTGCGGTCTTTCTGTGAGTACATGCCGAGAACAGGGACATTCAGCTCATCCAGGTTCGTTACATCATGGTCAAGGTCAAGGATAAAGCCTCTGCCGGGCTGGGAGGTGGCGAGCATATCATAGATGAACCGCCGGTCATTGGCCGATAAATGATTGAGGTAATCCTCCACATCTTCGGTCGTCATATCAGCAAGAAGCTGCTTCATGACAAGGTCAGGGAAAAGTTTAAGCATAAACTTGAGGCTGCCTGTGACCATTTTTTCTGCGGGACCGAACAGCAGCATCGCCTTTTTCCGGGCCTTTCGATCCCATGCCCCCGTCAGCGCTGCTTCAAGAACAAGCCGGTCCACCCTCTCCGGGTAGCGGGAAGCTAGAGCGATTCCGCTTGGTCCTGCTGCAGACACAGCAATGACATGGACGCGTTCCAAATTTAAATAATCAAGCACCTCAACCATTGTATCTGCGAATTCATCCGGTGTTCGGCCTGTCGAGGGTTCTGTGTAGTCGTAACCAGGCCGGGAAATCGTCAGCAGTGAGAATCCTTCATATACAAGGCTGCTGTGGGATAAATCTGTATCTCTGCTGCAGTGTCCACCTTTCAACAGCAGCACAGGAGGACCTTCTCCGATATATGTAAATTCCACTATTCCGTTTGTTGAATCAAGGAGTGTCGTGGTCATGGGCTCATCCCTTTCTTTCTTTTTCCATACATTAAATATAAGCTATAATAAAAGAAAATGAAACATCAGACAATTCTGTTAATAGGGGTGGAAAAGTGAGAATCGTGTCGATATGTCCAAGCAATACTGAAATTGTCGCCTATCTGAATCAGACCCACCTGTTGGTTGGTGTCGATAATTATTCTGATTATCCGGAACAAATCAGGAAGCTTCCAAAGCTCGGCCCTGATTTATCCATAGATATACAAAAAACGGCAGAGCTGAAGCCGGACTTGGTCCTGGCTTCGCTGTCTGTACCGGGCATGGAAAAAAATATTGAAGGGCTTGAAAAAGCCGGTCTTCCTTATATCATCATCGATTCCAACAGCCTGGCAGAGATTGGGGAGGATGTCCGTCGTGTCGGCAGAGAGCTCGGGATGGGAGAGGAGGCCGATCATAGAGCGGATGAGTACCGGGATGAATTGGATCGTTTGATGGAAAAGGCTTCTCTTGCTGAGGTAAAGCCTGCGTTGTACTGGGAATGGTGGCCCAAGCCGGTTTTTACTCCGGGTGGAAAGAACTGGTTGACGGAAATCAGCCGCCTGGCCGGAGCTGAAAATGTCTTTGCAGATCAGGATACGGCCAGTTTTCAAACGGACTGGGAAGAAGTGAAGAATCGTAACCCTGACCATATCTGCATGGTATGGGTGGGGGTGAAGGAAGAAAAAATGAACCCGGATCTTCTTAGAAAACGCCCGGGATGGCTGGAGATAAAGGCTGTGAAAAACGACAGGATCCATGTCCTGGAGGAATCATTATTCTGTCGTCCAAGTCCAAGACTGCTGGAGGGGCTGGCAAAGTTGACGAATGTCCTGCAAAAAGAAATCGACGAGCATGGATAAGCTCGTCGTTTAGTGAAGTTTCCTTTTATGCTTAGGAACAGCCAGCTCGCGGAAATTGGACGCGAGTTCCTTGAGTTGATGGCTGAGGGCTTCCCCTGACATAGGGAGCCCGTGCCCAGTGATCGCGGTGACCGGGTTCAAGGCCGCTAATTTCTGTACGGATTTTTCAGCTTCCTCCCAATTGTGAGTAAAGTAGGCCGGGGGTCCATGAACATGCTGATGCTGAATGAAAACGGCCATGCTGGATTCTTGTTTTACAGTAATAAAGGCATCTCCAGCAAGAAGGGTGCCGTCGTCCGGACGGTATAGTGCGACATGCCCCGGTGTGTGACCGGGGGTGTGGATGACCTGCCAGTCAGGGAGTGAGGGGATTTTCCCATCGTTCGGAATGGAATGGATATAGCGGCTCAAATCCGGCTGATGTGTAGGGAAGAATGGGGAAATCAAAGCAAAAAAACCTCCACCAACTGTGGCATCGCCTACAGGGTAATCCCGTTGATTGGTCACATAATCCATTTCCATTGGATGAATAAAAATGGGGACATTCCAATGGTCTGCCAGTTTTTTTGCTGAACCTACATGATCGAAATGGCCGTGGGTCAAGATGATCGCTTTAGGGGGTCTGGATCCATAGCGTTTTTCCGCAGCTGCTATGATCCTTCTGCTGTAATGGCTGATTCCACAGTCGACAAGGACCCAGTCCTCTGTCTGTTCTTTTCCTATAAAGATGACATTGACAATCAATGTACGGTAGAAGGCGACATCGTCAAGAACTTGTTCAGCTTCTGCCTGTTCCATATCTAAATGATGATCCTGTTGTTCTCCATGCTTCTCCTGGTCCACACCTGTCACCTCTTTCATATTCTCTACAGGTTAGTGTGGGAAATGATCGCACGGATTATGCAATAGAAAAAGGACGTACCCTCTGGTGGATACGTCCCTGTTTTAGGATGGCTGCTTTTCCTTCTACTATCCGTAGATGGTTCATTTTTCATCATCCAGCCAAAAAGTGGAAGTGCTTCCGATTAGTTCGCCTTATGATAAGACGGATTGGCTGCCGAAGCTATCGTTTTTCCTGTCAATCCGTACAAGATGGTAAGGATTGGGGATAACAGGCAGAAGAATGCAAATGGAAGATAATCAAGGACCGGTACACTCAGCACACCGGAAAGGAATACGCCGCACACACTCCATGGGACAAGAGGATTAATGACTGTTCCTGCATCCTCCAGTGTCCTGGACAGGTTTTTACGTGCGAGTCCCGCTTTTTCATATACATCCTGATAGGCTTCTCCTGTCAGCAGGATGGAAAGGTACTGTTCGCCAATCGCGATGTTGATACCGATCGCTGTAAATGCGGTGGAAAGCGTCGCTGACCTTGCTGATTTCAGTGAATCCTGTACTCGAGACAGTATGGCCGGGATGATTCCGGTAACGAAAAACAAACCGCCGAGAGCCAGTGCTAAAATCACGAGGGAAACCGTAAAGAGCATACTGTTCATTCCGCCCCTTGTGAGTAGTTCATTGACCACTTCCACCTCTGTGCTTCCTTCGAACCCACTGAACCATGTCTGCCACAAAGCCGTCCACGGCAGGACTTCTCTAAACCCGGCCAGAACCGTAGCCGTCAGACTGCTGACAGCCAGAGAAATGAAGGCTGGACGTTTAGTCATGGTCATGGCAACGAGGACAAGGACTGGAATCCAGGATGTCCAGTGCATTAAGCCTGATGCAGCCAGTCCGTTTTGGAAGTTATCGAGCTGTTCAACGTCCGGGTTTCTGTCCGGAGATAGGAAGATGAACAGAACGAACGTGATGATGAAGGCCGGGATTGTTGTCCACGCCATATTTTTAATGTGATCGAACAAGTCCACTTTTACAACCGTGGAAGCAAGGTTGGTTGTATCAGAGAGCGGTGACATCTTGTCTCCGAAAAATGCGCCGGAGACGACGGCTCCTGCAGTCATTGCAAGGGAGACGTCCATGGATCCGGCCACCCCCATGAAGGCCACACCGACGGTAGCAGCTGTCGTGAATGAGCTTCCGAGGGCCACACCGATGACAGCCGTAACGGCAAAAATGATGGCCAGGAACCAAGGGCCGTCCGCAATCGTAAATCCGGCGTCCATAAGGACAGGGATGGTACCCGCGGCCATCCAGCTGGATATAAGGATACCGATGACGAAGAACAGGAGTACCGCTCCCATTCCTGTCTGCGCGCCCTGAGTCATCCCGTACTGCAGGTCTTTAAAGGAGTTTTTCTTTAATAACCCATACGTAAGCATAAGGAGAATGCCTAAAAGAATCGGGATATGTGGAGCGGTCTGCAGAGAGATGATAAAATAACTGATTACTCCAATAGTCAGAACGAGCATAACTATGGATTCTACCAAGGATGGCAGGTGTTTTGGCTGTAAATGAAACATGTTTCTTCCTCCTCTAATCCATACAAAAAAGCTTCGTCCCAAAGAAAGGGACGAAGCATCGCTCCGCGGTACCACCCTTATTGGTAAAGAAACATTTCTTTACCCGCTCTTGTGGTTGTATCATTTGAACCGTACCCTGTAATTCAAAGGAAGCCGGCCCGGATTTTCACCATCCATCCGGTCTCTGCTGGCTGTCTGACTGCCTTTTACTGCGGAGTACTTGATACAAAAAATCTTCTTTGCTTAAACGCTTTTCCGTAATGAAGTAAGTTGCATTTATAATATAAGAGCACCAGTGCGATGTCAACATTTTTTCATTGAAAAATCTTTCCATCATCCTCATCGATTGGGTATAATAGTGGAAATTTCAGAAAGGAGGTGCCCCTATGGAAACCCATGCTTTCAAACACGCCCATTCCTCTTCACGGATGCATATGGTGCAGAGAGGAATCACGGCCGGCTTTCCCATTATGCTCGGATATCTGCCAGTAGCTTTGACATATGGGGTGCTCGCTGGACAATCCGGCATGACGAATTTGGAATTGACATTGATGAGCGTGCTCGTGTTTGCTGGAGCTGCCCAGTTTCTTGCTGTTGGAATGGTGGCTGCCGGGACAGGGTTCGTTGAAATTGTTACGGCTGTGTTTGTTTTGAATTTCCGCCATTTCGTGATGGGGCTTTCCTTCGTGAACCGGCTGAAAACAATGGCTCTTCGCGCCAAGATCCCGTTAACGCTCGGGCTGACAGATGAAACGTTTGCGGTTTCGACCCTCTACAAAAAGGAAGCTGCGGAACCTAATGGCGCTTATTTTTATGCTTCCCTTATGCTGACTGCCTACGCTTCCTGGGTGGGAGGGTCCTTCTTGGGAGGGGTGCTTGGTGATGTGATTCCTGCAAGGCTGAGTGACAGCATGGGTGTCGCTCTTTATGCGATGTTCATCGGACTCTTAATTCCTTCTGTGAAAAGAAATGGGCGGATTGCCATAATCGCTGTGACCGCTCTCCTCATTAATTATCTTTGTCAAAGGATGGGGATGAATCAAGGATGGGCCATTGTTGCCGGCACGCTTGTAGGTGGTCTGAGCGGGATTTGGATTCTAGGAGAGGAGGAGGAATCATGATCATCTGGATGATTATTGGGATGGCCGTCGTTACAGCTGTTCCCAGATTTCTGCCTGCGTTCATTGTGGATGTTGCTGCTTTTCCACGCTGGGTGGATCGATGGTTGAACGCTATTCCGTACGCCGCTTTAGGAGCGCTCATTTTTCCAGGCATCCTGACAGTGAAACCAGATGCACCGCAGGTAGGGGTTGCTGCGGGTCTTGCTGCTGTGCTGCTGGCCTGGCTCAATATACATATCATCTTTGTAGTTTTGGGATCCATCGGGACTGTTTTTCTATTAACAGTATAAGCACACCCGCCCAGTGGATGCATATCGTATAGGGATACTTCCGAGAAAGGAATTGATCGTTATGCATCGACAATTTGGCTTTCCTTTTGGGCAGATCTTCGGATTTCCTGGAGGAGGACCTGGTGGTCAGCCTCCCCAAGGGCCTCCACCTGGAGGGCCCGGTGGTGGACCAGGCGGACCGGGTGGACCAGGCGGACCAGGAGGGCCTGGAGGGCCCGGAGGACCCGGTGGCGGACCGGGCGGACCGGGAGGCCCCGGCGGAATGCTGCCGCCTCCACCTCCAGCACCTCCATCCGGAGGACAGGGAGCGGAGTTGTATGCCGTTGATCCCGGCTCCCTGTATGGATGTTTGTACCGTTATACATGGATCCGTCTTGTCAATGGAAGGTCGTTCTGGTTTTATCCAACCTACATTGGAAGAACATCTGTAGCGGGTTACCGCTGGCGCCCCGGTCAGCAGCGGTGGGTTTATTCGGGATTCGATACACGCAGGATCTCCAGTTTTTCCTGTCGATAATTGTGAACAAAGAGATGATGCCGTACGTTGCATCATCTTTTTGTTACAATAAAGAAAATATATAAGAAGAAGGTGAACGGAATGCCTCACGTCAGGGAAGCGCGTTTTGAAGATGCCGCGACGATAGCGGACATTCATGTGAAGAGCTGGAAATCCACATATAAGGATCTGATTGATGAAAGGGATATTAGTAATACAACACTTGAGCATAGAATCACATTATGGGAAACCATTTTGCGAAAACCTTTGAATGGTCAGATTGCCTTCGTCATCGAAAATGATGAAGGACAAGTGGTGGGTTTCGTTTCCGGAGGGAAAGAGCGGACGAAGAACTATGGGTATGATGGAGAAATCTATGCTATCTATCTCCTGGATGAGTATCAGGGGAAAGGCTATGGGAAAATACTGCTGCAGACTTTTGTACGCGGAATGGGGGAGGCTGGTTATCAATCGCTTCTTGTCTGGGTGTTGACCCGGAATCCGTCCAGTCAGTTTTACATAAAATATGGAGCGGACCCCGTAGAAGCAGAAAAAGTGACGATTGGTCAAGGTACCTATGAGGAAACGGCGTATGGATGGAAAGATCTCCATACACTGGAAGAAGCGCTGACGGTATAGGAAAAGCTCCCGCTTGGGAATGACAAGCGGGAGCTTTTATTCTTCGTAAGGTTCAATGTGGATATGGGCATACCGGATATCATTCTCTTTTTTTAAGAGGGCTTCCACTTCATCCGTAATTTCGTGTCCCTGCTGGATCGTAATGTGAGGGTCTACGTGAATGGTTGCTTCAACAAGCGTCTGACTGCCCTGTAATCTTGCCTTCACATCTTTAACGGCCCAGACATCCGGATGGCCGGAAATCGTTGTACGAATATGTTCAATCTGCCCTTCCTCATAACCATCGGTCAAACTGTGGGTGGCTTCCTTGAAGATGTCCCAGGCTGTCTTGCAGATGATCAAACCGACGATGAAACCTGCCAGCGGATCGAGCCAGAAGAGACCGAACTGGGACCCGAAAATACCCATGCAGGCTCCGATACTGACCAGCGCGTCGGATCGGTTGTCCTGTGCGGCCGCATAAAGGGAGGGGCTGTTCACTTTTTGTGAGAGATTTAAGTTATAGCGGTAGACGCCGAACATGACTCCGGCAGCTCCCAGAGCGGTCCAGGCAGTCAAAAGCGATGGCTGGCTTGTTTCCTGATGAATGAGGTCCTGCACGGTTCCTATAATGACTTCGATTCCGACAGTCATCATAATGAAGGCGGCAATCAAAGAGGCAATCGTCTCTGCACGGAAATGTCCATAGTGATGGTCCTCATCAGGGGGCTTGCGGGATATTTTCAGTCCGACGAGTACAGCGATGGAGGCGACCACATCCGTCGTATTATTCAAGCCGTCCGCCCGTAAAGCTTCAGACTCTCCGGTATAGGCGACCAGCAGCTTGACAGAGGCCAGAACAAGGTAGGCAATGATACTGACCCAGGCTCCCCGTTCCCCTCTCTTTAAATTTTCGTATTCACTCATCCGCCTGACACCTCCATCCTCGGTTTTTACAGCATGTTTTAGCTTACCAAAACGGTCATTAGTGAGTCCAGAGAAAAAAAGCTTCCCTCACGCATGTACATTGCCTGAGGTCAAATTCAGCATCATCTCGATTTGGAGATTCTTTAGTTTTAAATAAATATAAGGGGGGAATAGCAACAGTGAAAATCATAAAATTCGAAATTCATTAAAGGAGAGATAAACAATGGCTCAGGTAAAACTTGCGATTATTTATTACAGCTCTACAGGAACGAACTACAAAATGGCCAAGTGGGCGGAAGAGGAAGCACAGAAAACAAATGCAGAAGTGAAACTCATCCGTGTTCCTGAACTTGCTCCGATGGAAGCTATAGAACAGAATCCGGCATGGAAGGATCACTACTTAGCTACTAAAGATGTTGTACCAGAAGCTACGGTTGATGATCTGGACTGGGCAGATGCCGTTATTTTCAGCATGCCGACCCGCTTTGGAAATGTGCCGGCGCAGATTAAACAGTTTATGGACCAGGCCGGCGGCTTATGGTTCCAGGGGAAGCTTGTAAACAAAGTCATCAGTGCAATGACATCTGCACAGAACCCTCATGGCGGTCAGGAATCCACTCTTCTCAACTTTTACACAACGATGTTCCACTGGGGGTCCATTATTGCCACTCCAGGATACACCAATGATGCGGTGTTTGGAGCAGGAGGGAATCCATACGGAACGAGTGTCAGTGTAGACGGGGAAGGTCATATGAAAGAAGATGTGGAAGCAGCTGTCCGCCACCAGGTCAACCGGACTCTTGAAATTGCAGGTAAATTTGCAGAATAAGGAAAAGGAGAGGGCGCAGACGTTAAGCTGCGTCCTTTTTTTTATATATACGGACGCGGGATATGGAAAGTTCAAAAAAATATCAGGCGGCTGCATGTGCTGTCACCCTAGTAAACAAGCGGTTCAGCAGGTTTATGTAAGTAGAAATCGGGGAATGATATAACTAAATATTCAGAAAACTTGTTGCGTTCTTCTAGTAAATCCTGCATAATGAAAAAAAGCATGAAGGGGGTAATCTCATGAGAAAGCAAAAGATCAATTATGTTATTCGTCGGAACCCCGGTTACAAAGGGAAAGAGATTACGGCAAAGAGAGAACTGTCTTTTGGAATACAACTAGCCTCGCGTCTGCTTTTGGATCACCTCAGCTATCAATTCAATAAGGATCGTTTAGATAGAGAAATCAACCAGGCTATCGACAGCGGCGACCGGGAAGCGTTCGACCGGCTCAGCCTGCAGTATCAGCCGTTTACATGGGAATAAAGCACAGCCGCTGGAGTGACAGCGGCTTTTTTATATGGCCTGTTATAGACCCGTTATTAGGTAGAGATGTGGATATACAACTTCTTCCTGACAATGTTATAGTTGTTACAGCATCTTTGAAAGTAGGAAGGGAATTAGTGTGAAAAAAATACTTACCATGGCCTTGATAGGGGCCGCATTAACCGGGTGTTCCAACAATCCTCTCAGTTCGGATGACCATCAGGCAGAGGAAGCACCTGCCTCATCCACTGCCCAGCAGGAGGAGAAAGAAAGTACACCAGCATCAGGAGAGGCGTCTCAAAATGAGGATACCGCTTTGTCCAATGGAATGATAGAAGTCGGTGATCCTGAAAGTGTTGAAGTCGTCGTCAATAAACAGCGGAAACTCCCAGACGGCTATGCCCCTCCGGATTTAACCGTACCGGATGTGCCGTTTTCCTTTGAGGAAGACCATCCGAAAAAACAGTTAAGACAGGAGGCGGCTGATGCGCTGGAGGAGCTTTTTGAAGGCGCAGATCAAGCAGGGCTTGAACTTGTAGCCGCATCAGGATATCGTTCGTATGAACGTCAGAAAGAAATTTATGAACGGAACGTAGAAGTGTATGGAAAAGAAGAAACCGATACGTTTTCTGCGAGTCCGGGAACAAGTGAACACCAGACAGGTCTGGCGATGGATGTGACTTCGGCAGAAATGGCATTTAAACTGACCCAGGCTTTCGGTGATACCCCGGAAGGTGAATGGGTGGCGGACCATGCTTATGAATATGGGTTTGTCGTCCGTTATCAGGAGGGAAACAATGACATTACCGGTTATAAATATGAACCGTGGCACCTTCGCTATGTTGGTAAAGAAGCAGCGGCAGAGGTTCATGAACAGCAGGTGACCTTAGAGGAATTCTTCGGTTACGAGCCGGTCAGTGAGACAGAATAATAAAAAGCCGTTTCCCGATGGGAAACGGCTTCTTTTTTTTAATAGCAGATGCCGACGCGCTTTTGTGAAAACTGGTCGTTTATAAGCGTCTGGTAGGCGAAGACGGCCGTATCGCCGGTGGTCACTTTTTTACCATCCTCCGGAAGTCTGTCCAGTTCAAAGCGGACGCCGCCTTGAACGTCTCCTTCTGGAAGATAGGTCGGACAGACAATCGTCCAATCGAGTGTGGTTTTCTGTAAATGCTGGTAAACCCCGGCATGTTCTTCTGCCGCGAACGTTTTACTCCGTTTGGATTCCGAACTTTCAAACCTGTATTTTCCATCCTCGTAGCGGCTGTCGAGGATTCCCGCGGTTCCGATCGTTACCACCCTTTTCAAACTTTGACGCTCCATTTCATCCGTAAGAAGCGGGACGGCTGTTGTGAGGGTATCGGACTTATCCGTACTTAATCCACAGAACACGACTTCACAGTCTGTCAGCGTCTTTCTGATATCTTCCTGATTCCTTGCATCCCCTTGGACAAGTTCTGCCCCTTCCAGCATTTCCTCTGCTTTATGAATGTTCCTGACCAACGCTTTTATTTCATGGCCCCTGCTTAGGGCATAGCGGATGAAATGGGTACTGACACGGCCTGTTCCACCGATTACAGCTATTTTCATATGAATCACCTCAAATATTTGTAAATTTTTCTATCAAGAAACCTTTCCGATCTTTTCTTCTGCTATTCTTAGGACTAAAGATAGTGCTGGGGGGATGGCGATGACGAAAAAGTCTGTGCGCAGTTGGATTTTATATGATTTTGGGAACTCAGCGTTTGCCACCACCATTATGGCTGCTGTGCTGCCTGTGTTCTATTATGACGTGGCAGCGAAAGGAGTACCATCGTCGCTTGCGGCGAGTTATTGGGGATATTCCCAGTCAGCCGCTGTTTTAATCGTTGCGCTGCTCGCCCCCATTCTCGGTGCCGTCAGTGATTATTCAGCTTCCAAGAAACGTTTTCTTATGTTCTTCGCTTTCATGGGGATCCTTGCTTCTATTCTGCTGGCATTTGTCGGCGAGGGGGATTATGTATGGGCCTCTCTGCTTCTGATTGCAGGTACCGTCGGTTTTTCCGGCGCCAACGTATTTTACGATGCTTTTCTGCCTGAAGTTGCGGGGGAGGAGGAGATTGACCAAGTCTCAGCTGCTGGTTTTATGCTCGGTTACGTAGGGGGCGGCATTCTCCTTGCTGTCAATCTTCTTATGATTATGAAGTATGACTGGTTCGGTCTTCCGAACAGCACTACGGCCGTGCAGTTGTCCTTCGTTTCTGTCGGGATATGGTGGCTGATCTTTTCCATTCCCCTGCTTCGTCATATTAAAGAGGAGAAAAGGAAAACCAGTGTGAGGCAGCGCTCCTACCTATCCATCGGATTCCGTCGTGTTTTACAGACAGCAGGGGAGCTTAGGTCTTATAAGCCGCTCCTATTATTCCTGGCCGCTTTCTGGCTGTACAATGATGGTATTTCTACCATTATTAAAATGGCCGCCATCTATGGCCGGGATGTCGGAATTGACAGCAACTCGCTCATTACAGCTCTTTTGATTACTCAGTTTGTCGGCATTCCCTGTACATTTTTATTCGGGCGGCTGGCACGAAGAATCACAGCTAAACGAGCCCTGCTGATCACGCTTTTTATCTACCTTTTTATCGTAGCTCTCGGTTATTTCATGACGACAGCGTTTCACTTTTACATCCTTGCGGTCTGCGTCGGAGTCGTTCAGGGAGGGGCGCAGGCATTGAGCCGGTCGATATATGGACGGATGGTCCCGGAAGGTCGCGAGGCAGAATTTTTTGGATTTTACGGCATTTCTTCTAAATTCGCTGCTGTTTTTGGTCCTTTTGCCTTTGCGTTGATCGGTCAGTTGACCGGTTCGAGCCGTCTCGGCATTCTATCGCTGGTCGGATTTTTCACAACGGGCATTCTCCTTCTCTGGTTTGTTGATGTGGAAAAAGGTGCTGATCAGGCCTCGTCTGGAAGTGGTGAACCTGTCGAACGTTAAACGATCCTAAAGGAGGGGGCGGCTGTATTGGTTGGCGCGGTTCTCGGACAAAGGTCTTCCTGTGTCATAGGAAATGTCCCCTATCTTTTTCTTCAGCTGTTTGAAAGTCTCTGTCTGCTGGTGTTCCCAGTAGTGGAAAACCAATGAAAGAACCGTAACAGCTTCGCTCAGCGCTGCTTCGTAAAGATCAATAAACGACTCTGTATGGACAGCGGATGTAGCGGAATGCTGCCATGGGCGGCGGCTTTCATTCATATAATCGATGTCGTCAATAATGGGACTGTGAGAATAGGAGGAGACAAAAGACGACAGCCATTTGTTTTTCCACTGCCACCTGTCTCGCAGCAGTTTCTGCGCAGCCGTCATATGGCGGTAGGACTGCCTGATCAGGGATCGTGGATAGTGAGAGGCTTCCGACGGGAAATGTCTGGCAAGGAGGGGGTGCATGAGGCTGGTCAGTTGTTCCTCCAAGGTTGAAGATAAACGGATGTGTTTGTGAACGGCTGTTTTCCATGGATCTTTCTTTCGGAAACGCTTCATCAAGAGAGTGTCGATGATCACTTCCAATTCCTGATGCTTCGCTCCCTCATAACCGGCATGGAAATGGATGAAGGGATGGGTCGTCCGGTCAAGCATGTGATGGCTGATAAAACCTGTCATATAGGCCTGCATTGGAGCTTTTTCCTTTGCTCCCGCCTCGATCATATCCATGAGAAAAGGGCCGCATCGAGATGTGTGCAGAAGGGTGCCCAGAGCGGTCCCTTTTTTGGACGAACAAAAGGGCGGGAAGTTATGATAAAAGAAAGGATCCGGTCCCTGGGCGCCCATATGCAGACTGTTCGGTGCTGCATGGATCAGGGGGTGGCAGGGAATCCTTTCGCAAAGTTCATCAATAAATAGAATGTGAGTCCAAATATTCGGCATGGTCGTTACCTCCTGTTTTAAAGCAAAAAAAAGAGCCGTTCCAAGGCTCTTTTCACCACTTTATACCCACTTGAGAAGTCAAGCGTGGTTTGGTTAACCGGTGCTTGACAGCATAAGTATAGACGATTATCTGAAAAATGTAAATAATCAGAAATGAAAACGTGGAAAATTGTCAAAAACACACGTCATTCAGGTGATTGTTCAAAAGATTCTTGATACAATGAAAAAGCATAGAAAGAACTGAAAAGGGAGGATTTTTCATGGATTACCGCGTGGAGAAAGATACGATTGGTGAAATACATGTGCCAAGTGAAAAATATTGGGGGGCACAAACGCAGCGAAGTAAAGAGAATTTCCCGATCGGTGATGAAAAAATGCCGAAGGAAGTCATCGAAGGCTTTGCCATCTTGAAGAAGAGCGCAGCGAAAGCCAATGCTGCTCTTGGACTTTTAGAAGAGGAAAAGGCGGAAGCGGTAGGCTATGCTGCGGACCAAATCATTGCAGGTGAGCTGGATGAACATTTTCCGTTAGTGGTCTGGCAGACCGGCAGCGGCACGCAGTCGAATATGAATGTGAACGAAGTCATCGCCTACGTGGGCAATCAGTGGCTGGAAGAGAAGGGGAGTGAGACGCGTCTTCACCCGAATGACGATGTCAACAAATCACAAAGCTCAAATGATACGTATCCTACAGCGATGCATATCGCTTCCGTCCGTAAAGTGGAGGATGTTGTCCTTCCTGCCCTCACCCAGTTGAAGCACACGTTACAAGAAAAAATGGAAGCGTTTAATCATATTGTGAAAATCGGCCGAACTCATCTCCAGGATGCGACACCTCTCACGCTTGGGCAGGAAATCAGCGGCTGGCACCGCATGCTGGAAAAGACGGAGAAGATGCTGATCGAGAGCAGTGAATATGTGAAAGAACTTGCTATCGGCGGCACGGCTGTCGGGACAGGCCTGAATGCGCATGAAGATTTTTCAGAACAGGTCGTTGCTGAAATCAATGCGTTGACCGGCAAAGGGTTCGTTTCTGCACCGAATAAATTCCATGCCCTCACATCCCACGATGAACTTGTACATACGCACGGAGCTTTGAAAGCTCTGGCTGCGGATATGATGAAAATCGCCAATGATGTCCGCTGGCTTGCGAGCGGTCCGCGCTGCGGCATTGGAGAAATAACAATTCCGGCCAATGAACCTGGAAGTTCCATCATGCCTGGGAAAGTGAACCCGACTCAAAGTGAGGCGGTTACAATGGTTGCGGTTCAAGTAATGGGAAATGATGCGGCCATCGGTTTTGCTGCCAGTCAGGGGAACTTTGAATTGAATGTATTCAAACCGGTGATTGCTCATAATTTCCTTCAGTCCGCCCAGCTTCTCGCTGACAGTATGGTCTCCTTTGATGAGCGTTGTGTCAGCGGCCTTGAGCCGAATCATGAACAGATTGAAAAGTATCTGCGTGACTCCCTGATGCTGGTCACGGCCTTGAATCCTCATATCGGTTATGAGAATGCCGCGAAAATAGCAAAAACAGCATTTGAAAAAGACCAGACGTTGAAAGAAACAGCTGTGGAGCTCGGTATTTTGACCGAAGAGCAGTTCGAGGATTATGTAGATCCAAAAGCCATGACAAAACCAAACGCCAAGTAAAAGGAATCCAGCCGTGTGTCTATTGTTTTTCTCCAGTAATTACCACTGTCTTTTTTGACATAAAAACAAAACCTCCGACCCATACTACGATTACACAGGACAGGAGGTGAGACACATGGCTAACAACAACAGTTCAAACGAGTTGGTTGTACCTGGTGTACAACAAGCTCTAGACCAAATGAAATACGAAATCGCTCAAGAGTTCGGCGTACAGCTTGGTCCAGATTCTACAGCACGTGCTAACGGTTCTGTAGGTGGAGAAATCACTAAGCGTCTTGTACAAATGGCTGAACAGCAGTTCGGTGGATACCAAAAATAAATACGTGTGACGAAGGAGGAAGGGTGCGCCCTTCCTCTTTATTTTTGTGAAAGAAGTGGACCAATTATGTACGAATGCGGACTTTGTAACGGGTGGGGAGAAACGCAGCGCGCCTGCCCGAGGTGTGAGGGTAGGATGAAGGATCGGGGAAGGGTGACTGATTTTCTTGATGAATACAGCCCTTATCTGGATCTTACCTATACCGACCTTGTTGATGGTGAGATCGATTCCTCCATTCAGGACGAATGTGTTCACCTTTTTGTGTGTGAAGCCTGTGGTCTGCAGGATATTCAGACAACATAGGCTGTTTCAGATACGATACAGCCCGGGCGGTGATTTATTCCAGACACTGCCCGGGTTTTCCCGTTTTTGGAGGCATTCATAAACATGCAGTTCCCCTAAAAAAACAAGCAGCCCTGGATAGGGCTGCTTTGTTATGATCAGCGGATACGGCTTTCTGTATCCTTATCAAAGAAGTGGACTTTGTTCATATCAATCGCCAAGGTAATTTGGTCTCCACCGTTGATATCGGAACGGGAATCGACACGTGCGATGAATTCCTGGTCATTCAATTTGGAATACAGGTAGGATTCGGAGCCCATCAGCTCAGCTACTTCAATGTCGGCCGTAATTTTCTTGTCCTGGTTGGCATCGATAAAGAGCGGCTCATCGTGCATATCTTCCGGACGCACACCGAGGATAATTTCCTTTCCGATGTAGCTCTGTTCTCTGAGCGGCTTCATTTTTCCTTCCGGTACGGCAATTTTGATTTCTCCGAGTTCAATGTGACCATCTGCCAGTGTGCCATGGAGGAAGTTCATAGCCGGGGACCCGATGAAGCCGCCGACAAACACATTCTCAGGCTTATCATAGACATCCTTCGGCTCACCCACCTGCTGGATGATTCCATCTTTCATAACGACAAGACGGGTGGCCATCGTCATCGCTTCGGTCTGGTCGTGGGTAACGTAGACGGTCGTTGTCTGCAGACGCTGGTGCAGTTTCTGGATTTCAGCGCGCATCTGGACACGAAGCTTGGCATCCAGGTTGGATAAAGGCTCATCCATAAGGAAGACTTTTGCGTCACGGACGATGGCACGGCCGAGGGCTACACGCTGTCTCTGTCCCCCTGACAGCGCTTTCGGTTTACGGTCCAGTAAAGCCTCCAATCCAAGAATCTGAGCGGCGTTCTTGACGCGGCGTTCAATTTCTGACTTATCCATCTTGCGGAGTTTCAAACCGAAGGCCATGTTGTCATACACGTTCATGTGCGGATACAAGGCATAGTTCTGGAATACCATGGCAATGTCACGGTCTTTTGGTGCTACATCGTTCATGCGCTTGTCATCAATCATGAAGTCTCCACCGGTGATCTCTTCAAGCCCTGCAATCATACGGAGTGTTGTCGATTTACCACAACCGGACGGACCTACAAAAACAATGAATTCCTTGTCATTGATATGAAGGTTGAAATCGTCGACGGCTTTCACATTTTTATCATACACTTTATCAATATTGTTCAGTTTAAGTTCTGCCATTGGAAACTCCCCCTGTTTTTGAAATCGCTTTCTTAACTGATTTCAGTGTACCGAAGTTTCTGAAAACGGTAAATGGACAAAGTGCACAAACTCACCATCGTGAGCTTTGTGCACTTTGTCGAATTACAACTGTAGATGTAAAAGAGCAAGATAGGTGATGACCGCCCCTTTGAAATCCTTAATATCCAAATCCGTTTTTTCGATGAACTTATCGACACGATACTGCAGGCTGTTCCGGTGCATATACAGCTTTTTAGCAGCAAGGGACGTGTTGGATCCGGTTTCAAGGAAAACCTTGATGGTCTGAAGCAGTTCCTTATCTTCCAGTACCTCGTGGAAGATCGACTGCTCCACCTGATGCCAATAGGCTTCAGGAAGGTAGTCGATGTAGAAATAGGGAATAATATCCTTGTAGGAAACGACAGCGGGCATGTGGTATCGATCTGCCAGATCGGCTCCGCTCAGCGACCATTTCAAAATAGAAGGGGCTTCTTTTAAGTCAGAACTGAAATGGCTTGTGAAAAAACGTATATTTGTGTAGAAGTCACTCATGAGAACATCCGGAATCCCTTCGAATGTCAGGACCTCCTGCCCGCTCGAGAAGATTTCCTCCACCAAGTATCCCGCCCGGTCCGACTGCCAGAGCAGGGGCACGCGTTCCGGAAATAGAGACTGGAGCGCTTCTTTTATCGTGCTTTTTTCAGTGCCGGAGTCATCAAATGTAAACAGGATGAAGCGGTACGACTGCGGCCAGGAAATGCCTTCATACTGGCTGCCGGTGGAAGTGAGTTCCTTCCACGCCGTTTCCCTTTCTGTCTCGGTCATGGTATCTTTCTCAATAGGAGTAAGGAAGATGGATAACAGCTCCGCTTCCTGGTTATTCCTTTCGCCCTTAGGGATGGCAATGAGTTCTTTTTCCGGCGTCAGATAATAGTCCCACTGGTCTGAATCGCCGGCTTCTGCTTCGGTGATCACCCTCATAGAGGGGTAGATCTGCTGGAGTTGATGAATGACAGACATGAATCTCTTCCTTTTTACTAGGATATTTACTATTATAGTAATACAATGTAGAAATCCGCAAAGTCAATTGATCCCTATACATGATAAGTCGGAGGGAGAGGAGGAATCGGAGTGGAACACGTAAAAGAACAGAGTTTCTATGGACAAGAAACGAAAAACCGGTTGAAACGCATTGAAGGGCAGGTGCGCGGTGTCCTTAAAATGATGGATGAGGAAAAAGACTGTAAAGATGTCATCACCCAGCTGTCTGCGGCACGTTCAGCGATGGACCGGGCGATTGGTTATATTGTAGCGAAAAACCTTGAGGAATGTATACGCGTTGCTCACGAAGAGGGAGAATCCGCTGAAGATTTAATCAATGAAGCTGTACAGATGATTGTGAAAAGCCGCTGAAATGAAGCTGTCTCTGATGGATGAGGGTCCATCAGAGACAGCTTTATTATTTTTCTGCAAGGTCATTTTTCCGATTTTCCTGAACCGGAATTTCATGGGCTTCCCCGATCTGCTCCCGCCCGTATACCGGCGCTACGGTGCCGCCCGCCATTCCTTCATTAATCATGCGGTCAACATCCACTTCAAACTGGTCTTTTCCTTCGGGTGCCTTCTTTTTTTCCTCCTTCATTCTGGTCACCTCCTTCCTTATAGGGTGGCCCGTTTGAAGGGGAATCATGAGAGTGGATATTTTTTCATTCCTCTCGTTTGGCACACGCCGCATTTTTCCATTATACTTGGTACACTACGATAGAAAGAGGTTGTACGATGCATCCAATACTTCTGATTCTTTTAATGATGGGGATCGGTGCCTTGATTGGTGGAGTAACGAACTCTCTCGCGATTAAGATGCTTTTCCGCCCTTACCGTGCGATATATATCGGGAAGTTCCGCGTTCCATTTACGCCGGGGCTTATACCTAAACGACAGAATGAATTAGCACAACAGCTCGGGAAAATGGTCGTGAATCATCTTCTTACACCCGAGGGTATCCGCCGCAAATTGACTGAACCTGCTCTGGTGAGCCAGATGACCTCCTTGGCTGAACAAGAGGCGTTGAAATGGATGCAGCAGGATAAATCCGTCCAATCCCTGCTGAAGGATTTCCAAATCGATGTGGCTTCAGAGGAAATTCGATCGAATACGGCTTCTTGGATCGAAGAACGGTACCATAAGCTGATGGATGGATACAGGCAGCAGGAAATCAGAGAGCTGCTGACTCCGGAATGGACATCGAAGGTGGATCATGGCGTTGACCAGGCCGCTGAGCACATTCAAAAAAGTATCGAGAATTATTTCCGGAGTACAGAGGGAAAAGAGAAAGTTTCCGCCCTCATTGATAATTATCTGGACAATCAAGGGTTTCTCGGTAATATGATTTCCTCTTTCTTAGGGCCGGACGGGCTGACTGAACGTCTGTATCCGATTCTCCTGAAATATGTGTCCGACAGTGAAATGAATGAATGGTTGAAAACGATGCTTCATGCAGAAAAAGAGAAATGGCTCGACATGCCCCTGGAATCCGTGGAAGAACGAATCGGTTCTGATGAAATCGGGCGTCTGATCGGGCAGACGGCGGCGGAGGCTCTTCCTGTTGAGCAATGGATGGAGCGTTCGATTGCAGACTGGACCGCTCCTATTCAGGAGAAGGTGACCAAACAATGGATTCCGGTCCTCATTAGGAAATCCATCGATGTCATCTCCGGCAAGGTGGAAGGGATGATCCAATCCGTTCGACTGGAGGAAGTCGTCAAGGAAGAGGTAGAGGCTTTCCAGGTGGATCGTCTGGAGGAGATGGTCCTTGGCATTTCGAGAAGGGAATTCAAGATGATCACATATCTCGGAGCTCTTCTTGGAGGACTGATCGGTCTGCTGCAGGCCGCTCTCGTCATGGTGATCGGATAAGACCCTATTCCTATACAGACTTCAGTGAGTCTGTTATAGTGGGGTAGGAATGTTAGAAGTACGAAATTACAGGAGGGCTTATTTTATGGCAAACCTATACGATTACGCTTATGATTTGGAAAAAGCGATCCGCAACAGTGAAGAATTCACAAGCTTGAAAGAAGCTTATGAAGCGGTTATGAATGACGAAGCAGCGAAAACAATGTTTGATGATTTCCGTCAGACACAAATGACGCTTCAACAAAAACAGATGCAGGGAGAGGAAATCTCCGAAGAAGAAGTGGAGCAGGCTCGTAAAGTCGTAGAACTTGTACAGCAGCACCCACAGATTTCCAAGCTGATGGAAGAAGAACAGCGTTTGAACACTGTTATCAACGATATCAGCCGTATTATTACAAAACCGCTGGAAGAGCTTTACGGTAATCCGGAAGAGCCACAGCAGTAATGCAGTTGACCGCCGTTTCTACGGTGGTCCGAGTCTGCAGAGAACCTTTTGTTCTCTGCAGACTCTTTTTTTATGCCTGGAAACGCAGCGGCCCTTCTCATTCAGCAGGAGTCTGTCTTTGTGTCTTTTCTGCATGATGGATGGAATGTTGTCGACCTTTGCAGGAGAAAAGAGACACGCCGGCGAAATGTAACGAATAGAAGACATTTTTGAATCCAGGGGGAGAAGAATGGGCCACTTTAGGGTTGAAGAAAAGGATAATGTTGTGCACATTACGTTGGACCGCGGAGAAAAGTACAATGCGCTCGGGACGGAGCAGTTAGCTGAATTTGCTTACGTTCTCGATCAGGTGCAGCATTCAGAGGCTCAGGTTGTGGTTTTGTCGGGAAGTGGAGACGGCTTTTGTGCCGGCGGGGATCTTACTATGATGAAGGAAGCCGCCGACCGTGACGTGTACGACCAGGTGATGGATGACATTGAATATATCGTCAAGTCTTTTTATACGATGCCTAAGGTTGTGATCGCTGCTGTTCACGGGCCTGTCGTCGGGCTCGGACTCAGTATTGCTTTATCGGCTGATTATGTAATGGCGGAAGCAGGGGCGCAGTTGTCCATGAACTTCATCGGCATCGGACTTGCTCCGGACGGGGGCGGCCACTTCTGGCTTCAGGAACGTCTGGGTACCCATCAGGCCAAGCATTTTACTTGGAAGGGGGAGCAGATGTCGGCTGCCGAAGCTTATGAATACAAGCTGATCGACCAGGTTGTTGAAGGATCGGTCCAGCAGAAAGCTGGAGACCTTGCAGAATATTGGAGCCGCCGCCCGCTCCGATCGATGATTGCGACGAAGGAGATCTATCATAAATATGGCTTGGAAAAGCTCCAGACCTATTTGACAGAGGAAAGGGAAACCCAATGGATGCTGAGGCACACAGATGACCACCTCGAAGGTGTTCAGGCTTTTATGGAGAAGAGGAACCCTGTATTTCATGGAAAATAATGAAGAGCCGCGCCATTAAGCGCGGCTCTTTTCAGCGGTGGAAAAGAACCAGCCGTCCATCAGGCGACACGCAGCGGTGGGTAAACTCACTGTATCCATGCTCCGTCAGTTTGGCTGTCCCTATTTTTTTCGCTTCCTCATCATGTTCAGCTTCAAAGTTCTCATCAAGCACATTTGTCCCGTCTTGTTCGAATACGGTTAAGTAGTAGCGTTTCATGGATGTCCCCCTCGAATGAATAGTTGTTCATTTATTTACATTTGTCATGAGAAAGCGAAATTCCTGCAAAAAGCTTCAAGTTTCTTCATTTTTATTTGTGGAAAAATTGAAACTCCCGGGCGGACAAGCCCGTAAGATAAACAGAAAGGGGAGGTTATCGGAATGACTTTGAGGTTGGAGAATGTTACAAAGACGTTCGGTTCATTCACGGCAGTGGATCATTTATCCATCGAGATACCTGAACAGCAGATTTTCGGTTTTCTTGGAGCCAACGGAGCGGGCAAAACGACGACGTTCCGTATGATCCTCGGGCTGCTGGATCAGACAGAAGGAGAGATATCGTGGAATCGGGGGAAAATCGGCTATGGGGAGAGCCATTTGATTGGTTATCTTCCTGAAGAGCGGGGGTTGTACCCGAAGTTGAAAGTGAAAGAGCAGCTTGTGTACCTGGCTAAACTGCGCGGGATGTCCAAAAAGGAGGCAGTGGAGGAAATCGACCACTGGCTGGAACGATTTAAAGTGCCGGAGTATAAGCAGAAAAAAGTAGAGGAGTTGTCCAAAGGGAATCAGCAGAAAATTCAATTCATATCGGCTGTTCTGCATAAGCCGGAGCTGCTTATTCTGGATGAGCCGTTTTCCGGACTGGATCCGGTCAATGTAGAAATGTTGAAAGAGGCTGTTGTGGAATTGAAGGAAGCTGGCACATCCATTGTGTTTTCATCCCACCGTATGGAGCATGTGGAGGAATTGTGTGAAAGTCTTTGTATCCTTCATCATGGATCCCCCGTCGTTCATGGCAGGTTGAAGGAGATCAAACGGTCATTCGGTAAGAAAAACATCCGCATTCATGCAGATTTTGATACCTCATATTTACAGTCGTTCAAGGGTGTGACCAAATATAAGCCGCTTGCAGAAGGATGCGAGCTTCAAATTACTGCGGAAGAAGCAGCTGCGGGTATTTTTGAATCCCTTCATGGAAAAGGCTTTGTCCGCACCTTTGATTTGGAAGAACCGACACTGAATGATATTTTCATTGAAAAGGCAGGGGCTTCCTATGAATAAGTTCTTCATTATGATGGGCCATACATATAAAAATAGAGTGAAATCCAAATCTTTTGTGATTACGACGCTCATTATGCTCGTGTTTATTTTCGCTGTATCCAACCTTCAATCCATCATTGAACAGTTCAGTGGGGACGAAGATGAAAACCGTATTGCCATTCTTTCCGAAAGTGCAGCTTGGGCGTCGGCTTTTGAAAGAAGTCTCGCTTCCAGTGAGTCAGCAGCCGCTGAAACCTATGAAGGGACGCTGGAAGAGGCAAAGCAGGAAGTAGAAGAAGGCAGTTATGAGGCTGTCGTTCACATCCGGCAAGGGGCAGATCAGCTCCCGGAAGCGACGTACTTTGCCAATCAGATTGCGAATATAGAAGCAAGTGAGCCTGTCCGTCAGGCCCTGCAGCAGGTGAAAATCGAGCAGGTGACCGAAGAAGCAGACGTGGCGCCGGAAACCCTGCAGCAGATATCAGCTCCGGTATCGTTTGAACTGGAAGCCCTGGAGGAACGGGCGAAATCCGCGGAAGAACTCAATCAGACGCGCGGAATCGTATATATCATGTTGTTCTTTATGTACTTTGCTGTCATTATGTACGGCCAGATGATTTCTACGGAAGTAGCTACGGAGAAATCCAGCCGGGTGATGGAAATCTTAATTTCCAGTGTGTCTCCGGTTTCCCAGATGTTCGCTAAAATCATCGGTATCGCTCTCGTGGGCTTAACCCAGTTTGCCATTTTCCTGACCGCCGGATATTTCAGTATTCAGCGGACGATAGAGTCGGGGAGCGCTTCATTTATTGATGGGCTGGGGCTGACCACGATTCAGCCTGCCACCATCATTTATGCGGTCGTATTCTTCCTGCTGGGATACCTATTGTTTGCCACCCTTGCAGCAACGCTCGGGTCTCTCGTCAGCCGTCTGGAGGATGCCCAGCAGATGACTGCTCCTATGATCATGCTTATCGTGGCTGCCTTTATGATTGCGATGTTCGGTCTGGCCTCGCCGGATTCGACTTTCATTACCATCAGCTCGTATTTCCCGTTTTTCACCCCGTTGATTATGTTCCTGAGAGTCGGGATGCTTGACGTCCCCGTATGGGAGGTCTCCCTTTCCTTAGGCGTGCTGATCGGTTCGATTGCGCTGCTCGGCTGGATAGGGGCAAGAATTTACAGAGGAGGCGTTCTCCTTTACGGAAAATCATCATCTTTGAAGGATCTTAAAGCAGCCCTCCAACTATCGAAAAAAGAAAAGTCATCCTGAACGTTTCCGCCCTTCCCGGGGCGGTCTTTTTTTGCCCAGAAGCCTTGGAAGCGAACGTGCATTCGTGGGTGTGCTTTGGTAAAATAAAAGAAAAAGATGGAGTGAAGGAGCGGAAGCTATGCGGAATGGAATCACATTTGTCCATAGTGCAGATCTGCATATGGACAGCCTGTTTAAGACGAAAGGCCATCTCCCTGAGGAACTGCTCGAACGGCTGCGGGCGGGAACCTTTGAAGCCTTTGACCGCCTTATTCAAGTATGTATAAAAGAAGAGGCGGATTTCCTGTTGATTGCCGGGGATGTCTATCATGAGGAACTGCGCAGCCTGAAGGCACAGGTCCATGTGCGCCGGGGATTTGAGAAGCTGCAGAAGCACGGGATCAATGTATACGTCAGCTTTGGAAATCATGACTTTACGTCAGGAACGGAGCACGCGGTTTCCTTTCCCGAAAATGTATTCCTATTCGAGAGCGAGCGTGTCCAGGAGGTTCCCTTTTATAAGCAGGGGGAGCTTCTGGCGCATATTTATGGCTTTTCTTACGAGACAAGGGTGGTTAAGGAGCACAAAGCGCAGGAGTTTCAAAAGACGGGACACCCTCCGTATCACATTGCTATGCTTCATGGAAGTCTGGAATCGAATACGGATCACGATGTTTATGCTCCCTTCACATTGGAGGAATTGAAGCGTACGGGGATGGATTACTGGGCGCTCGGCCATATCCATAAACGGGAAATTTTATCTGCAGACCCGCTGATTATCTATCCGGGAAATACACAGGGCAGGTCTCAGAAAGAACAGGGGCCGAAAGGGTGTTACGTCATCGAAGAACAGGAGGGGGAATGGGAGTACAGGTTTCAGCCTCTGCACAGCTTTGTGTATGAAAGTGTTACCGTTCCTGTTCCATCCCTGGAAAGCCCGAATGAATTGGAGCGCGTATTAGAGAGTGCGAAGCATCACGTTGTGGAAAGCGGCGACTCTGTCATGCTCTCTGTGACGATTGAAGGCAGCGGGCGTCAGTGGAAACGCTGGTGGTCCTCGGGGGTAATGGATGAATGGAAGGATATCGTTAACGAAAATGAAGACGTTACCGAAGACGGCTGGGTGTGGATTGAAGATGTGCGTCTGGATGAAAGGGTAAGCTGGACTGAAGAAGATCTTCATGGTCCTCATTTCACGGGAGAGTTCTTGAAGAAAATGAATGAAGCAGACGTCGAAGCCTTGGATTCGTGGCTCGCTCCATTGTACGGTCACAGGAAGATGTCGCGGTTCGTTCCTTCCCTTAATGAAAAGGAGCGGGCGGAAGTGCTGGAGAAAGCAAAAGCAGCGGCAGTAAACCAATTAATAGGAAGCGGGGATGAGGGCTTTGATCATACATAACCTATATATTCATGGCTTTGGAAAATGGAGCGGGTTCTCCCTAACCTTCGCTGAGGACCGTCCGAACATCATTACAGGAAGGAATGAAGCAGGGAAATCCACCCTTTATCATTTCTTTTTATACATGTTTTTCGGTCTGCCGCCTAAGCAGAGGGAAGCATATAAGCCTAAACAAGGCGGGGGGCTTGGAGGTACCATCACGGTAGAGACGCCAGAAGCTGAAGTCGTGACAGTCGAACGATTTCATGACCGGCATAAAGGACAGGCGGTCTGCCGCAGCTCTCTTGGAGTAGAGTATGGAGAAGAATGGCTGAGGGAACAGTTGAATGGTCTGGACCGGGAGAGCTTTGAAGCGATCTTCAGTTTCAATGCGGACGACCTCCGCCATTTGGAAACGCTGTCTGCTGAAAGTCTTGGTGAAACCTTGCTGGATATCGGTCTCACCGGATCGGATCGGATCAGCCGCACAGAAAGATGGCTGGAAAAGAAAGTGGAGGAGCTGTTCAAACCCCAGGGCAGAAAACCCGTAATCAATGAACAGCTTCATAAAGTGGAAGACCTTTATAAAAAGAAACGATCACTCGAAAAAGAGGAGCAGGACTACCTTCATCTGCTTGAGGAAAAGCAGCAGGCGATGGAGGAAATCGAAGCCTCTGGAATGGCCTGGAGGGAGAAAACGAATGCCCTCTACCGGACGGAACAATTATTGAAAGCCAGACCGGCACTTGTGAACTATCATCAAGGGCTGGAAGAACTTCAACGCCGGGCGTTCATTGTTTTTCCTGATGGGGGAATGGAAAGATACAGGCAGCTCAAGGAAAAAATCCTCCCCCTTCAATCAGAAAAGAAGCTCCTCACTTCGGATGTCGAAGCCGGAAAGGAAAAGCTGAAGGCTTTGGCGTCCGCCTACCAGCCTCAACGACTTGAGGAAGCAGCAATGCTTTTGAAGCAACGCCCCGAATCAGAAAAGATCGATTATGAGAAAGATCGGCTGCATAAGGAATCAGAGCGCAGGCAGGAAGAGCTGTCCAAGGAAGTCCAGGCGCTGGATATTCCATTGACCGTTGCCGATCTTGATGATTACACATTTCCCTTCTATATAGAAGAAACGTGGAGAGAATTGAAAAACGAAGAACAGACATTGGTTCAGGAAAGGGCCTATATTCATGATCAAAGCATGGATCTGGAGCGGGAGTTTCAGTATGTAGAGACGAAGAAAGCTGAATTGGAAGAAGAGATGATCGGTGAAGACGAAGCGGCTGCTCTTCAATCCAAAGTTCAGGAAGCTTCAGAAACGGCTGCGGCCAACCGAGCCACAAGGAACAGTGGAAAAGCCGGCAGGAGACGTCCGAACAGGTCTGTTCTTTTTGTTGGAGCCGCCACTGTCCTATCAGGCGGGGCAGCGGTCTTTATAGGCGGCGGGAGTGTTGTTTGGCTGCTGCTTGGAGTGATGTTGTCCATCGGTCTCAGTTTCTATGCTTCCCGCCTTCCACAGAGTGTCCATCCTCAAATCCCGGATAACAGAGAAGAAGAAGTGGAAAGAGCACGGGAGGAGCTGAGGAAATATGAAACAAGAAGAACGGAATGGAAGCATGTTCATGATCAGTGGAAGCAGCTGAATCATGAAGACATCCGTCTTCAGGAAAAAGAAAGTGTTGCCGCGCAGCGCCGGCGCCGCTTGGAAGCTCAAGTGACAGAGCAGCGAAGCCTTTATCCGTTTCTAACCGGACTTGATGTGAAACACTGGGAGAAGTTATTTCATAAAGTCGTTCAACTTCGTGAAAAGCGAGTGGAATACCTTCAGGCAGTGAATCGGATAGAGGAACTGGAAAGGGAACAGGACAGAATGATTGAGCAATTGAAAACGTTTCACAGACGTTTAGATTGGGAAATAATAGATCATACTGTCCGTACAGGCTGGAACGAATTGAGCGGCTGGGTCAAAAAGCAGGAACAGTTGGAAAGGGATGTCCATCAACAAAAAGAAGCGTTGGAAGCGTTGGAACACCGTCTTAAAAAAATCACGTATCAGCTGCAAGGTTATCTTGAAGAATGCCATCAGCTTTTTGAAGAGTGCGGGGTCGAGAGCGAACAAGACTTCTATAAAAAGGCGGAAAAGGCAGAAACCGTAAGGAAACTTCAGGAGAACGTCGCCGGGCATCAGTTTCAAATCGAAGGGTTGTTGTCTGAAGAAGATCAGACATATGCGGATGTATGGAATCAAGTGCCGGAGGAAAGCCGGCTGCTGACCGAAATCCGAGAGTTCAAACGGGATATTGAGCAGCTGGAAACGCAGCAGTCCGATGCGCGGCAGCATCTTGCGGATATCCACAGCCGGCTCGATCAGATGGAGAATTCTGATGAGCGTTCAGCTCTGACCCACCACTATCAGGCGGAGAAAGAGAAGCTGAAGGAGCTGGCAAAGGAATGGGCCGGCTATCAGACTGCCCTCCAGGCCTTAAAGGAAACCAAACAGTCCTACCAATCCACCTACCTTCCTGCTGTACTGGCATCGGCTGAGGACTATTTCCGGGTGTTGACCGACCGCCGCTATGAAAGCATAGCGGCTGATGATCCTGAACGGGGGATCACCGTGCTCAATTCAGAAGGAATGCTTTTTGCCCCTGGAGAATTATCGAAGGGGACGCGCGACCAGTTGTACATATCGCTGCGTCTGGCTCTGGGGGAAACGATGGCCGGCCAAAGGCCGCTTCCCTTTTTTATGGATGATGCGTTTGTGCATTTCGATGAAAGCCGGCTGCAGAAAATGACTACGATTCTACAGGGCGTATCCACCCGTCACCAGGTGCTGTTTTTCTCCTGGAGAAGTGACCTTCAGCAAGTGTTTACAGACGCAAATATTCAGCAGTTAAAATAAATTGAGGTTTAGGTCGCAATCTCAGGACTTTAATGATAAAATGTTCTAAGATTACATGAGCATTATGCAAATGGAGGGTTTCCATTGCCAGAAACAAATAATAAAGACTGGACGAAATACGAAGAAACAATTGAACAATTCATTCAGGTGATTGCTAAGAATATGAGCCTCTACGGGGTGACTCCTTCGATAGGACGACTGTATGGAGTGTTGTACTTCTCCGAGGAGCCGATGACGCTGGATGACATGCGTGAAGCTCTTGAGATGAGTAAGACGAGTATGTCCACAGGTGTCCGGGCTTTGTCTGATATGAAAATGGTGGAACCTTCCTTTAAAAAAGGAGTTCGGAAAGACTTGTACAAGTCTGAGGAAGACTGGTATAAGTCATTCACTTCCCTTTTCGGGAGCAGGTGGAGACATCATACAGAAACGAACATTGAAGAGGCGGACGAGGCGATTCAGGAACTGGAATCTCTTCAGAACCGCACTTCCGATGAAGAGTTGAAAGAGAAGATCCAGGTGGATATCGACCGTTTAAAATATGCCCAGAACTACTACCGCTGGCTGATGAAATTCATCCATGTCGTTGAATCCGGGGAAATTTTTAAATACGTTCCGAAAATCGATCAGAAGAGTGAATAACATAAAAAAACTGTCCCGGCTTTTCCGAGCATTGAATGGAAAAAGCGCGGGGCAGTTTTTTTGCTGGAGGGGAGCTTGTTCATATTCCGTCATGCTGATACATAAGCTTATGGTAAACAGGGCAGGGAGGAACAGCGTATGCTATTCGGTTTGCCGATCTGGGTATTTCTATGTGTGGCTTTTATATTTTTCAGTGGCTATATGGCTTTCCGGGCTATGAGGGCGGAACATACATTGGAGCAGGAGTTTATTGAACAAGAGGGACAGGTGTATTTGAAGAGGATCGAGCAGGAAAAGCAGCGGCGGGGAAAACGGAGAATGACCTCAAACTAAAAGCCGGGTGAAGGATCACCCGGCTTTTTATTATTCTTCTGTATTCTCTTCTTCCGTGCTTGATTCCTCTTCTGCTGCTTCGTCTTCTTCAGATGCGTCATCAAAAAGACCTTCGAATTGATCATCCTTCACATCAATCTCGGCATCTTTTTCAAGCTGATCCATTTTCTCTTGAAGCTGTGTCTGATCGACCTTCTGGCTCACAAGTGTGCGTCGGATTTCATCTTTCGTATCTTCATAAGACTCGATATCTTCTTTTTCGCGCTTGTCGGTCACTTTAATGATATGGTAGCCGAACTGTGTTTCGACAGGTTCACTGACGCTGTCTTTTTCCAATTCGTAGGCTTTCTCTTCGAATTCAGCGACCATCTGTCCTGGACCAAACCAACCGAGATCTCCGCCGTTTTCAGAGGAGCCGTCTGTGGAGTATTCTTTGGCAAGCTCTCCGAAGTCACCACCGTCATCAAGCTTTTTCTGCACTTCTTGAGCGGTTTCTTCATCTTCGACTAGAATATGGCTTGCTTTTACTTCTGTTTTCATGCGTTCATAGTACTGCTTCATTTCTTCTTCCGTGATTTCGACATCTTCAGCTGCCGCCTTTTCCTGAAGCAGGCTCATGCGGATGGTTTCCTTGAAGGCTTCTTCATCAGAGAAGCCATTCTGTTCAAGAACGGTTTCAAACTGCTCCCCGTACTGGTCTTTCAATGTCTGCAGTTCTTCTTCAACGGCTTCATCGGTCACTTCATAGTTGTTGGAAAGAACTTCTTTCATAACAAGGCTTTGAAGCACTTGATCACCATGCTGGCTTTTCAGTTCCTGATAGAATTCTTCCTTCGTTACTTCTCCATCTTTCGTTTGAACGACGACTTCCGATTCATCCGCGTTTGATGAACAAGCTGAAAGGGTGAAGACGCCTGCCGCCAAGGCAGCAGTAATGGCTACTTTTTTCATGTGCATGACACTCCTAAAACGTTTTGTAATTTTTTCATGACGTAGAGATTAAATAAACAGCCTATGAGTAAATATAACACATTTTCCCTGTCCTATACTATAATGTTCAGCGAAAAAGGGTGGGGGAGCTTCCACCCCCAGTCTTTCCTTATCCGATCGAATATAAAACAGGCCGCTGAAGGGATCAGCGGCCTGGGTCATTATAGTGTATTTAAGACTTCCACATAGGATGAAATGAGTAAAATAGTGATCAGCACATTAATTGTTCGGAATACACGAGTCTGCTTCTCGTTCGACATTTTCGTTTTTAAGCATAAGGAATGTGTGAGTGAGTTAAACACGAATAAAATGACGAGCGCGTACAAGCTGAAACCAAATGCCATGTTGATGAACCTCCTTTATTCCCTATGAAACTACTCTATCAAAGTTTAACTGGATTGAACAGGAAAACCCCGTTCCAGGCCATAAAAAAACAGCGCTCCACTGAACGCTGTTTTTGATTTTATGCTTTCGGCTGATGAATGAGAATATCGTAGCCGTCTTTCGCATTTTCAATGATGCATTTCCTCGGTGCTTTCGCGAAATGGCTGACATAAAGAAAATCTGAAAAGGACAGCCCGATATTCACAGAGGCAAACAGCACCAGATAGGCGAAGTAATTCGGGAAGACGTAACTCATGACTAGTGTTGGAACAGTAATCAAAAAAGTCGGTGCCAGTGCCATCGTCATGGACATCGGTTTGGACAGCCTCGTCTTGCATTGATACGAGAACGTCGGTACGCAGCGTTTCCTGAATTTAAAGTGAACCCGCAGTCGTTTATAGCTGAGCATCAAAGGCAGCATATGCATGAGCCTGTGAATGGACGGCAGAAAGAATAGAATGACCAGCAGCGGTATAAAACCGTGATCGTTCATATCATGCGTCGCATGGATCATGGAAAACGGCAGGTAAAGAATTAAAAAGGACAATAGTCCGGTGAGAATAGACATGATATAAACACGGTTTAATCCGAATTCTTTATTGATGTTCACTGATTTCCAGCAGTTCATCATAAGAATCCCCCCTTACTACAAAAAATGCTGTGATTTTATTATGATTATCGATATGATAGGAGTACGTTTTCTCTATCGTTTTATTAGCACAAGACGAATAATAGTATGTTTAGAGACAAAAAGCAATAGGTTTTTCGTAAAAAATACCACTGAAGATTTTACTTGATCTCGAAGTGGTCTGAAACCCTGCTGTGACAAGGGTGACAGCGAGAGGGGAGGGAAAAGTATGAAGAATGTGAATCTTTGTGACACTCTTTCTTTTCAACTGAAATTATTGAGCAGCATCAAAGAAATTGACCACTATCCTTTTACAAAATTAGTGATTGAAAAAGATTTAACAGAAATGGAATATGACGAGACGATGCATTTGCTGCAGACGCTCTCTGATCTTTATAAGGAAGAGAAGGAGGAGGGGCTGCTGGATCACTCTTCGTTACTCTTTCATTACGCGGGGATGGTCTGTTGGAAGCTTCCCATTACAGATTCTCTCGAAGCCCTTCATAAAGAAGGGTATTATAAAGACCTGACAGAACTGCTTCTGTCCTATACATAAAAAACCCCTTTCCAATGAAACATCGGAAAGGGGTTTTCAGCATATAAGTCCGGGTTTATAAGGGATAAGCACCAGGGCATTAAGAAGAACGTGACTTCTGCGATTTTTGTTTGTACTTTTCCAAATCCGTCGGCTCGTTGACTAAAGCCTCTTCTTCAATATTTTCAAGAGAACGCTCCAGAATCTCCATATATTCATCGCCGTAAATCTCTTTAATCAAGGCGGATAGATCAAGGAACTCAGGAAGTTTCCCGAACATTTCGGTCATCGGCATCACGCCTTTGAGCACCGAATTGTCGTCCGGCTCGTACTCATTGAGCGT
The DNA here is from genome assembly GCF_056160205.1 of Halobacillus sp. ABA4_118. Lineage (NCBI taxonomy): Bacteria > Bacillati > Bacillota > Bacilli > Caryophanales > Bacillaceae > Halobacillus > Halobacillus sp. ABA4_118. Next base: position 2,574,994 of record NZ_JBSWWS010000001.1, read on the forward strand.
GGATTCCAAAAGGTCGTTTCCTTCAGGAGTCAGTTCCACATAGGTATTCCTTTTGTCATTCTCACGTTTAGAGAATTGGAGGAGTCCGCGTTCTTCCATTTTCTTTGAAAAGTTGAAGGCAGTCGAGACGTGCATCACACCATATTTGGATATTTCAGAAATGCTGGCCCCTTTGAGGTGGTAGGCAATCCATAGAATATGATGCTCATTGATGTTCAACTGAAAAGGTTTGATCCAGTTCTGCCAGTCCTTCTCGATGGCTTTCCAAAGCGCTTTGGACAGTTGTGCCATTTTATGACTATAATAAATGGCTTCTCGCTTTGTGATCTTTTCCTTCACCAATTTCACCTTCTTTAGGTATATTCTTAATTCTATTGTGCCAGACATGGCGGCAATAGGAAAGTTAGAATGTGCTATTCCAATATTCTATTCCCTCTTTATAATAATATAAAACATTCTGTATTTGACAAGGTGTAAATAACAGAAAAATGATAAAAAAATACCAGTAAACGTATGTTTACTGGTGAGAAGCTCAAAATGGGTCCGGATGAAGGCTCTGGAGCGCCTTGGAAAGGCAGGTATGAAAATGGACCATTTCCCTCATGCGTTCCTGAAGAAACGCGGTTTCATCCATTTCTTTTTGTTTCACACAGCGCTGCATGTTTTCCTGCACCTGCTCTTCTACAGCCGCTAATTCATTCTCCTGTTCATTCACAGCTGTCTGCCATTTTTGTATGTAGGAAGTCATAAAGGTTTTGTAGAGGTTGGTGGTGGGTGTATATAAATCCTTCCGAACCCCTTTTTTCCACACACGTTCAACCAGTCCTTGATCGGATAAATTCCGGATTCCAGTACTCATGGCCGTCTTGCTTTTTCCCAGCGCGCTGCTCATCTCATCAAGCGTCATTGGTGACGGATGAAGGTAAAGGGTGACAAACAAGCGGGAGTCAGCCATGGATAAACCGAACATCTCCAGGGTTTTAGAAAATTCGTGTATGACTTTCATCTGGATGTCTTCCAGGTTGTGGTGATCGTTTCCTCCCATATGCTCCTCCTTTTTACGTTCTACGACTACATTACTATAAATGGTAATCCAAGAAAAATTACGGATCGACAAGCATTTTGTCGAAATTAAACGAAATATGAAGCAAATCACCCTTTAAATTACGTACAGTTTGAACTGTACGTAATTTTTGTACTTATTTTAAAGTAAAGTACGTTTGAACTTTTATTTGCAAATGGGTTACAGTGTATAAGGTAATGAGTTCAAAGTCACAGTTTGAAGATTTTTAGAAAATGAGGTGAAAACGTGCCGGTCATACAAGTAGAGAATTTATCAAAGATTTTTGGTAAAAACGCTAAAAAGGCGACGAAATACTTAGATGAAGGACAAACAAAAGAAGAAATTCTAGAAAAAACCGGAAATACGGTAGGTGTCAACAGAGCCTCCTTTGACGTTGAAGAAGGAGAAATTTTTGTCATTATGGGATTGTCGGGGAGTGGGAAATCCACACTCGTGCGTTTGATCAACCGTCTCATCGAGCCGACGGAAGGCAGTGTGCTCATTGATGGAGAGGATTTAGCGAAGATGGACAGCCGTTCCCTTCGAGAGGTCAGACGTCAGAAGCTAAGCATGGTCTTCCAGAAATTTGGGTTATTCCCACATCGGACCGTACTTGAAAATACAGAGTTCGGCCTTGAAGTCCAAGGCATTGATAAATCGGAAAGAAAGAAAAAAGCCGAGGAATCTCTTGAACTCGTTGGTCTTGGCGGATACATACACCAGTTCCCGGGTCAGCTTTCCGGGGGAATGCAGCAGAGAGTCGGACTCGCCCGCGCTCTTGCCAATGATCCTGAAGTTCTTTTAATGGATGAAGCTTTTTCTGCTTTGGATCCATTGATTCGTAAGGAAATGCAGGATGAGCTTCTCGATCTGCAGGAAACGATGAAGAAGACGATCTTATTCATTACGCACGATCTCGATGAAGCTTTAAGGATCGGCGACCGTATCGCATTGATGAAGGATGGACGGATTGTTCAAATCGGCACACCGGAAGAAATCCTCGTGAATCCTGCCAACGAATATGTCGAGAAATTCGTAGAGGATGTGGACCGTTCGAAAGTGTTGACCGCTGAAAATATTATGAAACGGCCGGAGACCGTGGATGTGGAGAAGCACGGACCGAGAACCGCTCTGGAAAGAATGCGTAAAGAAGGCCTTTCTACGATTTACGTCACCGACAGCCGGCGGAACCTCCATGGCTATGTCACAGCGGATGATGTTTCAGAGGCAGCCAGGCAGGACGTGAAGGACTTGAAAGGGATTCTGCGTACAGATGTGCCGCAGATTCAGGGTTCCACGCCGATGCAGGAGATTTTCGACATCATCCATGATGCTCCTGTTCCAGTTGCCGTCATAGACGAAGGGAAGCTGAAGGGAATTATCGTACGCGGTGCTGTTATCGCCGCACTTGCAGGAAATGAGGTGAATCTACATGGAATCGATTCCTAAAATTCCAGTAGCCCAGTGGGTGTCGGATGCCACAGAGTTAACGACAGAAACGTTCGGATTTTTATTTGATTTTATAAAAAATGATTTTGGTGACTTTATCGAGATTGTAGCCGAAGACTGGCTGATGGGCATTCCTGTCTGGCTGTTTATCGCCATCGTCGGAGTGCTGGCCTTCTTTGTTTCCGGTAAGAAATTTGGTTTGACGGCTTTTTCTGTGATTGGTCTTTGGTTTATCCATAACCAGGAGCTGTGGGAAGAGTTAATGAATACCTTCACTCTTGTGGTGTTTGCCAGTTTGATCTGTGTTATTGCAGGTATTCCGCTGGGAATCTGGATGTCGAAAAACCGGACCGTGGAAAAGATTTTCACTCCTGTTCTGGACTTTATGCAGACGATGCCGGCTTTCGTATATTTAATACCGGCCGTAGCGTTCTTCAGTATCGGGATGGTCCCGGGTGTATTTGCATCCGTTATATTTGCGACACCGCCGACCGTCCGTTTCACAAACCTGGGAATCAGACAGGTGTCTCACGAACTGATTGAAGCCTCTGACTCCTTTGGTACAACCGGCGTTCAGAAGCTGTTCAAAGTACAGCTGCCGATGGCAAAGAAAACGATTATGGCTGGAATCAACCAGACGGTCATGCTTGCCCTCTCCATGGTGGTTATCGCTTCAATGATCGGAGCCAAAGGTCTTGGGCAGACGGTTATTACCGGATTGCAGCGGGCCGAAGTAGGAACAGGGTTTGTCGCAGGCCTTGGAATTGTCATATTGGCGATTATTATCGACCGTTTTACTCAAAACCTGAATACACAGCGTGGCGAGCAGTAAGGAGAAAAAAGACCATCGTCTTTTTCTAATACACACATTTTTTTAAAGGGGAGAGATTTACATGTGGAACTGGAAGCGTTTAGGTATGGCAGCAGGGGTGTCACTGACATTGATTGCTGCAGGATGTGGCTCATCAGAAGAAGAAGCGTCCGGAAGTGATTCTTCATCAGAAGAGGTCAGTTATGGGGAAGAAATGGATTATGAGATTACCGGAGTCGAAGCGGGTGCCGGTGTTGTCAGTAAAGCACAGACAGCTGTGGAAGAGTATGACAACCTTGAAGGATGGGAAGTGTCTACATCCTCCTCAGGGGCCATGGCAGCAGCACTTGGAGAAGCTTATGAGGACGAAGAGCCGATTGTTGTCACTGGCTGGACACCGCACTGGAAGTTTTCCAAATATGACCTTGAATACTTAGAAGATCCTAAGGGTGTCTTCGGTGAAGAAGAGCAGATTAAGACGATGGTTCGCGAAGGCTTGGAAGAAGACAAGCCGAACGCTTATCAAATCTTGGACCAGTTCAACTGGACAACGGAAGACATGGAATCGGTCATGCTGGATATCAATGAAGGCAGCAGTGAAGAAGAAGCCGCACAAAAATGGATCAAAGAAAATGAAGATCTTGTAGCGGAGTGGACAAAAGGGACGGAAGAAGTCGATGGAACCGAAGTGAAGCTGGTTTATGTGATGTGGGATTCTGAAATTGCCTCTACGCATGTCATTGGAGAAGTGCTGAAGCAGCAAGGATTTGACGTAACGTTGACGTCTCTGGATAACGGACCGATGTGGGAGTCTGTAGCCTCTGGAGAAGCTTCCGGAATGGTCGCAGCGTGGCTGCCGGTCACTCACGGAAGTCAGTATGAAAAACACGAGGACAGCATTGTGGACCTTGGTGCCAACTTGGAAGGGGCTAAAATCGGCCTTGTCGTTCCAGCCTATATGGATGTTGATTCTATTGAGGATCTGAAAGCGGCGGAATAACAGCTGAAACGCATCATTGAAAACCCGTGCAGGAATCGAGACATGTTGATCCCTGCACGGGTTTTTAGCAGGGTATACACCCTGTTTATTAACTTTAAAGCGTACAAAAGCCCCCGTTTGGATCAACGGGGGCTTTTCGGCTATTGATGGTTAATGGTCTCATGACTTGGCTGGGAAGGGTCGGTGTTTTGATCGGCCTTCGCTTTTTCCTCCAGCTCCTTCAGACTCTCTTCAATCTGCTCCAAATATTTCTGGATGTTTTTCTGGTGGGGTTCGACGGTGCGTTTCCAGCTTTCAATGGAGGATTTCACATCCTCGGAAAGCTCTTTAATTAATTCAGCACCTTCTTTGGACGTCTGAGTAATCTGGTCTCTGAGCTGCATGCCATCCTCTTTCAGGCTCAGCACGGTATTCTTCAGGTTTTCGCTTTTCAGTCTGGCATTTTCACGGAAATCCCTTCCGGATGATGGGGCATTAAAAAGTGTGCATGCGGCCCCGACGGCACCTCCTACTAAAATGCCCAGAGCTAACGATTTTCCATTTGGCATATCCGTCCATCTCCTTTCAGATCCATCTCCATGGTTCTATTTTCTCTTAATATGTAAGAATAAAACCTTAAAATGATAAAAAAGCGTCTGTCGTTTTAAGTATAACAAAGGCACTACAGAAAAGTAGTGCCTTTGTTGACTGACAAGGTTACGAAGCCTGCCGGACCGGACCTCCCATGGAAGACCGCTTGAGGATCTTCATGGCAATAGGGTACACAACGGCGACGAACAAGATGTTGAAGACCGCAGCCGGGAGAACGACTGTGGCGAACATGACGCCGAAACTCGCTTCCATCAGGCCGATGATATATAGGACAACGCCAAGGAAAATGGATCCGCTGATCATTGTTCCAATGCCGGCAAGAATCGGCTGCGTCAGTTTATGGTTAGAGATTTTTTTCGTCAGCAGTACAAGTCCAAAGAAAGCGAAAGCTGTCAATGGTTTGTCAATCAAGTTGGCAAGCTGGCCGCCGGGCACTGTCGTTGTCAAAGCAGCGATAAAACCGGTAGCTAAGGACAAAAGCAGTACATAAGGGGCTTTCGGGAACATCAGTATGCCCAGGAACATCATGGCCAGCATCATGTCCGGACGCATCCCGAAGAAAAACGGTGGAGCCACCGCGTGAAGCACAGCACCAATACCAACAAGCAGGGACAACATAACTAATACTCGAATATTCATTTAACATCTCTCCTCAACTATTCTAATCTCTTCTAAATGACATTCCAGACGTGTCCTTCTGACCGCCTGCGAACGCATACCTGTATTATACAAAAATCAGCTCCGAAAATCAAAAATGATACATAGTGTTAATGAGGAATCCGGCTGCTGATCTCACCGGCAACCGCCTGAAGCTGCTCCGGGGAGTACTCATCGGAATGGACTTCCCACTTTGCTCCGAAACCATCATTATCCCCATACCTAGGAATCAGATGAATATGTAGATGGAAAACAGACTGTCCTGCTGGTTCTTCGTTGTTGTTCAGCACATTCAAGCCGACCGGTTCATACGTTTCCTTAATGGCATTGGCGATTTTAGGAATTCTCGAGAAAAGAGCGGCCGCTGTGTCAGGGTGGGTGTTGTAAATATCCTTGCAGTGCGCCTTGGGGATGACGAGCGTGTGCCCCTTCGTCACCTGACTGATATCGAGGAAAGCATACACTTTTTCATCTTCATACACTTTAGCGGAAGGGATGTCTCCGTCAATAATCTTACAAAAGATACACGAGTCTGCCATGTTTGACACTCCTTTCATTATTGAATGTATTGTACCATAAGAAGCGGCAGACGCCCATTAGTAGAAAGCGCGGGCGGCGTGTGTGCAGATGGAAAATATGATAAAATTCACTCAAATGGACCAATGAAAAGAGGGATAGCATGCAGTCTTTGTTACATATTGAAAACCTCCACGGAGGCTATACGCATAAAAACGTCCTGCACGGCATCAGTCTTGATGTGAAACCGAAAGAAATCGTCGGATTGATCGGATTGAACGGAGCGGGGAAAAGTACGACGATCAAGCATATTATCGGATTGATGCAGGCGAAGAAGGGGACGGTGTCTATTAACGGAACCCGTTTTGATGAGGATCCCGAGAAGTACCGGCAGCAGCTGGGATATATTCCTGAAATGCCGATCCTCTATGATGAGCTTACCCTTTATGAGCATCTTCATCTGACGGCTATGGCTTACAACATCCCTGAAGATGTTTTTAAGAAGCGTCTTGATCCACTATTGAAGGAATTCCGTCTGGAGAAAAAACTGAAATGGTTCCCTGTCCATTTCTCGAAGGGGATGCGTCAGAAGGTGATGATCATGTGCGCCTTCCTCATAGAACCGGAACTTTATATCGTGGATGAACCTTTTGTCGGTCTTGATCCGCTTGGGATCCAGTCCTACCTGCAGATGATGGTGGATATGAAGGAGAACGGGGCGGGCATTCTTATGTCCACCCATATTCTGGCGACAGCTGAGAAGTACTGTGACCGTTTTGTCATTCTCCACGACGGAGAGATCCGTGCGCAGGGGACACTGGCGGAGCTCCGACAATCCTTCGGCCGCCCCCATGCTTCCCTGGACGATATATATGTCGAGCTTACAAAGGAAGAGCAGCATGATTAAGGCGAAGGAGTTCTGGTCTGCGCGTTTTTCCGGACACATCAAGGAAACGAGCCGCTACTTGAAATACATGTTCAACGGGCATATTGCAGTGGCCATGCTGTTTTTCATTTCAGCTTCGGCTTATTATTATCAGCAGTGGCTTCAGAATCTTCCGGAGAACTTCCCTACCGCTTTCGTCATCGCTGTCGCTTTTGGTTTTCTCGCCGGCTACAGTCCGGTGCGGACACTGCTGAAAGAGCCGGACCTTGTCTTTCTCCTTCCGGCTGAGTATCAGCTGAATGATTACTTCAAGCGGTGTCTCTACTATAGTTACATCGTCCAGCTTTATTTAATCTTTCTTGTGTCGGCTGCGCTCGGCCCGTTATATTTGGCGTCTTATCCATCTCTGGGTGGCCGTTATTATTTCATGATGATCGGTGTCGTCCTTGTTGTGAAGGTGTGGAACATGCTTTCCAACTGGTGGATGCTCAAGGAAAGGAATGGCCGGATCCGCCGGGTGGATCAGGTGGCCAAGGCGTTCCTGAACGGCTTCATCTTTTTCTTTCTTGCCCGCGGAGATTGGGTGTTTGCCGGTGTCGTAACCGTTCTTCTTGCCGCCCTCGTCCTGTACACGTATACATTGGCGAGTCAAAAAGCCGGACTCGCCTGGGACCTGCTCGTAGAAAAGGACCAGCAGCGGATGCGTGCCTTTTACCGGATCGCCAATATGTTCACGGATGTGCCGCATTTGAAAAACACCGTGAAGAAAAGGCACGGGCTTGTCCGGCTGCTCGTGCAGAGGATCCCCTTCCGTCAGGACCACTCCTTTACTTATTTGTTCCGGATTACATTCGTCCGGAGCAGTGATTATTTAGGCATGTACCTCCGGCTGATTCTTATTGGCGGGCTGGCGGTTTGGTTTGTCCCGAACGTCTGGGTGAAAGGGGCATTTGCTCTGCTGTTTCTCTATTTGAGCGGGTTTCAGATGATGACCCTCTGGAATCACCACAGGACCATTATCTGGCTCGATCTCTATCCCGTTCATCAACAGTGGAAACAGAAGGCCGTCCTGCAATGGCTGAAAACGATCATGCTTTTCCAGACGGCTGTCTTCGGAATCCTGCTTGCTCTTCAATTCCAATGGGCGGGGATGATTGGTGTCTGGGTGCTCGGTGCTTTGTTCAGTTATGCGTTTGTACAAACGTATGTCAAACAACGATTAAACTAACAAGGAAGGCTGCATGGAGCAGCCTTCTTTTTAAAAGGAGGGTCTTCATTGAACTACGAACAAAAGGTGAAGAAAGAAGCCGTACGCTGGAGCCGGTCGCTCGATAAACGGTCTGCTCTTCTGCAGCGGACCTCGAAGCCGTTTCAGCAGCGGATCAACAGTACGATTCCCGACCGCATCCACCAGGTGATAACGGAAAGTGTCCGTTCCATGATGGAAGCCGCTTTAACCACCTCTGAATACGTCAGGCCTGTGACTGTCGAAGACCACTGGACGTGGGAAGAGCGGGAGGTGAAGATTAAGGAACTGCTGAAGCAGTACAAAAGAACCGCTTCACTGGAAGGAGCCGGGACGGGGTTCGGCGGCATATGGCTGGGCCTTGCCGACTTTCCTCTGCTGTTAAGTATCAAGATGAAGTTTTTATTCGATGCGGCCCAGGTGTGTGGAATGAACATCCATTCGTATGAGGACAGAGTCTATTTACTGCACGTCTTTATGCTGGCTTATTCCAGCGATGACGTGAGGAAACAGACGAAGGAAAAAGTGATGAATTGGAAGGACGTTCTGCTTGAGGAGAAGAATGTGGATTGGAAAACGCTTCAGATGGAGTACAGAGATACGCTTGATATAGTAAAGCTGCTCCAAATCGTCCCCGGCATCGGTGCCGTCGTCGGCTTTGTGGCCAATGGACGTTTATTGGAGCAGCTTGGTGAAACAGCTGTACAGTCCTTTCGTCTACGTTTTCTTTAGGACTGGTGTTTTTCCTGATAGCTCATATAAGCCTGAAACAGCGTCTTTGCAGCGTGAGGCAGGGCAGACTCATCAAAGTCGAATTTCGGATGATGATGCGGGTAGTAATGATCAGGGATTTGAGCTCCCGTAAAGTAGTACGCACCCGGTTTCTCCAATAAGTAATAGGCGAAGTCCTCTCCGGCCATCACGGGCTCCACTTCTTCGGTAACGAGGGAAGCATCCGCCTTAGAAGCGTTCTCCAGGATGAGTTCAGCCTCATCGATATGGTTGATGACCGGTGGGTAGCCCTTTTCATAAAGAAAATCATAGTCGGCGTCATATCCCTGGCACGTACCTTTTATGATTTTTTCCATTTCGCCGATAATCAGATCCTGAACATCAGCATCAAACGTCCGGACTGTCCCCGTCAGCTTAGCTGAATCAGCAATCACGTTAAAGGTGCCGCCCGCTTCCAAAGTTCCGACCGTAACGACCGCCGTTTTCAGAGGGTCAATCCGGCGGCTGACCACCTGCTGCAGCGTAGTCACGAGCTGGGAAGCGATGACAATGGCATCTTTCGTCTGGTGCGGCTGAGCGCCGTGTCCACCTTTTCCTTTGATCGTAATTTCAAAACGGTCCGCTCCAGCCATAAACGGCCCTTTAGACGTCTGGATGACTCCGGTCGGTGCATTTACCCATAAGTGCGTTCCGAAGACGGCATCCGCTTCTTCGATGGCTCCCGCCTCGACCATTGGCTTGGCACCTCCGGGAGCATATTCCTCCGCATGCTGATGAAGGAACAGCACGGTTCCCGGAAGTTCGCTTTGATAAGGGGCGAGAGCTTCGGCCAGGCCTAGCAAAGCTGCCGTATGGCCGTCATGTCCACAGGCATGCATCGCCCCGTCATGCTTGGAGCGGTAGGAAACATCATTCTCCTCCTGGATCGGCAGGGCATCAAAATCTGCACGAAGGGCAACCGTTCGGCCGGGTTTTCCGCCTTTAAGCGTGGCGACGACACCGTTGCCGCCGACGTGGCTTTCATAAGGAATGCCCAGTCTTTCATATGTATCTGCTATAAATTGCGCCGTTTTCTCCTCGTGGAAAGAAACCTCCGGATATTGGTGAAGATACCGGCGTGTTTCCACCATCTTGTCGGATTGACGGTCGATGGCTTGAAAAACATTCTCCCTCATGTCGCATTCTCCTTTATGTTGTGGTTGTACAAATTGTAATACAGCTTCTGAATATTCTCAAATTTATCCCGGACGCATGCTTTTCTTAAAAGCTCTGTTAAAGTCTTTTGTTGATATTTTAAACGATTACTAAATCGTTTCCATCTGGAATCAGGGGTCCGGTCCGCTATTTACTCAGAGCATGGGATGGCAGGGAAAGGGAGTCATTCCCAAGGCCGCCTCCTACAAATCCCATGACAAAAAGGGATGATAGGAGCTCACATGTTAAATAACAACACCAAGCAATAACAGTGCCTTCTTAAAAGAGAAAGACTGCAGTGAAGAGGGACTGTTGTCCGGCGATCATAAAAAACCCGTACGATGGTTGTTCATCGTACGGGTTTGTGCCGTGGATAGAAGTTTAATCCTGCAGCCGGGAATCCTGAAGAAGGCGGCTGATCTCTTCCATGTGGTGGGTTTCATCTGAAATCATATCATCAAGCTTGACGGAAAGCTCGGTCAGGCTCAGTTCCTCCGCCTGCTGTTTTCTTTCTTCGTAGCGCTGGATCGTCTGTCTCTCCGCTTCACGTGCTTCCTCGAGCATTGGACGAACTTCTCTCAGCTGTTTCACTTCTGCCGGTGTTGTTGTCGGTGTGCCTCCAAGTGTACTGATTTTTTCAGCTAAATATAAGGCATGCCCTTGTTCATCGGCGACTTCCTCTTCGAAGAACGGCTTCAAAACGGAACGGTAAAGTCCTGTTACGACCGCCGCATTATAGGTGTACATAATGGAAGCGGCATACTCATGCGCGAGGTCTTCATTCAAGCCATCAATGAGGGCTTTCATTTTTTCATCCATGCAACAACATCCTTTCTTATTTCAGTCTCACCCATTACTTTTCCCTCCCGCTATCCATTTAAACGTGAAATTCCGTCTCAAGTCGGAAGGGGTGCCCCTCTGCAGCGGGGTTTCACCTCTCCATGGAACAGATAAAATGAATACAGGCACAGGAAAGGTTTTTATACTGTTTTTGTCGAATTATTTACGTAAGAGAAGGGTGATAGGATGAGTACAACTGTTGGGAGAGGGATAGCGGCCATTCTTTTAATTGGGGCCGGAGTCATTCTTTTGTTAACGAATATGAACATCATTTCCCTGGAAATGAATCTATCCTGGGGTATGATTTATCCGTTTATCATTCTGCTGTTTGGGTTGAGAATGTGGAGCGGTGCTCTTTTTAAAAAAGCGGGAAGCTGGGTGACCGGGTCATTTTTGTCCGTTTTTGCGGTCCTGTTGATTCTGGACCGTTTCGGAGTGATGACTTTCCGTTTCTGGGATATCTGGCAGCTCTGGCCGCTGTTGTTCGTGTATATCGGGTTTGGGATCATGAAGGGAAGAAGCGGAGGCAGCGATGCCCGCTATTTTGATAAACCGCTGCCTGCATCCAGGACGATGGCGGTCGGGGATCTATCTTTTACAGAAGAAAACTGGAAGGTAGAGCCGATGAACGTCTGGAGCGCGGTTAGTGATTACAAGTTCGATTTTACGAAAGCTTTTATTCCAGATGAGGATATTCCGATCCGTGTGGCCGGCTGGGCCGGTGATGTGCGCATGTTTGTACCAAAGCAGGTGCCTTTTCGGGTGGACGCAAAAGTGAAAGCCGGAGATATCAAGGTGGCCGGCCAGAAGGCGGACGGAATCAACCGCTTCATTCAATATGAAACACGGGATTACCAAGAAGCCCGCCGGAAACTGACCATCCAGATTGAATTAACGGCCGGTTCCATTAAAGTGGTTCAGGTGTAAGGGGGGAAAGCGGTGCTGAAAAAACTAAACAGTGTACGTTATATGTTCATCCGCTCTCATCTTTACGGCCTTTTTCTAAATACATTGATCCTGCTTGCTGTCCTGCTGTCCGTTGACGTTTGGTTCGATCCAGCGTGGCTGGAAGCGGGAGCGGTTCTGCTGTTTATCGTGGTATATGTCTTCATCGGTTTTTTGACGGCGCTGTATGCCGGGTTTCGTTCGAGCGGGGATATGAAACAGCGTCTCGACTATATTTCAACAATGATTACACAGCTGGCGAGAGGGAAGCTGTCGTCCAGGATTTACTTCCAGGAGGATGATGAAATTGCCGGGCTCGGGGATGAATTGAATACCCTCGGTCAAAAGCTGCAGCAGCAGAAGGACGCCCTTTTAAAGCTGGCTGACGAAAAAGGGGAGCTCGCCCGTTCCGCCCATAAAGCGGCAGCGATTGAAGAGAGACAGCGTCTGGCCCGGGATCTCCATGATGCCGTCAGTCAGCAGTTGTTTGCCCTGACGATGATGGCACAGGCGGCTGAGAAGATCTTTGAGCGTGATCCTGTCCGTGCGAGAGAGCAGGTGGGGGAGATGACTCAGATGGCGCTTCAGGCTCAGACGGAAATGAGAGCGCTGCTGCTTCATCTCCGGCCGGTGCATTTATCCGGAGAATCTTTGACCGAAGGCGTGGGTGCTTTAATCGAAGAATTGAAGCAGAAGTGCCGGATTGATTTTCAAGTGGATATGGAGGATGTGGAAGGTCTAACGAAAACGATGGAGGATCAGCTTTTCCGTATTGTTCAGGAAGCCTTATCCAACGTTCTGCGGCACGCAGGGGCGGATGAAGTGAAAGTCATCTGTACGAGCGATGAAGAAGAAGTTTTTTTACATATCTCCGACAATGGAGCAGGCTTTCGTGTAGAAGAAAAAAGGGGAAACAAAGCTTCCTATGGTTTGAAAACGATGCAGGAGCGTTGTGAGGAAATCGGCGGCATTTTTTCTCTGCGTTCGAGCAAAGGAGAGGGGACGCATATCGATCTGCGTGTTCCTGTCCGTTTTACAATGGAGGGGGAAACAGGATGATCCGTGTGGTAGTCGTTGATGATCATGATGTTGTACGTAAAGGCGTCATTGCTTATTTAAGTACGGAAGAGGACCTTGATATTGTAGGGGAGGCATCCAGCGGCAGAGCAGGAGTGGCCGTCGTGCAGCAGCAGAAGCCGGATGTTGTCCTCATGGACTTGATTATGGAGGACGGAACCGGTATTGAAGCTACGGAAGAAATTATGAAAACCGAAGCGTGCCGGATTATCATTCTGACAAGCTATTACGATGATGAAAAGGTCTTTCCCGCCCTTGAAGCCGGGGCATTCAGCTACATGTTGAAAACCTCGTCGGCTGATGAAATCGCAGACGCGATCCGGAAGGCTTTTGCGGGAGAAAACGTCATTGAACCAAAAGTCGCCACGAAAATGATGACCCGGTTTCGGAAAGATAAATCCTTGCATGAGGATTTAACGAATCGGGAGCTTGAAGTTCTTAAGTGTATCGGAGAAGGGATGACCAACCAGGAAATCAGTGATGTTCTTTACATCGGCATAAAAACGGTGAAAACCCACGTCAGTCATGTGCTGAGCAAGCTTGAGGTGCAGGATCGGACACAAGCGGCTGTTTATGCCCATCGTAATGGGCTTGTGCAGGCGTAAGGGGAGTGTTTTATAAATGGATAAATCCTTTGTTTTCAATAAATACACGAGTATAATGACAGGTAGGAGAGAGAAAGGAAGACTTGTATGAAGAAGGATCATGAAAGCCGGCTGTTTGTCATCTGGGCTGTATCTCTGACTGCCATGGCCGGAAGCTTGTTTTTTTCAGAAGTGCTCGGCTTTCCGCCGTGTGAGTTGTGCTGGTATCAGCGTATTCTCATGTACCCGCTCGTGCTCATCTATGGCACAGCCCTTGTGAAAAAGAATATGGCGGTTACGCTGCCGGGGCTGTTTATGAGCGGTATCGGTGTGTGTGTATCTGCCTGGCACTACAGCCTCCAGAAAATCCCGGCCTTATCCGCCGGGGATTCGTGCGGTCTTGTGCCGTGCAGTGGCCAGTATATCAATCTATTCGGTTTCATCACCATTCCGTTTTTAGCGGGAACCGCATTTATCATCATTTTTATCATTCACGTGCTTGTAGTGAAAAAGGAAGGAAGTCATCGTTCATGAAAAAAGGCATGATTATTTTCGCCAGTGTGCTGGCTGTTCTCGTTGTGGTCCTGATCTTTGTCGTCAATTACCAGAACAATCAAAAGACAGCCGGTAACCCTTATGGGAAGGAAGAGCTGGACCAGGCTACAATCAATCAGCTGGACGATCCGAATTACCAGAATCAGATTCTGCCGGATGAGCTGGAGGAGGAAATCGAATCGGGAGATCCGGTTACCGTGTATTTTTACAGTCCGACCTGCCCGCATTGTCAACGGACAACTCCTGTGCTTGTGCCGATGGTAGAGGATCTGGATATCGACATGAAAAAAATGAACTTATTAGAGTTTGATGTGTGGACAGCGTACAGCATTGAATCAACGCCGACACTCGTCCATTATGAAAATGGCGAAGAGCAGGCGAGACTTGTCGGAGAGCAGCCGGAAACGGTGTTCGAGGAATTTTTCCGGAATGAAGTACTCAATGGGGCAGAGGAAGAATAAAAAAGTGAGCGGCATGTGCCGCTCACTTTTGCTATGCTAGTCTTCAAGCTGGATCATACGGTATTGTGTAATATAGGCGTCTCCGTCTATAAAGGAAGGTTTCTTCGCGTGTTTCGGTCCGGACTTTTTGTGGGCATCATCAAAGGATTTGGAATTCTTCCAGTCTTCGAAGTCCTGCTGGTTCCGCCACTGGGTGAAGACAACATACGTATTTCCTTTCAGCGGGCGGAGGATACGGATGGCCTGGAAGCCTTCCTGGTTTTCTACGCTTCCCGCTCTCTGCTTGAAACGATCCTCAAACACCGGACGTCCCTCTTCACTGACAGGGATGTTGTTCATAACCACATACCCTTCCGACTGGACGTCCCCGACACGGTCGACCGTCTCATAATCCCGGCCCTCAGAGAAAATCGAAGGACCGTCTCCTTCATAATAAGCGAGGGTTTTATCCTGATCCTGCATGTAGAAGATGGAGGCGTCAGGGTGCTGCTCCCGCAGTTTAGCTAAGTAATCCAGTGTACCACTTGTCATTGAAACTTTCATAGGCGATGTCTCCTTTCCTTCGGTACGTTCAGTGTATCAATAGGGGTTGAAGGGTGGCAAGCTGGAAGGTGACAGACAGAAAGGGTCGAATTGCAGTGAAATTAAAAAAACAATGGGACAAGCTTCCTTCCTGGGTGAAGAAATGGAAGTGGCCGCTTCTCGGTCTTGGCGTGCTTGTCTTTTTCTTATTTGCAGGCTTTATGACGATCTATTTCGGCGGGCGTTTCGTCGTCAATGAGAAGGATTTAATCCTTGATGAAATGACGACAGTGGAAACGGCCGATGGTGAAGTGATTGAGCGTATCTATACGAAGAATCGGCAGGTCGTCAGTATCGACCAGGTTCCTGATCATGTGCAGGAAGCCTTTACTGCCGTGGAGGACAGCCGTTTCCGTGAGCACTCCGGCGTAGACTTTAAAGGTATTCTACGTGCGGTATATAAGGATATCATCGCCATGAAAAAGGTGGAGGGAGCCAGTACCATCACGCAGCAGCTGGCGAAAAATGTGTTTTTGACCAATGAAAAGACGTGGATGCGTAAGACGAAGGAAGTGATGGCCGCCCTTTATTTGGAGCGGAACTTCACGAAGGACGAAATCTTGGAACTTTATTTGAACCGGATTTATTTCGGGGAGGGAACGTACGGCATTGAAGCCGCTTCCCAGCACTATTTCCAGACCTCAGTCTCAGATCTCAGCATCGCTCAAGGAGCGCTTTTGGCAGGGCTGCCGAAAGCACCGAATACCTACTCTCCTTTTGAAAACCCTGAAGCAGCTGAAGAACGCAGGAACGTTGTGCTGGCACGGATGTATGACGTAGGAAGCATAGATGCCGCTGTACTGAAACAGATGCAGGGAACGACATTGGCTGTGGAAAGAGAAGAAGATACGGAGGAGGAGACGTGGTCCAATAGTTACGTCGACCTCGTTATTCAGGAAGCGGCTGAGAAGTATCATATCTCACGGGATGAACTGAAGCGCGGCGGTTATCAGATCATCGTGGAGATGGATCCGGTCATTCAGAAAATAGCTGCCGAAGAAATGAAAAACGGCGAATATATTCCCGGGACAGCAGGTCCTGTGGAAGGGGCGCTGACGATTACCGATCACCGGACGGGAGCCGTTGCTGCCGCTGTTGGCGGACGGGATTATGTGCACGGGGACTTCAACCGGGTTCTTTCAAAACAGCCGCCGGCTTCAACGATCAAACCGTTCGCGGTCTACGGCCCGGCCCTCATGATGGATGAATATGACCCGTATTCCCTGCTGTCGGATGAACGGCAGGCCTTTGGTGAGTTTAATCCAAGAAACTACAACGATGAGTACGAAGGTCAGGTGTCGCTCTACGAAGCTCTTGTAGAATCGAAGAACGTGTCAGCGGTATGGCTGCTCGATCAAATCGGCATCCCTTATGCGAAAACGTATTTAGATAAACTGGGTCTTTCTACAAAGGACGATGGGCTTGCGATTGCTTTAGGCGGGCTTTCTGAAGGCTATACACCCCTGCAGATGGCAGAGGCATACGGGGCCGTTGCCCAGTCAGGAGTGAAGAAAGACAGTTATACCATTAAGCAGATGGCAGACCGGGAGGGAAAGGTTATCCATGAGCATACGCCGGAAGAAGTGCAGGTGTTTGACGCTCAAACCTCCTGGTATTTGACGGAAATTCTGCAGACAGTCGTGGAGGATGGTACCGCAAGTTCCGGCGACTATCCGAAAGCCCTGGCTGGGAAAACCGGTACGCAGCAGGATACAGATGTCTGGTTTGCCGGCTATACCCCGGAATATGCCGGAGCCGTCTGGATGGGGTATGACTCCAATGAAGAAGGCAGCCGTCTGGAAGGCAGCAGTGCCTATCCGGCCCGCATGATGAAACGCATTTTAACGAAAGTGGACCAGCAGCAGGAGCTTGCGACAGCGTTTGAACAGCCGGAAGGAGTGGAAAGTCTTCCTGATCCTGTCTCCCTGCCGGTGATTACAGATGCGGAGGCTAACCTCAACCTGGGCGGACTGGCTACGCTGCGCGGGACGATTACGTGGAGCATACCGGAGGATGAACGGATTATTTACCGTATTTTCAGGGAAGAAGAGGGAGAGGATGTTAAAGTCGGGGAAGTGACCGGCAAAGGGGAGTTCCGCATCAGTGCGTTCAGTGTTTTTGATGAGACCCGCTACTACATTGTCCCCGCCGACCCGCTTACAGGTAAAGAAGGACAGCCGTCCAACTCTGTCCGCCTGAACTGGGACTTTTAAAATCGTACAAAATCGTGACAAACCACTTATACAGCGACATGGTTTTCCGATAAATGTTATAGTTGAAAACGGGTCGTTGATGAACGTTAAAAAGGAGTCTTATTCATGAAGAAAATTGAGAATGACACAATATTGAGAGCTTTCCGCGGTGAAGAAACCGACCATACACCCGTATGGTTTATGCGCCAGGCCGGACGGTCACAGCCTGAATACCGCAAACTAAAAGAGAAATACTCATTGTTTGAGATCACTCATGAACCGGAACTGTGTGCCTACGTCACACGTCTGCCTGTCGAGCAGTACGGCGTGGACGCTGCCATTCTTTATAAGGATATCATGTCCCCTCTTCCGGCGATTGGTGTGGATGTCGAGATCAAAAAAGGGGTCGGTCCCGTCATCCATAATCCAGTCCGCTCGAAAGACGACATCTTGAAGCTTGGAACCATTGATCCGGAGGCGGATGTTCCTTATGTTCTGGATACCATCCGTCTGCTTACGAAAGAGCAGCTGACAGTACCATTGATCGGCTTCAGTGGAGCGCCGTTCACACTGGCAAGCTATATGATTGAAGGCGGTCCTTCCAAGAACTACAGCAAAACAAAATCACTGATGTACAGTGAGCCGATGACATGGTTTGCTCTCATGGATAAGCTTGCTGATATGGTCATTGCGTATGTAAAAGCGCAGGTGGCAGCCGGAGCCGAAGCCATCCAGATTTTCGATTCGTGGGTAGGTTCCCTGAACGTCGAAGACTACCGGACATTTATCAAGCCGGTGATGCAGCGGATCTTCTCTGAATTGAAGGAAGAAAATGTCCCGTTGATTACTTTCGGCGTCGGAGCAGGTCATTTGATCCACGAATGGGATGATCTTCCTGTCGATGTCATTGGTCTGGACTGGAGAATGTCGATTACAGAAGCTAGAAACGCAGGGGTGACGAAACCGCTGCAGGGGAACCTGGATCCGACGATTCTCTTATCCGACTGGGACGTTATTGAAGAGCGGGCCAAGCGGATCATTGATGAGGGCAGAAATCATCCGTCCCACATCTTTAATCTTGGACATGGTGTCACACCGGATATCAAACCGGAAACATTGAAGCGTTTGACCAATTTAATCCATACGTACTCAAAAAAGAACTAAGAGGTGAAGCTGCATGGCACAGAAGAAAATGGGACTATTAGTAATGGCTTATGGAACTCCTTATAAGGAAGAAGATTTGGAGCGTTATTACACACACATCCGCCGGGGAAGAAAGCCGTCGGATGAGCTTCTTCAGGATCTGCGTGACCGTTATGATGCCATTGGAGGCATATCGCCTCTGGCCCGCATTACGGATGATCAGGCCGAAGCCGTACAGAACGCGTTGAATGAAAAACAGGAGGATGTTGAATTCCATATGTATCTTGGCTTAAAACATATTGAGCCGTTCGTGGAAGATGCGGTGGCTCAGATGGCCGAAGATGGCATTGACGAAGCGGTTTCCATTGTTCTTGCTCCCCACTATTCCACGTACAGCGTAAAATCTTACAACGGACGTGCGAAAGAGGAAGCAGACAAACACGGCATCACTATCCGTTCTGTGGAAAGCTGGTACGACGCCCCGGGCTTTATCGATTACTGGAAGCAGGCTTTGGAAGCGGAATACAGCAAAATGGATGAAGCAGAAAAAGAAAACAGCTGCCTGATCGTATCGGCGCACAGTCTGCCGATGAAGATTTTGGAAGGCGGCGATCCATATCCGGATCAGCTGAAGAAAACGGCGGATTTGATTGCAGAAGCCGCCGGCATCACCAATTATGAAATCGGCTGGCAGAGTGAAGGGAATACACCGGATCCATGGATCGGTCCGGACGTGCAGGACCTTACCCGTGATCTTTATCATGAAAAAGGATACACCACTTTCGTGTATGCGCCGGTCGGTTTCGTTTCCGATCACTTGGAAGTTCTTTACGACAACGATTACGAGTGTAAGGTTGTCTGTGATGAAATCGGAGCAGGCTATTACCGTCCTGAAATGCCGAATACGCATCCGCAGTTTATCGACACTCTAGCTGATGTCGTGCTGGATAAAGCGAAAGAGCAGTAAGACGATGGGGGAACGAAAACAAGTCGTAGTTATAGGCGGGGGGATCACAGGATTAACATCCGCCTATTACCTTCAGAAAAAAGCAGACGAAAAAGACATCCCTCTCGATGTATCATTATTAGAAGCCGGCCATCGTCTGGGCGGTAAAATTGAAACCGTGAAAAAGGACGGGTTCACGATTGAACGCGGTCCTGATTCTTTTCTGGAACGAAAGGAAAGCGCCGGGCGCCTGGCCCGTGAAGTCGGACTGAGGGAGGAGCTTGTACCCAATGGGACAGGTCAATCCTACATCTTAGTGAATGGGCGGCTTCACAAGATGCCGGCGGGATCCTATATGGGGATTCCTACGCGGATCCGTCCATTTCTTTTTTCCGGATTGTTCACACCTGCAGGAAAAATCAGAGCGTCGATGGATCTTGTGAAGTCCAAAAAGACGGTGGAGGGAGATCAGTCGCTTGGACTTTTCTTCCGGCGCCGGCTGGGGAATCAAGTGGTCGAAAACCTGATTGAGCCGCTTTTGTCCGGCATTTATGCCGGCGACATCGATCAGCTGAGCCTGAAGGCGACCTTCCCGCAGTTTTATGAGATGGAGCAGGAGTATGGCAGCCTGATTAAAGGACTGCGTCGGACCACTAACATCCCAAAGCGTAAAAAAGGCGAAAAGAAACCGAGCATGTTCCGTACCCTGAAACACGGGCTCAGCTCCCTGGTGGATGCGGTCGAAGAGCAGCTGCATCCAGGAACGGTACAAACGGGAGTCCAAGTGAATCATATCGAGAAACAGGACGATGGCTATCAACTGCTGCTCAGTAATGGAACAGTGAAGGAAGCGGATGCTGTCATTATGGCTGTTCCCCATTTCGCGGTTCAGCGCATGCTGTCCCACTTTGATTTTCTTGAGCCGTTTAAGAATACCAATGCCACATCGGTGGCCAACGTCGCCATGGCTTTTGATGCGTCAGCCATTAAGAAGGATATTGACGGCACAGGCTTTGTCGTGTCGAGAAACAGCGATTTCCGCATCACCGCCTGCACGTGGACACATAAAAAATGGCCGCACTCGACACCAGAGGGAAAAGTGCTTCTCCGGTGTTATGTCGGTAAGCCGTCGGATCAGGAAATCGTCGAAAAGACGGATGAAGAAATCCAGGACATCGTTTTGAAGGATTTGAATAAAACGATGAACATTACGGAAAAACCGGATTTTTCTGTTGTGACGCGCTGGCATGATGCAATGCCTCAGTATAAGGTGGGGCATAAGGAAAAGCTGCAGCATATTACAGCAGCTATGGAAAAAGAGCTGCCCGGCATTTATCTGGCTGGCGGCTCCTACCGCGGCATCGGTCTTCCTGACTGTATTGACCAGGGAGAAGCGGCCGTAGAGAAGGTTCTCACACATCTTTTTGTATAATGGCACGAGAAGAGCTCCCCGGATCAACGGGGGGCTTTTTTTATATGCAGCCTTCCTTATAGAAGCCTGCAACCTTATGAAAGGGCTTGCATGAAACGACAAGGCTTAGTATGATAATAATTGGAAACGTTTTCAAATAGCATCAAGGGGGAAATGAATATGGCTACGATTGAAGATGTAGCGAAATTGGCTGGATTATCAAGGACGACGGTGTCCCGCGTCATTAATGATCAGCCATACGTGACTGAAGAAAAGCGGCAGCGAATAGTCCAGGCCATGAAGGACCTCGGGTATGTCCCCAATTCATCTGCGCGCCGCCTGCGCAGCCAGAAAACAGAAACCATAGCAGTCCTGCTGCCCAGGGTTACCAATCCATTCTTCGGAAACTTAATTGAAGCGATGGAGCAGAAAGCATCCGAATGGGGATACCAGGTGATCGTCTGCCAGACCCACCATTCCAGAAAAAAAGAAATCGACTATCTTCAGCTGCTGAAAACAAAGCAGGTGGATGGTGTGATTATGGCTTCCCTCATCAATGATTGGAAGGATGTCGAGCCTTATCTGGAGTCCGGTCCGATTGTGTTCTGCAATGAATACATGGAGGATGCTTCGATTCCAATGATTCATATGGATCATAAAACAGCCGCCTACGAAGCTGCTGTTCATTTGCTGGAGCAGGGGTGTAAACATATTGCGTACGCCAGCGGAGGGCCGGAAAGTCATCTGGGAGCTATGCGGAAGCAGGGATTCCTTGAGGCGTTGGAGGAATATGGACGACCTTTCCTCGACGAGCTTAATATTGACTGGGCGATTGATGTCAGTGACGGACAGAAGGTCTTTCATTTGATTCGCAGCGAATTCCCTTATATTGACGGGGTATTTACTGGATCGGATGAAGTAGCAGCCGGTTTAATCTATGAAGCTTCTTCCTCAGACTGGAAGGTGCCGGAGGACCTCGCCGTGGTAGGGTTTGATAATCAGATGGTGTCGCTCCTGATGGTGCCTTCTGTCACAACCATCCAGCAGCCGGTCATACAAATGGCGGATAAAACGGTGGAAGTACTCATACAGCAGCTGCTTCATCCGGGAGCCATTGCACCGAAGCGGTATGTCTATCCCCATCAGCTTCTATTAAGAAATTCAACGAAACGCAGAGAAGCAGCCATTCAGTAGTTTTCTACGAATGGCTTTTTTTTATGGCATCCATAAAAAAAAGCAGCTGATGCCAGCTGCTTCAAATGAAAGGTTCACTCTATGGATTTTTGTGGAATACTGGAATTAACGGGCAGGGTGGTCGCAGTCGTCGCAAACATTACCATAACAGTCGGCTTTTTCCTGAATGACATTTCCACATTGAGCACAGTGCTTTTTCGGCAGGTTACGGAAAAACTCAAGAACATTCATCATGGTAAATCGCCTCCAAGTATTTTTAATGTAAAACCATTGTATTATAACAATATTCAGAAATCAACCATCTGTTATAAAACAAAGCATATTTAGGCGGAATTTTTTTAAAAAGGGAGTGGATGATGTGAAAGTGACGATTATCGGATACTGGGGAGCCTATCCGGCGGCAGGAAGTGCGACCTCCGGATACTTGTTGGAGAAGGATGGATTTACGATGCTTGTCGATTGCGGAAGTGGTGTTTTGTCGCGACTGCAGCAGTACAAAAAAGTGATGGATCTTGATGCTGTCCTTTTGTCTCATTACCATCATGACCATATAGCGGATATCGGACCGCTGCAATACGCGATGCTCGTTCAGAACACTCTGCATGAAACGAATCAGAAGCTTTATCTATATGGGCACAAAGAAGACAAACAACAGTTTGAGCGGCTGAGCCATCAGTATACAGAAGGCGTCGGCTATGATCCTGGAGAAACGCTGAAACTCGGACCATTCACGATTGACTTTCAAAAAACCTCCCACCCTGTTCCTTGTTATGGTATGCGGATCAGTGATGGGGACAACACGATTGTTTATACAGCGGACACGAGTTATTTCGAACCGTGGGGGGATTTTGCAGAAGGGGCGGACCTGTTGATTACAGATACGAACTTCTATCATGGAATGGATGGGACCGGTCCGGGGCATATGACCAGTACAGAAGCTGCCACCATCGCCCGGGATGCCGGGGTGGATACGCTCTGGCTCAGTCATCTTCCACATTTCGGGGATCATACCCGCCTGCGTCAGGAAGCCCGGAACGTTTTTCAAGGAACCATTCAGATCGCAGAGGAAGGTTTATCCTGGAGTAAATAGATTGTTTCTCCTTTTCTAAACGATTACAATGGTACATGGAATAAGGACTGGAAAGGATGAAAGCCATGCTTTTTATAGACCACGAAGGCATTAATGATCCCAGGATTAATCTGGCGATCGAGGAGTACGCCTTAAAAAATCTCGATATTAATGAAACCTACTTACTGTTCTATATCAATGAACCGTCCATCATAATTGGGAAGAACCAAAACACGGTGGAGGAAATCAACACCAATTATGTGGAAGATAACGGCATTCATGTTGTACGCCGCCTGTCCGGTGGGGGAGCCGTTTATCATGATCTCGGAAACTTGAATTTCAGCTTCATCACGAAGGATGACGGAGACAGCTTCCATGATTTCGCTAAATTTACGAAGCCGGTGACAGAAGCCTTGAAAAAGCTCGGTGTAAATGCGGAGTTGTCCGGGAGAAATGACATTACCGCAGAGGATGGCCGGAAAATTTCAGGGAATGCCCAGTTTTCTACACGAGGGCGGATGTTCAGTCATGGAACGTTAATGCTGGATTCTGAAATCGAAAACGTCGTATCTGCGCTGAATGTGAAAACAGAAAAGATCAAATCCAAAGGAATCAAATCGATCCGCAGCCGCGTTGCGAACATCTCTGAATTTCTCGAAGAGCCGATTTCCATGGAGGAATTCAAACACCTGATTCTCCGCTATATTTTTGATGTGGAGGATGTGAAGGATGTACCACAGTATAAGCTGACTGCCGAAGACTGGGACAACATCCATAAACTTGCCGATGAGCGCTATAAAAACTGGGACTGGAACTACGGCCGTTCTCCGAAGTTCAACATCCAGCACACCAAGCGGATTGAAGGAGCAGGGAGTTACGATGTCCGTCTTGATGTGTCTAAAGGTACCATCCAGAACGCAAAAGTGTTTGGAGATTTCTTCGGTGTCGGTGATATCCATGTAGTCGAGGATACATTGATCGGATGCAGGTATGAACGCCAGGCCATCTCTGAAGCTTTGGATGAGGTGGATATTTCCTATTACCTTGGGAAAATTTCAAAAGAAGACTTTTTGAACATCCTTTATTAAAAAATTCCCGGTCTCTTTTGAGGGGGCCGGGTTTTTCCTATTTCACGTTTAGACATAAGTTGATAAAAAGTTTTCAGTATTTTATAATTAATTAGAAAATACAAATGGTGAATGATTATTCATTCATAATAAGGGGGAGCATGCATGAATTTAAGCGGACAGCTGATGCTGACGGCTCAAGAAAACCCTGACAAGGATGCCTATATTTTTCAAGGTCATTCGGTCAGCTACAAAGAGTTCGATGCGTCCGTAACGAAATTCGCTTCAACGTTGTCCAGGCTTGGCTATGGGAAAGGAGACCATGTGGCTTTGGTAAGTGGGAACAGTCCTCTGTTTATGATCGGCTTGTACGGAGCCCTCCGTGCGGGGACGACTGTTATCCCAATCAACCCGACCTACACCGCATCAGAGATTGGATACATTTTAAAGAATGGGGATGTCAAAGCTGTCATCACAATGGATGTCCTTTTGGAGATTTTTGAACATTTGGATCACCAAAGCGATGTGGAGCATTATTTTGCTGCCGATACGAACAGCGGTATGGATTTGTCCGCATCTTCCTTGTCTCCAAAAATGAAATCGTTTACAAAAGCGGTGGAGGAAGGCAGCCCGGCTTTTGAGGGACCGCCCCTTGAGGATGAAGACACGGGAGTCATCCTTTATACCTCAGGAACGACCGGGAAGCCGAAAGGTGCGATGCTGACCCACCGGAATTTATATTCCAACGCCACAGATGTGGCGGACTACCTGGAGTTTTCTTCCGATGACCGGGTCATTGCCACACTGCCGATGTTCCATGTTTTCTGCCTGACCGTCTGTTTGAATGCACCGCTTATGAATGGAGGCACCATCCTCGTCATTCCGAAGTTTTCCCCTCAGGAAGTATTTGCTGTGGCAGATGAACATAAAGCTACCGTGTTTGCCGGAGTGCCGACGATGTATAATTATCTGCAGCAGACAGGCAGCGATCAGGTGCAGACCTTCCGGCACATGCGTCTGTCCATCTCCGGCGGCTCATCGCTGCCTGTATCCCTGCTGGAATCTTTTGAACAGCAGTTTCACGTACGGATCTCAGAAGGGTATGGATTGTCGGAGGCTTCGCCGGTCACTGCCTTCAACCCGCTGGACCGTCCGAGAAAAGCTGGATCAATAGGGAGAAATATAAAAAATGTAGAAAACCGCGTCGTGGATGAACTAGGAGAAGATGTTCCTGTCGGCGAAGTCGGAGAGTTGATCGTCAAAGGTCCGAACGTGATGAAAGGCTATTACAAAATGCCGGAGGAAACTGCTGTAACAATCAGAGATGGCTGGCTTTATACCGGCGATATGGCCCGTGTAGATGAAGAAGGGTATTTCTACATTGTGGACCGGAAGAAGGATATGATTCTTGTCGGGGGCTATAATGTCTATCCAAGAGAAGTGGAAGAGGTTTTATACAGCCACGAGGACATTACAGAAGTGGCGGTCGTCGGTGCGCCGCACCCGGAGCTTGGGGAAACGGTCATCAGTTTTGTTGTTTCCAGGAATCCGTCTCTCCGGGAAGCCGAACTGCTCGCTTTCTGCCGTGAGCGGCTCGCCAAGTATAAATGGCCGTCCCGAATTGAGTTTCTACACGAACTTCCAAAGAACACAACAGGGAAAATATTAAGAAAGAACTTACGCAAGCAGCTCACCAGCTCTTAATCATTAAGCCGTTCCGGTTTCATTCAGCCGGAGCGGCTTCTTTAATTTAACAATCATTTATAAGAACTTAAGACCCCGTTTATTTTCTCTTGATACTTTAAAGAGGAATAAGGAAGGGGTGGGTGTATGAGAACGTTCAAACGTCGAATGCCGCTGCTGTTGGGGCTGCTGCTTGTTACAGGTTTTCTGCTGGCTGCTGAAACGCTGTATTCCGAGGAGCCCGTGGACATTCAGCTTCTCGGTGTCAACGATCTGCATGGTCAGCTGGAGGCAGAACTGACCTTTGATGGAAAGAAAGCGGGAGGGGCTGAATACCTGGCCGCTTACTTGAAAGCCTATGAGAAGGAGAACCCTCACTCTCTTATTGTTCACGCAGGAGACATGATTGGTGGAAGTCCGCCAATTTCTTCTTTGTTTCAGGATGAACCAACGGTCGAATGGATGAACAGGGTGGGCTTTGATGTTGGAACACTAGGAAACCATGAACTGGATGAGGGAGTAGAGGAAATGACGCGCCTGCTTGACGGGGGATGGCATAAGCAGACGGGGACGTTTTCTGGTTCGACCACCCCTTATACTGCTGCAAATGTCGTGGATGAATCGACAGGAGAGCCGCTGCTTCCTTCCCACATCATTAAAGAAATCAAAGGTGTGCCTGTCGGTTTTATTGGAGTGGTAACGACAGACACGCGTGATTATGTCCTCGAAGAGAACTTGGAAGGCGTCAGGATTACGGATGAAGTCACGGCGGTCAATGAAGCGGTTCAGGAATTGAAGGATAAAGGGGTTTCTTCCATTATTGTTCTCGGCCATGTTTCGGCTGCATCTGACAAGTCCGGCACAAAAGGATCTGAGTCCTTTGTAGAGATGGCCGGAGCCATTGATGATGAAGTTGATGTCCTGTTTGCAGGGCATAACCATACGTATGCAGATATTGAAGTAGATGGAAAGCTGATTGTTCAGGCGTATTCGTACGGCCGGGCATTTTCCAAAGTCGATTTGACGATCGACCCGGCCACTCAAGATATCGTCAATAAAGAAGCAGAGATTATTGTGACCTACCACGAAGGGATGGACCCGGATCAGGAGACAAAGGCATTGCTGGAGCCGTATCAGGCTCAGATCGAAGAGGAGTATCACCAGGTGCTGGGAGAGGCGGAACGTGGTTTGTCGAGGAAGAAAGACGAAAAAGGCCGTTCTGCACTCGGTGAGCTTGTAGCCGGTTCACTGAAGGAGAAGATGCAGGCGGATATGGCATTCGTGCATCACGGTGGGATACGTCAAAGTATCCCTCAAGGTCCCATTCAAGCTGTGGACCTGCACTCCTCGCTTCCTTTCAAGCATTATGGGGTCAGTCTGACAATGACCGGCGAACAGATTGAAGACGCTCTGCTTGAACAGTGGAGCGAAGGACGGACGAACAGGGTACAGCCATCAGGGCTGACATATGAGTGGGAGAAGAACGACGGAGTGATTTCTGTATATAACCTGCGGGATCAAGACGGTGAACCGGTCGATCCCGAGCAGACCTATACGGTCGCTGTCACCCAGTATCTGGCTTACGGCGGAGATGGTTTTGAAGCTTTCGGACGTGGGGAGCTCCTGCGTGAAGGTGAGCTTCTTGTGGATATCGTGTCAGATCATATCGCTGAAAACAACCTGTTGGATGAGTAGACTGCCTATTACGGCAGTCTTTTTTTCATGGATGTGAAACGTTCATGTGGGTGGGGTCGTAAAAAAGGAAAGGGGGAATGAAACGTGGAGAAACAATTATCTCGATTGATGGAAGCCAAACAGGACGTACATAGGCTGGAACGTTTGGAACGTGAACATCACCAGCTGGAAAAAGAGCTTCAGGAGGCACGCGGAAAAGAAGCCCATTTCGCTCGTAGACTGGAGGAGGAAAAAGAGGATGTGGAAAAGCTGGAGCGTGTTCGTTTGAGTCGTCTATTCGTTGTCCTTACCGGCCAAAAGCAGGACCGGATGGAAAAAGAAAAGCAGGAAGTGGTTGAGGCTGGTGTGAAATGGCGGGAGGCTGAAAAGTCCCGTAAGGACATCGAAGGGGAAATACGTCATATTGAAGAACGGATGCAGAGCCTGAGCGGGGTGCGGACGCGCTATCGTACGCTGTACGAGGAACGAAAAGAGGCGCTCGTCTCCGGCGGCGGTGATAAAGGAAAGCGGCTGCTGGAAATTAGTGAGAAGCGCTCGCAGCTTCTTGCAGAGCGGACAGAAATTGAAGAAGCCCTGCAGGCAGGAAAGGAAGCGCACAAGGCTTTGGAGACGGCTTCGGAGTTTTTGACGAAAGCGGAAAACTGGGGAATGGCCGATATGCTTGGCGGGGGTCTTCTCACCACAGCGGTGAAGCATTCCAGAATGGATGAGGCAGAAGAAGCTGTTCATATGGCCCAACAGCATTTGCGGAAGTTTGCAAATGAAATGGCGGACATCGGCGAATTCGCCGATGTGGACCTCCGAATCTCTGAAGGATGGACGATAGCTGATTACTTTCTGGATGGTTTGATTGTGGATTTATTTGTACAGAATAAAATCCAGCAGTCCCATGAAGAGGTACGCAGGATTCGAAAGCAGACACACGACTCTCTTGTTGATCTCGAGTCTCTGCAGCGGGATTATGAGAAGAAAGAGACGGTGTGGAAGGAAGAGCAGGACGAGCTGATCAAGTCCTCGTGAGGGAAGGTCAAATGTCATTTCTTAGTAAATACGCAAGGAGTTGCGGGAAACCGCAACTTTTTTTCGGTGATTATGAGCGGAAGATATATTACAATAAAAACAGATAAGCGGTGATGCTTATTGATCTCAAACCATTTGCGATTGGTTGTCGTAAATGGGTCAGTAACTTGTTACTGATGAGTGTAATGAAAAGAATCTTCCCTCTCAGAAGAACTTTTCAAACAATTTATTCCCTCACTCAAAAGTTAACCAGTCGTCTCTTTTGGCCAATGCTTCCTATGAAGCATTGGCATTTTTTTGTCTTTTATTATTCCGGCTTTTTATAGGTGATCATAAACTCCTCGTCTGTGAGATAAAAGTCGCGATTCGGGCGGCGCTGTAACAAATCATGTTTTTCCAGCTTATAATAATTTATCCGTTTAAAAGGGTCATGATCAATGACAGGAAGTTCCTGAGTCTGTTTCATGTATTGATCCACGGCATATTGAACGAGGTCCAGATCCTGAGCTAAGTCAAGGGCGTCTTCTTCGAACAGTTCATAAGTTTCTCTGGACATATAGTAGTTCTTCTCCGGAAGTCCCTCGAGATATGGCGCCAGCAGGTCATAGTCCAGTGTCAGGTCCTGATTGATGAGGACGCTCAAGGGAACATCTCCTGGTTTGTGATCAGCGAAGGCGTGAACGGCCTTGCGGACATCATGGATCGATAAGTCACGGACTTCCAATGTTTGTTTTCTGCCGGCTTGTGAAGGTTTCTTTTTACGTTTCCACATGAATAGTCTCCTTTCTTTGGAATGGAGGGAATGAGGTGCCTGTGATGAAAGGTCAGCCTGAACTTGAGGTGTTTACACTGCTCAATCCGGATTTCGGACAGAAGGGGGAAGAAAAGAAAGACGCTTACCCCGAAGGCAGCGGCTGTTAACTGTAGTATAGCAGATATGGATATTTTTTTGAGAATGTTTAGACTTTTTTCTTAGTTTTTGGTAGATTGAAGAAGAAAAGCGGTAAGATCGACCTGCAGGGAGAGTTACCGCTGTCTAAATGAGAAAGGGTGTTTGTGGATGACGCATGTGCAGAAAACAGAATACGAAATCAATCCGAAGACGATGGCGCTGGTTGCTGTCCAGCAGGATAATGGACAAGTCTTTACCGAAGTTGTGGAGCGGGAAGAGCGCTTTTATGTGCACGCGGCTCCCAGTACGATCGTGGATGATTCCTGCCGTTATTTCGCCAGCAGTCTGGACGGGCGCATGGCCGGGACGAAACAACTGACAAGCTACACACATAAACCTCCGATTGTCATCTCCGAAGCGATGGGTATTTATTTCTTCCCTATTATTTCCCCGAAACGAAAAGAATGCTCCTGGGTCGCCCACAAATATATCCGGACCTTTAACGGTGAGCGTGATAAAACGACGACGGTCCATTTCGGACAGGGCACATCCGTCAATTTTCCTGTTTCTGACGGGATGTTTGCCAACCAGGTACAGCGCACGGCTCATCTGCGCGTTATTCTCGAAGACCGTTTTCGTGATGGGCCGGCTGCCTCTGAGCGACGGGCGGACCGGATTGCTGAGACCTTTTCATAAGCTCAAATAGAATGTTTTCCACCTTTTTGCGGATGGCCGGGTTGAAGTAGTTCCGCTTTTCCTCATAGCCGTGGGCAAGGAATAGAAAAGACGTGAAGGAATCATTGCGTCCGGACTCCACAACCTGGATCTTCATGGCATCCATCTGTTTTCTCAGCTCTTTTCTTTCCTGGCGCGCTTCCAGCTCCATTTTACCGAGCAGCTCCATGTACGGCTCCTTTATTTTGAATTTCCCCTGTTCCACGTGTTTCCGATCCTGCCTGATGACTGTAACCGCCATAGATAAAAACAAGTAGCGGGAAGCGAGATCCAATTCTTTCTGTTTTAAGTACCTCATGTCATTCCCCTCCGAATACGAACAAACGTTCCTGTTCTGTATTATACCACGCAGACATCCTTTTTATGCAACCTGTTTTTTTGAAGAGGTTAAAAGTGGCAGCGGGAGAAAGAAACGGAAATCTTGATTAAACAGACTGGGCAGAGGGGATACCTATCCTATAAAATAAAAAGAAAACCCCTCTTCATAGGTGTACATAAGGAGCTTCATCATGGATGCTGTATTTGAAAAAATCAATCAATGGCGGCATTTAGCTGAGAACGATCAGCTGTTTGATTATATCATCCGCCAGCTGGAGGAGCTGGATCGCCTCGGTCCGCTTCCCGGCATTCTTCTTCCCCTGCTGGAAGCTTTTCTTCCTGTTCTCCCCTTAGTGGCCTTTGTGCTGGCCAATTCGGTGGTGTACGGGCTGTTCCGCGGATTTTTATATTCCTGGATCGGCTCGGTGATCGGTGCGGTCAGTGTTTTTCTTATCATCCGCAGGCTCGGGGATAAAAAGCCGTTCCGTGCCATTACAGAACAGAAGCAGGTGAAACGGGTCGTCGTATGGGTGGAGGAACACGGTTTCGGGCCTTTGTTTCTGCTGATGTGCTTTCCCTTTTCGCCTTCCGCCGTCATCAATGTCGTTTCCGGTTTGTCCAAAGTCAGCCGGCAGCAGTTTATTCTTGCTGTTCTATTAGGAAAATCGGTGATGATCTTCACCATCTCCTATGTCGGCTCAAGCATTGCTTCATTCGCCCAGAATCCGGTGAAATCGATTGTCGTCGGTATTTGTATTCTTCTATTCTGGATTCTCGGAAAATATCTGGAGGGGCGGATTCAAAGGAAGGCGGAGCGGAAAGTGCGCCGCGACGATTAAGTTCGTTCCATTGCGGGTAAAATGTGGATAGACCAACACATGGAGGAGCAGACCATGAAAAAATACCTGAAGTGGATACGGACTGTCCTGCTTGCCCTTCTGCTGGCGTTTGTTTTCCGTTCCTACTTATTTGCGAGTTATGTCGTCGATGGGGAGTCTATGGAGCCCACCCTGTATGACGGCAATCTTTTGATGGTGAACAAAGCGGTGTATGACTGGAGCGAAATAGACAGGCAGCAGGTCATTGTGTTCCATGCTAATGAAGATGAAGACTATGTCAAACGGGTCATCGGCATTCCTGGTGATGAAATAGAGTTTAAGAATGACCAGCTTTACGTGAACGGTGTCCTTATGGATGAAAGCTACCTTGATGATCTTCGTCCCAGTGACGGCCTTCCTTTTACGGAGGATTTTACGCTGGAGGAAGTGACAGGGTCCACAACGGTACCGGAGGGGCAGTTGTTCGTCATGGGGGATAACCGCAGAGACAGTCTGGACAGCCGCTACTTTGGTTTTGTTTCGGAAGAGACGGTTGTCGGGAAAGTGGATGTCCGCTACTGGCCGTTCAGTCAGGCTGGAATACAGTTTAAATAGCTGGGAAACGGCTGCAGCGAACTTGGGCAGGAAGATCATCTGTCTGCCCTATTCCTGTATACGGCCCTGCAGAACCTTCCACATGCCTTTGCGCAATGAGGGGCTCAACAAAGGGGATCATCTGTATAAACAGATGATCCCCTTTTTATTTTTCAACAGGGGGAAAACACAGGTGGAGGAGAATCCGTTTCGATCCTGAAAGGAATCATCCTTTCCGCTCCCGTGGGAAAAGCCCGGCAGGATGATCTTCCCAGAGGAAACAAAGACTTTCTATACAAAGCCCTTCCTTTTTGCAGAGTCATGGGATTCTTCATTTGGTGGGGAAAAGTGATAAAATAGAAGCAGTATGGAAGAAAGAAGGGAGCGGAAAAGATGGGTCTGCGTTTTTTAATCGGCCGATCGGGAGCGGGAAAAAGTACGCGCTGCCTCGATGAAATCGAGCAGCGTCTGCAGGAAGCCCCGCGCGGTCCGGCCATTGTCTATATTGTGCCTGATCAAATGACGTTCCAGCAGGAATACGGGCTGCTGAAACGCGAAGGCATGCAGGGATCGATCAGAGCCCAGGTCTTCAGCTTTTCACGCCTCGCCTGGCGTGTGCTTCAGGAGACGGGCGGGGGAACGAGGAAGTTTATCAGTTCAACAGGCGTTCAGATGATGCTGAGGAAAATTGTAGAAGAGCGCACATCCGACTGGCGCGTCTTCCAGAAGGCTGTGGAGAAGCAGGGGTTCATTGCTCAGTTGGAAGGGATCATCACCGAATTCAAACGGTACCGGATTACACCTGATGATCTTCGTTCCCAGATGGATGCGTTGGAGCAGTTCGTTCATTCCACCAGTCAGGAAGAAGGACTGAAGGAAAAGCTGGACGATCTTTTCTATATTTACGATAAACTTGTAGATGCTCTAAGAGAGCAGTACATAGACGGAGAGGATCAGCTTCAGCTTCTATCTGAAAAAATCGGGGAAGCCGGTTATTTAGAAGATGCGGACGTCTATATTGACGGTTTTCACAGCTTCACCCCGCAGGAATACGGGGTTATCGAAGCGTTATTGAAAAAGGTGAAGAATGTCCACGTCACTCTTACGACCGAGAACCCGGAAGAGACAGGGAATTCAGAGCTGGATTTGTTTTATGAGACGAAACAGACCTACCTTGACCTGAAAAGGACGGCCGAGGAGGCGGGCACGACAGTTGATGACGTGGAAGTGCTTGATCATACTGCGGGCCGGATGAAAGATAATCCTGCTTTCCTTCACTTGGAGGAGTATTATGATGTGCGCCCGGCTGAGACTTATCCTGATCAGGCCCCTGTGACGGTTGCGGAAGCCGTCCATCCGCGGGCGGAAGTTGAAGGTGTCGCACAGAAAATTCTTGAGCTTGTCCGCGACCAGGGCTATCGGTTTAAGGATATGGCGGTGTTGATGCGGGAGCCGGATGTGTATCACAGTTTGATTGAGACCTTGTTTGATGATTATGGTATTCCTGTGTTTATTGATGAAAAACGGACGATGCTCAACCACCCGATGATTGAACTGATTCGTTCGGGACTGGACGTCGTGGAAGGAAACTTCCGTTATGATGCGGTGTTCCGTCTGTTAAAGACCGGATTTATTCCAGCCTCCCATCCGCGCTGGCCGCTGACGGAGGATGCCATTGATGAACTGGAGAACTATGTGCTTGAATACGGCATACGCTCCCGAAGTCAGTGGTTTTCGGAAGAACCTTGGGTATATCAGCGGTTCCGCGGGTTTGAGCAGGCGTCCAAGACAGATGAGGAGAAGGAAAAACAGGACCGGATCAACGCCTACCGGGAGCAGGTACGCGAGGCGCTGCAGTCCTTCGATGACCAGCTGCGTGCGGCAGAGTCTATTGAAGGCAGAGCAGGGGTGCTGTATAAATGGCTTGAAAACCTTCGTGTTCCAGAACAGCTGGAAACGTGGCGGAACGATTATGATGAACGCGGAGAGATTGAGCGGGGGCGTGAACAGGAGCAGGTGTGGGACGCATGTCTGCAGCTGTTGGATGAAATGGTGGAAATGGCCGGAGAGGAAAAAATGTCGCTGCAGGTCTTCCGGAAAACACTGGACAGCGGGCTGGAGGCTCTCACGTTTGCCCACGTTCCTCCGAGCATGGACCATGTCATTATCGGAAGTGTTGACCGTTCCAGGATGACGGGCATCAAAGCCGGGTTCCTGCTCGGTGTGACGGATGGGATGTGGCCGATGAAGCCGCCAGGTGACGGAATGATCTCCGAACAGGAGCGCTCGCTTCTCGCTGAGCACGGATTGAAACTTGCCGACGGAAGCAGCCGGCAGCTGCTGGACGACCGTTTTTACGTGTACCTTGCTTTGACGATGGCTTCTGAGCAGTTATGGGTGAGTTATCCGTTGAGCAACGAAGAAGGAAAATCGAAAGTGCCTGCGCCGCTCATTCAGCGGATCGAAGAACTGTTCCCGCGCTGCGCGGAGCATGAATTGTGGCAGGAGCCGGATGATCTCCACGATGCACGCCGGTTTATTACCAATCCGGCAAAAACACGATCAGCGTTGACGGCCCAGTTTTCCAGATATTTAAAAGGGTATATGATGCAGCCGGTCTGGTGGGAGCTGCTCAACTGGTACATCGATCATGAGCCGGCCCACGGGCTGACGAACCGCGTGCTGCAAAGCCTCTTTTATCGAAATCAGCCGGTCGATTTGAAAGAGGAAACGACAAACCAGCTGTTTGATAAAAGGCTGAAAACGAGTGTCTCCAGACTTGAGACGTATCACCGCTGTTCCTACCAGTACTTTGCCCAGCACAGCCTCAACCTGGAAGAGCGGCGTACGTATAAACTGGACGCCCCGGATATCGGGCAGTTATTCCACGAAGCGCTGAAGCAGATTACCGAATGGATCAAGGAGGAAGGGCGCGATTTTTCCCAGCTGCAGCGTCCGGAGACGGACCAGTATGCGGAACGGGCGACAAGCTACCTTGCTCCAATCCTGCAGAACCAAATATTGAAAAGCTCCAACCGCTATCAATATATTCAGAAGAAGCTTCAGCAGGTCATTGCGAGAGCTGCTTTCGTCCTCAGTGAACAGGCCCGGAAGAGCAGCTTCTCTCCCGTCGGCCTTGAGCTTGGTTTCGGGACGGAAGGTGCCGAGCTGCCCCCGTTATCTCTTGATCTGCCGAACGGCTATGAACTGATGCTGCGCGGACGGATTGACAGGGTCGACAAAGCTTTGTCTCAGGAAGATTTGTTTCTTAGAATCATTGACTATAAATCAAGCAGCAAAGGCTTGAACCTCGTCGACGTTTTTTACGGCCTTTCTCTGCAGATGCTCGCGTATCTGGATGTCGTCCTGACGAATGCGGAGCAGTGGCTCGGCATGAATGCTTCACCGGCGGGGGTCCTGTACTTCCACGTACACAACCCGATGATTACCGGGAAACAGCTGCTGCAGGATCAGCAGATCGAAGAAGAAATCTTTAAGAAATTCAAAATGCAGGGGCTCCTGCTGGAAAATGAACGCGTTGTCCAGATGATGGACACGGGTCTTGACAAGGGATACAGCCAG
The DNA here is from genome assembly GCF_056160205.1 of Halobacillus sp. ABA4_118. NCBI lineage: Bacteria > Bacillati > Bacillota > Bacilli > Caryophanales > Bacillaceae > Halobacillus > Halobacillus sp. ABA4_118. The sequence goes on from NZ_JBSWWS010000001.1 coordinate 2,610,542, forward strand.
ATTGTCCCGGCGGCTCTGAAAGCGAACGGCGGCTTTTACAAGAGTTCAAAAACGGCCGATGCCGAACGTTTTGAACAGCTGAAAGCCTATATCCGCGATTTGATGGGCCAGGCAGGGACGAAAATTACGAATGGAACAATTGACCTGGATCCCTATCAGAAGAAACAGCAGGTCGCGTGTGAGCACTGCTCGTTCCGTTCCGTCTGTCAGTTTGATCCGACCCTTGAGGGGAACGAGTACCGCAAACTGCAGGACTTGAACGATGACGATGTGTTGGCACGACTGGCTGGAAGAAAGGAGAATTCATAATGGTCAGCTGGACAAAAGAACAGGAGCGGGCCATTTACTCGCACGGCTCCGATATCCTCGTAGCAGCGGCGGCTGGTTCTGGAAAAACGGCCGTCCTCGTTGAACGGATCATTCAAAAGCTGCTGCATAAGGAAAATCCCGTGGACATCGATTCCCTGCTTGTTGTGACCTTCACAAACGCAGCCGCTCAGGAGATGCGGAACAGGGTCGGACAGGCCCTTGCAAAAGCCCTTGAGGACAATCCGGGCTCCCATCACTTAAAAAAGCAGCTGGCTCTGCTGCAGAATGCGTCGATTTCAACGCTGCACGCCTTCTGTATGGACGTGGTGCGCCGGTATGCCTATATGCTGGACCTTGATCCCGGCTTCCGTATTGCGGACACAGTAGAGGCTGATCTTATCCAGCAGGAAGTCCTGGAGGATCTGTTTGAGGACTGGTACGGCAGAGATGGAGAAGAGCAGGAACGGTTCTTTGACGTTGTGGAACGGTTTTCCAGTGACCGCAGCGACCTGGATGTGGAGAAACTCGTGCTTGATCTTTATACGTTTGCCACACAGAATCCGTGGCCGGACCAATGGCTTGATCAAATGGCAGCCATGTATGATGTGCGGGAAGATGAGGAAGAAGAAAAGCTGGTGTGGCTCGACCTGCTGAAACAGGAAGTATCCAGCCAGCTGAAGGCGATGGAAACCGAGGCCCGGCAGATGCTCGATCTCACCAGGGAGCCGGACGGCCCGTATGCATACGGAGAAACCGCAGAAGGCGATCTTGAACTCATCCAGCAGGCGAAGGGGGCGCTGGCCCATTCGTGGTCTGAGCTTCAGGCGTTCATGGAAGGACAGAAATTCAAGGCTCTTTCCAGAAAGAAAATGGACGCAGATGAAGAGAAAAAGGATGAGGCGAAGAAAATCCGCGACCGGTATAAGAAGCGGTGGAATGAGCTGAGGGACGAGTGGTTTTCCCGCACCCTGGAAAGCTATCTGAAGGATATGAAGGATCTGTATCCGGTCATGGAACAGCTGGTCATCATCGTTAAGGACTTTAAGCAGCGCTATGAGCAGTTGAAAAAAGAAAAGGCGATCGTCGACTTTTCCGATCTGGAACACTACTGCCTCAATATCCTCCTTGATGATTCCGCCTCCTCTGAGGAACTGGCAGCTTCGCCGGTGGCGGAGGGCTTTCAGCGCCAGTTTTCTGAAGTGCTGATTGATGAATATCAGGACACCAACCTTGTGCAGGAGACGCTGCTCCGTCTGTTGACCGAAGGAAAAGACGCCGGTCATCTCTTCATGGTGGGCGATGTGAAGCAGAGCATTTACCGCTTCCGCCACGCCGAACCTTCGTTGTTTTTGAATAAATACAAGGCTTACGCTGCGGATGGAAGTGTGGGGGAGCGTATCGATCTCGCCCGGAACTTCAGAAGCCGGAAGCAGGTGCTGGATGCGGCGAACTACATTTTCCGTCAGGTGCTCGACGAGGAAGTCGGGGAGATGGAATATGAGAAAGAAGCCGAACTCATTTACAGCAACACGATTTATGATGAACTGACTTCGGATGATACCGAAGCAGAGCTTTTTGTTATTGACCGGGAGTCCCAGGAGGGGGACTCGGAAGATGACGAAGCCTACAAAGATTTGGAAAAGGCGCAGCTGGAAGCACGGGCCTACGGAAAAATGGTCCGGCGCTGGCTCGGGTATGAAGGCGGGGAGCCTGCTCAGGTCGTCGACAAGGAGACTGGAACGAAGCGGTCGATCCAATACAGGGACATCGTCATTTTGATGCGCTCCATGACCTGGGCTCCGACAATCGTTGATGAACTGAAACAGCAGGGGATTCCGGTTTATGCGGAACTTTCAACCGGATATTTTGAAGCGATCGAAATCAAGGTGATGCTGAGTATGCTGAAGGTCATTGATAACCCGATGCAGGATATCCCGCTAGCTTCGGTATTAAAATCGCCGATTGTCGGACTGGATGAGGATGAGCTTGCGCAGATCCGTCTGGCGAAGAAACGCTCGACCTACTATGAAGCGATGCAGGCTTATGTGGGAAACAATGAGCTGGATCGCAAAGTGGATGATTTTCTCAAATTGTTGAAGAGTTTCCGCGAACGGGCGCGCCAGGGAGCGCTGTCAGAGTTGATCTGGGAGATTTACAGAGAAACAGGCTATTACGATTTTGTCGGTGGTATGCCGGGTGGACGTCAGCGTCAGGCCAACCTCCGTGCCCTGTATGACCGGGCCCGTTCCTATGAAGCAACGTCCTTCCGGGGATTGTTCCGTTTTCTACGGTTTATTGAGCGGATCGAAGAGCGGGGCGATGACCTCGGGGCGGCCCGTGCGCTCGGTGAGCAGGAGGACGTTGTCCGGATCATGACTATTCACAAAAGTAAAGGGCTGGAATTTCCGTTTGTCATTCTCGGAGCTGTCGACAAGCAGTTCAATATGATGGATTTGAAAAACCGGTACCTGCTTCATAAAGATTACGGGTTCGGTACAAGATATATTAACCCGCAGAAGCGGCTCATGTATCCGACACTTGCCTATCACGCGTTGAAGGAAGCGAAGCGCAGGGAACTTCTGGCTGAGGAAATGCGGGTCTTGTACGTGGCCTTGACGAGAGCAAAGGAAAAGCTTGTTATGGTCGGAAATGTTGCTTCTTTTGATAAAAAGCAGAAAAAGTGGCAGCTGGCGGCCGATGTCAAGGACTGGGTCCTTCCACCACATGACCGGCTCGAGGCAAAGTCGTACCTTGACTGGATCGGTCCTGCCTTGATCCGTCACCACCAGGCAGATGAGCTCCGTGGAGGAATAGAAGTGCAGACCGCTGAATCCATCCAGTATGACCACTCGCAGTGGAAGGTTCATATCGCCCACGGAAGTGAGTTCAATGTGCTTGACGAAGTGATGGAAAAGCGGGATGAAGAACTGCAGACGGCGGTTGAGGAGTGGACGAAGGTGGACGTGGAAGCTGATGTGGATCCTTCTTATGTGGAGCGGCTGAACTTTGTCTATCCTCACGAGCAGGCCGCTTATACGAGAGCGAAGCAGACAGTAACGGAAATGAAACGCCAGCGGGAAACGCTTGATGAATACGCCGGCGACCAGCTGGTCATTCCTTACCGCGCCCCGATTGTCAGGCGCCCGCGTTTTATGCAGGAAGAGAAAAAGCTGACAGCAGCGGAGCGGGGAACAGCCATGCACACCGTCATGCAGCATCTTCCTTTGACAAAAGTATGGACAGCAGCCGAAGTAGAAGAGTATGTGGAACACCTGGTGCTCAAGGAAATTATGCGCCGGGAGGAAGCCGATGCGGTGGACCCCGAAGCGGTCGCGCAATTTTTCCATACGTCTGTCGGGGCCATGGTGCTGAAAGCAGAGACGATTGAACGGGAGATCCCCTTCAGTTTGACGCTGCCGGCCCACGAAGTGTATGCCAAGTGGGAAACAGAAACAGAGGAGCAGGTATTCATCCAAGGGGTGATTGATGTGGTGATTCCTTATGAGGATGGATGGATGATTCTTGATTATAAATCTGACCAGATTCCCGAGCAGGGAGAGAAGGCCGCACAGAAATTGGCCGATCGTTACCGGATGCAGCTCGGGTTATATAAAACGGCTCTCGAAAAAATCTGGAAGCAGCCGGTACGGAATACGTGCCTGTACTTCTTTGATGGACCACTCGAGGTGGAGGTGGAGACCGATGGAGGGAACGTGTGAGCTGTGTGGCCGCTCGCCCGTGAAAACGACGGAGCATCACCTGGTTCCAAGGCAGTACGGTGGTGTGGAAGGACCGACGATTTGGCTGTGCGGTGCCTGCCACCGTCAGATTCATGCACTGTTTACGAATGCGGAGCTGGCTGGTTTTTATCACACACCTGAACGCCTGAAGGATCACCCTGCCATGCAGAAGTATTTGCGATGGGTGAAAAAGCAGGATCCGGAAAAGAAAATAACGACGAGAAAATCCAAGCGAAGGAAACGTTGAAAAACCGGGGACGCCCCCGGTTTTTTTCTGTCTGAAAAAAAGCAGCCCCTGTTTCCACAGGTGCCGCTTCAGGCGTTGGCTGTAATATTCTGGTCGGCAATGTCCGGATCAAAGGGGTTCGTGGAGCTGAGTCCATTGTTGGTAATAATCCAGTTGCCAGTATTCAATGCTCCGGATCCGGCATTTGTTTTGGACGTCGCTTTAGGAGATAAATAAAACGAGTCTCCGAAGTTGACGACCCCACCTCCTACGCTGTTAATGCTGATCGGACCGACAATCGCAGGCATAGCAGTGCCTCCTTTTTGAGTACGGTTCAAGCCATATACTAACAACCTATGCAGCCGCAGGGGTTATGGTTCATCCTTTAGAATTCGGAAGTGTTTCGTATAACTGAGCGCATCGATATGATCGATCCCGCCGGTTTGAAAAATCCCCGCCGTTGATACACCGACGACTCTTACGTTATGGATGATGATCGGATTGTTTTGAAACGTGAACGTTTCTACATTCAGAGGAAGGGGAGGGGGAGGGCTTTTTAAAGAGAAAATGGAAAAATCATCAAACTGAAATACGTCTTCTTCGAACGCAGGTCCTTCTTTCTGCACAGCCAGCACGCGCGAATTTGGCGAAGCTTTATACACATCACCGATATCAGCGATGGAGCCGATCGCAAGCGATTGAATTTCGATATCGTTCGTATAGACCATCCGTTTAATCATCGGCCGGATGCTCATCCTCTCGTTCTGTTTCTAAGCCGGCATCGGCTTCAGCATCCACTTCTTCGAACGGTCCGATAATCAAAGATTCCGGTGGCGTATCAAAAAAAGACTGCAGACGTATGGTTTTGTTATCACCGATCAAGAAGACTGAAGAGGCTGCGACCCCTGTAACATGGATGTTTCCTACATGCAGCCCGTAATTGTGGACGATATGATTCATCCTTGACCATCTCCTTCGAGGTTATCGAGATACTGGGCAATGGAATGCTGAATCTCCGCCTTCACTTGATGGAAGATCTTCTCCGGCGGTGATTCCGGGTTTTCACTCCGGTAATATTCAAGACGCTGAGGCAGCTGCTTCCTTATGTCGGCAATCATCCGCTCTTTGTGAGCGTCGGAAATCTCCCTTTCATGATCCCGGCAGTACTGGTTCATCCAGCCGGGAATATCCGAAACCATATATTCGTGCAGAAAATGAAGGGACTGCTCATCCGTTTGAGGCAGTTGAGGATGCTGTCCCTGCCCGTTGTATAGATCCCCGATGTCGGAAAGGTCGCTGCCGCCCGGGGTCAGACCAATCTGAAGCGTTCCTTCGAGTGTTTCAATTTTAAGCTGATCAAAGTGGTACTCAATTTTTTCAATGACGGTTTTTGCAGGGGGTTCTGCGGACTGGAGTTGATCGATTTTCTTTTGCAGCTGATCAATCATTTGCTGCTGCTGTTCCATCTGCTTCATCATCTGGTCCACCCATGCCTGCCAGGAATAATACGGGTTCAACTCCACTCACCTCCCTGTACCATCCTATGAAAAAAAGAGGACAGCTATGTTATCGAAAGAGGGACGAGTGTTCCAGGTCCGAATTCAGGGATAGATACCTCCCCGTCTTCCGGCTGCGCTTTCTTTCCAGGTGCCGTGTATCCACCGGAATTGTACAGTTCTGATTTTGACTGAATCACCCCGGAGCTTCCAATTTGAACGACGGAAGAGTTGGCGACACTGCCGATTCTCAATACGTGAATGTAAATCGATTGATGTACGGTTATGTTCATAACATTCCTCCTACGCATTCCCTATAATAGGCTGATCGATATTTTCAGAGTCATTGACGAACGTATCCGACCGGTTGATGTGGATGCGGATGCCGTCGCCAGTGTTGAAGGAACCGCCGCCGGCAAAGGTCTTGGCGGCCGCTTGAGGCGCCATATAGTACACATCACCGATATTGAAGATGCTCGAAGACGAAAGAGAGATGACTTTGACAGCTCCTACTTTGGCAGGCATAGAAAAACTCCTTTCTATATCTTATGAAACCTCGTTGTTTAAATAACGTAAGAAAAGTAAAATAAAGGTCAGAGGAGGAATACATATGAATACAAAAGCGTCTCCCCTCGGGGATTCAGGAAGGCTGAACTGGATTGATGCCGCCAGGGGCCTGGCGATCCTCGGGATTTTCATGGTGAACGTCCCGGCCTTTAACGCCCCGTACTTCCTATACGGCGGGCAGGAGGAATTCTGGTCCTCTTCGGTGGACCAGACGGTTCAGAGTATCGTGGATATTTTCTTCCAAGCCAGTTTCTACACCTTGTTTTCCTTTATGTTCGGGTTTGGGATTCAGATGATGAAGGACCGGCTCGAGGAAAAAGGGATTCCGTATATGCCGGTCATTTACAGACGGCTTTTCGTTTTAACTGGTTTCGGAATGGTGCACGCGTTTTTAATCTGGCACGGAGATATCCTGCTCAGCTACGGGGTGCTCGGGCTTATCCTGCCGGTCTTTTTTCAAGTGTCTCCCGGATTTCTGCTTGGCTGGGCATTCGGTCTGCTCGGGATTCTCACGCTTCCTTTTACGCTTGCCCTTTACGTGACCCGGGGACAGTTTCAGGGATCTGTGAATCGTCCCGCGATTGAGAGCGCGTTGAGCCATTATGGGAATGGTTCTCTGTTTGATATCTGGCAGCAGAACCTTACAGACTGGCAGTATGCCAATGCCATCGGCAATCTTCCATTTTTAGTGCTGAGTCTTGTGCCGATGTTTCTATTAGGCATGTATGTGTGCCGGAAGCGGTGGCTTCATGAGCCGGACGCCCACAGGAGTACGATCCTTAAGGTGTGGGTGGTTACAGGCATTCTGTTTGTCACGTTGAAAGCCGGTCCTCACTTCTATGGGAATCCGTTGTGGTTCGGCCTTATGCAGGACGGTGCCGGGGGCTCTGCTTCCGCTATTTTTTACGTCTTATCTATTACTCTATTGTTCCGCACGGAAATGGGTGCCAGACTGGCCTCCCCGTTGGTATGGGTGGGACGGATGTCGTTGTCCAATTATATTCTGCAGTCCGTTTTCTGCTTTGTGCTGTTCTATTCCGCCGGCTTCGGGTTGTACGGTCAAGTGTCGCCTGCAGCAAGTATGGGGATTGTTATCCTGTTTTACATCGTTCAAGTATTCCTCAGCCGGTTCTGGCTGAAAAACTACCGGTACGGTCCGTTGGAATGGCTGTGGCGGACGCTCACCTACGGACAGAAGCAGCCGAATAAACGCCGGAAAAAGGCGGTTTCTTAACAGGAGGCGGAGAATTTGAAGCGTAATCAACTGCTGAAAGAAAGTGAGTGGTGGGTGGAAGAAGCGATCATTACGGAAGCCCAGCGGGAAAAGCTGTTGGAGCACTACCCTGAAAAACAATATAAACCGGTTCTGCTCACCTTTGCCGCTTTATTCATCGGTCTTGGCTTTCTTACTTTTACGGCATCCAACTGGTCCTACCTGGCTGATTGGGGGCGCCTGGCGGTTCTTCTCTTGTCCATGTCCACTTTTTACGTGGCAGGGGAAAGGGTGTACAGGAAGAAATCCGCCCGAGTCGGTTCCAGTCTTATCTTGACAGCGCTGCTCATTTTCGGTGCAGCTATTTTCCTGATCGGCCAGATGTATCATTATACGGCTTTCAGTGCGTCTCCGTTTCTGCTGTGGTCCATGGCCGCGGCAGGATTGTACTACATTATGAGAGAAAGCTTGTTTTATTACGCAGCGGCTGTGATCCTAACCGCCGGACAGGTCTACAGCGGTCTTGTTTTTCAGGACTTTTACCTGTGGCTCGGCTTTCTGCTGCTTGTGGGTCTTGGATGGGCGGTCTACGTGACACGCTCTCTTCCGTTTGCCGGAATGTTCGCTGCTTCCTATTACATCCAGGCCCTTGTCCTGGTCTTCAGCGGCGGATATCCGTACTACTGGCTGATCGTCGTATCGATGGCCCTTTATATCGCTGATGACTTTATCATCCAAAAAGGTCAGACGAGAATATGGAAAACATCAGCAGTCGTCTTCATGTTCGCCGTCTTTTTTCTGCAGATTTTCTTCCTTGGCGATGGATACGCTGAAACGTTAACGGAATCTTCCCTTTACTTCTTTCTCATCTGGGCAGTTCTGTTTGTTTTTGCTGTTGTACGTTCGGCTCTTAGTACGACCAATTATTACTGGATTGATCTGCTGTTGTTTATACCTGTTTTCCGTTTTCCATCAGGAGATCTCTTCTCGCTGATCGTCCTGTTTGTCTATGCCGTGTTATGGCTTGTTTCCGGCTACCAGCAGGAAGTGCGGCGCTGGGTGAACAAAGGGACAGCGGCCTTCCTGCTCACGACACTGGCTGCTTATTTCCAGCTGGCCTGGGACTTTATGGACCGTTCTGTCTTCTTTTTCGTCGGAGGTCTCTTATTATTCGGCCTCAGTTATGGGCTGGAAAAGAAACGCCGGTCGTTCCGTAAGGAGGGAGAGGAAGAGTGAAGAAGCAGTGGTGGTTTTATGGACTTGTATCCGTTCAGGTTTTGTTTCTCCTTCTGATGGCTGGTGGTTATTATGCGATGGACGTTGTAGGAGAAAAAGTGGTGCTGAAAACAGCTCCTGTGGATCCGCGCGACCCTTTTTACGGAGATTATGTGGAGCTCGGTTATGAGATCGAAGAAATTTCCGAAGACCAGTGGCAGGGGAAAAAGGCTCCGGACAGGGGAGCGAAGGTCTTTCTTCTTCTTGAAGCGGTTGAAGGCGGCATCTATGAACTGCAGAAGGCAGGTGTGGAACGGCCTGATTCTGAAGAGGGGCAGGTCGTGCTGGCAGCACGTTACCTGTGGGAAGATGAGCGTGCCTCCATCCATCACGTGGATATCGGGCTGAACCGTTATTATATTGAAGAAAATACGGGGCGGATGTGGGAGCAGGAGGAAGAACGGCTCGTAACCATTGTGCTCGCTCCGTGGAATCAGAAAAAAATTGTCTCCCTGGATTAAACGCTGAATAATGCGGAAGGGCTTGAATGGTCGGGATGATCACGTGCCGCGTATCGGTCGATGCCTGCCGCGGGTACGGCCTCATCACTGAACGCTTTCCGTGACATCAGTAGATGATGCTCTTCCGTGGAAAGGAAATGGATCGAGCTTCTCTATAACCAAAAAAACCTCCCCGTTCCAACGGGGAGGTTTTTTGATTAAGCAAGAACAGCTTTGATCTGCTCGATCGCCCAGTCTAAATCCTCTTTTTGGATCACAAGTGGAGGAGCGAAGCGGATGACATTTTCATGCGTTTCCTTGCAGAGAAGACCTTTCTCTTTTAACTGTTCACAGTATTTACGGGCAGGTTCGGTCATTTCTACACCAATAAACAGTCCCTTGCCGCGTACTTCCTTGATTTTTGGATTGTCGATGGACTTTAATTCTTCCATCATGTACGTACCGAGTTCAAGGGAACGCTCCGCCAGTTTCTCTTCTTCAAGCACTTCAAGCGAGGCGGTTGATACCGCACAGGCAAGCGGGTTGCCGCCGAACGTCGAGCCGTGGGATCCTGGATTGAAGACACCGAGGATATCCTTATTGGCAACAACACAGGAGATGGGGAATACACCGCCTCCAAGGGCTTTGCCGAGAATGAGCATATCGGGAGTCACACCTTCCCAGTCGCAGGCGAACATTTTACCGCTCCGCCCGAGGCCGGCCTGGATTTCATCCGCAATAAACAAGACATTCTCCTCATTACACACATCGTATGCTTCTTTAAGAAATCCTTCCGGAGGCATCACAATGCCTGCTTCTCCCTGGATCGGCTCAAGTAGAAAGGCAGCTGTATTTTCTGTGATGGCTTCTTTCAACGCGTCAATATCGCCGTAAGGCACAAGCTTAATACCTGGAAGCATCGGACCGAAGCCGCGTTTATATTCAGTTTCAGAAGACAAGGACACAGCTGACATCGTCCGGCCATGGAAGTTGCCGGTGCAGGCGATGATTTCCGCCTGGTTTTCATCCACCTTTTTGACATCATAAGCCCAGCGTCTTGCTGCTTTAATCGCGGTTTCAACAGCTTCAGCTCCTGTATTCATTGGAAGTGCCATATCTTTATGCGTCAATTTACAGATCTTCTCATACCAAGGGCCGAGCTGGTCATTATGGAAAGCGCGTGAAGTTAAGGTCACGCGGCTGGCTTGATCGGTTAAAGCCTGGATGATCTTTGGATGGCGGTGGCCCTGGTTGACGGCAGAGTAAGCGCTTAACATATCCATATAGCGGTTCCCTTCCGGATCTTCCACCCATACGCCTTCCGCTTTGGAAATAACGATCGGCAGGGGATGGTAGTTTTTGGCCCCGTATTCCTGTGTCTGGTCGATAATGTTTTGACTGCTTATAACAGACATGTGATCCCTCCCATTTCTATTCAATCTCCAATCATTATAACAGGTTATGCCCTGTTTTTCGTACTATTGAAAAAATTATCCGTCTTAGTTTTGAATAGGAAAGTGGAAGCCAGTCGTGGTATCATAGCGGTAGATGGATAGAAAAGGAGGAGAAACCATTATGGCGCACTTACATATTACTTCCTGGGTAATCGCTTTTGTGCTTGTCGCCCTTGTGACGACTTTTGCACGGGGAGGAAGAGAAAAAGCAGCGAAGATTTCGCATATGATTCTGCGGGTCTTCTATCTGTTGATCTTGTACTCCGGCGGTTCATTGTTTGCCAGCTACTCCGTGTACGGAGCTATGATTATCATAAAAGTACTCGTAGGGCTCTGGGCAATCGCCGCAATGGAAATGGTCTGCGTGAAATATAAGAAAAAGAAACCGGCTGCGATCTGGTGGGGACAGCTGCTCGTTGCTGCGGTCATTGCTCTTGTACTCGGCTTCGGATTTCTTGGCGCGGGCATTTTACCTGCATAAAAATGACGCTGCATGCGCGAATCGCATGCAGCGTTTTTTATAGGTAGAAGGGGGCTTCAATTCTGTTTCTTATGTCCGCTACTTGGGGGATAACGGATGTTGTTTACATATACAATGATAATGATTATCATTCCCGGTGTCAACAGGTTTATTCCTTTTTCTTTGGCTATGTTAAAAGTCAATGTTGAAATAAAGGCTTCGAACATTTCTTAGTGACAGAGAAATGGATTGCTCAAAAACTTTCATCCCAAAATGTATGGGGTACAGACTTCGGGCGATTTATAAAGCCATACCAATCAAGGGTCAGGATTTAAATGGCTTTCGTGTTTTTGAAAAATAAGGAGGGAGTAGATGAATAAAAAAACTTTTTTGATTTTAACGATTGTTTTTGCGGCTGTGACCTTCATTCTAAATAATGTCTTCCAAACTGCTGTGGGGGGATTTTTGATGACTTTAAGTTTTTCAGCATGTTTAGTGCTGATTATAGGGTCTGTTTACTACATAATTAAGTTTTCCATTAAACAGTTTAGATACAATCAAAAGAACGGGGAGACATGAAATCATTCATAATCTTTATTTACAAGCCAGTGAGAGGAGGGTTATTTTTCAGGTGGAATCAACCCTGAAGTTTACCACAGCCTTTTTCATAGAAGTCTGTGATCCTTCATATAGTGAGTCATCATGGATGTTTTATCGAAAGACTTCTGTTAGAAAAAGGATGGTGAAGCAGGATGTGTGGAATTGTCGGTTGGGTGGACAGTGATTCCCGGACAGAGGGGAAAGCTTCTATACTGGACCGTATGGCGGATACACTCAGACACCGCGGTCCGGATGATTATCAAACATGGATACACGAATCTGCCGCCTTCGGTCATCAACGCTTGATTGTTGTCGATCCTGATGGAGGCAGGCAGCCGATGGTCCGGACCGCCAGGGATGAACAGTTTGTTCTATGCTATAACGGAGAACTTTATAATACAGAAGACATCCGCGCGGTCTTAAAATCGAAAGGATGGAGCTTCGCTTCCCATTCAGACACAGAAGTGCTGCTCATCAGCTATATAGAGTGGGGACCAGACTGTGTCGACCATTTGAATGGCATTTTTGCTTTCAGCGTATGGGAAACGAAACGGAAGCGGTTGTTTCTTGCCAGAGACCGTCTCGGTGTGAAGCCGCTCTTTTACAGTCATCAAGGGGATCGACTGCTTTATGCTTCAGAAATGAAAGCCATTCTTGCTCATCCTGAAGTGGACCCTGTCCTTGACCGATCTGGTGTGCATGAACTTTTATCGCTCGGACCTTCCCGTACCCCGGGGCAGGGCGTGTTCAAGGACATTCAGGAAATCCGTCCGGGGCACTGGGCTCTTTTTGAAAAAGGAAAGCTTGCCGTGAAACGGTACTGGAATGTGAAGAGTGCCCCGCATGAACATACATTTGATGAGACGGTGGAAAAAGTCCGGGAGCTTTTTATGGATGCTTCCACACGGCAGCTCGTTTCAGATGTGAAGCTCGGCACCTTTTTGTCGGGCGGTGTGGATTCCAGTGCCATCACAGCAGTGGCCGCCGACATGTATAAGCAGAATCAAAGGGGGACGCTGCAGACATTTTCCATTGATTATAAGGACCAGGCCCGCTTTTTTAAGAAAAATGCCTTCCAGCCGGATCGGGATGAAGCTTTTATTCAGCTGGTCAGTCAGCAGCATCAGACAGACCATACGGTGATGGAAGCCGCTACGGATGATTTGATGGACCGGTTGAAACAGGCCGTAGAGCTGCGCGATCTTCCAGGTATGGCGGATGTGGACTCGTCTCTTCTCTGGTTTTGTGAAGAAATAAAAAAACATGTGACGGTCGCATTGTCGGGGGAATGCGCCGATGAAATCTTCGGAGGCTACCCGTGGTTTTACAGGAAAGAAGATAAAGAGCGGAAGGGTTTCCCTTGGATCCGGTCCTTGGATGAAAGAAACCGGCTGGTCCGGGATGATTTAAAAGGCGACATTGATGTTGAATGGTATATGCTGAAGCGTTATAACGAAACCATCGCCGAGACACCGCTGCTTGATGGCGAAAGTGAAGATGCGCAGAAGCACAGACAGATGTCGTATTTGAATATGAACTGGTTTATGCAGACGCTGCTGGAGCGGAAAGACCGGATGAGCATGGGAGCCAGTCTTGAGGTCCGCGTTCCTTTCAGCGATCACAGACTGGTGGAGTATGTGTGGAATGTGCCGTGGAGCATGAAGTTTCATAACGATCAGGAAAAAGGACTCCTCCGCCAGGCGCTGCGAGGCATCCTTCCTGACCGGGTGCTGTTCCGGAAGAAGAATCCGTATCCGAAAACCTTCCACCCTGACTATACCCGGGCTGTCTGCCGGTGGATGGATGATATTCTGACCGATGAGCGTGCTCCGTTGTTTCAATTGTTTGATCGTGATCAAGTAAGAAAGCTGAAAGAAAGCGAAGGGAAGTCGATGGATACGCCGTGGTTCGGTCAGCTGATGACGGGTCCGCAGCTGATTGCTCACCTCTGTCAGATCGATCACTGGTTCAGAACATATCGTGTCCAGCTCTAGGGATGAGCAGCCAAACCTGTGCGGTGTTGAAAAACACCGCACAGGTTTTTGGTCTGCCGCTGGATTTTCAATTCTTCTCTCCGTAAACACAGGATTGACGGTGCAGTTATGAAAGCGGTACCCTTAGAGAGGAGTGTTTTTCAGGTCGAGGGAGGACGGAATATGAAAAAGGCAGCAGGGATCCTTCTGCTTCTTCCTTTTTTCCTTTTAAACAGCATGGTTTCCACAGCTGTCGAAGGAGAAGAGCGCAGGTGGCAGGACGAGAGTGTGTATTATATCGCGGTGGACCGCTTTTTCAACAGCGACCGCAGCAACGATGAACAAGTGGACGTTGAAGACCCGCAGGCTTATCAAGGCGGGGATCTTGCAGGTCTGACCAGCCAATTGGATTACATAGAGGAACTTGGTTTTACGACGATCCAGCTGTCCCCGGTGATGGCCAATGCGCCTGGAGGATTTCATGGCTTCTGGGTCACAGACTTCCAGGCTGTCGAGGAACAGCTCGGGACGATGAAGGAAATGAGAGCGTTCGTCCAGGAAGCTCATGATCGTGACCTGAAAGTGGTGCTTGATCTTCCTTTGTTCACAGCTGCTGAACATCCGTGGCTCGAAGACGATACGAAAAGCAGCTGGTTGAAGGAAGGTGTGACAGATGCGCCTCTGTCATGGCTTGACGATCTTCCGCAGCTGAACATGGAAAAGGAAGCAGCCGCTGCTTACATGGAGGAAACGATGGAGTTCTGGGAGGAAGAAGCGGGAGTAGACGGCTTCCACGTTATATCACAAACGGGTGTAGAGATGATGGAGGAGAAGGATTCTGTTCTTTATACAACCAGCCTGGAAGAGGCAGGGGATCTTCCTGAGCAGATCAGGAACGTCTTCGAAGCTCCGGGCGCTGTAGCAGGCATCGCATCGTCGGCAACCGGTGTCCAGCAGCTCGACGGCCCTTTTACCGGCCGCTTTACACATGAGGCGGTTGAAAACGGGCAGAACCCCATTACCCGCTGGCGTCTCGGCCTTACCTATCTTTTTACAACACCAGGCGTTCCTGTTGTGTATTACGGATCGGAAACGCCGCTGGATGATGGAGGGGACCCTGAAACGGTACCGATGATCAATGTGAAAGCCGGAAATGAGGAGTTAAAGCAGCGGATTGAAAAATTAACGTCGATGCGGGACCAATACCCGGCGATGACCCGGGGAGGATATGAAGAGTTATATAACGGCAACGGGCTGATCGTTTTCGAGCGCAGGGACGAAGAAGAGTCGCTGATTGTTGCCATCAACAATGCGGCAGAAACGAAAACAGCAGAGCTGGATCACCTGGACAGCGGCCTCCAGCTGCGCGGCCTTCTCCAGGACGGAGTGGTACGGGAACAGTCGGATGGGACGTACCGCCTGGCTATGGACAGGGAAACGGCGGATGTATTCATCATTGAAGAGAACAGCGGCTATAACTGGCTGTTCATCGGATTTGTCGGGGGCGTTCTGCTTCTGTTTACCGTGGCGGTTATCATCTTGAGCCGAAAAAGCCGTTCGTCTGAAAAAGCATAGACCTTCTGGTGGATCCACTTATCGACGGGGACTGCCTCGGGTACGGGCTCAAACCATATGGGGAAACGAGTCCACAAAAAAGGCTGTCGACAACTTTTTCGACAGCCTGGGAATGAAAAGCGCTCCAGCTTGCTGGAACGCTTTTTTTATTTGTTTTTTCTGGAATGTCTGCGATATCTGAGAATCAACCATGCGCCGACCACCAGAAGTGGAACGACAAAGGGAGCGTACCCAATGAGTCCTACCGCTGCCCAGGAGCAGTCCGTTCAAGGAACGGAAAAACGCCTGTTTGATACGTTCTCCTGTATGAAGTGAAGCACTTTCAGGTACAGAGAGGTTTGTTTCCTTGATCATCAAAGTGATTGTTGAATGTTCGCTTTGGTTTTCCAGGAAGTTCATTTCACCTTTCAAGGACTCGATGTCTCCCTGAACCCGCTCCAGATCCTGTGAGATACGCACCAAATCCTCAGTGGCTCCGGCCTTTTCTAGAAATCCAAGGAGACGGGCTTCAATTTCTTCCTTCGCCTTTAATCTGGCTTCCAGATCGACATACTGTCTGGTGACATCACGGCTGCTGATGTTTCTCGACTTCACGTCGTCTGCCGCGGCCTCAAGGGCGTCAAGAAGAGGAGTGAACGACGGCTGCGGTACTCGCAGAGTGATGTGTCCTTCACGCCCGCCGCTGGCTGTTTTTTGAATGGATGTTTCGACCATATACGCAACATACTGCTTCATGCTTTTGTTCATGTTTGTTTGGTAAGAGTTAAAATCATCGGTTTCAAGAGTGAGGACAGCTTCATACAACATCAACTCTCCGATACTGCTCTCTTCCTCAGCTTTGCCGTTTTCCCTGTCGGCTTGAAGTCCGGAATCGGAAGGCTCGGTCGTCTGATCCTGTTCCACCGCTGTATCTTCATTTTCGTAGGATTCTGAGCCTTCCCTGTCTGATTGACAGCCAGTAAAAAAGAAGAGAAGTAATGAAAAAAGAAAAAACGTGGATGCTGCTTTTTTTATAGGCTCTGTTATTGCTTGGTGTTGTTATGTAACATGTGAGCTCAGATCACCCCTTTCTGTCATGGGATTTGTAGGAGGCGGCCTTGGGAATGACTCCCTTTCCGTGGGGTACCGTGAGCCTCCTCAGGCAGCGCCTTCCGGGGTCTCACGATGTACCTTCATCCCACAGGAGTCCCGCCATTCCCAAGGCCGCCTCTTCAAAGAAGGGGAGTTAGAAAGGACATAACCGAAGTCCGAGGAGGCTCATCGTTCCCCGCGGAAAGCGGACGGTTTTCCCTGCCATCCCATGCTCTGAGTAAACAACGGACCGGACCCCTGATTCCAGACGGAGACGATTTAGTAATCGTTTAAAATATCAACAACAGACTCTAACAGAGCTTTTTTATAAGAAAAACCCCCAATCGCGTGGGACAGGGGGAGGGAACTGTAAATCCCATCTGCCTCCCCGGCTGTCTTTATAAATGAGACGCGCAAAGAGGGAGTAGGGTTACATCGTTCAGGGAATAGTTATTGATATGTGTCGTTTAAGAAGAATAAAGCGATCGTGCCCGGGCCTGAGTGGGCGCCGATGGTTGCACCGACATAATCGATGTGAATATCGGATGTTCCAAACTGGTCCTTGATCATTTCAGCCAGCTGTCCGGCTCTTTCGAAATCGTCTCCGTGGCTGATGGCCACACGCTGGTTTTTCAAATCATGTCCCCGCTCTTCCATGACTTCAAGCATCCGCTTCATGACTTTCTTAGATCCGCGAATTTTTTCAAGGGGGATCAGCTTTCCACCCTCCATATGCAGAAGCGGTTTGATTTTCAGCAGTCCTCCGACGAAAGCTGCTGTCCGGCTCACCCGGCCCCCGCGCTGAAGGTATTCAAGGTCATCGACTGTAAAGATGTGCTCCATATGCTCTGCATGATAGGTTCCTGTTTCCAGAACGGTTTCAAGGTCTGCTCCCTCACGGGCGATTTCTGCGGCTCTCATAACGATGAGACCGCATCCGAGGGAGGCCGCCTTTGTGTCCACCACTTCAAAAACGGCATCCGGATAGTCCTCCTTGATTTCCTGCTCGACCATTTTTGCCGTCTGGTATGTGCCGGAAAGTTCGGAGGAGAAGGAGAAATAAATGAAAGGCTGGTTCTTGTCGGCAAGATCCGTAAACGTTTCTCTGAATGTCTGCGCAGAGACTTGCGCCGTTTTCGGTGCATCCCCCTGGCGCATACGGTCGTATACATCCTTCGGGGTAATCGTCTCCCCATCCACATATTCCTCGTCTTTCATAATCACTTTTAAAGGGAGGGAGATAATCCCATACTTTTCAACAGTGTCCCGGCTCAAGTCACTGGCCGAGTCACAAATAATCTGCACGTTCATCTGCGTCACCTACTGTCATAGAGTTTGTATGTTAAGTGTAGGCACAATCCTGTGGATAGTCAAAATAAAAAGTGAACCATCGTTCGACAAAATCAGGGTATTTTCCTCAAGTTTAACTTGATTTTACCTACATCGGGTGATAAAAATGAATAGATGATAGAGGTTAGGAGGTTTTTCGGTGTTTACAGTAGAAATAAAAAGGATTCTGATTGTTTTGTTCGGTGCGGTTTTGAACGCGATTTCACTGAACTTGTTCTTAATTGAAGCCAACGTTTATGCGAGCGGTTTTACAGGTGTCGCCCAGCTGTTAACGAGTATCTTGAATGATTTCGCCGGCATTCCGGTCAGTACCGGGCTGCTCTTATTCATACTTAATATCCCTGTAGCCATTTTAGGATGGATGAAAGTAGGAAGAGGATTTACCGTTTATAGTGCCATTTCTGTTGCTTTTACGACGTTCTTTCTTGAGGTCATCCCTGTGATGCAGCTCTCCGAAGACATCATCCTGAATGCGGTGTTCGGGGGAGTGATTGGTGGTACAGGTGTTGGTATCACCTTGAAATGGGGGGCTTCCACGGGAGGTCTCGATATTATCGCGATGATTCTGTCGAGAATGAAAGACCGCCCGATCGGCATTTATTTCTTGATCATTAACAGTGCCATCATCGTGATTGCCGGAGTGCTTTACAAACCGGAGAACGCCCTTTATACACTCCTTACGCTGTATGTTACAACAAGGGTGATTGATGCGATCCATACACGTCACGAGAAGCTGACAGCGATGATCATTACATCCAGGGCAGCCGATCTTGAAAAAGCCATCCACGGTCACATGGTCCGTGGGATTACGACACTTCCTGCCCGCGGGGCGTTTACCCAGCAGGATAAAAACATGCTCGTCATGGTCATTACGCGTTATGAGCTTTATGACCTGCAGCACATCATTCAGGATGTGGATCCCAAAGCCTTTACCAACATCGTTCAGACGACAGGTATCTTCGGGTTTTTCCGAAAAGACGATCAATGATGTAACTTTTCCACCTCTGAAACGACGAATACATTAAATAGCATAAAGAGGAGTGGGGGTCATGAAAAACGTGCTAGCCGGTATCTTCGGAATAGCGCTCTTATTTGCCGCAGGATGCTCGAACCAATCGGAAGTTAAACAGGCGGAAGGTGAGGAGAGCGAAGAAGCGGCATCCGAGGAGATGACCGAGGATCAGCAGACGGAAATTGATATGGAGGGCCTGATCGAACAAATGGTGATGGATGCGGAAGTAATTGTGGATTCCGGAGAAGTTTCGTTTCAGTTTTCCTTGAAGAATACGGGGGAGGACCCGGTCATTCTGGGCTTCACCTCAAGTCAGAAGTATGAAATCCAGGTGAAAGACAAAGAAGGAGAAGTGGTGTATACCTACTCCGCGGATCAGATGTTTGCGCAGGGCTTAACGACCGAGGAAGTCGAAGCAGGAGGCCTTCTGGAGGCTTCTGAAACGTGGCCGGCTGATATTGAGCCGGGAGACTACGAGGCAACGATGACGTTCCTTGTGGATACGATCAACGATCAGCCGCTGGATGCCAATCCTTTTGAAGTGACCCAGTCATTCACCCTTGAAGGGAAGGATGCTGTAACCGAAGAGGAAGCAAAGACGGATGAGACCGGATTGAAAGAGGCGGAATACGGCAAAGGGGAAGCTTTCCGTAAAGTGAGGGTGTCAGGAGATAACGGATCGTATGTCGTAAAAGGGGAAGCCCGCGTTTCTGAAGGATCTTTCCTTTACAGTGTGGAAGACGGTCATAACGTACAGGTATCCCCAACACCAGTAAAAGTCAAAGAGGGAGCTCCTTCCTGGTCTCCTTTTGAGATCAATATTTCCATCCCGAAGGAGGATATGCCGGATTACGGCATGGTCACTCTGATTTTATTTGAGGAAAGTTCAGACGACGGGCGTCCGATTCATCTGAACTATATTCCTCTTGAACAGGTACAAACGACCGAATAAAAAAACAGCCCTGCCGTTTAGAACGGCAGGGCTGTTTTTTAATACCCGTATTCTTCCAGTGTGCTTTTCACTTTCGGTGTCAGCTCATCCCAGTCTCCCTGTGGAAGCTTGTTCACAGTGATGAAGTTTTGGAAGCCGAATACGTTATCGACACCGTCCAGCTCCATTAGATCGTTCATGATTTTGTGCTCACTCGTCTGCCCGGGCATAACGGACACACTGCCGTCCCCCTGAAAGATCATGGATTCCGTCGTGAACTTGCGTGCATTCGGATTGGGTGTTTCCTGTACTTGTATAGCCATATGATTATCCTCCTCTGTTCCATCTGCTCCTATTCTATCAAAAAAATCCTGTAATCAAAACTCCTAAACGTTATCAGGCGTGGGATGGGAATATCTGTGGTACAATGAGAGCAATGTTTGAGGAGGTGTGGGAGATGGAAACGAAACTAATTGAAGTTCTGCAGCCGATTAAAGAGAACGATTATGCTCTTCCGGAGGGGCAGAACCTGCAGGAATTGACGACGATGATGCTTCAGAAAATCGGAACGGTACATCCTGAGTTGAGAGATAACCTGATCCACTCCGTTTTTACAACGTTTATTGAGCGTGGTCATTATTCGAATGACCAGTTGAAAAATATACTTCAGTCCGTCTTAAATAAAAATTATTTGTTTTACAGAATCGGTACGTCCAAGCAGGAGGAAGATGCTGTATTCAAGCGGAGCTTTTCCGTTTTGCTGATTCCGCCCATTATGCAGAAGCACAGGGAAGCTCCTTTCCTGAAGGAAGAGGAGGTCCACCGGGTGTGGGAGCATTTGAAGAAATACATGCAGCAGGAAAAAGATCACAGGGGTTATGTGGAAGGGAAGGGATGGGCTCACGCCATGGCTCATGCAGCGGATGCCATTTACAGTGCAGCCGCCTGTGAGGAAATGACCCGTGAGGAGATTCTCCATATGCTTCCCGTCATCCGGGAGCAGTTTCTCATCGACCAGCCTTACCTTTTTGATGAAGAAGAAAGAATGGTCACCGCTGTATTGATGATGTTCCGTAAAATTGACCATGTGGAGCGGATGGAATGGCTGGAGACCCTGCTTTATATAAGAGACGGGTGGCAGGACCCTAAGGAAGACATCATTATCAACAACAGCAAGCATTTCATGAGAGCGATGTATTTCCGTATGCTTGAAGGAGATTACCGGGAGCTTCGACAGGTTTTAGAAAATCTTCTGAGGGAACTTAGGAAGCAGGAAGCCTATTAAACCTGGAGGAAGCCTATGATTCGATGGGGACTGTTTATCGGAACGACATCTGGCATTGTCCTTGGCCTGTACATGTGGTTCGTCGAGAAGATTACGGGGGATAAAGTGTATACGCTGTTGATGAACGTAGACTTTATTCCGTGGTTCGGAAGTATTGACTGGCCGGTTCTTATGGAGTGGTTTTTTCATATGATCATATCCTGGATCATCGGTCTGGTGTATGCGTGGCTGTTTATGTACCGGGTCCAAAGTACGTCCCGGAACCATTGGCGGGCAGCGGCTCTTTTGACAGCGCCTGCCGCCTTGGCTTATGTCCCGCTCACCATCCTTGCACTTAAGGAAACGCCACCGGTAACAGATGGATCCGCCGTTCTCTTCTGGCTGTTCGGTCATGTCCTTTATGCCGTGACCTTGAAAAAATCCTATGATCGTTTTACGTAAAAGGCGGGGTCTTCCCCGTCTTTTTTTCGTGAATGCGGGCCGCCTCAGCGGCCAGGGCGGACAAAACGGCTCCCCCGGCCTGGATCCAGCTGCCGATCAGGTTGAGGGACGGGTCTTCCTCCCCGCGCCGTTCTTTTCCTGACCCGACGGCCTGCATGGAATTTCCGATGACTTCCATCAGCTGGCCGTTCAAAGTATAGACGGAAAAACGACTGGAGGGGCCTTTCAAAGTTTCTGAAAAGGCGATGGTTCCCCCGAGCGCCTGTAAAAGATTTCCTTGGATGACCAGGGACAACGCCTCGTTTTCCGGCAGATCCGCGAGCAGGCTGTAAACGATGGCTGTATTTCCCGAGGCCTGGATCAAGCTTCCGGCTGTACGGAGTGTAAAGGTTCCGTCTTCATTGGCAGCAAGCCCGTTTCCGGATGCTTGCAGAACATTCCCGATGAGATCGAGGTCGTCATTATCAATGGTTATGCTCACAGCCGAGGCGATTGTCCCTGCAGCGGTCACCCATAAACCGAAAGTCTGATCCTGTTCCATTTCTCTCCGCCTCCTTACAGCTATTGTATACAGGTGGGGGAGAGGGGTTTCAGGAAAAGTGCAGAAGTTTTTGGAACCCAATGAAAAGGACTGCCGGAATTCAATCCGGCAGTCCGAAGAAAAAGCCTGTGTTATCCAGTCAGAGTTCTCCGCACGTCGTGTTGGGGGGACACGTTCCGCTTATCGGTGGATGCCTGCCGAGGGCACGGACTCCGCTGACTTGGTCAAGAAAACCATTGGACCAAGTGGATCTTCGGCCCGTGCTGTTCCCGCAGGCGTCACCACCGAACGCTTCTCGTGCCGACGTTAGAATATAGAGGAGAGAGATTGTGCCTTACGCAGGTTCGCAGATTCAAGCGAACGGCACGGGCTGCACTATGGCCGCTTACGTGGAAAAGAAAAAGGGAAGGAACAGCCGCTGATACGGCTGCCTGCCGGAATATAAAAAAGACTCTCCTCCATCCAGCAAAGGTGAGCGGGGTGAAGGAGAGTCTTGTTCGATGTTAAAGAACTCCCAAGGGGCTTTCGCTCCTGGCGGTAAGAAAAAAGCTTGTAAAGAAACAGAGGTTTCTCTACAAGCTGAGAAAAACACCCGCAGGACGGGTGTTTTTCTTTTTTATGAAAATCATTAGGGGGGCACTTCTGTTATACCCCTTACAGACGGAAATCAATCCGGTCTGAATAAAAAATTTACTGCAGGTTGTTATGATGGGCTTCCATCTGCTGCTCCAACTGCTGTAGCTGTTGTTTCTCCTGTTGTGAACATTGGCTATAGGCAGATTGGATCGCTTGTCTGGCCGCCTCCATATCCTGCTGGCTCGTAGCATCATGTCTTCCGCCACGCTGGGTGAAACGGTTGACTGCATCGCGCGCATTTTCAAAAAGGTTTTTCTCCATGGTTAAAACCCTCCTACTGTATGCCGGTCGCTTTCCATTTGTTTACGATCTGCATCTGTCAGCCTTTTCGGTTCCATGATGCTTTCGTCAAATGTCTGCACTTCCACCCGGCTGTTGTCTTTGCGGCTGTCCTGCTTACGCTGCTCCATGACAAGACCCTCCTGTCATAAAAAAGCCTGAACGCTTTCACGTTCAAGCTTAGTATGGCAGAGAGCAGTGGTTTTAACCGAGGAAACCATTTCCTTTAGATCGCCCGTTTATTGAGGCTCAAGTACTGATCGAGAAACGCCCCGATGCCGTCTTCTTCGTTCGTGCCGGTGATGTGATTGGCGACGTCCTTCAATTCGTTGATCGCATTCCCCATAGCAACGCCTACTCCGGCATAGTCGATCATTTCAAGATCATTATCCTCATCACCAAATGCGATAATCCGGTCCTGCGGAATGTGGAAATAGCGGGAGATCTTATCCAGGCCGACCGCCTTGTTCAGCCCTGCCCTTACGATTTCGATTACGTGATAGGGAGCGCCCCATTTGCGGTGGTCGATCAGCGCAGCGTGTTCATCCAGTTCCGCACGGATCGCTTTAATTTTTTCCTCTTCCGGATGAATGAGAATGGAAGTCGGGTCATCTTTTAAGTTGGCCTGCAGACGCCCGACCGTAATTGGATCATTTTTCGTCTGGAAAATGCTCATAATATCTTCGTCATATTGGTCAAGGTATACTTGATCCTTCACTTCCGCCAGGATGTTTTTGACGCCCAGTTCCTGGCAGGTATGAATGATTTTATGTGCGGTGCGGATCCCTAAAGGAGAATGGATCGCATCCCAGCGGTGGTCGGAAGGATGGTGAATCAGGGCCCCGTTGAAATTGACCATCGGTGTTTCCAGTCCAAGTTCATGGTAGAAATCGATGCTTGCTCTGTGTGGACGGCCTGTAGCGATGACAACGATGTGCCCCTGATCCATGGCCTTTTGAACGATGCCCTTCGTTTTTTCACTGATTTTTTTCTCGTCAGTCAAAAGAGTACCGTCTAAATCCAATGCAATTAAATGCTGTTTCATACTATTCACCTCATTTTGTATGTATAGTTTATCGGTCAGGTAATGGATTGTAAAGAATATCCTCCTTGATGACCTAACACTTTCCAATCAAGAACCGCAGTGTTACGATAAATTATAGACCGTTTTTATTAAACATGCCTTAAGGCCAAGTAAAGATTATCAGAAAGGAACCAGCCGCAATGATAGGGATATACCGTAATTCATACAAAAACGTACCAGCACTTACCATTGTAGATACAGAAAAACAGGACCAGCCGCTCCCTGTATTCATTTATTTTCACGGCTTCACAAGTGCAAAGGAGCACAATCTTCCACAGGCTTATATGCTCGCGCAGAAAGGCTTCCGTGTAGTTCTGCCGGACAGCGCCTTTCACGGAGAGCGGGAAGAGGACCTTTCAAAAAAGGAACTGGATATGAAGTTCTGGGACATCGTGTATCAAAACCTGAAGGATCTGCAGGATCTGAAGGATGAACTTGACCGCCTTGATCTGATTCTTGACCGTCGTATCGGCGTAGGAGGCACATCCATGGGTGGAATCACGACAAGCGCAGCTTTGACGATGTATCCATGGATCCAGGCGTCAGCAGTCATGATGGGGTCACCGAAAATTGTGGATTTTGCAGAGCGTACCATCAAAGGAGCGGAGAAGGCAGGTCTTCATGTGCCTCTAAGTCAGGAGGATCTGGATGAGATGTATGATTCCCTGGCAGGCATCGACCTTTCCAGACAGATGGATAAGCTGTTTGGACGGCCGCTGTTCTTCTGGCACGGGGATGCCGATCCAGTTGTGCCGTTTGAGCATTCGTACGACTTCTATAATGAAGCGATCAAACAGTATAAAAATCCAGAAAATATCCGTTTCCTGAGAGAAGTGGGACGGGACCATAAAGTGAGCCGGTTCGGAATGGTTGAAATGGTCAATTGGCTGGAACTTGTGCTGTAACAGCGGGATTATTTTATTATCTCCAATATTTTGTTTATAATAGAGTTTGAAATACTGTAAAGGGGGAACTTAAGTGAGTACAACTGCATTGGAAGAAAACGCAATGGGCGCCCTTGAGAATGTCATTGACCCGGAACTCGGCATTGATATTGTCAACCTCGGTCTTGTCTATGGTGTTGATATAGAAGACAACGGAGACACAAAGGTGACAATGACCTTGACTGCCATGGGCTGCCCGCTCGCAGGACACATTGAGCAGGACGTTAAGCGCGCACTTGCTGATCTGCCTGAATTGAATGAGATTACCGTAAACATTGTTTGGAATCCACCTTGGACGAAGGACCGCATGAGCCGTTATGCGAAAATCGCTCTTGGAATTCCGGATTGATGAAAGGTGAGGCCCCTGCCGTATGAAATGCGGCAGGGTTTTTTACATAAGTGAAGCATTTGGGTTGGGGTAGGGAAAGCCTGCCGTGCCTGCTCGTGAATACGAGAGGGAGGGAACGACATGAATGAAGCCCCGGTTTTCCAAATCGTCGGGTATAAAAACAGCGGAAAAACATCCCTGCTCTCCGATTTGATTGCATTCGGAGCAGAGCGTGGAGAAAAAACTGCCGCCATCAAGCGTCACACCCATGAAGAACCATTGAAGGTAATGCATCATGAAACAGACAGCTGCCGCCTTCATGAGGCGGGTGCCTTTATGACAGGGGTCGACAGTTCCGGACGTTTTCAGCTTGAGTTGTCCCATCAAGAGGTCTATACGCTCGACAAGCTTATTTTTTTATACCGACAGTTTGATCCGGATTTAATTGCTGTGGAAGGGTATAAGAACGAAGCCTACCCGAAAGCTGTCATCATAAAAAGGGAAGAAGATCTAAAACTTCTCGATCAGCTGCACAATATCCAGCTGGTCATTACATGGAATGAAGCGGTGACCGTGGATGTTCCTTTTCCAGTGATAGCACTGAAAGACTGGAGAAAGCGTCTGTCGGAGGTCTATCGTCTGGCGAAAGGGGAGGAGAGACGTGAACAGTAAACAAGTATGGGTGACCGATGAACCTTTGTCTCCCGGTGATATTATTGCCAGGGTGACGCGAAGGGATGCAGGGGCAATCAACACGTTCATAGGTACGGTCCGTGAGTTTACAAAAGGGAAAAGAACACTGCATTTACACTATGAGGCGTACCCATCCATGGCAGAAAAGAAGCTTCAGCAGATTGCTGACGAGATAGAACAGCAGTGGCCGGGCACAACAACGGTGATGGCCCACCGCA
Organism: Halobacillus sp. ABA4_118; assembly: GCF_056160205.1. NCBI lineage: Bacteria > Bacillati > Bacillota > Bacilli > Caryophanales > Bacillaceae > Halobacillus > Halobacillus sp. ABA4_118. The sequence continues at coordinate 2,636,683 of NZ_JBSWWS010000001.1, forward strand.
CAGGCCGCCTGGATATCACGGATATCGCTGTTGTGATTGCTGTTTCCACCCCGCACAGGGACGCTTCCTATGAGGCAAGCCGGTATGCCATCGAACGGATCAAGGAAATTGTTCCGATTTGGAAGAAAGAACACTGGGAAGATGGCGAAGAGTGGATCGGGAATCAGAAGGAAACCAAACCTGGAGTGCCGACGAAGGAGGAAAGCCGATGAATCAGCTGTTGTTTTTTGCCGGATTGAAAGAAGCTGCCGGTACGGAAAACGTTGATATGGATCTTGCCGGCTTGACGGTGGAGGAAGTGAAAAAGAAGGTCTTTGAAGTCTGCCCAAGTGACCAGCTTCAAACAAGTATGGTCGCGGTCAATGAAGAGTTCGCCGGCCGGGAACATAAAATTGAAGAAGGCGACACGATTGCCTTTCTGCCTCCTGTCAGTGGAGGTTGAAAACCGCCCCTCCATTTGAGAGGAGGGAAACGAGAGCTCCTGAAGACGTTGACCATTTCTACAAAATAAAGAGGCGTTTCACATCTGTGTGAAACGCCTCTTTTACACTTATAAGAATAAAACGACAAGTCCGCCGACGATGAAGCAGTAGAAAGCGAAGTATTTTAAGTTTCCCCGCTCCATAATGTTCATGAACCAGCGAAGGGAGTAATAGGAAGCGACTACCGAACCGGCAAAGGCGACAACATAGGCAATCCACGTACCTGTAGAACCGCCGGCATCCGCAATGACATCATCCATCGAAAGAAGCATCGTCCCTAAGCTGACAGGGATGAACAGAAGAAAAGAAAAGCGCAGCGCGGTTTCCTGTTTCATGCCAAGGAACATAGCCGCAACAATGGTCGCTCCTGACCGGCTGATACCGGGGATCAAGGCAACCGCCTGTCCCATACCAACGATGAGCGCATCCTTCCATGTCATCTGCCCGTCGCCTTTTCTGCCTTTCATGTTACGGATGAGCCATAAGGCGATTCCTGTAATGATCAGTGTGATTCCAACCGTCTGAACACTGGATAAGGTTTCAATCGCATCTCCAAGTAAAACGCCGAGAACACCTGCAGGAATGGTTCCGATAAACAAATACAGGACGAAATCAAAATCATCTTTCTGCCGGCTGTCTCTTGTCATGATGTAGCCGATGCCGTTTCTGAACAAACGGATCAGATCTTCTCTGTAAATAATGAGGACGGCGACAAGAGAGCCGAAGTTTACGAGAACCTCAAAGGTGAGCCCCTTCAGGTTTAAACCGAGCAGCTCCTGTACGATAACGAGGTGTCCGCTTGATGAAATCGGGATGGGTTCGGTAAACCCCTGGAATATCCCGAGAAATAAGTATTTAATAATCAGCCATATTTCTTCCATGTTTTTCTCCTCCTACCCAGATCAACCATAGCTTTATCCACTATATCGTTGATTGATTTTTATGTACAATCGGTCTATTTATTCATATCCTCAGCTGTTCAGACACATAAAAACGCTGCCATCCGAAGATAGCAGCGTTTTGGCTCAAGCTTCGTCCTTGATCAGACCGTCCCCAAGTACAACAGCGGCTAATGTGAAAAGAATGGTCATCACAATCACCTGGCTGAAAGCGAAACTGCCTCCGGCCATGTTGCTGATCACATACGCTGACATAAAACTTAATACAAAAGCCCATAGAATTGTCCATATCATCCGCATCGTTACTCACCTCATTTACGCAATCTATTTCTATAGTAGCAGAATGTCGAAAAAAAAGAAATATGAAATCGCTTCATGAAAAGACATCAGGTGGAATAGGATGTAGGAAGATAAAGAAGGAGTGATTTTCTATGCTTGTAACCGTCCAGCCGTGCTTTCACTGGATTGGATTTCATATCACATCCTATCTTCTTCAGGAAGGCGTGGAAGTGATCGGGATCGATCCTATTGAAACGAATCAGAGTGATTTCTTATATATGTATGTCGGCCGGAATAGTAATTTTCAGCACTTTTTCCAAAGGGAAGATAAAGAAAACCACGTGCAGGGGACAGAGAAGGAAGCCTCTGTGGAATATGTCGATCATCACCTCCTTGTCCGGAAAAACGGAGAAACGCTCTGGGTGAAACTTCCCGCCCTGTATGGTGAATGGATGGATCTTCAGCGGTTTGGTATTCAGGACACGGAGCAGTTGAAATCATGGATCAAGAAGAAAGAAGCGGTGTATATCGGAGACTTCTTGAACGACTTATCCAAGAGCCTTTTAGGCAATCAGCCTTTTCAGCTTTCCGGCCATGTCGTAGATGAGGAATTGATGGAACAGCGGATCGAAGCCGTCTTTCACAGCTGGCAGCTCCTTTGTTGACCCCCTGCCCCTGCGGCATAGCGTTCTCTTTGAAAAAGATGTAGAATATAGGGATAGACTAGCCGCAGGGGTTTAGGAGTGCATACCGTTGAAAAATCGAGTCATCATGATTCTGCTTCTGATTGTTTTTCTAGCTGGCTGCCAATGGTTCCCTGGATATGAAAAAGACGTCGATGTCGGCCTTCTCGTGGAAACTTCGATTGACGATCAATCCTGGGGACAGCAGGGGTACCGGGGGCTGCAGGCAATTCAGGAAGAGTATGGGGTGGATATCTATTATAAAGAAGAAATCCGCAGCTACCAGCAATCGGCGGAAGCTGTGGAAGCGCTTGTTCAGCAGGGAGCCGAGGTGATTTTCGGACACAGCAATATCTATGGCAGTTACTTTCGTGAACTGCATCAAGCGTATCCTGAGATTGATTTCATATACTTTAACGGGCAGTTTGCCGCAGAAAACGTAACGAGCCTGAACTTTGATGCAAGGGCGATGGGGTTTTTCGGAGGCATGGTCGCCGGTGAAATGACGAAGGCGGATCAAGTTGGTTTGATCGGTGCTTTTGAATGGCAGCCCGAGGTGGAAGGATTTTATGAGGGTGTGAAATATCAGAATCCGGAGGCTGACGTCGATGTGGCTCTTTTGAACAGCTGGGAAAACACTGAACTTGCTCTTATGCAGTATGAAAGAATGAGGGACAAGGGAGCTGACGTTTTTTATCCGGCGGGTGATTTGTTTGCGGTGCCCATTATCGAACAGGCGAGGGATGATGGCCGTCTTGCAGTCGGTTACTTGGAAGACCAGTCCTCCATTGCTGCTCAAACGGTTTTGACGAGCACGGTTCAAAACGTTGATGAAGTATACAAATTGGCTATGGAACGTTATTTCAACGGAGACCTTCCCGGAGAAGCACTTACCTTTGATTTCAGTGAAGGGGCGATTACGATGGGGGAATTCAGTCCTGTCGTTCCGGAAGAATTCCAGGAGAATCTGGAAGCGGAAGTGGAAAACTATAAGGAAACGGGCACGCTCCCGCAGTGAAAAAAGACTTTGAGGCTTCTGCCTTCAAAGTCTTTTTTCGTTCATTTCTTAAATTTATCCATAAACGGCTTCATCATTGGAGAAATGGATTTCCATGTTTTCGAAGCTTCCTGAAATAAGTCAGGGAAGTGGAGGGAAGACTCCTTTTCCTTATCTTCCTTGTTATCTTTATTGTTGAATCCCCAGAAATCATCAAATGGGGATGATTTACGCTTGGTCATTCATGATACACCTCCTTATTTCTACAATATGAGCAGGAACGCCGGCCATGTGGGCGGCTTTTTAATACGGTTGGAAATATCATGATTTTTTGAAAAGGGGAGGAGATGGCGGTGTGCTTGCAGAAATGTTCTGTATGAATTAGAATTAGTACCAAGTCATAAGAATTGATATTAGATATTACCTTTAAGGGGATGAACATATGAAGGCAGGATTCTTAGGAATAGGACACTACACGCCTGAAAAAGTATTGACCAACAAAGATATGGAGAAAATAGTAGATACAAGTGATGAATGGATCCGGACGCGGACAGGAATTGAAGAGCGCCGCATCGCTTCCGATGATATGGACACTTCTGACCTTGCTGTCCGCGCCTCTCAGGAAGCTTTGAAGGATGCTGGTCTGGACATTCAGGACATTGATATGATCCTTGTAGCCACCGTCACTCCTGACACGCCTTTCCCTTCGGTCGCCACCGTTCTTCAGGAAAAGCTTGGAGCGAGAAAAGTGGCCGCTATGGATTTGAGTGCGGCCTGTGCAGGGTTCATGTACGGTGTCATAACAGCGAAACAATTCATTGAATCAAACGCTTATCAGAATGTACTCGTTGTCGGTGTTGAGAAACTGTCTAAAATTACGGACTGGAGCGATCGTAATACGTGTGTTCTTTTCGGGGACGGCGCGGGTGCAGCTGTGATCGGTCCTGTCAGTGAGGACAAGGGGATTCTTTCCTTTGAGCTTGGCTCTGACGGATCAGGCGGCCAGCATCTATATCAGAAACCCGAGGCAAAACTTCAGATGAATGGTCGGGAAGTATTCAAGTTCGCAGTTCGTCAAATGCCGGAATCATCCGTGAACGTGGTTAAAAAGATCGGCTTAAGTGAACAGGATGTCGATTACCTGGTGCCTCACCAGGCCAACATTCGTATTATGGAAGCGGCCCGCCAGCGTCTTGGGATACCAGAAGAGAAAATGTCTACAGCCGTTAAACGTTATGGAAATACCTCTTCTGCTTCAATTCCGATCGCTTTGTCAGAGGACGTGAAGGCAGGTAAAATTAAAGATAATGATCTCGTAGTTCTTGTCGGATTCGGCGGTGGTCTCACATGGGGCGCCGTAGCTCTTCGATGGGGTAAGTAACCAAGGAGGAATTTTCATGGATAAACAACGTGTCGTCATTACTGGAATGGGAGCCGTAACTCCTGTCGGTAATACAGTGGAAGATATGTGGAACAGTATAAAAAACGGCGTTTCCGGTATCGGAGAAATCACAAAAGTAAATAAAGACGATTACCCGGTGCATGTCGCTGCGGAATTGAAGGATTTCGACCCTTCCAAGTGGGTGGATCGTAAAGATGCGCGCCGTATGGATCCATTTGTTCAATACGCCATGGCTGCTTCTCATATGGCCGTCGAAGATGCCGGCCTTGAAATCACAGAAGAAATTGCGCCGCGTACCGGTGTGTGGATCGGATCCGGTATCGGAGGCATGGGAACGTATGAGTCCCAGTTTGAGACTTTCCAGCAGAAAGGATACCGTCGTGTCAGTCCATTCTTCATCCCGATGATGATTCCGGATATGGCTGCGGGACAGGTGTCGATTTCTCTCGGTGCGAAAGGGATCAACTCCTGTACGGTAACGGCCTGTTCTTCAGGTGCCAACTCGATTGGAGATGCCTACAAGGTCATCCAGCGTGGAGACGCGGACATTATGATTGCGGGTGGTACGGAAGCACCAATGAACAAAATGTCCTTCGCAGGGTTCGCATCCGCCCGTGCACTGTCCTTAAATGAAGATCCACAAACAGCAAGCCGCCCGTTTGACCAGAACCGTGACGGTTTTGTTATGGGTGAAGGTGCCGGGATTCTCATTCTTGAGACATTGGAATCTGCGAAAAAACGCGGAGCGAAAATCTACGGCGAAATCACAGGTTACGGCTCGACAGGAGATGCGTATCACATTACGTCTCCAGCCCCGGAAGGCGAAGGCGCATCAAGAGCTATGCTTCAAGCCATCGGTGATGCCGGCCTGAAACCAGAGAATATCGATTATTTGAACGCTCATGGAACATCTACAGAACTGAATGATAAATTTGAAACCCATGCGGCGAAGACCGTATTCCAGGATTATGCCGGAAAACTGGCGATTTCTTCTACAAAATCGATGACCGGTCACCTGCTGGGAGCCGCTGGTGCCGTTGAGGCGGTTATTTCATTGAAAGCGATCAATGATGGCATTCTGCCTCCAACGATTAATTATGAAACACCGGATCCGGAATGTGATCTGGATTATGTACCGAACGAAGCCCGTCACCAGGACGTGAACACGGTGATGAGTAATTCCCTCGGTTTCGGCGGACATAACGTCAGTCTGATCTTCCAAAAATATCAGGATTAATAAAAAAGAGTCCGGTGTGTCGTTATGACACACCGGACTCTTTGTCTTCTTCGAAAAATTCTTCCAACGTCTGAGCGGTCTCTACAAAATCATGATTCAACACGAGGCCGACCGGATAGTCCTTGCGTTCATTCCACACGTTATCATTTGTTGGAACACTCATCATGTCAATGCTCCCGGAAGATTGGAAAAGAATATCCTTCCCGGCATTCAGGATGCTTGTTCCACTTAGATTGGTGTCGATGTAAGGCTGGATGGATCCGACGAGGCGGGGAGCTTTCAAAACGCCCTGCACAGACAATAGTTCGTCCTTCAAAATTTGAATCACCTTCTGCTGCCGCTCCACTCTGCCAAAGTCTCCCGAAGCATCACTACGGAAGCGGACATAGCCAAGCAGTTCATCTCCGGATAAAATCCGGCTTCCCTGCTCGAGGTCAATGTTGGTTGAGCCGTCCCCGGACGTATACTGCATATCTTTCTCTACGTCAATTTCTACTCCGTCAGGGGAGAGGGTGTCCACAATTTCAGTAAAACCGTTAAAATCTATGATCGAATAGTACTCGGCTTCAATACCGAAGTTTTCAGCGATTGTTTCGCGGAGGAGCTCAGGTCCGCCGATGGCAAAAGCGGCATTCAATTTGTTTTTGCCGTGACCTGGAATGTCCACATACATATCTCTCATCAATGAAACGATCTTCGTACTCTGCGTCTTTTTATCATACTGAGCGAGCATCATCGTATCAGTCCGGGACACTTCCGATCCTCTCTGGTCAATACCCAGAAGGAGAACCATCATTTGGTCATCCCCATTATCGACACCTTTAAATTCATCTTTATAGAGGCTTTCCGTCGTTTCTGAGAAGGCATTCTCGGCCGATGCGGTCTGGTTATTGAGAGAACGGTGCTTGCCGGCTAAAAATTCGTAAGCGGTATAACTGCTGAAGGCCAGCAATATAAAAGCGAACAGGGCGATTATCCCCTTGCGTCTGCGGCGTTTATTCCGTCTTTTCCGCAAGGAACGGGAATTACTCAAACCTCATCATCCTTTCAAAGTAGAAACGTATCTGATAAATAATGTACCTGTTAATGGAAGAGTTGTAAAGACTGGGATTTCTCAGTATTTCCGCGCATTTCCAGAAGATTTTCTTCATAAGATAGCTGTAGGAGGACGAGCCGGGAGGAGGCTGCCTGTGTGGTATTGGTTATTGCTGTTAACCGGTTTCGGTTTTGCTGTGGCTGGAGGGACGATCACCATCACCTATTTGAACTTTGTTCCCGCAGGTCTCAGCTGGATTGAATTTTTCCTGCTGATCCGAACCCGCCTGGAATGTTACTTGTTTCCTCTTGGGATTCTACTCATCACGACGGCCCTGATTTTAATGGATGATTAATTTTCTAAAATATGGATTGAAAGAATAAAAAAGCCAGTAATGGTCATAATGTAACCAAAAGAGATCACTGATTGAAAGTGAGGGTCCGTAATGTTATACATGCATGATCTATGGGTGAACTGGTTTGAAGGTGAAGAGAACGGGTACAATGTGTGCCGATTCCATGAGTGGAGGAAAGAAGACGGCATTGAATTGATCGATCAGATTCCACTTTTGTTTGTGAATGATGAGCTGTTTCATTTTATTGAAAACGATCTTCAGGATCTGCCGCCGGCACTGCTTCAGGATATCCACCGGAAGACGTATATGAAAAAGAACCAGGAGCGGCAGACCGTGGAGTATGCTGCGGTTGTGACAAATGGAAAGGATGTCGTCGTTTTTGACACGATCGGCTATACCCTCCCGGTCAAGAAGAGCCGTCTGATTCCAAGGCAGGAACGTCTTGTTTTTGAAATGGTTCAGGGGAAAATGCCGGAATCCTATTATATGGATAAAAACATTTTGAAAGAGCATCATATTTTATCCCTGGACCCCCGTAAAATGGCCGGCTTAACCCGCAGGGAACGGCAGTTGAAGCAGCTGCTTATGATGGCGCTTGATCAGCTGAAGAATTCGGACCATCCTGAGGAAGTACGTTACTGGCTCACGGAATGGGATCCGGGGCAGTATGCGTCCATCAAGCAGTTCAGCGTACAGGAAGCCTGGGACCGTTTGTATAAAGGGACATGCAGCGGGTGGTCAATGGTTCATGAAGAATTATGTAAGAAGATGGTTAAAGGACAACCATTTTTTGAAACCATCTGGCATGGAGAGAATGAACGCGTTTCCCAACATATGAACAGCCGGAATTGAGAACACTCAATTCCGGCTGTTTTTGATTTTATTTCTTTTTCACTCTTCCAAGGCCCATAGCTTTTTTCGCTTTCCGGATCATCTTCCCGGCTTCATAAGACGCTTTGTCAGCACCTTGATCAAGAATATCATCCAGTTCTTCTGAGTCAATCAGGCTTTCATAACGGTCCTGGATCGGTTTGAGAACGGCAATGACCGCTTCCGCTACCCCCTGCTTGAAGTCGCCGTACCCTTTTCCTTCATATTTCTTTTCCAAATCGCTGATGGAAACACCGCTGCAGGCCGATTCAATGGTAAGCAGGTTGGAGACCCCTGGTTTGTTTTCCTTATCATATTTCACAATTCCGTCCGAATCGGTCACTGCGCTTTTCACTTTCTTCAGGATTTTTTTCTCGTCATCCAGCATTGAAATGAAGCCCTTCTGGTTCTCGTCGGATTTACTCATTTTTTTCGTCGGGTCCTGCAGGGACATAATCCGGGCTCCTGCTTTAGGAATGCGCACTTCCGGAATCGTAAAAATGTCATTGAATTTGTTGTTGAAGCGCTGGGCCAGGTTTCGTGTCAGCTCCAAGTGCTGTTTCTGGTCATCGCCGACGGGTACGATATCTGTTTTATAAAGAAGGATGTCAGCAGCCATCAAAGGAGGATACGTCAGGAGGCCGGAGGAAACGCCGTCCTTACCTCCGGAGGCAGACTTATCCTTGAACTGTGTCATTCTTTCCAGTTCCCCGATGTAACTGATACTTTGGAGCATCCATCCAAGCTGAGTGTGTTCAGGAACTTCAGACTGGATGAACAAGGTCGCCTTGTCCGGGTCAATGCCGGAAGCCAGATACAAAGCAGCGAGTGAACGGATGTTCTTTCTAAGTTCTAAACGGTCCTGCGGAACGGTAATGGCATGCTCATCTACTATACAGAAATAGCAGTTGTTCTCATCCTGAAGCTCTGTAAAGTGTTTCATAGCCCCGATATAGTTACCGAGCGTCAATGTTCCACTCGGCTGAATACCGGAAAAAATCGTTTTTGTCATCTTTTTCACCTCTGGTTTAGTTTATAAGTAAGAAAAGCAGGAATATAAAAAAGCCATCCATCCCTTCCTTGTGGAAGGGACGAATGACCGTGGTGCCACCCTTATTACTTTCGTTTACACAAACGAAAGTCTCTCGAATCGTTAACGCCGATGCTACGTCTATCAGAAGCTCCGAAGTCCCAGTTCCCGTTCATGCCCTCAGCTGTTCACAGCAGCCACAGCCTCTCTGGAGAGGGGAGATGAACCGTACTTAATCTTCTTCCCAGCTTTTCATCTTATGTTTGAAGTAATTTTGTATTATAGCGTAACACCGGCATTTCCGCAAGTAGCTATAGAAGATAGTAAATGAGAAGTAAAATAAGTAAACCCACCATCAAGATAAACCCATGGAATAAGAAGAAGCGCGGCCAGGAGCCGCTGATACTCTTAGAAGGAAGGGGCTTATCCTGCCAGTCGTCCATATAATCCCCGTTTTTACTCATTCTATTGGTAAAGCGCCGGAACCCATAGGTGATTCCATCGAAAAAACCACCGCGGGTCACCCACGCAATCAATCCGATCCCTAAATAGAAGAAGGACAGGTAGAAGAGCTGATTAATGTAATGATATAGATTGTAAACAGGGGCGAGGATGATAAATAATAAAGTAGCGGCCGCCAGATTAATACCGGTCATCCTCCATTTATTTCTCATGATGCTCACAAGGTCTCCACCTTTCTGACAAACTCACCCATCATTATAGCATGGAGAGCAAGTATGAAGGCAGAGTAAAGTTGTTAATGAAACAGAATATTTAATAAACATAAAATAATGTATAAATCATACATGGGCTTTAGCGTAGAACTGCGCTAAACAACACATACTTATCAATGCGCCCCTTTTTTTATACAGAAAGGCTAATATTTACTAGAGTTTATTCCAAAGTCTTTGTAAAATAAACTAGGCATTTAGTCTTATTTTGTGTTAATGAAACGTAATAATGATGGGAATTTGGGAATTTTCATGAAAAAAAGGTAATGCAAAATAGTTAGAAAACTTGTATAATTCGATATGTGGACAAAATACCACAATAATTTCTTGAAAATTTTTAGGGGAGGTCATTTTCAAAGATGAAAAAGACAAATTGGCTGCTGCTGGTCCTGGCACTGGCACTAAGCATGTTCCTCGCAGCATGTTCCGGCGGATCGGACGAGTCGTCTGATTCTGCAGACAGCGGGGACTCATCAGACACAGAAGGTTCTTCTGAAGCTTCAGGGGAACAAGTACTTAGCTTGATGGATACAGCGGATATTCCAACAATGGATGCTTCGCTTGCAACAGACGCTGTTGCATTCCAATGGCTTGGATCTACGACAGACGGTCTTTACCGCCTGGGCGAGAATGGTCAACCCGAGCCTGGTATTGCTAAAGAACACGAAGTAAGTGAAGACGGTTTGACTTGGACATTCACTCTTCGTGAAGACGCTGTTTGGTCAAACGGCGATCAGGTAACTGCCAACGATTTCGTTTACGCGTGGCAGCGTGCTGTAAACCCTGATACAGGATCTGAATACGGTCCATATATGATGGGTGGAGTAATTGCTAATGCAACGGCTGTAGCTGACGGAGAAGTTCCTCCGGAAGAGCTTGGCGTTAAAGCGGTAGATGACTACACATTTGAAGTTACACTTGAAAAGCCGATTCCATACTTTGAGTCTATGACGACGTTCGGCACGTTCCTTCCAATGAACGAGAAGTTCGTTGAGGACAAAGGTGAACAGTACGCGCTTGAATCCGAAAACCTTCTTTCCAACGGACCATTTGTAATGACGGAATGGAGTCACGGGGAAGGCTGGACGCTTGAAAAGAATGAAGACTACTGGGATGCAGAAAATGTACAGCTTGAAGAAATCAATGTAAAAGTTGTTAAAGAAACAGCTACAGGAGTAAACTTGTATGATACAGGTGAAGTTGACCGCGTTAACTTGACTTCTGAGTTTGTTGATCAATACCGTACTTCTGATGAATTCAGTGTGAAGGAAGAGCCGACTCTTTTCTACCTGAAGATGAATCAGGAAAGCGATATGCTGAGCAACGTTAAAGCACGTCAAGCGGTTCAGATGGTTATCGACCGCCAAAGCATGATTGATGTTATTTTGAATAACGGTTCTGTTCCAGCAGGCGGCGATGTTCCTGGAAACTTCGCGAAACACCCTGAAACAGAAGAAGATTTCCGTGAAATCAACGGAGAGCTTGTAGAAACAAATGTTGAGGAAGCGAAGAAGCTTTGGAACGAAGCGAAAGAAGAAGAAGGTATGGATTCTGTAGAGCTTGAATACCTTGGCGGTGACACAGAAACAGCCCTTGAAATGGATGCATACCTGAAAGATCAGCTTGAGCAGCTTGAGGGACTGACGGTTAAAGTAACGTCTGTACCATTTAAAGAGCGTATCGAGCGCGACAAGAACATGGAGTATGACTTCCAGAATGCTGGATGGGGTCCTGACTACATTGACCCGAACACATTCCTGAACATGTGGGTGACCGATGGTGGTAACAACCATACCGGTTATTCCAGTGAAGCGTACGACGGCATGATTGAAAAAGCGAATAACGAACTTGCACAAGAACCAGTTGAGCGCTTCGAAACTTTCCTAGAAGCAGAAAAACTGTTGATTCAAGAGGATGCTGTTCTGGCTCCACTTTATCAGCGTGCACAGGCTCAACTTTGGAAGCCGTATGTTAAAGGTGTCATGGCTCAGCCAATGGGTCCTGATTACACGTACAAATATGCTTATATCGAAGGTGAATAATTGAGGGATTCCAACCACATATAGGCTTGCTTAATAGGGAAGAGAGTATATGTCCAACGAGTTGGCGTATGCTCTCTTTTTCCCTGTCAACCTATTATTCTGATTATAAACAACTTTCAGTTAATTCAGGCAATAAGAAGAGACTGTGGTTTATCTAATGGAGGTGTTCAATATGACTCGTTATATTATTCAACGGCTTATTTACTTGGTTATAACGATGATCTTAATTGCTACCTTAACGTTCTTCCTGATGAAGTTTTTACCAGGTACTCCCCTAAGTGCTGCAGATAAATTATCAGAAGAACAACAACAGGTAGTTTTGGAAAAGTATGGCCTGGATGATCCAGTGCCGATTCAATATTTCAATTATATGGTTAATCTTGTACAGGGAGACCTGGGTATTTCCTTCCAGTTCGATAACCGTGAAGTTTCAACAATCATTATGGAAAGAATCGGCCCGTCCATGCAGCTTGGCGTGCAGGCGATGGTGATTGGGGTCATTCTGGGAATGCTTTTAGGCTTGGTTTCTGCAATCTACCATAACGGATTCATGGATTACACTTCCACCTTTTTAGCTGTGCTGGGTCAGTCCATTCCGTCCTTTGTATTCGCTGGACTCCTGCAGTTTTATATTGGCGTTAAGTTCGGCTGGTTTCCAGTTGCCTTGTGGGAAGGCTGGGAGTATACTGTTCTACCAACCGCTTCGTTGGCCATCTTCCCAATTGCAATTGCTGCCCGCTTTATGAGAACAGAAATGCTTGAGGTAATGGGTTCCGATTATATCGTGACTGCCCGTGCCAAAGGGGTCAATAAATTCGGTGTCGTATTCAAGCACGGTCTTCGTAACGCCTTGATCCCATTGATTACGGTTTTAGGCCCATTGGCGATCAGTTTGATGACAGGTTCTTTGGTTATTGAGAACATCTTCGCCGTACCTGGAATCGGTGAACAGTTTGTAAAAGCGATTAATGTGAATGATTACCCAATCATTATGGGGACAACATTGCTGCTATCTTTCATGTTCATCATTATCATCCTGGTCATCGACCTGCTTTATGGAGTCATTGATCCTAGAATCCGACTGGCAGAAGGAGAGTAGTCATTTATGGAAAACCATAAACCAAATAAAGATTTATTTGTTCCTGTGGATACCACAGAGACTGAAAGTGAAAAGATTACCCGGCCGAGCCTGTCGTTCTGGCAGGATTCCTTTATCCGCCTTCGTAAAAACGTAGGTGCGATGATTGGGCTTGCTGTACTTGTTATTTTAGCCCTGCTGGCAATTTTCGGACCGTACTTGAATGATTACGGCGTATACGAACAGGACCTTTCCCGTTCTAAAATGCCTCCGAAGGTAGAGGGGCTTGGGTGGCTTGGTATGGATGGTACGCTGTCCGACGTCCAATCAGCCGCTACGCTTGAGCAGGCAGAATCCAAAGCTTTGATGCGCTTTAACAATCAGGAAGATTTCATTGAAACAGAAGTTGTTAACGACGGCAGCGACGGTGATCCTGCCCAGGTAAGAGCGACGTATGATGTTTATGCAGCGAAAGACATTCAGGAAAACTACTGGTTTGGGACAGACGGTCTCGGTCGTGACCAGTGGACACGTACATGGATGGGAACGCGTGTATCCTTATACATTGCTTTCCTTGCTGCAGCGATTGATATGCTGATTGGTGTTGCCTACGGTGGAATTTCAGCTTATTACGGCGGCCGTGTGGATAACGTCATGCAGCGGATTATTGAAATTCTCGTAGGTATTCCAAACCTTGTTCTTGTTATTTTGATGATTTTGATTTTAGAGCCCGGGATCTTATCGATTACGATTGCCCTTGCGATAGCCGGATGGATATCGATGGCCCGGATTGTCCGTGGACAAATATTGAAATTGAAAAACCAGGAATTCGTGCTTGCTTCACGCACACTCGGTGCGAAAGACAGCCGGATTCTTCAAAGGCACTTGATTCCGAACGTACTTGGGTTGATCATCATTAACACGATGTTCTCGATCCCGTCAGCGATTTTCTTTGAAGCCTTCTTAAGCTTTATCGGTTTAGGACTGCCGACGCCGATGGCTTCATTGGGTACGTTGATCAATGCTGGTTTCCAGTCGCTGCAGATTTATCCGCACATCTTGTTGTTCCCGGCAGTTGTCATTTCCTTAATTATGATTGCCTTTAACGTCTTAGCGGACGGTCTGCGTGATGCGTTTGATCCGAAGATGCGTGAATAGGAGGTAGGTGTAACCAATGGAAAAATTACTAGAAGTAAAAGATTTACATGTATCCTTTGACACCTACGGCGGTGAAGTAAAAGCTGTACGTGGGGTTAATTTCGATTTGAATAAAGGGGAAACCCTGGCGATTGTGGGAGAATCGGGTTCCGGAAAATCCGTTACGACCAAAGCGCTGATGCAGCTGATTCCAATGCCTCCAGGGCGCATTAAGCAGGGGGAAATCATTTTTGAAGGACGCGACCTTGCTAAAATGTCGGATAAGCAGATGCAGAAAATCCGCGGGAAGGAAATCTCGATGATCTTCCAGGATCCGATGACTTCCTTGAACCCTACCATGAAGGTTGGAAACCAGATCATGGAAGGATTGATCAAACACCAGAAAATGAGCAAGCCGCAGGCACGTAAACGTGTCGTTGAGCTTCTTGAACTTGTTGGAATTGCAGATGCAGAAAACCGCATGAAGCAGTATCCTCACCAGTTCTCAGGTGGAATGAGGCAGCGTGTGGTTGTAGCGATTGCTCTTGCGTGCAACCCTAAATTATTGATCGCCGATGAGCCGACCACAGCTCTTGATGTAACGATTCAGGCGCAGATTCTTGAATTGATGAAGGATATTCAGAAGAAGACGGATTCAGCTACTATTTTCATTACCCACGACCTCGGTGTTGTTGCCAACGTAGCGGACCGTGTGGCGGTGATGTACGCTGGTAAGATTGTAGAAGTTGGAACGGTGGATGATATCTTCTACAATCCGAAACACCCTTATACATGGGGGCTTCTGGGTTCCATGCCGTCTCTTGACAGTGAAGATGAAGAGCTTTATGCCATTCCAGGTTCTCCACCGGACTTGCTGAATCCTCCGAAAGGGGACGCCTTCGCAGCCCGGAATGAGTATGCGATGAAAATTGATTTGGAAGAGGAGCCGCCAATGTTCAAGGTAAGCGATACGCACTACGCTGCCACGTGGCTGCTTCATGAAAATGCTCCGGATATCGATCCTCCAGCTGCAGTGAAGAAACGCATGGAAGGCATGGCGAAAACATCCGGCGGTTCGGAAGGTGAACAACGATGAGCAAGGAAAAATTAGTAGAAATTAAAAATTTGAAGCAGCACTTTAAAACCGGACGACACAGCGTTGTAAAAGCTGTGGACGGCTTGAATTTCGATATTTACAAGGGTGAAACCTTCGGCCTTGTAGGAGAGTCGGGCTGTGGGAAATCCACAACCGGCCGGACCATCATTCGTTTGTACGATGCTACCGATGGTGAAGTTCTCTACAACGGCGAAAATGTGCACGGGAAAAAATCCCGTGACCAGTTGAAAAAGTTCAACAGGGAAATGCAGATGATTTTCCAGGACCCTTATGCATCCTTGAACCCACGGATGAAGGTCGAGGATATTATTGCAGAAGGCATGGACATTCACGGTCTTTCAAAAGATTCGAAAGCAAGAAAAGAAAGGGTTCATGAGCTGCTTGAAACCGTCGGCTTGAACAAGGAACACGCCAACCGCTATCCCCACGAATTCAGTGGTGGACAGCGCCAGCGTATCGGCATTGCCCGCGCGCTGGCTGTGGATCCTTCCTTTATTATCGCAGACGAGCCGATTTCCGCCCTGGATGTTTCCATTCAGGCCCAGGTGGTCAACCTGTTGAAGAAACTGCAGAATGAAAACGGCCTGACGTATTTATTCATCGCCCACGACTTGTCCATGGTCAAATACATCAGTGATCGTATCGGTGTAATGTACTTTGGTAAAATGGTGGAACTTGCAGATGCAGAAGAACTGTATAAGCACCCGATCCATCCGTATACACAGTCTCTTCTTTCCGCCATCCCGCTGCCTGACCCGGATTATGAACGTTCCCGTGAACGTTTCACATATGATCCGAGTCAGCATGATACAAGTGAGGAACCGGAATTCCGTGAAGTACGCCCTGGACATTTTGTCCTTTGTACAACGAAGGAATTTGAGCAGTATCAAAGAGAGCATGGTACAGGTAGATAAGGAAGAAAAAGAAGACTCTGTCTCCATAGGCAGAGTCTTTTTCATGAATGTTCCCTTTTATAGGAAAAAGGAAGCAATCTTCCAAATATTTCAGGAAAGTTCAGATCATCATTGTTATAACGAAGCTTCCTCTTTTATAATGAATAAGAGACATAATAGGATAGGAGTAGGATGAAATGGGGAAAAGAAGTCTCTGGACCATGATTTTCACAGGTATACTGCTTGTGGGCATGATGATTCCAGTACATAATGCAGAAGCAGCAGATGGTAAAGATGCCGGTACGCTTACGAAAAAGCAGATGGGCTTAAAGGAGCTGGCTGTTCCAAGTCCGGCCGCAAGGTTTACATACAACTCTGGATTAAGCTTTGAATATCCGGATGCGGTTCGCGGCATCTACGTTACGGGTCCTTCCGCCGGCGGAGCTAAGATGGCAGAGTTGACGCAGCTGGTAGAAGACACCGAGCTGAATGCGATGGTCATCGATATCAAAGAGGATAACGGAAACATCACATTCCAGCCTGAAGAAGGATCACCTTACGCTGATGTGGCTGAATCTTTTATTGATGATCCTGAGCAGATGCTGAAGGAACTTGAGGAAAAAGGCATTTATCCGATTGCCCGTGTCGTTGTGTTCAAAGACAGTATGCTGGCGGAGAAACGTCCCGATCTGTCCTTTACACAAAATGGACAGGTATGGAAAAACGGCAAGGGAGAAGCGTTTGTGAACCCATTCATGGAAGAGGTATGGGAATATAACGTAGAGCTTGCTAAAAAAGCAGCAGAGATGGGCTTTGAAGAAATTCAATATGATTACGTCCGTTTCCCTGAAGGCTTCGGAAGCCGGGATGACCAGCTGGATTACGGGCAGGGGAAATATGCGGATATGGACCTGAATAACGTGCAGAAGCGTGTTCAGGCTGTCACCGACTTTGTAGAATACGCCCGTGGAGAGCTGGAATATTACGGGGTTGATGTGTCGGTTGATATCTTCGGATATTCAGCGACCATCGAAGAAGCTCCGAACATCGGACAGAACTTCTCGAAAATATCTTCCAACGTCGATGTTATTTCATCAATGATCTACCCAAGTCACTGGGGTCCGTATTTCGGTATATCCAAACCGGATGCTGAACCGTATAAGTTGATCAATGAATACGCCAAAGTGGAAAATGAAGTTCTCGGTAAGCTGGATCCAGCTCCGACCTCCCGTCCATGGCTTCAGGACTTTGAAGCCCCTTGGTTGTATTCCGGACCGACGAAACAGTATGGGAAAGCTGAAGTAGAAGCACAGATCAAAGCCTTGAATGAAAACGGTATTGATGAGTTCCTTCTATGGAATGCCGGGAATAACTATACGAAAGGTGTCGACTACACACCGATGAATGAATAAAAAAGACCGTGGTCTCCCCGGTCTTAAGCTTGTAGAGAAATCTCTGTTTCTTTACAAGCTTTTTTCTTTCTTACCGCCAGGAGCGAAAGCCCCTTCCCTTTCCGCGGACGAGCGCCCGAGCTTCCTCGCAACACCCACGCTCGGCGATCTCGGCCCACTCGTTCATCCGCAGGAGTGGAAGGGGCACCGCTCCTTGGGGGTTCTTTAACATCGACAAAAACTCTCCTTCACCCCGCTCACCCTTGCTGGATGGAGAACAATCTTTTTCATATTCCGGCAGACACCCGTCATCAGCGCTTGTTCTTTCCCTTCTTTTCCACGCAGGCGGCCATAGCGCAGCTCATGCTGTTCTTTAGAATCTGCAAACCTGCATAGGGCGCAGTCTCTCACCTCTATATTCTAACGTCGACACGTGGAGCGTTCGGTGGTGATGCCTGCGGGAACAGCACAGGCCGAAGATCCACTTGGGCAGGCGATCTTCCTGACCAAGTTAGCTGAGGGCGTGCCCGCGGCATTCATCCACCGATAAGCGGAAAGTGACCTTTCACACGACAAATGGGCAACTCTAACTGGTTAACATAGGCTTTTTTATTCAAACATGAGAAGGCGGCCTGTATTTTTGAGGTTAATGGCCGTGAACGCCGGGAATAACGTAAGTAATGAAAGTAAAGCCTAAGTGCTGGCAAGGGTTGTACAGCGGTGCATTTAACAAGGATAGGAATTTTCGCTATAATGAAAGGGACTAATCATAAGGGAGCAGATCAATGAATTGGTATGAAAAGCTGAACGAATATTTCCCAGTTGAGGAAATGAAGTCAAAAGAACACATGGAAGCTTTATTAAAGGAAAAAAGCGATGTCTACTACAAAGATGAGGGGGAATACCACGTCCTGATGTATGCTGAATTCGACAGCTTTCTTTTCATCGATTATGTATACGTTTCCACCGCAGCGCGGGGACAGGGACTCGGTCATAAGCTCATTGAAAAAATGAAGGCCAAGGGCAAACCCATCATCCTTGAAGTAGAACCTGTGGATTATGAAGACTCTGATACGGAGGCGCGTCTCCGCTTTTATCAAAGGGAAGGTTTCACACATGCCCAATCCATTGGATATACCCGCCGCTCTGTCGTAACGAATGAAATGAACAGTATGGAAATTTTATACTGGTCACCGGATGATGCATCGGAAGAGCAGATTTTCGAGCAGATGAAGAAAATGTACACAGAAATCCATACGTATAAGGATGAACAGTTTTATGGAAAGTCGTATCAGCCGGTAGAGGAAGTGCTGACCCACGACGAGAAAAGGGACACCGAGGATATTCTGGACGAACTCGGGAAAACCCGTCAGACATAAGAAAAATACCCGCTGCTATTCCGGCGGGTATTTTCAATGACTGTGCAGTAGTTGATAAATGAGTTGGAAAGAAAAAATGCAGAAATGGTGTTTAACTTCTATATGTAAGTGGTATAAGGGTATAAGAACCAGAAATTGATTGCTTTTCATAACATATGTTCGTATAGATATAGAAAAAACTTGACAACTGTGTTATAGTAGAACCATAGTACAGATTGTACTGATTATAAAAAAAGAAGCAATTGAATCTCTACCATAAAATATTTGAGGAGTGAAGTTTCTGTATGGTTACACTTTATACCTCACCAAGTTGTACATCATGTCGAAAGGCGAAGGCTTGGTTGGAAGAGCATAACATCCCTTATACGGAACGAAATATCTTTTCTGAGCCGCTTACACTGGATGAAATCAAGGAAATCCTTCGTATGACTGAGGATGGAACGGAAGAAATCATCTCTACGCGCTCTAAAGTTTTCCAGAAGTTGAAAGTTGATTTCGATCAGCTTCCAATGCAGGATCTGTTTGATCTGATCCAGGAAAACCCGGGATTGCTGCGCCGCCCGATCATCATTGATGATAAGCGCCTGCAGGTTGGTTATAACGAGGACGAAATCCGTCGTTTCCTTCCGCGCAGTGTGCGTACATTCCAGTTGAAAGAAGCTCAACGTCTCGTTAATTAATACAAAATAAAAACTGCGACAGCCCAGGCTGCCGCAGTTTTTATTTTAGGCTTGAATATTGTCAAATCGCCGTTCCTTTTCGTTTATTTATCCAATACCCTAAAGTAATAATGATAATGACCATAATTACAGCAAACCATTGATGGATGTATGGGAAATCTTCCATATACTGCATCATGTATCGATCCTCTTTTACCATTTCTGCAGCTGTATAAGCTAAAATTCCGGCCCCGAAATAAATGAGCAGGGGAAACTTGTCCATCATATGAAGAATGATCCGGCTTCCCCATACAATGATAGGAACGGAAACGAGCAGCCCGATGATAACCAGCAGAATATTATTGTGGGAAGCGCCTGCAATGGCCAGGACATTATCGAAGCCCATGACGATATCAGCAAACACAATCGTTTTTACCGCCGCGGCAAGACTGTCACCCGCCTTGATGTGGTCGGTTTCCTCGGTATCCGTCAGCAGTTTGAAGGCAATGTAAAAAAGAAGCAGCCCTCCGATTAATTGAAGAAAGGGAATTTGGAGAAGATAAAGAGCAACCACCGTTAACAGGACTCTTGCCGCAATAGCAAGCCCTGTTCCGAATAAGATTGCTTTATTCCTTTGTTCCGGAGGCAGGTTCCGGCTGGCCAGAGCGATGACAACCGCATTATCACCGCCGAGAATAATGTCGATGCTGATAATGATGAAGAGTGGTTCAAGTAGGTCCCAGTTCATGAAAAAAATCCTCCTGCTACGTAGTGACAAACTAATGGTAATAAGCTAAAATGAAAAATCAACCCGCTTCACTACAGGCTCTGTTCTAATCTATTCAGAACGCGGACAGCTCTATGCTGAATTCGAGCAATTTGTTTTTCATTTTGCTTCAGCTGTCATACAATAGAATCACATCAACCCTTACATGGCACATTATCACGGTTGAAGTTCAGGCCTGAAGGGTAAGGGTCTAGGAAGAAGCACAAAGGGTGAGCATTCCCTTCCCCCTTAAAACATGTTTAGAAGGGAGAGAAACGTATGGAAATCGAACGCATTAATGAGAATACCGTAAAATTTTACGTAACATATCAGGATGTAGAACAAAGAGGTTTTGATCGAGAAGAAATTTGGTATAACCGTGAAAGAAGTGAACAGCTTTTCTGGGAAATGATGGATGAAGTGAACGATAAGGAAAATTTCCAGTCGGACGGACCGCTTTGGATCCAAGTCCAGGCTATGGACAAAGGTCTGGAAGTGATCGTTACAAAAGCTCAAGTATCCCAGGATGGTCAAAAGCTTGAACTGCCGAATGATGAAGGTAAGGGTGTCGATGTTCCGCTGGATGAAAAACTTGAATCCCTGCTGGATGATAAATACCAGTCATCCGGAGATTATAAGCAGTCTGAGGAAGATGGAGAAGAAGAGTCGGAAGGTTCCTTGACTTTCACCTTGAAATTCAATGAGTTCGAAGATATTATCCAGCTCAGCCATTATCTATCTATTCCTGAATCAATGGAACAGCGCTTATTCCACTTCGAAGACCGTTACTACCTGTATATTCAGTTCGATGATGAACGTATGAATGATGACGAACAGGAAAATACGCTGAGCCAGCTGATGGAATATGCTCACGAGTCATCCTTGACCGTCCATCGTCTTGAGGAGTATGGGAAAGTCATCTTTGAAGAGCAGGCCCTGCAGCAGATCAGACAATACTTTCCACTTGATTAATATAAACAAGCACACACCATCGTGTGCTTATTTTTTTTGCAGGCAGGAGAAAATGACACGATGTCGAATATTGGGGAGAGGTGATGCTTTATGCTGTATGCTCTTAATGATCAAGAGCAGCTTCAGTCCATTTATCAAAAATCCTTCTCCGATATTTCCCGATTGAAAGAGCGCGCTTATTATTGCCCAACCTGCCGGGAGCCTGTCCGGATCCGATCGGGACCCAAAGTGATACCGCACTTTGCTCATCTCCCAGACAGCCGCTGTTCCTCGATTAAAGGCGGGGAATCAGAGGAGCATGAAGCTGGAAAGTGGCTGATATACCAATGGCTGAGAGCCCAGGGGTATCAGGTAGAACTGGAACGTTACCTTCCCGGTATTCAACAACAGCCAGATGTCTACATTTCCGGTTCTAATCGAAAGGTCGCCGTAGAGTATCAGTGCTCTACGATACCGGTTACAGACATATGGAAGCGTACAAAGAGGTACGTGGACCATGGGGTTTTCCCTTTATGGATCCTTGGACCGAAACACTGGAAAAAGAAAGGCCCTCACATGCTCCAATTTAATACCTTTCTTCAATCCTTCTTATATCAATGGTCTGCTTGTTATCAACTCTTCTTCTTTCACCCACGCGAAAAGACGATGACGACAGCGTCTGGTCTCCGCTGGTTGTCCCCAGCCTCTGTGACCGGTTCGTTTCACTCCTTTTCCTTACCGCAAAGCACGTTTCCTCAAATGTTCTCCCCCGGCCGGAAAGCCGTACTTCCTTCGATATTCCATCACTGGAAAAAATCCTGGCACAACAACCGGTCGACATACCGCCGGGAGCCGGGAAGTAAGGAGAAGCAGTTCCGGCAGTATTTATACTTGAAGGGGTATCACTTTTCCCTCATTCCAAGCGTTTGTTACCTTCCCGTAGCCAGTCAGATGCAGCTGAGTGTAAAGCCTTACATATGGCAGACAAGGCTTTTATTAGACCATTTTACTCCAGTGCCCGTCGGTTCGGTGGTGGATTTTCCGAAAATGGAAGTTCCGGTTACGATTAATCAATACAGGCCTGATCCTGCAGCGGAGTATGCAGAGCTGCTCAGCCTCTTAAATATCCTGAAAAAAACAGGGAACAATAAGTGGGTGAAAACCAGGGAGGTTGCTTTCCCGGCCACTATGGAGGAAGCCTTTCTGGATGACCGGACCACGCTGGCCAGGTTGAAAAATTTAAAGATCATGTAGCAGCGGGGAGGTATTTTTTCTTTTATCGAGAAGTGAATGAGGATGAGGAATGAAATAAAGGAGGATGCAGATGTCATCTACTAAGCAACTGCCAAAACGAGAAGAAGTCCCTGTAGAAAAAACATGGAACCTTGAAGCCATGTATGCTGCAGATGAAGACTGGTATAAAGACCTTGAAGAAACGAAAGCCATGCTTCCTGAAATGGAGAAATATCAGGGCCGTATCGGTGAATCTGCTGAACAATTATATGAGCTTTTATCTTTCCAGGATAAAATATCCAATAAAATCGGGCTGTTATTCACGTATGCCCATATGCGCAACGATCAGGATACCACGAACGCCTATTATCAGGAAATGAATGCAAAAGCGGAAAACCTCTACACGAAAATCGCTTCCGCAATGAGTTTTATCGTGCCGGAGATTCTAGCCCTGCCCGAAGGAAAGGTGCAGTCCTTTCTGAATGAGCACGAGCCTCTCAAGCTGTATGAGCATACTTTGGATGAGATTACCCGTCAGCGTGCCCACGTTTTAAGTGAGAAGGAAGAAAAACTTCTTGCCGGTTTTTCTGAAATTGGAGCAAGCCCATCCCAAACCTTCGGGGCGCTGAATAATGCGGATCTTACCTTCCCATCCATAAAGAATGAACAAGGGGAAGAGGTGGATCTCACCCATGGCCGTTATATCAACTTCCTGAAATCGGATGACAGGGATGTGCGGAAATCGGCCTTTAATGCGATGTATGATACGTTCGGTGCATTTAAAAATACATTCGCCTCCACGCTCAGCGGGCATGTGAAAAAGAACAATTTCAATGCCCAGGTCAGGAAATACGACCGTGCAAGACAGGCGAAGCTGGATAACAATAATATTCCGGAATCCGTGTACGATAACTTGATTGAAGCAGTCACGGAACGTCTTCCACTGCTTCACCGTTATGTCGAACTGAGAAAAGAAGTATTGAATCTTGATGAAGTCCATATGTACGATCTCTACACGCCGCTGGTCAAAGAAGCGGAGATGGATATTCCATATGAGGAAGCCAAAGATCTTGTGCTGAAAGGTCTGGAGCCTCTTGGAGAGGAATACGTGAACACGGTGAAGGAAGGGTTTGAAAACCGCTGGATCGATGTCGTCGAAAACAAAGGCAAGCGCAGTGGGGCTTACTCTTCCGGCCATTACGGAACAAATCCGTATATTTTAATGAACTGGCAGGATAATGTAAACAATTTGTTTACACTTGCCCATGAGCTCGGACATTCCCTGCACAGCTACTATACGCACGAGAATCAGCCGTATCGGTATGGAAATTATTCCATTTTCGTGGCTGAAGTTGCATCCACGTGTAATGAGGCTCTTCTGAATGAGTACATGACCAAAAATACGAACAGTGATAAAGAAAAGCTGTATCTGCTGAACAATTTCCTGGAAGGTTTCCGAGGCACAGTTTTCCGTCAGACGATGTTTGCGGAATTTGAGCACACGATTCATATGCAGGCTCAGAACGGGGAAGCGCTGACCGCTGAGAAACTGACCGACATCTACTATGATCTTAACAAAAAATACTTCGGGGAAAACATCGTTATCGACGAAAAGATCGGCCTGGAGTGGGCGAGAATCCCTCACTTCTATATGGGCTATTACGTTTATCAATATGCGACGGGCTATGCAGCCGCGCAAGCTCTGGCTGGACAGATTCTTGAAGAAGGCAGCCCTGCTGTCGAACGTTATAAGAATTTCCTGAAGGCCGGAAGCAGTGATTATCCGATTGAAGTGCTGAAGCAGGCCGGTGTTGATATGACATCAAAAGATCCGATTTCGTCCGCCCTGGATGTCTTTGAGGAAAAACTCAATGAAATGGAGCAGCTCCTCAAAAAATAATAAAAAAGCTTGTAGAGAAGCGTTGTGTTTTTCTACAAGCTTTTTTGTTCCCAAGCGTTCCTGCCCTGCGGAAAGGAAAACACTCCTATCCACAGCCGGCCGTATGGGTGAGAAGGACAGAAAAGGGTTAATGAAAGCCTTTGAATGTTTTTTTGTAGGAGGCCGCCGATACAATGAGGAAAATGGCTGTAAACAAGAGAGGGGAAGTGATGTAGAGAGGATAGAGATGCATCAGAGCAAACAAGTGAAAAAGTAAAAGCATGAACAGAACAGCCAGTGCAGCCAGCGTCAACCATATTTTCATGACCAGTCCTCCTTTATAAAAATGTATGATCAAGGGGGATTCGTCATGATCCGGCCATAAAAAAGCTCCCGGAGAGGGAGCTTTTTTATGAACCGATATATTTCCAGAAAGCCCCGTGCTTCACAGGGACTTCGCGTACTTTCTGTTTTAGGACGAGCTTCTTCATTTCGTGTTTAGCTTCTTGTTCCGTCCAGTCATAAACGACGGCAATTTCCTTATTGGCTACAAAGCGATAGTGCTGTAAGAAATCCTCTAAATCGGGTTTGACCCCCGGCTTAGGATCCTTCTGCAGCATTTCTTTCAACACTTTCACATAAACATCGTACGAATACAGGCCGGTCACTTTTAATCCGGCGTCTTCTTCTGATTCATTGAAAATGACGATGGTCGGAGTAGAATCCACTTCCATCTCACCAGCAAGCTTCATGTCGCATTGAAGAGCTCGGCGGGCTGCATCAGAATGAAGATCCCGTTTGAACTCAGCAACATCCAGACGGCTGTTTTCTGCGCATTCAATAAGAACTTCTTCATTGGAAATGTCCTTCTTTTCCAGAAACACGTACTCCTGGATCTTACGAAGGAAGCGCATGCCTGCTTTTTTACCCTGCAGTTCGGCGGCTTTAACAGCCAGGGAAGTCGCAAGCGGGGAGGCGACAGGATTTTCAAGCCATACATCCCCATCACAGCACATGCCTGTTCTGGAACCGGTGTGGTCCCATTCTTTTTTCAGGTTTTCGGCTTTTCTGCCGTAACTCTCCTGTAAGGAAGTAAGATTTCCGCTAATGACCGGGCGGATGGTAAAGAAGCGTCCATATTCGATCGTGAGCTTTTTAAGAAAGGGTTCAAGTGACCAGCATTCTGGACAAAGCGGGTCGATGAAGACGTATATCTCTATAGGGCGTTTCAATAAATTAAAAAAGCCGCTTGATGTTCCGTTTGTCTGTTGATCACGATTTAAACTTTTCCAACCCACAACTATTCTCCTTTCTCATCCTCAGGTGTATTCATCATATGGTTGGCCGTTTTCACGAGCCGGTCGAACATGGCAGAGCGGTAAGGCTCCTCCAGATCCACTTCTGTCATAGCTCCGGACATGCAGGACAACCAGGCATCTCTCCGGGCAGGAGTGATTTCAAAAGGAAGGTGCCTGGCCCGCAGCATCGGATGGCCGTGCTCTTCCACATAGAGAGGAGGGCCTCCGAAAAACTGTGTTAAAAATTGTTTCTGTTTCCGGATGGTTTCTGTAAAATCATCCGGAAATATCGGAATCAAATCCGGATGCTGCTGGACTCTCTTGTAGAAGGCTTCCACCAGTTCGTCGATCTTTTCTTTTCCGACGGCATCGTAAAACGATTGATTTCGCTGCATAGCATCCCATCCTTGTCTGTTCAACATTTTAGCAATGAGGGGTGTCTGACAGCAACTATTCTGATTTGAGCTTGGCGTTATAGAAACGTTTGATCTTATTATCTGTTTCGCGCTCAGGAATATTGCAGGACTCAAGAATTTCCTTGATTACGGCTTTTCCCGACGTTCTGCTCTCTGCTTCCACCTCAAGTTCGTAATCCTCCTGGTCATAATAGAGGCTGTGGTCAAGGACAACAAGGGCCCCATTATACTCCAATTCTTTCCGCCTTGTTGTCAGCGAACCTAAGTAGTGCAGGTGATCCGGATCAATGCCGAGATCACGCAGCTGTTTGAACACCCGGTTTTTTTCCACTCGTATGTTCTGTATCCATAAATTGGCTTCTTCCTCTGTGAGGGAATCATGTGTTTCAAGCAGACCTTCCGGGTGCGGCTGCTTCAAGGTCAGTGTCCACTGATCGGATTTTTTACGGATTCTCAAAGCCGCTCCGTGCTGTTTCAGTTTTAGATCTTCTGTTTCAAAATAATAATTGGTTTGTTCGATAAGTTCAACTGATTTGAATGGTAAAAAATGATAAACCCTGTTGTATTCTTCTTCCTTCAGCAGGTTTTTGAATTCAATTTCGATTTCCTGGGTCATGAGAACCCCTCCTGTATTGTAGTTCCTTTGGTCACTCTGCTTCTTCAGCAGGCTGACTTTATGATACAATGAATGAAAGATAAAACGCACATAATTACTATAAAGATTGGTTACATAAAGGTGGACGCTTAATGAATTGGGATATATTTATAGCTCCATATGCTCAGGTAGTTGAGGAGCTGAAAATAAAGCTGAAAGGCATGAGGCGGCAGTTTGAATATGAGGAGGAACAGTCTCCTATAGAGTTTGTAACCGGACGCGTTAAGCCGAAAACAAGTATATTAGAAAAAGCGAGACGAAAAGGAATCAATCCTGAAAACATTGAAGAGGAAATTCAGGACATTGCTGGTGTGCGCGTCGTCTGTCAGTTTGTGGACGATATTTACGCTGTTGTGAATATGCTGCGAAACAGGCATGACTTAAAGGTTGTGGAGGAAAAGGACTATGTGTCCAGAAAAAAAGACAGCGGATACCGTTCCTTCCACGTGATTATCGAGTACCCTGTTGAAACCATTCACGGGGAAAAGCGGCTGCTCGCTGAAGTTCAGATCCGGACCCTGGCGATGAACTTCTGGGCGACCAATGAACATTCGTTAAACTACAAATATTCGGGTAAGATACCTGCAGAGATCAAATCCCGTCTGAAGCGCGCAGGCGAGGCCGCCTTTCAATTAGATGAAGAAATGTCCAAGATAAAAAATGAGGTGCAGGAAGCCCAGCGTGCTTTCTTAAGAAAAGAAGAACAGAAGAAAAACCCGAAAAAAATGTAGAGGAGTGGCCGACAATGAAGTTTTCGATCTTATCTAAGGGAGATCAGAAATCCAACGAAATCCGTTCAAAAATTAAGAATTACTTAACCGAATTCCAGCTGGAATATGATGAGGATGAGCCTGAACTGGCCATATCCGTAGGCGGGGACGGAACCCTTCTGGAAGCTTTCCATACGTATGTCCATCGTTTGGATAAAACCGCATTTATCGGTATTCATACCGGGCATCTTGGTTTCTATGCAGACTGGATGCCGGAAGAACTTGAAAAACTGATCATTGAAATAGCGAAAACGCCGTTTCAAGTGGTGGAGTATCCACTCCTTGAGGTGACGATCCGCCCGAAAGATGGCAGTGAAGAAGACCGTTACCTTGCGTTGAATGAATGCACGATCAAAACATCCGAAGGTTCTGTCGTAATGGATATTGAAATCAAGGGCGATCATTTCGAAACCTTCCGGGGAGACGGCTTATGTGTATCCACACCTTCAGGAAGTACAGCTTACAACAAGGCGCTTGGGGGAGCGATCCTTCATCCATCCCTGGAGGCCTTCCAGATTGCCGAAATGGCTTCCATCAACAACCGGGTGTTCCGTACGATCGGGTCACCCCTGATCCTGCCGAGCCATCATACATGTATGTTCAAGCCGCTTCACGACCGCAGCTTCCTGTTCACCATCGATCACATTTCAAGAACGTATAAAGACGTGAAGTCGATCCAGTGCCGGGTGGCAGAAGAAAAAGTACGGTTCGCCCGCTTCCGTCCATTCCCATTCTGGAAACGCGTGCATGACTCCTTCGTGGCGGATGAATACTCCGTCTAAAGTGATAAAGCGGTGGACCATCACCGCCGCTTATTCCGGTTGGTCAAGTCGGGACTTCCTGTTTGGGGCGGGGGAATTCTCCCGGCAGCTGATCAAAAAAGTGCGGATCAGCGGCAGCGTTTTTGTCAACGGTGAACGGATGGACATGTGGCAGCCGCTGAGGAGCGGTGATCTTCTTGAAGTGGAATTTCCAGAGGAAGAACGCGGGTCCATTCAGCCGATGGAAGGTCCGCTTTCCATTGTGTATGAAGATGAGGATGTACTCGTCATCAATAAACCGGCCGGCCTTTTTTCGGTCCCCGCTCTTGATAAAAACGAACCATCTGTAGCGGCTTTTCTGCTTTTCCGATACATTCAGG
This sequence comes from Halobacillus sp. ABA4_118, assembly GCF_056160205.1. NCBI lineage: Bacteria > Bacillati > Bacillota > Bacilli > Caryophanales > Bacillaceae > Halobacillus > Halobacillus sp. ABA4_118. The sequence continues at coordinate 2,665,489 of NZ_JBSWWS010000001.1, forward strand.
AAAACGATCCATGCACGGTTCACATCGTCACACGACTGGATAAGGACACGAGCGGATTGATGCTGGTCGCTAAACACGCGTACAGCCACCGCCTGCTGACACAGAGCATGAAGAAAATTGACCGCCGGTATAAAGCTGTAGCGGAGGGAAGATTACAAGCGGATCAAGGCATCGTGAATCAGCCCATTGCACGGGCAGAGGGATCGATTATCCGCCGTACGATATCGTCGGAAGGACGGCCGGCTGAGACACGTTATGAAGTGGAGAAAAGGAGCGGGGCATATACATGGCTCCGCCTCCAGCTCATGACGGGACGGACGCATCAAATCAGGGTCCACTTGGAACATCTGGGTTATCCGCTTGCGGGGGATACCCTTTATGGTGGAAACGCCTGCCCGTGGATCCCGGGACAGGCGCTGCACTGTTACCAATTGAACTTCCGTCATCCCTGGAGTAAGAAAAGGATGACATTCGTAACGGAAACACCTGAAGAGTGGGATCTTTTCGCTTGAGGACATAGGGTTCTCAAGCTTTTTTTCACCTTATGATGGGTAGATATCAATCGTATCGGAATTTCTCTTCTATATAAGGCATGGAGGAGGAGATGCTGACCACCTCTTCTTCCGGAAGCCTGAAAGCCGTCAGTTTTCCTCCAAAAACACATCCGGTATCAATATTGACGGTCTTATTGACAAAGCGTGGCGTTTTTACAGGTGTGTGCCCATAAACAATCCACCGGCTTCCTTTATAGTCCTGAGCCCAGTCTCTCCTCACCGGGCGCCCGTCGGGGAGTTTTTCCCCGGTGATATCTCCATATAAAATGAACGTTTCGATTCGTCTGCTTCGTTTTCCGATATCTTCCTCTTTAATACCGGCATGAGCTACGACAGCTCCTGTATCTTGCAGAATCAAGTGCAGCGGGGCTTCTTCGTAAAGCTGGAGAAACTGCTTTTTCACCAATTGCTGCTCCTTCCCGGGCAGGTTTCTGTATTCCGCCGCGGTCGTTTCCAGTCCGTGTTTTTCCTGGACCGGGTTTCCGAGAAAGAACCGGTACAATTTGTTACAGTGATTTCCCGGGACATAAAGGGCGTTTTGTTCATAGACAAGTCTGTAAACAAGTCGGATGCACCCGAGAGAGTCCGGACCTCTGTCCGTGATATCTCCGACAAATACCGGTGTACGGCCATCCGGATGGAGGGGGAGTCCGTCGCTCCAATTGTAACCAAGCTTCTCGAACAGTTGAACAAGCTCGGGGAGACAGCCGTGGACATCTCCGATCACATCATAGGTCATAATGACGCTCCTTTTGGTAATGGAATGAGAGGCTGCAGGTGTTTTAAAAGGGCAGGAATTGCAGCGCATGAAGGAATCTGAATGATATTTTTCCCACGGGGATGAATAATAAACATGGCCGCCCGTTATTCCATCCCGGAGGGGCCTTTCTGTTAGACTATGGATAGGCGTGGAGACGGTACGGAAGCTGAATTTAAAAGTTGCGTGACATTCGTTGACAAACCTATGAATCACAATTAAGATTAAACGGTCAAAAACGAAATAGACACGGGGGAGGGCTGCTTATGGAACACTTAGATGACCACGAGCGGAAAGAAGTCTGGGCAAATATTAAAGATGCCCTGTTCAATGAACATATCGATCAGTTTCGTGCTGAATTTTTGGAGATGCATCCCTATGATCAGGCGCGGATTTTTGAGGATCTGGATGCGGATGTAAGAATGCAGATCTATACTTATTTGTCACCGGAAGAAGTGGCAGATGTGATGGAGCATATCGATTATGAGGAAATTGAACCCTTCTTTTCAGAAATGGATCCAAGATTTGCCGCCCAGGTGTTTGCCGAAATGTCTGCCGATGATGCTGTTGATATATTCAACGAATTAGATAAAGATAAAGTGGCCAGCTTCCTGACGATCATGGATGATGAAGCTGCGGACGAAATCAAGGACCTGCTCCATTATGAGGAGAAAACCGCAGGGTCCATCATGACCACAGAGTTCGTTGTCGTAAAGGCCGGTATGACGATCAAGGAAGCCATGGTGCATTTGAGAACAGAAGCCCCTGATGCCGAAACGATTTACTATACGTATGTCATAGATGAAGATAAAAGGCTGGTTGGTGTTATTTCGTTGAGGGATTTGATTATTTCTGAAGAAGACTGGCTGATTTCCGATGTCATGAATGAACGGGTGGTATCGGTATCAGTAGGGGAAGATCAGGAAGAGGTCGCCCGGATGGTCAGGGATTATGACTTTCTCGCGCTTCCTGTTGTCGATTTTCAAGATCATCTGCTTGGTATCATTACTGTGGATGATATTATGGACGTCATGGAAGAAGAGGCCAGCGATGATTACTCGAAGTTTGCTGCGATTTCTGATGTGGACAGTCCGGATGATAACGCTTTTGCCTCAGCGAAAAAGAGGCTTCCCTGGCTGGTGATCCTGCTATTTTTAGGGAGTTTAACAGCCAGCCTGATCGGGCGGTTTGAGGAAACGTTGGATAAAGTAGCCATTCTTGCCATCTTTATTCCGCTGATTGCCGGAATGGGTGGAAACACGGGTACTCAGGCGCTTGCTGTTGCTGTCCGTGGAATTGCTACAGGAGAAATAGAGAAACAAGGAAAATGGAAAATGATGATGAGAGAAGCAGGTACTGGTGTGATCACCGGAGTTTCCTGTGGTGTGCTGATTACCCTTATCGTTTATATATGGCAGGGAAACTTTTTCTTAGGATTATTAGTAGGTTTGTCCATTTTATTAACGCTGATTGTTGCAACGCTCGCAGGATCTCTCGTCCCCCTTATCATGCATCGTTTGAACATTGACCCCGCTGTTGCCTCAGGGCCATTCATCACAACAGTGAATGACTTGATTTCCATTCTGATTTACTTCGGTATGGCAACAGCCTTTATGAATTTTTTGATATGAAGGAAGGAGGGCGAGTATGGAACATGGTGCTTCAGTAACTTCACTGGTTATTGTCATAATTGCAGCATTTATTACTCCCATCCTACTCCACCGGTTTAAACTGAATATGATTCCGGTGGTAGTAGCAGAAATCATCGTAGGTTTGATTATAGGTCAAAGTGGATTTGACCTTGTTGAACAGGGAAGCTGGCTTGAAATACTATCGACCCTGGGGTTCATTTTTCTTATGTTCCTGAGTGGTCTTGAAATAGACTTCTCCATTTTTGCAAGCAAGAAGAAACGTGCGAAACCGGTCAACCAGGGAACCGGCGCCCCCAATCCAGTATGGGTGGCGGTCATCGTATTTGTCGGAATATTCGTCATTTCCCTGGCGCTGTCCTATGTATTCGTGCTGGCTGGATTTATAGACAATGCCTTTCTTATGACGTTGATCATTTCAACGATCTCCCTTGGTGTAGTTGTTCCAACTTTGAAAGATGCACAGATGATGAAAACGACAATCGGTCAGACGATCCTTCTGATCGCTGTAATCGCCGACCTCGTTACCATGATCCTATTGGCCGTATTCGTCTCCATTTATGGAGAGAACGGCGGCAATACGTGGCTTCTGCTTATTTTGTTTGCTGCTGGTGTCCTTTTCTATTACATCGGGAAAAAGTTCCGTCATCAATCCTTTGTGGAGACGATGGCTAAAGGTACCATCCAGATCGATACACGTGCCGTCTTTACATTGATCCTGCTTCTCGTTGCTTTATCGGAAACTGTGGGTGCGGAAAACATTCTGGGCGCCTTCTTAGCGGGTACTCTTGTATCTCTGCTTTCACCGAACCCGGAAATGGTCAAAAGGCTCGACAGTTTTGGATATGGCTTCTTAATCCCGATCTTCTTCGTCATGGTCGGTGTAGAAATAGATATTTGGAGTTTGTTTACGGATACACGTGTCCTGTTATTGATTCCGCTGCTGTTTGCAGCCCTGTTGATTTCCAAAATTGTTCCGGCCTTGATCCTTTCGAAATGGTATGACCGTAAGACGGTGTTCGGATCCGGATTTATCCTGACGTCCACCTTATCTCTCGTTATTGCCGCTGCTGCGATTGGCAAAAGGGAAGGAATGATTGACGATCAGATGGAAGGGGCGCTTATTCTTGTAGCCGTCCTGACCTGCGTTGTCGCACCGATCGTCTTTAAAAAGGTATATGGACGCTTTGAGGATGAGGACCATAAAACGGTGGTTTCCTTCATCGGATCCAACCGGATGACGCTTCCTGTTGTGCGTGAACTGGATATCAACGCGTATGAAACGCATTTGTACCATACGAAAGTGGATAAAATCGATGAACGAATCAGCCGGAACTGCTTTGATATCAAGGAGCTGGACGGTTACAACGTCGAGAATATGAAAGAGCTGGGTGTCTTTGATGTGGACCTTGTCGTCGCCTCTACAGGGGACGAGGAAAGGAACGCAGAAATCGCCCGATATGCGAAAGAACAAGGTGTGGAGCGGATTATTGTCCGAGTCGAATCTCCTGAGCTTTCTACAGAGATGAGGGAGCTTGGCATCAGTGTCTTCAGCGTCTTCCTGTCCTCGAAGGCTCTTTTGAAAGCGATGATCGAAGCACCGAACGTGCTTGATATTTTGACAAAGCAGGATAGTGCGCTTTATCAGATCAATATGAACAATTCCATGTATAACGGCGTCCATATCCGGGAGTTCCCTTTTACAGGAGACGTAATCATGGTCCGGATCTTCCGTGGCAAAGATTCCATCGTTCCTCACGGCGATACGGAGCTGAAAATCGGGGACCGCTTAATCGTGACAGGTTCCAACGAGTATGTGGATGAACTCAAAATGGAACTGGAATACTGTGAATGGTGCTGATGATGAACTTCCGCTTTTGTTAGAGCAGCCATTGAGCTTGTAGAGAAACTCCGTGTTTTTCTACAAGCTTTTTATGTATGCGGGACTAGTGACCACACCCTTCATTAGATGATTAGGGGTTTTTTATGGATCCTGATTTGTTTTTCAAACGTGGATCGTTTAAAATAGGAGCAGGTACTAATAACAAATACTAATTTGTGAGAATGATTGAGGAGGGAAATCAGCGTGAACTTTTCTTTAGAAGGACGTACGTATGTAGTCATGGGTGTTGCCAACAAGCGGAGTATTGCGTGGGGAATTGCACGTTCTCTGCACGCAGCGGGCGCCCGGTTGATTTTCACCGTCGCATCGGAACGGTTTAAAAAGTCGGTACAGGACTTGGCCGCGACTCTGGACGGAGTGGAAGAACCACTGGTGTATGAGTGCGATGTGACAAACGACGAAGCGATTATCCACACATTTCAAGAAATCGGACGGGATGTCGGAACGATTCACGGACTTGCGCATTGTATTGCCTTTGCGAACAGGGAAGAGCTGAAGGATGAGTTTTTGAACACAAGCCGTGATGGATTTTTAACAGCCCACAATATCAGTTCCTACTCACTGACGGCTGTTGCGCGTGCTGCCCAGCCATTGATGACCGACGGAGGAAGCATCGTTACGCTGACGTACCTTGGCGGAGAGCAGGTTGTAAAAAACTACAACGTTATGGGTGTAGCGAAAGCCAGTCTGGATGCCAGCGTGAAATACCTGGCCAATGACTTAGGGAAGCATAACATCCGTGTGAATGCGATTTCTGCCGGACCTATCCGGACATTATCAGCTAAAGGTGTCGGTGATTTCAATGAAATTATGAAAGTGATCGAAGAGCGTGCTCCACTGCGCCGACCGGTGACTCAGGAGGAAGTCGGCGATACCGGCTACTACTTGATGAGTGACCTGTCCCGTGGTGTGACAGGAGAAATCATCCACGTTGACTCCGGATTCAGTATTGTCGCTTACTAAAGAAAAAATCCGTCCATTTTGATGAGGCCACTGAAATCCTCCTTCCTATCAAGAGATGTGGTTAAAGGTTGTTGTTGATTTTCACGAATCGCTTGTCGATGGATGCTTGCCGCGGGCACGGCCTCAGCTGACTTGGGGAGGAAGACCACTGGACCAAGTGGATCTCCGGATCGCGCTGTTCCCACAGGCGTCACCATCGAACGCTCGTCATGGAATCAACGGTGTCCCATCTAATTAAGAGTGATTTTCTTTGATTTATCAAAGAAAATCACTCTTTTTTCTTGTGCAATGAAAAGAAGAGATGAAAATGAGGGGTTCCATGTTCGACCGTCAATGATCCATGTAAATCATTTTCACAGCCGCGTCACTCCTAACAGGATGAGGATCAAGAGAAAGAATGTGTAAATAATACGGAAACTTCCACGATGATCGTCGAAAATGAACATGGGAGAAAGACAGGGCATATACATAAGGTGATGACCGACTGGAAAAGGAGAGATCGAACATGGCCGATGAAAAACGTCTTGCCAAGCAGCCGATGCTTTACATTGTTCAGCCGAAAAATCTAAAGCCTGCCGTTGTTCCTATGCAGACGAGTTTCCGCACGGAACGCTCAGTAAGGTCACGTGGTTCTGAACAGCCCGCTGCAAAAGAAACACCACGATATGAAAAAGAAGCACGGATGCGCCGAACCCATGCCGCTCATACAGAAGAAGTAACAAAACTACTTCCGGAGAATACCGACGCGCCTGAGGTGGAAAACGATCGGGATAACGAAGAAAAGCAAGTATCCAGCCGGGAGCGCAGGCAGCGATTCCACGAACTCTCCCTGGAGGAAAAAGTGGATTACTTTTTTCAATTATCCCCCCATGTTCCGAAGATGAAATGTGAAGTGACGACAAAAGAAGATCAGCTCAGAGGGTACATTACCGATTATCAGGATGGTAAAGTCCATATGAAGGTGTTTCAGCGGCCGTTTCAGAGGGAGATTGACTTTGATACGATTATTGATATTCGTCTACTGGGCTTTTGAAACAGAAAAAACCGCGCCTGTTTGCGCGGTTTTTTTCTGATTTCTTACAGCGTGCTGGCAGCCGGAAGGCAGGTAACGTGGCAGAAGCAGTTCAAGTCCACCGTGATGCAGATCCCTGAAGCGCGAAGGTCGCGGCAGCTTTGATCAGCAGGTGATTTCGGATCGTCGTCTCTTGAATCCTCATCGTCTCCGTTGCGGTCAGAGAATAGAAGTTCAAGAATCGCACATCCATCGTCGTCTACGGACTTGACGCGGAAGAAAAAGCTCCCTTTGACATTACAGCGCTCTCCGCTGCGTTTTGAACCGTAACCTTTAAAAGGCTTGCATCCGTCTTTACAGTAAAGAATAACAGGTACTGTATCGAAACCTGATCCTCCGTTACTGTCACCCAGAAGGTCTGCGATTGATTGTTCACAGCTCGTTGTGCAATCGTGCAGGACGTCATTCTGAGCATCCACGATGTCTTTTAGGATATCAATAACACAGGAGCCTGAATCGTATTTTTTACCACAGCTCATTGTTTTTTCCCCTTTCCATACGCATTGACGTATTGTCTTTACTAGAATATGTCTGTCAGCGCTGTCGGTGTGGGCATTTGTCCGTATTCAGGCATTCCCAAAGTTTTTCGTCTTGTATGGGCGGACGACTATACCCGGCCAAGCTGAAAACCATAAAGTAACAATGAATTCGATTAAGGAGTGAGGGGAATGTCTGAGAAGAAAAAGGTCATTCATGTCAAAGACCTTGTTATTAAAGCTGATAATGTCATTATTGAGCCGCAGCACCGCGGACGTCATGACCGTGATGAAAGCAGTGACCGTGTGGATCCGTTTTTCGGAAGGAAACGCAGGGAAGCCGGGGCGGACGAAAGCAGTTCAAGTTCTAGAAAACGCCATGATGATGAGTCTTCCGACCGTCGTGGAGGATTCCGCTGGTTCTAAACTGAGTAAGCAGCCACTACGATGTATGTAGTGGCTTTTTTCTTCTTTAGAAAGGATGGGATATCAAATGTTATCCATCGCAGAATTTTTGCTGCTTGCTCTGGCGAGTTTCCGTCTGACCCGCTTGATTGTACGTGATTACATTATGGAGTGGATGAGACGTCCGTTTTTCAATGTGAAGCTGGTTACGAACGATCAAGGGGTGGAAGAAGAGTGGGTCGAGCCTAAAGGGTTTATTGGTGAAGGTTTGAGCTGTCAGTGGTGTGTCGGTGTCTGGTCCTCCATCATTATGGTCGTATTTTATCTGGTGGTCCCATACGGGGAGTGGCTCGTCTTTGTCTTTGCTCTCGCAGGTCTGCAGTCGGTTCTGTATGCATGGACAGACCGCCTGTGACGGGGAAAGAGGAAAAAAAGAAGGCAAAGACGCTGCTTGAAGTCCTGCAGGAAATCGATGTGGAAACGTCGAAATATAAAGGCATTATCAAACAGCCGGACAAGAAATTCCAGCAGTGGGAAAAGGATTTGGGAGCTTGGGAGAAAAGGTTCACCAAACAGATGACCGATGTAGAAAAATTTCTAAACAAATATGCAGGGAAGATGGAGAAGTTTTTTGAATGACAGGCCTGGTTCAATTCGGTGTTTTCGGGGTAATGGAAGATAAAGGAGGCGTTCCGGATGGGATATATTCTGCCTGTGAATCATTACCAGTATCAGGATTACCAGACAAGAGTTGTGAATCAGCACCAGCAGTCCTTTGCCGTGGATAAAATTTTCAAGGCAAGCCTCGATACGAAACGACCCGGTCGGCAGCAGAGAGAAGAGGACCGCCTTGTCTATCAGAAAAACAGTCCGTTTATCACCACGCCCGGATTCCATGCGGCAGAGGCCGAAGATCATAAGCCGGCATCCCCCGCGCATCAGAACATCGGCGTGAAAACCTATGCTGCTGTAACAGGAAAAGGCAGCTACTTCAGCGAAACTGTATAGAAATGCTTGAAGGGGCTGTAACGATGACGTTCAAACAAATCAATGATTGGTGTTTCTATGATCATTCATCCGTAAATATCGGCTACATTCATAAAGGCGGTACAGGGCTGCTGATTGATTCAGGTATCGATCGGTCATCGGTTAAAAAGGTGCTGAAAGAACTGGAAAAACGGCAGCTTCCGCTCACCCACCTATTTATCACCCATGCTCATGCGGATCATTACGGCGGAGCTTCCTATGTACAGCATACGTATGACGTTCATACATCTGCCCCCGTATTGGAAGCGTCGGTCCTTTCCAATCCATCGCTGGAGCCGCTCTATCTGTTCAGCGGGGTTGCTCCGCTTAAAGAACTCCGTAATAAGTTTCTTGAAGGTCCCCCTGTCCGGATTGACAGGGTTGTCGATGAAGGACAAGTCGATTTCGGCAGGATCACAGCCGAACTTTTTCTGCTCCCGGGCCACAGTCATCATCAGCTTGCATTGAAAGCCGGAGACGTCCTGTATGCCGCGGATAGTTATTTCAGTCTGGAGACGCTCCAGAAGCACCGGATCCCGTTTCTGGTGGATGCCGGGGAAACCATCCACAGTCTGGAGCGTCTTCTGGCTATCCCGTGTGCCGGGGCATTGCCCGGCCATGGGTCATTCGAACAAGATCCCTCTGAAACGATCCGTCAAAATATCGTCTATCACCAGCGTATCCTCGATGCTGTTCAGTCGGCAGTGGAGTCGACAGGAGAGGTGACGCACGAAGAGCTGATTTCCATTCTGTGTACGAAGTGGGATGTGCAGGCGCCTGCGCTCGGGCAGTGGCTCTTATATCGGACGGCTGTAACCGCTTATGCCGTAACCTTGAAAAAAGCAGAAGTGATTCAAGATCGTCTGGTTGATCATAAGTGGGTGTTTTCGGCTATAAGCCGATGACAAACAAGGTTTGGTCACCATCCTGGAACTCTGCATACAGTACGGCCTCTGGTGTCTCGTAATCCTGGGCTTTCAGCTGATGATGCAGCCAATTTTCATCAAGCCCGGCTTCCTTCAGGTTATCCCAGATGACCTCCCCGTCACTGATGATGGTACGGGGAAGCGGGACGGGAAGAGGAGGGAGGTTCAAATCCTTTCGGCTGACGTTCTGAGAATGGGAGTTTTTCAACACAGAAATGGTTCCATCCGTTTCCAAAACAGCATACTGCACATCCCTGATCGAGAAGACATCCTTGGAGCGGAGAAGGTGTTGAAGCTGGTTGATATCCAGCTTATTTTTTTTGAGCTGCTCTCGGTCAATCTTTCCCTGATAAATTACGAGGGATGGGCTTCCCTCAAGAAGCTGCCGGGATCCTTTAAACTTTTCCGTGATCATCTCTGTTGTGTAAATAAGGATGCTCCACAGTATAATGGCAAAGCCGATGTCGGGAATACCGACGTCAGGATCGTAAAGGGCATTTCCTACAAGCTCTCCAAGTACAAGGGCGGAGATGAAATCAAAAGCTGTAATTTGAGTAATCTGGGATTTGCCCAGTACCTTAGTCATGACAAACAGCGCAGCAAACCCGAAAAGAGTCTCCACCGTAATTTGTATATATTCCATTGAAGCGTCACGATCCTTCTTTTTCGTTCTTCTATGCCTCATTGTAGACAAAAGGGGTGGAATATAAACGAAAAAACTCCCGCCTTTCCATAGGCGGGAGCTGGTTATTCATTCAATTCTTTGACCATCGTGACATGTGGGATGCCGGCATCCATGAATTTGTCTGAAATCGTGACATAACCGAGGGCTTCATAAAAGGCTTCCGCCTGGGTTTGAGCATTAAGCTTGGCTTTGTCATACCCATAGTCACGCACGGCGGCTTCCAGCTGTTCAATCATCTGTCTGCCGTAGGAATGGCCGCGTTTCTCTTTCAGAACACAAATGCGCTCAAGCTTCCCGTATCCGTGGACAAACCGGAGACGGGCGGCGGCTACCGGTTTGTCGTTCTCATACCCGGTGAAATGAAGGGACGCTTCATCATGCTCATCGATTTCAAGTTCTTCAGGTACCTGCTGTTCTTGTACAAAGACGATTTTTCTCACTGTGTAGGCATCGTCCAGCTGCTGTTTGTTTCTGACCTGCCGGATATCCACGAGCTTCACCCTCTGCCAAGGCGGAATGTCTCATAGACACTCCATGCGCCGTTTTCAAGTTGGTAAAGAAGCTGGAAACGATCGACCTGATCCTGCAGATCGAATTTAAGCATAGTGAGGCTGCCGTATACATCGGAAAATTCCTCGTCTGAAAGCTTCTGAGCAATCGTGATGTGCGGAACGAAGGAGAAATCTTTTTCTTCCGGCAGTACACCAGTGTAAAGTTTATCATTCAAATCAAAAATTTCATCGGATGGTTCAATCTTCAGGTAGATGGTGTTGGTTACGGGAGAGAAGGAACTTACCTTGTACACCCCGTAGGAGAATGGCTCTGTGTTCTTGGCAATTTCCCTCAGCTGGGGGATGATTTCACTTTCAATCTGATCTTCCTCCGCTTCAAACGCCTCTTTCATCGTAATGTGAGGAGGAATCAGCGCGTAATGAGGGTCATATCGCTTGCGGTAAGAATTCGCTACATCTTGTACTTTTTTTGATGGAAACACTGCTATTCCGTATTTCATTGAACTAACCTCCTGATTGTCCCATTTTAAAACGTTTATTCACCACTAAATATGTTCAATAAAGCCCGTTCAAAATCCTTCTGCCAGGATCCCCAAGTATGACCGCCATCCAGCTCATGGTACGTATAGGAGACCGGCTTTTCCTGTAGAAGATCCCGCAGCTTTCGATTTGGTTCAAGAAAATCCATCCGCTCACCGGTTGTCGTCTCCACGTCCGTTTCCTCCAGACCGATGGTGTGATCGATGGTTAATGAAGAAAGCTGCCGCCCTGTGTCGACGACTTCCAGGACGTGATCATCGACATAAGGACTCTGCATGATGACATTTCCGAAGATATTCGGGAATTTAACAGCTGTCATTAAGGCAAGGGTTCCGGCAAGGGAATCCCCGGCCAGTGTCCGGCCTCTCCCCATATTATACCCGGGCAGCTGTTCATCAAGAAATGGGACGACCTCCCTGATGAGGAAGCTGACGTAGTCTCCCTGTCTCTGGCCGTCAGGATGGTATTTCTCCCTGCGGTCGTATTTATCCTTGTAATGTATACCAATGAAAATCGTCCGTTCCATACGTTCCTCCCTGTGGAGCTTATCGCTCAGAGTGGCAGCGCGCCCCATGGAGTAATAATCGTTTCCATCCTGCATGATACAGAAATGGTACTTGTATAGAGGAGAGAAGTTGTTCGGCGTATACACACGAAGGGTCATTTCTTCGTCTAAGTACTGACTGTTTATGGTGTACTCGGTCATGGATCCGTCTCTACCCATAAATAGACCACCTCCTTACAGCACGGAAGTATATGAAAATTTCCCGCTTAAAATTCGATGTAAACGTTGCACTTCTTATTTTATCATAGAATTGTTGAAAAAGTGGAACAGATCAATAACCCAAATGATGGAGGGAGGAGGAAGGTTTGTAAAAAAAGTTTGTCGAATCATGTTGACTTCAATTGTGATCCATAGTATATTAATCTTTGTCAGCAAAAAACGACAAATTTCTACATAAGATTCCGTAGCTCAGCTGGGAGAGCGCCACCTTGACAGGGTGGAGGTCGTTGGTTCGAGCCCAATCGGAATCATCATACAAAGTGCCGGAGTGGCGCAGTTTCTCATCCAGGGAGAGGCTGCGTCACTTCTTTTTTATTTTCCAGTCATCTTGTCCTCTTCTCCCACATATGCTGTTTCAAACGCCCTGAGCTGGACCGGGCGTGGTGAGAACAGGAGGAATGAACCATGCGGCCCGAAAAAATCATTTCCCCGTGTTATGGAGAAGTGACCGAAATCCTCGTTCAGAACGGGGAGTATGTCTATGAATGGGAACCCCTTTTTGTTATTAAGCGGGACGGGACAGAGTCAGAGGTAGCGGTGGGCATCAGCGGCAGCCTGAAAAAGCTTCATATTAAGAAAGGTGATAAAGTGTCACCTGCCACCCTTCTTGCCGAGATGGAAGACGATATGATCATATCCGGCAGCGATTAATACACAAAAGAGAACCGTCCGGAATATGGACGGTTCTCTTTATTTGGTACACAGGTTATGAAGCATCATCGCTCTTCAAGGAAATGGTTGTCCCACACGCATCGGCCAGTTTCTGTGCCTGATGGTTAAACCGCTCAAAATCAAGCTCGTCCATATTCTCTACATCAACAGCCTTAATAATGTAACGGCCGAATCTCCACACGTCGTCCTGGACTTTCTCCTTTTGTATGAATGCCAGTTTGTACAATACTTCCATAACGGAGTTCATGACGGACACATCATGGTGTCCGTAAATGCGGATTTGATAGAAGCATTTATACAAGTATTCACTAAAAGGTACCGGCTCTGCGATAAGACGGAGGTGGTCATTATCGTCCGGGTAATATCGGATCGGCTCATATACATCGGCGAGCTCAACGAGGAGGGAGCCGATCCGGTTGATGCAGTTCGTGGCCGTATGAGGATCATTGAGACTTGGGGAAATGGCGCGCACGGCGATTTCCACAAGCTTCTGCAGTGAAAATTCTATATCCTGAATGTCGACCCGCTCGTTGCCGATCACGACAAAATCTCTTGCTTCTTCTGGTGTGAGGTTCTCCTGCTCTGATTCTACCCAGTAATAGAACAGGGGCATTTCTTTCTGAATGTATTCCCCCATGGAAAAGGTGGTCTCCAATAAAAGGTCATTTTTCTCCGCCCATTGAATCAAGGAAGAGTAATTGACACTCTGGATATATCCGGATTCCCCTGTCGCAATGACTCTTTTCTCTGAATTCTTTCGTCTTTCAATTTCCTCGTGATCCCATTCGGTGTAACGGTCGTAATTTTTCTCGGAAAAGGTTCCGTTGATCAAATCAGACGTGCTCTGGCGAATGGTGCCGATTAAATTGTTCACTTTGATGAAACGGGAAGAGTGGTGAATGAAAATGATAAAGAAAGCCAGGCAGACGATGGATACGAAAACGGTTAAAAACGGACTGATGAATCCGGATCCGGAATCCTTCCCAAGCAGGAACAACTGCAGCAGGGAAAAGATGAAGCCGAAGGAGAAGACCCCCAACACGTGCTGGGTGATCCGGCTTTTCATAAAGTCCTGAAGTGTCCTGGGAGAGAATTGAGTGGTATAGGTTGTAAGGACAACCATAATGGTGGAGAAACTGATGGTTGTCATCGTTAAGATGGAGGTGACGAGCGATCCGTACAGTGTTTGAGCCACTGAGCTGCCTGTAAGGAGGAAACCGGGAAGGGCGTCCTTCCAATTGGATACGATCCATTCATCAAGAAGAATGGAGATCACAACGCTCAATATGGAAATCACGCTGTAAATGGCGGGAAGAAAAAGAAAACTGTCTCTTAGATCAATCCATCGTTTGCTGTTATTCATGTGAAAAACCTGCCTTCTGTATGATTGTTCTTTTTCTATTATGAACGAAATATACAAAACCTACAAAACAGAAAGCCCGTCACGCTTTCCTTGAAATCGTCATAAATCATCCATATCGAATTGAAAACAGGGAAGAAGCCTCCCGGATAAGGAAAGAGAGACCTTATTATAAACAAAGAACCTCTATGTTGGCCGACATAGAGGTTCTTTGTTTTATTTACTCAGTATCTCTTCGTAAAGGCCAAGAGAGGTGTTCAGAACAAAATCAGGCTTTTGTTTTGTTTTGTGGCCCTGCACGTGGGCATCGCTTTTTTTCCACGCTTTATAATCTTCCTTGGAGGCGAATCTTGTAGTGATGATGACCATCTGTTCTCCTTTACGGGCTTTCTCTACAGCAATGGACATTCCTTGGAATCCCTCCATGTCTTCTATAGGAAGCGGCTGATTGAAGCGGGAAACCACCTGCTCTGTGTACCCTTCCTTAACGGTTATATATTTCGATTCGATATACATAGGATCTCCTGCCTTTCATTTTTGTGCTACAAAAAGTAACAATCCCAGTATACTAGATGAATGTTTTTTGTGCCACAAAAAAGTTTAAAGCTGTTTCATTTCATTAAGAATTCCGGCATAATGGACAGAGATGGAAAGGACGGAGATTATGAAGCAGTTGACGTTTTCTTCTTATGAAGAACTGGAGGAATTTTTGAAACATAAGTTCAGGGAAAAGGCGGCACATGCTGGTCTCCCTGAAGAAGATATCCGGCAGATGACCGGTTACAAGGAAAGGGCTCAGCAGTTGTGGGAAGAAAACAACGGTGCCGAGGTGATTGAAAAAGAAGGGGAAGTCACCCTTGATGTATGGATGGATGAGGATGGAAAGCGGCACATCAAGCGTGGGCGCCCGCGAAAGAAGACCGAGGATAAACTGACCCGATCCCTGCATGTGCGTTTGGATGAAGAATCCTACAAGAAGCTGGAGAGTTATGCAAAAGAGAATGGCATGGACCGCTCAGCGGCGATCCGGACCTTATTGAAAAACCTTTGATGGGAAGCCTTCCTCGTGCATATTTACAAACCTTTAAAAAAATCTTCACACTATATTGACACTCCGATTTTTCCGTAGTATATTATTACTTGTCACCAGGAAATACCCATTATTATTTTGATTCCGTAGCTCAGCTGGGAGAGCGCCACCTTGACAGGGTGGAGGTCGTTGGTTCGAGCCCAATCGGAATCATACAAACCCACGTGCTGAAATGGTACAGTTTCTCGTCAAGGAGAGGCTGTATCATTTCTTTTTTTATAGAAGAAATTCGGATTCTCTAACGTGAGCCGTTACATATTCTTGTATAATGGGTAATAAATAGAAATTAATTCTTTAACAAATCTCTTCAGGAGGTGCGGCAGGCAGGATATGGGGAAAAAGAAAAAAGATGAAGAATTCGATGATTTGCTGGATGCTTTCAGAGAAGCCGTTTCATTGGAGGAAACCCGGTACTATTACATGAAGCTTCAATTATTTCTGGATCACTATGAGGAGAGCAGAGCCGTATTTCAATCTACAGACAAAATGGAGAAGAAAAACTATGAACCCTTGCTGCAGGGTATGATGGAGGCTACTTCCAAAAAAGAAGTGGATTACTATGAAGCAGAAATCCAACACTTACTGGATGTGAAAAAAACTTAAAATTACATTTATTGTTATTTGAAGAACAAAATTGAAAATAAGTATTTATTTTCTTTTTGGAATGTTGTACACTGAAGGTAGCATGTTCATTATAGTAACTTTTCGTTTATACAATAAAAGACTTATCGAGGCGGCCCGCTTTGGTGGATGATTAGTGCATAGTTCTTATGTTTCTAAATATCTTCCAGCGGCCGCTTTTTTAAGTTTAGGGGGATCAATAATGTGGACACGCTCCTGATTGCCGGTTGTATCGGAGGGATGACAGGCGTTGTGGCTCATTTGATGAGAAACGGAAAGGTTTTGGTTTTCCCAAGAAGGCGGAGACGTCCAAAGGGCATTTATCTCGGGTTTTTAGCCGATTTTTTAATTGGCGCTGCAGCAGCGGTTTTTGCAGTCACATACCTTGTACCGGAACCGGGCCTGCTGCGGACATTGATCGGCATATCGATCCTGGCCGGAATGACGGCAGAGAATGTGCTTTTGAAAAGAGAATTGAACGTGGAGAAAGCGAAAGTGGAAGGATTGGACCGGATCAACCAGCGTTTAAAATGACCGGACCCATCCTTTTTTTGTTTCAATCCACTAAAAGCATAAAATGATCATGCTCCGTATCGACAGGCGCTGTTTTAAAGATGCCGGTATACACCGCCTTTAACTCCTCATACAACACCTTCGAATGAATCGTTGTCAGATAAGTATCGGGATTTTTCTGGTAGGCTTTCAGTTTATGTAGATCCAGATTGACGGTGTACGAGTAAAAGAGTTCCTGTGATCGTAGAAAAGGTTTTTCGCACGGGGTCTGCCCGTCATCTGTGAGCGGAGAGCGGCTGTGGATCCGCAGTTTTTTTGGTGAGTCGGCATCCTCTTCCCATTCGCTGGACACCCCGTAGAATGTAGCAAATGGGGGTTCTTTGCTTTGATCGATATAGGTCGTCTGAAAGCTGAACTCAATGGCACCTTCCCTGCCGGTTACTACACAGAAGGCAAGATAGGTCCGGGTGGATGCTGTACCTTGAGCGAGGTCTTCTTGATTGCTGAAACAATGACAGAAACTGGTTCGGGCCATAAGCGACACCATCCTTCCCATACAATTATGGATAATTATAACACGTCGACCACTCCGTTAGTCGGTTAAACGGCGATCGATGAACGAAAAAAAAGCCGCTTCCGCAGCTTTTTTATCCGTTGACAGGAATTCCTCCGTTTACATGAAGCATCTGACCTGTGACATAGCTGGAATCACTGGAGGCCAGATAGACATAGGCGGGGGCCGCTTCCCTCGGCTGGCCTGGACGGCCCATGGGATTGTCCGAACCGAATTCCGCCACTTTTTTCTTGTCAAAACTAGCTGGGATCAGCGGCGTCCAGATCGGCCCGGGGGCCACGCCGTTCACACGTATCTCCTGATCGATCAGGGATCCGGCGAGGGAACGGGTGAAAGAGGTGATGGCACCTTTGGTTGATGCATAATCGATGAGCTGATCGTTCCCTTTGTAAGCTGTCACCGAAGAAGAGTTGATGATACAGGATCCCTTCTTCATATGAGGCAGGACCGCTTTCGTCATATAAACGTAGGAAAAGAAATTGACGCGGAATGTTTCCAGAAGCTGTTCATTGGAAATATCGAGCACACTTGTCTGCGGATATTGAACGGCTGCATTGTTGACAAGAATATCTATGGTTTTAAATGTCTTTACAACTTGTTCGACAATGGTTTCGCAAAACTCCGGTCCACCGATATCCCCGTGATACAGCTCGCAGCGCCTGCCTTCTTTCTCGATTAAGCTCTTCGTAATGGCTGCATCTTCATGCTCATCCAGATAAAGGACAGCTACATCAGCGCCTTCCTTGGCAAAAAGCAGGCTGACCGCTCGGCCGATCCCACTGTCTCCTCCGGTGATGACGGCGGTTTTCCCCGCCAGTTTTCCATTTCCTTTATAGGTCTCATCTGCATACTCCGGCAGCGGCTTCATTTCATACTCGTAACCAGGCTGTCGTTCTTGATGCTGTTCCGGTTGTACGGCCTTCTTTTTCTTCATGATGCGTAACCCCCTATGTACAAATGGTTAAAATTGGTGCAGATCCACTTCCGCTAGCTTGCCCTTGTGACCGTCTTCTTATCCCTCCATTCTTCCAGGGTGCTGGATAGAGGATTTACGTGTCATTCTGTTCATTCCAACCGCCATTCATTTAACGTTTCGTCCATTGATGTTTAAAAATTCAGAATTTATACTTATCTTGAGTGAAAAAATATATGAAACAAGAGGTGACAGGATGGCGACAACTTTCTCGAAGTCGAATCAGGTGGTTATTGAAAACTTTATCCATGGCGAGTGGGTTCCTTCTGAAGGAGGTCAGGTGGAAGAAGTTCCAAACCCGGCAACTGGAGAAACCATTGCAAGGGTCCCTATTTCAACTAAACAAGATGTGGATCAAGCGGTCCAATCAGCGAGAGAGGCTTTTCAGTCCTGGAAGAAGACTCCAGTACCGAAACGAGCGAGAATCATGTTCAAATATCAGCAGCTTCTGATTGAAAACCGGGATCAACTGGCTGAAGCGTTGACACAGGAAAATGGAAAGACGAAAAAGGATGCCACAGGAGAAGTACAGCGCGGCATTGAGTGTGTGGAGTTTGCAGCAGGGGCTCCGAGTCTCATGATGGGGGATGTGCTTCCGGATATCGCTGAAGGCATCGATTCAGGGATGTACCGGTATCCAGTCGGGGTCGTCGGCGGTATCACCCCATTTAATTTCCCTATGATGGTTCCGCTCTGGATGTTCCCGCTTGCGCTTGTATGTGGGAATACCTTTGTTCTTAAGCCATCGGAACGGACGCCGATTTTAGCAAAAATGCTGGTGGAGCTCATCCATGAAGCGGGACTCCCGAAAGGGGTGCTTAACCTTGTCAACGGGGCGCATGATGTCGTCAACGGCCTGCTTGAGCATGAAGAGGTCGATGCTGTCTCCTTTGTAGGTTCCCAGCCTGTAGCGGAATATGTGTATAAAACGGCTTCACAGCATGGGAAGCGCGTCCAGGCGCTGGCCGGCGCCAAAAACCATTCCATCGTTATGCCGGACTGTAACCTGGATAAATCGGTCGAAGGAATCATCAATGCCGCTTTTGGAAGTGCGGGCGAGCGGTGCATGGCCTGCTCTGTCGTTGTTGCCGTAGGTAATGTGGCTGACAGCCTTGCTGCAAAGATAAAAGAAGCAGCGGATCAGTTGAATGTAGGCAATGGTCTCGATGATGATACAACCCTCGGGCCATTAATCCGTGAAGCTCACCGTGAGCGTGTGCTGAGCTACATTGAAACCGGAGAAAAAGAAAACGCGGCCTTAATCAGAGACGGCCGGGTAGAGCTCCGGGAGCATGATTCCGGATACTTCCTTGGCGCAACCATTTTCGATCATGTATCCAAGGATATGAAAATATGGAAGGATGAAATTTTTGCCCCTGTCTTAAGCATCGTCCGGGTGAATACTCTTGATGAAGCGATTGCAACGGCGAATGAGTCGGAATTTGCCAACGGTGCCGTCATCTATACGTCCAGCGGAAAAGCAGTCCAGCAGTTCCGGGAAGAAATGGATGCGGGAATGCTCGGAGTGAACGTGAATGTACCTGCACCGATGGCCTTTTTCCCGTTCTCCGGAAATAAAAAGTCGTTTTATGGGGATCTGCATGCCAATGGAAAAGATGGCTTGAACTTTTATACGAAACGTAAAATGCTGACACAGCGCTGGTATTAAGGAAGATGGAGGAAGAAGCAGATGGGGCGCTTCTTCCTTCTTTGTTTCCATCTTTAACAATGGATCCAGCAAGGTTTTGACACTTTGTATAATGGATTTTCCGACAAAAACCTGTATTGTATGATTAAATAACTAAATATTATGAATTTTATAAAATTAAAGCGGTAGGAGGAGGAGCACCTATGTCAGATAAAGTACAGATCGGTTTAATTCAAGCTTCACATGATGTGGATGGTAGTGAACCTGTAGAGGTCCACAAGCAGCAGTCCATCGAAAAGCATGTGCTTCTGGTACGTGAAGCAGCGCAAAAAGGAGCGCAGATCATCTGCCTGCAGGAAATTTTCTATGGTCCATATTTCTGTTCCGAGCAGAGCCCGAAATGGTACGACGCCGCAGAGGAAATTCCGAACGGTCCGACGACGAAGCTGTTTCAGGATCTGGCTGCAGAACTGTCGGTCGTCATTGTTCTTCCGATTTATGAGCGGGAAGGGATTGCCACGTACTACAACACAGCGGCGGTCATTGATGCGGATGGTTCCTATCTCGGCAAATATAGAAAGCATCACATTCCGCAGGTGGGTGTTGGGGACAAAGGGTATGGATTTTGGGAGAAGTATTACTTTAAACCAGGCAACCTCGGCTACCCGGTTTTTGATACGGCCTATGCCAAGGTTGGGGTCTACATCTGCTACGACCGCCATTTTCCTGAGGGTGCCCGTGTCCTTGGTCTGAACGGTGCAGAAGTCGTCTTCAATCCATCGGCTACCGTAGCCGGACTTTCCGAATATTTATGGAAGCTGGAACAGCCGGCCCATGCAGTCGCTAACGGTTATTACCTGGGGGCGATCAACCGTGTCGGCTACGAAGGTCCATGGAATATGGGCGAGTTTTACGGCCAGTCCTACCTGGTTGACCCGCGCGGCAGCTTTGTCGCAGAAGGCAGCCGGGATCAGGATGAGGTCATCCTCGGGGAAATGGACAAAAAATTCATCCGTGAAGTTCGTGACACCTGGCAGTTCTACCGTGACCGACGCCCGGAAACGTATGAAAAAATGGGTGAGCTTCTCCCGTAATGACCCATCACGATCTGAACAGAGAGTTCTGCATAGGGCCGGGGGCTGAAAAGGATCTATGCAGGGCTTTTTTTATAAATCCGTATCTTACTGAAAGAGGGGGATCAGCGTGACTCAGTTGAAAAGCAAGGGGATATCACTGGAGAATCTTCAGGTGAATTTTAATGAGGTCCATGATGGATTGAATGCCCAGGAAGCGATGGAGGAGTCCAACCGCTGTCTGTACTGCTATGATGCGCCCTGCATTCAGGCCTGCCCGACAGGAATCGATATTCCGAAGTTCATTAAAAAAATTGCTTCCGGGAATTTGAAGGGATCAGCGAAGACGATTATGTCCTCCAACCCTGTCGGTGCCACATGTGCCCGCGTCTGTCCGACCGAAGAACTTTGTGAAGGGGCCTGTGTCCTGAACCATTCGACAGAACCGATCTTAATCGGTGATCTGCAGCGTTTCGCCACAGACTGGGCCATTAAAAATGAACAGCTGTTATTCAAACCCGGAGAGAAGAATGGGATGAGTGTCGCTGTGATCGGCGGCGGACCTGCCGGCTTGTCTACCGCACGGGAACTTGCCCGTTTCGGCTATGATGTCACAATTTTTGAAGCAGCAGAGGAAGCCGGTGGTCTGGATACATACGGGATCGTATCGTTCCGGCTGCCGCAGGAAATTTCCCGGTGGGAAGTGGACCAGGTGGAAAAGCTGGACGTGAAAATCAGAACGAATACGGCGGTTGGAGCGGATATTTCGTTCGAAGAGCTGTCCGAGCAGTTTGATGCGATCGCCTTGACGATCGGTATGGGTCACGTACCGATGCTTGGGATCCCCGGAGAGGGTCTGACCGGTGTTCATGATGCGATCGAATTTGTGAAAGAAACAAAGTCCGGTCCGATAACGGATGAGCTGCTTGGACGCAAGGTCATTGTGATCGGAGCCGGAAACACAGCCATTGACGCAGCCACCTGTGCCGCTCGTAAAGGGGCGGAGGACGTGAAAATCGTCTACCGCCGGACAAGCAGAGAAATGACAGCCTATGAGTTTGAGTACGATTTTGCAAAACAGGATGATGTACAGTTCCACTGGCTGACCCAGCCTGTAGAAGTTCTTGGTAATGAAACGGGTCACGTCACGCATTTGAAATGTGTGGAGATGAAGCTTGGGTCTGCTGGGGAAGATGGAAGGAAAAGACCGGAATCCGTACCCGGATCCGAATTCCTGATAGAGGCGGATGCGGTCATCAAAGCCATCGGTCAGACGCGCTACACCGATTTAATTGAATCGTTTGGTCTGGACCATGAAGGCGGCGTCGTTAAAGTCGATCCAGTCACACTGAGAACCTCCCAATCCCATGTCTTTGCCGCCGGCGATGTCATTTTTGCGAAAGGGCAGGGAGAGGCGATGGTCGTCACGGCTGCCCAGCAGGGCAAGGAAGTCGCTATGGCGATTCATAAACAGCTCTCTCCGACGCCTACGGCTGCGGTGTAACTTTACAAAAACTACGAGGAGGAATCTTATGGCTGACCTACGATTAAATCTGGCAGGGATCGAATCCCCCAACCCTTTCTGGCTCGCATCCGCTCCCCCGACCAACTCGGGGTACCAGGTGCAGCGTGCCTTCGAGGCGGGGTGGGGAGGAGCTGTTTGGAAAACGCTTGGCGATCCAATCTTGAACGTGTCCTCCCGGTTCGCTGCTGTTTCCTATGGCGGGAAGCGTGTGGCCGGATTTAACAATATCGAATTGATTACAGACCGTCCGCTTGAAGTTAACCTGAAGGAAATCTATGAAACGAAGAAAAGATTTCCGGATCATGCCATCATCGCTTCCTTAATGGTGGAACCAACACAGGAAAAATGGCACGAAATCGTCAAACGCGTGGAAGATGTCGGGGTGGACGGGCTTGAGCTGAACTTCGGATGTCCCCACGGCATGGCAGAACGCGGCATGGGGGCGGCCTCGGGTCAGGTTCCTGAGCTTGTGGAAAAACAGACCGCCTGGGCGAAGGAAGTGGCGCAGACCCCAGTCATTGTTAAGCTGACTCCGAATATTACCGACATCACCTTTACAGCGGAAGCAGCCGTCAATGGCGGCGCAGATGCGGTCAGTATGATCAATACGATTAACAGCCTCGCCGGCGTGGACCTGGACTCATGGGATACGGTACCAAACGTCGCCGGCAAAGGCGCGCACGGAGGGTACTGCGGTCCGGCCGTGAAACCGATCGCCCTGAACATGGTGGCGGAATGTGCCCGACATCCGAAAATCAATGTACCGATTTCGGGCATGGGCGGCGTTTCCAGCTGGCGGGAAGCGGTCGAGTTCATGCTGATGGGCGCGACGGGTGTGCAGGTGTGTACAGCGGCCATGCACCACGGCTTCAGCATCGTTGAGGATATGATCGACGGATTGGACAACTATTTGGATGACAAAGGCCTTGATTCGGTCATGGACCTTGTCGGAAAGTCTGTCGAGAAGTATTCGGACTGGGGAAACCTTGATCTCAATCATCAGGTCGTTGCCAAAATCAACAACGATGTGTGCATCAACTGTAATAAGTGTCATATTGCCTGTGAAGACACGTCACACCAGTGCATTGATATGCTCAAGGATGAAAAGGGCCGGGACATTTTGAAGGTGCGCGAGGAAGACTGTGTAGGATGTAATTTGTGCAGCATCGTCTGTCCGGTGGACGGGGCGATTGATATGGTGGAGTATGCCAACGGGAAGCCTCCGATGACGTGGAACGAACGGCAGGCAGCGATTGGAGCCACACCATCGTGCAGTGTAGATTTGATCAAGTAAATAACATGGAGGGATTGGATGAGAAAAATTATAAAGAATGGAACGATTGTCACGGCAGCAGATACGTATCAGGCGGACCTTTTGATCGAAGATGAAAAAATCGCCATGATCGGCCAAGGTTTTGATGAAACTTCGGCCGAAGTCGTGGATGCCTCCGGGCGCTACATTTTCCCAGGTGCGATTGACCCGCATACCCACCTGGAAATGCCGTTCGGGGGCACGGTCAGTAAGGATGATTTTGAAACAGGAACCATTGCTGCGGCCTATGGTGGAACGACAACAGTCATTGATTTCTGTTTAACAGATAAAGGAAAACCGCTCCAGAATTCCATCGATCAGTGGCATGCCAAGTCTCAGGATAAATCGGTCATCGACTACAGCTTTCACCTGATGATCAGCGAAATGAACGAACGTGTACTGGATCAGCTTCCTACCGTCATTGAAGACGAGGGCATCACTTCTTTCAAAGTGTTTATGGCGTATAAAAATGTGTTCCAGTCCGATGACGGCACACTTTTTAAAACGCTGGAACAAGCGAAGAAGCTGGGAGCGCTTGTCATGGTGCATGCCGAAAACGGGGATGTCATCGATCACCTAGTGAAAAAGGCCCTTGATGCAGGACAGACCGACCCTATTTATCATGCGCTGACCCGCCCGCCGGAAGTGGAAGGGGAAGCGACCAACCGGGCGGCAGAGTTGACCGGACTGGCCGATTCGCAGCTTTATGTCGTCCACGTCACCTGTGAGCAGGCCGTATCAGCCATTGCTGCAGCAAGGAAGAAAGGCTATAACGTCATAGGTGAAACGTGCCCGCAGTACTTGGTTCTGGATCAAAGCTACTTGGAAAAACCAGACTTTGAAGGGGCAAAATACGTCTGGTCCCCTCCTCTTAGAGAAAAACACCACCAGGAAGTGTTGTGGAACGCATTGAAGACCGGCGATCTGCAGACGCTCGGTTCGGATCAATGCTCTTTCGATTTCAAGGGACAGAAGGACCTTGGCAAAGGGGACTTTACTAAAATACCAAATGGCGGTCCAATCATTGAAGACCGTGTCAGTATATTATTCTCGGAAGGTGTGAAAAAAGGCCGGATCAGTTTGAATGAATTTGTTGATATGACCTCTACCAAAATAGCGAAAACGTTCGGATTATTTCCGCAGAAAGGAACGATTTCCGTTGGGGCCGATGCGGATATCGTCATCTTTGATCCGGATGTGGAGCGGACGATTTCTGTTCAGACAAGTCATATGGCCGCGGATTACAATCCTTTTGAAGGCATGCAGGTCACCGGACAGACGGTCAGCGTCCTCTCCCGTGGGGAATTTGTCATTAAGGATCAGCAGTTTGTTGGAAAAATCGGCAGCGGCCGCTATTTGAAACGGTCCAAGTTTGGCAGTCAAACGTCTTCTCAGGAGAAGCTTTACCAAAAGTAACACGCCCTCGTGAATGAAATAAACACGCTGTCCGGCAGCTGCCGGACAGCGAAATTTAAAGGTGAACTTAGGAGGAGACGGCTTCATGAGCAGGAAAGATAATCATTTAATGTCCCCGGACCTTATGCCCATTCCCCATGATCAGAAGAAAATCGGCACCCTCGGATTTACGTTTATGTGGGTGGGGATGGCTGTCGTTTTAGCTGCATTCGCCATCGGTGGAGCAGGGGTCCAGTCCATCTCTCTCATCTGGGTTGTCCTCGGAACGCTTCTCGGTACAATACTCATCGGTCTGGCCATCACTCTGACTGCAGACATCGGCATCGAACATGGCTTGTCTTTTCCCGTATACATGCGGGCTCCCTTCGGTATCGTCGGCACCCATTTTCCATCCGTCATCCGCGGTGTGGCTGCATCGATGTGGTTTGGAATCAATACCTACTTCGGATCCACAGCCATTAACGGCATTTTAAACATTTTATTCAGCTTTGATAACTGGTTTATTTGCTATATTCTGTTTGCTTTATTCCAGCTTTTTAATACCGCACTTGGAATCAAGGCTGTTGAAAAATTTGCGGATCTTGCCGCGCCGATCATTATTTTGATCGGGGTATGGATGTACTTCAACCTTACAGGTACTGCAGCGGAACAGGGCAAGGATATCTGGGCATGGGTGGAAAGCCCGGTGACCGGTGGGGCGGCTTTCACGGCTTTTGTCATCGTTGTGGTCAGTAATATGGGATATTGGGCGACGCTGGCGGCGGATATTTCTTCCATATCCAGGTTCATCAAAGCTCCAAAATATGAGAGGAACTGGTTCAAGCGGAATAAAGGGGCCATGGTCGGAAGTCTTGTCGGTCTGCCTCTAACCCAGACGTTTATTGTTGTGCTGGGTGCTGTCTCGTACATTGCGGTTTCCAATTTTGACCCGGTCGTTGCCCTGCAGGAATCAGCGAGCGGACTTGTCCTTGGGATTCTCCTTCTCATGATCGTACTGGCTCAGTGGTCGACAAACGTGAGTGCGAATATTGTTCCGGCTGCAACGATCTTTTCCAACGTCGGCGGCCCGAAACTGCCTTTCTGGGCAGGGGTGTTCTTAGCGGGGCTTGTCGGAACGGTCATACAGCCGTGGAGTATTTTTAATTTGCTGATTCCCGTCCTCTTAATAGCGGCGGCGATTCTATCTGTGATTGTCGGGATCATCTTTGCTGATTACTATCTACTAAGAAGACGCCGGATGAATGTCACGGATCTGTATAAGAGCGGCGGTCAGTATACCTACGACGGCGGGGTGAACTGGGCTGGTATGATTTCCTGGATCATTGGCAGCGTATTCGCCTATCTGTTCAGTACATGGTCCTTCTTCGTAGGATTTGGGATCGGAGCGCTCTGTTACTACCTGCTTGCCAAGCACTGGTATTTTAAAAAGCATCCGCAGGCTGAGATCGAGAACCCGAGTGATGATGAGTACTTGGGAATCACAGTTGGACGAGACTGGATCATTGGTGAAGGATTTGTAGAAGAGAAGCTTGGAAAACGAACAGGGACAGAGGATTTAACACAAAAAGCAGATGTTTAAAGGAGGAATACCATGTCAGACCATCGTGAATTTCATGCAGAAAGGGAAAAAATCGACTTTTTATTGGAACAGGGGTATGTCATAAAAGCTGTAACAGAAAATTTAAGCGGAGCTTTCCTCGAGTTTGTGTACGAAGGCAGTGATCCGGACCAGCCTGAGGTGGAAAGGCTTCATATTCTTCATCCGGATTCAAGAAAATATTTTTCAACGATATTATTTCAACAGCAGAAGAAACAGGAAATGAAGTAGGGGGCAGGCTCCCTGCTTTTTTTCTGTCTTTTTTATTCGTTCCTGTTAAAATAGAAGGAGACGGTTTTTTTTTATGAAGAATAATGACAGCGCTTACAGAATCGATCAGGGAAGATTTTCTGACCGACGGGGGAATGTAAGTGTGTTCAAACCCTTACTATCCAATGATTCAGCCTCTATGTGAGATTATCTTACAAGATGTTCGATTATCACGGCCTTTTGGTATACGTTAAAAAGAGGGGGGCGTTGTATGAAAGATTCCATGTCTATTGAAAACATTCTGAAACGAGACCATTTTTCATCGGCAAGAGTCATATCGGGACATGCTGGACTTTCGAAATCAGTGAAATGGGTGCATGTCTTTGAAATGACGGAAGTAAGAGAAAACCTCAAGGGTGGAGAGCTTATTCTTTCTACAGGATTTGGATGGAAAAATGATGACCGATTGCTGCTGGGTCTGCTTCAGCAGCTGGTTGAACGGAATGTCGCCGGCATCTGCATCGAACTCGGTACGTTTATTCAGGAGTTGTCAGAGGATGCTCTGGCTTTTGCAGATGCGCACGACTTCCCTGTCATCGTTTTCGAGAAAGAGGTTTCCTTTATTGAAATCACCCGGGAGATCCATGCCGATTTGATCAACCATCAGTATGAACGGATTTCCAGCCTTGAGGATTACGCCCAGCGCCTGAATAAACGCCTGCTGTCCATTGATAACTATTTTGATATTCTTAAGAATCTCCAGCAGTATGTGAACTGCCAATTGATCTATGTCACGAAAGATCACACGGTGGTCACGGTGCCACAGCTTAGAAATAAGGAGAGGGAGGAGGCGCTTGCTGAATTGAATGCCCCGCCCGCTCAGAGGAAACGGTGGCTGCTGCAGCAGCCTGTCCAAGTGCTGGAACGGGAGTTTGCTGTCATTTATTTATTATGTGGAAGACGAGAGCTTGGAGAATTCGAATCGCTCCTTCTCGACCGCACAGCCACGGCTCTTGCCCAGTACCTTCTCCGGGAATTGTATACAGAGGAGAAACGAAAGGCGAAGGAAACTGAATGGCTGATGGGCTGGCTGGAAGGAGAACATACCAAAGAGGAAATCGAAAGCCGTCTCCCCCGCTACAAAATTCAGCTGCCTTCATCCGGGGCTGCGGCTGTGACCATTCAAATGAACATGGCCGACGAACGGCGCACCAATCCGGATGTTACGTACTTGAACATGCTTGTGCAGAATATTTTTGATCAGAATGGATTTTACGTTTTTCCAGTGCAGCGCCGTCAGCTGGTTACGTACATCCTCTTGAACCGAAAAGAGGAGGAGGACTGGAAGATCCGCATGAAGTCGGGTGTGGACAGATTGAAAAAAATCAGCATGCTGAATGATCCGTCGGTGGCTTCTTTCCAAATTGCGGTCGGAAAATATATACGACGCCTGGATCAGGTCAGTGAAAGTTACCAGACCGCACTGGAAACGCTGACGCTGCAAAGCAATCTTCCACCTGAACAGCACAGATATTTTTATGATGATATGCACATGTACCGGCTCATCTCCCTTGTACATAAACACAGCAACCTCAACGGGCTGGTCGATGAATATTTAGAGCCGATTATACAGTATGACCAAAAACATAATACGAAGCTTCTGGAAACCTTACGGGTGTATCTTGCCTGCAATGGTTCCAAGAAAGAAACGGCAGACAAAGTTTTTGTTGTCCGACAGACGCTATATCACCGGCTCGAGAAGCTGGAAATGCTGCTCGGAGCGGACTTCATGGACTGTGAAAAACGTCAGGTGATCGAATTTGCGCTTGTCGCTCATGAATACCAGCAGGCTCTCCATGCCTGACCTCCATACAAGCGTGTTGTCATTATGTGTAAGCGTTCGGAGGACGGTTTAACACAATGTCTAATGAAACCTGTTCTTTAATGTTGGATAATTAAGATAATTCAAATAATTATCCAGGAATGGGGAGGTTTTTCCATGACAAACGCGGATGTGCAGAATGATATGTTCGTAAAGGACGAAAAGTATGTATGGCACTCCATGAAGCCTTACAAGCCTGAAAATACAATGATCGCGAAAAGTGCCAAAGGTTCATGGATTACGGATGTGCAAGGCAGTCGCTTTCTGGATGCGATGTCAGGTTTGTGGTGTGTGAACATCGGATATGGCCGTGAAGAACTGGCAGAGGCCGCCTATAATCAGATGAAGGAATTGTCCTACATGCCGATGACCGAAAGCCACGAGCCTGCCGTAAATCTGGCTGAAAAAATCAATGACATGCTCGGGGGAGACTATGTCGTCTTCTTTTCCAATAGTGGGTCCGAAGCGAATGAAATGGCGTTCAAAATGACACGGCAGTATCACCAGCAGAAGGGAGATCATTACCGGTCCAAATTCATCTCCCGTTATCGCGCGTATCATGGGAACTCGACAAGCTCTCTCTCTGCTACAGGTCAGGCGCAGCGGAAATATAAATATGAACCACTGGGATCAGGTTTTCTTCATGTAGCTCCGCCTGATGAATACCGCAGTCAGCATAGTGAAGCGGACCGCTGGGGAGCGGAGGATATCGATAAGGTTATGACATGGGAGTACAACGAAACCATTGCCGGAGTGATTATGGAACCGATTATCACAGGGGGAGGCGTCATCGTTCCGCCGGAAAATTATATGAAGGAAGTGAAGTCCATCTGCGAAAAACACGGGGCTTTAATGATTGTGGATGAAGTCATCTGCGGGTTTGGACGGACCGGTCAGCCGTTCGGATTTATGAATTACGGGGTGCAGCCTGATATCGTCACGATGGCCAAGGGCATGACCAGTGCCTACCTGCCCTTGTCAGCAACCGCTGTGAAAAGAGAAATCTATGAAGCCTTCTGCGGAGAGGAGACTTACGACTTCTTCCGGCATATCAATACATTTGGAGGCAGCCCTGCTTCCTGCGCCGTTGCCCTGAAAAACATTGAAATTATGGAGAGGGAACAGCTTTTCCAACGTTCCAGACAGCTGGGGGATCACTTGAAAAACGAATTGCAAACACGTCTGCAGGGGCATAAGTATGTAGGAGATGTCAGAGGCAGAGGGCTGCTGATTGGAATCGAGCTCGTCACCGATAAAAAAACGAAAGAGCCGCTGGCTGTGGAAAAAGTCAATACCGTCATCCGCCGGTGTAAGGACAAAGGCATCATTATCGGGAAGAATGGGATGACGGTAGCCGGTTACAATAACATATTAACACTGGCACCGCCGTTATCGATTGAAGAGGAGGATCTCACCTTCCTGATCCATACACTGGTCGAGGCTATCTACACCCTTTAGAGAATAACAGGAGGTTTTCAGCGTGCGTATTGGAATCCCGAAGGAAATGAAAAATAATGAAAACCGGGTCGCTATGACACCGGCAGGGGCCGTTACCCTGATTCAGCAGGGCCATGAGGTATTTGTGGAAACAAAAGCCGGGGAAGGTTCCGGTTTTTCGGATGCTGATTATAAGCAGGTCGGTGCGACGATTGTCGGTTCAGCTTCAGAAGCCTGGGGGCAGCAGATGGTTTTGAAAGTAAAAGAACCACTGGCGGAGGAGTATGGGTTTTTTTATGAAGGACTCATTCTTTTTACCTACCTGCACCTGGCTGCGGATGAAGAATTGACAAAAGCGCTGGCCGATAAGAAAGTGACGGCTATCGCCTATGAAACGGTGCAGAGCGATAACGGCTCCCTGCCGCTTTTGACGCCGATGAGTGAAGTGGCAGGGAGGATGGCAGCTCAAAAAGGCGCACAATTTTTAGAGCGTCCGCTCGGGGGGACCGGAATCCTTCTTGGTGGCGTGCCCGGGGTGAAACGTGGAAAAGTGACCATCATCGGCGGCGGGGTCGTCGGTACAAATGCGGCTAAAATTGCCGTCGGTCTCGGAGCGGAAGTCACCATCATCGATTTAAGTCCTGAGCGTCTCCGTCAGCTGGATGATATTTTTGGATGGCAGATCAATACACTCGTTTCCAATCCGTTGAATATCAGCGAAGCCGTAAAGGAATCCGATCTTGTGATCGGTGCCGTCCTTATTCCGGGAGCAAAGGCGCCGAAGCTCGTTACTGAAGCGATGGTGAAAACGATGAAGAAAGGCAGCGTGCTTGTGGATGTAGCTGTCGATCAAGGGGGGATCGTCGAAACGGTGGATCATGTAACCACTCATGATGATCCCGTCTATATCAAACATGGCGTCGTCCATTATGCAGTAGGAAACATGCCGGGAGCTGTGCCTCAGACCTCTACCGTCGCGCTTACAAATGTGACGATTCCGTATGCTCTGCAGATCGCTGGTCAAGGGTGGCGGAAAGCCTGTCTGGAAAGTCCGGCTCTACGTAAAGGCCTGAACGTTGTCAATGGCCTTGTTACTTATAAGCAGGTAGCCGAAGCTCATCAAATGGATTTTACAGACGTCCAGAAAGTCCTGGACGGTAAAACGACCCTGCCTAAATAAGTACCAAAATTTTGGTTCTATCTGGTTGTCGAGATGATCTCGACAGCCTTTTTGCTTTCTGCAGGCTTTTTGTATTTCAGCATCCAGGGTATAGTAAGGGGAGAAAATCAAGGAGGTTATTTGTATGAAAGCAGCATGGTTTGAAGCATTCGGTGCACCGGAAGAGGTGCTGCAGACAGGGGAGTACGCTGCTCCTGAACCCGGACATGGAGAAGTATTGATACGAATGAAAACTTCAGGAGTGAATCCTTCTGATACAAAAAAACGACAAGGTTCTTTTCAAAACTTACTGGATGGTGGACCAGTCATCCCTAACAGTGACGGGGCGGGTGTAATCGAAGTTGTCGGACCAGGCGTCTCCCACGCGAGAATCGGGGAACGAGTATGGGTGTACCAGGCCCAGTTTCAACGACAGTATGGAACAGCAGCGGAATATTGTGCGGTGGAAAGCCGGAGAGCTGTAAAACTGCCGGAAGAGGTCAGCTTTGAAACAGGGGCCTGCCTCGGTATTCCTGTCATGACCGCCCACCGCAGCGTTTTTGCTGATGGACCGGTAGAAGGAGAAGTCCTGTTCATTACGGGTGGAGCCGGTCGTGTCGGCTACTATGCGATCCAATGGGCCAAGCTTGCCGGCGCGGTCGTCATTACGACGGCGAGTAATGAAGAATCCAGCCACTACTGCCGTGAAGCAGGAGCGGATTTTATTGTCAATCATATGTCTGATGATATGGTTGAACAGGTGCTGGACTTTACCGGAGGCCGGAAAGTGGACCGTGTCATTGATGTGGAATTTGGAGCGAATCTGGAGAGCGTGCTGGACATCATCCGAGTCGGAGGTGTAATTGCCACATATTCCTCAACGGTCGTCCCGGAGCCTGTTCTTCCGTTCAAGCGTATGATGTTCATGAACTTAACGATCCGTATGATCATCGTTTATGACATGCCGGAAGAAGCGAAGCAGGAGGCCATTGAGGATATTGATGAAGCACTGCGGTCCGATCTGCTTCTCCACCGTATTGATAAAATCTACCCGTTGGAAGACATTGCAGAAGCCAATGCGGTTATTGACAGTGGAGAAGGTTACGGCTGTGTCATCGTCAACATAGAAGATTAACGGGTCATGTCTACCTCTGGTTCTTCGTGAATAGGCTGATAACAGGAAGCCCCATTTCACTTGAAGGAGACATGCACGATGGAAATCATGATGGATTTCACCCCCTATATTGGTCTGGCCGTCGTTTTGTACGCCATCCGTCAGACCCGCCGGGTGTCCAATCGATTTATTCCGATAATTGCCGTCCTTCTCGGTATCGGTTTTTCGCTTTGGGAAAATGGTCTGAATCCTGATGCTTTCATTACAGGGCTGAAGTATGCACTGCTCGGTATTGGTACTGTGGCAGGAATTAAATACTTTCTGGAAAAGAAAGAAAAGGACACGGCTCAGAAATAAGGATAGAAGCAGACGCAGGAGCGCGTCTGCTTCTTTTTACGGCATAAAAAAGACAGGCAGGAAAGCCTGTCTGCATGAGGGGAGAGGGTGTCATTCGTTTTATTGTTCCCTGCGGCGCACGACTAAAGCGGTTCCACCAAGTACAGAAAGAGTCATCCCCAACAACGCATATGTAGCGTACGGTGCTGAAGTGTCAGGCAGTTCCCCGCCTTCCTCTTCACTGGACATCGTTTCTTCTTCTTCTTCGGCTGCATCCTCATCTCCGGAGGACATGTCATCGGAAGATTCCTCTGAACTGTCGGAGGAACTATAATCGGAGTCCTCACATGGAACACCATCACCGTCTCCATCTAAACGCTCTGGATCATTTTCGGCGGAGTAGCCTTTTTCATCCCAGTATTCTTTTGCTTCTTCTTCAGAAGCAAAATCAGGGCAGTCTTTATCACCGTCATGATTATCGGCACTTACGGCTCCAAAACTACTGAAAATCAAACCTATGGCAAACAGACCTGCAAGCAGCTTTTTCAATAGAAAAACCCCTTTTAGATAGATTCACCATCTCCCTGTAATTTTTTTCTCTCTATATAGAGGTCATTCCTCAAAAAACGCAGGGGTAAACCATTATTTAACAATATTGTAAATGAATCTTCACACTAATGAAAAAATTGGACGTGAATTAGATAAAGTTACCAGATATGAGTCCTTTGATTGATTGAGGGGTATGATAAACTATACTAAGATTTTAATAGGAATGAGAATTTATTCCTTGGTTAAGGAGAGAAACACCGATGCCCACAAACAGAACGAAGAGAGAAGATATTTTAGACAGCGCCTTGAAATTGTTTGCTGAACGCGGCTTCGATGCTACGACGATTCCGATGATTGCCGGGGATGCCCGTGTAGGCGCAGGAACGATTTACCGTTATTTTGAGAACAAGGAAGTTCTTGTGAATACGCTTTTCCAGCATTATGTCCAGGCATTCAAAGGAATGCTGGAGGAGGAATATCCTCAAGAAAGCTCGAGCAGGGAGCAGTTTCATCATTTGTTTCAACGGATGGTCCAATTCACAAATGAGCACGAACATGCGCTTTATTTTATTAAGACGCACAACGGAGCTTATTTCCTGAATGAGTCCAGCCGGAAACAGTTCAGCTGTCTTTGGAAGATTCTCCGGGATTTTCTGGACAAGGGAAAAGAGCGGGGAGAAATCCGCCAGCTGCCGTCGCTCGCTTTGATTGCTATTATTTTCGGCGGCTTTTTAGAACTTGAACAATTGATCAGATCCGAAGAGTTGGAAGCCAGCCGGGATTTACTTCATGGAGTTGAAGAAAGCTGCTGGGATGCTGTGCGTCATCATCATTGATGGGGCATTTCTTTCACACAAAACGGAATGAATGTTCATTCCGTAATTTTAATAAGAGGTGAATCATTGTGAATAAAACAAATACAATACCACGACCGAAGGAATACGGGCCGCTTGGAAACCTGCCATTGCTGAATAAAGACAAACCCATCCAGTCGTTCATGAGTATGGCGGAGGAGTACGGGTCCATTTTTCAGTTTCAATTTCCAGGAAGAGTGAGCACATTTATCTCCAGTGCGTCTTTAGCGGATGAGATCCTTGACGAAAACCGGTTCGACAAGCATGTGGGTCCTGCCCTGCAAAAAGTGAGGGCTTTTGGCGGGGATGGATTGTTTACGAGTGGAACCGGCGAGCCCAACTGGAAAAAAGCGCATAACATCCTCCTTCCGAGCTTCAGTCAGCAGGCCATGAAAGGTTACCACGATAAAATGGTCGACATCGCTGTTCAGCTGGTACAGAAGTGGTCACGGCTGAATGCAGGGGAAGCGGTTCAAGTTCCTGATGATATGACGAGACTGACGCTTGATACCATCGGCCTGTGTGGATTCAACTTCCGATTCAACAGTTTCTACAGGGAAGATATGCATCCGTTCGTGGAGAAAATGGTCCGCGCTCTGGATGAATCGATGAGCCAGTCCCAGCGTCTCGGCATTCAGGATAAGCTGATGGTCCGGTCGAAACGCCAGTATAAAGAAGATATTGATTATATGTTCCAGCTGGTAGACGGTTTAATTGCTGAGCGGAAAGAGGCAGGTGATCAGGGAGAAGATGATCTTCTATCCCATATGCTCAAAGGGGTGGATCCTGAAACAGGTGAGGGTCTTTCCGATGAAAACATCCGTTTCCAGATCATTACGTTCCTCATCGCCGGACACGAAACGACGAGCGGGCTTTTGTCGTTTGCCCTCTACTTTTTAATGAAGCACCCTGAGAAAAGGAAGAAAGCTCAGGCGGAAGTAGATGAAGTGCTTGGTCAGGATACGCCATCCTTTAAACAGGTGAAACAGCTGAAATATGTACGGATGGTACTGAATGAAGCGCTTCGTCTCTGGCCCACCGCGCCCGCATTTTCTGTCTACGCCAAGGAAGATACAACACTTGGCGGTCAATATGAAGTGGAAAAAGGGGATGCCTTCACCCTGCTGATTCCTGAGCTGCATAGGGATAAAGCGGCGTGGGGGGAAGATGTAGAAGCCTTCCGACCGGAGCGTTTTGAAGATCCATCGGCGGTGCCGGCCCATGCTTTCAAGCCGTTCGGAAACGGACAGAGAGCCTGCATCGGTCAACAGTTCGCCCTTCATGAAGCTGTCCTTGTCCTCGGCATGGTGCTTCAGCATTTTGATCTTGTGGATAATACAAATTATGAACTCGATGTAAAAGAAACACTGACACTGAAGCCTGACGGACTAACATTGCAAGTGAAGGCCAGAAAAGAGGCTTCCATCTTCCAAAAGCCGGCAGAGGAAGCTCCGAAGTCCCAGGTGGAGGATCCGGAAATGGTCTCAAATGCGCATGGCACTCCTTTGTATATCCTGTATGGATCAAACCTTGGAACTGCAGAGGGAACAGCACGGGAAATCGCCGAAAAAGGAACTTCTCTTGGATTCAAAACCGTTACAGCACCATTGGATGACTATGTGGGTGCCGTTCCGAAGGACGGGGCCGTGTTATTTATCTCCGCTTCTTATAACGGCCACCCGCCTGATAATGCCCGTCAGTTCATGGAATGGATTCCAACACTTGAATCAGAAGATTTGTCCGGTGTCACGTATGCGGTCTTCGGCTGTGGGGATCGAAACTGGGCGGCTACGTATCAGCGGATCGACGAAGAAATGAAAGCCAAAGGTGCAGGACGTCTTCTTTCCCGCGGAGAAGGAGATGCCAGTGAAGATTTTGACGGTGATTTGGAAATGTGGCAGGAAACCCTTTGGAATGAACTCGCTTCCTTCTATGAATTGGAAGTGAAAGAGACTTCCGAGCAGTCCAGTTCTATTGCTATGGACTATGTGAGCGGGACGAGTTATACGCCGATTGGTCAGTCTTACGGGGCATTTACGGCGGAAGTATTGGAGAACCGTGAGCTTCGCCAGGCTGGGGCCCGGAGTACAAGACACGTGGAACTTCTGCTTCCAGAAGGGACTGTGTATCAAGAAGGAGACCACATCGGTGTTGTCCCAGAGAACCATGAAGGCCTCGTGGACAGAGTAGTGGATCGTTTTTCACTGAAAAAAGAAGCCTTTGTCGTTCTGAAGGAAGGGGCAGGAAAAGCGAAGCATCTGCCATCAGGTCAGCCGGTCCAGCTTAGAGAATTGTTATCTTCGTACGTTGAACTTCAGGAACCGGCGACTCGGGCCCAGCTGCGTGCCCTTGCGGCAAGTAATCCGTGTCCTCCTCATAAACAGGAACTCGAGCGCCTGACAGAAGGAGAGGCCTATAAAAAAGAAATCCTTGCCAAGCGACGGACGATGCTCGAACTGTTGGAGGAATATGATTCCTGCCTCATGGAATTTGAGCAGTTCCTGGCTCTTCTCCCACCGCTTCGGGTGCGCTATTATTCCATTTCAAGCTCACCGACGGCAGGGAAAGAGCGCGTAAGCTTGACTGTCAGTGTCGTGAAGGGAGCAGCCTGGAGTGGTAAAGGAGAGTACAAAGGTGTGGCGTCCAATTACCTGGCTTCCCTTGACACTGCTGATAAGATCGCCTGCTTTATCCGGACGCCGGAAACAGCTTTCCACCTTCCAGAGGACAGCCGGACTCCAGTCATTATGGTCGGACCTGGAACAGGAATTGCTCCTTTCCGAGGGTTCATTCAGCAGAGAACACACCTGCAGAAGGAAGGAAAAGAACTGGGAGAAGCCCATGTTTACTTTGGGTGCCGCCATCCGAAGCAGGACTTCCTTTATGAAGACGAGCTGAAGGAAGCGGAAGCACTGAATTTGATTACGTTAAACACCGCTTTTTCCCGCTGTGAAGAACAGCCGAAGAGGTATGTTCAGCACGTCATGGATGAGGATAAGGACAAGCTGATTCCCCTGTTGGAAAAGGGCGCCCATCTCTATATTTGTGGGGATGGAAGCCGTATGGCTCCTGAAGTACTGGAAACCCTGAAGAACAGCTTTCAGGAAGTCAAAGGCGCAGATGAAAAGGCTGCAGCTGACTGGATCGATCAACTCGAGAAAGAGGGCAGACTGGCTAAAGATGTATGGGCGGGAGCCTGAAAATAAAAAAAGGATGAGGCTGGAAAGCCTCATCCTTTTTAGTTTGTCTGCATCTGTTTCTTTTTACGTGCTTTTTCTTTTTCAATCTGCTTACTGCGTAGCTGACCGCAGGCCGCATCGATATCTGTTCCGTGTTCCGTACGAACCCCGCATTTGATCCCGCGGTCCATCAATGTCTGATAGAACGTCAGAATAGCTTCCTTTTCACTTCGCTCGTAAGGGTGGTCGGCGACCGGGTTGTAGGGGATTAAGTTGACATAGGACAAGTGACGCTTATCCTTCAACAGAGCGGCAAGTTCTTCGGCTTCTTTTTTATGATCGTTTACATCACGAAGCAGAATATATTCGAACGTAATTCTGCGGTTGGTTTTCTCCAGATAGTAATCAATGGCGGGCATCAGCTTTTCAAGCGGATAGGCCCGGTTGATTTTCATAATCTGTGTGCGCAGTTCATTGTTCGGTGCATGAATGGATAAGGCAAGGTTGACTTGAATGCCTTCATCCGCAAACTCGTACATTTTTGGTGCGATTCCACTGGTGGATACCGTAATATGGCGGGCACCGATGGAAAGTCCTTTTTTATCATTCACGACGTTCAGGAAATCCATCAGGTTGTCATAGTTATCAAACGGTTCTCCGATTCCCATGACTACGATGTGGCTGACGCGCTCATCTTTACCCTGCTTATCAAGATGATGCTGGACCTGCATAATCTGCTCCACAATCTCTCCGCTTGTCAGGTCACGGCTTTTACGAAGAATACCACTGGCGCAGAACGAACAGCCGATGTTACAGCCGACTTGTGTCGTTACACAGACGGATAGGCCGTAGTTGAACCGCATCAATACGGTTTCAATAACGTTTCCATCATCCAGTTTGAATAGGAATTTAATTGTACCGTCCTGAGACTCCTGTTTTATTTCCTCGGTCAAAGTTTCGATCGTAAAATGCTCAGCCAAAAGGTCGATACAGGACTGGTTGACGTTTTTCATCTGCGAGAATTCTGTTACACGCTTTTGGTACAGCCAGTCCCACACCTGCTTGGAACGGAACTTCTTTTCCCCATGCTCCTCAAGCCAGCTGGTCAGCTGTTCAAACGTCAATCCGTAAATGGATTGTTTCATATATACGCTCCTCTTTAAAAAAAATCACTATTTCCATCATAAGCGATTTTAACAGGAAGGACAACATCCAAGCCAATGTTATAATTTTGCAAAAATCCCGGCTTCTTCAGGTGTACACGCCACAGCTTTTCTGCGGACATTCATGAGCATCGGTTTATTCTCTTCTGTTAACCGAACGTCTGGATTGCAGGGTTGGAAGAAAAGGACCGCTCGTGTTTATTCGTCTACGTCGATCAGGAGGGTGCGGTTTTTAAATCCGCCTTTTTCCGTGCGGCGGTGCTGACGGATATGTTCGATTTCTTCGATGGTCGCTCCATGTGAATAGGTTAATTCATGAATGACCTCCATCATGTCTGCAAGTTTCGTGAGGGATTTACGGTTTTCTTTTGCGTGGGCATAGTCATCGACGACTTCGAGCAGCTTCTTTTTCAATGTTTCCTTATATTCTTGATCGGCCAGCTGCCTCGTTCGAATCGTTTTTCCTGAACCCTTCAGTTCCTGAGGGGTATGATCGCGGACGAGTCTGTTTTTCTTTTCCACGTCTTCCACTCTCCTTTCACCTATACCTGTCCATACCTTTTTTTCTGGACAGAGAAACAACCGGCGCTTCTTTTGTTATGACCATAAAGGAATCAGAGGCCCCAATGATGGCTCTGGAAGGGTTTGAATGATTGTGATGTCAGGACGGTTTTCTTCTATATAAGCTCTGTTAAAGTCTGTTGTTGATATTTTAAACGATTACTAAATCGTCTCCGTCTGGAATTAGGGGTCCGGTCCGTTATTTACTCAGAGCATGGGATGGCAGGGAAAACCGTCCGCTTTCCGCGGGGAACGATGAGCCTCCTCGAACTTCGTTCTCCGGGGTCTCCCCTTGTTCCTTTTTCCCGCAGGAGTCTACCTGTTTTCCCTGCCATCCCTTTCGTAGTGGTGTAACGGACTTCGGTTATGTCCTTTCTAACTCCCCTTCTTTGAAGAGGCGGCCTTGGAATGGCGGGACTCCTGTGGGATGAAGGTACATCGTGAGACCCCGGAAGGCGCAGCCTGAGGAGGCTCACGGTACCCCACGGAAAGGGAGTCATTCCCAAGGCCGCCTCCTACAAATCCCATGACAGAAAGGGGTGATCTGAGCTCACATGTTACATAACAACACCAAGCAATAACAGAGTCTCTTTATAAAGAAAGGGCTGAGCAGGAGACACACGTTTTTAGAAAAGCTGTGGTAGAGTAGAAGGTGTTTCTGAATAAACCCCGGGTTGTATAAGGGGAATCAGAAAGTGCATGATAAAACAAACCCCTTCTTATTTAAGGAGATGAAGCTGATGGAATTTAAAGTTCAATGGAATGGAGATATGGCGTTCTCAGGAGATACTCCCTCCGGCCACACGGTCGACATGGATGCTGGAGAGGACTCCGGCGGGAAGAACGGCGGTGCCAGACCGACCGAATTATTAATGAACGCAGTCGCTGGCTGCACGGGTATTGATATCATTTCCATCTTAAAGAAAATGCGTCTTCCAATTGAAGATTTCCATATGGATGTCAGTGGTGACAGAGCCGATGAACACCCACGTAAATTTACGAGCATGCACATCCATTATGATTTGAAAGGCGACCTTCCTGAGGAAAAAGTCGTCCGCGCGATTCAATTGTCCAAAGATAAATACTGCTCAGTTTCCCACTCCATCAGTGCGGAATTGACGGCAAGCTATTCGATCAATGGCGTCAAAGGTACGAAGGAATTATAAAATGGAAAAACCTCTCAGGACAGCTTCCTGAGAGGTTTTTCTATGAGGACGCCTTCAGTAGGCGGAGGACGGACTGATGACAATGGAACTTATAACTCGCGTGCTTGGCATCATCCTGACTCATCAGCCATTGGATAAGGGTTCCGTCAATCATACTGCGGATACTGATGGCGGACTGTTCGACATCCTCGACGTGAAAGACGTCTTCTTCCAGTCCCTGCGTAATGATTTCACGTCCGATGGACCAGCAGTTTTCATAAAATTGCTGGTTGATCTGCCTGTAGCGTTCCTGGTGCTTCATTTGAGACAGATAATCGAGGTAGACGCTGTAAAACGTTTTATTTTCTTCAGGACTGACAAACACCTGATCTATATAAGCTTCGAGTTTTTCCAATGCTGTTTCTTTTCGTTCAATAGAAGCGGCTTCTTTTTCATAGATGCGTGTTGTAATCCAC
The DNA here is from genome assembly GCF_056160205.1 of Halobacillus sp. ABA4_118. Lineage (NCBI taxonomy): Bacteria > Bacillati > Bacillota > Bacilli > Caryophanales > Bacillaceae > Halobacillus > Halobacillus sp. ABA4_118. The sequence goes on from NZ_JBSWWS010000001.1 coordinate 2,706,180, forward strand.
TCCAACAAGTGGGAGAAGACATCCACTTTATTTTTAAAGTAATAATTGGTCACGCCTTTACTCACTTCCGCATAATCCGCGATATCCTGTAGCGTAACAGAATCATAGCCTTTGGCAGCCACTGCTTCAAAAGCGGCCTTCAAAATCTGTTGTCGTCGCTGCTCTGCTTTCTTAGCCATAAGCTTACCTCCTATACTAACCATCTATTATACAAGAAGAAGGCAGGACATGAAAATATTTTTTCTGACCGGATAGAATAATTTGACCAGTCAGTATAAAATGCCTTACGATAGAGTTGGATCACATGAAAAGGTGAAAGGAGAGGTTACACATGAGCGAAGCATTTAAGGCTTTTGTAGTGAATAAAACAGAAGATGATTTTACAGCGGACATTCAGTCACTGACATTGAATGACCTGCCTGAAGGGGACGTCACCATTCAGGTGCATTACTCAAGCGTCAACTATAAGGACGGGCTGGCAAGTACTCCGAACGGGAAGATCGTCCAGTCTTATCCGTTTGTTCCCGGAATCGACTTGGCCGGGACGGTCGTATCATCTGCTGATTCCCGCTATGAGGAAGGACAGAAAGTCATCGTAACCAGCTATGAACTTGGAGTATCTCATTATGGTGGATACAGTGAATATGCGCGTGTTCCTGGGGACTGGATCATTCCGCTTCCGGAAAATCTAAGCCTGTCAGAAGCCATGGTCTTCGGTACGGCTGGATTTACAGCAACCTTGTCCGTTCATAAGCTTGAAGAAGCAGGTGTGAAACCGGAAGATGGTTCCATTCTTGTATCTGGAGCGACCGGCGGTGTGGGCAGTATGGCTGTCGCTATGCTGAAAAAACGTGGGTATCATGTGACCGCAAGCACAGGAAAAGCCTCCGAGCATGATTATTTGAAGCACCTCGGTGCAGAGGATATCATTCCACGCGAAGAGCTTTCCCCGGAAAAAGTACGGGCATTGAGCAAACAGCGCTGGGCCGGGGCCGTCGATCCTGTCGGTGGTAAGACGCTTGCGACCATCTTAAGTGAAACAAAATACGGTGGTGCTGTTGCGGTGAGTGGTTTGACAGCGGGTACAAGCGTTCCGACGACTGTATTCCCGTTCATTCTGCGCAGTGTCAATCTTCTGGGTATCGATTCTGTGTACTGCCCGATTGAAACACGAAAAACCATCTGGAACCGGATCGCTGATGATCTGAAGCCGGAGGGCCTTGATGAAATGAAAAATGAGATCACATTCGATCAGCTGCCACAGACGCTTTCTGATATCCTTGAAGGAAAAACACGTGGACGTACGATTGTGAAGGTAACAGAAGAATAAACGAAGGAGAGCCCGGTTCATGAACCGGGCTTTTTTTATCTGGAGGAAATGAAAGTATATAGTTCACTTCTTATTAAAAACTAAGGTTTCGAGCTTAAACGTGACAGGTTTTTAAGAAACGATGATACTGGAATGGATGACAGGCGTACCTCAGTAGGATCTGCATACATGTATTGAGCGTCATTTCAGAAAAGGTGAAACCTTTGAAGCATAGGGGGAGAGCTGTACGGCTTATGTACACTTTCAGTTTGTAGAGATAACCCGGCATTCCTGGATTTGTCACGGGCCGGGACGGGTACAGGATTACAAGTGAACAGCTTCCGGAGTGTGCATATCATCAGGGTGACAAAGGGCAGACGAAAGGGAGAGAAGCTGTCATGTCTGAACCCGGGTAGGGCGTTGACTATCGGGAAGCTGTAAAGAACGATCCGTATGAAAGGAGGAGGTCGTCTGCTTTTTCTTTTACTCTGTGTTTATGCAGCGGTCATATGGATCAGTTTCGAAAAAACAGTGAGAAAAGGTAAAAAGCGCAGGTGGATAGGGGCAGGAATTGCTCTTTTATTCCTGCTTGTGTTTCCTCTTGCTCCACTGTTCGCTGAAGCGCGTCCGTCGGAGCATGGACTCTCGACGGCGTTTACTGTATTCCTCGTTCATCTGGTTCCAGCCCTTGGAGGCACAGCCTTAACCATTACGGGATTTTTTACGTCCGATGACAACTAAGGGAGGATGTATGCCTGAAATCATTCACTACCAATTCATAAAGGCTCCGGTTTCGCAGGTGTTTGACGCGGCACGGAGCGTTGATCTGCATACGAAGAGCATGACGCAGACAAAAGAAAAAGCGGTCGGAGGTGTAACCGCAGGGTTGATGAAGGAAGGGGACACCGTCACCTGGGAAGCCATTCACTTCGGCGTCCGGCAGCGTTTGACGGCACGGATTGTTTCCATGCAGACGCCCCATCGGTTTGTCGATGTGATGGATAAAGGTGTTTTCCATTCCTTCACCCATACCCATGATTTCATTGAAAAAGGTGAAGGGACGCTGATGGTGGATACGTTTGTTTATCAATCGCCCCTTGGTATCCTGGGACGGCTCGCTGACCGGCTGTTTTTGGAGAAGTATATGACAAGGATGCTGAAAAATCGGGCAGTGGTTTTAAAAAATGAGCTTGAAAAAGACGGATGACCTCAGTCATCCGTCTTTTTCAGGCTGTAGAGAAAGAGAATATATGGTATCTGCTGCGCTTACCGAATGAAACATTTACGGCCACGTTCCGCTTATCGGCTCGTGCCGTTCCCGCAGGCGTCACCACCGAACACTCCTCGTGACCTAACCAAGTGAATTTTAAAATTAGTTCCCAGAGTGTCTGGGTGGAAGGGAGTCTTTTTTTGGTTCCGGAACAAGCGTCGTTCATTTTTCTCCTCCGAAAACGGTCGGACGAAGCCGCGTAGAGTTTGTCCCGAGGAGTCTTGGATGTTCGTCCGCAGAAAGTGAAGGTGCGGAACTCCTGCAGATACTGGAAAAACAAAAGGGCTCTCTACAAGCTGAGACGGATGACACCATGTCATCCGTCTTTATTTTGAATAAAACCCCGTGGGTGACAGCGGATGGTTGTTAGTATTTCCTCTTTTCCCATTCTTCGCTGGAAAAGGAGAGGGGAGTTCCATTCATTTCAGCCCCATGGATATACCATCCGCGGTTGTTGACGGAGGTATCCGTTTCGTAGGTGAACCGGACATATTTCGTTTCTGCCGGAATGGTAAGAGATTTTTCCTCCCATGCCTGGCTTCGGCCTGTAAGGGACAACACTTCTTCCCAGCTGCTGCCGTCTGTGGAGGTTTCTATTTTTCCGAAATCGAAACCGCTCTCGATTTGGTGCCATGTGGAGAACGAAAGGGTCCGGTCTTTATAGAGGTTGACTTCAGCGGTCATGGAACGGGATAACTGGTCACCATAGCCGGCGAACCACGTCTCCTTCTTCGATTTTGGTGCTGTTACCGGGATAGCATCGGCAACGGTGCGGGCGAAGATCCGGCGGGTAGGAGAGGTGGAAACCGTCTCCCTGGTCGGATGGACCCGGTTGGTTAATAGAATCGCAATCGTCTCGTTTTCTGGATTTACAACGATGGATGTTCCTGTATATCCGGTGTGGCCATAGCTGGATGGAGAAGAGAGGGCATCCATAAACCATCCCTGCTGGAGTTCCCAGCCAAGTCCGTGATCATCGCCGGGGAACTGTGGAATCCGGTTCTCTGTCAGCAGATCAACGGTTTCAGGTTCAAGAATCCGTGTGCCCCCGTACTTGCCGTCGTTTAAAAACATATGGGCAAAAACTGCTAAATCGGAAGCGGTTGAAAAGACTCCGGCATGGCCGGCAACGCCGTCCAGAGACCAGGCACTTTCATCATGGACCTCCCCCCATACCAGTCCCCGGTTTGTCCATGGCTGGTATTCCGTTGCAGCAATACGGTTCTTCAACTGTTCCGGTGGATTGTACATGGTGTCACTCATTCCAAGCGGGGCTGTAATTTCCTGTTGGACATAGGCATCCAGTTTCATGCCGGACAGCCGCTCCACGAGCGCGCCGAGGGTAATCATGTTGAGGTCACTGTAGGTGTATGTAGAGCCCGGAGTATTTTCCAACGGGTATTGAAAAACATGCTGGAGGCGGTCGTTACGATCACCTTCTACTTGATAGAGGGGGATCCATGGCTTAAATCCAGAGGTATGGGTCATGAGCTGTTCGATGGTGACCTCTTCTTTTCCATTGGCTGCGAATTCAGGGATGTGTTTGGCCACAGGGTCATCCAGTTTGAATTCACCCTGCTCGTAAAGCTTCATTGCTGCTGTTGTCGTGAAGATTTTGCTGATGGAAGCCAGGTCAAAAATAGTGTCTTTGGTCATGGTGATGGGGTGGTTTGTTTCTGTCCGGTCTGCATCTACATAGCGGACCGCATACCCGTAAGAGCTTTCTTTGACGATGTGTCCGCGTCTGGCAACGAAGGCTACGGCTCCGGGCATGACATCATTGTCGACAGCGGTCTGCAAAACGTTATCCATATGCTTTAGTGGTTCTGTTCTCATTCCTGCACCTCGAATCGATCCTGGATGTAATACGGGAAGCGACGGAAATTGGCGGTCCCATGAGTGGTTATTGGACGAAGATTTTCCCTGCTGATACGGGTTGGCTTTTGGCGGATTTTCTATACTCGCTTCCGGGGCAGCACCGACAGCCCCGGAACATAATGAAGCACCAAGGACACTTGCAAGCATAAATGATAGCGCTTTCTTTTTCATTGCATACCTCCTTAATTTTCCATTGTCTCTTTCATCATAAAAGACATTCATATAGATGTCTATACCACTTTCGGCATGATTGTTGAAAATATTGGCAGATAGAACAGACTATAGGCCTCTTTGCAACAGGGGGTCTTTTCAGCTAATTATCAGAAAAATCGTCATTTTAGGAAAGTATGGAAAACCCTTTTATGGCAGTCTTTATGAAAGAAATATAGGACTAATTGATAATGATAATGGTTATCAATTAGTGTTGACAATGAAAATCATTATCAACTAAGATGGCATTGGATCAACAACACGACGTTAAAGGAGTTGGAAACATGAGTGTACATACAGAAGTTTCAAATCATCAGCTGTTGGAACAACAGGAGAAGAGAGAATCGAACGCCCGGTCCTATCCGCGACGCATTCCACTGGCGATCAAGGAAGCGGAAGGCATTCATATCACAGATGTGGAAGGACGGAGATACATCGATTGTCTGGCCGGCGCGGGAACGCTTGCTCTCGGTCACAATCACCCTGTGGTGACTGCGGCGATGGAGAAAGTCCTTCATGACCGCCTGCCTTTACATACATTGGACATTACCACCGAAGTTAAAGAAAGCTTTGTCGATGAGCTGTTTATGAGTCTGCCGGAATCATTCCGTGAAAGGGCGAAAGTGCAGTTCTGTGGTCCGACAGGAGGAGACGCGGTTGAAGCAGCGCTCAAGCTTGCTAAGACCGCGACAGGAAGGCAGAGTATTTTAACCTTCCAGGGAGGATACCATGGCTCCACACATGGAACGATGTCCATCAGCGGCAATCTCGCTCCGAAGCAGCGGGTGCAGGGACTTGTTCCTGATACCCATTTCCTTCCTTACCCCTATGATTACCGCTGTCCATTCGGCAGAGGTGGCGAAGAGGGAGCTGAGCTGAGTGCTGCCTATATCGAACAGCTCCTGGATGACCCGGAAAGTGGAATCCTTCCTCCAGCTGCAATGATTTTTGAAACAGTTCAGGGGGAAGGAGGATCGATCCCGGCCCCGGTTGAATGGATCCAGGAGATGAGGAGGATTACGAAGGAACGGGGAATTCCGCTGATTATCGATGAAGTTCAAACAGGCATCGGCCGAACGGGAAAACTGTTCTCGTTTGAACATGCAGGGATTGTTCCGGATGCTTTCGTCCTGTCCAAAGCGATTGGAGGGAGCCTTCCTCTTTCCGTTCTCATCTATGACCGTGATTTGGATGCTTGGGAACCGGGCGCGCACATTGGAACCTTCCGGGGCAACCAAATGGCGATGGCGGCAGGGACCGCAACTTTGAAATATGTGAAAGATCATCGGATTCCAGATCATGCCGAGCAGATGGGAAGGATTTTGATGCAGGCTTTAAATGATATCCAAAAGGAATACCCTCAGCTGGGGGATGTCCGAGGCCGCGGGTTGATGATCGGAGCTGAAATCGTAGACCCAGCAGGTAAGGAATCTAAGCGGGGCAGCTTCCCGGGAGATGGCAGGCTTGCCAGCCGTATTCAAAAGGAATGTTTTGATCGAGGACTCATTTTAGAGGTAGGAGGTCGTCACGGCGCTGTCGTCCGTTTTCTGCCGCCGCTGATTATTACGAAAGAACAGGTGGAGGAAGTTACGGATATCTTCCGTAAAGCTGTTGAGGCAGCAGTGAAAGGATATGTCCATGAGGGCTGAATCGAGGAAACAGACTGATCTTTTTGAATCCTTTTTCCTTCACCAGGAGGAAGAGAGTCTCCAGGCATTTCAAAGTCAGGTGGAGACGGTCATGCAAACATTTACGGAAACATTCAAACAGGCGGATCATCCCTTCTCCGGCGCACAACCGGAGGAAATCCGCAGGCAGATCGAGGCCGTCATGGATATAACAGAAGAAGCACGCCCTTTCCAGGATGTGCTGAAGGAAGCAGTTCAGCCTGTCATCCGCGACAGCCTGCATGTGTCCCATGAAAAAAGTATGGCGCACCTGCACTGTCCCCCGCTCCTTACGGGAATTGCCGGTGAGCTGCTGATCGGAGCTTTGAATCAATCGATGGATTCGTGGGACCAGAGCCCTGCCGCTACTTATGTAGAGGAGGCCATGATCCGGTATTGGACATCCAGGGCAGGCTACGGCAATCAGGCGGATGGCGTTTTTACCAGTGGAGGAACTCAATCCAATTACATGGGACTGCTGCTGGCGCGTGATGCTTTTTGCAGGAAACAGTGGAACCATAACGTTCAAAAACAGGGGCTGCCGGAAGGCTTTAAGAAGCTGAGGGTCCTTTGTTCAGAGGAAGCTCACTTTTCCGTGAAAAAGTCTGCGGCACAGCTTGGTCTTGGAGAGAACGCTGTCGTTTCCGTACCAGTCGACGGAGAGCACCGGATGAACGGTTCTGCTCTACGGCAGATCATAATGGAAATGTATGAACAGGAACTGCTTCCTTTTGCCGTTTTTGCTACTTCCGGAACAACAGATTTTGGAAGCCTTGACCCATTGGAGGAGCTGGCAGACATCTGCAGGGAAAATGACATCTGGTTTCACGTTGATGCCGCTTATGGAGGAGGGCTCCTTCTCAGCAGTCACCGTCATAAACTGGCCGGTCTGGAGCAGGCGGATTCCATGACCCTCGATTTTCATAAATGGTTATACCAGCCAATAAGCAGCGGTGTGTTTCTACTGAAGGATTCCAATCATTTCAAATGGATTTCCCATCATGCCGATTATTTGAACCCGGAACAGGATGAACAGGAAGGCGTTCTGAACCTCGTCAACAAGAGTGTCCAGACGACCCGGCGCTTTGATGCATTGAAAATTTTTCTGACGTTGAAAACGCTCGGCACAGATTTGATCGGCAGTATGATCGACCAGACGATTGAAACAGCCCGGCTGGCGGCGCAGGAAATGACAAGGCGGTCCGCTTTTTATCCGGCAAATCCAGAACCACAGTTGTCGGCCGTCGTCTTTCAGTACAGCCCGGATGATGGTGATGGGGATGTGGATCGCTTGAACCGGAAACTGCAGCAGGCGTTATTTCAGGACGGAAGAGCGGTGGTGGCGAAAACGAAGGTCCATGGAGAAACCCATCTTAAGCTTACAATTTTAAATCCGAGAACGTCGATCGATGATGTGAAGGACGTCCTTGATCGTGTCGAACAAACAGCAGCACAGCAGATGACAGGAGGGATCCACCTTGATAAGAGCTGAAGAAAAAGCAGAGCAGGCTTCGATGCAGAGTTTTCTCAATTGTTATTTAAGAGAAACACAGGAATATGAACGAATCGATACAGAAGATCATCCATTCCGGGAAGAGGGGCAGACCGTGCTTCGTCTGTCTCTTGGCAGACAGGACATTCACCTATACGTAAACGTGGACTACTGGTCCTTGACAGGCCGACACCTTTTCCGATTTCCGGCTTTTTACAAAACAGGCCGAACCGGAGATTACCAAACACTGGATTACGTGACGATGACGACACTGATTGTCAAGGAATGGCTCATCGGCAACGGCCGGGAATGGTCTGAGGACGAACTGGTGCTGAGGGTTCTGCTCAGCTGCAAAAAAATTAAAGGCTATATCAAAAAGCGTGAGGGGGATCGGGAACAGCTTTCTGATGAGTTCTTTACATTTATAGAAGCCGAACAGTCGCTCCTTTTTGGTCATCTTCTGCACCCCACTCCAAAAAGTAAGCAGGGGTTGACAGATGGAGAGGATGACCTTTATACCCCGGAATTGAAAGGCCGCTTCCGGCTTCACTATTTCAGCGCAGACCCATCCATCGTCACCCAGGATTCCAGTCTTTCCAAACCGGCTGTCGAGTGGATCAAAATAGATGCCCTCAAAGGGGAGCAGGCAGAAAGAATGACAGAAGAATGGGGGAAAGGGCGGTACCTGATTCCGCTTCATCCGCTGCAGGCTGCTAAGGTTCTCCAAGAAAAAGAGGTTCAGGAACTGCTGAATAAAGGGCAGTTAACAGACCTCGGGCCGGCAGGTGAACCGTTCACGGCTACTTCTTCCTTCCGGACGCTGTACAATGAATCCTCCCGGTTTATGTATAAGTTCTCGGTACCTGTGAAAATTACAAACTCCCTCCGTGTCAATCAACCGAAGGAACTGGCGCGTGGCGTGGAAGTATCGAGACTGCTGGATACAGAGCTTGGAAGCCGGATGAGGGAGAAGTACCCGGATTTTCACATTATTAAAGACCCTGCCTCTGTGAACGTGGTGACAGGCTCAGAGGTTTCCGGTTTTGAAGTAGTCCTCAGGGAAAATCCGTTTTACGACGATGAGGCTCAGGTGACAGCGGCTGCTGCTCTCGTTCAAGATCATGCCTATGGTGAAAAAGCAAGGCTGGCGTCGATCATTCACGGTCTCGCAGAAAAGGAAAAGCGGACACTGGAAGAAGTCAGTATGGATTGGTTTGACCGTTATTTATCCATGAGCCTTGATCCGGTGCTGTGGCTGCTGTCCAATTACGGGATTGCACTCGAAGCCCACCAGCAGAATTCCCTTGTACGTCTGAAGGAGGGGTATCCTTCTCAGTTCTATTACAGGGACAATCAGGGGTATTACTTCAGTCGTTCTTATGGTGCAAAACTGTCCAACCTGCTTCCATCCCTGAATGAGGAAAGTGACACCATTTGTGACGATGAGGTGGCTGAAGAGCGGCTCCGCTATTACTTTTTCTTTAATCATTTATATGGACTCATTAACGGATTCGGGGTGAACGGTCTTGTAGAGGAGGAAAAGCTGATGGATCTGCTGCAAAGCCGTTTGGCCGCATGGCTGCCGATGAACGTTGTTCGAACCCTGCTGGAAGAAGACCAGCTTCCATGTAAGGCCAACCTGTTAACACGTTTGTATGATATGGACGAGCTTGTTGGTCCGATGGAATCCCAGTCTGTGTATACGAACGTGCATAACCCATTGGCTGCAAAGGTGGGCGCGCATCATGAGGTTTGATTATGAAATCTATGATCCTGCCATCGCGCGTTCGCTGGCATTCAGACAGGTGCAGGAAGAGGACGGCCCGCTCATTCATACATGGATGAACGAGGAGCATGTGCATCCATTCTGGCAGCTGAACCTCCCTTGGCCGGAATTTTACACCCATTTTCAGAAGGCAGGGAATGATCCTCACCAAACGCTTTATATCGGATGTATAAACGGTACTCCTATGAGTTACTGGGAAGCTTACTGGGTGAAGGGAGACGTGGTGGAGGGCTGTTATAATCCCTCTCCCTATGATCAGGGCATCCACCTTCTGATCGGCGAAAAGGATTTTCTTGGCCGGGGGTACGCCCTGCCGTTATTAAAAGCCATGGTGCAGTTTCAATTCAGGCTCCAGAATACAACAAAGGTCGTGGCTGAGCCGGACATCCGCAATGAAAAGATGATTCATGTTTTTAAGGCGTGTGGATTCAGGCCGGTGGCACCGATTACGCTCCCTGATAAAGAAGCCCTCTTGATGTTTTGTGAGCGGGAAGAGTTCGAAAGGAGATGGAAAGATGAAGCCTTCCTACGTATATGATGTGATCGGAGTGGGTCTTGGCCCGTTCAATTTAGGGATGGCGGCGCTGCTTGACCCTGTTGAGGACGTCTCTGCCCTCTTTTTCGAAAAGGAAGAGGAATTCAACTGGCATCCGAACATGCTGATTGAAGGCACGACCCTTCAGGTCCCTTTCTTTGCCGATCTTGTCAGCATGGCGGATGTCCGGAGTGAGTACAGCTTCCTTCATTACCTGCAGGAGCATCAGCGGCTCTACCATTTTTATTTTTTGGAGAAATTCCATATCCCCCGGAAAGAATACAACGCCTACTGCCGCTGGGTAAGTGGATGCCTCACGTCCTGCCGCTTCGGCCGAACCGTTACCCGTGTGGACGTAGTAGAAAAGGAATCCGGCGCTGTATATGAAGTAGGCGTCCTTCAAGAGCAGACGGGGGCGGAGGAGGTGTACTACGCAGAGAATGTGGTGATCGGAATTGGTACACAGCCATACATCCCGCCTGCTTTTCAGGAAACTCTCGGAGATACGGTTTTTCACACGTCCGAGTATTTAGAGAAGAATATCCGTCCGGATCAGTCGATCGCTGTCCTTGGATCCGGTCAGAGCTCTGCGGAAGTCTTCCTCGATCTTGCCCGCAGCCAGCAGGAAACCGGGGGGCGTCTTCAGTGGTATACAAGATCGAACGGCTTCTTTCCTATGGAATACTCCAAGCTCGGTCTTGAATACTTCTCCCCCGATTATATCGATTTTTTCTACGAACTGCCGCAGGAAAAGAAGGATGCGCTTCTGAAGGATCAAGGGCTGTTGTATAAAGGAATCAGTGCTGAAACCATTGCGGATATTTATGATCATTTATATGAACGGACGATTGGAGGAGCGTCCCCGGACATCCACCTTCAGGCGATGACAGAACTAACATCCATCCATTGGGAAAACGGACGGTGGACACTGAGTGGTGTTCATAGGGTTAAGGAAGACACGGTAGAGGCAGAAGCTGATGTGGTCGTGTTAGGCACGGGTTATCAGCCGGCGGTACCTACTTTTCTCCAGTCGATTCAAGACAAGGTCTTATGGGATGAACGGGGGCGTTTTCAGATTGAGAAAACCTATGAATTGAAAACGACGCTTAAGACACAGGGGAGTGTTTTTGTTCAGAATGGTGAACTTCACTCCCACGGGGTGGGGGCTCCTGATCTTGGTCTTGGCGCGCATCGGAATGCAGTCATTATCAACAGAATTGCCGGCCGGGACGTGTATCCGGTACAGGTCGAAAATGTGTTCCAGACGTTTGGAGCAGTCAGGAAGCCGGAACATTCAAGCATGAAGAAATGAGGGATGAACATGTATAAACAAGCGGAAGTTTCCAATAGTTTCAACGAAGCGGACTGGAAAGCGGTCAATCGGAAGCTGATGGCCAAGATGCTGGCCGAATATATGTATGAAGATATGATCCGTCCGGAATTGATTGCGGAGAATGGAAAGACGAAGAAATTTGATCTCCACGCTTTGGGCGGAAAAGTGTATACGTTTGAAGCCGTCAGCCGTCTGTTTGACAGCTGGGACGTGAAGGACGCATCCATAACCGTCAGACACGGCCAAGAAGTAGAAGAACCGGACGATGCAGTTCAGCTTCTGATTGATCTTAAAGATGCGATTGGCATGAAGCCGGAAACGACCGGGCATTTGATCAAGGAACTACAGGCGACATTAATGGCGGACGTTTACTTGAAAAGAAAGACGGACCGGACATCCCGTGATCTGATCGATCTCGATTATGCGGAACTGGAAGGATATATGGAAGGCCACCCGTGGATCACTTACAATAAAGGCCGGATTGGCTTTGGCTATGATGACTACTTGAGGTATGCGCCGGAACATCAGGAAGAAATCCTTCTATCCTGGATTGCTGTGCATCACAGTCTCGCTGAATTCCAGGCTGTGGATGGACTTTCCTACAAAGATCTGCTGGAAAAAGAATTGAGCCAGGAAGAAAGAGAGCGGTTTGCCGCCGTTGTGAAAGAAGAAGGGAAGAATCCAGACGATTATTATTTCCTCCCTGTCCATGAATGGCAGTGGAAAAACACCATTGTCCTGCATTTCCCAGGCGAGCTGGCACAAAAGACCATGATCCCGCTCGGTGATGGTCAGGACAAATACCTTCCACAGCAGTCCATCCGTACGTTCGTCAACCGAAGCGAAAAGGATAAGCACCACGTGAAGCTTCCAATGAGTATTTTGAACACACTGGTCTACCGTGGTCTTCCTGCCGAACGGACACGGATTGCCCCGAAGGTGACGGCCCTTATCAAGGGGATGTATGAGAAGGATGATTTTCTTAAGCGGGAGTGCCGGGTGATTCTTCCTGGAGAGAACGCCAGTATCAATGTAGACCAGCCCCACTTCGCGTCTGTGAAAAACGCCCCGTATCAATACCTGGAAATGCTCGGGACAATCTGGCGTGAAAGTATTTATACATATGTGGAAGAGGGGGAGCAGCCCATTACACTTGCAGCGCTGCTTCATAAAGACTATCAAGGCACCCCTTACGTGCAGGCGCTGATTGAAGCGTCAGGCATGGATCCGGAAGCATGGATGCGTCAATTTTATAAAGTGATCATGGATCCACTGCTTCACTTCCTATATCAATACGGGACGGTTTTCAGTCCGCACGGGCAGAATACCATTCTTGTCCTGAAAGACTACAAGCCTCACCGCCTGGCGGTCAAGGATTTTGTCGATGATGTCAATGTGACGGATCAGCCGTTCGAAGAATTGAAGGACCTCTCTGAGGAAATGAAGGAAGTGCTCCGCAGTGAACCGCCCGAAGGATTGACGCAATTTATTTTTACAGGATTGTTTATCTGTCACCTCCGCTACTTAAGCGATGTGCTGGAAACGCATGAGCTGTTGACAGAGGATGTGTTCTGGGGCCTTCTGGCAGAGGCGATCCAGGATTATCAACGGAGGTTTCCGCAGCTGGAGGATCGGTTTGCATTGTTTGATTTCTTCAAGCCGACGATGACCAAGCTGTGCCTGAATCGAAACCGTATGGTTGATTACGGATATGAAGATGGTGAAGACCGTCCTCATGCATCGGAATTCGGTCAGGTAACGAACGCCCTGGCAGCCTTCAAGAATGAAATGGAACAGATAACCTGACGGAAAGAGGGATCATGGTGGAACTTGTCGTACAAAAATATGGAGGCACATCCCTGCAGACAACGAAGCGGATGACTGATGCGGCAGATCGGATTATCAAGGAAGTGAAAAGAGGCCGTCAAGTCGTTGTCGTTGTTTCTGCTATGGGCAGAACGACAGACAACTTGACCGCTCTTGCCGGACAAGTTTCCTCCCGTCCTGCAGCAAGAGAAATGGATCTTCTCCTTTCTACAGGGGAGCAGGTGTCGTGTGCATTAATGGCGATGGCACTGAAGGCCGGGGGAGTGGAGGCCGAAGCGCTGACTGGAGCACAGGCCGGAATTAAAACGGATTCCAGCTACGGTGAAGCCCTTGTGAAAGACGTCGACCCTGAACCCATAAGGCATAGACTCAGGGAAGGAAAGGTGGTCATTGTCAGCGGTTTTCAAGGCTGTCCCGGAGGCCATGAAGTGGCAACCCTCGGGCGTGGAGGATCGGATACGACAGCAGCGGTGCTGGCTGGTGTCCTGAAAGCGGACCGCTGTGAAATTTTCACGGATGTGGACGGCGTTTATACCGCAGATCCAGGAACAATCACAGGAGCGCAGAAATATGAACAGTTGGATTACGAAAGCTTGTCTGCCCTTGCAGAGCTCGGCGCATCCGTTGTCCACCCGAGAGCTGCGGCTGCAGCGGAAGCCTGGCAGATCCCTTTGGTTGTCCGTTCAAGCTTTACGGAGCAGGAAGGGACGACCATTCTTCCAAGGACCTTGAGTCCCCATTCTTTTCCTGTGATAGGAGTGACTTATGAAACAGGACTATCCCACTTCTCTATCCATAGTGGGATAGATGTGAGGGAATTGCAGAGAGAATGGAAGAAAGATTTGCGTCCTTGGAAAGCGGTTCAAAAAATAAAAAACCGTCTATACAGAATTCTTGTACGTGATGAAGATGTATATGATACAAAATCCTGGCTCAACCAATTCGGTGGAAGACCGGAGGGGATAGTTCCTGAATATTATGACGGGAGGGCCCTCGTGCATGTCATTTTCAGATCCGAGGAAGACAAGCAGAAAGCACGCTCGCTTATGAGGAATCTTCCATGTCTTCAAGATGGTTTTGTTGTAGAAATTCAGCCGCATGTCTGGACGATTGATGTTCCTGAGAGTCACAGGATAGAAGTCTGTCAGGTCCTTCACGATCGTTGTATGGAAAAGGAGACAGCACGTACATCAGCTGTTCATTAAAAAAATCCGGTCTCCGTGGTGAGACCGGATTTTTTAGGACAGGCTTTCACAGACCCGTCCATCCTTGTCGGACCCATCCAGACGATGGGGATCCTGTTCAGGTCCGCCGGCGTCTTCATAAAAGGTCTGGGCTTCTTCTTGTGTATGAAAGTCCGAGCAGTCCTTGTCGTCCCCTTCGGGCGGGGCTTTGTGGCTGGAAGAGCTGCTTTCATTCTGTCCGTCTTCAAAACCTTCTGCAAATCCGTCCTCTGTCACGTATCCCGGGAGACTCCAAATCCCCTTTTTATGGTCGGAGGCTTCCTGCTCCGCATCCTTCAACTTCCCGGCATGCGTATAAGGAGGGTCATAGACATAGGCATAACGGGCAAGGCCTTTTTCCAGCAGAAGTTGATTAAAAGAGGTATCCTCGACCCATATGTAGGCAAGCAGCCGGTCGTACTTGTCACGCTCGGGGCCGTCAAACTCCAGCTGAACTTCTTTTCCCGACAATGTTTCCTTCGCGAATTGACTCGCTTCTTTTCCATAGGGCTGCACAGGTTTGCCGGGATGGACGGTCTCAGGTGTGTCCACCAGCAGCAGGCGCACCGTTTCTTCTTTGCCGTTCCACTCTATATGCAGCGTGTCCCCGTCGACAACGCGGGTGACGACGGCCGTTTCAAGCTCGCCGGACGTCGTTTCTACCGCCTGGCATCCAGCAAGGAAAAGAAAAGTGACAACGAGCATGAGAGGTTTGATCCATGAATGTTTATCGAGCATAAGATGTTCTCCTTCCCCGGTCATCCTCTGGTTTTATTCTACTTTTCTTTAGACGCTCCTTCAATGGACGGGAAGACCTGAATGTGGACGGCCGGGATTCGTACATAAAGAAAACGGAGGGAGACGTTAGTGACGCCTCCGTCCGTTTTCTTTATGCTTGATTTTTTCTTCTGCATGCTCCTCGTTCATTTCTGTAAGAAGAAATACGAGGCGGTCGCGTTCCTTGTTGGATAGTTCATCATAACGGTCGAGTTCCGATTGGATATAGCGGATCGTGTGGTGTCCATCCTTCGGTTTCTTGACGAAATAGGTGGTAATGGAACCGGTAAGCATCCCGATCAAACCGATCCCTATGACCATCAGGAAAATGGCGACGAGCCTGCCGGAAAGTGTGGAAGGGGCGATGTCTCCGTAGCCGACGGTTGTGACTGTCACAATCGACCACCACAAACCGTCGGCATAAGAGTCAATATTTTCCTCCGCATGCCGGATAATGACGGAAGAGGCAAACAGCATGACGGATGAGAACAGGAGGACACGGTCCAGTCCGTTTGTCCTTAGGATTTTAAGCAGGTGGGGGAAGTGCCGCCGGACAATGAGCAGCATTCGCAAAAGACGGAACAGCCTTGCCGCACGGGCAAGCTGAAAAATGCTCTCTAAAGGAATGGCGGCAATGACTTCAAGCGGATGCTTTTTTATGTAATGCAGTTTATCCTTTGAACGCAGGATCCGGATGGTAACGTCGACGAAAAACAGCAGCCAGACAAACCGGTCCAGAAAGATGGCAGCCGGATGGTCCGACCATAAATACATGACGGATAGTAGTGCAAGTGTGAGTAAAACGGTTTCGTAGATGACGGCCCATTTTTTTACCATCAGTAAAATCCCTCCCTGAATGCGTGTACGTCCTCCTATCTATTATAAATCGGTCTGCCGAGTTGACAACCTGCCTGTTTCTTCGAGAAACTGGGACTATATGAAAAGAAGGAGAGATACATATGGCATTTGTCATTACACAGCCCTGTGAAGGCGAACAGGCAGGAGAGTGTGTCAGTGTCTGCCCGGTCGACTGTATTGAACAGGGGGAGGACCAGTACTATATCAATCCCGATATCTGCATCGACTGCGGAGCCTGCGTGTCGGTGTGCCCGGTGGATGCGATCGTTGAAGAGTATGAGATGAGGCCGGAGGAAGAACCATATCTTGCAAAGGCAGAAGCCTTCTTCGGTGTCGACTGACGCAGGGAAGCTGGTAAAATAAGTATTGTTAGTAAGCAGGAAAACCGGGTAGACAAAGAGAAGTAATGATATAATCTTTGTACAGGAGTTGATTGGATGCTGATGTCGGCTTATCCGCCCGAAAAATCATTCGAGGACAGGTATGCTTTAATTGACCACCTGAGAAATCTCGGCTACACCGAAGACCTGCTTGGAAAGAAAACGGTGGAGATGACGCTGCCTGAACTGCAGCAGATCTACATCAATCTGGAGTATCAAAGAGAAGAGCGTGCGTAGGAAAAGCTGAGGGACCTGCAGGGTCTGTCGTTGCGTTTTGGTTTTAAGTTATATTGAAATAGAAAAACCGGAGCGGGGAGCTCCGGTTTCAGGGGAGACATATACAGGTAGAGTTCGTTTCATGCCTCGATGCCATTATAACCTTTTCTATATTAAAAAAACAAATATCCACTGTCAGTCAGTGATGAACGAACCAGAAGGTGGTGAATACCTCTGGTTCTTTTTTGTAGAGTGGAGAACAGACGTCCGTTCTCCATCATCGATTAATAATAAAACGATGCACCTACGATAATCAACAGGATGAACAATACGACGATTAGAACGAACGTGCTGCCATATCCGCCACCGCCGTAACCGTAGCCACCATAACCACAGCCCATGCTTTTCACCACCTTTTTTTCAGCTATATCACAAACTATGTAGAAAAGGGGCAGGAGGGCAGGGCGGATGCCCGGGGGCGGCCGGGTTAAAGGTCAGGCAGCCGTCTGTTCACCAGCCGTAAAAGCCTCAGCGCAAGCGGAAGACCTAAGGCATAGACCGTGCAGATTTTTATGAAGTTAAAAGGGAGAACGACAAAATCGACAGCCGTGCGAAAGTCACGGGCAAACGGATTGAAGGCGGTAAACCCCTCTACATAAACAGACTCACTCACGCCGATAAGGCTCATCACCACAGGCAGAATGAAATAATAATGAAGGACATACATCCAACATAGGAAAAGAAGGACCGATACCATCAGGCTGAACGGGTCGACCTTCTTCTTTTTTTGAAAAAGGCCCCCATCAATCCGACAATCAGCGATCCGGAAAGGAAATTGGCGAGCTGTCCGACGGGAAGTCCGGCGTAACTTCCATGAAGGAGGTAGTCGGCAGCGTTTTTCAACAGCTGTATGATGATCCCCGCCCCTGAACCGAAGACCAGCGCACCAATAAGGGCTGGAATGTCACTGAAATCCATCGTCAGAAATACGGGAAAAAAGGGGAGCGGGAATTTCAAGTAGTAGAGTACAATACGGATGGAAGCGAGCATTGCTGTGCCGCTCATTTTTGACCATGACATAAGGGAATTCCTTTCTATACAGATGTTTATTCATACCGGGATTTCATACCCCGGGTCACATGAAATAAACATGCGGTTTCTTTTCTTTTTTCTCTCTTCAGGCCCGCCATGGAGATAAAAAAGAAAAAAAGAAAGTCTTTCTAATCGGGCGAAGTCAATCATCTCAACGGTGTAAGCGCTTTACGAATTCATTGAATAATTGGAGTGTTCAGAAAATTTAACGAAAACCTGTTGACCTTCTGTGAAAATCCGTTTAGAGTAGTCCTCAATCAACCACATCGATTACACCCAATCGTCCGGTTGGTTCATGTGGAAGCCCTGAACTTGGACCCTGTATAAGTGGAATATTCACCTTCTTAGAGGGTCCACATTTTCTTTATCATTCTTTAACTATTTCAAACATTAAATAATAAAAGAAAGGAGTGCTGAGGATGAGCAGCCAATGGATTTATATGAGCGGCGAGTACGTGAAGAAAGAAGAGGCCGTCGTTTCTGTCTATGATCATGGTTTCTTATATGGAGATGGGGTGTTCGAAGGCATTCGCGTTTATGAAGGCAACATTTTCAAGCTCGATGAGCATTTAAACCGCCTTTATGATTCAGCGAAATCGATCATGCTCCAAATTCCATATGAAAAGGAGGAGCTTGAGGAAATTATCGCAGAGACGGTCCGCCGCAACCAGCTGGAAACGGCTTATATCCGGGTTGTCGTTTCAAGAGGATCAGGCAATCTTGGTCTTGACCCATCCAGCTGTGCAAATCCGCGTCTGGTTGTCATTGCTGAAGCACTCGCTTTATTTCCAAAAGAACTTTACGAGCGGGGAGTCCGGCTTGCTTCCGTATCAAGCAGAAGAAACCGGCCGGATGTCCTTCCACCGCAGGTGAAGTCTTTAAACTACTTAAATAACATTCTTGTAAAAATGGAAGCGAATCAGGCGGGCGTGGATGAAGCGCTCATGCTGAATGATCAGGGGTATGTAACGGAAGGCTCCGCCGATAACATTTTTATTGTTAAGAACGGGACCATCTTTACACCACCAACCTACCTTGGTGCTCTCGAAGGAATTACAAGAAATGCCATCATGGATCTCGCAGAAGCGAAGGGATATACGGTGAAGGAGCAGCCTTTTACACGCCACGACGTGTATGTTGCGGATGAGGTGTTCCTCACTGGAACCGCTGCAGAAGTCATCGCCGTCGTCGAAGTTGATCAGAGGCAGGTAGGAAATGGGAAACCGGGTGTTGTGACCAACCATCTCTTGTCCGAGTTCAGACAGGTAACAACAACAGATGGTTACAAGGTATACGGCAAGAATCAGGCGCACGTAAGCTGATGCAGCGCATTTTGACAACTGAATCAACCTAAAACAATGATAGGAAAAAGGGATAAGGCCTTGTATTCACAGAGAGCCGGGGTTGCTGGAAGCCCGGAAATACATCTTATTCTGACATCATCCTTGAGTGTCCCCGCTGAACGGTATACTTAGTAGGCCGGACCAGGTGTATCACTGCACCTGTTACCAAAAGGAGTTATGACGACTCCATGAGGTGAAGCTTTTGAGAGCTTCATGAACGAGGGTGGTACCGTGGAAGTAAAGAGAGACCTTTTCACCCCTCACGTTCCTGCATCATTCTGGTGGTGCATGAACTTGAGGAGGAGAAGGTCTCTTTTTTATTCGACAAAGAGCAGGTGGAACAGCGGAAAATCCGCTTTATTCTTCACAACTACTGCAGGAGGGATGAAAAAAATGAAAGCACAGGCAAGTGCGGAACAAAAGACCGCAGTGAAAACAGGGGCCGATTTACTTGTAGAGGCATTGATTGGCCAGAGTGTTGATACGTTGTTCGGTTATCCAGGAGGAGCTGTGCTGCCGATTTACGATGCCATTTACCGGGCGGAAGGCAGCTTTGATCACGTGCTTCCAAGGCATGAACAAGGGGCCATCCATGCAGCTGAAGGCTACGCCCGTGTTTCCGGCCGTGCTGGAGTTGTTATCGGCACATCAGGACCAGGGGCAACGAACCTTGTGACCGGTATTGCCGATGCCATGATGGATTCGATCCCACTCGTCATCTTCACCGGACAGGTGGCGAAAGGGGTCATTGGTACAGATGCCTTCCAGGAATCGGACATCATGGGAATCACTACACCAATCACGAAGCATAACTACCAAGTTCAGAATATTGAAGATCTTCCGAGAATTGTGAATGAGGCCTTCCACATTGCCACGACTGGACGACCGGGTCCTGTCGTCGTGGATATTCCGAAAGACATCAGTTCAACCGTCTTTGAAAAAGACATCAACAAGGAGTTTCATCTTCCGGGATATCAGCCGACGACGAAACCGAATCCGATGCAGATCAATAAGCTGCATGAAGCCCTTCTTGCAGCTGAAAAGCCGGTCGTTCTGGCCGGATCCGGCGTTATCCACGCCAAGGCTTCTGAAGAGCTCAGGACATTTGTAAGAAATTACGAGCTTCCGGTCACCTCGACTCTGCTGGGTCTTGGAAGTTATCCCGGCAGCGACCGTCTTTCCCTTGGCATGGCCGGGATGCACGGAACTTATGCAGCAAATATGGCCCTGTACGAATGCGATCTGCTCATCAACTTCGGCTCACGCTTTGATGACAGACTGACAGGTAATCTGAAACATTTTGCACCACATGCCAAAGTGGCGCATATCGATATCGACCCTGCAGAAATCGGTAAAAACGTGGAAACCCATATCCCGATCGTATCGGATGCGAAAGCGGCCCTTACATCGCTGAATGAAAAAGCCGTGCAGAACCTGGATCACCATGACTGGATGATGAAAGCAGAAAAGAACAAACAGGATTTTCCTTTGTGGCATGACCAGCCGGAGGCAGAGATCGTCCCCCAGTGGCTGCTCCAGAAAGTCTATGAATATACCAAAGGGGAAGCGGTTGTAACGACAGATGTCGGGCAGCATCAAATGTGGGCGGCCCAGTATTACCAGTTCGACGAGCCGAACCGCTGGGTTACTTCCGGGGGGCTTGGAACGATGGGGTACGGTTTTCCAGCGGCGATCGGTGCTCAGCTGGCAGATCGGAAATCCACCTGTGTGGCGGTTGTCGGCGATGGCGGTTTCCAAATGACGCTGCAGGAACTGTCTGTTCTCCAGGAGCGGCGGCTTCCAGTCAAAGTTTTGATCGTCAACAATCAAGCGCTCGGAATGGTAAGGCAGTGGCAGGAGAAGTTTTACAGTGGACGCTACTCCGAGTCGATCATGGATGTCCAGCCTGATTTTGTGAAGCTGGCGGAGAGCTACCAAGTACCTGGATATAAAATTGAAACCCAGGGACAGCTGGAGGATGTACTTCCGGAAGTTCTGAACAATGATCAGCCGGCCCTTATCGACTGCCGGGTTCTGCAGAAAGAGAACGTCTATCCAATGATTGCACCTGGAAAAGGAATCCACGAGATGATTGGGGTGAAACGATGAAACGCATCGTGACAGCAACGGTTCATAACCGGAGCGGTGTCCTGAACCGGGTCACCGGCCTCCTCGCTAAGCGGCAGTTCAATATTGAAAGCATATCTGTCGGCCGCACAGAAACCGAAGGAGTATCCAAAATGACCTTCGTCGTCGAGGTGGAGGATGAGAGGAAGCTGGAGCAGCTGACGAAACAGCTGAACAAACAAATCGATGTCCTGAAAGTATCGGACATCACGGATAAAGCCATCGTAGCGAGAGAACTGGCGATGGTGAAGGTCATCAGCAACCCTCAGATCCGCAATGAAATCCAAAGCATTATTGAGCCATTCCGGGCGTCGATCATTGATGTGAGCAAGGAAAGTGTCACGGTTCAGGTGACTGGTAAATCCGACAAGGTTGATGCTCTTATCGATCTGCTCCGCCCTTATGGAATAAAAGAATCAGCAAGAACCGGGCTGACCGCCTTTACACGAGGCCACCAGCCCCAGGTAGCAGAATTCAAATCTTACTCCCTATTAAAATGATGAAAGGATGGATGAAACATGGCACATGTATACTACCACAATGATATTAAAGATGAGGTTCTAAAAAATAAGAAAGTAGCTGTCATCGGATACGGCTCCCAGGGTCATGCCCACGCATTAAACCTGAAAGAGAGCGGTCATGATGTCGTTGTTGGTCTTCGTAAAGGGAAATCATGGGATAAAGCAGTGGAAGACGGTGTGGAAGTGAAGACCGTTCCGGAGGCTGTAGAAGATGCTGATGTCGTTATGATCCTTCTTCCGGATGAGTATCAGCCGAAAGTGTACGAAGAACAGATCAAACCGAATCTGAAATCCGGTGCAGCGCTTGCTTTCGCTCACGGATTCAACGTTCATTTCAATCAGGTTGTCCCTCCATCCGATGTGGATGTATTCCTCGTAGCTCCGAAAGGTCCGGGACATCTTGTCCGCCGTACATTTGAAGAAGGAGCAGGGGTGCCGGCCCTGATCGGTGTAGAGCAGGATGTAACAGGGGAAGCCAAAGAGGTTGCTCTCGCCTATGCGAAAGGAATCGGCGGCGGCCGTGCAGGTGTATTGGAAACATCCTTCCAGGAAGAAACCGAAACAGACTTGTTCGGTGAGCAGGCTGTCCTGTGCGGTGGTTTGACCAGCCTTGTTAAGGCAGGCTTTGAAACATTGACAGAAGCTGGTTACCAGCCGGAAGTGGCCTACTTCGAATGTCTTCACGAATTGAAACTGATTGTAGACCTTATGTATGAAGGCGGTCTGGAAGGCATGCGTTATTCCATTTCTGATACCGCTCAGTGGGGTGACTTCGTCTCCGGTCCACGCGTCGTTGATGAAACTACGAAAGCCCGCATGAAAGAAGTGCTGACAGATATTCAGACTGGTAAATTTGCGAAAGGCTGGATTCTTGAAAACCAAGTGAACCGTCCTGAGTTCACGGCGATCAACGCGAAGGAAAGTCAGCATCAAATCGAAAAGGTGGGTAGAGAGCTCCGCGAATTAATGCCGTTCGTCAAGAAGTCCCAATCCAAAGAAAAGGATGTGGTCACTCATGGCTCACGTTAATGTCTTTGACACGACCCTGCGTGATGGAGAGCAGTCCGCCGGGGTCAACTTGAACCGTTTGGAAAAAGTGGAAATTGCCAAGCAGCTGGAGAGACTTGGTGTAGACATTATGGAAGCAGGATTCCCTGCTTCCTCCCAGGCGGATTTTGATGCAGTCAAAGAGATTGCCGATACGGTACGCGGTTGTTCAGTAACAGGACTGGCGCGGGCGAATAAGCGCGATATCGATATCGCGTGGGAAGCATTGAAAGGCGGAGCGGAGCCGAGACTCCACGTCTTTCTTGCCACCTCCCCGATTCATATGACACATAAATTGAAAAAAACGCCGGATGAGGTTGTAGAAACCGCCGTCAGCATGGTCCGCTACGCCCGTGAGAAATTCCCTTATGTTCAGTTCTCCGCAGAGGATGCGCTGCGCTCGGACCGGGATTTTCTCGTTCACATCATTGAACAAGTCATTGATGCGGGGGCTTCAGTAATCAATCTGCCGGATACGGTCGGTTTCACGACACCGGATGAAATCGGCAGCCTTTTCCGGTATGTAAGGGAGCAGGTGCCGAACATTGATCAAGCGGTCCTCTCTACGCATAACCACGATGATTTGGGGATGGCTGTCAGCAACTCCCTGGCAGCCGTCGAAAACGGGGCCGGCCAGATCGAAGGCACCATTAACGGTATCGGAGAACGTGCCGGAAACGCCGCTTTAGAGGAGATTGCCGTCGCCTTTCAGATCAGGCAGGACCGCTACGATTTCCAAACGGGTCTGGTTCTTAAGGAAATTAAGCGGACGAGTGATCTTGTCAGCCGCTTGACCGGGATGCAGGTGCCGGGGAACAAGGCGGTTGTCGGACGTAATGCCTTTGCCCATGAGTCCGGTATTCACCAGGACGGTGTCCTGAAAGAAGCTACGACGTACGAAATCATTACACCGGCTATGGTGGGTATTGATTCCAACCGGATGGTTCTTGGCAAACACTCCGGCCGGCACGCGTTCAAGCAGAAAGCGGAAGAGCTGGGCTTTGAATTGAACGAAACGAAGCTGAAAGAAGCGTTCGCATCTTTCAAAGATTTGACCGGCAAGAAAAAAGAGGTCACCGATGATGATCTTTTTGCGATTCTTACCGATACGCAGACCGAAAACGAAGACCAACCGAAGTACGAATTGAAAGCCTTCCAGGTCCAGTACGGCAGCATCAACCGCCCGACCGCTACGGTTCTTTTAACGAAACCGGATGGAGAAGAAGCGGAAAAAGCCAATACCGGCGAAGGAAGTGTCGAAGCGATTTACAACACACTGGATGATTTGATTGATGCAGATGTTCATCTACAGGATTATCAACTCAGCTCCATTGGAAGAGGACGCGATGCACTGGCAGAGGTTCACGTCCAGCTGACCGTCAACGGGGTAAAAGCCTCCGGCCGTGGATCGGCGCAGGATGTGCTGGAAGCTTCCGCCCACGCATTTTTAAACGCGGTCAATCGTACACTTTATCAGCATAAACGTCATGAAGGCTACGAAAAAGTGCAGGTATAACAAAAGGGGGATGTACATGGAGAAACATATCGTTTTACTGCCGGGCGACGGCATCGGTCCGGAAGTAACAAAAGCAGCCAGACAGGTGCTGCAGGCGGTCGCCGACCGTTACCAGCATACCTTTACATTTGAAAGTCATGACATTGGAGGAGCAGCCATCGACCAGCACGGGACGCCGCTCCCGGATGATACGGTCCAGGCGGCTAAAAAAGCCGACGCCATTTTCCTTGGAGCTGTCGGAGGTCCGAAATGGGATCAGCTGCCCGGTCATATGCGGCCGGAAAAAGGGCTGCTGGGTATCCGCAAACAGCTTGGATTGTTTGCCAACCTCCGTCCTGTCCAGGCATTTCATCAGCTGCTCCATGCTTCCCCTTTGAAAAAGGAAGTCGTTGAAAACAGTGACCTGTTGATTGTCCGGGAGCTGACCGGCGGTTTGTATTTCGGACAGCCGAGTGAGCGTAGGAACAACGGACAGGAAGTCGTGGATACGCTGGCTTATGAGCGCCATGAAATTGAAAGAATCGTCGATCAGGCGTTTCAAAGCGCGCGGGTCAGAAGAAAACACCTGACATCGGTGGATAAAGCCAATGTCCTGGAATCCAGCCGGATGTGGCGGGAAATCGTCGAAGAGAAAAAAGCGGATTATCCGGACGTGACTGTTGAGCATATGCTCGTGGATGCCGCAGCGATGAAGCTTGTGACGAACCCCTCGTATTTTGATGTGATCGTTACGGAAAACATGTTCGGAGACATCTTAAGCGACGAAGCCTCTGTCTTAACCGGATCTCTGGGTATGCTTCCATCAGCAAGCTTGAACGAAAAGAGTGTCGGTCTTTACGAACCTGTCCACGGTTCAGCTCCGGACATTGCCGGGCAGAATAAAGCTAATCCGATTGCAAGCATTCTCTCCACAGCCATGATGCTGAAACACTCCTTTGGTATGGAAGAGGAAGCCGAACAAGTGGAAGCCGCTGTTGCCGGGGTGCTGCAGGAAGGGTATCACACCGCAGACATCGATTTGAAAAGTGGTGTGAAAGTCAGCGGAAGTGAACTGGCAGCTAAAATTGTCGACCAGATCAGCACGAGTGATGCAACAGAAAATATTATGCGCTGCTATGTATGAGCGGTACAACAAAGAAAAGAAGGGAGCGGAACGGAATGAGTCAACCAAAAACCATAGTTAAAAAAATTTGGGATCAGCATGTCGTCCACGAAGAAGAAGGGAAGCCGAATCTTCTCTACATCGACCTGCATCTGGTTCATGAAGTGACCTCTCCCCAGGCGTTTGAAGGGCTCCGCATGAGCGGAAGGAAGGTGAGGCGGCCGGATCGTACGTTTGCAACGATGGATCACAACGTGCCGACCATCCACCGCAATGTCATCAAGGATGAAGTTTCTAAGAAACAGATGGAAACACTCGAGACAAATTGTAAGGAATTTGGAGTCCGGCTGGCGGATATCAACCACCCGGACCAGGGCATTGTCCATGTCATTGGTCCGGAGCTTGGGTTAACCCAGCCGGGAAAAACAATCGTCTGTGGAGATAGTCATACCTCTACACACGGGGCTTTTGGCGCCCTCGCATTTGGAATCGGCACGAGTGAAGTGGAGCACGTGTTGGCCACTCAATCTCTCTGGCAGGCCAAGCCGAAAACCCTTCAGGTTCATGTGGAGGGAGTATTGGGAACAGGAGTGACAGCCAAGGACTTGATTCTGGCGATCATCGGTAAATACGGCGTCCGTTTCGGTACCGGCCATGTCATTGAATACACGGGCGAAGCGGTCCGTAACCTGACGATGGAAGAACGGATGACGGTCTGTAACATGTCGATTGAAGCGGGCGCACGTGCCGGTTTGATTTCACCGGACGAGACCACTGTCGAGTATCTCCGCGGGAAGCGTTACGTGCCTGAGGGAGAAGATTTTGAAGAAGTCAAGGAGCAGTGGCTGTCGCTGGCATCGGATGAAGGGGCGGAATACGACCAGACCCTTACCATCCATGCAGATGAAATTGAGCCTCAGGTGACATGGGGGACCAACCCTTCTCAGTGTGTTCCTGTCGGTGGACGTGTCCCCGATCCGGAGCAGGTGGAGGATGACCGTGACGGCATTGAACGGGCGATCGATTATATGGGCCTTGAAGCGAATCAGGCGATTGAGTCCATACCTGTTGAACACGTGTTTATCGGGTCGTGTACAAACTCCCGTTTGAGCGATCTGCGCCGGGCGGCTGAAATCGTCCGTGGCGGCCGTGTCCATGATGGGGTCAGAGCTCTCGTCGTACCGGGGTCCAAGTCAGTGAAAGATGCAGCAGAAGCCGAAGGTCTGGACACGATCTTCCTGACTGCCGGATTTGAATGGCGCGATGCCGGCTGCAGCATGTGTCTGGCGATGAACGATGATATCGTTCCGCCGGGTGAGCGCTGTGCCTCAACGTCCAACCGTAACTTTGAAGGGCGTCAAGGGAATGGGGCGCGCACCCATCTTGTCAGTCCGGAAATGGCAGCGGCAGCAGCTCTTGAAGGCCGTTTTGTAGACGTCAGAAAATATGCCAGTACGGTAGGAGGGTGAACAGATGGAACCATTAAAACAGCACAAAGGTCTGGTCTACCCATTGAATCGATCGAATGTCGATACCGATCAGATCATTCCAAAACAGTTCTTGAAACGGATTGAACGGCAGGGGTTTGGTCAGTTCCTCTTCTACAACTGGCGGTTTGATGATGACGGGGCTCCGCGAAAGGACTTTTCCCTGAACAAGCCGAAGTATGACGGTGCTTCGGTTTTAGCAGGAGGAGAGAACTTCGGATGCGGCTCCTCCAGGGAACACGCCCCATGGGCGATCCAGGATTATGGTTTCCGTGTCGTCATCGCTCCGAGCTTTGCTGATATCTTTTATAACAACTGCTTCAAAAACGGGATCCTTCCTATTCAACTGCCGAAGCCTGTCGTTGATCAGTTGATGGAAAAGGCGGAAACCGAGGCTTATGAAGTGGCCGTAGATCTGGAGGCGCAGACGATTGATGGCGGCGGTTTCGAAGTGGCATTCGATATTCAGCCCTATCATAAGGAAATGTTGTTGAACGGCTGGGATGAAATTGCCGTTACACTGACGCACGAAGACAAAATCGACCAATTTGAGGAAAAACAAAAAGGAGTGAAGACGTTGGGGATTTCTTAACGCTGGCTAAAGTAATGGATGCACAGGAACAGCTGCAGGAGGTTGTGCACCGCACGCCACTGCAGACGTCAACGACCTTTAATGAACGGACAGGGCAGCACGTCTATTTGAAGATGGAAAATCAGCAGAAAACCGGCGCGTTTAAAGTCAGGGGAGCTTCCTATAAGGTCGCCTGCCTGACGGAAGAGGAAGCCGCATGCGGAGTCATTGCTGCCTCAGCAGGCAACCATGCCCAGGGAGTGGCGGTTGCTGCAGCGAAGCGGGGAATTACGGCGCAAATCTTCATGCCGGAAGGAACACCACAGGCGAAGGTGGAAGCAACAGAAGGCTACGGGGCAACCGTTGTCCTCACAGGGGAATCCTTTCAGGAAGCGTATCAGGCCGCACGGATCGAGCAGGAACGATCCGGCGCGACGTTCCTTCATCCCTTTGATGATTATGAAGTGATGGCTGGTCAGGCTACGGTGGCTGTGGAAATGCTTCAGCAGCAGCCGGATCTTGAACGCCTTTTCGTACCAATTGGAGGCGGCGGTTTGATCAGCGGTGTTGCTTTTGCTGCGAAACAACTGAAACCGGATATTACGGTGATCGGCGTTCAGTCAGCCAAAGCACCGTCCACCTACAATGCACTTTATAAGAAAGGACCGGCAAAACTGACGTCTGTTTCCACAATCGCAGATGGCATTGCCGTGAAAGAGCATGGAAGGTTAACGTATACGTGTATCCAGAAATACGTGGACCAGGTCATCACCGTGGAAGAACATGAAATCGCCCAGGCGATGCTTCTGCTGCTTGAACGAGAGAAAACCCTTGTAGAGGGGGCTGGTGCCACAGCACTGGCAGGCCTTCTAAAGACATGTCACTCCTTTGAACAGCAGCAGTGCGGCGTTGTTTTGAGCGGCGGGAACATGGATCTCTCCCGGCTGCCACTGGTCCGAAAGTTGGCCAACCCAAAAAAGGTTGTCATCGCATAAGATGACAGGATTAAACCAGAAGAAAACCGGCAGCGGTTTCTTCTGGTTTTTGTATGTTGAGTAAAGAAGCAGAGGCGGATGGTTCGTGTGAGGGGGGAGGGGATGGTACAATACTCGTGAATCCATTACATAAGAGGTGAAAATGATGAATCAATTTTTACAATATAACCCGACGCGTCTGTACTTCGGGAAGGGGCAGATTGAGCAGATGGCTCAGGAAATCACAAAAGGTTCGAAAGTGCTTGTCGTTTACGGCGGTGGGAGCATTAAGCGGAACGGTGTGTACGATGAAGCTGTCGGCATGCTCAAATCTCTTGATGCGGACATGTATGAACTGTCCGGTGTGGAGCCCAATCCGCGTTTAACGACAGTGAAGAAAGGTGTAGAGATCTGTAAGCAGGAAGGCATCGATTTCCTTCTCGCTGTCGGCGGTGGCAGTGTGATTGACTGTACAAAAGCGATTGCCGCGGGTGCGGAATACGAAGGAGACGCCTGGGATCTCATTACCGGCAGTGCTGCTGTCGAAAAGGCCCTTCCGTTTGGTACCGTCCTTACGCTGGCAGCAACTGGATCGGAGATGAATGCGGTATCTGTCATCACAAACTGGGAGACGAGAGACAAGCTTGGCTGGGGCTCCCCGCACGTGTTCCCGACATTCTCGATCCTTGA
Source organism: Halobacillus sp. ABA4_118 (assembly GCF_056160205.1). Lineage (NCBI taxonomy): Bacteria > Bacillati > Bacillota > Bacilli > Caryophanales > Bacillaceae > Halobacillus > Halobacillus sp. ABA4_118. The sequence goes on from NZ_JBSWWS010000001.1 coordinate 2,735,411, forward strand.
TCCTTCCTATACGTTTTCTGTACCGGAACACCAGACTGTGTACGGCATCGTCGATAGTATGTCGCATGCGCTGGAGCATTATTTCCACCGCACTCCCAATACACCGATGATCGACGGGTTTATCGAATCGCTGCTCCGAACAGCTGTTGAATATGGACCTAAACTGATGGAAAATCAGCAGTCCTATGAGTACCGCGAAACAATGATGTATATAAGTACGACAGCTTTCAATGGTACGCTGTCCAATGGAACCGACGGCGGCGACTGGGCCACACACCGCATCGAGCACGCGCTCTCTGCGGTATATGATATTCCCCATGGCGGCGGTCTCGCCATCCTGTTCCCGAACTGGCTGGAACACGTCCTCGAAGAAGATCCAAGCCGCGTGAAGCAGCTGGCCGTCAACGTTTTTGGTATTGATCCTGAAGGTAAAGACGATAAGCAGACAGCCCAAGAAGGAGCGGCTGCCTTAAGAGGTTTCTGGAACTCTCTAGGCGCCCCGTCCACCTTGAAAGATTACGATATTGATGGTCAGGATTTCGACTCCATTGTTGAAAAAACGTTCATCAAGCCGGGTGTTGGCACGTATAAGGAATTGGACAAGGAAAGTGTCCGCGACATCTTGAACCGATCCCTGTAAATAGAAAAGCCCTGAGAGGAATGCAAACCTCTCAGGGCTTTTTTTGATAGAGGGAGAAACCGTTGTCAGTTTTTACCTCATATTCATAGATTAGTTAGAAAATTTACATGCCGGTTACATTTCAATTAAATCTACGTATTTTGTCTGGGTATTCAATGATTTCAAGATATAATTGTAAGCAATTGCAGAAAAATGTCGAAATTAATCAACTGAACAAGGAGACATTCGATTGAAAAAGCTTACAATTATACTGACACTTATCCTTCTAGCTGCCATTTTCTCTAGTACCCCCGTGTATGGGGAGGCTAAACCCGATTCTCCTGATATTCTTAGTGAATCAGCCATTGTTATGGAAGCAAACACCGGGAAGGTCATTTACGAGAAGGACGCTGACCGTAAGATGTATCCCGCTAGTCTGACTAAAATCGCCACTGCGATTTATGCGTTGGAAAACGGAGACCCGGAAGATCTGGTGACGGTAAGTGAAGAAGCGGGAAACACAGGCGGATCGAGTGTTTTCCTGATGGAAGGGGAGCAGGTTTCTCTGAAAAAGCTTGTACAAGGACTGCTGATCAACTCAGGGAATGATGCCGGGACGGCTATAGCTGAGCATATGAGCGGCAGTGTAGACAGCTTTTCTGAAGATTTGAGTGTCTTCCTACAAGAAAAAGTCGGAACGGAGAAAACCCATTTCACCAATCCGCACGGTCTTTATGATGGACAGCATATGACAACAGCAAGAGATCTCGCTTTAATCACTCAGTATGCGATGCAGAATGAAACGTTCATGGAGATTTTCGGTACAAAAACCATGGACTGGACGGGAGAATCATGGGAGACCACCTTGTATACCCATCACAAATTGTTCCGGGAAGATCCTTACGAAGGCATCACGGGTGGGAAAACCGGTTTTGTTCCACAGGCCGGATTTACGCTGGCAACCACGGCGGCCCGTGAGGATACGAACCTCATTGCCATAACCATGAAAACGCCGAACCAGGACCAGGTCTATACCGATACTAAAGAACTACTGGACTACGGATTCGAAAACTATGAAACGTCCTTCGTCCAAAAAAAGGATCTCCTTGGCAGCAAGGGAGATGCGTATATTCTACCTGAAGAGATTCCTTATACTCATTTAAAAGAAGAGGAAGCAGAAGTCTCTGTAAATGATAACGGGAAAGTGACGATCAACGGTGAGGATGGGACTCCACTGACTTCCTATCAGCTGGAAGAGAAGGCAGAAGTAACGAACGTTCCGAAACCTGTCGCTGTTGAGGAAGAAGAGGATTCATGGACAGATTACCTGAACTATTTGATTATCCCTCCGAAATTCTGGGCGTTGGAAGTCCTTCATTTCTAAGGCTGATGAATACGAAGGATATCCTATTTCAGGGAAACTAAAAAGAAGGGTGACAGGAACATTCCTGTCACCCTTCTTTTTAGTTTTTATAGCGGTCGATGGTTTCCTGAAGCCGGCGGACGATGGTCTGCGTGGAGCCCGTTAACTCTTCTTTTGTAAGGGTCAGCGAAGCCCGGCTTTCATCCATTTCGAGCGCTTCTGCGAATAATCCCCCAAGTCCGCGGGCGCGGCGGTCCACTTCAAGCATCACCTCGACATGGGTTTCCTGAAGAAAGAAAACGGCCTCCAGTTCATCTAAGTAGGAGCGGTAGTTTCCACCAGGTGCGAATTCGAACTCCTGGACATATCCGTGCCGCTTGGAATACTCCATTTCGACTTTTCTTAAGCGGAAGCCGAGCTGGTTTTCCAATGCATCCAGAATGGTTCCGATGTAAGGGTGTGGAGCGATAGTGACTGGATCACGGTCTTCCGGATCAAGTGCTCTTGGAATATCCAGTCCGGTTTCAAACCATATCGGAAGCCGTCGTCCCAGAGAAGCCGGTACATGAAAAGGGATGGTGATGGAAAAAGGAATTTCCTTTGTCTCTCCCTCTTGAATCGTGATGGGTCCGGATACTGCGTATTTCTGCAGGGACACGTTTTCTTTCACTTTACGGTCATCCACCTCGCGGACAGCCTCCGTCATTAAAAAGATATGAATGGCATCAATGGACTGTTCCACGTCTCCGCCTTGGATAACAACCTTCCCGTGAACGTCTTCACCCGGGATGAATTGATCCTTTTCCAACTGGGTATCCACTTTGGCGGCTCCGACACCGACACTTGCTAAAAACTTCTTGAACATACGATCTCCTCCTTTTTTAATGTATACGGATGAAAAGAAGAAATGGGTTCAAAAAATATGAATCCTTTTTTATAGGTATAAAGGCTCCTTTATGAGGGGAGGATGAACGCTTTACCAGGATAATAGTTTCAGGTTGGTGCCGGGGGGGAATGATGTTCTTTCAGAGGCTTTTATTCTTCATCAGGGTAAAATGTTTTTGTGCAAAAAGGTGAAGAATTTCTATATTTGGCCGATAGTAGAGAATAAGGACCAGGTAGAAAGGGAGAGGTTAGTGTTACATAAAAAAAATCGAACGATGTTGTTGTTTTCAGCAGTAGGCTTGGCTTTGATGTTTTTGATTCATCTCATTCACAGAAACAGGATGCACCATTGGTCAGCTGCGGATTTCAGTGCCTATACGCCGTATTTGTATATGTACATGGTGGTGCCGTTGCTGCTGTTTATATTATCTTCCGTATTCTATTACAAAAATAAAACCCATCAGGCGCTGCCGTGGATAAACGCGCTGCTTTTCACGTTTATCAGCATCGGCATGATCACGAATGGGGAAGGTATGGTCGTCTACCATTTTTCCATTTTTTTAGTTGTTGCTCTTGCTGCTTTTTATGACCGGGTGGAGCTGCTTGGATTGATGACGATCATTTTTGCTTTGTTTCACTTCGGGGCTATGTTTACAGGGACGGAGTTTTTCTATGGAACATCGGATTATACGTGGTTTATGTTTGCGCTGCATGGGGTTTACCTCCTGCTGACAAGCGCAGGGACAAGCTATCAGATTGTGTTGAAAAACCGGCATGTCAAGGAATTGAAAACATTGTCGGATGACAAACAGGAAGAAACCAAACGATTAATGGAACAGCTTCAAACCGTTGGCGCCGCCCTCCAGGAAACCGTTCAGCTGTTAAATCGTTCTTCAGAAAGCTCCACCCATTCGTATCAAGAGTTGGAAGATTTGATGGAACGACGCCATGAGAACACCGATCTTCAGGTCAAAGAAGCAGTGAAGAATGCTGACGACCTTTCGCATATGCATAAGGCGGTAGAAAATATGAACAAGAACCTCCTTATGGTTCTCGACCAGGCAGGACAGACGGCCCGGGTTACCGAAGTAGGTGAACAGTCGCTGGAGCAGATTGTTGGTCAATTGCATCAGACCGAATCAAGCATTCATCAAACGAATGAGACCGTCCAGTTATTAAGCACATCGTCAGAGAATATTTCACAGGTTACGAAAGACATCGCATCCATTACAGAAAATACAAGGATGCTTGCCTTGAATGCTTCCATTGAAGCTGCGCGGGCCGGCGAACATGGGAAGGGCTTCAGTGTAGTGGCAGCCGAGGTACAACGCTTGTCTCAACAGTCGGAAGCATCGACAAGGAAGATCTTTGCAATCGTGGAAACGATCCAGCATTACGTTGATCAGGCTGATCAGCATTCCAGTGAAGGTATGGATCGCATGGCTGCGAGCAGAAAGCATCTGGAAGAGATGGAGACGAACTTCAAAGATATTCTGAATCAGTCGCAGCACGTAAAGAGTGAAGCAGAGGAAATACAAGTTTTTGGTGAAAACCTGACCAAAACCGCGGATGGTTTATCCCATTCGTTTGAAGATCTCTTATCCTTTATAAAAGAAGGGAAAGTTCAGAATGATCATATCAGAGAGGTTTCAAAAGGACAGCTGAAAACCATCCAAACCATGGGACAGGAAGTCCAGCAGCTTTCAGGTATGATCATGGACATTCAGCAGATTACCGAAGAGATGGATGTCAGCCGGTTGGCAGGTTACAAAAAACGTCAGCCTGTGTTGAAAGATGTCAGCTGACTGGTTTGCTCGGACCCGGCACATGGATGCCGGGTTTTTTCGTCGATCGTCATGGGTCAGCGGTTAGTTTACCGTGCTCTGCTTTTGATTTGTAAGCCGGTCGAGAGAAAGAGGGGCAGCAGAAAGCCATGGGTAACCGTATAAGGCAGCAGCCGGATTATGATTTCTTCTTTATCATAGGACCGTCATGAATAACGCGGTGTTTTTTCTGAAAGGTGAGAGAGGATTTCCGGTAGCGGGCGTGGAAATAAAGGAAGCAGAAGAGAGGAGTGAAAATCCATGGGATATGAATTGAAAACAAAGCAGAATGACCGCAGTGTGATTGAATTTATTGAAGAGGTGGAGTCAGAGAAGAAGAAAGAAGATGCCTATCGTCTCCTCGATATCTTCACAGAAACCAGCGGATATGAAGCAAAGATGTGGGGGACAAGCATCATTGGTTTCGGGTCTTACCATTATAAGTACCCCACCGGCCATGAAGGAGATGCGCCGCTCGTCGGTTTTTCTCCCAGAAAAGCGCGGCACAGTCTATATTTCGCTACAGGGGATGAAAAAAGAGCTGAACTGCTTGAACAGTTGGGAAAGCATAAGTCAGGAAAAGCCTGTGTGTACGTCAATAAACTGGATGATATCGACACGGATGTGCTGAAGGAGCTCATCCGGCAATCGATCACGTTCCTGAAACAGACGTATCCGGATGAATAAAAAATGCCTCTCCCATGAAAAGGGAGAGGCATTTTTTTATTGGTGCTTATTATTGAACAGTTCCAAGAAGGCGTGATACATCTCCGTTCCTTGAACCGTTAAGAGTGACACGGCTGTTAAGGAAAACATGCCGATCATAATCATTCTAAACCAGAACATCATTGGTTCCCCCTTTACTTTTTTGAAGTTGGTGCCTCAAAAAGTAAAGGATGATAAGTAGTTGGATTGATAAAAAACCGTGGTCAGCCATGTGGACCTGCTCGTATCCCACGCAGAAACCATAACGGAAGTCGGGTAAATCTTGAGATCCGGCCGGGCAGCTCCGGAGGGAAGGACCCCGTCATTGGCAGCAGGGTCCTCTTCAAACGAAGGGCCTTCCGCCGTTACCGTCTGGCTTTCCTGAATATCTGCTTTTACCGGCATGTGGGACATGTCCGGATGGGAAAGCAGGAGACACAGGCCCGCCATCCATAACAGTGTGAACAACGACTGTTTCTTCATCAAGAAAGCCCTCCTTTCCGTTTCAGGATAATCCTATTATACAAAAGGCGTTTTTATGTGCAACTGTTTTGTTTAATCATAAAGCTGGTCGAGGCTTTCGTTCATATCTTCGGCTTCATTTCGATAATAAAAGTAGAACCCTGTCCAGATGCCGGCATAGATGATGAGGAACACAGCTGTGAATATAAGAAAGCTTCCTAAGTTCAAGGACAGCCAGCCGGCGTAAATCGCCAGTGGGAAATAGCCGATGGTCACTGTGATAAAGTGAAGAATCGTCTGTTGGAGCAGAGTGAGCGGCTCGATTTCAAAGTACAGGGGACTGACAGCAAACAACCATCCGGCAGCCATGGCGGCCAGGGAATTTTTTACGAAGGCAGCGCTGTCGAGCGTCGGGGTGTTACCAAAAAAGATCAGGGTATAAACGATAATCGTGGATAAGAAAGCTCCGAAGAAAATACCACCTGCACTTCTGATAAGAAATGTTTTCATCTGCTGTCCCTCCTGTTCATATTCAGCATCTCCTTGATTCTCCCCACATAGTGCCTGGATGCGTATTCCTTTTCTCCTGATTTGAAATACACGCAGAGGGTGCCGTTAAAAGAAGGCTCAAAGCGGCTCATTTCATAGATATTGGCGAGAACAGACTTGGAGATCCTTACAAACCGCTGGGAAGGGAGGGAGCGTTCCAGTTCATAGAGTTTGTCCTTAACCTTGAAGGAGGCGTCTTTGGTATAAGCGAACACGGCCTCATCCTCAGACCGGAAAAATTGAATATGTTCCGGCTTTAAAATGTGCTGGCTTTCCCCGCTTTTCCCGACAACAAACGCCTGCTTTTTTTCGTGGAGGAAATCAAGGATCTCCTTCACGGTGTCATCAACGTGACTGCAGTGAATCGTAATGCTCGTTTCCGGATGGTTTTCATCGACATCAATGTTCACTTTCATGGCTCACCAATCCCTCCTGACGTTTTGGATCTGTTTCTAGTATACGCGTGGTTTCCCAGTTCTGTAATCATCATACGGTCCAGCCGCTGTTTTGGAAAGGTGAGGGGTGGATAGGAAAAGGTGACATGCAAAAAGGTCCGCTCTCAGGAGCGGACCGGGCTTTGTATGTACTGCCACCCGAGAAGAGCCATTTCCAGGGCGATTCGTTGATCGGATCGAAGGAAGTGGGAACCAAGGATTTCTTCGAGTTTCTGAATTCTGTGGTAGAGCGTCTGCCGCACGATGAAAAGACGTTCAGCGGTATCCTTCTTTGATCCATAGCTTTCCAGATAGGCACGGAGTGTCTCAAGAAGATCGGTATCATGCGCCTCGTCATAGGCAAGCACATCCCCCAGTGTATCTTGAATGAATGATTCAAGGCGGCCTCGTTTATCGTCCTCTATGACCAGCCGCCACGGGTGGAGTTTCTCATAGAAGGGAATCTCAAGCTGAAAAGCGGCCTGGATGTGGGCGGCTTCCTGTGCACAGCGCATGGCAGGAGTGATTTCTGATAGATTTGTAAACAAAGGCCCGCAGCTGATGGTATGATACATACTGCGCACTTTTTCCTTCATTGCCTGCAAGGACTTGAACAGACGTTCCGGAACTTGTTCCTTTCGTTCATCCAGAAGCAGGAGGACGAGTTCATCACGATTCTGCACGGTCAGAGGGTGAAAGCCTTCTTGTTGAAAAAAGGATTGGAAAATGTCCCGCTGGTAGGGGATGCTGTCATCATATCCGGTCAACAAACACGGAATGCCCCAGGCCCCGCGGCTTCCCATGGTTTTCTTAAGATAGGGCAGCGCCTCTTTTTCAGTCATGGAGCCTTCGAGCCAGCGGCTGACCCAGTTTTCCTGGCGGGGCATGAGCCTTGAGGACTGAAGGATCAGCTGGTTGATATCTTTGGAGATATCGATAAACCGGACCTCCTGATTAAACACGAGAACGGGAAGGTCATGGTCGTCTGCCAGCTGCAGGAGTGGGGATGGAAGATGGGTGATGTAATCGCCGAGTTCTATGCAGAGACAGGTCACTTTTTTTTCGATAAGCTGTTCAAGGAAGGAACGGGCATGCTGCAATTCCTTTCCCCATCCGATTCCTGTCGTCATGACACATTCGCTGCCATGCAGCAGGTGTTTCACTTTCGTCAATTCAAGAATGTGCGCCCAGGAAACGGCCTTCTGGAGCCCGCCGCGGCCGGCCAGGATGGACGCATGCTTGAACTGGGGGCGCTTCAGCATATCGTGAACCGTAAACATCATCGTGGACATAGAAAGAATCAGCCTCCTGTATGTTTTTACATCATGTACATGGGTTGATGCTGAGAATTGCCCTGATGTCTAATGTGTTCCTTACTATTCCATGCTAGGATTAATAATAATCTCCCAATTCAAATATATCTGAAAATTATGGATCGGAAAAGGGTTATATGGCGAAATAGGTTGTAGGTAATAGATAAAGGAGGATCTATATGAAACAAAAAAAACCGTTTGAGGATGACCCTCGGTACCGGGTGGCGGACAGGGAAGCGCTGATCGGCGTTGGTCTTGTCATCCTCAACTTTCTCATGTGGTTCGGCTCAGCGTACGGACTGGGATCAAAGCCGGTATCCGAGTACAATTACATTTTCGGTCTTCCGGACTGGTTCTTTTACAGCTGTGTTGTAACCACTGTGGTTATCACTCTTCTCGTTATTCTGGCTGTGAAATATTTTTATAAGGAAGTTCCGCTGGATGAGGAGGATGAATCATGAACTGGGCTGTTGTCGTACCTCTTTTAGTTTTTCTCGTTATTATTTTCTGTATCGGTTTTTACGCTTCGAATCATTTGAAGACGACATCCAATTTCCTGCAGGAATATTTCCTTGGCAGCCGGCAGCTGGGCGGTTTTATCCTTGCGATGACAATGATTGCTACATACGGCAGCGCGAGCAGCTTTATCGGCGGACCTGGAGTTGCCTATACGATGGGACTCGGCTGGGTGCTTCTGTCCATGACACAGCTTGCTACAGGATATTTCGTCTTATCGGTGCTTGGTAAGAAATTCGCCATTATGGCAAGGAAGATCAAAGCTGTCACCCTGATCGATTTCCTGAAGGAACGCTATCAGAATAAGTGGGTCGTCATTTTGTCAGCGATCAGCATCATCCTGTTTCTGTTTTCAGCTATGGCGGCCCAGTGGGTGGGCGGTGCCCGGCTGATTGAATCGCTGACGGGGCTTTCCTATACAGCAGCCTTATTCATTTTTGCGGTATCGGTCCTTGTCTACGTCATTATCGGAGGCTTCCGCGCCGTAGCGATTACCGATACCGTCCAGGGCGTTGTCATGTTTTTCGGGACGCTGGTCATTTTGATAGGGACCATCATTGCAGGAGGCGGAATCGGTCCGATTATATCTGACCTGGCAGCAGAGAATCCGAATCTGATTTCGCCGTATGGTGCTGATCAGTCTCTCACACCGCTCTATGTATCATCCTTCTGGATTTTAGTAGGTGTTGGTGTCGTCGGTCTGCCCCAGGTGGCTGTCCGTGCCATGTCTTATAAAAGTTCAAAAGGGATGCACAGGGCCCTGTTGATCGGAACCGTTGTCGTAGGGTTCATTATGCTCGGCATGCACTTGACGGGGGTATTTGCCCGGTCCGTGCTTCCAGGCATAGAAGTTGGAGATACGGTCATGCCGAGAATTGCGATGGAAGTGCTGCCGGCCTGGCTTGCCGGAATCGTTCTGGCCGCACCGATGGCCGCGATCATGTCAACGGTCGACTCCCTGCTGCTGCTGGTCAGCTCCGCTGTCGTTAAGGATGTGTACTTGAATTATGTGAAGCCGGAGGCAGACGACCGCACGATTAAGAAAATCAGTATCGGTGTCACGACCGTCATCGGTCTGCTCGTATTTGCCATGGCCGTTAACCCGCCCGAACTGCTGATCTGGTTGAATTTATTCTCCTTCGGTGGATTGGAGGCGGCCTTTATCTGGCCGGTGATTATGGGCCTGTATTGGAAAAAAGGCAATGCAGGCGGAGCGATGGCCTCGATTATTACCGGGGTCGGAAGCTATATTATATTCCATTCATTCATGCCGAATGCTTTTGGAATGCATACGGTTGCTATGCCGGTGCTGTTGTCGTTCGCTGCCTATGTCCTTGTCAGTCTCATCACGATGAAACATCATGCCAAGGTTCAGTATGAAGTCATTACCAAACTATGGAGTGCATAGAGGAGTGGATGAAATGATCTTGATTGATGAAAAAGCACGTGTGGAGCGCGATACAAAAGAAGTGGTCGATTTGACGCAGGCGCTTGTAAGGATACCAAGTGTCTACCGTCCGGGGGTAAAGGATGGGAACGAAGAAAAAACCGCTCACTTTGCTGCTGCGTATCTGGAGCGGATGGGACTTGAAGTCCATGTAGAGGAGGCAGCGCCGGGACGTCCGAATGTCATCGGAATTTATGATACCGGAAAGCCGGGGAAAACCTTGTTGTTTGAGGGTCATACCGACGTCGTTACAGAAGGGGATCCTGCTCGCTGGTCATATGATCCGTTCGGGGCTGAAATCGTCGAAGGCCGGATGTATGGCAGAGGCACCAATGACACGAAAGGCAACCTGGCCTGCGCCATCACCGCAGTTCACTCTTTGATTAAGGACAAAGAAGCGCTGACTGGAAAAATCATTCTCTGTATTCCATGTGATGAAGAAGGCATGATGATCGGCATCAAGCATTTTATTGAAAATGGGTGGGCGAGCGGTGTGGATGGCGCTGTCATTTGTGAACCGGAGGAAAACCAGCTTTGTACCGCTCAAAAAGGAGCGATGAGGATCCAGATTGATGCTTACGGCCGGCAGGCGCATGGAGCGATGCCGCTCTCAGGCTTAAACCCGAATACAAGAATGGCACAAATCATTGTCGCTCTGGACCAGCTTGAGCAGAGAGAAAAGGAGAGAACCGGCAGACATGAACTGCTGGGATGGCCGAGCATTACGCCGACGATCCTGCAGGCACCGGTATCCGGGGAGCCTCAGATCAATGTTGTGCCTGAACAGTGCAGAACAACGCTGGATATCCGCACGATTCCAGGACAGGATCATGAGGCGTTAAAGCAGGATATTCAGCAGATTCTCGACCGGACGATGGAAGGGGATGCCGGGTTTCATGCAGAAATGGAAGTACTGGAGGAACGTCCGTGGACGAAGACCGACCGGCAGGATCCTGTCGTGACCGCAGTGGCGGAAGCTTACAAAAAAGTAACAGGAAAAGAGCCGGTGTACAACGGCGTGCCCGGGGCCACCGACGGAACGTTTCTACACCTTGCCGGCATCCCGATTTTGACCACGGGTGGAGGAGACCGGGAAGTTCCACACCAAGTGGATGAATACATTGACATCTGTGACCTTGTTGAAACGACCCAGTTGTACCGTCAGACGGCGCTTGAATTTCTTGAGGAGCCGAAAGAGTCATGAAGCTTGCAGTCATGGCGGGGGACGGCATAGGTCCTGAAGTGATGAATGAAGCGCTTAAAGTGTTGAATACCCTGTCTTCTCTGGATTCGGGGTTTCAACTGGAAATGGAAGAGCTGCCATGGAGCAGTGCCTACTATATGGAAACCGGTCGGATGATGCCTGAAGGGGCCCTTGATTATTTACAGCATTTCGATGCGATCTTATTTGGAGCCATCGGAGACGCCCGGGTACCAGATGAAGTGACCATCTGGGATTTGATCATGCCGATCCGTAAGCAGTTTCAGCAGTACGTCAACGTACGGCCGGTGAAACAATTGAAAGGGGTTGCTTCTCCGCTGTACACGAGAGACCCGATTGATTTCGTCGTCTTCCGCGAGAATGCAGAAGGAGAATACTCCCACATGGGCGGCCGTATGTATGATCGGACGGAACAGGAGATGGCGGTACAGACGACGGTCATGACGAAGGCCGGGATTCGGAGACTGAGCGACTATGGTTTTGCCTACGCGAGAAAGCATGGAAAGAAGACCGTTACAAGCGCCACGAAATCCAATGCCATCATTCATACGATGAAGCTGTGGGACGATGTCGTCCGCGAAGTTGGACAGCAGTACCCGGATATTCAGCTCTCCTCTGTTTATATTGATGCGCTGGCGGCCTACTTTATTAACCGTCCGGAATCTTTTGAAGTCGTTATTGCATCCAATCTATTCGGGGATATATTAACAGATCTCGGGGCAGGACTTGTGGGCGGCCTCGGCTTATCACCTTCAGCAAACTTGAATCCGGAAGGCCGTTTCCCATCCATGTTTGAACCCATCCACGGGTCAGCCCCGGATATATCAGGAAAAGGCATGGCCAACCCAGTTGCCCAGATCTGGTCGGCGGCATTAATGCTGGAACATAACGGACGGCCTGATTTAAGCGACATGGTGATGAATGGGATGGAGTCTGTTCTTGCGGAACAGGACATACGTACACCCGACCTTGGTGGAAAATCAAGTACGGCAGATATGGGGGATGCCATCATTCGTGCCATCCATGCCCAGACCTAAAGGAGGAATGTTGAGGTGAGAGTCAAAGATAGACATTTCATTGTAACCGGTGCTTCCGGAGGAATGGGACAGGCGGTCATTTCCAGATTGATGGACGAAGGGGCGTCTGTAACCGCTGTGGACCTCCGCTGTCGGGACATGGAAGATTTGAAGGATAGGGCCTTTCAGTTTGTTGAGGCGGATTTGACGAAGGAAGAAGACGTGAAGCGTGTGGTGGATTCGGCAGCTGCATATTCTGAGCGGATCGATGGCGTCGTCAACGCTGCCGGGATGGCCCAGGCTGCAGCTCCTCTTGAGGAAGTTACGACGGAATTCTGGGATGCCATTATGAATGTCAATGCCAAAGCGGCCTTTCTCATGTGCCGGGCCGCTGTTCCTTATCTGAAAAAACAGCAAGGCGGAGTTATTGTGAATGTTGCCTCCATTGCCGTTGAACGGGTGAGACCCGGCCTCAGTGCCTACATTGCTTCCAAAGGAGCTGTGACGGCTTTTTCGAAAGCCCTTGCTATTGAGCTTGCTCCTCACAGCATCCGGGTCAACGTCATTCACCCCGGTCCGTCTGATACCGGTATGCTCGGGGAATTTGTCCAGCCCGGAGAGAATATGGATGATACAAAGAGGGAGGTGTTTCAGCAGTCTGTCCCACTCGGGAAGCTGATCGACCCTGATGATATTGCCCATGCCGTCGTATACCTCGTTTCTGATGAAGCACGTATGACGACCGGCGGTGTTTTTTCCATTGATGGCGGCCGCGGATTATAAAGGGGGAAATGAATGTGCGCATACTTAAGAACTTAATCAATGGTGTCTGGTCAGAACCTTCTGCCGGTGCACGGATGGATATACATAATCCTTCGACTGGAGAAGTGATCGCCGATGCTCCCGCAAGCAGCAAAGAGGATATTGATCTGACCGTATCGTCAGCAAGAAATGCTTTTAGTGCAGGAGACTGGCCGTTGGTCAAGCCCTATGAACGTGGACAGATGCTTATGAGAGTGGCTGAAGTAATCAGGGAGAATAAAGAGTCGCTTGCCCGTCTAGAGACGATTGATACGGGAAAGCCGATTTCACAGGGAAGGGCGGATGTGGAGGCAGCGGCCCGTTATTTTGAGTTTTATGGGGGAGCCGCCGACAAAATCCACGGGGAAACGATTCCGATTGAACCGGGGGTGCTTGACTACACCCTTCGTGAGCCTGTGGGCGTTACGGCTCACATCATTCCTTGGAACTATCCGCTTCAAGTGGCCTCGAGAAGCTGCGCAGCCGCTTTAGCTGCAGGCAATACGGTCGTCATGAAGCCGGCGGAACAGACGCCTCTGACTGCTGTAGAGCTTGGGATGATTCTCCAGCAGGCAGGCTTTCCTGAAGGAGTCGTGAATATCGTCCTTGGAGAAGGACACACCGCAGGGGCGTCCCTTGCTTCTCATAATGATATCAACCACGTCACTTTCACAGGATCGGTGCCGACCGGGACGAAGGTGATGAAAGCTGCCGCAGAAAATATCGTCCCTGTGACCCTTGAGCTTGGAGGGAAATCTCCGAACATCGTATTTCCGGATGCCCCGCTGGACGAAGCGGTCGAATGGGTGGTCAAATCGATCATTCAAAATGCCGGCCAGACATGCTCCGCAGGTTCCCGCCTGCTCATTCATGCGGACTGCAGAGCTTCGTTCGTAGAGAAGGTGATCCATCGAATGAACCATTTGAGCTTGGGACCTGGAGAAAGCGACCCGGATATCGGTCCGATTTTATCCGAGCAGCAGTGCCGGCGGATTGAGGATTTTATGAAGAAGGTGGAGGCAGATGGGGGGACGTTTCTGCTTGGTGGTACACGTGCGCACGTCTCAGAGGCACCTGGAGGCTGTTATTTCAAGCCGACGATTATCGACGGTCTGCGGCCTGAAAGTGAGATAGCCCAAGAGGAAGTGTTCGGCCCGGTCCTCTCTGTGTTCACCTTTGAAACGGATGAGGAAGCGGCTGATCTTGCCAACAGCACCGAGTATGGACTTGTCACGGGTATTTGGACGAAGGATGTATCCCGTGCCCATAAGCTGGCGGAAAAAGTGAAGGCTGGGCAGATTTTCATTAATAATTACGGTGCCGGCGGTGGGATACAGATGCCTTTTGGCGGTTACGGCAAGAGTGGTTTTGGCAGAGAGAAGGGGCTGGAAGCTTTAAGAAACTATACACAACTGAAAAACATCGCCTTGAAAATGTAAGGGCTCTGTATAGCCCGCTCTTCAAGCACGCATGCTAACAGAAATGCAGAGGAGGCGTGCCGCATGAAGGATACACCTTATCATTACGATGGAAGTGTTCAATCAAAGGAAAAGTATGAGCAGCCGGAGGAAGTTGTGATTCCAAAGGACGTCAGCCGTCATCTCTCCGGTAATCCATATGTGAATCAAGAGGACGAATCGTTGTAAGAAGAAACTTCATAAAGTTGGCCCCAGCCTGTAGAAAGCTTCTGTTTTCCTACAGGCTGTTTTTTTATGCCTTGGAGTGATCATTCCGCTCTTCTTTCCATAATTTATTGCTTCTCGGTTGTAGTAAGTTTCCTTCTTTGCTGCACACTAATGAGCATCAGAGAATGGAAAGGAACGATGAACCATGGCTGAAGTGCTGTATATCACCGCCCACCCTCATGATGAAACTGCTTCTTACAGCATGAGTGTCGGCAAGGCATTTATCGAGCAGTATAAAACCGCAAACCCAGAAGATACGGTTACGCCGATTGATTTGTACAAGGAGTCCATCCCTCACATCGATGCGGATATTTTCAGTGGCTGGGGGAAGCTGCAGTCCGGAGGTGAACTCACCCCGGATGAGGAGAGAAAAGTGTTCCGCTTGAAGGAATTAAGTGATCAGTTTACGAGCGCTGATAAATATGTCTTTGTAACACCGATGTGGAATTTCTTTTTTCCACCGGTTATGAAAGCTTATATTGATTCCGTAGCAGTGGCAGGGAAAGCTTTCCAATACACAGAGGAAGGTCCTGTTGGTCTGCTGACGGATAAGAAAGCCTTCCATATCCAGGCGTGTGGTGGTATTTATTCTGAAGGCCCGGCTGCAGGAATGGAAATGGGGCATCGGTACCTCAAGACTGTCATGCAGTTTTTCGGTATTCCCTCGATTGAAGGGTTGTTCGTTGAAGGGCATGCGGCTATGCCTGACAAAGCCGGGGAAATAAAGTCGACAGCTGAAGCGAAAGCCAAGGATGCCGCAGAAACGTTCTAAACCTTCAAGATCCGCTTGACAGGCGGGTCTTTTTTTGTGAAAAAATGACAGAATATTGTTTTAATTATGGGTGAAATGGGAAAATAATACATGTTATATCTTTAAATCATGTCACGAAGCTCAGCAGTCGACGCTTAAGGGAGTTTATTATTTTGAGGAGGAACGCAATGGCTACAAACAACCGGGCGGTAGCGTACACAGGAAATGGCGGCGTAACGGTCAAGGAAATCGAATTCCCCGAACTTGTCCTGAAAGATGGACCGGGTGTGAATCCGAAGAATGTCGGGCGCAAGTGTGAACATGGAGTCATTTTAAAAGTCGTCTCCACCAACATCTGTGGAAGTGACCAGCATATGGTCCGCGGACGGACGACGGCACCGGAAGGACTCGTGCTCGGCCACGAGATTACAGGTGAAGTCATTGAAACAGGAAGAGATGTCGAGTTTGTCAAAAAAGGGGATTTGGTATCTGTACCTTTTAACATTGCGTGCGGAAGGTGCCGCAATTGTATTGAAGGGAAAACCCACATCTGCCTGCATGTGAATCCCGACCGACCTGGTTCGGCGTACGGTTATGTCGACATGGGGGGATGGGTAGGCGGCCAGGCGGAATATGTGATGGTGCCTTACGCAGATTTTCAGGTTCTCAAGTTTCCGGATAAAGACGAAGCGATGGAGAAAATCCTTGATTTAACGATGCTCTCGGACATTTTTCCGACGGGATTTCACGGCGCCTATAAAGCGGGTGTGAAAATGGGTTCCACTGTATATATCGCCGGCGCGGGTCCTGTCGGCCTGGCTGCTGCTCACTCCGCCCAGCTTCTCGGTGCGTCCGTTGTCATCGTCGGTGACTTGATTGACGAACGGCTGGCGCAGGCGGAGAGCTTCGGCTGTGAAACGATCAACGTTGGTAATCATGACAATATCTCTGAACAAATCGAACAGATCCTCGGTGTCCCTGAAGTGGATGCGGCTGTAGACTGTGTCGGTTTTGAAGCTCACGGCCACAACCATCAGGAAGCACCGGCAGCGGTCTTGAACTCCATTATGGACGCAACAAAAGCAGGGGGCGGACTCGGGATTCCCGGTCTTTATGTAACAGAGGATCCCGGGGCCTCTGAGGAAGATGCACGGCGTGGACTGCTTAAGCTCGATTTCGGGCTAGGCTGGGCCAAAGCGCAGTCGTTTGCGACCGGACAGACGCCTGTCATGCAGTATCATCACGGATTGATGATGTCGATATTGAAAGGAAAAGCCGACATTGCGAAAGCGGTTAATGCCACCGTCATTGGTCTGGATGAAGCCCCGCGCGGCTATGAGGAGTTTGATGGGGGAGCTGCTAAGAAATTCGTACTGGATCCCCATAATCTGATCCGTACGTAAAAATGAAAACGCATCCCTCAGTGGAGAGGGATGCGTTTTTTATGAGAGAAAAAAGCTGGACATCTGTTCTGCAGCTGTCAGGATCCGACTTTGCGGTACTCTTCCGCCATCGGAAGCTCCTTTCCTTGTGTGAATCCGCTGATGATGACGACAAGACCGATGTTGCAGATCAGGCCGAGGATGCCTGGGTTAATATCCAGCGGTGTAGTCGGTGCGACGAGCTGGAAATAATAGTTCACGACTGTACCGGTGATCAACCCTGTAATGACCGCGGGTTCTGTGACTTTTTTCGAATAGAGCGCTCCGTATACGCCCGGGGCGAACTGGACGATCGATCCGTATGCACCGAGCAGGAGGGCAATCAATCCCTGGCCTCCAAAAACAGTAATCACATAGGCGAGTCCACCAATGACAAACACACCGATCCGCATGATTAAAAGGGTGGTTTTGGAGGAAAGATCACGCTTGATATTCTTTACAAACCCGTCGGTAAATTCGAGGGAAGCGCTGTGAGTGATGGCATCGGCTGTACTCATGGCTGCTGCCAGGGCACCGGCTCCGACAAGGCCGTACACCCAGCCTGGCAGGGTAAGGACCGTCGTGATCAAATAAGGGAGAATTTCGTCGGGTGATCCGATTTGGGACGGATCAATGACATTGACAGCTGAAAATCCGACAAACAACAAAGGAATCAAGAACAGGGCGAATACAGGATAGACGAGTACCGTCTTCTTTATCGTCCGCGCTTTTGTGGCATAGGATTTAGAAAATAAATGCGGCCACATAAGAAAGCCGATGGTGGAAACGAGAATCGTCGTCGTATAAGCCATCGCACTCATCGTCGATCCTTCGGCACCGATCTGAAGGAAGCCCGGAGCGGTCTCTGTTAAATTCCTGAACATATCAGGAACACTGCTGTGCAGCTGATTCACAATCGTCAATCCGACCGTCCAGGAAATGACGATCATGAGCATGCCCTGGAAAACATCTGACCAGGCGGCAGCCCGCAGACCGCCGGTCGCCACATAGACGACGACAATGCCGTAGGACAGCAAGGCACCGAGCCAGAAAGGAATACGGCCCTCAGTCATAATGCTGAAGATATAGGCCATGCCTTTCATCTGAGTCGCCAGATACTGGATCGAAGCGAGCAGAGCGATGATTCCGATCATCATGGCCAGCACACGGCTGGAATAACGCAGCTGCATGAAGCCGGCGACGGTATAAATGTTATGTTTCCGTCCGATCCGGCCGATTTTCGGACCGATAATATACCACGGTAAAATAGCAAAAGCGGTGTAGGTGATGATATAAAGCGCTGGAGCCCCCCGGGAGAAAGCCCACCCTGGAGCCCCGAGAAAGGAGAAGGCACTGAAGACGGCTCCTCCCATTAAGAACCACATGACGAAAAGACCGAGATTTCCTTTAGCTGTCGTGAATTCTTCCAGAGACTGCTTATCCTGATTGCGGCCGGCAAGCACACCGATCAATAAAGCGATCACGAGATAAGCAATCATCATAATCATTGCAATCTGCCACTGAGCCATTTACTGGACCCCCTTTTCGTCTTTGTCCGGATCCAGACGGTAAAGGAATAGTACAATGACAAAGGTGATCAAGATCCAGAAAATCACCCAGAATACCGAGAAGGGGAGGCCCATAATGAAGGGGGTCTCCCGGTTCCCGATGGTGAAAAGCGGGAAAACCATCAACAGGAAAGGAATGCTTAATGAAAGGCAGTAAATTTTTATAAAACGTTGTTTACTCAATAGACGTCCTCCTTTTGCAATGTATATACGGTTTTTCCATTCAGGGTGGTGTTTTCCACCTGTATGCCGGGAAGCTCGTAAACAGGACAATTCATAATGGAACGATCGAGGATAATAAGGTCGGCCGCTTTGCCTGGTTCCAACGTTCCTTTCCTGTGTTCTTCATGCGAGGCGTAAGCGCCGCCCCACGTATAAGCCCGGATCACTTCCTCAAGTGGAGAGGCCTGGTTTTCTCCTATGATCCGGCCGCTTTTACTGCGCCTGGTAACCGCTGCATACAGACCGTAAAAAGGATTTGGAGTGGTAATCGGACTGTCGGAACCAACGGCGTATGGAATGTGCTGATCCGTATAGCTTTTTAATGGGAACATATGGTTGATGCGTTCTCCGTAATCATGCTCATAGCCGTCGCCGAATTCATAGAGGAACGAAGGATTCGGAATTGGAACCGCTCTGGTATTTCGAATCCGTCCGACAAGGTCGGAAGGTGCAATTCCTGCATGCTCAATCCGGTGGCGCGGGGAGGATGCTGGTGCATGATCGAGCGCTCGCTCAATGGTGTGCAGCATCATATCCACGGCTTCATCGCCCATCGCATGAGCGGTGATCTGCCAGCCACGATGGTGGGCCTCCAGAAGTGGTCCGTCCAGTTGATCCTGGGAGAGGTATAACATTCCTCTGTCTTCGGGGTCGCTGTTATAGGGGTCTCTTGTTCGGCAGGTAGGACCGCTGCTGCTCCCATCGATAAACAGTTTCGCGGGTCCAATTTTGAACCATTCATCCCCAAGGCCTGTTGAAATGCCGCTTTCCAGTCCTGCGCGGACCATTTCCGGAGCGTTGGACAGGGAACCGTACAGTGCATAGATGCGCTGCTTCACGATGCCTTTCTGGACAGCCTGCTGTAAATAGCGGATATGCTTCGTCCCATAACCGCCGGCGTCATGAACACTTGTAATGCCGTAGGATAAAAAGTCCTGAGAAGCAAGCGCCAGTCCGTGAAGTACCTCTTCTTCGCTGTAATCGGCGTGCTGAAAGACAGTCATATGAGCGGCTTCCAGCAGCAGGCCGCTCAACTGTCCGTCGATTTTGTGGTAAGACCCGCCCGCCGGATCTGGAGTGGAATCCTCGATTCCTGCCATCTCCAGGGCTTTGCTGTTTACGCAGGAGATATGCCCGCACGTCCGCACGACTATGATCGGATGGGAGGTGGACACTTTGTCCAAGTCCCACCTCGTTAGATGCCGGTTCTCAGCCAGTTCGTTTTGATTGTAGCCCCATCCCCGCACCCAGTGACCATCCGGGGTGTTTCCAGCCCTTTCTTTCAGTGCCTTCAGAACGTCAGGAATCGTCGGGGGTTTTTTACAATTGACACCGAGGGCATTTGTTCCGTAAAGCTCGAGGTGGGCATGAGCGTCAATGAATCCGGGCATGAGCGTTCTGCCCTTGAGGTCGACAACCTCTGTATGGGCGCCGGCGGTTTTCATGATTTCGTCGTTCGTTCCCGTTGTGAGGATGCTATCCCCCTGGACGGCCAGGGCCTCATACACATGGAAATGTTCGTCCGCTGTGACAATTTCTCCGTTCATAAAAATTTTGTCTGCCTGCATACGTGCCACCTTTCTAAGCTCCGGAAATTTCCACCGCTGTATGATAAAGCAGCTCCACACCTTTTTGTAAATCTTCCATTTCTGCGTATTCCAGCGGGTTGTGGCTGATCCCTTTTTCACAGCGGACGAAGATCATGCCGTAATCACTGATATAGGACATAAACAAGGCGTCGTGAAACGGACCGCTCATGAGGGTTGGAGATTGATAACCAAGCTCATCATCGTGTTTTTTCATAATCTCTTTAATCCAGTCCGCGCAGTAACGGGGATCACTCTTGGTATCTTCTGTAATGGAGTACTCGAGGTTGTGTTCTTTACTCGTTTTCTCAATTAATTGATAGAGTTTTTCTTCCAGGCGGTTTCTCGCGTCCAGGTCGATGTCCCTCAAATCAATGGTGAACTCGACCTTTTCGGCAATGATGTTTCTTGAATTCGGGAAATTCTGGATGCTTCCGACCGTTCCTACGGTATTTGGTGTTCCTTCCCTGCGGACAAGTTCATTGAATTCTTTTGTAATGATGGCAGCCCCGAGCATGGCATCCTGTCGTAAATGCATCGGTACAGATCCGGCATGGCCGGCGAAGCCTTCCAGAGTCACCGTAAGCCAGATCGGCCCGGAGATGGCTGACACGATGCCTACAGGCTTATCCTTTGATTCAAGGACAGGCCCCTGTTCAATATGAAGCTCTAAAAAGGCTTCAATATCGCCCGGCTTGTAGACGGGACTTTCCGATACATCCGGTTCGACACCAAATTCCCTTAAAGCTTCGAGCCGGGTCATCCCGGTTTTATCTTTCCGGAGTATCTCCCCTTCCTCGAGCTGGCCGATGAGGCCGCGTACACCAAATACACCTTTGTTGAATCGGGAACCTTCTTCATCAGCAAAGCAGATCACTTCTATCGTGCGAATCGGCTTTATGTTTTGCTCTTTCATTGTATGTACAACTTCAATGGCCCCAAGAGCTCCGGCGGTCCCGTCAAAACGGCCCCCGTACGGCTGGGAATCAATGTGGGACCCCATCATGAGAATAGGCTGATCAGGCTCGGTGCCCTCCATACGACCGATCAGATTGCCGAAACCATCAATCCTTGTCGTCAGCCCGGCTTCTTCCATCCATCCTTGTACGACATCAACCGCTTTCCGGTCATCCTTGGAATGGGCGAGCCGGTTGACGCCCGTTTCTCCAATTTTTCCGATCTCCGCAAGTGTCATGAGATGGTCTTTATACCTGTCCTGATTGATCTGCAACAATCATCGCCTCCTTTGTTTTTATCACTATATCAACATCTGAATTGTCTGACAATTAACATAACGTAAAACGATGTTGGATAATGGTGGAAGTTGTGGCTGTTCTTTTTGTCAGGCATAAAAAAACCCTCCGGCAGGTCCGGAGGGGAAAGGATCAAAAGGTGAGCGTCTCGCCATCCTCAGGGATGTGAATAGACGGATAACCGCTCGTATAAGACTTCAACTCTTCTCTCGTTAACAGGCAGTGGTTCAGGGATTCCATGTGCACAGCGAGAATCTCAGACTCCGGTGCCGCCTGGGCGGCAGCTGTGACATCTTCTTTCGTCATCGTTATCGGCCCGCCCTCTAAAAATTGAGCGGCACCCGCGTTCACGACGATCACATCAGGACGGCGGGAGGACAGCGTCTGTTCGACTTCTTCATACCAGACCGTGTCCCCGGCAATATAAAGACTTTTTTCACCTTCTGCTTCAAAAAGGAGACCGGACACCTTTCCTGTCATAGCTGTCATTTCTTCCGACCCGTGCCGTCCCGGGGTACGGGTAATGCGGATCCCTTCCATATCCACGCCATTTTGGAAGGAGTGGACGTGGGTGAATCCGGCGTCCTGCACCGCACTCACATCTTCTTCATTTTGAGCGAACAGGGGCGTTTGCTTGGGGAGAACGTCCTTTGCTTCCTCATCAAAATGATCAGGATGAAGATGAGTGATGAAGACAGCGTCCACATCGGTCAGACTTTGGGCATCGACAGGCAGGGGGGCGGTCGGGTTCCTTAAATCCTGATGGGGCGTATCCGGGAAAGCCGGCATGGCTCCCTGTGAGGAAAGGAATGGATCGATTAAAAAGGTTTTTCCTCCATAGCTCACCAGTAATGTTGCATTTCGAATCAGCTTGATTTTCATAAAGGCTTCCTCCTTTTATCTCTGTTGACAATAGCGTACTATGAAGGGAAATAGGAGTACACCATATTAATCAAGTGTTTGGCTGAAAAGAGTTGAAATATGAAAGGAAGGCAGAAGTCATGGACAAAACGGATGAGAAAATTATAGAAGAGCTGAAGAAAGATGGCCGGATGACGATGAAGGAGCTGGGCGCACATGTCCATCTCACAGGACAGGCCGCAGCATCAAGAGTCTTGAAATTAGAAGACGAAGGGCTGATTGAATCCTATACCGTCCGCGTGAACGAAAAGAAGATGGGCTATCCTGTCCACTGCTTTTTGAATATCTACACAGACAGCCTGAATCATCAGCCTTATTTTACATTTCTCGAGAACCATCCATCATTCGTAAGGAATAATTATAAAATCAGCGGGGAGGGGTGCTATTTATTGGAATGCCGTTTTCCTTCCAATGAGGTCCTGGATGAATGGCTGGTAGAACTCAATCAACGGGTGAGCTATAAATTATCCATTGTCATCCGTAGCTAGAGGAGCATTCAATGGAGAATCCCCTGTCTTTCAACTCCCTGCAGATAAGGGAAAGGAAGTCTTGATCCAGTCCCATCTCAGCAGCCTGACGGTAGGTCAGAAGGAGAAGGGGGTCCGACAAGGTCTTGATCGACGAAGCGTTCAGGTGAACGAAGTGGTTTTTGTTATCGTCGCTGCTTTCCATAGGACGCGGGGGTGTTTTACTCATGGTTATGCCTCCTGAGCGGAGCCGGTTGCACTACTCACTCCCTGTGATTCAAGTGCCCACATTAGAAATCACAGTTCATCGTGTCTCGTTTATTTTATTTTGATACGTATACCCTTCCTTTCACAAAAGGAAACGACCTGAACCGCAGAATCTGTTTCTTATAATCGTCGTTGTTTATACTCTATTATTACCACAAAATGACTGATTTTGTAATAGGAAGAAAGACCATAATGTACAGGTTTGTACATGTTTTGTACATCTTCTTTTACATAGGGGTGACAATTTTCATAGACAAATCTGTTAGGAAATGTCGATAATAGAACAAAGGGATGCAAAAAGGAAAAGAGGGATAAGAGTGTTTGTGATCATTCAGGAATTTTTTATTAATATCTGCATCGTCATTGCCCTCGTTTTTATGTATCTGCAGTTTCGATGGACGAAGCTGCTGCCTGCGGTTTCAAAACAGAACAGTCAGTGGATCGACGGGGTGGCAGGCGGATTGCTTGGCATGCTGCTGATGTACTTTTCCATACAAGTGACTGAGCAGACGATTATCGATCTTCGTCACCTCCCGGTCATCCTTCTGATTTTATACATAGGCATCCGCCCGGCTTTGTTGAGTGCTGTCATTATTGCTTCCGGACGTTTGTTATACGGGGTCAATCTTTCTTCAATGGCCGCTGTCATCTTAATGATTTTCTTGTTCATCGGTTATATGTGGCTGTACCGGAAGCTTCATCACAGGGAGAGTCCGCTCAAATCCTCCTTTCAAATGCTGCTCTGGTCGAACATCGTCTTTTCGATTGTCATTTCCTTGGTGGTCAGAGACTGGGGCACACTGCAGTTTCTCATTCCCATCTACTGGCTGATTTCATTTATCGGTGGGATGCTGGCTTCCTACCTCGTCCATTACCTGCGGAGGTCTCATTATCTTTTTAAAACGTATGAAGAGCAGTCATCCGTCGATTATTTGACGGGATTATATAATGTAAGGGAGTTTGACCGCCTCTGGAACGATAGTGTGAGGAACGCCGTGGAAAAAGAGGAAGCGTTGACCCTGCTTGCCATCGACATTGATTTCTTTAAGCGCGTGAACGACACCTATGGGCACGCGGCGGGTGATGAAGTGCTGCGCCAGCTCGGGAGCACCTTGAATGAAATAACCCGATCCTTTGATATCGTATCCAGAAACGGTGGAGAAGAGTTCACCGTTATCCTTTTGGACTGCAGCAACGAAGCCGGCAGGGCGAAAGCAGAGAAAATTCGGCGGACGGTGGAACATCAAGCGTTTCTCCTGCCTGATGGAGAAAAGATTTCCATTACGGTCTCTATTGGGGTGAGTACATATCCTGACCATGTGTCGACAGCGAAGGAACTATTGGAAAAAGCGGATGAGTCGTTATATGAGGCGAAACACTCGGGGAGAAATAAAGTCATATCTGCATGAAAAAGGATGCCTGTGAGTCAGGCATCCTTTGGCTGTAGAAAAAGCCTGTGTCAACCTGTTAGAGTTGACCATTTGTCATGTAAAGGGTCACATTCCGCTTATCGGTGGATGAATGCCGCGGGCACGCCCTCAGCTGACTTGGTCAGGAAGGTCGCCTCCCCAAGTGGATCTTCGGCCCGTGCTGTTCCCGCAGGCATCACCACTGAACGCTCCTCGTTCCGACGCTAGAATATAGAGAAGAGAGACTGTGCCCTATGCAGGTTCGCAGATTCAAAAGAACGGCATGGGCTGCGCTATGGCCGCTTGCGTGGAAAACAAAAAGGGAAAGAACAGGCGCCGATGATGGCTGCCTGCTGGAATATGAAAAAGATTGTCCTCCATCCAACAAGGGTGAGCGGGGTAAAGGAGAGTCTTTATCGATGTTAAAGAACTCCCAAGGAGCGGTGCCCCTTCCACTCCTGCGGAAGAACGAGTGGTCCGAGATCGCCGAGCGTGGGTTTTGCGAGGAAGCTCGGGCCCTCGTCCGCGGAAAGGGAAGGGGCTTTCGCTCCTGGCGGTAAGAAAGAAAAAAGCTTGTAAAGAAACAGGAGTTTCTCTACAAGCTGAGGATGCCTGTGAGTCAGGCATCCTTTTTATTTTGTTATTTGTTCTAAACGATTTAACAGGTCATCAAGCTCCTGGGAGATTTTGAGGAGTTCTTCATAGCTGCGTCCATCTTCATAGGCTTCATACATTTCAGCCCGGGCGCCTTCGATCTTTTCATTCAGGTTTGACAAAAACGTTGTATTCAGCATAAGACACCTGCCCAAAGAGACCTTCCACTATAGTGGAAGGTCTGATTCATAGTGATAGATTATACAGAAGGTTACAAACTTCTACAAATTTTATGTCCCTTTGATCGGTTTTTTATCGGCTTTATACATCAGCCAAAGGGCGGCGGTTAGAAGGGCGAATGCTGTGATACGCTCTCCGTCCAGGGGAATTCGAAGCCCGCCGAACCATCCGAAGTGATCGATCAGCATCCCGGTGCCGAGCTGTCCGATGATGGTGGCAATGTTGGTGGCCATGACACCGATCTGTGGAACAGCGAGGACGGTCAGAAACATGTAACCGACACCGAACCACACGGCGCTCAGCTGCCAGGCGGGAGCCTCCAGAATTTTCATAACGTCGCCGCCGCCAAAGAAAAGGACGAGCAGAGCAAGCATGAGAGCCCCTGTTATAAAAGTGAAAAAGGTCGTTTCATACGTGCCGGATTTTCTGCTTAATGCTCCATTGATGGAGCTTTGTGAACTGAGTAGTGTGCCTCCCGCCACGGAGGCTGCGAGAATGAACAGGCCCATAAGAACCCTCCTTTAATAAATGAGAAACAGTGAAATGGTCATCAGGACGACAGCAAAGATTTTTTCTTTAGGAACAGGAGCAGCCCGGCTTCCGAGCCATCCTCTCGATTCAATCAGCAGACTCATAAGCAGCTGTCCGACAATGACGCTGATCATGGCCGCGCCGACACCTACAACGGGGATGGCAAAAATTAAAACCGTCAGATAGATGATACCCAGCAGTCCACCGGTCATCTGCCACCGGGGTGCTTCGGCTGCGGCAGAAAGTCTTCCTTTACCAAAAAAGAGTACAATAAGTCCAAGAATGATGGAGCCGGCGGCGAAATTATAAAAGCTGCTTTCCAGCTTTCCGATGGTTTGTCCCAGTTCTCCATAAACAGCTCCTTCGATACTGAGGAAAATGCCTGCCATCAGAGCAATGAAATAAATCCAGATTTTCATAGGAAAAGTTCCTCCTTTGAACTCATATCTACATATCTAAAATTATCGATATATCGGTGGTAAAAAAAGAGCTTACAGCTCTCTTTTTATAAATTCCGCGACTTCCTCAATTTTTTCCTCACGTCTCCGGTAATAGGTCCATTTGCCATGACGTTCGGATTCCAGCAGGCCGGCATGCTGCATCATCGCCAGGTAGTGGGAGACGGTTGACTGCGAAAGGGCGGCTTTTTCCTGAATATCTCCGACGCAGACGCCGCCTTTTTCATTGATGTTCTTAGATAGATGAGCGGTCGGCTTATCAAAGTGTTTTTCAGGATTTTTCAACCACATAAGCATATCCAATCTTGTCTGGTTGGCTAATACTTTGAAGATATCGATGTAATTTTTCATAGGCCTATATTAATCGAGGATTATCGATATGTCAACGACCGTGCCTTTCAACAGATCTCTTATCATAGAGAAGTGGCATGTTTCTATTTCTTCTACATACCCTACTAGTAACAAGACTAGACGAGGAGTGATCACAAATGGGTTTCACATATGGGAAAACAGAACTGATCCACGAGCTGCAGGAGCTTTTTGCAAGGCATAACGTTCGTTCCGTTGAGGTGAAAGAACCGGGAACCTTATTTTTAGTAGAGGCCGATGGCTCCCTTTCCATCGGTGTGAGGGCCGCCATCACGTCATTTGAAGAGAAACCAGGCGCCAAAGGCAGTCGATTTAAAGTGATCCAGGGGAAGAAAAAAACCTGAACCCAGTTATGAAAGGGGTTCAGGTTTCTTTTTATTTGGCTTTTTTCCAATAGGCTGCTTCCTTACTTGAACGGAGAGGTGGGAATGTATCACCGCTGCTGAGTTCGATATGTTTTTCATCTTCTGTAACGTTATTGTTCTTGCGGCCATCGGCTAAACCATCAAATTCATACGTACCTGATTCCGGAGCTTTTTCGCCTGTCTTATAACGATCTGCCATGTGTATACATCCTTTCCATTTAATGATTTCCTGTGCGCACATTAGCTCTATAGCCGGGTTTTCTTCCTGTTAAACCAACTTGGATAAAAATGGGTATTATGTCGTATGTGCATCATTGAGTGCGTGATGATTGACATATTCAACGAAGACGATTAGTATGATGATTGTTATATAGTATGTATAGCAACATTATGAATTCAAATTAAATAGGCAGAAGGCCTGAATAGATGCTGGAGGGATTTTAATGACAAAAGTATTGTTTGTTAAAGCGAATTCTAGACCAATTGAACAATCCGTGAGTGTGAAGCTTTATCACACGTTCCTGGACCATTATAAAGAGAATCATCCGGATCACGAAATTGAAGAGCTGGATCTGTTTGAAGAAAATCTCGGGTACTACAATACCGATAAAATCAACGGTATGTTCAAACTGTCTCAAGGGATGGAACTGACTCCGAACGAAGAAGCCGCCACGAAGACGGTCAATGGGTATTTAAACCAGTTCCTGGAAGCGGACAAAGTCGTTTTCGCTTTCCCATTGTGGAACTTTACGATACCGGCTGTTCTTCACACGTACTTTGATTATCTGGCTCAGGCAGGTAAAACGTTCCGTTATACAGCGGAAGGACCTGTTGGGCTGCTTCCTGATAAAAAAGTGGCTGTGTTGAACGCCCGCGGCGGTGTTTATTCCGAAGGACCCGCTCAATCCGCTGAGATGGCCGTTAACTACGTGGAAAACATTCTTGGTTTCTGGGGCATTTCAGACATTACGACGCTCGTCATTGAAGGGCATAACCAATTCCCGGACAAGGCGGAAAGCATCATTGAAGAAGGGCTGGAGAAAGCAGAAAAAGTGGCTGTCTCCTTTTAATTCTCCCACGCATCCCATAAATTGGGGTGCGTTTTTTCAAGCATAATGGTTGCTAAAGATGAGGATAACCTCTAATCTTAGCGTAGACTTTTTAAAAGGGAGGGTACACCATGAATATCCAGAAAGGAATTCATATCAGCGGCATTCTTCAGTTGAATGAATTTAAGCAGTGCCACGCTTTTCATTTTAAACGGATGAAGATATGGACGCTGTTCAGCACATTGGTACTGTTTACCGTTTTGTTTTATGGATCCGTAGAAGGAGCCTGGTGGCAGAAGGGACTGGTCTCTATGGGATATGCTTTGATCCCGGCTGCTTTTGTCTTTCTGATCATGATGTTTGTCCTCCATCTCCGCTCTACAGGTGTTTACAAAGCTGATTATTATGCCAAAAATGCATGGACCTATACCATTGATGATAGAGGGATTACCGAAAAGATTAAAAAACAGAGTCACTGCTATTTATGGAAAGAAATTGCGACGTTGAATGAAGTGTCCACAATGTTTGTTCTTTATACAAAGGATAAGCAGACCATCATTCTGCCGAAGCGCTATTTCGCTTCCGAAGAACAGCAGCAGGAATTTAAGGAACTCGCAGCTCATCATCTCAGCAAACAGCCCTATAAACGCTGGATTCCAGCTTCTACGTAAACGCAGAGCCTTTGCTCTGCGTTTTTTTATAGTAATGGATGGCCTGTTTGTTGAAAAACGTGTAGAGGGTGGAACATCTGTATACATTCGAGGGATATTCCGTAAGCTCCTGGTTCCTGTGCTAAACTGGAGAAAGCAGGAAAACAGGGAGGAGTTGAAAGAGATGGAGGAAATCCGCAACATTTATTGTGTAGGGCGCAATTATAAAAAGCATGCAGAAGAGCTTGGCAATCAGGTGCCGTCCGTGCCGCTCATTTTCATGAAGCCGACCCACGCGTTACATACAACGGAGGGAGAAATTCACCTTCCATTTGAGCAGGGGGAGATCCACTTTGAAGGAGAGCTGGTCGTAAAAATGAGAGAGGACTACCATCCGGATAAACCGCTCGATGCTATGCTCGACGGCATCGCCCTCGGTATTGATTTCACAGCGAGGGATGTACAGTCGAAACTGAAGGAAAAAGGGCATCCGTGGACAATGGCGAAAGGCTTTCCTGGATCAGCTGTAGTCAGCCGGTTTCAGCCTTTCCCAGGGGAAGAGGCGTTTCGTAAGGCGGCCTTCTCCCTTTTTAAAAACGGAAGAATCGTTCAGAATGGGGAGCCGGAACGAATGATTTTTTCCCTGCGGGAGCTTATTGACGTGATCGGAGGTCGTCTCGGGCTCGGCAGGGGAGATATCATTTTCACGGGTACACCGGAAGGAGTGGGGCCTGCTGCGCGTGGGGATGTTTTCACATTTGAGATGGAGTCCGGCAGTCAATCGTATGCCTTTGGACCTCTTCATATCCAGTAAAGAACAGAGAAAAGTATAGGTCTTTTCTGGGAGCGACCCCCTTTTATATGAAAAGAATCTCTTGGTCATGTTCTTACATACATGGGAAACAAGAAGAAAAAGAAACGATCAAAAAAGCTGCCGATCAATGACCCGGCAGCTTGGAAAGCGGAGCCATCAGGCTCCGCTTATTTTTATTCATTCTTTGAAGCTGCTTTCCTGTCCAATCCCTCAGTCGCATTGGATTTGGTTTAGTTTTTCCGTCAACTTCATATTTTCACCGTAATCGACAGGACAGTCAATCAGTACAGGCCTGTTTAAAGAAATGGCCTGCTGAAGGGTTACTGTAAGAGCATCACCTTTCTCTACTGTTAGAGACTCAAAACCGAATGCTTCTGCCAGTTTGGAGAAATCCGGGTTTCCGAAACCGATATGGGAAGAGCGGTCGAATTTCTTCTTCTGATGCCATTCAATCAATCCGTAGCCTTCATCACGCCATAACAGAATGATGATAGGGAGCTGGAGTCTTACTGCCGTTTCCATTTCTGCTTCTGTCATCAAAAGAGAGCCATCCCCGCACACGGCCACTACTGTTTTGTCCGGGTGAGCCAGCTTCGCACCGACAGCACCGGGAACAGCTACCCCCATGGAAGCAAGTCCGTTGGAGATGAGACACGTGTTCGGAAGGGCGGCCGGATAGAGGCGGGACATCCACATTTTATGGGCGCCCACGTCGGAAATAACGATGTCCTCATCGTTCAAAGTCCGGCGCAGATCGGAGATGATTTTCTGCGGTTTCAAGGGATAGGAGTCATCATCTTTATGAGCGTTCATATCTTCAAGCATCTGACTGCGCACATGTTCGGCCCATGAAAGGTCCCGTTCCTGACTTGAGAGGGATGTATTCAGCTGAGCCAGGTTTTTACGGATGTCC
The DNA here is from genome assembly GCF_056160205.1 of Halobacillus sp. ABA4_118. Lineage (NCBI taxonomy): Bacteria > Bacillati > Bacillota > Bacilli > Caryophanales > Bacillaceae > Halobacillus > Halobacillus sp. ABA4_118. The sequence continues at coordinate 2,766,099 of NZ_JBSWWS010000001.1, forward strand.
CCAACGACATTCACCTTGACCGGATAATGGGAATCGATTTCAGCCGTTGCCGTATCGATATGGAGGACGGGAGTACGGCCGGAAGGGTTCCAGCTTTCCGGAGGAGTCTCTGCCATATCAAAGCCGATCGTGATGATTAAATCAGCTTTGCTGAATCCGCACGTAATGTAATCTGTTCCGCTACCTGCTGCAAAGAGGTTGTGTTCATGTTTCCAAGAGAGTGCTCCTTTGCCCATAAAGGAATGGACAACAGGAATGGACGCTTTTTCGGCCAACTCTTGGAGTTCTTCAGATGCTCCTGCCCTGGTCACTCCATTTCCGGCTAAGATGATTGGAAACCGTGCTTCTTTTATGATTTCCGCTGCTTCCTGGATCACGGACGTTTCTGCTACCGGCAGAGTGGAGCGGCTGATTGACAGGGGAGCTCCCTCTACTTCGGTTTCGGCAATATCTTCGGGAAGATCGATGTGGGTCGCGCCCGGTTTTTCCTCCGCTGCCACTTTGTACGCTTTCCGTACGGCCTCCGGAATCATTTCACCTGTTTTGATCTGGGCATTCCATTTGGTCACAGGTTCATAAATATCGACAAGGTCATAGTACTGATGGGACTCTTTATGCTGACGATCAAGGCCCGCCTGACCGGTAATCGCAATCAGTGGGCAGCGGTCCATGTTTGCGTTGGCCACTCCTGTTAATAGATTGGCAGCACCTGGCCCGAGTGTGGCGAGGCAGACACCAGGTTTTCCAGTCAAACGTCCATACGTACTTGCCATAAAAGCGGCACTCGTTTCGTGTCTTGCTGTGACAAATTGGATGGATGAGTCTAAAACAGCATCCATCACATCAATATTTTCTTCCCCCGGGACGCCGAACATGTACTCGACGCCTTCCTTTTCCAAGCATTGAATCAGTAGTTGAGCTGCATTCATCGTCCTATTCCTCCTGTCCTTATTATCTTGTGTAAACGTTCCCTGTGAGCAGAAACTCAAACAAGAACTGGGATCACATTCCAGTTTTGATGAATGTGGAGGGCTGGTAAACCGCGCCATGACAGGTTTTTTAATCCTGTCATGACATCTGTGACAAACATGCGTTTAGATTGTCTTGAGATATGGGTTGTAACCGCTTTATCATAAGGTTACAGAAGAAACACACGAAAGAGACGAGGAGGAAACAAAATGAGTGAAAAGCAGCAAGCTGGTTTCCGTGCCCGGGTACAGAAATTTGGCAGCTTTCTAAGTAGTATGATCATGCCGAACATCGGCGCATTTATTGCATGGGGACTTATTACCGCTTTATTTATACCAGATGGATGGTTTCCAAACGAAGATTTAGCCGAAATGGTCGGCCCGATGATTACGTATCTCCTTCCATTATTGATCGGTTTCACAGGTGGACGTCTTGTCCACGGTCTGCGCGGAGGAGTGGTCGGTGCGACAGCGACGATGGGGGTTATCGTCGGAGCAGACATTCCGATGTTCCTTGGTGCCATGGTGATTGGTCCATTCAGTGGCCTTGTCATCAAATATGTAGACAAACTGTTTGAAGGAAAAGTGAAATCCGGTTTTGAAATGTTGATCAACAACTTTACGGCCGGTATTGCCGCAGGTATTCTTGCTATCATTGGTTATTATGTGGTCGGTCCGGTAATGGCAGGACTGACAAATATTCTCGGAAGTGCGGTAGAGTTCCTGATTGGTGCCGGACTGCTTCCACTGGTCAACGTCTTTATTGAACCAGCGAAGATTTTGTTCCTGAACAACGCCATCAACCACGGCATCCTGAGTCCGATTGCAGTGGATCAAACGCAGGATCTTGGAAAATCGATTCTCTTCCTGCTTGAGTCCAACCCAGGACCTGGACTTGGTGTCTTGTTAGCCTTTACGATCTTTGGAAAAGGGGTTTCCCGCCAGACAGCACCTGGTGCTGCGATCATCCACTTCTTCGGTGGGATCCATGAAATCTACTTCCCGTACATTCTGTCCAAGCCGGCTCTGCTTCTAGCCGTTATTGCTGGTGGTGTATCAGGTACAGCAACCTTTGCCGCTCTTGGTGTCGGACTGACAGCTACACCGTCCCCGGGTAGTATCATCGCCATCGGGACGTTGACAGCACGTGGAGATCTGCTGGGAGTAATCGCTGGTGTGTTGATTGCCGCTCTTGCTTCCTTCCTTGTCGCTTCCTTGATTCTGAAGCTGAGCAAGAAAGAGGAGGAAGACGATTTGAACCAGGCGACTGCGCAGATGGAACAGATGAAAGGGAAGAAGAGTTCCGTTTCCGGTCAGTTGACGAAGGACGAAGAAGCAAAAGAAGCTTCTACAGAGCAGGCTCCTTCTGGAAATACAGAAGAAGTTCCATCTGTACGTGAAGGGGATATTGACCGGATCATCTTTGCCTGTGACGCCGGCATGGGATCCAGTGCAATGGGAGCTTCCCTTCTTAAGAACAAATTCAAAAAAGCAGGGATTAACATTGATGTGACAAACATGGCGATCAATGACCTTCCATCGGATGTGGATATCGTCATCACACACAAAGATTTGACGGAGCGTGCGATGCAGCGTGTACCAGGAGCTCACCACATTTCCGTGGACAACTTCCTGAACAGCCCGCGCTATGATGAGCTTGTCAATGAACTGCAAAATGATGAGAAGCCTGAAGAATCCCAGGGAAAAGCGCAGCCTGCGCCATCTGGAAATACCGGAGAAGTCCCAGCAGTGGATGAAAAGGAAATTGACCGGATCATCTTTGCCTGTGACGCCGGTATGGGTTCCAGTGCAATGGGAGCTTCCCTTCTTAAGAACAAATTCAAAAAAGCAGGGATTAACATTGATGTGACAAACATGGCGATCAATGACCTGCCATCTGATGTGGATATCGTCATCACACACAAAGATTTGACGGAGCGTGCGATGCAGCGTGTACCAGGAGCCCACCACATTTCCGTGGACAACTTCCTGAACAGCCCGCGCTATGATGAATTGGTCAATGAATTGAAAGAAGACGAATAAGCACGAAAAAAAGGAAGCCCGTGAGGCTTCCTTTTTTGTTTGGTCAAAATATATTATATCTCGTGCCTTCACGTGATAAGACCATTTCCGTTCTACCGCAAGCATTCACCGATAAGCGGCACGCGCCTGAACCAACTGTCGGAGTTCTGTTGGAGAATGTTTTCTTTTTTAATTTTGTCACAGCCATCGTGACGAGAGTGGGTTTACTTTCTGTTGAAAACCCTTACGAACCGGGCTAAGATGGAAATATAGCAAATAAACTAATTAAATGTTGTCAATGAGGGAGGTGAGGCAGATGTATGTGACAGCCCGCGAAAGAAAGATTTTAGAGCAGCTTTTTTCAGAGCAAGAGACCGTGACGATCAAACAGGTGGCTGAGGATCTCGGTATAAGCACCAGAACCGTCCACCGTGACTTAAAGGGAATTGAAAGTGTTCTTGAGGAGTACGGGCTCCGTTTATCCAAACAATCTGGAGGATTACTTATTCTTGAAGGCCCATTTGAAAACAGACAGCAGTTTAAACGGGAACTGCATCAGCAGGAAACGGTCGACTATACGCCTGAAGAACGTCAGGTGCTCATTTTATCCAAACTGCTGGAATCAAGAGAGCCTGTAAAATTGTCCGCGCTGGCCACTGACCTTGGAGTGACGGTGGCAACCGCCAGTCATGATTTAGATAAGGTGGAAAGCTATTTAGCGGATTTTGAATTGACGCTCGTCCGCAGGCGGGGCTATGGAGTGGAAGTGAGCGGCCCTGAATCGGGTATCCGTAAAGCCATCAGTTCGCTGCTTATGAAGCATTTGAATGAACTGGATTTGTTTTCGCTCCTTCAGCAGAATATGCAGGCCGATAAAAAGCCGGTATCCTCTATATCCGGTCAGCTGCTGGATTTTGTGCAGCCGGACAAGCTGACTCGAATTGAAACCCATGTGGAACAATTGAGGAGTAACCTGCATTACCCGCTGGCAGACAGCGCCTATATCGCTCTCGTTATCCACCTTGGTCTTGCGATCGAGCGGATTCAATACGGGGAAATGATTCATATGGAAGAAGAACAGCTGGATAAGCTTCGTCATTCCAAAGAGTTCGAATTTGCGAGGGAGCTGACACGGTTGCTGGCGGATGCGTTTCAACTGGACATCCCGGAAGCGGAGACAGGTTTCATTACGATGCACTTGATGGGAGCCAAAGCGCGTTACGACCGTCATTCTGTACTTGAGGAGTCAAGTATGAGTATTGCTGTACAAACGAAACAGCTGATTACAGAAGTAACAAATCGAACCGGCATCCATTTTCACGAGTCCGACCGCCTGCTGCATGACCTTGTAGCTCACTTGAAGCCGAGCTTATACAGGCTGAAGCACCAAATGGGGATTGAGAATACGTTTACCGAACAGATGGTGGAAGATTACCCGGAGCTTTTCGTCCATATCGAAGAAAGTCTTGCTGAAGTTTTTCCTGATCTTTTCTTTCCGAAAGAAGAAGTGGCCTTTGTTGTCATGCATTTCGCCTCCGCTCTCTTAAAGCTGGAAGGCAGAAGGGGACTGGATGTCCTTGTTGTCTGCTCAAGCGGAATCGGGACGGCTAAGATCCTCGCCGCTAAGCTTCAAAAGCGGTTCAATGAAATCGAATCCGTTGAGCATCGCTCGCTTTTTGAATTGAAGGATATGATGAAGGAAGATTATGACCTGATCGTTTCTACGATTGAGCTTCCGGATATAGACGATTATGTAAGGGTAAGTCCTGTTCTGCCGCAGAAGGATGTTCATAAGCTGGAGCACACCATCCGCCGTATCCAGGTGTTTCGTCATTTGAAAGAAGCGAAAAAGGATTCGAAACCTTCGGTGACCCGGGTGGACTTCCGACAGGTGAAAGACAGGCTGAAAAGCTGGAGGAGCTTTGCCGATGTGATTGATCATCTGCTGAACAGGCTCCGCGTCCTGGAGGCAGATGGTTATGATATGCCCCGTGTGTTGACAGCGATGACGGAACGCCTGGCCGCAGACGGTTTCATTCCAAACGGTCCTGCTGTTCTTGAAGCCTTGCTGGATCGGGAGCAGAAAGGCGGGCTCGCCATCCCCGGCACAGCTCTTGCGTTGTACCATACACGCAGTGAGTCGGTGAAAGAGCCTTCCTTTACAGTCCACTTCACTCATGAGCCGGTGAAGGCTGTCGATATGGGTGGGGAACCCGCTGACGTACACACCATTCTGCTTATGCTCGCACCGGCGGATATGAGCAGAGAGGGTCTCGAAACATTGAGTTACTTAAGTTCGCTGATTGTTGAGGAGGAAGAATGTGTGGCTGTTCTGGAATCCAGAGAGGAAGACACCATCGTCAATTACCTCAGCACAAAGCTTTATGAATATTTACAAACTAAACAATAAGAGGAGAATGAATCATGTCTAACAACATTTTGACAAAAGAAAACATTGAACTGAACCAAACACTGGCGACAAAGGAAGAAGCGATCCGTTATGTAGGCGGTATTTTAAATGGCCAGGGGTATGTAGAGGAGTCCTATATTGATGAAATGCTGAAACGTGAAGAGCTGACTTCCACTTACATGGGTAACTTTGTAGCGATCCCCCATGGTACGGAGGATGCGAAGAAAGTGGTACTTGAAACAGGCATCAGTGTGGTGACGGTACCAGAAGGGGTGGATTTCGGAGGCGGAAACATCGTGAAGCTGTTGATCGGTATTGCTGGTAAAGGCGATGAGCACCTTGAAATTCTTTCTCAAATTGCGATTGTATGTTCGGAAGAAGAAAACGTACAAAAGTTAATTGAAGCGGAAAGCAAGGAAGAAGTCATTCAAATGTTCAGCGAGGTGGAATAACATGAAGGCCGTTCATTTTGGAGCAGGAAACATCGGCAGAGGATTTATCGGAGCTCTGCTGGACCAGTCAGGATTTGAAACGATTTTCGTCGATGTCAATGAAACGCTGATCAATCAGTTGAATGAACGCCGGAGTTACACGGTGGAGCTTGCCGGATCAGCTGAATCCCTGGAAGTGCAACACGTTTCCGGTTTGAACAGTATCCAGCAGGAAGCGGCCGTTATTGAAGCGATTGCTGAAGCGGATCTGGTTACGACAGCGGTCGGCCCCCACATTCTCTCTGTCATCGCAGGCCTCTTAGCTAAAGGCTTGAAGCAGCGCAGCCAGAACAACGGTGGTCCCGTAAATGTGATCGCCTGTGAGAACATGATTGGTGGTAGTGAATCATTGAAAGCCTCGGTTCTGGAGCATTTAGAGGGGGATGAAGCGGACGCTGTTCTTGCAGAAACAGGTTTCCCGAACGCAGCGGTCGACCGTATCGTTCCTGATCAGGCCAACGAAGATCCGCTTGCCGTCAAAGTAGAACCCTACTATGAGTGGGTTGTGGAAACGCCGGCAATCAAAGGGGAGCGCCCGGCTGTCGAAGGCATTACGTATGTGAGTGATCTAACGCCGTATATTGAACGGAAATTGTTCACCGTTAACACAGGGCATGCGGTTCCTGCTTATCTCGGCTATTATTATGGTCATAAGACGATTATGGAAGCGATGAATGATCCAAAAGTGAAGGATGTTCTTCGTGGTACGCTCGCTGAAACAGGGGCCGTTCTCATAGAGAAGTACGGTTTTGACAAAGAAACACATCAAGCATATGCCGATAAAATCATCAAGCGCTTCGAAAACCCGGATCTATCTGATGAAGTGACCCGTGTCGGGCGTGCGCCGAAAAGGAAGCTTGGACCGAAAGACCGTTTGATTCGTCCTGCCTTTGAGTATGCTGAACGTATGAACGAAGAGCCGTCCCACCTGGCAGAAGTCATTGCTGCTGCCCTCTTGTATGATTATAAGGAGGATCCGGAAGCAGCTGAAATCCAGGAAGAATTGAAAAACGAAGGACTTCAAGCCACATTGGTCCGCGTTTCAGGTCTGGACGCCGGTCATCCGCTCGTCCAGCTCGTAGAAGAGAAATACAATCAAATGAAAGCATAAAACCAACCCCCGTCCAGTACGTAAGCCTGGCGGGGGTTTTCCTTATATCCGGTCCCTGCGCTCCTCATCAGTAATGAGCGGGCAGGTCGGACAGCATTTGCTTTTATCCGCATCATGGAGCATATATTTCATGCAGCAGTGACGGCGGACATAGGTTTGTTTTCCCTCTTCAGAGGTGTACCAGCGGAATTTGAAGTAGAGCGGATTGCGCTCATTTTCATGGAATAGCTCGTTTGATGTGAACCAACGGAAGACCTTTTCCAACTGGTCCGGATCCACCCCTTCTTTTTCAAGCGCACACATGCGTTGATGCAGGTTGTGGGAAACGATGGAACGCATATGGGCCGCCTTGCACTTGGAAACGTGGGCGGCTGTCTGGAACAACGGCTGCAGATGATGTACGATGAACGTACGAATCTGTGCTTTCACATACGCCTCGGATACATCTGCGACTTTATGGACGCAGTCTTCCGCAAGGATGTAATTCATGACGTTCTTTTCTTTCTGTTGAATCCCATAATGCTCCGGGTGTCCATCAAACAAAATGCCATGACGGACGATGGATTCAAACAGGCCCATCGTAAGAACCGAGTACATTTTTCCAAATAACAGCCCGGCAACAGACAGATTCGGGGCTTCAAGATTGTCCGCCTGAGCGGTCAACAGACGCTCAAGGTTTTCTTTATTTTCAATCAGGTCGGTGACGTTATGTGAGACATGTCCGGCATGCCGGCTCCCGATATAGATGCGATGGTTTTTTTGAATATTTTGGAATGCAGTCTTCATAAATATGACTCCTACATGTGATTTTATAGTGATAATCATTATCAAGTATAAAATATTTTCTGTCTTTGGACAACAGGTAGAGCATAACCAGAGGGGGGAGAAGAGTATTCTAACGTTACAGGCAGTATGGGGAGATTATTCCCTATTGTTTGAGGGAATAGACCCCGGTACATAAAATGAACCCCGGCAAGAGGTGACAGAAATGAAAGAAATGCGTAAACTTCAACATCAAGAAAAAGCGTCGTTGTCTGTGCTCCATCAGCTTCTTCAAGCCATCATACGTGAGCATGTTTTTGCTTATGAATGGAAGAATGGGGACAGAGAAATCGGCTTGAAAGCCAACAGAGGAATGATCCATGTGATCGTGGAAAAAACATACATGCTCGGCCAAATAGACATCAGCCGTGTCTTTCATTTAGACGATAAGGGGGCGGAGTCTGCGGTCACAACGCCGGAACAGCTGCTGGATTTCCTGTATGCCCCTGATGAAAAAGAGTCCGTCCAGCGGTTTTATGATGAAATGGTCAACAGTGCTTCCAACTATGCCCTGGCCCTTGAGGCGGCATCCATCAGGAAAGCGACAGCCGTTAAAGAAGCCCGCAGAAGGGGAGCGGAAACGATGCTTTCCTATGTGGAACATAAAAAACGGGCGGTTGCTTCTTTCAGTCCACTCGTCTACTTTGAACAGTGGGTCATTCAGGGGCATACGATCCATCCCGGATCACGCACACGAATGGGTTTGAGTACGGAGGACATCCGCACGTTTGCGCCGGAATGGGCGGGGAAGCCAGGTGTCATTCCGGCAGCGGTACATAAAGACGTCGTGCGGCAGACGACGATGGGAGGGGAAACAGCTTCATCCATTTTATTCAAAGAATATCAAGGACTGGAGCATGCTTTTGAAGCGGCCTGCAGACAGAAGGAAGTCAACAGGGGGGACTATGAACTTCTTCCTGTCCATCCGTGGCAGTGGGAGCATACGATAGAACCGGACTATAAGGAAGAACTGGACAGCGGTCTGGTGTTTCCGGTCCCGGCGTACACCCTGCCTATGACAGCCTTGATTTCTTTTCGCACCCTTGCTCCCGAAGGAAGCGTCACCCGTCATCATATAAAAACGGCTGTGAACGTACAAATGACGAGTGCAGTCAGGACCGTGTCCGCCGCTTCAACAAAGAACGGTCCTGCCTTATCCCGTCTTTTTGAAACCCTGTTAAGTCAGGACCGCGATTTGGCCGGACGGCTGTCTGCGATGAAGGAATCCGCCGGTCTACACTACGAACCCAAAGGTCCGTTATCTGATGATGTCAGACATGAAAAGCAGAAGAATCTGGCAGCCATTCTACGTGAAAATCCAGAACAGGATCTGAATGAAGACGAAGTCGCTGTCCCGGCGGCTGCTCTTGTAGCTGACTCCCCAATCAGCGGTATGTTAATTGCCCGGGAAATGATGGAGTCGATGGAACATTCAACGGCAGCGTCGTTTATCAAAGCCTATGCAGAGGCTGTCCTCCCTCCCATTCTGACGCTTTTGACGAAATATGGTATTGGAATGGAAGCCCATCTGCAGAATTGTGTGGTCGTCTTCTCAAAAGGACGGCCTGAGCGTATCATTTTGAGAGATTATGGCGGCATCCGGATAATGAGCGGGCGGCTCGGACGCTTCTTTGATCAACTGCCGATTGATCCGGCTACGAACCTGCTGACCGAGCAGCCGGATGATCTCCTGCATGTCTTTTCTCATGCACTGCTTCATAATCACTTCGGCGAAATCATTACGGCTCTCGCAAGATCTCTTGGCTGTGGAGAGGAGGAGATGTGGGAGGAAGTCCGAAGGGTTATTCATGATCAATATGAAGAGTTGAGGAAGCTTCCTTCCATTCAACAAGATGCAGAAGAAGACGAGAGGGCCTTATGTTCCGGCCCGTCTAAGATGAAAGCCCTCGTTCAAATGAGACTCACAGATCAATATACAGACTATCGTTATGTGGATGCTCCCAATCCACTGACAAAGGAGGTGACGAAGAAATGATTCCTACAGAACTTCACACGATGCCCCGACCGATTTTTGAAGAGGAGAAGTGTCTGGAGTTCCTGACCACCTCGTATCCGGAACTCGTACCCTATTTCCATAAACATAGAGACAACGGGAGAAAGGGAATTCTGCATAAACTGGCCGATTCGATTCTTCGCGAGAACATTCAGGGGATGTATCAAACCGCCCGGAAGATTGAAGTGGAGCGTGGGACGCTGCTGGCAGATGGAGTCCCCGTCTCGGAAGAGCCTCTGTATAAGGGGCTGAAAAACCAGCCTCTCGAAGAAGGCAGGGACTATCTTATCATCTGCCGGGGTGACTATGGTGTCTTATTTCCGATCCGCCGGGTTTCGGCCTTCCAAATGATTGAAACAGCAGAGGGGATCCTGTTTGTCTCCAGCGAAGGCTGCCGGCGTGTGGAATCAGCGGCTGACCTTCTTCATCTATTATTTTCCGTGGAGGATTTTCCGAACCTCTTCCCATTTACACGGGAACTGAATAATGGAACGGCGAATTTAACAATGGCTCTTGCTTTTGATGAGGTATGGAAAGATGGAGTGAAGAAGGAAGCCCATAATCTTGCAGCGGATACACTGTTTTCTTATCTGGCCTTTAAAAAAAGAGGGTCCGGATTTTCACCAGGGTTGTTTTTCGAACAACTTGTCGTCGAGGGGCATCATTTACATCCGGGAGCTAAGACGAAACTCGGTCTTTCCTATCAGGATGTGCTCCGGTTTTCACCTGAATTTCATCAGCCGTTTATCATCCGGTTTGCAGCTGTGAAGCGGAGTGCGCTTGTTATGACAGAGACCGGTTTGGAGAAGTATTTTACGGATCAGACATCGGCTGCCCGCCGGGAGCTTTCAGATAAAGGGTATGACGCGGAGGAGTATGAGATGATCCCTGTCCATCCGTGGCAGATGGAAAACGCTCTACCTGTTATTTATGAAGAGGAGATAAAAAGCGGGGTGGTTGTTCTATTAGATCAGCCATACTTGGATGCAGAAGCTACCTCATCCTTTCGAACTGTGGCCCCGAAAGGGAATCAACCGGTCATAAAATTGGCGGTCAACAGTCAGATGACATCCACAATCCGGTCGATTTCAATGCAGACGGCTATGAATTCCACGGTTTTCTCCCGTCTGATCAAGGACATTTACGAAAAAGAATCAGATATGGAGAGCTTCGTTCCTCTGATGGAGCTTTCCGGTGCGGCCTTCCAATCGGACGACCGCCTTAAAAGCAGGAATTTAACAATGCTGCTGCGGGAAGACATCGACCATCATTTGGAGGATGGGGAATGGGCGGTGGCTGGAATGGCCCTCTATGCCGAATCTCCGATCAGCGGCCGGACCGTTTTGAGAGATATAATCGAAGAACTGAGCCGCTGTGAAAACCTTACGATAGAAGAAGCATCGGAAAGCTTTTTCAAGACCTATGTTGAGAAAGTTCTTCCTGGATATTTGAAACTGATGGTGAAATATGGCATCGCCCTGGAGGGGCATTTGCAGAACAGTATTCCCGTCTTTAAAAACGGCCGTCTTTCCCGTTTCTTCTTTCGTGACTGGGGCGGATCGCGTATTTATACAGACCGTCTCCGCAGCCGCGGTCATACCCCGGCGTTTGCCGCTGATTCTGTCAGTGTAACGAACAACTTGTCCGACATGCACCATAAGCTGTATTACACGGTCTTCCAAAATCACCTCGGGGAAATCATCCGCCAGCTGAGTGAGTGGACAAATGCCGGAGAGCCGTGGTTCTGGGACGTTGTGAAACAGCAGTGTGAACAGATATTGGACGATTTGGCAGTTGATGAAGCATCGGAGAAGGCTGTGAAGGAAGATCGTGATTTCCTCTATCAGCCTGTGGTCATGCACAAATCGTTGACAAAAATGCGTCTTACGAACAGTCAAGGGTATGGATACAATGAAGTGCCGAATCCGTTGGGGCGTCAGGTTGTGGAGGAATAAGGAATGGATATCGAGAAGATCATCAATGAAAAGCATCAAGGAAAAGATCCCATCTGTGCGTATGTCTATGACTTACAGCAGCTGAAAAGCCATGCGGAATCACTGAAGTCGAGCCTGCCGGATTTTTGTGACCTGTATTATGCTGTAAAAGCCAACCCGGACCCTCATATTTTAGCAGCGCTTACTCCTATCGTAGACGGTTTTGACACGGCATCAGAGGAGGAGATGAATAAAGCAGGGGGAGAAAGGCCGCTTCTTTTCGGTGCGCCTGCTAAAAAAGACAGGGAAATCGCAGCCGCTGTAGAAAAAGAGGTGCGTTACATCAATGTAGAAAGTCTCTATGATCTATACCGGATCAATGAAGCGGCTGGGAAATCTGGAAAAGTCATGCCTGTCCTGCTGCGTGTCAACCTTCGGAAGGATGTGCCGGAAAGTCATCATATGATGTCTGGAACACCCACCCAGTTCGGTATCGATGAATATCAAATGCCGGATATCCTGAATGCCGCAGCCGGACTGGATCATATTCATGTGAAGGGGTTTCATTTTCATGCTATGTCCAACAACCTCGATGCGGACAAGCACGTCGCTTTTACCGGTCTCTGCATCCAGAAAGCTAAGGACTGGGCCAGTGCGTTCCACCTGGATCTGGAAACTGTCGATGTCGGGGGAGGCATCGGTATCAATTACTGGGACCCGGACACACCTTTTGACTGGATGACGTTCGTTGAAGGTATCCAACAATTGGAGAAAGAAGTCGGGGACATGACAGTGATTTTGGAACTGGGACGCTATATGACAGCCGGATGTGGTTATTATGTAACAGAGGTTCTGGATGTGAAGGAAAACCATGAGCAAGCCTTTGCCCTTGTCCGCGGCGGCTCCCACCACCTTCGTCTGCCGGCGGCCTGGAAAATGAGTCATCCATTCCAGATCATTCCTGTAGATAGGTGGGAGAAAAACTGGCCGCGTCCGGGTGTTTTAAATCAGGATGTAACAATTACTGGAGAACTATGTACGCCGAATGACGTCCTCGTCCGCGGGGAGCAGGTGGATAAGCTTCGTGCCGGAGACCTCGTTGTTTTTGAATATGCCGGAGCTTATGCCTGGACGATTTCACACCATGACTTTTTAAGTCATCCTAAACCTCAGATGATTTATTTGAATGAATAATGTAAGCCGTCCATAATAGGAGGCTTCAAGGCTGTCGAGAAAGCTTTCGACAGCTTTTTTAAGTTTGGATACTATTAAAGCTTGTTGATGATATCCGAAGAATGCGAATGAGCGTTCTATTATATTAACTTTAGATTTTCTACTTTCATGATGTAACCATTGTATCTTGTTCCCTGATTTGGATATATACCTTGAAACTGAGTCTTCAAGAAACGGGCAGGTTTGTGGAAGACTCAGTTTCGAGGTATTAGCCACATTTGAAACGATATCTGTACTCATTCGTATATAAAATTAAAGCGCTTTTTAGGAGTTGTAGTTTTACTATTATCATCATGTTTTTGGAGAGGCAAAACACCTAAAGTAGTAACCTCAGCGTTTTATTAAGATTATGCCCTTTTTGAAGTGCAAAATGCTACTCTTCTAGTTCATAAACATCATATATATAGTAAAATATTCAGTAGATTACAAGTTATTTAGTGTGATTATCTGGGGGTAATATAGTGGAAAAGGCATATAAAGATTCGGTATATCAGTATCACTTAGAAAAGTTCAGAATATATCAAGATCAAAGCGGGGAAGACCTCGAAGGAATTGATGAAGAAGACATTATTAACAAACTGATGCAGGGCGAGTTTGAGGATTTAGGCGGATTAACTGCAATCAGGGGATTTGTGTATCAATATTACGTCGCAATTTATTATATCCTCAAGATGGTACAAGATCCCAAAAATAGTTGGTGGGACAAAGTTGTATTTGAATATTTTGATGACGTCGCACTATTGAGTAACGATAATATTCGCTTTATTCAAGTAAAGACAGTGAGACAGAACAGTTCAAATAAAGTGCAACCTAATGACATCTACTCACGAAGCAAAAAGAAACGCGTAGATAGTGACTATGATTATTTTAATTCATGGATAGAGAAACTATTTAAAAACTATGAAGTCTTTATTGATAAAAGCTCCATATCTCTAATCCAAGAGTACATGGATGATAAATCCTTCGTTGAACCTCAGTTTGAACTTGTAAGTAACACTCCTCAGAACAGTCTGGAAGATTTGGAATTATTCACACTCAATCCTTCATTTAATGCGGATATTTCAAAAGACACTATCCTTAAGTCAAAAATAGAAAGCCCAGTAGAACTAAAGGATAGAAATATACAATTCAGTGAAGTATTTACTAATTCAGTGGAGTTTTATTTAGAGAAACTGTACATTAACAAATTGGGCTCTTTCGATTCATTAAAGAAAACAATCGAAGGTTTAATTACTGATATTATTGGGATTTTACATCCAATCAAGAAAACAATTGTTGAAGGGATTTTTAGTAATTTGTTGTCTGAAGTTGTACAACGTACTTACAGAGACGATCAGGAAATGGATAAGTCTGATTTAGTCTTTAAAAGAGAAGACGTAAATGCACTAATCTACACATGGAGTGAATCTTTAAAAGACGATGCATCGAGTTATTTAGAAGACAATTCCCTGTTAAGAACAATTAAATATCTGCTAGGAGCTCTTCGAAGCGAATTTCAAGAAGAATTTAAATCTAATCAAAAATTACTTTCGGAGTTACTCGATACATTAGATTGGTTTAGAACAGAGTTTGAGCAGCAGTTTAGGAAAGACACCAAATACTGCTTAGTGTTTTTAAACAAACTGTTTAACTTACAAAGCATAATTAAAGTTGAACAGTTCAATAGTGATAAGAACAAGCAACATATTAAGAAGTCTTTATCCTATATCATACGTTGTTTAGTTTTCTATCCTTCTAAAAAAGTAGAATTCCAAAATTCTCAGTTATTGTTTCACACAGGTGAAATAGAAAATGAGAAGCTTTTATTTACTATTCATAATGCTAGAAATAAGTCAAATGCTTTAATGGTGAAAAACACGGTGATTTCTGCATTGCAACAATGTGATTACGGTTCTAACATTAATCAAGAGCTTTTCAGTTTAATAATTGACGAGAAGGAAGAACAGGAAACTACAAGGTCCAAGACTAGTGAGAGGCTAGCAGCAAGATTTACTGTTGCTAAAATTGAAAAAGATGACATATCGATAATTGATCCACCTGAAAATTTAAAGTTCATTAACAAAGACGAAGTGGATGGTTTCTTTGAATTTTTCAGTACCACAAATGAAGAGGCCTTTCCGACATTTCAGAATAAAGAGATGGAGTCTCAGTGGAAAATTAGTCTATCAGAAGAGTAGGTGCTTTCTTTGCAAATTGAAGAGTTGATTATAAAGTTTAAGCAGATGGGTTACGAATTAATGGAGTTTGAGCCTTTTAATGCTGAGTTGTCCGATAATGGAATACAGATGTGGGTGAAGGACTCAAGATTAATCTTTGCCAAAGAATACGAGGCAAAATCATTATTTCTTGACTGGTACATTTCCGAACAACCATTTATAGCGAGCATATATAATTATCTGCCTGTAAAATACAAGAAAAATATTTATTTTTTCATGATTCTAAATTTTGATTTAGATAGTGATGATGATTTAGCACTTTCAATAAATAAGGTTGTTAAAGATGAATACGTGTGTAAGAAATATGTTTTCAGATCAGTAGAAGAAATTACGGATGTTCCTTTTCTAAGCAATCAATTTATTAAAAGATCACAATTTGATTATGACCAGGAGTTCAAATCTGGGATGTTAAATTCTTCCGTTATAAATGAGAATGCTGGTGAAGAAAAGCAAGACCTTAATAGTTTTTACTCATTAGCGAACAACTTGTTAGATTACTATTTCACTTCGTACTCTGCCTCAGAAGAAAATAGTGAACTTGAACAAGATATCTTAAACATAGGAAGGGGGAGTGTAAGTGATGAAAATTAATCGACTTAAATTAGAGAATTTTAGAATATTTAGAGGTGTCCATGAGTTTAACTTGGCTGATAAGAAAGTAATATTGATCGAGGGTTCAAATGGACATGGTAAAAGTACAATCTTTGATGCTATAAGTTGGGTGTTTACTGGCGAATTCAATCGCTTTTCTGGTAGTAGCGAACAAACTAAATTTAATTATCTTGTTAATAATCATGAGTACCAAAAGGAAACTTATAGAGTCAGTGTAGAAGTAGATATAGTTAATAGAGATGGGAATATAAGTACAATCAAAAGAGAAGTTAGAAAGCTATTATCAGGGAATGTAGTCAAAAAGCTTTATGTTGATGGGCAGCCATACTCTATTAGAGAGGGATTAAAAGTAATAATCAATCTAATTACAACAGGGAGTTTCTTAAATCAAGAACAAAAGTTAAACAGCTTTACTTCAATATTTGCTGCTACTCAGATTTTATCTCAAGAAACCTTAGAAGAATTTGTGAAGGTTGATAAACCAACTGATAGATATGCAAAACTGGAAAACATACTTGGGCTCGATAAGTATGGGAAAGAATTAAAAAATTACATTAATAAGAGTAAAACTGCTTTTGAGAATGAATTAAATCGTATAGATACAGAACTCAAGGATGTTGAAAGCGAAATAAAGCGCCTTGACACACGATACAAAGATAATGAATATATTCTAGACTACACTGGCGAAGTCAGTGAATCGAGTTTGATTGATATATTAAATACATATTTTTATTCTTTACCAGAACATCTGGTGAATTATAATACTGTGAAAATCAAAAGCTTGGAAGAGGAAGATATTCAAAGAATTAGAAACCAAAGAAAGGATCTAGAGAATAAAAGTAGAAAGTTAAAAAATTTAATTGCTAGGATACATAGATTCGAGTTATCTAATTCTGAACTTATCGATGAAAAAAGAAAACTTGATTTTTCATATAAAAACTTTGAAGATGCCAATAATGAATTGGAAAGAAGAGAACGCGGAAAGGTATTAGCTGAAAGTAGAAAGAATCAATTGTTATTACGCGGAGAGGATCTTCAGGAAATAAAATTATTACAAGAGGAACTAAATGATCTCAAAGGTAAAGAAAGAGAAATAAAGAATTTTATATCTTATGTGAATAGTAATATAGAGATGAAAAAAATTATTGAACAATACAATAACTACAATGACTTTATACATGTATTTGAAAGTGAAAAAGAGAGAAAAGAGAACACCTTAAAAAGGTTGAAGTTAAAGGATAATAATCAAGAACTAGAGAAAATAAACATGAAGATAGACAGCATAGAGAGCGAAGTTAAAGTCAATAAAGAACAACTTGAGCAAGCATACAGAGATAAGGAGAAAAAAAACCAAGTAATTGAACAGTTGGAATCTAAGAAGAAGGACATTCGTGCAGATAACTTTCAACAGATTACTTTCTCTTTGCAAAGGAGTCTTTTAGATAGAGAGTCTGAAACGGAGTGCCCTGTGTGTGGCAGTGATTTTGAAAATGTAAACACTCTCTTAAGTCATGTTGAATTTAAGCTGAGAGAAGGCCAAGAAAAGTACGATGAAGTCGATATAAAGCTCAGCGAAGAGAATTCAATAATATCCAAAATAGAGAATGATATAAAGTCCCTACAAGAGCACACTAAATCTTTAGAAGAAAAATTCAATGTACTGCTTAAAAATAAAAGTTCTCTTGAAGGTAAGATAATATATCTTGAGTCTATTGTTGGTGATGTGTCAGAATTTGATAGGGTTATCATAGAAAGTTTACTTGATAAAATAGAAAACTTTTTAAATGAACATGAACATCATTATAACTTAGCTAAGGATGTTATTAAAAGGTCAAATGAGTTAAATTCCTTAAACGAGAAAATCAATTTAAAAGAAAAAAAGAATAAGAATTTAAAATTACATTTCAAAGGAAAATTTTTAAATATTTCCAATGAAGATGATATTAATGCAAGAGTAAAGAAATTAGACGAATACTTAGATGAAAATGAAAAATCATGTAAACAGTTGAAGATAAGAAAAGTTGAACTTGAATCTAGTATAGATAGTCTTGAAAACAAGATTGATCAGATCCACTATATCGCAAAGACTTTAGAGTCAGGTTACCCAGTATCCTTCGAAAGGTATAGCATAAATGAGTTTCTCAATTTCATGAATCAACAATTAAAAATGATATCAGGTATAGATGCTGAAATTGCAGCTAGATTAAAGAACGTTTCTGCTTTTAAAGAAAAAGATAAGTTGACGGAAATACAAAAACAAAAGGAAAAAATAGTTAATGTAAAACAAAACATGAATTCTGAGCGTTCTTTAGCAAAAGAAAATATAAATAATATTGAAATTCTTAAAAAAATACACACAAACGTTCAGAGTGATTTGATAAACAAGTATCTTAGGGACAATAGCAGTATTATTGATCAATTCTTTAGACAAATCTCGCCTCATGCATATTATAAACATGTCAAACTCGTAACGAGAGCGAATGACTTGTATGTTTTACTCTCTGAAGAAGGAGATTGGGGGCAGCTAGATGATTTAACTAGAGAACAGCTAAAACAAGAAGTAAATGCAAATTTAAATTTCAGCGCAGCACAGTCCACAATCCTTGCACTAAGTATCTTCTTAGCTTTAAACATTACGCAAAATTGGAGCAAGCTTAACATAGTTGGAATTGATGACCCTTTCCAACATTTAGACGATGTTAACACATACTCCTTCATTGATGTGCTGACATCACTTATTAATAACGAAGAAAAACAAATTATTATTAGTACACACAATAAGAACTTCTCTGATCTACTCATGTCAAAATTGTCTTTACCTGATGAAAATGTGCAAAAAATATCAATTAATTCTTACAGTAAGAAACATATCGATATTACAGCAGCAAATTACAAATTACACCAATAGTACCGGCAACTATCGGTCCTTTTAATCTGGAACAATGCTTATTAATCTATTAAATGACCTCGGATTTGATTCCAAATAAGGGAAGTGGACAAAGGAAGCGATGGAGGGTTCTAACGCTTCCGACAAAGCATTAAAATCACCCCTGGCTTCGATTATCTTGAAGTCGAGTCTTATAAAAACGGGGGCGTTTCTTCAATTGAAGGATCGCCTTTTTTACATTGGTATAGTTTGGAAATGTACTCCGTTGGTAATAGAGGTCAGTAAGGACAGTAAGGACAGAGATTAAATATAGGTAGTAGGAGAAGAATTGCAATATGAATAAAAGAATTAAAGATCGCATTATCTCTGCACTCGCTTATGCAGTCGCTGCTATTCTCTTCGGATACTTCATATTCGGTGAAATGAACTGGTCACTTGTATTAGGATTAACGCTAGGCGGTTTCACTTTTCCTATAACAGGCAAGTTTTGGCGTAGTAACACATCGTAAAAACCTCTCGAATTCAAGTCTTAAAGACATGGGGGCAATTGTTCAATAAAAGTAATCGCTTTTATGCTAACGAGCAGATTGATACAAGGTATTATTGGAGGAGATAACAATTAAAGATAAATTAAAATATATTTCCTACTACATAGTTAGTCTTTACATTATCCAATTTGTCTTAAGTTTATGGACGGAGAAAGAGATAGATTGGGCAACTTTTACTGGATTGAGCATTGGCGGGGTAATTGGGATAGTAATTATAGATAAAATCAAGAAAGTCTTTGGAAAAGACAAAAATTAACATCATACCATTATTAAACTAACTGGGTGTTAGTTTAAGGTCTGCTTAAACATACCTCGATATCAAGTCTTCCTTTATAGGGGGCGGTTGCTCAATAGAGTACTTGCCCTAATGTAAATAAAGTATAGACAAACGTAAATATTGGAGGAATATAATGAAAAGAAAGTCACCAATGGTAATTGCTATTGCTGCGGTTTCAGGCGGAGGATAAACGACAATTGCTTCTTGCTTAAAAGGGAAGTTACCAAATAGTAAAACGATATATTTTGACGATTATGATTTTGATGGTCCTAAAGACATAATTAAATGGATTGATAATGGCTGTAATCCTGATGATTGGGACTTATCACCGCTTATTAGAGATATAAAACAGTTACTTGCTGAACCTCAGGATTACATAATATTAGATTTTCCATTTGCATATTTACATAGTAAAACAAGTAATCTTATTGATTTTGCAGTGTTTATTGATACTCCATTGGATATTGCAATGGCACGTAGAATAAATAGAGATTTTAAAAGTGGATCTGCTAAAGATATAATACTGGATTTAGATAACTACTTAGCTAGAGGGAGGCGTGGTTATCTTAATATGTTAGATACGACAAAACCAAATTCTGACCTAATTGTAGACGGTGCACTACCTAAATTTGAGGTTGCTGGTATTATCACTCAAAAGGTGATGAACATAGGATGAGATGAAATCAATCATAGAGTCAATTAAGGATAATTATAAAAAACTGTTAAAATAATAGCTATTTATTTCGTTGTAGCAGATAAGCTTAAGTAGATTATCTTGAAATCGAGTCTTCCGCAATAGGGGCAATTCTTTAACAGAAGAATTGCCCTCTTCTTATTGTTTTGGGCAGGTTTGTGGGAGACTCAGTTTCGAAGTAATTGATTCAATTCATAATTGGAAAAGGTTGGATTGTTAATGGTATGGTTGTAATATCTACAAAGTTAAAGGAGGTAGGTTAGGTGTTTTCATGACTTTATTTTATGAAGTCATTCTAAGTTACTGAAATGATATTAGTGTGGTGATTTTGACGAATAGGAGGATTGATGGTGAGGTCATTTTTCTTAGGGATAGCATTATTAGTTAATCTGTTTTATATTGCAATCACTCTTTTTGGTCTAGACAATTATTTAGGTATTAGGGTAGGTAATTATAATGCTGCATTGGGAGTTTTGCTATCTATCAGTTTAATTTTTTCTTTGTTTATCTTTTTTTATGAAAAACGAAATCACAAAGATTCTTTTAAAACCTTCTCTTTGATAGCGGTTTTTCTTAGTATTGGAACGTTTAGTTGGTTTATCTTTCTTAATATTTTAGGTTTATTTATAGGTACGGCTTAGAAAATAATTACTTTCTTTCTTATTTATTGAATTATATGTTGTGTTAGTTGATCATTAACTTCAATATCTTGAAATTGAGTCTTACTGAAACGGGGCAATTCTTTAATAGAAGAATCGCCCTATTCTTGTTTTGGGCAGGTTAGTTAAAGGCTTGATTTCGAGATTTCAGGCGATTTGAAACTCAATTGGGATGGTACCGTATATGTATTAAGAACGTCCTTTTGTTAAATTCATCGGCAGCACCTAACCTAGCTTGTAGTGTCATAGCTTAGCTTGTTATACGGGATCCAGGTCCCAACCAGCCTCAAACGTGTTTCTACAAGTAGGGGGTGGACAGTATTCTGGACGGAATCAGAGTCCCACGGGGGCGAACGTCCTACCCGGCTACTTAAAGAATAACCTATAAAAATAGGTCAACCAGATAAACTGTTTAACCTTATAATACGAACGGGGGCGACTGTTTAAAAAGGGGGGAAAGGAAGATTGAAGAACTTCATGAAATATCTGATTATATTTGTATGGTCTGTTAGTTTTTATTTTAATCCAAAACTGCCCTCGAATATTTAATGTATAATACAACGTCAACGTTATTTAATCCTTTTATCTAATGGATGACTTAGTTAGAAATCTGCTTCAAGATATCCGGAATCACATCTTAACGTAAAAAGGATTTAGTTGAATAAGTCAAATACAAAAAGGACCTTTCATTAAATTGGAAGTTCCTTTTTGTAATAAAATCAACAGTGAACGTTAACAGTTCCTTCGTTTAAAAGTTAGAGAACATTCTGTTGGTCTGTATGGCTGTATAGGGGAGTAGAACAGGACTTTTGGAATACTTTATAAGCTCTTCAGTGTACGGTTTCATGAGCATTTATTCTATCAATCTCTTCATCCTATTGTATGATAAAGAGAGAAGAAAAGGAGGAAAGGCAATGGCATCCAGTAAACGTAACGCATCCGGCCCGTGGAGACCTTTTCTTTTTCTCCTTTTAGCGGCCGGTCTTGTTTATCTCATCGTACAGGAAGCTGGTGGTGGTGGAGTGATGAGCAGTATCGTCGAAGAGGAGACGGACCCGCTCTCAGACAGTGTCCGGCAGTATGAAGAGGAAGTGGAGAACTACGCAGCGGAAGAGGGGATTGCAGACCAGTCGGATGTGCTGCTTGCCCTTATGATGCAGGAATCCGGCGGCCGAGGAGATGATCCGATGCAGGCGTCTGAGTCCTACTGCGGGGAAGTCGGGTGTATTGAGGATCCGGAAGTATCGATCCGGCAGGGCGTTTCCTACTTTGCCACAACGTTGGAAAAGGCAGATGGCGATGTCAAGCTTGCCCTGCAGGCCTACAACTTCGGGGCTGGCTTCATCGATTATGTCATGAACCGTGGCGGTGAATATACACAGGAACTGGCCATTTCTTTTTCAGCGGAAAAATATGAAGAGTTGAAGGATACGGGGGAATACAGCTGTATCCGGGAAGAAGCGGAGCAGTATGATGCCTGTTATGGGGATATCTATTATGTAGATGCTGTTCTCGATTATTATGAAGAAGAAGGTGGCGTATCATGAGTGCTTTTACAGCGATCACCTATGATGTCTGTCCGCACGAATCATTATTTGAAGCTATGAACCGTTATGAAATTGAAAAGGAAGAGGATATAGAGGCTGCTACAGCCAGAGCGGCCGCGCAGGATGTGGCTCCTCTTGTCGAAGTCTATCAGACGCCGGCGGAAAAGGGAGCCGTTCCGCTGCTTTATCAGACATATACCTTCGAAGCCTACACATGCCGCTGTGGAGAACCCCGGGAATGAGAACGCATCCCGGGGTTTTTTGTGTGGAATATGATTGAAAATATTCAATTATTTTGAAATAATAAACGAAGTTTCATAGAAAGGGTGACGGTGGATGAAGGCAGCCGGATTGAACCATCTTCTTTATTCAGTCTCCGACCTGGAGCGCTCCATCCATTTTTATCAGGACATTTTCGGAGCGCGTCTTCTTGCGAAGGGGAGAACGACCGCTTACTTTGATCTTGCAGGGATATGGGTGGCCCTTAACGAAGAAAAGGATATACCGAGGCCTGAGCAGGCGTTCTACACGCATACCGCTTTTTCCATAGAGGAAAACGAACTCCCATCAATGGTCTTGAAGCTGGAGGACCGGGGTGTAAACATTTTGAGCGGAAGGGAAAGGGAAGCCGGCGATCGGTCATCGGTCTATTTTACAGATCCTGATGGGCATAAATTCGAGTTTCATACCGGGACATTGGCGGACAGGATGGATCATTACAAAAAGACGAAGCCGCATATGGAATTTTATGATGACTGATCAGGAGGGGCAGGATGGGATACAACGGTTCATCTATTTATGACGAAAATGAATTTTTTGATGCTTTTTTACACCGTCGCAACCGCCATGATAGTCCGAATAATGCGATGGAAAAGCCGGCTTTTCTAAACATGGTGGGAGAGGTTCATGACCAGCGGGTGCTGGACCTCGGCTGTGGGGATGGCTCCTTTGGATTGGACCTTTGCAGGGCCGGCTGCCGGATCTATGAGGGAGTAGAAGGATCAGCAAACATGTTTAAGGCCGCACAGGAAAACTTGAAAGCCGCCCGTGCCCGTCTTCACCATACAATGGTGGAAGACTTTAGAATGGGACCGGAAGCCTATGATCTGATTACTTCAAGGATGGTGCTCCATTATATAGAAGAGGTGTCCGTTGTCTTCCGAAGCGTCTATCAAGGCCTGAAGCCCGGCGGCCGCTTTGTATTCAGTGTGCAGCATCCGCTTCTAACATCGACTACAGCGCCGTCTGATCAGCCTGGGGGGCGTACGAACTGGGTGGTGGATGATTATTTTCATAGAGGAGAGCGGAAGGAACATTGGATCGATCATGAGGTCATCAAATATCACCGTCCTGTAGAAGCATACGTTCAGGAACTTCTGCAGGCGGGGTTCCGGATAACAGGACTGAAAGAAGGCTGCCCGGAGCCGGACGCTTTTCTTGAGAAAAAGGAATATGAACGGCGCATGAGGATTCCTCTGTTTCTTATTTTAGGTGGTGAAAAAGGGTGGATGTGACCTTTGTCCGACATGCGGAAGCTTGGCATACGGTGAATCCGCCGGAAAGTCTGCACCGCCGGCATCCCGCTTTAACTGGAGAAGGAAAGCAGCAGGCAGCAGAACTGCATAAGACACTTCCCCTCAGGAGCGGGGACTTTGTCTACATCAGTCCGACGGTCCGTACACTTGAGACGTTTCATTACTGGAATCACTCAGGAGAGGCAGAGGGAATGGTCACTCCTTGGGCAGGGCCACGGATTTTTCCGCAGAGACCGGGATGTAAAACGCTCCCTTGTGACGAAATAATATCTATCGAAGAAGTATCCGCTTCCTGTCTCCATGTGGATGAGATATGTGAGCCTGAATTATGGGACCACGGCATCAATCATATGAATGATGAGGTATTCTTCGATCATGGTCGGCGGTTTCTCCATCGGTGCCGAAAATGGAAAAAAGGGAGAGTGTTTTTATTGTCCCATGATGGAACTATCACCTCATACAGGGAGATCCTGGAATCCCGTTCCCTTACAAGGAAAGATTTTTTGTTGGATGCTGGCTGGGTACATGTGCATGGATAAGGAGAATCTGCATGCTGATCAAATTAATCAAATGTAAAGTGAGTCCTGAAAAGAAACAGGCCTTTTCCGAAGCGCAGGCTTCATGGAGCCGGCTCAGGGATATACCCGGATTTTTAGGGCAGGCCGGCGGCTGGAGCAAAAAGCATCCCTGCCGTGCTTTTATTCTTGCTTTCTGGGAGGACCGTCACTTTTACGACACCTTTATGAAGAACAACCATGATGAGATATTTCATCAGTCAGGGCAGGATCAGATGTACGAGAAGCTGGACGTACAATTGTATGAACCGCTGTTTAACATCAAGGGCTCTGAGCCTGCCGGAATTTTTGGAGAGGGAGCCTTTCTGCGTCTGGCATTCACTCATGTGAAAAAGGAAAGAGTTCAAAGTTTCCTTGAGGTGCAGGAAAATGTTTGGAATCCTGGAATGGCTTCATCTCCGGGAATGACCGGCGGATTTTTCGCCGGGCATACAGAGAGTGAGAGCTGTTACCTTATTTTATCGAGCTGGGCAGATGAATCGTTTCATAGACGTTATCAATCGGATGTGTTTCCGAAACTTCTGACAAACGCTAAACCTGGAGATCTTGTGTCTACACTGACAGGAGACGGATGTGTCATCGAGGAAAGCTGGCGGGTGATGCCGGCTTTAATGGGGCGGCATTCTTGAATGGAGGAGAATGAGGATGATTGATAGAAAAGGAAAAGTCGTAGGGTTTGAACTAAGCAGTCAACAGCCGGAAAAAGCGGCAGCCTTTTATAAGGGAGTGTTCGGCTGGGACGTCGGAGAGCCTTCCTGGGGGTATGCCCCGGTGTCAACCGGTCAGGAAAACGGGCTCTATGGCGGCATTTCAAAAGGAGGCGCTGATTTCCCGCACGGCGCCCGCATCCAGGTCGAAGTGGCCTCCATTGATGAAACGATGGCCGAGGCGGAGCAGAGAGGCGCTCTCGTCGTAAAGGAGAAAATGGAATACGAGGATTTTTACCTCGCCTATCTCGTCGATCCGACTGGTATCGGCTTCGGACTTATTGAACAAAAGGTGCGCTCATCATGAGCGTGCATGCCCATCTATATCAGCAGGAAACAGAGCTGTTGACGGCCGGGGTGAGGTCTTCGAGAGAAGAACTCGACCGGCGGCTCGCCGATGACTTCCAGGAAATCTCCAGCACCGGTGCTGTCTTTGGAAAAGACCATGTGCTCGAACGTCTGCCTCTGGAAGAGGACCGCGGTCTGTCATGTGAGCAGTTTCAAGTACAGCAGCTCGCCGAAGATGCTGCACTGACCACTTTCCTGCTTCATATCAAAGAGACAGGGAAAACGTCATGGCGGAGCTCCATTTGGAAAAAGTACGGAGACTCGTGGAAGATGGTTCATCACCAAGGGACCCCGACTCCGAAATGAACGCACGCACAGGACTTGTTCCTGTGCTTTTTTTGTGCGTTTTTCCATGAACATATGGTTTGATCAATGATTTTCTGGAGGCAGCCAATCGTTTAGGAGTATCTCAACGAAATGGCAGATCTATCAACGAACAGGCTGATCCAGACATTTTCAGTTGTTTGCGCAGGGTGTGGGGAGGGGTAAGAGAAGAGTAGTTGAACTTGGGTGAAAGGAGATCATCATTATGCTATTCCGTGGTATTCATCCTTCCGAGCCCTCCAAAGCCTCTGTCGTTACAGTCATCATCGGCTTCTTTTTGATGGGTGCGGCGTTTTACGGCTTTATTGAGCTGGCGGAAGATGTGATGGAAGACGAAAAATTTGCGGTCGATCAGGCCGTGTCGAATATAACAGCATCGCTGTCCACCCCTGGACTTGATCAGTTCATGGGAACGGTGACGGAGCTTGGATCTGTCTGGTGGATCACGGCTGCTTCTGCTGTGACGCTGATTTATCTGGCTTTCTTTTCTAAAACGAGCCGGTGGCTGTGGGTGTTCTTCCTCGTCAATATGATCGGCATCAGTGCGTTAACAAAGGGCCTCAAACTGCTGTTTGAACGGCAGCGTCCGGAAGTGCTGGAGCAGTATGACGGTGTGGGCTACAGTTTTCCGAGTGGTCATTCGTCAGGAGCGATGGCTTTTTATGGGTTTTTGATTTATCTGGTCGTCATCAGCCCCCTTCATAAAAAATGGAAATGGACGATCAATGTTTTTTTATCAGCGGTCATCGTTCTTATCGCTGTAAGCCGGACGTTTATCGGGGTGCACTATTTCACTGATATCGCTGCAGGTCTCGCGCTTGGTCTCGGCTGGCTGCTGATCTGTATGGCCGCGCTGGAAATGATGATGTGGCGCCGGCGCAGAAACCATCAAGCCTCTGAAAAACAAACGATGTCGTCCTGATGGAAACGTCCGGCTCTTCAAAAGAAGGGGCGGACGTTTTTTTATTCGCGACCCAAATATTGCCATCCTGGTGTTACAATGGATGGGATAGGAGGGAGAGCGATGGGGAAATATGCCGATCAGCTGAAAGATGAATACTTCCACGAGAGGCTGAATCGATTGCGAAGCGAAGGCTACATCGATGAAGCGACTTATACATATGTGAAAAAACAAGATCAACACTATAAGGAAGCCGTGGCCGCAAGGATCGAGCGTCAGGAAGCTTCCGAACCCGTTAATAAGGAAAGTCCTATGCCGGCTGAACCGGTAAAGAAGGTGAAAAAGCAGAAGTCACCGGAAGAGGTAAGGGAGCGGAACATTACGTGGTCCTTGATCCTCGGAGTAGCCCTGCTGCTTATGACAGGGGTGATTCTTGCAACGAGTCAATGGGATCAGATGGGGCCCGGGGCGAAGCTCACGGCCATCATTGGAGTATCCCTCTTCTTCTTTGCGCTCAGTTACGGGACGAAAAGGGTGCTTGGCATTGAAAAAACGGCTTTCGCCTTTTTGACACTCGGCAGTTTATTGATTCCGGTAGCCATTCTTGCAGCCGGTTATTTTGAACTGTTTGGCAGCTATTTTTCGTTGGACGGAGAAGGGTGCTACATCCTGGGGGTGTCAGGAACGCTGGTCCCACTGCCTTTGTATATCCGCCATGCCATGGTTTACCGCTCGCGGCTGTATGTATGGATATCGCTGGTTTTCATGAGCATGACCACGGCGTTTGCGGCCGGGGCGCTGCCTGTCGGTACAGATGGGTTTTACCTCATCGTTATGGTCTACAACGCTGCTCTGCTTGGAGGGTATATCCGTTTTAGAAAACAAAAGCGCTGGCAGCTGTTTACGAAAGAACTGCCGTTATATACCCAGCTGCATCTCGTCTTATCGACTCTGTTCATGCTCTTCTTTTTTGAAGAGGAGGTCTTTTACAGCTTTAACCTGCTGCTTACAGCGGCCATGTATATGGCGATGGTATTTATCTACGGGACGAAGGAATATCAATTCGTCTTTTCCGCAATGCTCGCCTATGCTGTCTATCAGCTCGTTGAACACTCGCCGCTGCAGCACATTGAAGAGGTGATATTTCCCGCGGCAGGTCTGCTTTATGTAGGTTTTGCCTATGCCGTGAAGCAGCAGAGCTTTGTCAAAAAGATGTTCCACTATACGAGTGGTGTCGTTTCCATTTGTGCTTTTATCTATATTACGTTCCAGAGTCTGCAGCTCCGTGCTGAACAGGATTCCTGGCTGCTTCTGGCTGCGTATCTGATCATCATGATCAACTACCTGCTGCTTGCTGTTGTTTCAGGACGTGCCATTTTCAAGTATATGGCTCCGGTTTTTTATATAATCAGTGCCGCTCAGCTCTGGTCACTGATTGGCAGTGGACCGATGTATCTGTTTGTCTATACTGCCGCTGCGCTTCTCTGCCTGTACCCGGGCGTTTGGGGAGAAGGACGCTGGCTGCAGCCGGTTAAGTTCAGCAGCTTTTACATAAGCCTGCTGGCCATGGCTGCTTGTATTACGCTGACTTGGACGATGGAGGCCTATGGTCATCTATCGCTTCAGTTTCTCGTGAGCTCAGCGCTCGCCGTGGCCGTCTATAAAAAGGGAGCTGAACAGGATTGGCGATGGACGGCCCAGTGGTTTCATCCCGCAGCCCTCTTGACTTCCATGATTCTCATCTACCAGCCGATGACAGACCGGCTTCCGGCGTATGGAGATGGTTTTGGATATTCGTTTCATTTGGCGTGTTCCGGGCTGCTTCTGTTAGCCGGAGCAGGCGGTTGGCGGCTCTTGAAGGAAAAACCATTGGAGATCAAGATGTTTTACATCGGGCAGGGCACCTATATCGCAGCTATGGCTCTGCTGCTTGTCGATCCGCTCGTGGATCAGATATTTGTCCGCCCGCTGTTATTGTTTATCGGTTTATTCGTCACGTACGGTTTGACAGTTTATGGATCGAAGGCGTCCCTTTGGATTTTTCCGGCCTTAACAACAGCGGGTTTTTACTTGTCGCTCATCAAACCCCTGCCGCTTCCCGGATTTGAAGGAGCGCTCGTATATAGTCTGTTTGCACCGGTATGGCTGCTTGTCCTAGCAGAAAAAGGGAAAGCGCTCGGGCTCCGTCCGTCCTTTTACGTGCTGGCTCATGGTATGCTTCCGGTCATCATCGGGTTGATGTGGCTGACGACGCTTGGAACAGAGGGCGTTCATCCCCTGTTTTTCCTTGTCCCTCTTGGTGTGTACAGCTGGAGCTCCTGGCGGGAAGAACGAGAGATTGGCCGGCGGTTGATGCTTTATGCCGCTGCCTTCCTTGTCTATGTTTTGATTTACACGCTTTCAGAGGAGTGGGGTCTTTGGACGCTGATTCCGGGCGAATATGCGTTTATGATGACTACGGTTATTCTCGGGTTCGTCTGGACCTTTTTGTCTCATCCATGGAAAAAACGCCTGGACTGGTTTTTGATCCCATTTTCCATTCTTGGTCTTGCGCTGATCATGAGCCGCAGCGGCCTTATAGCTTCCTGGGAAATTGCACCTATGTGTGCATACGTCATCATCACGCTTGTGTTGATTCATCTCCGCCGCTGGTGGTATGTCCTGTTCCTGCCGCTGCTTCTCACGCTGTTGATGTGGGAGAACATCGGACAGATTTGGGGCAGGGACGTATGGATTCCGGTTCTTGCATCTGCGGCTGTGCTCGTGTACGGGGCAGGTTGGTACCTGTTCCGTTCTCTCATCGCTTCCAGACAGAAAGTCGATGCCTATGCGTTCACCGCCCTGCTTTATATCGGTTTTCTTACGATCTATACGGCAGCCTACGGGAACGCATGGGTGGAAGTCCTGCCGCTGCTTCTCACAGGCTCGTGGATGATGGTATCCGCTTCAAGATGGAACCGTCCCTTGTTTGATAAGGTGTCCTACACGATCGGGAGCGTCTGTTTTTACATGGCGTATCTTTGGATCCTTGTTGACTATGATGCCTACGTTCCTGATCTATTGGAAGCTGAACTGTATACCCTGCCGCTGCTGTTCGTCCTTTATCTGTTACGAAAACGAACGTGGCACGAGTACAGGGTGGCCATGAGTCACGTGCAGTCCGCGCTCCTTCTTTTCATTGCGGCCTATCTTGTGAGCGATGCGATCATCAGTCATACGCTCTGGGATGCGTGGATCATTGGCGGTTTATCCGTCGTGTCCATGTTGGCGGGGATGCAGCTGAAGATTAAATCGTACTTTTTTACAGGAATGGGTGTGCTCATTTTCAATGTCATCTACCAGACGAAGCCCTACTGGGGCCGGGCGCCGTGGTGGGTGTACCTGTTGACGGCAGGGTTGTTATTGATCGCGACGGCCAGTTACAACGAATGGCAGAAGCAGCAGTCCGGTAAAGGAAAGCCTGTGGAACGGAAACTGAAGAAATTGTGGCTCTCGCTTAAACAATGGGATTAGCACGCTTTTAGGCTTCTGTCATACGATGGGGAGAAAAAGGAGGGTCTCGATGATGCATCATCCGTCTCATAGGTCTCCCCGAACCGGAGGACAGAAGCAGGGAGCGAAGGATTTCTTCCATCAGCACCTTTATCAAATGATCCAGATCGAAAATCATGATGGTTCCGTTCATGCCGGCATCCTGCACAGCTTCGACGACGAACAGCTGTATTTGCTCAAGCCTGCCGGTCAGCATCAGGTGCCGCAGAGCCAGGGCAGTGCTGACAGCCGTTTGTTCTTTCCGTTTTTCGGTCCTTTCGGTTTATTCGGCTTTCCGTTCTGGGGCATCCGCCGTTTCGGTCCCTTTTACCCTTACTACTGGTATTGAACGGGCCGCCTTGTTTACGTATATCATTTAACCCGTCCCAGGATAAGAGGAGAGGACGGGTTTTTGTGTGAGTGCTTCTGGATGCACATCCATCATCCGGCCATCCTGTCTGGTTCATCCATGGAATAGATGGTCAGGCGGTTTGTCTGAATGAATCCGCCGATGATCAGGAGGATTCCAAGCGTGGAAAACAACCATCCTCCACCGAAAAAGGAAAGCATGAGGCCGCCTGTGAATGGACCAGCGGACCGGGAGAAATCCCAGTGCAGGCCGAACAAGGCGAAATATCTTCCTTTATGAGCCTGCGGGGCGATTGTGCTGATGAACGTCTGCATCGGATTGAGCACCAGAACAGCCCCAATACACAACAACAGCTGTGATACAATAAGTCCAACGAAATGAGTGGAAAACGCAAAACCAAAAGCAGCGGCTGTATAAAACAGCCATCCGGTCTGGATGACCCGTATCCGCGGCCATTTTTCCGCCCAATGGACAAGCAGGACTTCAAAGCAGATAAAGAAGAGCGTGCCGGACATCTGCAGGACTGAAAACGTCCAGAGGTAATGTTCCATATTCTCTTTCAAGTAAATCGGCCAGTTCGTTTCCATCTGGGCATGAAACAGACTGATCGGCAGCATGCTGCAGGCAAGGAAGGCTGGTTTTTTATAGGGGACAGGCTTCCGCTCTGAAACTTCTGTAAGGACGCCGGTCCATGACTCCGGCAGCCACAGCCAGACGATCAAGGCATAGATGGAGGTGAGCACGGCCAGCAGAGCGAACAATAACGGTGGATGCCAGCTGAAAAGCACCGCTCCAACCGCAGGTCCGGCCAGGGCGCCGATATTTGAACCTGTCTCCAGCAGCGCAAACGTCCGTGTTTGTTTCTCCAAAGGAACCGTTTCTGATATCTGCGCCCTGGCCGCAGGGATGTAGACAAACCGCCCAAGGCCATTCAAAAAAGCACAGACGGCAAACGTCCATACATCTTGAGCCACGATAAATCCAACCATCGCCGCTAGTTGAAACACCAGAGAACCTAAAAGCACTGGTCTTCGGCCGAAGCGGTCGATCCACCTGCTGAAAAGCAGTGTGAAAAGAATTTCCGTGAAGGGCTGGATGCCAATGACCAAAGCAGTCAGACTGAGGTTTTCGTCGAATCGGTCATACATATACAGAGTTAAAAACGGAAGTAAAAGGATGGAGATAAAGGATAGGAGCGCATGCCCGCCGGTCTGAATCATTATCGTCCGTGTTTCCATTACTAAGACCCCTTTCCTTAGGAAGTAAACCTATTGTATTGGAAAGAAGGAAGGGCGGACGTGGCGGTTCTTGCGGTTATATCAGCAAATCTTGCTCAATAAAGGAAGATGCAGCATGGAAATGAGGCTCGATCTCGAGCATACCGGAGTGTTACTATTCGATTTACAGCAGGGGGAGGCGGATGAAGCGCACCCTCACGACCATTACCAGATCAGTATTCCCATGTCCCGGAGCATCGCCGTCCGCCATAACGGTACGCATCTGCATCTGGATGCGGAAAAAGCACTGATTGTGCCTCCTGGTGATGTCCATCAGCATGAAGCTTCAGGGGGAGGGATGATTATGCTGATCAGCTTTAACGAGACTGTTGTCCGGAAGGTCCTGGAGGGGCGGCTTGGACAAAGTGTCTCCCCCGTAGATTTTTCAGCACTCCAGACCGTTCCCGCTGCAGTCGTGAAGGAAGCAGAAAAACAGATGCAGACAGCGGCTTTTCAAGGAATCGATCAGGTACTGTCCAACGAGGAAGCTTTTACAGAAACCATCCTCACCCATATAGAGGGCTCTCACACAAACTTATGGCAGCAGGCAGCAGCCGATCATCTTCACAGTCCAGAAGGGATTGCTGCCCAGGTACAGGCCTTTGTATAAGAACATTTCAGGGAGGATCTGACGCTGGATGTGGTCGCCTTTCAAATGAATTTGAGCAAATACCATCTGCACCGGGTGTTCGTGAAACAGATGGGACGGACGCCAAGAGCGTACATTCATGAGATCCGGCTGGAGGAAGCGGCAAGACAGCTGATGAATCCAGGACGTGATATTACGACAACGGCCTTTGATGTGGGGTATCAGTCCCTCAGTACGTTTTCCAGGGCCTTTAAAGCCCGTTTTGGTGTAACGGCAAAGGTGTATGCCGATCAACATCGATGAGAGAAAGCTGTCTCGATTTTTCAATCACGAACGAACGTTTTCCGTCCAAAGTTGTAGAAAAAGTTCCGTCATTTCCCGGAGTCCGGTTTTTCCTTTCAGAGATAGGATAAGAGCAAGGAGGAATCGAAATGAACATAACAGTGATTAGTGGAACACCAAGAAAGCAGGGACGGACAAGGCAGGCAGCCACAAAGGTGGCGGAGAAGCTTCAGGCTTCGCTGATTGATTTGAGTGAAGAGCAGCTGCCTTTATTTGATGGTACAAAACAGCAGGAGCATCACCCGGCTGTCATGAAATTCAAAAAAACCGCAGCGGAAACGGACGCGTTTGTCTGGGTATCTCCGGAATATCATAACGGGATGAGCGGAGCCTTGAAAAATGCGCTCGAATTTCTGGATGGGTCCTATTTCAAAGGGAAACCAACCCTTCTGTTTTCTGTCTGTGGCGGAGGAAAAGGCGGTATAAATGCGGTCAACCAGATGAGGACGGTCGGCCGGGGCCTGTATGCCATGATACTTCCGCAGCAGATGGTCTTCGACCCGGAGGATTTCGATGCGGAGGGCGGATTAAAGAAAGGAACGGAGGACCGGCTGGACAGCGTCCTTGCTGAGTTTCACCAATACCTTCCCGTAACAAACTGATGGAAACGGAGGAAAAGGATGCGTACGTTTGACCGTGTGGAAGAATTAACAATCATGAAAGGGATCGCGGAAACTTTGAATCTTTGTAACGACATGCATGAAATGCTCCAGGCTGTCCTTGAGAAGCTGTTGGAGCTGACCCATTTGGAAGCGGGCTGGATCTTTCTCGTTGATGAGGAGCCGCATTATACGCTGATCGCCGATTACGGTCTGCCGCCGGCGCTTTCCAGAGAGGAAAAAGCGCCGATGTGTTCGGGTGACTGCCACTGCCTGCACCGCTATTGGAACAACAAACTGACAGAGCCGGTCAATATCATTGAATGCAAGCGGATTACAGAAGCTGTGAAAAACAAACGTGGAGACACGGAGGGAATCTCCCACCATGCAACGATTCCCCTTGGCGACGGGACGGAATTCTTCGGGATATTGAATATCGCAGCCCCTTATAAGGAACATTTTTCAGAGGAAGAACTGACCTTGATGCAGTCCGTCGCCTATCAGATCGGAACCGCCATCAAGCGGACGAGGCTGTATCATGAGGAACAGAAAAGAGCAGAGCTTTATGAAAAGCTGAATAAGGTGGTTCGTTCCATCAACAAGGAAGAAGACATCCCTGGCATATGTCAGACCACAGTCACGAAAGGAATGGCTCATTTTGGCTGGCAGGCGGCAGCCATGTACGTGAAGAACAACCATGTGTACATAAAACAAGCGTCAAGCGGCGGGGAATTTTCGGAAGAGATTAAGCAGGTTCCAGAAAAAAACGGAGAATCAGAGGCCATCCATCCCATCACCATAAAGGACGAGACCGTTGGGCTGCTTCATACGGTCTCAGGCAGCAGACAGCCTTTTCAGCGCAGAGATACTGAAGTCCAACAGGCCCTCGTCCGGAACATGGCTCTTGCAGCTGAGAGTCTGAACCTTCAGAAAGAACGCCGGGAGCTTTTGCTGCATGAAGAAAGGAAGCGCCTTGCCAGAGATCTGCACGATTCAGTCAATCAAAAGCTTTTTTCCCTTTCTTTAACTGCCCGTGGAGTAAAAGAAATGATTCCAGATGACCGGCAGGACCTCCGGGAGATGCTGGAGGACATGCTGCTGCTTTCTCAGGAGTCCCAGAAGGAAATGCGGTCGCTGATCTGGCAGCTCCGTCCGGTCGGGATTGAAGAAGGGTTGAGTGCAGCTTTGAAAAAATATGCCGTCCATCTCGGCATCACGCTGGATATCGATATGGAGCAGGTCCCGGACTGGTCGGGGAATGCGGAGGAGACATTATGGCGGATCGGCCAGGAAGCCCTTAATAATATCAAGAAACACACCAACGAGACGAGCGCTGCCGTCCACTTTTATGAAACAAAAACAGGGGCAGGTATGGTGCTATCCGATTGTGGTCCTGGAATCGATGATCATGAAGATGCTGAGGCCCGCACCCTTGGATTGACAAGTATGAAAGAGCGGGCCGAACTGGCCGGCGGTTCGTTTTCCATTCAAAGTGTGAAGGGACGGGGGACAGAAGTACGAGTATTTCTCCCTCATAAGGGAAACCGAAAGGAGCGGATGGAATGAGTATACGGGTGATGCTCGTCGATGATCATTTAATCGTTCTGCGCGGACTGAAGTTCTTTTTGAATACCCAGCAGGATATCGAAGTGGTGGGAGAAGCGGAAAATGGCCGGACGGCATTGGAAAAAATGGAGGAGTGTTCTCCTGATGTCATCCTGATGGATTTGATGATGCCGGTGATGGATGGGGTAGAGGCGTCTAAGGAGATTCTTCAACGGTATCCAGAATCGAAAATCGTCGTTCTGACCAGTTATTCCGATCAGGACCACGTTATCCCCGCCCTTCAGGCAGGTGCGTCCGGATATCAGCTGAAGGACGTAGACCCGGATGAGCTCGTCCGGACCATCCGCGCCGCTCACCGAGGTGAAAAACTGCTCCACCCGAAAGCGACCCAGTTGCTTTTAACGGAAATGAACCAGAATCAAACAGGACGGGCTCCTGATGCTCCGTTCAAGCTGACGAAACGGGAAAAAGATGTACTCTATCAAATTACCCTTGGAAAGAGCAATAAGGAAATAGCTGCTGCTTTGTTCATCACAGAGAAAACGGTGAAAACGCATGTGAGTCATCTATTAAGCAAGCTCGACGTCCATGACCGCACCCAGGCGGCCATCTATGCGATGAAGGAAAAAATGTTCGAAGAATCCAGCAGCTGATTCAACGGTTCTCCTTGGAAAGGAGGAATCTTCTTTTTGGAGTCGAATGTAAATAAATAGCATATCCAAAAGGAGGAGAAGCCTTTGAGCCGTCTGGTACATTTTGAAATTCATGTGGATGATATGGAGAGGGCGAAGGAATTTTACAGCCGTGTCTTTGGCTGGACGTACGAGGATTACAGTGAATATGCAGGGATGCCTTATTTCGGAGCTGTGACCGGGGATGCTTCTACTCCGGGCATCAACGGGGCACTTATGCAGCGTCAGGGACCGGCCCCGGAAAAAGGACAGGCAGTCAACAGCTTTGTCTGTACGATGAGTGTCGAGAATTTCGACCGCACCGAAGCTTTGATCAAAGAGCAGGGGGGCACCGTCGCTATGCCGAAATATGCACTGCCTGGTATGGCCTGGCAGGGATATTTCCATGACACGGAGGGCAACCTTATCGGCATTCACGAACCGGACGAACAAGCGCAGTGAAAAAAGCCCGCCCTTATGTACCAATAAGGGCGGGCTTTCTTCCTGCATTATTTCCGCCGTTTTAGGATTAAAACGAAGGCGGTAAGGATGGGGATCCCGAATTGGAAGGGAATATGAAGGGCATAAGGGACGACCTTCAGTCCGATCTGCAAGTGCTGGATCAGGTTTTCAGAAGCAATCATCGACATGACGCCAATCAGGAAGATGAGAACAAAGCTGTGCCAGAGCTTTGTTTTTTTCATAGGAAACGATTCCTTGAAAAGGCTGAAGGCTGCATAGGCAAAGATAAATACTTTGATAAATACGCCGCTCAGAAGTAAAAGAGTGGTGAAAATCTCAAGGTGTTCAATAAAGGAAAAATAAGTGACAAGCTCCATCGCCTTAGCAAAAGGAAAGAAATACTGTTCTGCCATCGGTGCATGCAGGATGCCGATGACAAGCTCCATCGTGATGATAATGATAAAGCCTGCTGCTGAAATAGGGACCCAGGCGTAGCGTTTCACTGTTTCTTTATTTTTTACCAAGGAAAACAGAACTGTGAATACGATCAACTCTCCATAGGGAAAGCTGATACCCGTAGGGAAAATCATGGAGAGCAGGACAGACCAATCCTGATCGAATAATGGAAGCAGGTAGATGGGATCGAATTCTTCGGATAAGAACCCAAGGCCCCATAACATAACCAAAAGCATTATCGTAAAGAAAACAAGAATTTCTGCACTACGGGCGACAGCTTCGATCCCTAAGACCGTCGAGTAACCGATGACCATCAGAAACGGGATCATAATGACCCACGGGGGAGTGTCCTGAAAAATAATGTGCGTCACGAAAAAGGAAAAGTCTGTGGTTACGCGGCCGGCAATATAGAGAAAGTACAAGCTGTAGAACAGAATGATTACTTTGGCTGTTGTTTTTCCGTACGCTTGGGTTAAGATTCCACTGAGATTCTGCCACCCTCTTTTTTCAGAGAGGTACATATAAAAATAGAACATGAAAGTACCGGCGGCCATCTCGAAGAGTACAGCAAATCCACTATCCTGCAGCGCTGTGAAGTTCAAGCCTACAATAATGGTGGTTCCTGTCAGGAATAAAAGCATGAGTGAGAAAAACTGAGTGGGGGTAATGATTGTCCGTTCCATGTTATCGTCCTCATCATAAAGGTAATTTAGAGGTTTTCCCTATTTTAGTAAGCGAAACCTGAACATCGATCGTTACAGGGACCTTTGAAAGGTCTTCGTTTTTCTCCTTCTTCATCTTTTTCCAATAGGCAGGTGAATGGCGGTACAAGTGATCTTTTAAACCGAGAAAGTCTGCCCCCTCTTCCTCTTGTTTTTGAACCATGACTGTCAGTTCTTTTTTTATCGTTTCTTCCAGCCATTCCTCAAGCTTTTGAATACCCCGCTGCCCATTCATTTCCTCTTTACACCCGTATTCCTCTACATAAGCTTTCACGTGAACCTGTATGTTGAAGGACAATGGATCTACAGATGCTTTCGTTGAAGCATTGGTGTTTGTAGTTCTGATGGTCATATAATGATTGTCTTCCCTGCACGGGAAGGTGAGGCTTTCTTTTTGATTCACCCCCCTCAGTAAGGCCAGCAGGCGGCTCTCTTCAGAGGTGAAGTAGGTTTTCAGCCTCCCGTTCGATAATAAGGCCAGCCCGGTCAGCGAAAAGTAGGCCGCCGGCGCGAATCTCTCCGTGCTGGCTTTGGAGAGCCCTTCCATTCTATCGCCTTTCAGTTCCAGGTAGGGGATAACGATGTCACTTGTTTTGTCCTCCAAGAGGCTTTTGATACGTTCAGCAGATATGTCTTGAAACGTACCCCACCGCTGTTCTGAATGACTCAGCAATTTTCTTATATGGCTGCTGGTTACTTTATCGTCCGCCGGGAACATTTGAAACACGAATTCGGGCGATGATTCCCTGGCAATCACCATTTGGATGTTTCCCGGAATTTCAGGAGCGCGGACCAAATAGTCAAGAACAGGATCCACCCCTTCCTCTTTGACCATCTGCTCTCCCAGGACAACGATTTGAAGCGTTTCCGTGAAGATGCGTTTGGAAATATCGTTTCTTAAGGCTGCTATGGCATCAGCAATGGTCACACCAGTGGCTGTATAGGTTTTCCCGCCAATTTCACCGGAGGATTCTTTAGCATTGGCTTCCGGGTTATATAATTGGAGGGTAACTGAATAAATGCCTTGTTCTTTTTCGATGCCCATTCCAGTGACAAGCGAAAGCGTGTGCAGCCGTGTGGTTTGAATAGAACTGATGAAAAGGGCTCCCATGAAAATAAGAAGGATCAGTAGAAGCCTCAAACGGATTTCTTTCATGCGTACGTCCCTCCACCATCAACGTTTTGAGGATGGATCCTCTTCTTTCGTAAAATTCACTTCTGTCGGGTTAAGTTCAGGCATGGCTTCCCTGATGATGGTATCTTTTTGATCTTTCCACGTAAAAGGGGCGATCGGTGAAAGATAAGGAACTTGGAAACTTTTCAGGGAACATAAATGGATAAGCAGCATTAAAGTAGCCAGAGCCAATCCATACAGCCCGAGAAGGGCGCTGATTAAGATTAGGCTGAGACGTAAAAAACGTGTCGCATAGTTCAGTGCGGCTACCGGGACGATACTCGATAATATAAACGATCCACTTAGAACGACGAGGGTGATCGGCTGAATCAATTGGGCTTCAACGGCCGACTGTCCGAATACAATCGCTCCAAATATTGAAATCGTAAGGACAACACTCTGCGGCAGCCGGTTGGAGCCTTCATAAATGGCATCTATCAGCCAGTTGACAATCACCACTTCCAAAAACGTAGGCAGAGGGACCACCTGCCTCTGAGCCACGAATCCGACAAGGAGGTTATCCGGCAGTATTCCTGCATGAAATGTAGTAAAGGCAACATAAAGAGCAGGAATATAAAGCGACAGCCAAAAAAACAAGATACGGAGCGGCCGGAGGAGGGGATTGAAGCGGCTTTGAATATAATAATCCTCGGCTGTATGAAAAAACTGCACCAATTCTGCAGGGGCAATCAGTGCATAGGGAGAACCATCCACGAGGATGCACACTCTTCCCCCAATGATCTGCGCTGCGGCTGCGTCAGGTCTTTCGGTGTTGATGATTAATGGGAAAATTGATTTGGATTCTTTTGTCAGGTACTCTGATATGAAGTTCGAGTCCAAGATATAATCCATGGATACGTGGGAGAGTTTTTCCCTGACGTCCTTCAGAATCGCTTCATCCACCTTGGATTCAATGTACACAAGGGAAACAGACGTTTGAGTGATGCTTCCATACGTTTCAGTTTCGACACGCAGCATCGGATTTTTCACAATGCTTCTCACCAGTGCCACATTACTTTTTCTACTCTCGTTAAATCCGATATCCGGCCCCTCGACCGCCCGCTGCCCTTTAGGAGTAGTAAGAGCGCGTTCTTTCCACTTAGCAGTATCTGCCGCAATCACCTGGTCACGATCCTTAAGCAGAATAAGGGTCCATCCATTGATCAGCTTGTCCTTATAGGAGGAAAAGGGGACAACTTCCACACCTGCCGTTTCCAATGCTTTTTCTATATCCAAATCCCCTGTTTTCCTGTTTCGATTTCGTTCATCCAACAGAGGGTGCAGGATATGTTTTTCAATCACCGACGTATCTACAATCCCGTCTATGTATACCAGCACTCCACTGATCGAAAAACGTGGATGTTGAAAAGGTCGGATATTAATATCTGAGCTGTTCCCAAACGACTGTTGTATTTCAGATAGGCGTCCATCTTCTATATAATCTTTCATAAGCATCCCCTTCATCCGTAACCTGCCCATAAGTGGAAAATTCATGAATGGAAAAACTGTAATAGTGAATATAAGAGGAGGGGTTTCATGTGATGTACAAAGCGTATTCAATTTCGATCCTATAGAAAAGAGGATTTCTCTTTCCTGTTTGGAATGCTGTCAGATTCTGAAATGATGACTTATATCGGTGATGGGGGAGTGAAAACAAAACAGGAAGCCCGTGAATTCCTGCATTGGATTCATACACATGAGGAATCAGATCCTGATCTCGGTCTAAAGGTTCTGATCGAAAAGGAGAGTGGGGAACGTATCGGGCATGCCGGCTTGGTACCCCAACAGGTTGACGGAAAAGAAGAGGTGGAAATCGGTTATTGGATCATCAACGATTTCCAAGGACGGGGATATGCAAAGGAAGCGGCTGGATTATTGCTGAGCTATGGCAGGAAGCACAGGAGTGAGAAAAGGTATATCTCCCTTATCCAGCCGGGCAATACAGCATCCGCACATATCGCCCGTTCGATCGGCATGCATAAGTCTAAAGAGATGTTTTTGAAGGGGGTAAAGGTGGACCTGTATACAATATCCAGGGGGTAAATGTGTATCTTCAATTCTTTTAGTTTACGGATAAGAGGTTGTTCAAGGCGATTCCCGTCAGATATATCAAGGATTGATCACGGTGACTATGCTGGATTTTATCCGCTGATCTATCAGTGAAAATAACAGCAATAAGAGGAAAGAGCCCACATTGGTTTAGTAATTCAAATACATAGGTTTGACTCAAAGGGGGGGCGTTTCGTGAAGGGAATCGTTAGAGCAATAGATGGGAATATCGAGCAAGTGGATAAAAGAATGGACAACCTCTTAACTTTTATCGGGATCTTTGTAGTATTTATCGTATCTAAAGTGTTTGATACGTCACTGATTTTCTTCATGTTCCTTATTATGGGTTTACTCTTCCTAAGGCTGGTCTGGGATATCATTCACTTAAATTCAAGAGAACAAAAGCGTTACAGGCAGACGTTGAGTATCGCTGTGATGTTCCTGTTTTTGGCCGTTATTATATGGTTTGTTGTAAGGATACTACTGCCTTACCCATTGGGAATTCTTTATTCATGAACAAAAAAGGGTATCAGCTTGGTCCGTGTTTAACGATTCTCATCATAACGATGACGCTTATTCAATAATTGATGTGATAGAAGAGAGTTGTTGTTCCAAATGTTATTATATCCTTCCCTTTAGATGAAAACGACAAAGAAGGGCGCCTGGTTAAGGCTGCCCTTCTTTGTCGTTGAATAGTCCAGCTGCGTTCGATTTAATATGTAAATCGCGCTGGGGAAATGGAATTTCAATATCTTCACGGCTGAACGCTGCGTAAATGCTGAAGTTCAGCTCACTTTTGATCGGGATCAAATCCTCCGGTTTAGATATCCAGACGAACAGCTCAAAGTCGAGCGAGGAATCGCCAAAGCCTTTAAAGTTTACGAAAGGCTTCGGATCCTCGAGGACGTAGGTATTCGCCTCATGCGCGGCCGCGGCTACCTGAAGAAGAGCGGCCTTCACTTTTTCTACATCTGAACCATAGGCGACACCAACTGGAATGGTTAACCGAAGGCGTGGGTCGGAAAAGGAACGGTTGACTACTTTTTCTTCTAGAAAATACGAGTTCGGAATGATGATGTGCTCATTTTCTAACGTACGTACGATCGTCGCCCGCATGCTGATCCGCTGAACATCACCAACCACATCATCAATGAGGACCCGGTCGCCTACTTTGATCGGCCGTTCGAAAAGAAGAATCAGTCCGGAAATAAAGTTGGAGGCAATGTTCTGCATCCCGAAACCAATCCCGACGCCGAGCACTCCGGCAAAAACGGCAAGGGCGCTGAGATCAATACCGACCGTTGTCAAACTGATATAAAACGCGATCACCATGATGACATAATGGATGACACGTTCCATAGTGAAACGGGTGCCTTTATCCAGTTGATGCCGGTCATAAAAGAACGGAAAGATGTACCTGTTCAAAATCCGGGAAATCCGGAAGGCGAACGTCAGAATCAGAAGCGCTACGATAATGAGAAAAAGGGTGACATCCACACTTTCTATAGGGATGAGCTCGTAGAACAGCCATTTGGAATCGGCAAAATAAAAAATGATAAAGACGAGAATCCCGTTGTAGGAAAACCAGTTGATTAAAGATAGAAAAGCTTTTTTTGCCCGTGGACGGCTTGAAAACAGACGTTTCACAAGTCCTGTTAATATCCATCGAAGCAGGATAACGGCGGTCAGGAAAAGGATGACGGCTAAAATATCCTCCCACGACCAACTTCTCCAAGAGTCCAAAAAACCACCTCACTTGTCACGTGTGTTTGTTCATCCTACTATGTCTTTTACCCTCCGTCAAAAAAGCTAAGCTCAGGCGTGATTCTTTTCCAGAATTCTCTCTAATTTGACATCCGGCCGCCGATATAAGAAAGAGATAAAAAGAAGAGAGGGAAAAGACGAGTGGAAATGACAGGTTCCTATCATACATGGTTTGTAATTTTATCGATTGTTGCAGCTGTGGCGGCATCATTTGCTTCGTTGACGATGGTGGAACGGTTGAAGAAAGCTTCCGGCCTGACGAAGTGGAAATGGATAGCAGCTGGAGCGCTTACGCTGGGCGGCGGCATCTGGTCGATGCACTTTGTAGCGATGCTCGCCTATGACATGGGCATGCCGGTCCGGTATGATTCATGGCTTTTGACGTTGAGTATCCTTTCCTCAGCGGGAGCCAGTTTTCTAGCTTTTTATTTAATGAGCCGGGGATTGAAAAAGCGGATCGACGCAGCGGTCGGTTCGATTGTAATCGGCCTCGGCATCATTTCAATGCATTATATCGGCATG
This sequence comes from Halobacillus sp. ABA4_118, assembly GCF_056160205.1. Classification (NCBI taxonomy): domain Bacteria; kingdom Bacillati; phylum Bacillota; class Bacilli; order Caryophanales; family Bacillaceae; genus Halobacillus; species Halobacillus sp. ABA4_118. The sequence continues at coordinate 2,809,028 of NZ_JBSWWS010000001.1, forward strand.
GAAGCGATGATCATGGAAGCCGCGATCCGGTATGATGCGCAGCTTGTTGCCGCTTCGGCAGCCATTGCTTTTGCGGCTTCTTTTACCGCTTTGATTGTATTGAAGAGTTTTATGAATTATCCAAGAAGGTTGAAGCGTTTTAAAATAGGAGCCTCCTTGGTGCTCGGGGCCGGGATCAGCGGAATGCATTATACCGGAATGGCATCAGCAAGCTTTTATCATGTGGAAACGTCCGCTCATACCGATCCTTTTATAGACCCGACGCCGCTCGGATACATCGTGACGTTCGGAGTGTTTGTGTTAATCGGACTGTTTATTTTAGTGAACCGGTACGATACGAAAATGGAAGAGCACAGCGATCATATCCTTTTCATGGATACCCTGTACCAGACCATTGTGGAATCGGCGAATGATGCCGTAATCACCATGAACCAGGAAGGAAAGATTCTCGCCTGGAACCAGGCAGCTGTCGATACCTTCGGGTTCAGCCAGAAGGAAGCGGTCGGTCAGCTGATCAATATCGTCGTTCCGCCTTCGTTTTATGAAGCACACCCTGAAGGGGCAGCTCTGTTTTTGAAAAAAGGAGCAGCGCGTGTGATTGGACAGACGGTGGAACTCGAGGGAATGCATGCCACAGGAAGGGTATTCCCCTTGGAGTTATCCTTATCCTCGACCTCCAACGACGAGCAGACGTATTATACCGGAATCATCCGTGATATATCGGAGCGGGTTCAGCAGCAGGAGCGGATCAATGAGCTCGTGTATAAAGATGAACTGACCCATCTTCCGAACCGGAGAATGCTGAACGATCACTTGGAGACCGTGCTCATGCAGGCGCACAAAAACAACGAGGAAGCCGGCGTCTTGTTCTTGGATCTGGATCGATTTAAACAAATCAATGATGTGTATGGACACAAGACAGGGGATGCCTTGCTGAAGCAGGTAACAGAGAGGCTGCAGGCTGGATTGGGGGACAACGATTTTGCTGCCCGGCAGAGCGGGGATGAGTTCATCCTGGTGTTGAGAGAAACAAGTTCCTATAAAGCCGGCATGGCTGCCAGTCAGCTGCTTGATGCTCTGCGTGAGCCTTTTTTCATTGATGAGGTGGAACTGTTCGTGACGCCGTCGATCGGAATCAGTCTTTATCCGCAGGACGGCCTGGAAGCGGATGATCTTATTAAATTTGCCGATACGGCGATGTATCAGGCAAAACAGGAGGGCGGCAACCAGTATCAATTCTTTACGATGGAGATTAATGAAGTGATTTCCAGGAAGATGATGCTGGAAACCGGTCTGAGAAAAGCGGCCGGACACGGGGAGATCGAGATTTACTATCAACCTCAGGTCGTTATTGGTACGGGGGATGTGAAGAGCTTCGAAGCGCTCGTTCGTTGGAATCACCGTGAACTGGGACTTGTTTCTCCTCTGGATTTCATTCCACTTGCCGAGGAGACGAAGCTGATCATTCCACTGGGGAAATGGATTTTAAAAAAAGCCTGTACTCAGTTCAAAACATGGCTTGACGAAGGGCATGAGCTTTGCCATATCTCTGTCAACATTTCAGCCGTCCAGTTCAACGATCCAGGATTTGTGGATTCCGTTAAAGAGATCCTGGACGAAACCGGTCTGGATCCGAAGTACCTGGATCTCGAGTTGACGGAGAGTGTCGTACAAAATCCGCAAACAGCGATTCCTTTTATGCATGAGCTGAAAGCGATGGGGATCAAAATTTCCCTCGATGATTTCGGGACCGGATATTCCTCCTTGAATTATTTGAAGGACTTCCCGCTTGATACCCTTAAAATTGATAAATCGTTCATTCAGACGATCCACAAAAGTTCTAAAGACAGGGCTGTTGTAGATACGATTATTCATATGGCTCTCAATTTGAACTTGAACGTCATCGCAGAAGGTGTAGAAACGCCGTCCCAGCTGGATTACTTGATTTCAAGGAAATGCCACCAGTACCAGGGATACCTGTGCAGTGCTCCGGTGCCGCATGACCAGATTTCCACCCGGTTTTTTCAGCCGATGAAAGGAGCACCCCTGACATAAAATAAGGCTGTCGAGAACGATCCCGACAGCCTGGAACTCTCTTTCCTTTTGGAAGGGGAGTTTTTAGTTTTCTTTTAAAGCTTCAACCATTTTCTCTGCAGCTTTTTCACTGGACATCGGGTTCTGGCCGGTTACCAGATTACCATCGCGGACCGCGTAGGCGCTCCAGTCATCCCCTTTGGAAAATTCGCCGCCTTTGTTACGCAGTTCTGTTTCCAGCATGAATGGCATATGCACATCCAGCCCCATGCCGATTTCTTCGGAGTCCGTGAATCCGGTCACTTTTTTGCCGCTGACAATCGGAGTGCCGTTTTCATACGTCGCATGGACGAGACCACTTGGTCCGTGACAGACCGAACCGATGACGTTGTTCTGCTCCGCGTGCTGCTGCAGGACATACTGAAGCGTTTCGTTTTCCGGGAAGTCGAACATTGTGCCGTGTCCGCCTGGAAGGAAAATACCGTCAAATCCATTGGCATCTTCTTTGGAAAGCTTGGCTGTATCCTTCAGCTGTGCTTGAGCTTCCGCCCATTCTTTCACTTCTTCTTCAGGAATACTGTTGGGGTCGAGGGGAACTTCGCCACCCTGGATGCTTGTTACTTTTACCTCATAGCCCTGCTCTTTGAAGGCATTATAAGGAACAGCATACTCCTCAAGCCACAGGCCTGTTTTATGATCATCTGTAATTTTAGTGTGATTGGTTACGACCATTAGAACTTTTTTGCTCATGATGGTACCTCCTAAATAAGTGATGTTACACGATAAGTTATACACGATGAAGGACAGGAACGAAAATAGTTTGCTCAAACGGGACACATTTACTCATCTGCTATACTTGAATGTGGATAATGAGGAAAATAAAGGGGGGGTTGGATGAGGAAGGTGGAGGTTGTCCCTTATGACACGGGCTGGTCATTATTATTTCAACAGGAAAAGCGGATACTGGAAAAGATCTTTGGATCAGCGCTCGTCGATGTTCATCACATCGGCAGTACAGCAGTTCCCGGACTTGCGGCCAAGCCGGTGATTGATATACTTCCTGTCGTCAGTGATTTGAAAGCGGTCGATGAAGCGGTCGCTGCAATGGAGGAGGCAGGATATGAAGCGAAAGGTGAGAACGGATTGCCCGGCCGTCGTTTTTTTCAAAAAGGAGGACAGGATAGAACCCACCATGTGCACGTATTTGAAGTGGAAAGTCCTGAAATAGAGTGTCATCTCGTGTTCCGTGATTATCTTCGGACGCATGACGCGGAGCGGAACGCTTATGCGCGGTTGAAAAAGCAGCTGGCTCAGGCCCACCGTTTTAATATCGACGCGTACATCGAGGGAAAGGGCGGGTTAGTCCAACAACTCCAACAAGACGCATGGGACTGGTCACGCAGCTGAGAGGATAGATAGGTTGATACTCTATCCAAAGAACTGCTTCCTTGGGGCTGTTTTGTGGAAAATTTCTGTTAATTATTATAATATTCTGTAATTTTTGGTAAGGTGTAGAAGACCCCATATTGGAGGAGGAAGACGTATACATATGCGGAAATTATCCAATGCTGCAGTCCTGACGTTGACGAGTCTTGTTTTGTTTTTTCCTTTTCAGCCTGTCCAGACAGAAGTAACGGCTTCTTTGGAACATGAAGAATTGGTGGATCAACTCAACCTTCTATTAAGTGATGGGAAGCTGGACGGAGCGTTGAGCGGTGTGAGTGTCCGCTCAGCCGACACGGGGGAGGTCTTATATGAACATGATGCCCATGACCGGTTGAAGCCGGCCTCCAACATGAAACTGCTGACGGGAGCGGCTGCGATGGATACGCTTGGCCCCCGCTACACGTTTGATACGGAAGTGTATTCAGAAGGGAAAATAAGAGGAGGTCAGCTTCACGGGGACCTTTACCTAAAGGGCAAAGGAGATCCGACCCTTCTCTATGAGGATTTTCAGGAGCTTGCCCAACAAGTGAAGGACCAAGGGATCAGGGCAGTCAAAGGAAGCCTGGTTGCGGATGACACATGGTACGATGATATCCGTTTGTCTGAGGACATTTCCTGGAATGATGAATCCCGTTATTATGCTTCTCAGATTTCTGCCCTTACAGCTGCGCCTAATGAAGATTACGATGCAGGAACGGTGATCGTCGCTGCCTATCCAGCGGCGGAGGAAGGGGAAGAGGCCGTTGTCGAAGTGACACCGGAAACAGACCACGTAAAAATCATCAATCAAACGAAGACGGTTGCTGAAGATGGAGAGAAAGATGTCACGATTGAACGGAAACACGGAACAAACGAGATTATTGTGGAAGGGACTCTTCCACTTGAAGGCAGCCGGTCCCGCTCCTGGGTGGCGGTCGATGAGCCGTCTGGACTTGCGCTCGACCTTTTCCAAAGGGCGTTGGAGGAAGCCGGCATAAAGGTGAAAGGAAAGATGACGTACGCGGAAACGCCGGAGAAATCCGACCTTGTTGCATCTCATACATCGATGCCGCTTGAAGACTTGTTCATCCCATTCATGAAGCTGAGTAATAACGGACACGCTGAGGTGTTAATCAAGGAAATGGGGCGGACCGTTTACGATGAGGGCAGCTGGGATAAAGGGTTGGATGTCGTAGAAGAGTATGTGCAGACGATTGATGTGGATGCAGATACGATGCGCCTGCGGGACGGGTCAGGCATGTCGCATGTCAATATGGTTCCGGCCGATGAAATCTCAGAACTCTTATATAAAGTTCGCCAGGAACCGTGGTATGACGCGTTCTACACATCCCTTCCCGTGGCAGGAAAGGAAGAACGTTTTGTTGGGGGTACATTGAGGAATCGGATGCAGGACACAGCGGCTGAAGGGAATGTCCATGCCAAGACAGGTTCCTTGACTGGTGTGACCTCGCTTTCCGGCTATGTTACGACGAAAGACGGGGAGGAGTTGATTTTCTCCATCCTTTTGAATAACTATTTAGGTTCCGTTCAGGAGATTGAGGATGAGCTCGCAGTAACTCTTGCTGAATATGAGGGATAAGATACCAAAAAGGCGGCCGGGAAAGTTTCCGGCCGCCTTTTTGATTGTTGTGGCAGACAGAAAATGATTGCAGCGGGTCTTGATCTCCATCGAAAGACGTAGAAAACATCGGTCTGTCCCCTGATGTGATTCCTTTCCCCTCTCTTTACCATGAAGGTACCGCTGTGAAGGAGGAATGAGAAATGTTTATTGAAAAAGTCATGCTGGATACACGGCCGCTCAAGGATATGAAACATTTTTACGAAGAGGTCCTCGGTTTTAAGGAGAGAGAATCGGGAGAAAATCAGCTGACCATTGAAGCTGGGAGAAGCACCATCACTTTTCTAAAAGTAGAGGAAGGACATCCTTTTTATCTTTTCGCCTTTGATATCCCGGCAGACCAGTTTCAGGAGGCGAAAGAGTGGGTGAAGGCCCGTACCCCGCTCCTAAAAGAAGAGGATCAGGATGAGGCGGCCTTCCAGCATCTTCAGGCCCGTGCCTTTTCCTTTCAGGATCCCGCCGGTAATATTGTCGAGTGTATCGCAAGGCGTACGGCTCCAAAGAGTGATGGACAGCCGTTCTCCATAGAGAGCCTGCAGAAGGTCAATGAAATGAGCTTTGTGGCGGTGGACGCCGGGCAGGGGGCTGAAGTTCTTGAACGGTTGAATCTCATCGAAAGAGAAAAGCGCCCAATCCGGCCGCACCTCCTGAATTTTATAGGGGAAAAGGAAGACGAAAGCTTTCTTTTGCTCCTCGAACCGGGTAGAAAGTGGCTGTTTTCTGATCAGATGGCGGAGATTTATCCTGTAACGGCTCTCCTAAAGGGGAGAGGGACCGCGTACGTGGGTGAGGACGGCCTCGTTTCTGTCGAGGAGTGGGAGGGGGGTGTGTAAATGGAGAAGATGCTGGGCTTGTGGCTGGATGAAAAGGGCAGGTACGGGATTGCTAAAATGACTCATCCGGTCTTCGGTGTTTCCTACCATCCGCTTCGCTTTGCAGGTCATGGAACGTATACCATCATCAATCAGTTGTGGTATACGACGTATAACGGAGCGAGGCAGTATTTCCGTCAATTCACAAACAATGATTTTGCATCCGGACGGATGAGGAAAGCAGGTCATGGGAATGTGCAGGTGAAAAATGGAAGCATCCGATTTCCTGCCTGATTTTTGAAACGTTTCTCCTTGTTGACCGTACTAGAGGTGAACGGCTCAGCAGAGAGAAGGAGGAATGACTTGTTTACAGGGGAACGCATACGTCTGCGGAAAGTAGAGGAAAAAGCCCCACCCATCTACCATCAATGGAGAAATGATATGGAAGTAATGAAGACGACCTAGCCCCGCCTCGATGTCCACACCTATGAAAGCACCGAACAATTCATCAAGAGGATCACCACCTCAGACACATCGAATAGTTACAGGATTGAAGAACTAGAAACATCAGAGGAAAGTCTGTGCGTTTAATGAACGCGCCGTCCGATTGTATGAGCATACAGGTTTTACAACAGAGGGGCGTCTGAAGGAGGAGCTTTTCCGAAACGGATCGTGGCACGACCTGCTTGTCATGGCCCCTTTTCAAACCGATCACCTAAAAAGGAGTGGAACCCAGTGCCCAAAACATGGATTCATCTGGAAGGATTACTCGTCCTCATTATGTCGTCTTATTTTTACACAACGACCGGCTATTCGCTCTGGCTGTTTCTTCTTCTCCTTCTTGCACCTGATGTATTCATGCTCGGCTATATCATAAATGCCAAGGCGGGAGCCGTCCTATACAATATCGGCCACACCTATGTAGTGCCGGGACTTGTTCTTCTCACCGGTCTATATTACCAGTGGGGACTTGTAACCGCGCTGGCGCTGATCTGGACGGCTCATATCGGGATGGATCGGACCATCGGCTACGGTTTAAAGTATGGCACAGATTTCAAACATACCCACCAACAGAGAATATAGGAGGGAATCGATGATTATAGTCAGAAATGCTGTTATGAGTGATGCTCCCGGCATCCGGGAGGTCTGTATCAAAGGGAATCAGGACACGTACGCAGCGATTTACAGCAAAGAATACTTACAAAACGTCATCGATGAATTTTATAACCTGGACCGCATCCAAAAAGAGATTGTTCCTGCAGGGAGAGACTGGAGCGGCTACCTAACCGCTCTTGAACAGGATAGGATTGTTGGTGCAATTGGCGGCGGAATGATCGATCAGAAGGCCAATGAAATCTATGTCCGCTATCTCGATCCGGATTACAGAGGCCGGGGAATCGGTACGAAGCTGCTGGAAGCCTTGACGAAGCAGCAGAAGGAGCTTTATGGAGCGGATGAACAATGGGCTTCGGTTCAGAAAGGCAATGATAAGGGCATTCCTTTTTACGAAGCCAGAGGTTTTGTTTTTCAAAAGGAACAGCCGGGTTATGGGGAGAGTAAGGAAGCATCATCCTACACTTCTCTCCGTTACAGGCGGAGACTGCTGCCTTGAATAAAAGGCTTCGTTTAAGTTTGGTGTTGATATTTATCTCGAAACTGAGTCTTTCGCTAAAGGGCAGGTTAGTTGAAGACTCAGTTTCGAGATAATTGGCAGTTTTGAAACTAAAATCGTTTTATCTCGTACATAAGTTATATCGGATTTATACATACATTTGAAGGGGGCGGTATCATTAGATTTTTTGTACTATTTATTCTAGTTTCATTATTATTTTCTGGCTGTTCTGGTGAGAAAAGAGACGAGACGCAAATAATACGAGGTGAATCCTCATCTTGGGATGCGAATGTTGAAGTAGTTTTTTCAAATTCAGAAGAACAAGATACATACCATATTGGAGGAAACCTAAAATTCAAGAAAGACTATACTCCAAAAGAGATTGAATATAATATATCCTATCCATCTGGAGAAAGTCAGGGTACTTTGGAAGCTTTGGAAGGAAAAAGTATTACGATACCTAATGGTGGTGGTACTCGTCTTAGTTCAATAGGTGATATTGAGGAATTTGCTAGTGCCATTACATTAAATGTAAGATGGAAAAATAATGACGGAGCGATGTTGAAGGAAAACATACAATTAAATTAAATCATCAGTTAGGTGATGATTTGATTTATTAGAATATCTTGAATTCAATTCTTCCCGTAAAGGGGGCAATTCCTTAATAAAAGAATTGTCTCCCATATTACGTGAAAGCTCAATTTCTAAAAGTATTGAGTTACATACAATATTTTGGAATAATTTACATAATGGGGAGGGGAAAGTGTGAGAAGGAAGTTAGGAATAATTTCTACTGTGCTATTTTTAGTAAGCCTAGCTGCATACATAACGATGCTTTCGGGGAATGATGCTTTTCTTTTTGCTGGTGTAGTGATTGCTGTATTAGGATTGGTATTCGCCATGCTTTCAGAAAAAGGAACATACAGAAAGATCGGATTCATTGGCAATGGATTGATTCTTTTAGTGTCCATAATTATACCTTTTATAGTTACTACATTTTTTTGGAACACACCCTAAATACGGAGGGGAAGAAGATACTATCTTGACTTCAAGTGTTCCGTAAACGGGGGCTTTAATGTAAATAAGACCTATAATGCCCATAGACATTTAGAACCTATTCTGTAAGAGGTGAATTTATGAAGAAAATATTTTGGATCTTCGCTCTAATTTTCCTTGTATATATTATGGTCACTCAAATAAAAGAGGGTTTTAATGATAATGACGTAGCTTACAGTTCCTTAACTGATAAAGAAATAACAGAATTCTTATCCAAAAAAAAGTTTGAACCATCACTTATAGAAAGTATTAATAATGAGACAGTCATTATCTTTGAAAAGGTAGATTCCTGGGGTTTCTATTCTTTAATGAAGCAAGACAACGAGGAGATTTTATCCAATAAAAATGTGTTAGATTCCTCTGGTAGTCCAATACAAACAGCGGGCAAAAAACAGCCAAATAGTTACCTTATAATTAAGATTAGTGAAAACTTATCTAAAAATGGTGACAGTATTGTAGCAATAGGTGAAAATGGATCTAAACAGAGGCAAGTAATTACGAAGAATCAAATTTTCTATTTTTCTAATTGGGAAGACAATGAGGAGTTAAAAAACATTAAAATCTTAGATGAACAAAATGACACAATCAGCAATATGAGAGACATATAGAACTTCCCAGAATATTTCTTAATTTAACTTGAATTCAAGTCTTCCGCTATTGGGGGCATTAATTGAATAAGATAATACAAAAAGAACTTCCATTTTTAATGGGGGTTCTTTTTTTGCAAGCAGTATAAAGAAGAAATCTTCTCAGAAAAAAAATTTGATGTGGCTTCTTTAAGTAAGGTGATTTTCAAGAGCTAATACCTTGAATTTTCATAATGTCTAATAATGGTGAAAGCTATTATAGTAGTTCTCTTCTAAGTTCTAAGATTAAACAGTCAAACCATCGTTTTGTAAAATACTCTTGTCAATATGTTAAAAATTATATTCAATTTGACAAAAATATGTTACATTGAACTTGAGGAGGAAAAAAATGAAAAAAACGGGTAATTTATCAAATTCTGTTTATTTATTGCGAGCAGAAAGGAGGTTGTCGCAAAGTGAATTAGCTAAATTAATTGGTGTAAGCCGTCAGACAATAGCATCTTTAGAATCAAATAAGTATAATCCCTCTTTGGTTCTTGCGTTTAAAATTGCACGTACTTTTGATAAGAACGTCGAAGATATATTTACATATGAGGAGGAATAACATGTTAACCATTATTACTTACATCTTGTTTATCCCACTAATTTTAAGTTTTTTGCATTGGGCTACTTTCATGAATACTGAAGGGAAAGATGAAAGAGGTCAAATTATTTTGGGGAGAGTTAGCCAAGTTACATGGGGGCTAATTATTTTCGGAGGTGCTATCCTTCTTATAATTGATGTTTTGATCAATCTTTCTAAAACATCATTTCAACAAGGATTACTTATCCTCCTTTCCATTGTAATGATACTAAATTCTACCTTCATATTTAGAATTAAAAAGACAATGTAAGGAATATGATGTTCACCTATGATGGAGTGAAATCTGTCAATTATTTTGAGTTCGAGTCTTATAAAAAAGAGGGCGATTCTGAAACATCACCTAGCATTCGGAATTTGTAGCTTCTTAATAGAATAATTTATGAAGATAACTCAGATAAAGGATTTACGCACAAAAGGAGATTTAACTATGGCAAATAACGAATTACTAAGAATGAACAATCTCGGAATCGTTGAAGAATCCCTTGAAAACGCAATCGCTTTCTTCGAAGAGATTGACTTGTAACTCGAAGGACGAGCCATTATCGAAAGGAAAGGGGCTGGTTGCGTAACCGGATTGGGTGCTCAGTGCATAGAGATTGCAATAATGGTTACACCAGATGGACACAGCCGAATTGAACTTTCGCGATTTCTTATCCCATCTACTATATCAGATCACCGGACTGCTCCTGTAAACGCCCTCGGTTACCAACGCGTTATGTTCACCGTTGAGGACATGGACGAAATGGTATACAGGCTCACAAAGTATGGTGCTCAATTCGTTGGCGAAGTGGTTCAGTTCGAGGACTCGTATCGGCTCTGCTACATTCGTGGAACTGAAGGACTTCTGATCGGTTTGGCGGAACAACTCGGTGACAAATAAGAAAGTGAGGTTTTATAAGAACCTTTTACTGAAATAAAAATTGATTCTGACAAGAGTGTGAAAGTACTTGTTGAAGGTGAGTACGTTGTATAACTGCTCATGGTCACCATGAGAAGATGAAGGGAAATGGGGAGTAGTTTCTGGCTAGAATCTAAATTTGTTAATCAACTTTCAACTTCCTATTTGTTAATAGAACTCTCAATAAGGAGGTCATTAATTGAAGAAGCAAGTATTATTTATTCACAGTGCAGGTCCACAGGAAGGAAAGCAAGGAAGTAGTAATCTAATCACATATTTACAAAGTTCATTAAGTGAGGATTACCATTTAACCTGTCCGGCCATGCCTAATCCCGAAAACCCGAGTTATGCTGCGTGGAAGGCTTTACTAAAAGAGAAACTTTCTGAGTTGAAGGGCAACGTTGTTCTGATTGGTCATTCACTGGGAGGCTCAGTCCTTTTAAAGTATCTCTCGGAAGAAGCTTGTAACGTATCAATCTCTGGCTTATTTGTGATGGGATCGCCCTACTGGGGCCTGGATAAAGATTGGTTAAACCGAGAGTTTGAACTCTCGAATGATTTTGCTTCAAAAGTTCCTCAAATCTCACAAATCTATCTTTATCAAAGCCGTAATGATGAAGTTGTTCCCTTTAGTCATTTCGAGCATTACGCTTATAAGCTTCCACACGCGAAGACAAGGGTCTTTAAGAATTATGGACATTTATTTCAGGATGATCTACCTGAACTTGTTCACGATATTGAGTCTACTCGGTGAGGGTTTTCCTTAGAAATAATTTTACATTAAGAGAAGGGGAGAAAAGGTTCATTTAAGTTTGAAAAATCTCAGTATCGAGTCCTCTGTTAACGGGGGCGATTGTTCAATATAGGCAATCGCTTTTTCTAACTACGAAAGACGATCGAGTAATGTAGAGAGTCTTAATAAGGGGAGAGATATTCAATGTCAAATTCTGAGGAAGAAGAAAAGCTAGCTGGTGGGAATGTCTCAAATGTATATCGATTTGATGATACTGTTCGACGAGAAATAAAACCTGGCAGTTTGAAAATACATAGATTATTACAACATTTAGAGAGTAAAGGTTTTAATTATGCCCCAAAGATTTTAGGAATTGATGAAAAAAATAGGGAGATATTATCCTTCATTGAAGGAGAAGCTGGAAATTACCCTCTGAAAAGATATATGTGGTCAAATGATGTATTAAAAGAAATAGCACAAATTCTTCGTCTTTATCATGACGCAGTTAGTGACTTTCCGTTGATAAATGAGTGGAGTCCAATTGACAATACTCCTAGTAATAGAGAAGTTCTATGCCATAATGATTTTGCTGTGTACAATATTATTTTTAATCATGAACAGCCAGTAGGCATTATTGACTTTGATGTTGCAGCTCCTGGTCCAAGACTTTGGGACATAGCCTACACCCTTTATACATGCGTTCCTTTAAGCAGACTTTACCATAATGAAGCAGGTGAAGCTGTCTATTATAATGCTTCACATGATGCAGAACGGATCAAAGCTAGAATTAAGTTATTTTTTGATTCTTACGGTATTGAAGGTATGGAGGAAGGTTATTTAGAAATGGTATTGTTGCGGTTAAAAGGGCTATGTAAATATATTAAGAGAAAAGCCAATGAAGGAGACACTGCATTTCAAAAAATGATAAACGAAGGACACCTGGAGCATTATGAAAAAGATATTGAATTCATTCGTGAACATGGAAGAGAGTGGATTTGATCAGGATAATTAAGTGAATTATGAGTGGCTAGATTATCTGATATCTTGAAACCAAGTCTTACAGTAACGGGGGCTTTTCTGAAAAAGACACAACTCAATGATAAAGACTAATCTTGCCTTAAATTATTCATGGAAATTCAAGTCTATAATAAGTCCCAGTGCTATAAATAGATTGTAATATTCCGAGGACGGGTCTTTCATGTCTAATTTAAATACATCTAAAGAATCAAAAAAGTTTTTAAGGCTTGATGGGATCGTTGTTTTTTTGACTCTCATTAATAATTTTTCATTATTATCCAAAAAATCAAAACTGTAACCACTAAAGTTTCCTGTGCCTTTAATAATTTCTTCATGATCTTTATAGATAGTGATGGATGTTTTTGGGTTCTTTAACCCTGCTTTCGCTTCAATAGAGTAGATTTCTTCATTAAAAGATTTATACGTATATGTATTTGAAAAACCTCTAGTTTTTATTAATTCTCCAATAAGTTTGTTTTTCTTTGTCATTAGATTTAAATTGACCCCAGTGAAAGCATAGAGACTTAAGCTTTTTAGTAGCATATTAATTTTGTCTCTTGAACTAGATAGGTCTTCTTCAATTATACCGACAATCTTCTCGTTACTTGCAAGCCTATAATGTTTGCTTTGGCTTCTAAATCTATTTTCTTGTTTTAAATAAAGTACACTGTAGTTTTCCACCAAGGAGTCTCCTTTATATGAATGAAATTCTAGAGAATTAAATGAACTAACTTCGCATTTTACAAAGTGGTTAGGCGCGTATCAAAAACTCTTTTCTAATATTTACATAAGTGATTATTAAATTCAATATGCCGGGTTTAGAGAAATAAAACAGATTTAGAGCTTTTGCATATGAAAAAAAAGAGCATCTAAAAAACACGTCATTCCGTAATTTATTAGTGGTTAATCGCTATTTTTCTTGATCACACCCATATTGGAGTCGTAGTACTAAACAGGAGCATTCCACCACCGGGATTCAAAATTATCTCGGTTCCGAGTCTTCCTGTATCGGGGGCAATTCTTTAACCGAAGAATTGCCTCCTTCTTAATGTTTTGGGCAGGTTTCTGGAAGACTCAGTTTCGAAACAATTGTCACAATGTACCACATGTTTTTGCTGAAAAAAGCAGAAAAATTTTGAATTGAGACTAATCAATGTGTAAAAAGTATTTGACACGTTGATTGGTCTTTATTACCATGATAGGTGTAAAAAGTATTTGACATAAATAATGGAAGAGGTGATATAAATTTGAAAAATAGTATAAAGAGTTTGAGAGAAGGTTTAGGAATTTCTCAAGGTAAATTGGCTCAGCTATGCGGGGTAAGTAGACAAACAATAAACGCCATAGAAAACAATAAATATGATCCTAGTTTAGAATTAGCTTTTGCTATTGCATTATCTTTAGATAGTACAGTAGACTGCCTTTTTAATTACCAAAAAACATTAAAGAAATGAGGAATAATAAAATGTACATATTAGTAATAATTCTAGCTGGACTTATAGTCTCTGCTGTCATAGTGGCGTCGAAAAGAATATCTGGTGATGAAACGGGATTTTCAAGAGAAGACGAACGCCAAAAAATCATACTTAAAAATGCGGCACTATCAAGCTGGCAAATGATTTTGTTATATGCTTGTATTCGATTAATGAACCTGGTTCCTTTTGTTAATGGTTTTATAGATCCTACCACTATACAGACTATTCAGTTTTTCTCTAATGGTGGTGATATTCTTTTAATAGCTGCATTAGGTTATGGTATGGGGGCAGTTAGCTCATATTTCCGTTATTCTTAAATGTAGCACGCTTTAGCTTCCATGGTTGAAGTTATAAATGCATTTGATTACATTTATGATTGATTATTATTGGATATAGAGTATATATCTCGAAATCAAGTCTTCCGTTATAGAGGGCTTTACTTTAATAGGGAATATCATTAGTTAATATTTCTTGTTCACTTGTTTTGGCATAACCCTGATTAAAATAAAGAAAGAGGTGTGACATTGAGAAACGCTTTAGGGTATGGTTTCTTATTATTAATTATATTGTCAATTACAATATTCTTTAGCCTGAAAATGTTCATTAGTTTAGTTAATATTATCGGTTTTGGGTCAGCTTTAATTTCTGCTTTCCTTATGAAAACGTTTATTAGAAGGTCTGAATTAAATGTGGCTTCAACAGATAAAGGAGCTAGAGAAGAAAGAAGGTTAGGAATGATGATTGGCATATTCGGTTCACCATTTCTGATTACTTCGATTATCTTTTTGATAACGTAAATAAAAGCAGTTTTAAGTTTTATAAGTAATGGCGAATTATCTCGAAATCAAGTCTTCAAGTAACGGGGGCAATTCTACAACAAAAGAATTGCCCTCTTCTTAATGTTTTGGGCAGGTTAGGTGAAGACTTGGGTTCTAGATAATAGCCAGTTTTGAAACTAAACTGGATTAGTATCGTATGTTTATTAAGAGAAATGATTTTGGAGGAATTAGATGGGAAATGAAACTCCTGAAAAAAGAAGAGAAAAACTAAGACAAAAAGAGTTAAGCAATCCTTCAAGTAGTGGACACGGAAGCAATCTTGCAGATTTAGTTGGTGGCTTAGGCTGGAAGGGAACTGGTATATTTATTCTCCTAATAATAGCTGGGTTTATAATTTATTCCTTGTTTTTTCGATAAGAGACATATTGTAAAACAATAAGATATATCTCTAATTCAAGTCTTACGTAAACGGGGGCGATTGTTCAATATAGACGATCGTCCTTTTAACTAACAGAGCAGTGTACTTTAATAAATGGAGGGGGGGAACAATATGAGATGTGAATGTAAACAACAAAAAACAAATGAATTAAAAGTTGAGGGAGATGTAGGTGCAGACCCTATTTGGTGTAATCACTGTAATTGCAACCTTGACATAGAAGAGATTCCAATTGAACTCGATTTGAAGTTGGAGTTAATGAAATGGATTGGGAAGTATGGTGAATGGATTGATTGGGATAAAGATGAAATAGTTCCTAATGGTGTAGAACTTGAAGCAGAACATAATAAAGAGGGATTGAAAATAACAGAAAAAGTACAGAAAGAACTTGAAGGTAAATACAAAGTTTCCTTTTCACCATCGACATTTGCAAAGGCATATAAATAGAATACATTCATCCTTCTGGTCTCAAGGCGTACTTTAGTTAAAGATATGCTTCAATATCTTGAATACAAGTCTTACGCTAGCGGGGGCTATTGTTCAATATAATGCTTGCTTTCAACATTAATGATGTTTAATAAAATCGAAGCTAAGATAAAGGGGGAATTGTTTTGGAAAGGAAAACTATGAACTTCGTAAAACTTTTATTAGGAGTAGTAGTAGGAATTGCTATTTATGAAGTGGTAAAAGGATTATTTTTTTAAGTGATATCTATGGTGTGTAGTTAAATAATAGGTGTGTTACTTAAAGTGTGTTTCAATTTACCTCGAATTCAAGTCTTGCGCTAACGGGGGCGATTGTTTAATAAGAGCAATCGCTTTTTTTATCTCAGGATAGTTGAAGTCTCAGTTTCGGAATGAAATTGCATGAAGGGTGTGGGGGAACTACCATCTCCCTCTACATTCACGGATAAAATTATACTTAAATTAAATTACAAAAAATTGAAACTTTGCCCCTTAGTTATCGTATGGAATATCAAGACAGAAATGGGGGATCCGTTTGAATGTCGCTAAATTTTGCATGAAATATCTTTTTGGTGTCATCGGTATAATTTTAATAAGTTGTATATCAGTTATATTCTTTAATGGATTTAAATGGAATCTACCGCTCTATTTTCAAAGCGTTGCACATGTAATAAATCAGATATTAACTCCCTCAGAATGGGTCTTCCAACATCGTCTTAATTATCAATACTTAGAAAAGCCTCTCTTATCTTATATATCAGATAACTACCTTTATTCTATGACCATTTTATTTTCCGCGCTAGCCATTGCCATTGTAATGGGACTTGTATTAGCTATATCGACCTTTGGGTTACCTAGAAAGATAAGTCGGGCCATACATACTGTTTTAAATAGTTTAGAAGCATTGCCAGATATTCTGTTTATATTCTTATTACAAATGTTCGTGGTTTGGTTTTTTAAGTCGTTTGATCTTTTACTTTTTCGATTTGTCTATTTAGGTGAAGAAAAAATATACCTATCTCCTATTTTGTCATTATGTATTTTACCAACTGTGCTATTTTACAGGACTTGTCTTTTACTACTGGAAGAAGAATGGAGAAGAGACTATGTTACATTAGCAAAAAGTAAAGGGCTAGGAAACACAACTATTCTTGTAAAGCATTGTTTAAGTAATATTAAAAGAAACCTAATCATACAATCAAAGCCGATTCTGTGGCTTACACTGTCGAGTTTATTAGTCATCGAGTATTTACATAACTTCTATGGAATTGTGCGGTTAATCTTTTTTGATACAAGACCTTTTATCATGGCGGTATCATTGATTCTAATCTTCACTCCATTCTATATCATTTATTCTTTGTTGGATGGGCTGGTTGGGGAAGAAACGAAAAAGGGCACCTTATCTCCGCCTTCTATGCTAAAAAATGCTGAAGTTCTTCATCTCCAAAAATTTTCGCTTAAAGGGTTCATGGGAAGAATGATTTCCGTGTGGAGTGCACTTGTTAAACAATTTTTGCTATTACTTAAAAGCCCGAAGTTTCTTGTAGGTCTAGGGTATATTATTTTGATGCTGGGTATCAGCATATTGTATAACACGCCAGTTGAAAATGTAGGGTTAGTGGAGGACGCAAAAGGAAACATTCAAGCTCCTCCTCATTCCTGGGGCGAAGGGAAGTTAATTTTCGGCTCCAATTTAAATGGATATTCTGTTTTACAAATGTTGATTGTCGGAGCGAAGTACACGATCTTGTTAACCCTCTTGGTTGCTCTTGCCAGAGTAGTTATCGGTTATATACTCAGCATCCCTTATACTTTCTGGTTAGGATCCCGGTCAAAGAAAGTCATTAATGGATTAGCTGATGGAATGCAGTTTTTGCCTATGACATTAATTGCCTACGTCTTACTTGTGGATGTCGTGATTTTTGAAAAACATCAAAAACAACTTGCTGAATCGCTAATGGTTCCAAATTTAGTATTAGAATTGACTATTTTGATTGTTTTCGCTCTCCCAGTCTTGTTGAATGTTATAGGACAGGAATCCGATGAAACCTTGAAAAAAGAGTACATTCAAGCTGCTATGCTTCTCGGAGCAAGTAAGGTAAGGATTATCTTTAAACACATGACTCCCCATTTGGTTCCAAGGTTATTTTTATTGCTTGGACAACAAATGATTCAAGTTCTACAGGTTCTCCTGCACCTTGGAGTGCTTTCCATATTCTTAGGTGGGACGATTCGAGGAAATAAAGAGGGGGCTTCTCAATCTTTGATCTATGAATGGACATCGCTCTTTGAAACGATGAAAATTGGAATAATGACAGAGAGGTATTGGTTAATCATCCCTGTTTTAGTGTTGTACGTCCTTCTCATCTTGTCTATTCAAGCTGTAGTGAAAAGTCTTATTGAAAATCAGCAACGTAAGATAGGGATTCATTCAAAACCAAAAGTGAAGAAATCGATGGAATTTAATGAAGAGGGTAAATCATATAAAGATAAGGAAGTGTTCTCCTTTGTTAAAGATTATATATAAGGAATTTATCTCGGATTCGAGTCTTCCTGTAACGGGGGCGATTCTATAAGAGAGAATTGCCCCTTTGTTTGGTTTGGGTATGATACTAGAAGATTTAGATTCGCGGTAATAATATTTGAAACTTTAATAATTCTAAATCGTATGTGAAATATGAGACCTTTTGCATGTATTTGCTGTAGACTACACTTTTAACATGCAATCAACAACATGTTCTTAGAAGGGGAGATAGTATGAAAAAATTATTACTAATAATAACTTTACCATTGATTTTAGTGGCATGTAGTTCGACAAGTGGATTACATAAATTCAATAATGATGAGCTGAGCAAAAAAACGGAAGATTTGGTTTTTAACCCTCAACTTCCCACAGAACTTCCATTTGAAGTAGAACGAGCTGACTTTAGTCATCCTCCTAAGGTGCAGCAACCATATAAAACTTTAACTTTTGATTTCTATGGAGAAAATAAGGAGCACCTTAGTTTATTAACTGTAAACGGAGGTGACGTTTCTTCTACTTCTCAAGAAGAATATCATGATGTACAAGTAGGGGGTGAATCTGGAAAATATTTTGTCGATAGTTCAGGAACTAAGACTTTGAGATGGGCAGAAGGAAAGATTCATTATGTTTTAAAATATTTTGCTAAACAGTCGGAAACTAAAGTTGAAAAAAATGATTTAATTGAGGCAGCAGAGTCTTTTCAATAATATCAAGAAGGAAATTATTTTACCTGGGCCTGAAATTATATCTTAAAAAAATAATTCTTGAAGAATTGGGGGCGATTGCTTAATAAGAGCAATCGCTTTTCTACTAGTGGGTAGGATTTTGTAAGACTCAGTTTCAAAATACTCACTGCCTTGAAACTAAAGAGACCTAATTTCGTATGTAATAGACAAGGCGACATTATTGAGGCATTATTGGGTGCTATATTAACGTTAACTATTATTTAAAGAAAGTTGTGTTTTTGAATGAAGTTTTTACAAAAACAGACTTTAATTCGATCCTTGATTTGGAGATCAAACAGTGGATTTATTCGTCTTGAAATCAAGTCTTCCACAATAGGGGGCTTTAATTAAATAATGTCTATCTCAAATTATGTCTTGAATGGTAGTGAAAGGAGGATTTTATGAGCTTTTGGACTTGGGGCTATTGCTATCGCCTTGATTAGTGGAATACTTTTTTCTAACTCTTCTAAGAGAAAGGCTGAAAGAAAACATATAGTTGCACTTACTTGGTTTATCATCGCAGTAATCTTATTTTTTGTTTGGTGGTTTACACGTTGACTTAATACAGTTAGTACATAGCTCTATTTGAAGACATCTCGATACTGAGTCTTAAAGAAATGGGGGCGTTTCTATAAAATATTTTATTGATTTATTCTCAAGCTTTTCATTCGTAATAGGCTGGTTCATAGTAGTTGTTGCTACATGCTACTTCATCCCCTCTATATTTCTTGGAGGGATATTTTTATTAGTCTCTTTTTTAGCTATTTTATTTGGAGTGATGCTCATTTGGGTGTCAAAACAAATATAGTTAATATCTACAATTACATGATGATTAAACACTTTGAAACCGAGTCTTCCTCAATAGAGGCGATTGCTCGATAGAGCGCTATAAGTGATGGCTCTCCCTCCTTAAAGAGTTTCGGGTAAGTTTAATCTTATAGGTTGTGGTATTAAAGTGAATTTGAAATAATTGTAATTAACGAAGGATAATGCTACATACATTTTCTTATGCTTGGAGTTTTGGCAATGAAAGAACGTGTTAGTACTGGAATATTAATAGCCTTATTGTTCTTAATTGTGTTTTACATAGGTCAACAATGGTTTATATATTCAATGTTGTTACTAGCCTTAGTTGGATATTATGAATTTACTACGATCATAAAGATTAAGAAATGGGGAAGGAAATGGTTCATAGGGGCCTTAGGAGTTTTCCTATTATTCATTCCTTTGTTTAACCCCTCCTATGAAGATATACATATAAAAGTAATACTTGCTCTGATTGTTTCTTTTCTTACAGCTACGATTCTAAGTGAAGAAAGAGCTACAGAACAATTTTCTATCGAAAAGGCTGGAACCCTTTTAATTGGGGTGTTATATATTGGATTCGGATTCCAGTTGTTAGTTCAAGCAAGATTAGAGGAAGGAATCATATGGACATTCACTGTTTTAATTATTATATGGTCCACAGATACGGGCGCTTATTTTGTTGGTAAAACGCTGGGTAAAACAAAGCTTGCCCCCAATACTAGTCCAAATAAAACGGTTGAAGGTTCAGTGGGAGGAATAGTAGTTGCTTTTTTAGTAGGACTATTAATGCAATGGCAATGGGAGGTTTTCTCCAGCTATTTTATTTCCATTATGGTTATTATTTTCATTTCCATCTTAGGACAAATAGGCGACTTAGCAGAGTCAGCATTAAAACGTTACTTCCAGGTTAAAGATTCAGGAAAAATATTCCCGGGGCATGGAGGCGTTTTAGATCGCTTGGATAGCTGGATATTTGTATTTATAGGATTGAAAATTATAGGTATCATTTAGAAACGTTAGATGGCGGTTGCTCAATAGAGCAATCGCCACAATTGCTTTTTGTAATTTAGTCTTTTCTGGAGACATCTTGAAATCAAGTTTTACATTAACGGGGGCTTATGTGGAATATTAGTCGTAACGAAAGGGTTTTTTGATTGTTAAAAAAAGTGATATCTTTGGTTTGTTTAACAATTGTTGTGTTGGTTCTTGGAATGGTGGTAACTACACCATCCGAAGCAGCTTTTAACAAATGGGTTTCCGAAAAACACAATATCAATTGTGAAGCAGATGGGAATTGTTTGAATGGAAAAAGTCAGATAAGGTTTAGTTCCTCTCATTTTAAGAACGCAGGAGTATTTGCTTCGCAGGAACAAAAATATGAAGATCCGGATGGAGGGGAAATAATAGTAAGAACTTTAGGTGTGTTCGGTCAGTTGATTGAGATGGAGAACAGCAAACTATGGGAGGTATTCAATTAAGTTTTATCTGAGGTGGAAATTATCTCGGAATCGAGTCTTAATGTATCGGGGGGGGGGGCGAATGTTTAAGAGAGCACTAGCCCTTCGTTACATAAGCACAAGTAACATCATTGGTTTAACCTATTAAACTGACGGATTAGTATAGTTGAAAAAATAAATAGGTTATTGGGTTAAAGTTAAAGAAGAACAAAAGGGGGGATAGTAGTGGAGAAAGAGAAATCGAATAAAAAATGGACTATATTATCTGGTATATGTTTTTTAGTGGGAGTGGCATTATGGTTACCTAATTTTATACTTCAATATGGTTATGGTTTTTGGATATTAACATTTATTATTAACCCTGTAGGTGCAGTATTTGGCTATTTAGGGAAAAGTAAGTTTGGCATTATATCAAATATAATTATGACTTTTAGTTTTTTTATAATTATGTTTGTAGGATATCTTCTTGCAGCTCTTTTTGCTTAAAGACTATTGTAGTAAAGGGCGCTAAAGTAAATAACAGTAAGAGATATTATCTCGAATTTGAGTCTTAAATTAACGGGGGGGTTTCTTCAGAAGGTCATTTTTTATATTGGCATAGTTTGGGAATGTACTTCATTGGTAATAGAGTTCAGTAAGAGAGCGAATGGAGTGATTCTTATGAATGACAGTAATAATTATTTTACTAGTTGTCGCAGGTTGGGGAGCTATAATGCTCAGGGATTTTGACGTTGCAAAGGGTAAAATTAAGGGGAGCTGGATCCATACTGGAGCTGTTATTATATTTGCCTTATTGCTGATTTGGGTTGCAACTAGTGTTTAATACCTTTAATAATCATTAATTCAAAAATTAAATATAGTTGGGAAAATTTGATTTAAGTCTCCCGCTAAATGGTACGAATATCTAATAAAGATAATCGTCTTTTTATCGGCTTGAAATTGGAATTACATGTTACATTTATACCAAAGGAGGAGATCAAAATAGAGAAAATATATATGTTGCACGGTTTCATGGGAACTTCTAAATCACACTTCAGTAGTCAAATAGATTATTTTAAGGAAAAGTATGAACTAGTAACTTTAGATTTACCCGGCCACGGGGATAGTCCATTGGAATCTACTGAAGACTATTTTGAACAAACGCTTGAATATGTGATCTCTCGACTCAAAGCGGGAGGAGAGGGGTGTTTAATGGGGTTATCCTTAGGAGCGTCGATTGCTGTACATATTTCCTTAAGAAAACCCGAGTTAGTTAAAGGAATTATACTGACTGGATATACCCCCTACATACCCGAAGAGTTAAAGGAAGTAATGGAAAAACAATATGATTACTTTTTAAATATTGAGGAGAACAATACACAGATAGCTCGGAGCTTTGAGGATCTGCACGGGGATAAATGGAGAAAAACGCTTGAACACGTACTTCATAATATGACATTTAAGTATCCCAGTATTTCTAAAGCGGATTTCGAAAAACTTAGTACCCCAGTTCTATTGCTTAATGGTAGCAGTGACAAGCACGAAGTAGAAGCTGTAGCTTACGTGAGAGAAAATAAAGAAGATGCTCTTATTGGATTAATTCCAGGTGCAGGGCATACCGCGAATTTGGACCAACCAGATATTTTCAATAAGATAGTAGAAAACTTTTTAGAGCCTTGAAGTAGATAAATTATCTCAATATCAAGTCTTCAAGTATTGGGGGCAATGGTTCAATAGAAACATTGGCTTTTTCACTAATTAGAGAGGGGGCCATTTTGGGTTATAAATTAAGTAGGGGTATTGGATTGTTGTGTTTAGGTTATTTCTTCATAGTTTTATTCTTTGAATTAAATATCCAGGGCTGGATTACTACATTGGTTGGACTGTTATTATGGTCATTGTATTTTTTTGTTACATACATAGATAAAAGCAGAACAAAAAACCATCAGTAACATCTATTATATTAATAGTTATAAGAGGAAGGGGGGGCCTGAAATGGTGAATTTAGGGGAGAATGGCGAATCTCAAAAAAAAGGGTTAACTGAAAAAAGAATGTACTATTTTTTTATTTTTGGTGCACTCTTATTAATCATGAATCTTTATCGACATAGTAAAGATCCATATAACCCAGAAACCTCTCCTCCCGTGTATATCTGGTATGCTGATATTTTAATCTGTGCTACCTTTATGATAGCCCCAATAATTGGTATATTGGTTTTAAGATTAAAAAGAAACAAAAAGTGACGAACATATTAAATTAAGAAATAAGCGAGGCATAAATGCCTTGTCTATTTGTCAGGTTGTCGAGAAAGTATCGATAACCTGATTTCTTTTGCCATTTTACGATGAACATCAAAAATTAAACCAGAGGATCCAGACATACTATCCCCTCTTTTGCTTAAGCAAACGCTATTAGAACGGCTTTTTATCTCGAAATCGAGTCTTCCACAAACGGGGGCGATTATCTAATATAAGGTAGTCGCCTTTTCTTTATTTTCGAACGGTAGAAAGCCTTGGTATGGCAGAATCAAAAGTTACTATAATTCCTTAATCTAATCTTGAGTATATCGAGGGGTTTTGAAATAATAAGCTTAAGTCTATGGATAATTTATAGACTTGAAAGGAGGAACAAATGAATCAAAAGAAGATAGGATTTAGATATATAAAACTATGGCCGATCATACCTTTAGTATTAGTATGGGAAATATCTTATGCGGTATTTTCAATTGGTTTTGATCCCAGTGAATCAACTACTGAGATAGCAGATATTACTTTATACATATTTGCTTTTTTATGGATTTGCCTTGAGCTATCCAAAGAAGGGATGAGGCTTTCAAAATTAAGCATTAAAAATGATGTTCAGATTCCTTGGATTAGAATGCTGTCCTTTGTTCCACTAGTAAAAATAACCGCAGCAGCTTTATTTATGACTCTTGGCGTTTCCATTCTTTTTGTATTTCCTGACATAGGTGATGTCCCTTTAGCAGATCAAAGAGTGCAGAACCAAGCATTGCCTTCTAATATTCTGTTGAAAATTATTGTAGCTGTTGTATTAGCTCCAGTTATAGAAGAGCTATTTTTCAGAGGAATGATGCTTAACAAGTTTGTTATAAAATACGGCCGTATCAAGGGTGTGATATTTACTGCAATCTTATTTACAACTGGTCACCCCTTTAGTTTCTTTAGTGCTTTCTTGATGTCCATATTGTTCTCAATAGCTTATCTGAACACCGGTAAAATATATGTTCCGATTATCTTACACTCTTTTGGTAATCTCTTAGCATTAATGAATGAACTTTACCTTTCACCTATTATAATAGGGAGTGAGGAAACTCAATCACTACCTACACAAATGGATTTAATTGTAATAATCATCATTGCTGCTATATTACTTTTTGCGACGGTGATTGGATTAGTCAAACTTTATCCAAGGGAAAAAAGATATCATCTTCGACTCTAGGAGAGCTTTTTCTAGATAACTGAATAATAAAGTTTAAAACATTTCTAAATTCAAACTATCTTGAAATCGAGTCTTAAAGTAAAGGGGGCGTTGACCTAAGAAGGATTAATGCTCCTATTTGTATAATTTCTAACGGATGGGCAGGACTGAGGAATATACTTTAATGAAAAAAACAATAGAAATGAGGGCATTATGAATTTATCCATTAAGAAAATGAACATAAATTCAGCTAGAACGATACTGAGTTGGAAATATGAAGAGCCATATGATTTTTATAATAATGAAGTGAATGAAGAAGAGTTAAGAGAACGACTCGATGGTTCTTATCAAGCTATAACTGACGAAAATGATAAATTGATTGGTTTCTTATGTACAGGTAAGACAGCTCAAATACCGGTTGGCCATAATTATGGTGTTTACAATGATAATGCTGTAGATATGGGTCTTGGTATGGACCCTGATTATACGGGAAATGGATACGGGCATGATTTTTGTTCATTTATCATTAAATACATAAAAGAAGACTATGCCGGCATTCCAATAAGACTATCAGTCGCAACATTTAACAAAAGAGCAATTAATTTATACCAAAAACTAGGATTTACAAAAAAGGATAAGTTCACTACTAACTCTGCAGAGTTTATTACTATGGTTAAAGATAATTAATGAATGTTATTCAATAATAGGGAGCTATCCTAAAATACTTATTATCAAATGTAGGTAGGAGAAGGAGGATTGCAAAATGAACAAAAGAACTAAAGATGGTATTGTCGCTACACTTGTTTTTGCAATCGTTGCTATTCTCTTCGGATACTTTATATACGGGGAAATAGAGTGGTCAACCGTAATAGGATTAACAATAGGTGGTTTTATTTCCTGGTATTTTATTTTTCCTAAAATGGAAAAGCTGGGGCGTAGAGACAAATCGTAAAAACTTCTTGAATTCGAGTCTTCAAGTAACGGGGGGCTTTAGTTATATAAGCTCATTAATGAAAAAAGAACTTCCTTTTTATGGGAGTTCTTTTTTGTGATTATTATTAACAAAAAAACTTTACAGAGCCTAATATTCATATGACCTTTAAAGTTTATAAAGGATTGTTGGATCAGTTCATGTATTAGGCAGGACTGGTTACATTAGATCGATGAACGTTGAAGTTGGTCAAAAAAGTGTGCTGTTCGTCTCATCATTTCTGAAGGAAGCTGTTTAGAGTGGCTCCACTGTTTTGGAGATAGCCCATACATACGTTTAAATTCCCGGCTGAATTGAGAGGAACTTACATAGCCTACTTCCATGGCAGCCTCGTTCACATTCATTCCACCAGCCATCTTCATAGCGGCATTGTTTAGTCGCATCGATTTCACAAACTGAATAGGTGACATCGTTGTAGCCTGCTTAAATTTGCGGTGGAATACGGCCCGGCTCATCCCAACTTGTGCGGCCATATCTTCAACGGTTACCGTTTTGTCTATCTGGGAAGATAAATACGCAATAGATCGGGAGATTTCATTACCGATTCCAAATGCTCGCATAGCGGATTCCCCTGCATCTCCTTTTAAGACTGTATAGTATAACTCTCGAAGCCTATTATCCCCAAGCACTGCTGTATCTCTAGGACTATTTCCTAATTGTAGCAAGCGTAGTAGTGCATCAGAGAATTCATCATCCCAATGAGCAAGTGCCAAACCCTGTGGGAGAGGACCACTATTGGGCTTTCCAATTACACCGGAAGCGCTCTCCATCTCTATGGCTAGTTCAGTCATCACTTTTGTATCCAGGGAGATATAGACACCTAGAAGTGGATTATCAGGAGAAGCTGTTGGAGTCCCAGCTTCCACAGGCATTGACATTGTACAACACATATATTGACTGCTGTCGTATACATGGGACTTACCATCCAATATAGCTTCCTTAGCCCCGCTTACGATAGCTACCACGGTTGGTTTATAAACCGCAGGGGCACAACGGAGAGGACTGCTGACGCGGAAAAGCTGCACACCCTTGATCCCAGTTTCCATCATGCCATCTTCAGTCATTCTTTTTTCAATAAGTTGTTTAATTCGTTGTTTATTCATAAAACAAGTGTAGCATGTTTTAATACCGATGTAACACTCTTAATACAAATGGGCATGTTTTAGCGACTATTGCGCCTGGTTAGATACATAGATGAGACTTATAATTGCTTTAGACAGGAGCATTTAATGATAAACCCCATGGGTTGTTAGTGAATAAATAGAAAAAGGAGCTAGAATAATGGCAAATAACAAAAGAGTGAATAAAAAGAAATTTGGAACAAAAGGTTGGACACCCGAGCGACTCGCCTCATTAGAAGGTAAAACGTACGTGATCACCGGCGCCACAAGTGGTGCGGGATTAGAAGCAGCACGGGTGTTTCTATCCAAAGGTGCAAAAGTGGTGATGTTGAATCGAAATGTTGAAAAGTCAAAGGATACACTGACATCTTTAAAACAAGAATTTGGAAGAAATGCTGAGGTGTCTTTTGTCCGTATGGACTTAGCCGTGCAAAGTTCTGTGCGTGAAGCAGCTGCGGAGGTAATAGAAAATGTCCCTCATATCGATGCTCTTATCTGTAATGCCGCGATTGCTCAGGTGGCAAAACAAGAGATTACAGTGGATGGCCATGAAAGCCAGCTAGGTGTGAACCATTTTGGTCATTTTCTACTGTGTGGACTACTTTTTGACCGTATTGATGAATCTAAAGGACGCATCGTCGTCGTGGGTAGTAATGGATATAAAATGGGAGAGAAGAGGATTAGGTTCGAAGATATTAACTTTGATAATAATTATACCCCATGGGCTTCCTATGCTCAGAGCAAGTTAGCACAGATGATGTTTGCCTACGAGTTACAACGCCGGATAAAGGCTTCGAGTAAAAGTGTTCAGGTACAGGTTTGTCATCCAGGAGCCTCTCGAACGAATTTGATACAGGAAACAGCTGGTCCTTTCCAAAAGAGACTATGGTCTGTACTTTCCGTCTTTGCGCAATCTGCGGAGAGGGGATCTTGGCCCGAAGTTATGTGTGCAACAGAAAAAGGGTTGGAAGATGAGAAGTATTATGGTCCTACTAGATTTGAGATGGTCGGCCCGGTTGGTGAATGTTCGTTAGAGTCATTTGCCTTGAACAAAGAAATGTCAGCCAAATTATGGGTACTATCTGAACAGGAGACATCTCTGAGCTGGCAGATCTAGCTTGACAGATTCTTCAACGATATACCAAGGATGATAAAAAGGGTATTATGGGATCATTGATTTGGTGAGGGGATTAATAATAACTATATCTCGATTTTGAATCTTAAACAAAAGAGGGCGAGTATTCACTATGAATAGTCGCTCTTTATTTTATAGGATAAGTTAACTGGAGAGTATGGGCGACTATTTACTTTAGCTGGAGGAAATGGTTATTCATCATTATATTCAATAAGAACATGTGATGAAAGAAAAGGAGAAGTATTAGGTAACCCTGACGCTAAGTACTATAATACGTTTGATACTTATCATGAAGATTTTTTAAAGATGATAGTTTCATCGATGATAAAGAATAATAATAAACGTTGAGTCAGAGTGTGTGAAGCTTATCTCGATATCGAGTCTCCAAGTAACAAGGGCAATTCTTTAACAGAAGAATTGCCCCCTTAACGTTTTGGGCAGGTTGGTGGAAGACTCAGTCCGGTTTTTAAGACTTTATTTCTAGGAAATCATAATTATGCTACGCTAGTTATTGCCACTATATTGAGTAATAAGGCAATCTAAATATGGATAATTTGAAATGGGGTGGAGATATTGAAACTTGAAACACTACTATACATATTTTTATCTAGCTCATTACTATTGCTAACGGCTTGTAATGATGTTGAAACAAGCAATGATAGGACCTCAGAAGAAGAGAATGAAACTGAGGAGATAGAGAAAACGGGTGATAATAATTCTGAGGAAGATAATATTTTTTCTTTAGGAGATTTTGAAGTTGTAAACTCAAAAACAGAATTAGGAACTGTTATATCTGGTCCTATAACTATAGAAATGCTTGGGGTTTCGGTACAGGAAGGAGAAATGAAGAATATACTTACTGATGAACTTCCAGATGGTGAAGTTACGTTTATCAGGTTGGATTTTATAGTTACTTCAGAAGAGGATAATTTAACCTTTGATGGGAAACATCTCCCGATAAAAATAAATTCTGAAGAAGAATGGATTGAACCAAACCTATTGAAGAGTGGTAACTTATCTTTTGGTTATAGGGGTGCTGGGGAATACCGGGCTTTCGCCTCTTATTTATTAGACGATTTGAATGCTGAGGAAGTAAAAAACATAACTTTCCAAATGGAAGCACCAAGAGATGAAAATAACGAGCGATTAGGTGAGGATAAAAGCATCAAGATAGATTTAAGTAAGTAAGAGTATTGGTTCGATTTATATATTGTTATGACCAAACACCTTGAAATCAAGTCTTATAAAAAAGGGTCAATTATTCAATAAGAATATTGTTCTGTATAAGGTTTAGGTAGTACGAGGAGAAGAATGTAAAGAAGAGGTGATTTTCAATATTTATAAGCATTTTATTCTTATTAATGGGTGTTTGGGGGATATCTTCACCATATTCCTGGTGGTTAATCGGAGAAAGTTGGAAATCTAAGCGTGCAGATGGACCTTCTACATTTTTTACATGGTCTACAAGAATCATCGGGATAGTCTTTGTTTTAATAGGAATTAGCGGAATTTTTGGTACCCTAATTTAACCTAGCTGATAAATTAAGTAAAAGAACTTCAATGGTTTATCTCAATTTCGAGTCTTACGTAAAGTGGGGGGGCGATTGTTTAATAAAAGCAGTCGCTTTTTAACTGACGCAATAGAATAATTCAGCAAGATAAAGAACAAATAGTACGAAAAGGAAGGGTTTACAATGCGAAGAATTTTTGATGTCACACAACTAGTTCTTCTCCGTTTTTTAACGAGGCTCATGTTAAAAAGGAAGATGTACAAAGAACCAATTAAAGTAATAAGGAAATTCCAAGAACGTTTTGTTAGTAAAGGGTACTTGAATGCTGACTTGTCAAAAGGGCCAGAAACACCCAAATATTCAATTATTGATGGTTTGGTTTCTGCATTTGAGTTCCTACGTCATCATCGTAATGAAGATGATTTTTATCTTCAGGTCGCTAAAAAGTGGGTTGGTGATTTATATAGCAGCAATCACAGAATATCTTTATTATTCGTTATATTCTATGGGGTGATTTTATTACATGTTTTCATAGACCAATCTTTCATTACAATACCAGGGGAGCTAATGTTCGTAGGGCTCTTTGTATTACCTTTATTAGGATTCATTAGCGCCATAGGAGGGAGAGGGTGGAAAAGGTTAATGTTAATGTTAATCAACATTTTTGTTTTTACATATTCCATAATAATTGTAGCTTAGTGATATAAAAGGAAATAATACAATCACATGTTCAGCTATCCGTGCGCGTTACATGAAAATCTGCTTCAATATCATGAAATCAAGTCTTATAGAAACGGGGCGATTGTTCAATTAACGATCGCTTATTTATTTTAACTAATCGAGTTACATGGATCAAAGCCTAGCTTTAAACAATTAAATTTACTCATAAGGAGGTTTCTTTTGAAAAAAAAGACATTAGCGCAAATATTAATATTCATTATAGCTGGATTACTTTTTATTTTTTCAATTGACTTACCAGTGTTAGGTTTTAAAAAATTAGAGTATATAAAGGAATCCTCCACTTATCGAATTATTAGTTATAACTGGTATGGTAAGGAAATCAATGAACAACCTTTTAAAGGTGCCCCTTCAGAAATGCTTGACATTGTTCAGAAGCAGGATAGATTACAAAAAATACAGGGTACCATAGTTGTTTTTGCACTTTTAACCTTAGCTGCTTGGATATTCAAGGAAAAAAAGGTTTATCTATATGGGAGCGCTCTAACCTTCTTAATATTAATTCTTATCGATGTAACCCTGGTCCATATGTATAATTAGGCATCGAACTTAAATATGTGGTTAATAAAATATCTAAATATGTCTCAATATCGAGTCTTCCTGAAAATGGGGCAGTTATTTATGAAGAATCATCGTTTGTCTGAGCATTCAGGTATTATTTAATAAACACTAGTGTATGATAATGGAATTTTATAAATCTGCACTTTTTACTAGATTAGTAGTCCAATCTATTTCTCTACTTCATCATAAATTATAATAATGCACTATATCTTTTATGAGAGGAAGAGTTATTTTGGCTGAATGTCTTTCAAGTAATATCCCGCGTACGGTTAAAGTTAACAAACAGCAAGCATTCAATGTTTGTGCTTTAACTACAGGCGATCCCGAATTAGAATCGAGAGTTATTGTTACTTTAGGGAACCCGTCGCAAAAAGAAGATTTTGATTTAGTTATTTTTATTGGGGGCGCCTTTTTACCAGTAGAGTTTAATGAATATGGAGTTTTTATTTTCGAAGAACCTATGTTAAACAGCTGTGCCTTGTTATTCATCACGTTTAAAGAAAAAGGAGAGTATCTTTTTGAACTAGATTTAGTTCAAGACGAAGGGAATTTACCTCTTGCTAATCTATCTCTGGAAGTTACAGCTGTTAAGGGAGAGTAATATTCTTAGATAAATTCAATGATTTATTTCCAAGCTTTTCAATATCGTGATAAGCAATAGGCATCTTGAATGCGAGTTTAAACGGGAGCGATTATTCATCATGAATAATCGCTCTTTTTCAGTTGCTGTGTTATTTTATTTTGAGGCAAACGTCCTTATCAAAGAAGAGGATTTGAATACTCCTTCGATCAATCGACAGTACCACCCAAGCTAATGAATACACCAAGTGGGGAGCACAGAGACCTCCGAAAAGATGATGCCATCACAGATTACCGTTGGGAATAATGGAATACCTGGTTTCTCTAACAATCTAATGACCGTATGATGACTCATTTGAATTAAATCCTGTACAGTTGACGGACATCATTGGTATCGAAGTTTTCAAAAGCTGAATTTGACTTCTAAACATTATCAATCATTTAACCATAGTCACTGGACATGAAGCTACATGTAAGACGTTAAAACTTACACTTCCCAGTATTTTACTCTTTATAGCACCTAAACCTCGTGAACCCATTACGATACTATATACTTTCGATTCTTTTGCTTCTTTCGCAATTTCATAGTCTGGTGAACCAATTCTTATTTTTGTGTGTACAGTTACCTCTTGATTCTCAATGACATTTAGTGCTTCATCCATTACTTCTTTCGCATTTTCTTGCTGGTACCTACGCACTTGTTCTTTGCTTACAAAGCGGTTAATGTTAGGAGAATTGTAATTATATTGAACATTTAAAAGAAGAAGTTCAGCATCAATTGCTTTAGCTATCTCAATTGCATGTTTCAAAGCTCTTAACGAAAAATCTGAACCATCAATTGGAACTAAAATTTTTTTTGACATTAACATTCGCTCCTTTAGAGGAATTTATTAACAATATCATTTACCAACCCGGAGAAAGCGCTTTCAGTTATTCTAATGAAATAGCTTCATCCATACGGCTATTCATTGAACCTTTGACTAATTCGATTTGCTAATGTATCCCTTAAGTTTATTTTATCAGATTTTTTCTTACATAATAACTTTTATATTGGAGGGAGCAGGAAACAAAACTAAGCTAAAAGGTGCGATAATAGAAGGTCTACTGAGCTGCCGAATTAGGCTGATCCAATTCATGATTTTCACAGCTTTCTCTTCAATATCTCGATTGTAAGTCTACGGAAATGGGGACAACTCCTTAACAAAAGAATTGTCCCTTTATTACGTGAAAGATTCTTTCCTAAAAGCATAGAGCTACATGCAATATTTTCAAATCATTCACGTCATGAGGAGGGGGAAGTGTGAGAAGGAAGTTAGGAATAATTTCTCCTGTTTTATTTTTGGTAAGCCTAGCTGCATACATAACGACGCTGTCAGGGAATGACGCTTTTCTTTTTGCTGGTGTAGTGATTGCTGTATTAGGGTTGGTATTTGCCATGTTCTCTGAAAAAGGAACATACAGAAAGATCGGAATCTTTGGCAATGGATTAATTATCTTAGCGACAATAATTATCCCCTTTATAGTTACTACATTTTTTTGGAACACGCCCTGAATCTGAATGGAGAAGGAAACTATCTTGAAATCAAGTCTACCATAATGGGGGGGGCATTTCTTTAATAGAAGAATTGCCTCTTTCTTAATGTTTTGGGCAGGTTTGTGTAAGGGTCAGTTTCTAAATAGTTTCGTTGTGTTTGATTGAAACTTCTAATAAAAAGAATCGTATAGATATGTAAATGAGCACTGTTTAGTAGTTTTATTATTAGGAGGACAAAGAATGAAGCAATTTGTGTATAGAGTGGAAGATATCAAAGTGCAGTTAAAAGCAAATAAGGAATTCAGTGAAGTGATGGAAGAAAAGTTGAATTCCCTGGGGGAGGATGGTTGGGAACTAGCTGGAGTCAATGGAACAGTTTTTTATTTTAAGAAAGAAAAGTGAGTGTATAAACATTTTATGGCGATTGTTGTATGATAACTAGCGGTTTTTAAATGAAAAATTTTCAGGAGGAATATTTAATGGATGTACTTATGCCAACATTATTGCTGTTTTTCCCTATTATAGTACTGGCGTTCTTAATTAGGTGGGTACGTTTAATAAAGGAAAATAGTGATATGCTGGTTGAACAAAATAAAAGGATCATATCACTCTTAGATAAAGCAGAAAATGAAAAGTGATTGTGGCTTCACGAATGAATGAGGAAGGATTTGCATTTAGTGAGATCTTAAGAATTGAAGGTACGCCAAATTTTTTAATCTGCATCCATCCCAATGTTAGGAATAGGATTATTGATGTTAATCATATCAAATTCCTTTATTGAGGAACGTTTAGATATATATAAATTCAGGATAGCAAAAGACGGCAGATCTCGAAAATGAGTGTTCAAGTATGAGGGAGTTGCTGAGTAACGTGCCCTCCTTATTACATAATGCGTAATTTATTGAGTTCATGTTTCTCGTTAATGGGGGCAATTTTGAAAGAAAGGAGTTATTCGGAATGTCTTTTATAGTGCCTGGAGCTATATCCGCTCATTATTGCAGTCTTATCTTCTCGGTATAAAAATAAAGACAAACAAGACAAAGGATTTAAACTGAATTATTTTGCACTTTCTTACAGAAGGAAATTGATAAGAACCGTCATTATTACTTCAGTGGTCATTTTCTCAGCCTTTATTCTTTATTACTCTTCAACATTTACGACAATGGCGAAAATACTGTTTATCCTAATATTGCTTATGGTTTTGGTCCTTCAACTGATCTATAACTTTTATATGTGGAAGAAAAAAGAAGCGTGAAGATTTATAATTGATCAATAGGCTCTGGAAAAGCTTATTCGTAGTATTTGGGTATTTAACTGGCATTTGGAGGTGAATGATGGACTTTTTTGGTTGGAAGATAGAGGTGAAAGAAAGTTTTAAAACCGTAGACCTTGAGAACAAAAAGAATTGCTATTCTTACAGCTGAAGATGATGACATTCATATGGCTTTGGAATTTGATGATAATGATCATTTAGTTTTGAACCCAAGGTGGAATATCAGCATTACTATCTTAGGGGAAAAGCATTTAAAAATAACTACAAATTCATAATGAAATATTTCATGTATCGGGTGTGTTCATTGCAAGATGCCAGATTTCTCCCGAACTTGAGTCTTAAACAAGTCATAAAGAAAGCACGCCCCGTGAATTCCGGGCGTGCTTTCTTTTATAAGAACATGGACACAAATACAGCTGTGATGAAGCTGGCAAGCGTCCCGCCTATGATCGCTTTCAAGCCTAGACGGGCAACCTGAGACTGCTTCTCCGGAGCCAGCGACCCGAGCCCGACAATCAGCTGGCCGATCGAGGATAAGTTGGCAAAGTTACAGAGAGCCACAGACATGACGGCCATCGTCATCGGAGAAAGATCCCCGGACATCTGCTTCAGGTTGGAGTAGGCGAGAAACTCATTGGCCGCAAGCTTCGTTCCAATCAGGGAAGCCGCCTGGAAGGCATCGGAAAAAGGGATGCCGATAACGACTGCGAATGGATAAAAGAGATAGCCGAAAATGGTGGATAAATCTGTTCCGATCAATCCCAACCCACCATTGACCAACGCAATGACACTGATAAAAGCGATCATCAATCCTCCGATGCTGGCTGCAAGCTTTACTCCGTTGACCGCACCGTCTGAGATCGCTTCAAAGACGTTCGCCTGTCCGGACTTTTCGAGCGACACAGTTTCGTTCAGCTCAGAGGTTTCTGTTTCCGGCTCCAACAGCTTGGCCATGACAAGAGAAACGAAGGGAACGCTGAAAATGGCAATCAATAGATACGTTAAATCAATGCCCATTTCTACATAGCCGACGAGGATCGCCCCGCTGGCAGAGGCTGTTCCGCCGACCATAATCGCAAAGGTTTCAGACTTTGTCATACGGCTCAAGTATGGCTTCACCAGGAGAGGTGCCTCTGCTACTCCTAAAAAAGTATTCCCAACCGCGCTGAATGATTCGACTTTTGAGGTTTTCAACAGCTTTCCAACGATCGTGCCGAGGAACTTCACTATAACCGGCAGGATGCGGAGGTAGTATAAACCGGAAATCAAGGCGGAAATAAAGATCAGCGCCCCTAAGACATGGATGGCAAACACGAAGGTAACGCCTGTTTCCACAAGCAGTGGTCCAAAGACGAAATCAATGCCGGCCGAGCTGTAATCAATGATGTGCTGGATGAAAAGAGCGGCCTTTTTCAAAGCGGTTTGACCGAAAGAAATGTTCAGCATCGTGTAAACGAACAGCCCTTCGATTAATAAGCCGGTCAGGATAGTGCGCCACTTAATGTTTTTTCTGCTGCTGCTCAACAGCCACCCGAGTCCAATAAGGGCAGCGAGCGAGAGTAGTCCGGTGATGATCTGCATGATGAAATCCTCCCTGAAAATGACGGATCCCTTAAGGAGATTAGACGTCAGACAACAAAAAAGGCCTCTTTCCTATATAAAGAAGGAAAGAGGCCTGGGAATCCAGCTGTGCATAGATGATCCCCGTCTGTTCTTTCCTTATAGTCCGGCTCTTTACGGCAGCCGGGTAGAAACTTGCGGACCATATTTCCGCATGTATATAAGGAATCCGTTTGAAATGATATGTCTCGCATTCTAGCAGAATCAGAGAATACGAACAATGGATATCCGGGAAGTTGTAAAATTGAAAACTTTCAATCCGTCGTCCTAAAACAAGAGTGCAGTTACAGGTACAGCCGCGGCTGCGAGGACAGGGATGACGGATGTCAAAGAAAAGCTCGGGCGGGCCGGGGCGAGAAAATCAACCGGGTTATCCGCTGGTGAAGCGAGGTAGTGGACGAGCCGGCTCCAGCGGCTCTTTTTTCGTGGGATATTTGGAACATCGACGTCGTATTCGGCCAGCTTTCGGGCAAGTTCTGTGTGATCATGCGTGTTATTTTTCACAGGTCTTCCACCTCCAGATGCGTTTTTAGAGTTTGAATGGCTTGGTGAAGTCTTGATTTTACCGTCCCTAAGGGGATGTGAAGGATGGCGGCGATCTCTTTTTGAGGAAGGTCATGGTAGTAGTAAAGGAGAATCACAGCCCTCTGCAGATCTGGAAGTTCGCTGACTGCCTGCTGGACCGTAAGCTTTTCGGCAGGGTGCAGTGAACTTTCCTGTGAGGGAACTAAAAAGGGCAGCAGGCTCCGCCACTTTTTTCTCCGGTTCAATTTATTAACCATCAAACGGTAGGCGATCTGAAACAAGTAGGACTTCAAGGCTCCCTTGGAAGAATCATACTGGTGCTTATGTGTCTGCAGGCGGAGAAATGTATCCTGGACGATATCGACGCTGAATGGTTCATCTCTCGTATAACGGTAAATAAACGAATACAATGGCCCGTGAAAGGCGGTATAAATCTGTTCGAAGGCTTCTTCATTCCCACGCTGCCAGGCTTCCATGACGGCTTCCGCCTGGTTCACGAAGCTTCACCCATCCGGGCACGGACAGACTTCAACGTCCGGCTGAGGCGGCTGAATAAATAAAGGAAAACGACAATCGTCCACGCCTGTGCCTGATTCGTAAAAAACTGCACATAAGGATTTTCAACGGTCGCGCCTGAACTGATCATCACGTTGAGAACCTGTACACAGATGATCGTATAAACCGCCAAAACGACAGTTAAGGTATCAAAAACATTCCAGCGTAAAAAGAGCTCCGTTTTTTTGTAATCAATTTTCCCGTTGCTGCGGACGATGTACTTCTTTTCCATCGGAATCGTGACAGACAGTATGACCACCAACCAGACAAACATGATACCCATCGAAATGATAAAACCGATGCCCATTCCAAATCCTCCTTTGATCTCTTCTAACAACTATACCAATGAGGAAGGAGAAAAGTTCGCGCGAAAAGGAAAAAATTGTTTTATTTTTCGCCTTCTGAAATAATTGAAGAAATATCGAGAGGGGGAAGGAAATGAGAGAATGCAGACAGGCTTTTTTTAAGCAGGACTTTGTGATGTCCTATGAAACAACCAAATCCATGGAGTTCGAACAACGCGGCACAGGTGAAGTCATCTATTTATTGATGAATAAGGAGATTACGATTGTGAGGGACCCGGACAGGGTGGAGGAAAGGGCCGAGTGGCTGCCCGTCCATAATACATCGCTCCGCCGGTTCCGTAAAAAAACGAACCTGGGACAGACGCCTACCTCCTATGGATACCCGGTCACATTCAGCAGTGCAGAGGATTTGAGTACATACTTGGAAACAGAGATTCATCACCCGGTGCGGTAAAAATCCTGCGATTTAATACTTCCGTAAACCACAAAGGGCCTTCATCCATGTATAATAGAGGAAGAGAGAAAACGGGAACAGTGCCTTTGTTTCCGGTCGTTCTTGGACAATACTGGAGAAGAAAAGGAGGCCCTGCATGCG
Source organism: Halobacillus sp. ABA4_118 (assembly GCF_056160205.1). Classification (NCBI taxonomy): domain Bacteria; kingdom Bacillati; phylum Bacillota; class Bacilli; order Caryophanales; family Bacillaceae; genus Halobacillus; species Halobacillus sp. ABA4_118. The sequence goes on from NZ_JBSWWS010000001.1 coordinate 2,846,612, forward strand.
ACACGATATACAACCGAATGAGCGCGCTTTTTCAACGAAGGAAGTGGCTGAAGAAGTAGGGATCGCAACTACTACTGTTCGTCGTTATGGGCAGATTCTTGAACGGAACGGATACGAGTTCTTTAAAGATGGTGACAGGCGGATCTTCGTCGCCTCGGATATAGAAGCCTTAAAGGAAATCCGCGATACGGACCTGCCACAGGATGAACAGGCAAGAATCGTCGTGGAGGAACAGAAGGAGAAATTGAAGGGATACACAGAAACGGCGCTGACTGTATCGGATACATATTCCTCTGCTCTTGGAAATCCCGGTCAAACTGAGGAGCTCCTCAAACTGCTGGCTGGAGAGCTTGCCGCCTCAAGGGAAATGAACGTCCAGCTCAAGCAGGATATGGCCGAGCTGAAAAACACCGTCTCCCGTCTGCAGCAGGATCACCACGTCATCAGTTCAGGTGTCGGCAACTTTTCACAGAAAACCCATACGAAGCTTGACCGGATGATGGAGGATCAGAAGCAGCAGTATGAAGAGATGCTGGAGAGAGAAAAGGAAAAAAGCGATCTGTTGAAAAAAGAGCTTCAGACGATGCGTGCGGAACAAAAGCAGGAGTGGCAGGCGCAGAATGATTTCAACCGTCGTCTGGAAGTCACCGTAAAAAATACCAAAGGTCCTTGGGAAAAGCTGTTTTCCCTGTTTCGAAAATAAATCGAGCGGGAACGCTCTTTAACGTAAAGAAGGCGCAGCAGTTTTTTGTGAAGGATAGCAATGCCGAGCTGCACGTAACAGGTTTTGGACAATAAAAGGGGGATCTCATTGATTGAAAATCTTCTTTGGGGCGGTACGCTGCTCCTCGTCGTGATGTTGATGGTGTTTGTGGACATTAAAAGGGAAGGGCACCACAGAAGCCATCCCAGCCGCCTGCAGATTCCCGAAGACCCGCCGGAACAGAGTCCGATTAGAAAAGGAAGGACCCGGAACTGACAAGAAAACCTGTTGAAAAAAGATGCATCTCCAGCTGAGATGTTTCTTTTTTTATGGTCAAGCCCGTTCGAAAGGTTCGCATGTCAACAAAAAGGATGGTTGTCGAATGGAAGTGTTCACGGAGAAAGTGCTCTACATAGCTTTGTTCATTTTAGTCATCCATACCATTGAAACGCTGGCCTACGCAGTGCGGATGTCAGGGGCAAGAGTGGGGCGGATCGCCTCGGCTCTTGCCTTGTTTAATTTGATGGTCATCGTTTCCAGGATGGCCAATATGATGCAGCAGCCGTTTACCGGCAGTTTGATTGATGCTGCGCCGGTTGAGAATACGCTGGCTTTTGTTGAAGATCAATATCGAATCATCATCGGAGCGTCGACGGTGGGGACACTGGCCGGCATTGTGCTGTTACCTACGTTTATTGCTTTATTTTCACGAGCCATCGTCCATTTATCCAACAATGGCGGATCTGTTCCGGTGCTGTTAAAGACGTTTACAACGAAGGATTATTTCAAGCGGGGCCTGCATCTTTTCGCGCTTCCAAAGCGGAGTTACTTAAAGGGCTTTTCGTTATCCAACATTCCGAAGCGCTTGTTTTTCGTCAATATGCTGGTGACCTCCATTTATACGATTGGAGTCCTTTCTGCACTTTATGCCGCGCTTCTGGCTCCGGACAGAGCTTCAACAGCAATCATGGCATCCGGTTTGATCAACGGTGTGGCGACCATTCTGCTTGTCGTGTTTGTGGATCCGAAAATTTCAGTGATGGCGGATGATGTCATCCAAAAGCGCGGAAGCTACAGCCAGCTGAAGAACGTATCCCTGCTTATGATTACATCCCGGCTGCTTGGAACACTGCTTGCCCAGCTGCTGTTTATTCCGGGAGCTCATTACATTGCCTGGTTTACGAAGTTTATCGTTTAATATAAAGGAGAGAATGGAATGATGTTTACATTTGTCCCTCTGACTATGGACCTGGTGGATGAGATTGACACCTGGGATTACGAAGGGTTCGTCGAGCAAGTAATGATGATCCCGTATTATGAATCGTACAACAGAGACGGAATGCTGAAGGGCCCTGGCGGCTGTGATGGTTATGCCGCTCTTTTCGATGGAAAAACGGTGGGGTTGTTCGAGTTTACTCAAAAGAAGGAGTTCCTGGAAATCGGACTCGCCCTGAAGCCTGAGTGGATCGGGCGGGGATTTGGAGAGACCTTCGTCCGTGAAGGGATCGCTTTTGGTGTTCGACAGTATGAGGGGATCAGTTCAATTATCCTCACTGTTTCCGTGGAAAATGAACCCGCAGTGACGGTCTATAAGAAAGCGGGTTTTTCCATTGTACGTGAACAGGCCGGGGAAGTGGAGATGGAGAAGGTCATGAATTAAACACCCGCCCTTATGTACTGGTGGTACCTTCAGGTGCTCCGACGATTCCCTTTCCGCGGACGAACGTCCGAGCCTCCTCGGGAAAACCACCCTGTGGGGTCTCGTCCGTCCGTTTTTCCGCAGGAGTGGAATCGTCTGCGCACCTTCTGGAATATAAATAGACTCCCTTGCACTCACTCTCAGCCGTAAGAACCTTGAGGAATGCCCCTTTGTTTAATAGATGTCATTCATCAAGGTCTCTTTATATGGCGGTCACGTTCCGCTTATCGGTGGTGACGCCCGCGGCAAGCATCCACCGATAAGCGGAACGTGACCACTTCAACAACCTGATGGCAGCTGCAGCTATTGATATGATATTGCGTTTAGTATGCCGTTAGCCTTTTCCTTTGTTAACACTGTTTTCTTAACTTTTCAACATCAAACGCTTTCATGTGAAAAGTGGGTATAACCTTATGCTAAGATAGTATAAAAGAGTGAAAACGTAGAGAGGAGAATGGCTGTGTCATCCATGTCTGAACGTTTCTATCAGTTTGCTGAGGAGGAGTGTAACGGGTCAAGTCCACTGTACCAGCACCTGGCTGAACAGATTGCTGAAGACAAAGAAATCCTTCAGCTGGCAGCACAGGCTCCCGCTGGACAGCCTGTGCCAAACCTGCTGCTGGGGGCTGTACATTACCTTTTAATGATAAGGAATGAGCATCCGCTGCACTCCTTTTATCCGACTTTTACAAATGTTCCCAAGCCGAAAGAGCAGGCGTATCCGGTTTTTCGGGAATTTGTTTTTTTATATGAACATGACATACAAAAGCTCATGCAGGAGAAGCGTGTGCAGACGAATGAAGTACGCCGGTGTGCCTACCTTTACCCTGTCTTCTGCCACATCGCAGCCCGTACGAACCGTCCGCTCGGCCTGATCGAAATCGGCACGAGTGCGGGACTGCAGCTGCTTGTTGACCGCTATTCGTACAGCTACGGCAGGGATACGATCTATGGTTCGGCCCGTTCCCAGCTGCATCTGAAGTCCGAGGTCCGTCATGGTAAGCTGCCGGGCTTTATTCAACAGCCGCCGGTCATGAAAGAAAGAATCGGTGTGGATCTTCACATCTGTGATGTGACCCATGAGGAGACGATGCTGTGGTTGAAGGCGCTCATCTGGCCGGAACATAAAGAAAGGCGTGAAAATCTGGAACAAGCCGTGCAGGAGCTGCGGCTGAACCCACCGGATTTCTACGAGGGAGATGGGGTAGAGGTACTTCCTGAACTGGCTCAACGTATACCACAAAATCGGGTGCTCTGCATCTTCCACACCCATGTGGCCAATCAGATGACGGGTGAAGTCAAAGCACGACTTCATGAGCATCTTGTGGACATCAGCCGTACCCGCCCTGTGTTTCATATCTATAACCATATGAAGGACGAAAATCTTCATATGGATGTTTATGAGAACGGGAGAATTGAAACCCATACCATTGGAGCGACAGACGGCCACGGCCGCTGGTTCGACTGGTTTCTTGAAGAACCCGTTCCAGAAAGGACAAAACAATGACGACGACTTTTGATAGGTTAACGGTTCCCACCGAGGAGCACGTCGCGGCCTTCAACCGCTGGAACAATGATGAGAAGCTGATCCCGCTGATCCGTCCCAACAAAAATGCCGAAGAGCTGTCCGGCCGAAGCTCTATGACACTGGCGGACTTGGAAAAACGCTTGAGCGACCATACGATTTTTCTGATCTATGAGGATGGAAAGCTTGTCGGCGAGGTGAATTACATGATTGACCCTCCACACCTTTTCAAAAAAACACCCCGGTCGGCGTGGATCGGCATTACAATCGGTGAACCTGAAGGGCGTGGAAAGGGGATTGGTGTTCTCGCCATGGCTCATATAGAGGAAAAAATCAAGGAAGCTGGGTTGAAGAGGATTGAACTTGGCGTATTTGAATACAATACAAGAGCCCGGCGGCTGTACGAAAAAATGGGCTACAGTGAACTGACGCAGCAGGCTGATTTCACGTACTGGCAGGGCCGGATGTGGGCAGACGTGCGGATGGAGAAGCAGATCATTCATATATAGGAGAAGTTGAGAAAGGAGCGGCCTGTCGGCAGCTCCTTTCTATATCTCACTCTTCTGTTTCTTTGAAAAAAACGTGTACACAACATAAGCGATAACAGCCACGATCCCGATGTTTTTGAACGTCGTATATCCAATGTCACCTTGAACGATCTCAAACACAATAAACCCAAGTATAACCAATCCTCCGAGCGCTATAAGGATGGCTTTCGTTTTCTTTTTCATAATATCCTCCCTTTCCTTTTCTTCTCCACTACCCTTTCTGGTGAGTGATAAACAGAAATTGGAAAGCGGGGAATATCCGTTCTTGTGGGATCCTTTTCTGATAATTTGCGATTTTTCTGAAAAAAAGGATTGCCAGGATGTGAAGAATTTGGCATAATTATTCTCGTCATTACATTTCAGGGGGTGGAAGGGTGGAACAGATAGTAGCCATTTGGAAAGATGAGAAGAATGGGCTCGGCATTATTGAGGTGAAAGATCAAGTGTTTGGTTCATCATTTCACCCGGTCTGTTATCAGAAAGAAAGCGAAGGAAAGTATTCCATTATCAATGGTTTGTGGTATACGACCTATCACGGTGCCCGCCAGTATTTCCGTGCGAAAACAAACCCTTATAGTGGGTACGGACGTATGCGCAAAATCCAGTAGCTCTTCCTTTAGGGAAGCAAAGCTGTAAAGGGAAACATAGATGAGGAAGCACGTCCGGAAGAATAGCTGGACGCAGCCGGTGCACGCTTGGGATTACATAGGTAAGTCCGGCTGAAAGAGCTTCTTTTTCTTCCTGAAAGCTGGAACACGTCATGTGCAGCTCAAATCATCCGCTTCATCAGCAGTCCTTGATCATCCGTGAAAACGAAGGGCTGAGACGAAGGCTGATGACCTCTGCTTTTTTGTCAGACCTATGGAAGGAACCTGGCCTTATAGGATTGTATTTTAGTTATGAACGAACCCCGGTGGATGCACCGGGGTATTTTTTATGCATCAAAAGAATTAGTTCGTTTGTTCTAAATACGTGAAATTAGTTAAAAATGGGAGGGAAATTGAAAAAAACATTGGTTTTTGGTTCGTTATAAAGGAATACCCGTGAATATAGAACTTTTCTATTTGAAAAAAGCATTTTATAATGAACACAATCATTCGTTAAAAAGAACGAAAAAGAACGAGACGTTCTGCTGAGAGTGTCCTACAGGACTGCGGAGCGAACCAATGGAGGTAATCGAATGGAAAATGTGGTATCCATCCCGTCTGTTCAGGATGACCGGCCGACGCTGAATATCCACGGCGTCAAACATACGTACATGAAACCGAGAATTACAGCATTCATTCCCGCCCACAATGAAGAAAAGTCCATCCGCGACTGCCTGGCCGGCCTCGGTGATCAGACGCTGCCAAAGGACGTGGAGCTTGATGTTATTGTCATCGCCGACAACTGTACAGACCGGACAGAGGAAGTTGCGCTCGCTGCAGGGGAAGAATTCAACCTGAACTTGAAAGTGTTGACGACCGTCAATAACAAGCAGCGCAAAGTAGGCGCCTTAAACGCTGCCTGGAAGAGCATCTACGGTGATCCTCTGGACCTCTACGATAAGAAACCGAGTGTTTATGAGGAGTTTTACAAAACCTCGGTCAAGGCGATCCTCGGGATGGATGCCGACAGCCGCCTTGCCCCGGATGCTTTGACGCAGCTCTGGGAAGGCTTGATGAGCGCCCGGAACATCGGCGGGGTGATGGCGAAGTATACGATGCGGATGCCGAAAAAGAAAAGCCTGATTTCTAAAGATGATGTTCATTATGAAGAAATGATTGCAAGCGGCCAATATGGCGGTCCGATCACGCGTTGGTGGACCCATCAGCAGAAGCAGGACATGGCAAGCTGGCTGCTCGATCTTCAGTACCGGGGTGGAAGCACCTATGTTCTCGGTGGGCAGGCAACGTTGTTCCGGCCGGAAGCTCTCCAGGATATTATTGAGGAAAACAAACTCGATGGCCCGTGGCAGGATGAAAGTGATGTGGAAGATATGCTGTTAACCTGGCAGATCCAGAAAAAATGGAAAACACTTATCAGCCCCAAAGCCCGCTGCTTCGTAGACTCGATGCGTTCCTACCACACCTTCCGTCAGCAGCGGAACAAATGGCAGGGGGGGACGGTCGAACTTCTGACCAACAGCGACATCGGCGTGAAATCGAAACACCGTTCGAAAATCTGGCGTTCCCAGATTAAAACCTTCATCGATTTGATGATCCGTCTGTTGTTCATCAGCCTTCTGACCGTATCGGTGGCAACCGATCAATTCTTCTGGGCGTGGATCTGGCTGACCCCGATCATCCTTGCTTCTGTCCTGAATACGATTCTTGCCTTGAAAACACCGATGCACCGACCCATTGACGTGATTCTCGCCGGGTTATTGATCAGTCCTGAGATGTATTTGTGGGTCAACTTTGTGACCTTTTCCCATGTCTGGCTGGGCAAGCTTTCCGCCCATAAAAAAGATGGGTGGGCGATCCAGTACAGTGCGGAAAGAGGAACAACACGGAGTAAACTGGCGGAAGGTTTGGTCGGCATCGCAGCCGCTGTCGGAGTGCTCGTTTATCTCGCCTTCCATTACCGTGACTTCCTGACAAGTACCCCTGTACAGGAAGCGGTATACCCTTATCTCGACACCGGCTGGGTGATCTTAACCGTACTTACCATCTATACCTCATTGTTGATGGCGTACCAAATCTGGACGCTTCGTGGAAGACATACAGCATAACCACTTGAAATAAAGGAGGACATTAGGATGAAAGTGAAAAAAGCGATTATTCCAGCAGCGGGTTTTGGAACGAGGTTTCTTCCAGCTACGAAAGCGCAGCCGAAGGAAATGCTGCCGATTGTCGACAAGCCGACCATCCAATACATTGTAGAAGAAGCCATTCAAGCGGGTATCGAAGAAATCATTATTGTGACAGGAAAAGGGAAGCGGTCGATCGAGGATCATTTTGACACGGCCTTCGAATTGGAAAAAACGCTGCTGGATAAAGGCAAGCAGAAACTGCTGGATCAAGTCCGTTACACGACCAACCTCGCTGATATCCATTACATTCGGCAGAAAGAGCAGAAGGGACTGGGTCATGCGGTCTGGTGTGCCCGCCACTTCATCGGGGACGAGCCGTTCGCTGTGCTTCTCGGTGACGATATTATGCGCAGTGCAAGACCGGGCATCCGCCAGCTGATGGATATTTATGAAGAAACACAGTCCCCTGTTATCGGTGTGAAAGCTGTACCTATGGAAGAGACCCATAAATACGGGATCATCCAGCCGGCTGCCCAGCAAGGACGGTGGTATGACGTGGAAGGCTTTGTTGAAAAGCCGAAACCGGGAACGGCTCCGTCCAATATGGCGATCATCGGCCGCTACGTCCTGACACCTGAAATATTCGCCTTCCTGGACCGCCTCGAAATCGGAGCGGGTGGGGAAATCCAACTGACGGACGCCATTGACCGGCTGAATACCATCCACTCTGTCCATGCCTGGGAGATGGAAGGGCGCCGCTATGATGTAGGGGAGAAACTGGGGTTTGTCCAGACCACGATTGATCTTGCTCTTGAACGTGAGGAGCTTCAAGAAGACCTGTATGAGTATATGAAAAAAGTGGTCGAAAACTATGAAACCATGCGGATGAAAACACAGATTTCGTAAATAAGAACCGTTTCTGTCTGTTCACAGACAGAGACGGTTTTTTAGATGGTCGCTTAACATGCGTATGGAAATGACGCCCCGGACCATGGCTGATCCATGTTACGATGGAAACAGGCTGGAAAATGTAGATAATTCTTATAAGGAGAGAGGGAACATGGACAACTCATACGCCGTTGGGTGGGGAACACTCGCCTTGATCAACGCCGGCCTCGCTCAGGGGAAAAATCGGACAGGATTGAACTGGTTTTTGTTATCGCTCCTCTTAGGTCCGCTGGCGACATTGGTTCTTTTATTCGTGGAAAAAAGGGGCGGGTGATCTTAAAAAGGCAGGTCGGCTTCTGTTCGGAATGGACGACATACATACAAAGAAAGATAACCTGATGATGAAAAGAAAGATGGAGGGACATATGTTGTGATTGTCGGACGGATTGTATTTGTTTTAGGATTGTTTTTTGTGTTTTTTAGTGCGGTCGCTGCGATTGTGATGCTTTTTTCAGACGGGGGAGGATCCGTCCTTCCGTGGTTTGGTCTGTTGAATGGATTCACAGCCATGGGCGTCGGCGACCTTGTGATCAAAGCGAATCAGACGGTGGAGTAGGTGATGATGATGGGTGGATTTTTGGTCCTTGCAGGCTTAGTTTTGTTGTTATATGTCGTCTTTACGGTAAGTTATATGGATAAAAAGATGAGCAAGCAGGAGAGGGATATAGAGGAAGTGAAATCTCTTTTAAAAGTAGTGATAAAGGAGCAGCGGAGTAAGGAGAATACAGGAAAGGAATGAATGCTGTGAATCTATGGATTTTTATCGTTAGCGGGATTGTACTTGTCATTGCCATGGATTTTGTGTTGAAAAAGATGCTGGGGATAAAGAAGACCCAGCATATCCATGAAACATCAGGAAAAAAAGCTTATCAATGGGTGAGAGGTGGGGTGGCCGTTGTTTTTGTAAGTCTGCTCTGGCTTGTGCTCTCCTTGGATTCCACCTTTTATCTAAGGGTATTCTGGGTCAGCTTTCTTGTTATCATGACAGGCATTGAGGTTTGGTTTGAATACCGATACATCAAAGCATCCAGGCAGTTTATCAAAACACTCGCCCTCGGGTCGGTGTTGATCTCTTTTGCCCTGTTCATCCATTAAATAGGAAAGGCGGGAAAGAAGATGAAGCTTGAAAATGCCGTTTTTTTGAATGCGGAAGGGTATTTAGAAAGGGGCGGTTTTCGCATTGTGAACGGGAAAATCACCTTTCAACCTGACGCTCAGGAGGAAGAAGTAATGGATTGTGAGGAGTACATCATTGTGCCTGGATTAGTGAATGCCCACTTTCACAGCTATTCCCCTTTAACAGCCGGGTTGATGAAAGAGATGGCTATTCAGGACTGGGCTGGGGATTCTGACCAGGGCCGCATCCAGCAGCTGTTTTTTGATTATCTGGATCATTATATGTCCCGGGAGCTTTTCTATAAGGTGGCGCAGAAGAGTTACATCGAAATGGTGAAAAGCGGGATAACCTTCGTGAGCGACTCGGATCCAGGCCCATCTCCGTGGCAGCTGAGTGAAGCGGTGAACGGCCTCGGGATCAGGGGAATCGTAGATACATATGAAGAAATCGGGGAGTATCATAACAACATCAACGGACGAGTGATGTTCGGAACGCACTTGCTGGAAGAGGAAGACCTGACCCAAGAGGAACTGCTGAAGCTGCAAGATGAGAACGAAGCGTACAAGGCGGTCCGGATGACCCACTGCATGGAAAACAAGTGGCGCCACAACCTTGTTTACGAGGCGTTCGGCCGGTCCAGCGTCGAGCTCTATCAGGAGCGCGGCCTGTTGGATGAGGAGACCGTCCTTTTTCACGGCGTCTATCTATCAGAAAGAGATATTGAAATCATTGCAGATCAGGAAAGTTCCGTTGTGCACTGTCCGTTATCCAACCTCGACACCGGGGCAGGGGTGGCGGATGTTCCTCTTATGATTGAAAAAGGGGTGAACGTCTCTCTCGGCACCGATTTCGTCCACACGAATATGTGGGACCTTATGAAGATGGTGTATTACGGATTGAAAATCCACCAGCCGGTCGACCGCTTTTCCGCCGTAGACGTGTGGAAGATGGCAACAGAGAACGGCGCGGCCGCGTATGGAATGCAGGATAGGCTGGGCCGGATCGAAGAAGGCTTTGAAGCGGATCTTGTGTTCATCAGAAAAAATGAATATACAAACACTTTTTTTGAGAACGAACAATTTTCCACTGCTCTGCACAACCTGCTGTTCCAAGTGAGGGACGAGGATGTGGCGCACGTCATGGTCGAGGGGGACTGGGTGATGAAAGATAGAAGGATGATGAACATCGATGAAAAGGAAATCAACGAGGCGTTCTCCAAAGCGTTGAAGGGGTTTCAGGAATATGTGAACGAGCGGAGGGATGGCTGATGCAGGCAGTCCTGTTTGATCTGGATGGCACGCTGCTTGACCGGGACGCTTCTGTACGGATGTTTATCACCGGGCAGTATGAGAGATGGCAGGAGGCGCTCAGCATCATACCTAAAGAAACCTACGTGCAGCGGTTTATCGAACTGGATGACCACGGATACGTTTGGAAAGATGTTGTCTATCAGCAGCTGATCGAGGAATTTGATATCAAAGGTGCAGCGTGGGAAGAACTGCTGGACGACTATTTGAAACATCTTCAAGATTCTTGTGTACCCTTTCCTTTTCTCATCGAACTGTTAGATGGGCTGCAAGGCAATGGGTGGAAGCTCGGAATCCTGACAAATGGACGCCATCCCTTTCAAATGGACAACATCCAGGCACTCGGAATCGATACTTATATAAAGGACATTCTTATCTCCGAATCTGAAGGCGTAAAAAAGCCTGATGCAGCCATTTTTCAAAGGGCAGCCCGCCGTCTGGGAGTGCCGGTGGAATCCTGTGTATTTGTTGGCGATCATCCGGAAAAAGATGTCCAGGCAGCAGCAAAAGCCGGCATGAAAACCGTTTGGAAGAAGAACCCGCTTTGGAAAACAGCAGAAGCTGATGCTGTGATTACCGGATTAGAGGAAATTCCTGTAGTGCTGCGTAACTTACAGAAAAAAGAGAAAGCGGACATCATTCAAGGGCACTGTCCCGGTCTGTCTGTGCATGCTATGGAAAAATATGAGCTTGGTCAGAACAATGACGTCTACGTCATCAATGGGAAGTATGTGTTCCGCTTTCCGAAATACAAGGAAGGGGTTCAGAAGCTCATTCAGGAAACGCGTGTCCTTGATCATATCCAAGGGAAGCTCCCTCTTCCTATTCCTGAACCTGCATACAGGTTTTTGGATAATCAGGCGCCGGAGAATATTTTTTCGGGCGTCCGGTGGATCGAAGGAGAGCCGTTGTGGCCTGCGGATATGGAAAGACTGGAGGAGTCGTTGCAGAAACACATCGCAGGACAGTTGTCCTCGTTCCTCTATAGACTTCACAACATACCGACCGATCGTAGGACAGTGGAGAAGACGACAGCGGCACAGATAAAAGCTGGCCTTGAAACGTTATATGCAGACATCCAGCACCGATTGTTTCCTTTCATGTGCGGCTCTTCCAGGATAGAGGTGAAAGATACGTTCGAAACTTTTTTTGAGCAGGAACGGTTTACGTTTTCCACGACGCTTATTCACGGAGATTTCGGTCCGTCCAACCTGCTCTGGGATAAAGAGGGCAGGCAGGTCACAGGTGTGATAGACTTCGGTGAAACAGGCATCGGCGATCCTGCCTATGATTTTGCAGGTCTTCTGGCCGGCTACGGCGAAGCTTTTGTTAAAGAGGCATGGTCTCTGTATCCAGGCGGGGCGCAGATGTTTGAGCGTGCCCATTTCTATAAACAGACGTTTGCTTTGCAGGAGGCGCTCTACGGTCTGAACTATGGGGACAGGGCGGCTTTTGAAAGCGGAATGAGCAGGTATCAGTGATGGGAAAAGGAGGGGAATGCATTGGTCAACTATCATAACCGTACGTTTGTATCCGTTGAAAACAGCCCAGGTGGAGAAGTTTCGTCCAAAACGCAGTTTACGTATTACCAGGAGGGCCGCATCCTTTATGCGGATTATGCAGGTGGAGATATTATCAAAGGGCGCCTGATTGGCCTTGTCCATGACGATGATACGCTTGAATTCAGATACAACCATATCAACACCGATCATGAAATCAGGGGAGGAAAGTGCCGGTCTGTGCCGCACATCAACGAAGACGGACAGCTGGAGCTGCATGAACTATGGCAGTGGATGGACGAGGAACAGACAACGGGCTCGTCCATCATTAAAGAGGTCGAGTCACGGGAACTGCACCGCACATTTAAAGAGAAGAACCTGTAAATGCACCATCCAGAGTAAGAAAGAAGGCACGATCACCGACAGATCGGGATCGTGCCTTTTTTTATTCCTTTACATACTTTTCAAAGTGCCGGCCCCAGTGCGGCTGAGTGCCGTCCGCATCCTTAAATCCATAAACGTCGGTGAGGCCCCATGTACTCAGTGCCTGTCCGTTAAACCGGGCGGCATCCGGATCGAGTACGAGATGTTTCAACGCTTCTCCAATGTAAGCCGGCGATTCTGAGGCGATGAAGTGGGGGTCTACCTCGGCGCCCTCCTTCCAGTTTTCCTCTGTCACACCAAAGTGTTCCAGCATCGCTTCGGAACGGAGGAATCCCGGTGTCAACGAAACAGCGGTAATGCCAAAGCCTTTCAAGTCCTCCGCCATCGCTGCGGCCATGTGGATATTCGAGACTTTGGCAAGGCTGTAATAGAAACTGCCGCGGTAATTGTAGTCGGTGCCATCCGTTATTTCTACAATCAAACCGGAGCGGTTCTTTTTCATCAGCGGTACAGCATGATGTGCCGTAATGATGTGAGCCTTCACAGCCTGATTCAGGAGCTGCAGCCCTTTGGTCATATCATGTTCCGCGATATCTTTGCCCCATTCAGTCAGCGGGTCCCCGCCCCAGATATCATTGACGAGGATGTCGAGTTTTCCGTCTTGTTCCTCTTCAATCTTTTGAAAAAGTTTTTGAACATCTTCTTCTTTCGTGTGGTCGACTTTGACCGGGATGCCTGTCCCGCCGGCTTTTGTAACAAGTTCCGCACTTTCTTCAATCGTTTCCTTCCGTTCCATCGGGGACTGTTCTTCTCTTGTCGTCCGTCCGGTGACGTAAACGACAGCTCCGGCTTCTCCGAGCTTGACAGCCATTGCTCTGCCGGCGCCTCTTGTGGCTCCTGCGACAACTGCGATTGTATTGTTCAGGGTCATGGAATCATCCTTTCTTTTGCGTTATCTTTATCCTATCTTTAAAGTATGACAAAGAGTGTCATACTTTAAAAAGGGAGGGATTTTTTTATGAAAGCGGAACGATTGATAAAAATCCTTCTGCTTCTCCAGCATGGACAGACGGTGACGACGCGACGGATGGCTGAGGAGCTGGAAGTATCAGAACGGACCATCCACCGTGATATGGAATCCTTGAGTGCTGCCGGACTTCCGGTGTATGCAGAGAAAGGAAGAGCGGGGGGATGGAGACTCGTCGATCATTGGAAACAGAAGCTCAGCTGGCTGAAGGAACAGGAGATGCTGGCTTTATTTCTTCCACCCGCAGATAAAATCATACAGGATCTCCACATGGATGATGGCGGGGACGACCGGATGCAGAAGCTGCTTTTATCACTGCCGGAACAATCCAGGGAGATGGCGCGGAATGTATGGTCCCGGATATATGTAGATATGGGAACATGGAAAGACCGGGGGGAGGAGACAGGTCCTTCTCTGGATATGTTGAAAAAAGCGGTCATGGAGGAGAAAAGGGTTCAAATGATTTACGAAAAAGCTGATGGAACGGTGACAGAGGGAACCATCTGCCCGCTCGGTCTGATTGCCAAGGCGAACCAATGGTACGTGGCTGCGCTGAATGATCAGGGAGAGTACCGGAACTATAAACACGCGCGGATCCGAACGGTAACTGAAACAGAAGAAACGTTCGAAAGACCTGTGGACTTTCATCTGCCTTCCTATTGGGAAGCGTCTAAAAAACAGTTCACACGCAACCTTCCCAAGTATCCTGTTATACTCCGCGTTTCACCGGAGGCCTACCGCCGCATCTTTTTTACTCCGCGTTTTGTCACACCGGATGGAGAAGGACGTTTAGAGGCTGATGGCTGGGTGGAGCAGTCCCTGCTGTTCAACACAGAAGAAGAAGCGGTCGGTTTTGTCACAGGCTTCGGCAGTCAAGTGAAGGTGATAGAGCCTAAAGCGCTCATTGAAAAGATTAAAGCAAAAGCACAGGGCCTTCTGGACCTTTATCAATGAATCTCAGGAAAGGCATGAACCCTCCCGTTTTTTTGATATGATAAAGAAGAAGGAAATGTCAGGAAAAGGGAGGACGAAAATCATGGGAAAAATAAAAGTAGGCCTGTTGTTCGGCGGGAAATCCTCGGAGCATGAAGTGTCGCTTCAGTCTGCGAAAAACATCATGGAAGCTGTGGACCATGAACGGTATGAAGTGACGTTGATCGGTATTGATAAGCAGGGGGGCTGGCATTTAAGCAGCCCGAATAATTACTTAATCAATGAAGACCATCCGGACAAGATTGAGCTCCATGTATCCAACAATAATGTTGCAGTGGTCCCGGGCCGGGAAAAGGATCAAATGATTTCCCTCACAGGATCAGAAGCATTGGAGCAGCTGGATGTCATCTTTCCGATCCTCCACGGTCCGCTTGGAGAAGACGGGAGTGTGCAGGGGATGATCCGGATGGCCAATCTTCCTTACGTCGGCCCCAATGTACTAAGCTCCGCGGTGTGCATGGATAAAGACATTACAAAAAAGCTGCTACAATCGGCCGGATTTCTAGTCGCTGACTGGTTTACCGTGAAGCGGTCCGCATCAAGCGCCCCATCCTTTGAAGAAGTCGAGAACAACCTTGGTGTTCCTTTCTTCATTAAACCGGCGAATCAAGGATCATCCGTGGGCGTCAGCAAAATCAGGACAGAAGCAGAGTATAGAGAAGGCCTGGACAAAGCGCTCCAGTATGACCACAAGGTGATGATCGAAGCGTGTATCGAAGG
Source organism: Halobacillus sp. ABA4_118 (assembly GCF_056160205.1). Lineage (NCBI taxonomy): Bacteria > Bacillati > Bacillota > Bacilli > Caryophanales > Bacillaceae > Halobacillus > Halobacillus sp. ABA4_118. Next base: position 2,861,816 of record NZ_JBSWWS010000001.1, read on the forward strand.
CAGGGAAATCGAGTGTGCTGTACTCGGAAATGAGCAGCCCGCCGCTTCTACAGCCGGGGAAGTGCTGCCCAACAGCGACTTCTACTCCTATGAGACGAAGTATATAGATGAAAACGGGGCATCACTGAAAATCCCGGCCGACTTGGATGAGACCGTTATGGAAGATATCCGGATCCAGTCCATCCAGGCATTTGAAGCTCTGGAATGTCAGGGGCTTGCACGGGTGGACTTCTTCCTGAAAGAGAATGGTGAGCTGATCATCAATGAGGTGAACACGCTGCCCGGTTTTACTAAAATCAGTATGTATCCAAAACTGTGGGAAGCGAGCGGTATTTCTTATTCGAAGCTGATTGAGAAGCTGCTGGATCTCGCCATCGAACGCCATCACCAGGATCAAGCATTGAAAAATACTGTTGACTAATCGACGGAAGAACGCTTCATAAGCGAGGCTTCCCGTGTAAGCAGAATCGCTGCGATAAGATGAAAGAACCAGTCCCATGGTGTGTAGAAAATCATAAGTGAAGCGGCTATCCCGACCAGGTTTCCTGCGATAGGGAGGCCGCTTTTTTTTGCGAGTAGAAGGACAAGCAAATGAACGGCTGCCATTACCGTGAACGAATAAGGAATAAAGATTAAAACCAATCCGTAAACGGGGACAATGGCCATAAACTCTATACTGCCGGTGATCCATTTTAGGACCTTGATCGTATTCATAGTCGTGCTCCCCCTTTCTCTTTCATTTAAAGGGTGGGAGGAAAAATCGTCAAGGGAATGGACTGATATATTGGGGGTTTCATCGATATATTTGGATTTTGATTGATATATCTCAAAAAAAATTGATATATCCACTATTTAATTGATATCCTTCCATAACGCCATAAAAAAGAAAGCTGTCTTTCAACCGCTTTCTCAGACAAACCTGCTTTCCTTTACCTTCCACTGCTTATCTGAATCGATGACCCGGTTCAGTTTAGTACAGAACGTTTCCGCTTCCAAGAGGGTCGTGAAGGTCTTAGTCAGATGGCTGCTTGAATCTTTTAATGTTTCTACTTTCCCATTCCGTGTGCGTTCTATAAGGAACATCTTTGCTCAGCCTTTCAATATCAACAGGTTTATTTACTATATTTATATAACATTGTCTCATGGATCTGGATAGAAAGGAACAGCTCGATGTGTTTTGAAATATTCCTTTAATATTGTAAAGGATTCTGTAATAAAAACCATAAGAAAACCCTCCAGTCAAATCTGGAGGGTTTTCTTATGGTTTACTTGGCTTTCTTCCAATAAGCAGCGTCCTTATTGGAGCGCGTTGGCGGGAATGTATCTCCGTTGCTCAGTTCAATATGTTTTTCATCTTCCGTTACATCCGCATCGTTCCCGCCGTTTACCAATCCGTCAAATTCGTATGTGCCGTTTTCAGGTGCTTTTTCTCCAGTCTTATAACGATCTGCCATTTCAAAAAACCCCTTTTCATTTATTTTTGTTACATAGAGAATATACCCATCTCGATTTCCTATAAACGTAAAAAGCACATAGAAATGGAAGTTATTTATTATTTAGGAAAAATGATTGGTGTAATAAAATGGAAGGTGTGTATAAAGGAGGAGGAAAGATGATTCCGTCTGTTACGATTGGATGAATCGGTCCGGTTAATCATGGTCTTTGAGTTTATCTTTTTCCTTAAAATGGACCAGCGTATCAGAGGGCATTTTGTTCATTTTATAAAAAACAGACGATCAGCATGAAAGGATACTAATAAAAGAGTCTTTTTTTTATATGGGTGTGAGTTGTTTCATCTGAAAATAGGCTAGAGAACAAGCGGTCTGTCCTCTAGTTAATAAAATATTAGTAAAAAGTAATGAGTGAGTGATGATATGTATTACAAATCAGGAGGTTGTATTTACTGCGGGCTGCCGGCGCACTATTGTAAGTGCCGAGGTCGTCATCGCAGGGCATCGAAATGCTCGGAGTGCTGTAATAACCGCTGCAAGGGCAGTGCGCCGTCCTGCATGTTGTGCAAGAAGAAACCATGCTGCTGCAACTGCTATTTCATAACAAGACCAAAATCTTTTCCTGTCACCTACAAATGTCCGCCTGCCAGTAAGTGTCACAGAAAACCGCTTCCTCATCGGAAAAAAAAGAAGAAGGACTGCGACAAATATTGTCCCCCGTCTTTTGTTTATAAGAAATTCAAACAGGAAGGGCAGACTCAGGTTCTTGGGGAGCAGGTCCAGAATCAGGCACAGGCTCACGGGGATCAAGGTGGCCAATTCCAAGGCCCTCAGGAGCAGAATCTTGCTCAAGGCTACGGTGATCAAGGCGGTCAGACGCAGGGGCCGCAGGAGCAGAATCAAAGTCAGGGATACGGAGATCAGGGCGGGCAGACGCAAGGCCCGCAGGAACAGAATGTATCTCAAGGGTATGGGGATCAGGCCGGCCAGACGCAGGGTCCTCAAGACCTCACCCAGAACCAGGGATACGGAGATCAGGGCGGTCAGACGCAGGGCCCGCAGGAACAGAATGTATCTCAAGGGTATGGGGATCAGGCTGGGCAGACGCAGGGGCCGCAGGACCTTACCCAGACTCAGGGCTATGGGGACCAAAGTGGGCAGAACCTGGAGGGTCATACGAATAATTCTCCACTGAATAATGAGCAGACCATTGATACTTCCGTCAGTGGAGTAACTGTGAATGTCACCACAACTTGTGATGACGATAAAGACTGTGGGTGTTATGACTACGGCTGCCGTGGGAAGAAGAAATCGAATGGAAAGCCATACAATAAAGATTGCGATTGCTGTACAAAGAATTTATCAGACCTGTTGGAAGATATACGCAGCACCCAGCAGACAGACCCAGCCGGCAATCCCATTTCCATTTATTTAACGACTCCTGAGGGAGATCCAATCGAGAATCAGCAGATTTTTAACGTGAACGGGTGTGCGACGGTAACGTATATTGAAGCTGGACAGACGACCGCTGTACCGAATGCTACGTCACAACTGTGTAAAGTGGCTGGAATCCAAGCGGATGACGCGTCAGCAGATGTGTTTGCCCTCTTAACAACATTGTCCAATTCGTGTGAGGAGGAGTACGGGTCTTCCTGTGGATGTGAAAATTGCGCGAATGGTATAGGCGAGGATTTGGCATGTACGACCAGGTTTGGCATTCAGATTAATCTTAATGTCGAGGGCCAGGCTGCACCAATCCCCGATCTATTTGTACAATCGATCTGCGGATGCTTAGGGTTTTTTGTCGACGATTTGATCAATCCGACCATTATATATGTCTTTACGTTATGTTCAGTAACCGGATATACAGTTCTTTCCCAAACATTGGGATCATAAAAAAACAACCACCTCTGATCGAATTCAGCGGGTGGTTGTTTTTATAGTCAAAGTGTTTCGGAGTCGTTATTCTGCTCCGTTTCAGAAGTGAATTTTTCCACTGTTTCATTTAATTTCTTAACTTGGTCCGACAAATCCTGTAGAAGCCGGGCCATTTCCTCATTACTCACCGGTTTTTCACTTGTTGACGATTCCTGGATGGAGTACTCTTTTCCGTTTATCGTAACTTTATTCGATTTTCCCTGCTTCGTCACGTGACCTTTTAGATCGCTTGCTTCTTTAATTTTCTTTTTCAGCTCATCGTTTTTGCCTTTGAGAAGTGCTTTTAAATCTGACTGAAACCCCTTCATCATGGTGTTCATCTCTTTGCTGAGGTTTTTTTGTTTTTCAGTAAGAGACTTTTCATCAGACCCATTTTCATTATTCATATGATTTTCACTCATCGTTCCACTCCTAAGCATGTTAGATCTACGGTATTGTATGAATCAAAAAGCTGGTTCGTGTGAAAAGTTTCAAGGTATAAAAAAGGGTACCATGCCACAAAAATGTGCATACTTACGTGGCCTTGAGTGCTGTGCTATGCTAGGTCTGCATCACCGAAACCAACCAGATTCAAGGAGGGAAGCGTGCGGGTGAAACCATCATAGGGACGATCGAAAGTTCGGAGGGAACGGACAGCGGGACGCCTGTGAAGCCTTGGTATTGGAATGGGCCTCGGAAAGAGAGAAAGCAGAGACCCTCTGTATCCAATGGGCGGATGTTGATGACAGCTCTACTTTGAATGAGCTCTATAGGCGGAAGCCGTTTTACCTTTTCAGCCGGATTTATTGTGAACGATAGTGACCGGCTGTAACAAATCCCGGTCTGCATGAAATTTTCAGGTGCTTTAAACAAACCATAGAGAGAGTAATAAAATCATTATATTCAAAGGAGACGATTGGAATGGAACCGATTCAAGCATTAAATCAAAGATACTCAACAAAGGAATTCGATCAGTCGAAAAAAATCTCAGCTGAAGATATAGAAAAAATCAAAGGGATGCTGCAGCTGGCCCCATCTTCTACAAACGTCCAGCCGTGGCATTTCATCCTGGCAGCGACAGAAGAAGGAAAAAAGCGTGTAGCTAAAGGAGCAGAAGGAATGTTCAGCTTCAACGAACCAAAAGTGCTGGACGCTTCAGCTGTTGTCGTTTTCGCAACAAGAACAGAGATTACCGATGAATTCCTGCATCATATCAGTGAAAAAGAGGATCAGGACGGCCGATTTGCTGAACAGAAATTCAAAGAGATGAACCATAACGTAAGAAAAATGTTTGTGGATACCCACAAATATGATGTGAAGGATCTTTATCACTGGTCTGAAAAGCAAACCTATTTGAATGTAGGAAGCTTCCTGCTTGGTGTGGCTGAGCTTGGAATCGATGCTGTTCCAATGGAAGGCATGGATATGAAGGCATTGGATGAGGAGTTCAATCTCCGTGAAAAAGGATTCACGTCCAGCGTAGTTGTATCTCTCGGCTACCGTACATCCACAGACTTTAACGCGGATCTGCCGAAATCAAGACTGGATCAGGCGGAAATCATTGAGGAAGTGTAACGGTATAGAGGAACAACGAAAACAGGTGGGGCTGCAGCCTCACCTGTTTTTTATTTACCGCTGTTTTTAATGGCTTTTTCCATCAAGAACTGTACGCCGTATATGATGATGGATAGATGAACGCAGATGACATACCAGATCGTATGATTGATTTTTTTCAATTTGAATAACCCCAGCCGCTCCCAGACCTCTGCTAAAGCATAGGCATTGATGATATTTAAGAGCGCATTCAGCAGTACATACTTTTTGAATGTCCCATAGGTGAATTTGAAAATCCAAATGGTTGCCAGAAAGAACGGTCCGATTTTATACGTGTAATCCACAGGTCCGGGGGAGAGGGGGTTTTTGTTCTCCCACCATTTCCTCTGATTCGACACGACGCTGAGGACGCTGATGATTAAACTCGTAAAGCTGGCGATCGGTAAATACCTGAAAAAGGTACGTCTGCCAAGCAGGAAAGCCGACAGCCAGGAAAGGATGAACAGAGTAACGGGGAAGATGGTCTTCCATTTTGGTCCAGCCATTTTTCCGCTCCTTACATACAATTGTTGCGGTTAGGATGCCCCTGAACTGATAAAACAATCCTCACTTCCACAGTCTTCAGCAGAGAATGACCACTCTTGTCACTTAGGGTTGTGAAACGTGTTTTACCGGATGCTGAAACCGAAAGGGATTTCTAATCGTACTTCTATAAAGGAGTTTGATCGATGAATATAAAAAGGGAGGAAGACGGCTATGTATGAAATGACTGCGTTGGAAGACTGGATGAGGGTATGGGAGCGATCAGTCCAGCATCCGGTATTTGTATTTAAACACAGCACCTCCTGTATGATCAGTGCCAGAGCCAACAGGCAGGTGAAAAAATACCGATTAAAGGAAGGGAGTGTGGACGTTTACCGGGTGAAAGTGATTGAAGAAAGACACCTGTCGAATCAGATCGCAGCCGATACGAATATCCCGCATAAATCCCCTCAAATTCTCCTTATCCATAAAAAGAAGATCCTGTGGCACACATCCCATTGGAAAATAACAGAACACCAGCTGCAGAAAGTGATGCGTGGAAAGGCCCTGTGATGTAAATGAGGGGGGAGGAATCAGAGGGTCCCATGGGGGTATACCTCAGCTATGTTCGGGAGAACTCAAAAAATACACAAAAAAAGACTTCCCAAAAGGGAAGTCTTTTTCAACGAGTAACGATTACTTTTGAACGTTAGCCGCTTGTGGTCCGCGGTCGCCTTCAACGATTTCGAATGTTACTGTTTGGTTTTCTTCTAGAGTTTTGAAACCTTCGCCTTGAATAGCAGAGAAGTGTACGAATACATCGTCTTGTCCTTCTACTTCAATAAAACCGAAACCTTTGCTTTCGTTAAACCATTTCACATTACCTTGTAACATAAATTGTTACCTCCTGCGTGGAACTGATCCACAATGTATTACTATAATTGCTCTGCATATTCATTCCAGACGAAAGTCACTCAATAGTTCCTTCTGCTTTCATTCCTAAACGAACAAGAATAATTAATTACTACTATATCAGCGTAAAGACGAAACGTCAACCTTCCGTGAAAAAGAAATTAACTTTCCTGACTTTGCACGAATCATCACTAGGAAAATCACTAATTATTTTCAGAATAGAGCTAATATTGATTATTATTGGAAGCGTCTTCATTTTTAAAATCATTGCATATATACTGAAAGCGGCAGGAGTATATAAAAGCGGCGGAAAGGTTTCTCAGCCGTTTTTTTATTTTGCAACAAGAGAGGAGAAATGTGTTTTGGAAAACAAACGTAAAGGATTGTTTCAAAAAGGGTTGGATGTCATTGAGCGTGTCGGGAATAAACTTCCGCATCCAATCACATTGTTTGCTGTCCTGGCTCTGTTGGTTGTTCTTATATCGGCTGTCGTCTCAAGCTTTGGAGTCAGTGTGGAGCATCCCGGGGAAGAAGGGGAAAGGGTTGAAGTTAAGAACCTGCTCAGCGCCGATGGGATCGAGTACATTTTTTCCAGTATGACAGAAAACTTTATCGGGTTCGCTCCGCTTGGAGTTGTACTCGTGACGATGATCGGAATCGGGCTCGCAGAACGGACAGGGCTGATCAGCGCGTGTCTCCGCGGTTTCGTCTTATCTGTTCCTCGAGCATTGATTACATATGGACTCGTATTCGCTGGTGTCATGTCCAGTGTAGCGTCTGACGCCGGGTATGTAGTGCTTCCGCCACTGGGAGCCGTGATTTTTGCTGCTCTCGGACGCCACCCGCTTGCAGGTCTGGCTGCGGCTTTTGCCGGTGTTTCCGCCGGGTTCAGTGCCAACTTGTTTTTATCAGCGACCGATCCCCTGCTGGGAGAGCTGACGATTGACGCGGCAGCGATCATTGATCCTGCTTATGCAGATGGCATGAACATTGCGATGAACTATTACTTTATCATCGTATCCGTGTTTCTTCTGACCTTCGTAGGCGGGCTTGTAACTGAAAAAGTTGTGGAGCCGCGTCTTGGTGAGTACAAGGGGCAGTTCCGCGAAGAGTTGAAAGGTCTTGAGGCTGTTGAAAAGAAAGGGTTGAAATGGGCAGGTATTTCCATTGTCATTGCTGCTGTATTGACGGCTCTGTTGATTCTTCCGCCGGGCGCACCGCTGAGAGGGGAAGATGGAGCGATTATCCAGTCGCCGTTCATGAGCTCTCTTGTACCAATCATAACGATTCTGTTCTTTATTCCAGGGTTGTTTTACGGCATCGCCACGAAGGAAATTAAAAATGACAAGGATGTAGCCGAACAGCTTTCAGATACGATGGCATCAATGGGGATGTTCATTGTGCTCGCTTTCACAGCTGGTCAGTTTGTCGCGTACTTTTCAGAGACCAATATGGGGCTTGTGATCGGCGTGTACGGAGCTGAACTGCTCGAATCCGCCAATCTTTCAGGCATCCCATTGATATTAGGGTTCATCCTTGTGGCTGCTGTGATTAACTTATTCATCGGCAGCGCCTCTGCAAAATGGGCGATGATGGCCCCGGTGTTCGTACCGATCATGATGCAGCTCGGCTATTCCCCGGAGCTGACACAAATGGCGTACCGGGTAGCCGATTCAACGACGAACATCATAACACCACTGATGACTTATTTTGCGATCATCATCGCCTTCGCTCAGAAGTACGATAAGAAAATGGGAATTGGAACACTCATATCCGTCATGTTCCCGTACACCGTCTTCTTCCTGATTTCCTGGACGATCATGCTGATCATCTGGATGATGACAGGAGCGGATTTAGGGCCGGGATCACCGATTCAATATTAAAAAATCAAAAGGACGTCCGCTGTTACGGCGGGCGTCCTTTTGTATTCTTCTTTAAAAAATAATTGTGTTACAATACAGATAATTACAAAAAATAGGAGGTGCCATACTTGGAGAAAGGTCGAAAGAAACGGTTGTATGGGATAGATGAGCACCGGAGTGCCAACCTGAAAAAAGCTGACAGACCACGGGCTTTATGAGCCGGTGGAAAGGGGAAGGGTTCTGATCGATTCGGAGCATCCCCATCAGCGTAAAATATGGGATATCGGTAACGAATACATCTGTATTATGAAAGCGAACAAACACCGCAGGCAGCAGAATGACACCCTTCATCCACGAGTTTGCTACCTACATAACACCTCTTTAAAACTTCAAAGCTGTACACGAGAGATCTTTCCCACCAGGCTGCGGTCGTCCGTTCCAAGTTTTGTGATTAAAAAATCAAAAGGTGGGGTTGTCGTGAAGCACTATGCCGTCTTTCAAATGCCTGAAACGATCCACTATGGGCGTGGAGCCTTTCAAACGATCGGAGAAGAAGCCGCTCTCAGGGGAAGGAGAGCGTTGATGATCAGCGATCCTGTCATGGACGAGCTGGGATATGTCAACGAAGGCCGGAAGTACTTAACTGAATCGAATATGGAAAGCGTGGTTTATTCAGGAGTTGAATCTGAACCGACAGATGTTTATGTAGCCGAAGCCCTCGAATTGTTCCGGACGAAGCAGTGTGATGTAGTGATCTCTCTGGGAGGCGGAAGCTGTATAGATACAGCTAAAGCCGTTGCTGTCCTTGCGTCGAATGAAGGGTATATCGGTGATTACCGGGGCGGGAAGAAAACAGTGGGTGTAAAGCCGGCGCCTCATCTGGCGGTGCCGACGACAGCGGGAACCGGTTCAGAAGCAACCGATGTAACCGTCATTACGAACACCACGGATGACGTGAAAATGATGATCAAACAGCCGGCCTTTTTGCCGGATGTGGCGATTGTTGATCCGACCCTCACTCTTTCTTCACCGAAACATGTGACAGCGGCTACAGGAATTGATGCCTTAAGCCATGCGATTGAAGCCTATGTATCGAAAAAGTCCCATCCAATGGCCGATGTTATGGCTCTTTCCGCAATGAATTTAATTGTCCAGCATTTGAAAACGGCTTATCATGATGGAGATAACATGGATGCGAGAGAAGCGATGTCCCAGGCTGCGATGCAGGCAGGGGTTGCATTTTCCAATGCCTCTGTCTGCCTGGTTCACGGCATGTCGAGACCGGTTGGTGCATTATTTCATGTTCCCCACGGTTACTCAAACGCGATACTGCTTCCCGCTGTTCTGGAGTTCAGCAGAAAGGAGGCGGTTGATCGACTGGCCGATGTAGGAAGGATTTTTTCTCCGGACGGGCTGTCTTCCAATGAACAAGCAGCGGATCATGCGGTGTCTTCCGTCAAAGAATTATGCCGGGAGCTGAACATCCCTAATTTAAACGAATGGGGCATCGATAGACAGGAATTTGAAAGCGTTATCAGTAAAATGTCTGCGGATGCATGGGACAGTGGAAGTCCAGCCAGCAATCCGAGAGTACCGACGCTTTATGAAATCGAAGAGCTTTACCGCGTCTGTTATGACTATGATTTTTCACAAATGTCCCCGGTGGTAAGGAACAGAGGGTAGATTGAATTGCGGAAGATCCCTCACATCCTGTGGGGGATTTTTTATGAACACACTCCCTCATCAGGAAAGAGGAACAGTATGACATGGTTATTTTAAGAAGGTCGTTTGTCGAATTCACCATGATTTCCATTGAATCCGTTTTCATTATGAGTTAAGATAGCTCATATATCCGAAACGTTTCGGGTTAGGAGCAAAAATAAGGGAGGTATGAAGCTCATGAACTTACATCAACCTATTTACCATTTCAGTCCGGAAAAAAACTGGATGAATGATCCAAACGGTCCAATTTACTATAAGGGGGAATATCACTTATTCTATCAGCATAATCCAAATGGAGACACATGGGGATCTATCCATTGGGGGCATGCCAAGAGCAGGGATTTAGTTTATTGGGAGCATCTGCCGTTAGCTTTGTATCCATCCATTGAGCATGGAGAGGAGCATTGTTTTTCCGGGTGCACAGTCGTAGAAGGAGAGACGGCTAGAATCTTTTACACTAGTATCGGTCCAAATAAGCATCCCTTTGATGGTGCTGACCAATGGATGGCTGTGAGTCAAGATGGTATGATGACGTGGCGAAAAGATGAGAGTAACCCGGTTTTGACAGCGGATATTCATGGCGAAACAAAGATTTTGGAATGGCGGGATCCGTTTGTATGGCAGGAAGACCATTTATGGTATATGGTCATCGGTGGTAAACACGATGGTCATGGATGTGCAGCTTTATATAGTTCTGAAAACCTTTATGATTGGAGATTTGTATCCATTTTTGCTTCCGGTAAAGAAGAGATATGGGAGTGTCCGAATGTTTTTAAACTGAACGACAAACGTGTCCTTTTGTATTCCCCCAGTGGACCTGTCCAATATCGGATTGGAGAAGTGCAGGATGGTCGTTTTAAAGGAGAGTTTCAGGGGACTCTGGATTTCAGCGGGTGGGAGGGTTTTTATGCACCAAACAGTCTTGAGGATGAGAATGGGGATCGCATTATTATAGGTTGGCTCACTGAAAATGCTCGTGGAGATTTATCCCTTTCTGGGATGTGGGCAGGTGTCCAGTCTATTCCTCGCAAAATTGGTATTCAATCAGACGCCCTGTACATGGAGCCTATCCCTGCTTTAAAGTCTCTTCGCTACAACGCCTCTTCTTTTCAGATGGGCCGTTTGCCGAGCGACCCGGTGAGAGCAGAGGGAAAGGGACGTGCTTTAGAAATTGATGCGGTATTTTCGCTGGCAGATCCTTCGTCTTCTTTTCAAATTTCGGTATTAGAATCTTTAGAAAGGGATGAGCAGACGAAAATTGTCTACGATGATGGAAATTTGATTCTTGATCGTACTATGTCAAGCGTGTCTGAAGAGGTACATAAGTGGAAGATCAGCGGAACAATGGCTTTCCCAGAGAATGGAGAGGTTCATTTAAGAGTGTTTGTCGATCACTCTACTATCGAAGTGTTCGCTAATGGAATGACCTGTATTTCATCCAGAGTCTATCCTCTAAAGAAAGACAGCATACATGTGAGTGTTCAATCACTACGCGGAGAGGTTTGTTTGAGGGATATGCACGTGTGGAACATGAAATCTATTTGGGATTGAAAAAGTTTTGAAAAGAATTTAAAAACAAGGGTTGAATTCGCTTTCATCATCTTATATACTTTTCTTAACTCTTATCCGAAACGTTTCGGATGAATTGGATAGTAGGAGATAATTATGGCTACGATTAAAGATATTGCCAGAACGGCAGGTGTATCCGTTACAACCGTATCCAGAGCTTTAAATGGTTACTCGGATGTAAGCGAGAAAACCAGGAAAAAAATTAAAGAGATTGCAGAGGAGTTGGAGTATAGTCCAAACTCTTTAGCTAGAAGCCTGGTGATGAATCAGACGAAAACGATTGGATTACTCGTATCTGGTATTACAAGAGAAGGTTCCAAGGATAATATCGTTTATGAAGTACTGACAGGGATTAACGAATACTGCGGACAAGTGGAATATGATCTCGTGTTGTTCAACACCAATACTTCGAAGCAGAAACAAAAATCCTACACACAGCTCTGCAGGGAGCGTCGTGTCGATGGTGTGATCATCCAGGGGATAAAGACAGAAGACCCTTACTTAATGGAAGTGGTGGAAAGTGATATTCCCTGTGTGCTGGTTGATATTCCTATTGAAGGAGAAAGCGTTGGCTATGTTTCTTCAGACAATATTAAAGGCGCTTTTGATGCTGTCACACATCTCATCGAACGGAATCATCGGAAAATTGCCATGGTCAATGGGCACGAACAAGCTTTTGTCAGTCAAGAGCGTTTAAAAGGATTCCGTCAGGGGATGATCGATAATGGCTTAGACATCCGAGAAGAGTGGATTGTAAATGGCCACTTTGAAGAAGAGCGTGCTGAAGAAGCGGCATTTCAGCTGTTGTCAGAAAATGAGGATATTACAGCTGTCGTCTGCGCCAGCGACTTAATGGCATTAGGCGTGATGCGTGCCGCACGCAGGATAGGAAAACGAATTCCTGAAGACCTTTCTGTTACTGGTTATGATGATATTATTTTAGCGTCTTATGTAACGCCGGCCCTTACAACCGTTGGTCAGGATACATTTGAGATCGGCAGTTCAGCAGCAGCATTATTAATAAATATGTTGGAAGGAAAGACTCAAAACAGACATATGTCTGTCGGTCACCAACTGGAAATTCGTCAATCAACAAGGTTTAATTAATTTTTTTCATTAGTTTCCAAAACGTTTCGGTTTTTATTTCCTTAAAGTCGGGATCGTTTTGGAACCTTTATAAATATTTTCCAAAACGTTTAAGTAGGAGGTTCTTATGGATTATCGAGTGATTAAAAGCAATGATGTTTTTCTATTAACAGACAAGGCGGGGAATATTCCATTAAATCATACTTATGGACTGGGACTTTATACAAAGGATACCCGTTTCCTCAGTCAGTTTGACATTCAGATTAATGGTGAAGATCTTGTACTTCTTTCTTCAGAAGCTGATGACAACAGCAGGAATGAATTCATTTTAACCAATCCTCATATGGAGGAAGACGGTGAAATCAAGCTTTGGAGAGAGTCTATTGAAGTGAAGAGGACCCGCTTTATTGTAGACGGGGTATGGTATGAATCGATTAAGCTGAAAAGTTACTATCCTGAGGGCGTCTCCTTCCAGACGAGCATCCATTTCAATGTGGATTTTGCTGATATGTTTATCGTAAGAGGGTTTCAAAATGGAAAGACAGGTTCAATAACGGAGAGGGAAATGACAGATCACTCTTACACTTATCATTACCTCGGGACAGATGACTTGAAGCGTTCTACGACTATTACATGGAACAGAGAAGCAGCATCTGTGGATGAAGATGGACATTTGTATTTTGATTTTAGCCTGCGGCACGGAGAGGAAGAAGAAATTGTCCTGACGATTGTTCCTGAGGTTGGAGAAGAAGCTAAAGCTATCGATGATATTGAAACCGCTTCAAAAAAACTTTTGGATTCCCAAAGAAAATGGGATGCTTCTACAGCTAAGGTGAAGACGGATCTTCATCCTTTACAGAAGTTAATTGACCGTGGATTGGATGATCTTCATATTCTTCAAACAGATCTGGGCTACGGATCATTTCCGGTGGCGGGTCTCCCATGGTTTGGTGTTCCTTTTGGAAGAGACAGCTTGATCGCTGCTCTTCAACTGCTTCCTTTGAACCCGGAAATCGCAGAAGGGACGCTTCGTACGATGGCCCGTTATCAAGGAACAACCGTTGATACATGGCGTGATGAGCAGCCCGGGAAAATTATGCACGAGCTTAGGTTCGGTGAACTGGCTAATACCAACCAAGTTCCATTCACACCTTATTACGGTTCCATTGATTCGACTCCATTGTTTTTAGTCCTCCTTGTTGAATATGTGAAGTGGACGGGGAATAAGGAGCTGGTAAAAGATCTATGGGAGAATATGGAGGCCGCTTTGAACTGGATTGATGAATATGGCGACCGTGATCATGATGGATTTGTGGAATACTTCCAGGAAGCAGGTAAGGGAATTGCGAACCAGGGGTGGAAAGACTCCGGGGACTCGATTGTTCATAATGACGGACGCTATGCAGAAGCTCCTATTGCACTGGCTGAAGTTCAAGGATATGTGTATCAAGCAAAAATGGGGATAGCAGATGTATACAAGAGTATGGGATTCCAAGCAAAAGGGGAGATACTTGTAGATCAGTGTCGTGCCCTTCAATCCAATTTTGAACGGGCATTTTGGATGGAAGATAAACAGTATTTTGCAATTGCTTTGGATAAGGATAAAAAACAGGTAGGAACCATGACCTCAAACCCAGGCCATGTCTTGTCCACTGGTATACTATTTGAACATCGTACGCAACAAGTGGCTGAAACTCTGATTTCCGACCGTTTCTTTTCGGGATATGGGGTCAGAACAATGGCTGAAGGAGAAGCTGGTTATAACCCAATGAGCTACCATGATGGAAGCGTCTGGCCGCATGATAACAGCATGATTCTTCTTGGGCTTGGCAGATGTAAGCACTTTGAAGAGGCTTCTGTCATCATGAACGGACTGGTTAAGGCTGCGGGTCATTTTGAGTATAACCGCCTCCCAGAATTGTTTTGTGGTTACAGTGACAATAGGGGCAGACCCGTGCATTATCCTGTTGCCTGCTCACCCCAGGCATGGGCAGCAGGAACTCCGTTAACCTTTATTCCATCTCTTCTTGGGTTGTTCCCGAATGTATTGGAAGGAACAGTGGACATCCATCCGAACCTTTTGGACGGGATGAATGAACTTCATATCGATACTATGCGCCTTGGAGATGGGCATATATCATTCATCATTCGAAGAGGTGAGCATGAAAACGAAGTTGAGGTCACTCAAAATACAACTGGATTAACGATAAACGTACAGCAGAGTATGCTTATTTGAAAAAACACTCAATCTTGAGAGGAGATTCAGTACCATGAAAAAAAGAGTTTCGCTGCTTGGAATGACAGCCGTTTTGGTTGGTGGTTTATTAGCTGGATGCAGTGGAGGAGAAGCTTCTGGAAATGAAGAGGGACAAGTGGAAGTAAAGATGAGTGGTTGGAGTGCCAGTCCTGAAGAGCAGGCCCTTTTAGAAGAAACCATTGCTGATTTTGAGGAAAAGCACCCTCATATCGATGTCAATTTCCAAACGATTTCTGATCAATATATGGACGTACTGAAGACGCGTCTTATTGGAGGAGAAGCAGCTGATCTTTTTTACTTAGATGCGTCAGAAGCTCCTGCACTGATGTCTAAAGGCGTACTTGAACCACTCAATGAGTATGTGACGGATGACTTTGATATCAATGACTTTGAAGATCCTCTTTTGAATGCTTTTAAACAAGGAGAGGAAATCTATGGTTTTCCAAAAGATTTCTCAACGCTGGCTCTTTTCTATAATAAACAGGCCTTTGAAGATGCAGGGTTATCAGGTCCTCCCCAGACTTGGGAAGAAGTCATCGAGTATTCGGAGAAGCTGACCGTTGATGCGGATGGAGATGGTAAGCCGGAACAATATGGGCTTGGAATTGCGAAGGAACTGGCACGCCAATTTTATAAACTGGAACCTTATGGAGCTGAACTGGTAGACGAAAATGGCAAAGCTTCTTTCGCAAGTGAGCAGGCCGTCGATGCATTACAACCGATCGTCGATCAGTACCGTGAAGATCAAACAGCGGCTTTTCCGAGTGATGTCGGAGCCGGCTGGGGAGGAGAAATGTTTGGTCAAGGAAAAGCAGCGATGGTGATAGAAGGGAACTGGGCGGTGCCGTTTATTGAGAATAATTTCTCAAACATTGATTATGGTACAAGCGAAATCCCGACCGTTAACGACCAAAAGGTGACGGCTGCCTTTCCGGTTGCTTACGTCATGAACAAACAATCAGAGAAGAAAGAAGCGGCTTGGGAACTGCTTTCTTACTTGACAGGTAAGGAAGGAATGAAGACATGGACGAGTAAAGGTTTTGCTTTGCCTACCCGGAAATCTGTAGCTGAAGAACTTGGATATGACAGCGATGAAATTAGAGGATCACTCGTGAAAGGAGCCTCGTATGCTCAGCCGTGGCAGGCAGGTGCGAATCTCTCCATTATCATGAACAACTTTGACAACCAATTTTCCAGCGCTTTACTTGGAGAACAATCGCTTGATGAGGCACTCCAAAAAGCACAGGAAACAGCCAATAAAGAAATAGAAGCGTCTAATTAAAGAAGGTTGGGAGGATACATCCTCCCAGCTCCTGATTATGACTAAGGAGGGAAAAGCGTGGAGCCTTCTCGAAAACCGGAGTATGATCTGGAACACCGTTAAGAAGCCCAGGACGGTCAAAAAGCCTATCCTAGGCAAAAAGACGAAAGAATCACTAACAGGTTATGGGTTTATGGGACCGGCAATTTTTATCATAAGTGTGTTTATTATTGCGCCTATCTTATATGCGCTGTTCTTATCTGTGAACAATGTCCAGCTTTTAGGGGGGACACAGTTTAAATTCTCTGGTCTCGAAAACTATACTCGGATGATAGATGATGAACGGGCCCTTATCTCCTTAAAGAACACAGCAGAATATGTGCTCATTGTCGTTCCTGTGCAGGTGTTTCTAGCTCTTATCTTAGCAGCCACTTTGAATTCCAATATTAAAGGAAAGAATATTTTCCGTATTATCTTTTTCCTGCCTACCGTTACATCATCCGCTGTTCTGACTTTAATTTTTATGTGGATTTATAATCCGAATGGTTTGTTGAACAGTTTTTTAACCTTTATCAATCTCCCTACCTACGACTGGCTCAGTGACCCGAATATTGCGTTAAAGTCCATCATGATTATGAATATATGGGCTACCGCACCCTTTTTCATGATCATCTACCTGGCAGCTATGCAGGATATTCCAGAGTCTTTGTATGAGGCTGCAACAATCGATGGGGCTAATTGGTGGCAGAAGTTTACGAAGATTACGATCCCTATGTTAAAACCGGTTACGTTTTTCGCCGTTGTAATGTCCGTGATTGGGACATTTCAATTGTTTGATCAATCGTATATCTTCTCCGGTGGTTCGGGGGGACCAAATAACTCTACACTGACCATTGTGCTTCTTATTTACCAATATGCTTTCCGATCACTGGAAATGGGATATGCTTCAGCTTTAGCTGTTGTCCTGGCTGTTATCATCCTTGCTGTGACCATTATTCAGAGAGTCTTCTTTAAAGAAGAAAAACTTCATGATTAGGAGGTGATCGAGTGAAGAAAAAACAAATGTTTTCTAAGCCGCTGCTTTACACGGTTTTAATTATTTATGCAGCGTTAACCTTTATTCCATTTTTATGGGCCATTTCTTCTTCTTTCAAGCCGTTGGCTGAGATTGTTTCCGGTGATATATCGTTTATTCCTAAGGATTTTACATTTAGTAACTACACCGATCTTTTTGAGCAGGAACCTCTATTTCTCAGATGGATGTTAAATAGTATGTTTGTGACGACGATTATGGTGATGTTGAATATCATCTTCAATTCAATGGCAGGATATGCGCTCGCAAGAATAGATTTTAAAGGGAAAAAGGTCTGGTTTTTTGTTATCCTATCGGTTTTGATGATTCCCGGACAAGTGACTATGATTCCAAGCTATTTGATTCTGAAAGAGCTGGACTGGCTGAATACGTATCAGGGACTTATCATTCCCGGTGCTGTAAACGCGACTTTTATTTTTATGATGAGGCAGTTCTTCATCAATTTCCCGAAAGAGTTGGAAGAAGCAGCTCAAATGGACGGTTTAAGCAGAATCGGAACCTTTTTTAGAATTGTTCTTCCATTAGCTAAACCAGCCCTGGCTGCTCAAGCCGTCTTCACTTTTATGGCGAGCTGGAACGATTTTATGCGTCCTCTCATCGTTATGTCGGACAAGGAAATGTTTACATTGACACTTGGATTGAATGCTTTTAAAGGACAGTATATCAGTTTCTGGAACTATATCATGGCTGCATCTACTTTAATGACCATCCCTTCCCTTTTGATTTATGCGTTCTTCAATCGCTTCTTCATTAAAGGTGTGACGTTTACGGGAGGGAAATAAAAGGGGTGATTATTTTGAGCTTACCATCTATGAATCATAGATGGTAAGCTCTTTTTATCTTCACCAACGTTCCACTCAGTGCCCGTTGTGCGTCATCTTAAAACTGGGGAGACGGTTTATGCTTGAGTGATTGCTTTAGAATTCATCGATGTAACGTAAAATTCCGTTTCTAAAATACTGTGTTACCAGTGCAGGCAGATGAAGAATAGATTAGGAGAAGATTTTTAAATAAAGAAGAGGAATCATTGAAAAGGATGCCAGGATCTGGAATGATAAAAACAGACCTGTTGGACGATGGAAGGAGATATTATGAAACAATCTGTTTGATCATCCTGTTCGTTATTGTATTCACCATTTTCGTTTATGAAAAGGATGAATAAAGTGAGTGAAGGAGTTTTTTTAGTGAGGCGTACATACAGTGTATGGTCAGCAGGTTTGAGTGCATCCGCGGTTCTGCTGATCGTCATGTCCTATGGGGCGGCTCCGGCTGACCCTGAGGGCTTTGGCAAAATCATAATCCAAATCTGCTTTTTCAGTGCGCTGGGTACAGCAGTGGGAAGTCTCGTGCTGGCTTTTCTCGCATGGAAGAACAAAGAGAGAGGTTTCTTGAAATGGACAGCTCCATGTATCGTTTTAGGTACTCTTCTGGTTTTTCTCGCTCTATTTGTTTTCATGGTTATCAGTTTTTTGTAGTCGGAAGGAGAAGGGAAAATGGAAAAAGAAAAATTATACAGGAGGGCAGCTGCGTCCAGTCTGGTCATCAGCCTGCTCATGTGGGTGCCGAATCTCGATTTTCAGACAGCCAGCCCTTTATGGATGCTGATTTTTATTATCGCCCCCATCGGGACTACCTTTGCCGTGCTTGCGAAAAATTACTGGCTCGTAGCTGCGAATACGGTGATGTTTTTCAGCTTTTTCATTCTTATGGCGGGTGGTTACTGGATTCAGTCCATCACAAACGGGCGCCCATGAGCCTGGAAACAGAGGCTGTCTGAACGACTTGTTTCCATACACGCAGCAGTGTAACAGCAGGGGTAAGGGATGGAATACCATAATGGGGAGGTCATACCTTTCTTGTAAATGTCATCTATCCATCTGAAATGAAGGTTCCTGCTGGATTGTAAAAGGAAGGAGCTCTGAGCAGTACATAAAGAATACAGGGAGGTGAGTGGATGTTGATGCAGTTGTTTTTCATATTTGCTGCGTTCTCCATACCTGTCTCGATTTTGTTCGATCAGGAGGCATTAGGCGTGCTGGCGTCGTTGTTTTTCATGCTGGTGGCTGCTTTTTTTAGTAAGCCGAGGTTCAATAAGTAAAGAGAGTCCGGTCTTGAAATGCAGAAATAGTTATTGATGAGAAAAGCATCTTTTGATTCGTAAGGATGCTTTTTTTGGTAGAATGACTTAGTCTGAAAGTATGAGAGGGGGTGGAAGATATCTTGGGTCTTCTATAAAAGATGGTTTTCGAATTCTTGATGGGAACTGGCTTCGGATTATCGGGGTCGTATTTCTCTGTTACATGATTATAGTAATTGCAGGCACCCTGCCTGTTCAGGGAACGGTCATTATCAATTTTGACCCATTGGCTGTGTTGAACTCAGAGACGTTGTTATCTATAGTCTTAGCTTCTGTGCTGAACAGCTTTCTCTTTTTTATCATGGTTGATTACATAACAAATACCGCTTATACGATGCGGCGTCGTTTTGCTAAGGCATGTGCTTATCCTTTTCAAAATTGGCAGCTGCTTTATAAAGGGGCTGTTGTCTTTTTCTTATTTAATCTGCTTTTAACAATGATTGGGATGATGACGATTTATGCAGCGCTTGGAGGCTTGGTTTCCATAGCAGGTGGAAGTCTCACGGTACTGGCTTTGTATGGAGCACTGCTTCTTCTGTTTGCCGGCATCGTCTGGCTGTTTTTAAGTATTTCCCAAGTCGCCTATATTCTGTACGATGACCCCGATATAGGAATGATGGCCGGTTTGAAGCAGAGCTTTTCAATGATGAAAGGCTCCAGATGGCCGCTGCTCGGGCTGTTCCTGCTCATGATGGTCGCAACAATGTTTGGAGCGTTGCTTATAGGGCTCGGTGCTTTCGTGAGTATCGCTATTTTCGAAGTCGTGCGGCTGGCTTTTTACAAAGAACTTCTGCAGAAAAGGCGCCGGGATGAATGGCACGCAAAAGTGAATGGATAACCGATTTTATGCCTGCCCGTTTCGAGCAGGCATTTTTTTATGAAACGGTTGATTGACTGTAGGAGGAGCGGTGGCGTGTTATCTGCCGGCAGGTCCAGCGCCCGCTTCCTTTTTCTTCCTGCTGAATTTCTTAAGAAGAGAATCACTTGTATATTCCAATAGTAACTCGTGATTGAAGATGGGATAATTATCCATAAAAACCTTTGTAGTTAAGCTGTTTGATTTATGTGGAACCCGGGTAATGCTATTCCAGAAAACTAAATGGAATACAAAGGATGGTTTTATGGCAAAACGAATGGAAATACCTAAGATATCAATCATTGGTTTACTGGCTTTATCTATTATATTTGGTTGGTTCAGGTATGGCTACGGCTTATTGTTCACTGAATTCAGGAGTTCCTTCGATCTTTCGGCATCACTGCTCGGAGTGATTTCCAGCCTGACGTTTATTACGTTTTTGGCCGGGGCTCTTATGGTGATTCTTCTTGTATCAAAATTCGGAGCCCGGCCGATGATTCTGGGAGGGATCTTCGCGGCCTCCACGGGTCTTTTAACTGCAGCGCTGACGGACAGCTGGCTCATTTTTGCGGCTTCCTGTCTGCTGGCCGGCTTCAGTCCCGGGTTGACCTGGTCGTCCTTTTCAAAGAGTGTGACCCAGCACGTTGAGGAAAGGGTGCAGGAGCGGACACTTGCGATTATCAGTACAGGTTCTTCTGTTGGCTTGATTTTCATATCCCTTTTATATTTACTTCTGAACGGGGATTGGCGGATCATCTGGGGCGGGGGCGCCGTGTTCGGTTATTTCATTCTTCTATGGGCCTGGCGTTCTGTTCCCGAAAAAAATGCGGAGACGATTGGGGCTCCGATTAAGATGGCCGACCTGCGTCCTCTTTTTACAAAAGAAGCCAATCCCTTTTATATCGCTTCTTTTCTGTTTGGAGTAACAGAAGCAACCTACTGGACGTATGCGGCAGACTTCGTCCAGGAAAACTTCTCGATCACGAATGCCAATGCCGTCTTCTTTTTGATTACAGGAATTGCTGGTCTTGCCGGTTTGTGTGCCGGAGACATGATCAGCAGACTGGGCATGCGGATGAGCTTTATCGTGACCATCCTTGTTTATTCGCTGAGTATTGCCGTCCTGTATCTATTCCAGAGCTGGATTCTGGTATGCATTTCCGGTGCTTTGTTCGGAGCTTCTTTTATGTTGTATGCGGCTTACCTGCCGATATGGAGCGCGAAAGTTTTTCCGAATATACCAGCTCAAGGTTTCAGTATCTGTATTGTCATTTTGAATGTCGGAGCGATTATCGGTCCGGCGGTCTTCGGCTGGATGCTGGCCTATTCCCCGTATGAGCTCATTTTTCTGCTGCTTGGAATCATCGGCTGCCTGAAAGTTTTTGCTCTTCCTGTCACAGAAAAAGCATAGAAGAAGCCCGCACGGGAGGAGGGCGTTCAGTCTGTAGAAAACGTTCGTCCTATCCAGTTAGAGTAGTCCGCATGTCGTGTTGAGACGGTACGTTCCGCTTTTCGGCGGATGCTTGCCGCGGGCACGGCCTCAGCTAACTTGGTCAAGAAACCATTGGACCAAGTGGATCTTCGGCTCGTACTGTTGCCGCAGGCGTCACCACCGAACGCTCCTCGTGCCGGTGCCTGTGGAATACAACTTTACGCTATATGATAAAAGGGAAAGGTGAGCATAGATCCTTCGCCGTTTCAATAGAACAGTACAGGCTGCGTTACTGCTGCTTGCGAGGGAAAGATCCTACCATGACCAAGTATGGATGCCCGTTCCTTTGGAGTCGCTAGAAAAGGGTTTTTTTCCAAGTAGGAAGCCCGCCCGGGAGGCGGGCTTTTTTTCGTGAAAAACGTACCTGCTGATCATACATAGATGACCTCTTTCGTGATACAATTAAATTCCAGTTATTGGAGGGAGGAAGGGTCATGGATTGGATCGATATCATAGGGTTGTCTGTCTTTACGGTTTTCTTTTTATCCATCTATAATTACTTGTTCGAGTCAGGGAAGTGAAACGAATAGATACATATGCAAAGGCTCCAGACCATCGGCCCGGAGCCTTCCTTTTATGCTTCTGCTTTTATAAGTTCATAGTATTTGTATAACGCCTGTGTTCCGTTATTTTCACCACCGGCCTCTGCCAGTTGATCATACAGCTGCTTGGCAAGCTTCAGCCCCGGAACGGGGATGTCCAGTTTTTCTGCGGACTCGATGGCAATCTGCATATCTTTAATGAAGTGTTTGACGTAAAACCCGGGGTCGAAGTTCCCATCAATCATCCGCGGACCGAGGTTGGAAAGGGACCAGCTGCCGGCTGCACCGAATTCGATGCTTTTCAAAACGGTTTTCGGGTCGAGCCCGGCTTTTTCAGCGTACAGGATCGCTTCTGTTACACCCATCATCCCGGAAGCAATGGCAATCTGGTTGGACATTTTTGTATGCTGACCGGCACCGGCTTCTCCTTGAAGGACGATGTTCTCACCCATGGCTTCGAACACGGGCTTTATTTCGTCAAAAGACTCTTGTCCGCCGCCGACCATAATCGTCAGCTTTCCGTTACGCGCACCAACATCACCGCCGGACACAGGGGCGTCAAAAGCGTGAATATTCTTTTCCTTCGCTTTGTTGGCAATCGTCCTTGCTAAGTCAGGAGAGGAAGTCGTCATATCGATGACGGTTGAACCCGGGCCAGCATTATGTAGAATCCCGGCTTCCCCGAAGTATACCTCTTCGACATCCTTGGGATAGCCGACAATCGTAATGATGATGTCGGACGCTGCTGCGAGGGAAGGGATATCCTCATACCAGTGGGCACCGTCCTCGATAAGTTCGACTGCTTTTTCTTTTGTGCGGGTGAAAAGCTGCAGCGGGTATCCGGCCTGCATCAGATTGCGGGCCATGCTTTTTCCCATCACTCCGGTACCGATAAATCCAATCGTCGGTTTGTTCATGAATAACCACCCTTTCCAATAGATTTACATGTAGTATAACAATTCTGAAAACGAAGAGATAGGTAAAGGTTTGGAAGATTTTCTGAAAAAGGAGGGGGAGAAACAATGAAGAAAATATTCTTTATCAGTTCAGCGGCCATCATTATTTTGGCAGCGACGGCTTTTCTATTGATATACCAAAGTCATGCAGAAGTGATGGAGAAGACGAATGACTGCTATGATAACGGAGGCCTGCCTGAAATGGAGAAGTCCGGGATCGTGTTGGAGCATTTTGAGTGTCATATGGAAAAGCAATAAACGTCAAGCAGGAATTCCAGCAGGGGAACGGGAAGTTAAATAGGGTAGACCATTATGAATGGAGGCTGACCATGAACTCTACTGTCAAAGGGAATATGCTTGTCTTGGAACGTGTCTTTCAGGCGCCTGTGGAACTTGTTTTTCAAGCCTATTCGGAACCGGAACGTCTGGAAAAATGGTGGGGTCCGGAAGGCTGGGAGACGAAAGTGAAAACCTTCGAGTTTATGCCGAACGGAGTCTGGCATTATGGAATGACGTGTGTGGATGAAGGCATGGGTGAGTTTTATGGGATGCAGTCCTGGGGGCTTGGAATCTTCCAGTCCATCGAACCGATGAAAAGGATTCAGTATAAAGATATGTTTTCAGACGCGGAAGGCATGGTGAATGAACAGCTTCCGATGATTGATATTGACCTGCGTTTTATTCCTGAGGGTAAGGAGACGAAGCTGATCATTGAGAGTCAATTTGAATCTGAAGCAGAGCTCCAGAAATTACTGGAGATGCAGGTCATTGACGGGATGACCTCCCAGTTCAACTGTCTGGATCAGTATTTGGCAAAAGTGAAGATGCATTAAATGAAAAAGTTTAGAGGGAAACGGCACGTTTTCCTCTAAGCTTTTTCTTTGTTCTGTGAATCTATTAAAATTCCTGATAAACGGCTGGATCCTGATTCTGGATCCGGCCATCTTCCTTGGTGAGGGAGGCGATATCGTTCATTTGATTTTCACTCAGGGAAAAATCAAAAATGGAAAGGTTCTCTTTCTGACGCACCGGATTGGCCGATTTTGGAATCGATACCGCACCGATTTGATAATGCCAGCGTAGGATCACCTGGGAAACCGTACGATTCTGTTCATCTGCGATTTTCTGGATCACATCGTTATTGAGAATATCCTGTACGCGGGCGAGAGGACTCCACGATTCCGTTGCGATGTTGTGCTCTTCATGGAAGCGTCGCTGTTCTTCCTGATGAAAGTAGGGATGAAGTTCAATCTGGTTGATGCTCGGCAGGACGCCGGTCTCATTTTTCAAACGCTCCAAGTGTTCAGGAAGGAAGTTACAGACACCGATCGAGCGGATGAGTCCCCATTTCTTCGCGTCGATCAAAGCCTGCCAAGCTTCCACAAAGCGATCTTCTTCCGGATTCGGCCAGTGGATTAAGTATAGGTCATAGTAATCAAGACCGCCTCTATACAAGGATTCCTGAATGGCTGCCACCGCTTTATCATACTCGTGGTAGCGCCCGGGCAGCTTGGATGTTATCAATAATTCTTCTCTGGAAACAGCGCTGCGCTTGACCGCTTCGCCGATGGTTCCTTCATTTTCATAGTTGTAGGCACTGTCGATCAAACGATAACCTGTCCGAATGGCACTCTCGACAGCTGCAGCCCCTTCATTTCCTTTCAATCCGGATGTTCCGAATCCCATAACAGGGAGGCGCAGTCCGTCATTCAATACAATTTCCGGGATGGATGATTCCATAAATCGTCACTCCTTGATCAAAGTATAGGTCTTCCTCTATCTTCCACTTCCTTTTTATAATAAACTGAATTTTTCAGAAAATAAAAGATTCTGTTTGAAAGACGCTTGTCTGAGGACATGTTAGAATAAAAGAAGAAGCAGCATCATAGAGACCTCCCATTTTCATCTGGTTGGATCGACAGACAGGACCCTGTCTGACTGCAAGGAGGACGAAACATGATTGAAAGCATCGTTGACGTGGATTACAAAGAAGTGATGGAGTATTCGCTCGATCCATTGATCATTCACACAGATTACAAGATTATCTACATAAACAAGGCAGCTGAAAAGCTGTTTCAAACAACGAAAGAAGAGGTGACGGGGAGCAGTCCGCTGGATATTTTCCAGGAAACGTCCAAAGGGGCCATCCAGAACCGGATTCTTTCGGCTTATGAGAAACCGGCCGATGTGATTGAGGAGACAGTGTACCGGATGGACGGAACGCCTGTACCTGTCGAATTATACTGCCACCCTGTCAAAATGGGAGAGCGCAGAGCCATTCAATCCTATATCCGTGATATTACCGAAAGAAAGGCTATCGAGGAGAAGCATCAGGCAGTCGTGAAGGAAATTAACGAATTATCCGCCACCATCGTACCGATAATGAATGAGACAGCTGTGCTTCCCCTGACAGGGAAAATCGATCAGGAAAAAGCCGGACAGATTCTGGCTGTCATTCCTGAGAAGGTGCAGATGCAGAAACTGAATCATTTAATCATTGATTTTTCCGGAATATATACGTTCGATCGTGTTGTCATCGATTCATTGTTTAAAATCAACCGCGTGCTTTCGCTTCTCGGTGTCAAAACGATTGTTACAGGACTGCGTCCCGAAATGGCCATAGAAGCCGCTCGCATGCACATGGATTTATCGGAAATTCCGGCCATGGCGGATGTGAAAGGAGCCCTTTCCCATCTCGGTATCCATTCCACACAGTCATCATGAATGTGGGTGAAAAGTGAAGGACCTTGGTACCATCGGGGTCCTTTTTTTATTGTAATGTGGAAGGAGGACATACAGTGGAAAACCGAAAACGAACGAACCAACCACCTAAAGGAGTTGTGCGTGGCGTTCTTCTGTTAGGCACCGCTCTCCTATTATCCATAATTCGTGGAGTGACAGGGCTGGATTCAGCTGGACTTGGAGAGGGTTACATGCCTTTGCTGATCGGGGGATTCCTTCTGTTTCTATCATTCAGCCTGTTTCTGCTTTGGAAGATCTACCAAGGGAGGGAATGGGCCAGAATCACTCATCTCGGATTGTTTACCTTCAGTCTAATCAGCAGCATGGGAGAGACCGTTACGTGGTTCGATTCCGCTCCTTCCTTCTTCTGGCTGTACGTTATGGAGACGCTTCTCGTCATTGGGGGCTTTGTGCTGTTGTTTCAGCGGAGGTCGTCCCATTGGTTTATGAAGGAATAAGGTGAGTCCATCGGCTCATGTTTACCGGTCTCAAAACGTATCGCTTTTGTTTGTCCTTTTCCTCTGCAATAATAACTAGCAGAGAAAAAGGAGGAGGAAAGATAATGACAAACAATGTTCCAACATCTGTCCAACCATTATTCGAAAAATTCAATAGTGATCAGCTAGAACTTGCAAACCGGACCGTTATGGCCCCGATGACGCGTGGATTTTCCCCGGGCGGTGTACCGAATGAGGAAGTCGCCGCCTATTACCGCCGCCGTGCGGAAAACCATGTCGGTTTGATTGTCACAGAAGGTACAGGGATCGGTCATCCGGCCTCTGTATCCGGAGAAAACATTCCTCTTTTCTACGGCGAAGAAGCGCTGGAAGGCTGGGAAAATGTCGTGAAGGAAGTACACGAAGCCGGCGGTAAAATCGCACCGCAGCTCTGGCATGTGGGCATGACCCGTAATGAAGGCGACCTTCCGAATCCGGAAGCCGCTGCTGTCGGCCCGTCCGGTCTGAATCTGGATGGGGAGAAAATCAACGAACCCCTCACAACGGAAGAAGTGGAAGATCTTGTAGAAGCCTATGCGGCCGCTGCCGGCCATGCGAAACGTATCGGCTTTGATGCGATTGAAATCCACGGCGCCCACGGCTATTTGATTGACCAGTTTTTCTGGGAACAGACCAATAAGCGTTCAGACCGCTTCGGTGGAGATCTTGTGGGACGCACCCAGTTCGCGGTGGAGATCGTAGAAGCCTGCCGACGTGAAGTCGGTCCGGATTTCCCGATCATTTTCCGCTTCTCCCAATGGAAGATGAATGATTTCCAAGCGAAACTTGTAGAAACACCGGAGGAGCTGGAGCAGTTCCTGAACCCGCTCGTTGAAGCCGGCGTGGATATTTTCCACTGCTCCACCCGCCGTTTCTGGGAGCCGGAATTTGAAGGCTCTGATTTGAACCTTGCTGGATGGACGAAGAAAATCACAGGCAAACCGGTTATTTCCGTCGGTTCTGTCGGACTTGATGGTGTTTTCACATCCTTCACCAGCACAGAGACTTCAAGCCTTGATGGATTGATGGAGAAACTGAAGAACGATGAATTCGATCTTGTAGCGATCGGCCGTTCCCTGCTTCATGACCCGGCATGGGTGAAGAAGGTGGAAGAAGGTCGTTCCGATGAACTGAAGCCGTTCGATAAAGAAGCTCTTGGTAAACTCTATTAATATCGTAGAAAAGCAGGTATGGAATTTCCGTGCCTGTTTTTTTTGATGGTCTAAATAGGAATGATCATCCAGTGGAACAGCCCCGATGGCTGATCACGTGCCGCTTATCGATGGATGCTCCCTCGTGACTTCATCCAATGAGGCGTTTAAGAAAAAGGATTATTTATTAAATAAGGCCCTGATTTTTCTCTTGCAAAATTATAGGCTCATCCATTGTTATCCTCCCTGCCCCCCCCCTGGGTAGAGAAGGATAATAGAGGTGGAGAGGCGAATGGTTTGTATAGGCGTTTTCTATACTTTCCCTTTGAAGGAGGAAGATCAATGGAAGTGAAGACAGCAGACTTATGTGATGACTATCCGGACAAGCTTCGCATAGCCTCCCCCGGATTAAAAAGCTTTGGCAGGAAGAAAAGCTTTCATGGCCCAATTTCCACAGTTCAGGTGAAGGATGACAATGTGCTCGTGAGAAAGGCGCTTGAAACCATCCCTTCAGGAAATGTATTGGTCGTCGACGGCATGGGCTCGCAGAACTGCGCCCTTATGGGAGGGAATCTAGCCGCTATCGCTGAGAAGAGGAACCTGGCGGGGATCATTATTCACGGGTACATAAGGGATTCGCTCGAAGTGGCAGACACAGATGTCGGCGTTCTTGCTCTCGGAACTTTTCCGTTGAAAAGCAAAAAGGAAGGCAAGGGAGAGGAGAATATTCCTTTAACTTTTGGGAACGTCGTCTGGCATCCGGGGGAGTATGCGTACGTGGATGAAGACGGAGTCGTTCTTGCAGAAGAAAAGCTCCATGATTGATTCATAGGGTTGTCCATGTATAAAAAGCTATCATTCTGTCTAACCTTCTAGTAGAAAGGGTGATGGTGATGCAGTATATGGAGAAAACGAATCAAGTAATGCTCGAGCTGATATCCGGAGAACGCCTGTCATTTGGAAACTTTTCCTACGAAGAAGACAGATTTACAGACGGAAGAAATACAATTCCTGAATGGGAAGTCCGTCAATTTGTTCTCAACTATTTTCTGACACTGGAAAACTTAAAAATTAACGCGTAAAGCTGCTGATGAGGCGAAGAGACGAAGAGTTTCCAGTTGGAGAGATACTCCGTGTTATTCCTGGAAAAAGTAGTCTGAGTCCGTACCCGCAGCATACATTCTCGTATGAGCAGAATGTGACCATGAATACAGTGATACTTTTGAAAAAAACTTCTGACAGGGTTAGAAGTTTTTTTGTTTTCTAAGAGTTTCCATGTTTGGAAAAGAGAGAGATGGGTTAATGGTTCCCATAAAAAGGAAGGGGGCTCACTTATGAAAAAAGTGAAGCTTGGCCGCAGTGAAGTGGAAGCTACCCGCATCGCTCTTGGAACATGGGCCATCGGCGGCACCGGATGGGGCGGTACGAACGAGGACGAATCCATCCAGACGATCCAGGCCGCTTTGAGTAAGGGCATCACGACGATAGATACGGCACCGGCTTATGGGAAAGGGTTGGCGGAAGAGCTTGTAGGAAAAGCCATCGCCTGTTCACACGTTCCGAGAGATGAACTGGTCCTTGCTACAAAAGGCGGGGTGGATTGGACGAGGGAAGGCAGCTGGCGGGACAGCCGTCCGGATCAACTGGAGCAGGAACTTGAAAACAGCATGAAGCGGCTGCAGACGGATTATCTTGATATCTATCAGGTCCACTGGCCGGATCCGGATTTTCCTATCAAGGAAACAGCGGAAAAGATGCGGTCGTTTTATGAATCCGGCTTGATCAGAGCGATTGGTGTGAGCAATTTCAGTCCGGAGCAGATGGACGAGTGGCAGAATTACGCTCCCATCCATACCGCCCAGATGCATTTGAATCTGCTGCAGCGCTATCTTATCGACTGGTTCGAATACAGTCACAATCATGAAATTGCCACCCTTTCCTGGGGATCGCTTGCTCATGGAATGTTGACAGGAAAGTTTGGCGAAAATGCTTCTTTTCCTCGAAGTGACCTAAGGAGTCATATTGAGCTCTTTCAAGGGGACCGTTTTCCACAGCTGATTGAAGCTGTAGAGTCCTTAGGGGCATTTGCATCTAAACGCGGGCACAGCCTCATTGCATTAGCGGTCCGCTGGCTGCTGGATCATAAGCCTGGTGCCGATGTAGTCTTGTGGGGAGCGCGGAAACCGTCCCAGCTGGAAAGAGTAGAAGAGGTGGATGACTTCCAGCTTTCCCGGGAGGAATTGTTGATGATAGACGAAATGTTGTCCAGCTATACGAATGATCTGCGAAATGGATCACTGAAAGAGTATGGTCCGCCTGTACGGTCTGAAATATAAGTGGCAATGGATAGAGCAGGGAATTTTATAGTCCTTCCTGCTCTTATTCGTGTATACCGAACGGTTTAACTGGATAATTTTTTTCAGATTGCTTATCCTGTACATAGAGAACAAAAGAGTTGAAGGAGGTCATTCATAGATGAAAGCCATGCAGGTCACAGGTTATGGTGGTATCGAAATGCTTGAAGAAAAAGAGGTGCCTGTTCCAGAACCGAAATCTGGTGAAGTTCTTATAAAGGTGAAAGCGTGTGCCATTAACAATACGGAAATCTGGATGAGGGAAGGGGCATACGGACAGGGCAGCCAATCCGGCTGGCGCCCGGAAGGTGTTCAGTTCCCGAGGACTCCAGGATCGGACATTACGGGTACGGTCGTAAAAACGGGAGATGGGGTGGAAGCTTCCCTTGAAGGAGAGAATGTCGTATTATTCCCGTTCACATCGAGCGGAAAAGAAGGACTGGAGCACATCTCAGAGGATATGTCCTTTATCGGCTCTGAATATGACGGGGGATATGCGGAGTATGTCGCCTGGCCGGCTGAACTTTGTATGCCGATGCCGTTGGAGGATTTCACGGAGAGTGCGGTCTTCTCCGTCAGTGGATTAACGGCTTGGCATATGGTTGAACAGATTCAAATCAAGCCCGGTGAAAAAGTGATGGTGACGGGAGCCAATGGCGGCGTTGGATCTTTGAATGTCCAGATTGCTTCCCAGGTATTTGGAGCAGAGGTGATCGGTGTTGTGGGAAACCTTGATAAAGCAGACCAATTGAAAGAACTGGGTGCTTCTCATGTCGTTTCCTATAAATCTGCTAACCTTGATGAGGATATCCTTGAAGCCGCCGGCGGTCCGATCGATGCTGTGCTTGATGTGGTTGGAGATGCCTTATTCTCGACTTCGCTCCAAGTGTTGAAAAAGGGCGGACGCTTCTGCACATCCGGTTCTGCAGGCGGTCAAAAGACAGAGCTCGATTTCCGTACGCTCTATTTGAAACACATTACGATGTATGGCTCTGTGCTCGGAACAAGAGAGGAATTCAAGAAGATGCTGAAAGCGATATCGGAAGGTAAATTAAAACCCGTGATCGAGCGCACCTTCCCGCTTACAGAGGCGAAGGAAGCCCAGCAATTCTTTAAGGAAGCTGGAAAGCTCGGAAAAATCGTCCTGCTGCCGGAAGATAAATAAGCGTAGAAAGCCGGAACCTTAAGTGGTCCGGCTTTTTCTTTTGTTACACAGGGAATTTTACCCATATATGATAAAATGAGTCATAAACAAGGCAAGGAGGAGAGTGGATTGAAACAGGTGTATACGATCGTGCTCCTCGTTCTGCTCTTCAGTATTTCAGCAGGATGCAGCAAAGGGGAGTCCGTCCAGGAGGGGAAAGAAAAGTCTTTTTCGTCTGAGAAAGAAGCGGTTGAACATTTTCTTGATGAACACCCTGGAAGTGATGTGGAATCCATTGTGACGACGGTCGGTGAAAAATTGTGGGTCACACGTTCAGCCAATCACGCGTACAGCATCTTCGGTATGAAAGAAGAAAGGGGAAACTATGCAGTCGTACGGATTTCCGCCCAATCATCCTTTCATAATACAATCGGTGGAAAAGCGGAAGTCACGTCTCCTCAAGGAACAGATTATACGGTGTCGTTCGTGAAAAAAGGGAAAAGGGATGAACTCGCAGGAGCGGTGACAGCTTCATATTTTACCATCTTTAATGGCGGGGCAGAGGCCGCTGTACATGAGGGACACGTTCTGGATACGCAGGATCCTCATAGAGTAGAGAGTGCGGTGCAGTCGTCTGTGGCCATACAAATGAAGGAATCTGCAAAATGAGTGAGGGAAACGGCTTCCGGTGAGGAGGCTTTTTTTATGACTCCAAAAACCGATTCAGATACGTGGACTGCCGATAAATAGTAGAGAATTGTCGAAAGATGTGATTAGATGATAGGTAGAAGGATGCAAAGTTGCTTTAAGGACATGTTCAGGAGTTTGAGAAGCAGACAGAAAGGCAATAGATTCCCAGACCGTTAATGGGCAAGTTCAGCACCCAGAGGAAAGGAGGCATCATGAACGGCTTCTGCTGATTACTCTATACATCATGACGGACCCCTGTCGAAGTGAGTCGGCACATCTTTAACAGCAGTTTACAAAATCTGCTTCTCTTCAAGGGGAATGCAGGTTTTTTGTATGTAAATATGACTATTATTTCCTTATATTTCCTTGAAAGCGTCTAACTTGTGTCGATTTATTAACAATGTCTTGACTCTTCTTTGACAAAATCGTGAACGGTTGTTTGCATTTTTGTAATTTCTGATATAATTTATCAAGCGTTATGATCTATAAGAACAATATAGATTCTTAGTTTCATACTTATATAGGTTGGTTGATAGGAGGGTGAAAACTAATGAAAGCTAAGCATCTTCGTAAAAGATGGTTAGGGCTGCTTCCACTTGGATTGATTTTGTTCCTTAGTGGGTGTGGGCAGCTTGAGATGACAGTGCTCGATCCCAAGGGGCCTGCAGCAGAAAGTCAATATGAACTGATTAAATATTCTCTTTGGTTTATGTTAGGCATCATCGTTGTCGTATTCGCTCTTTTTGCGTTCATGGTCATTAAATATCGTGAGAATCGTCCCGGACGTAAAGAAAGCGATTATGCTCCGAATCTGCACGGCAATACCACGATTGAGATTATCTGGACTGTCATTCCGTTAATCATCGTTATTCTACTGTCGATTCCGACAGTGACAACATTGTTTGACCTGGAGAAACCTGCAGAGCCTGCAGAAGGGGAAGAGGCTAAAGAGCCGCTTGTCATTCATGCAACCACAGCCGACTGGAAATGGTTCTTCAGCTACCCTGAAGAAGACATTGAGACAGTCAACTATCTGCACATTCCAGTGGATCGTCCGATCGAATTCCATTTGACATCCGCGGATTCCATGACAGCCTTGTGGATTCCTGCTCTAGGCGGGCAGAAATACAACATGGCGGGCATGATGAACATTCTTTATCTGGAAGCTGACGAAGAAGGCGTCTATGACGGACGTAACTCCAACTTCAACGGCGAAGGGTTCGCTGCTCAGACGTTCAAAGTCCACGCAGAACCTGAAGAAGACTTTAATACCTGGGTCAGTGGCATCCAGAATGAAGCCCCTGAGCTGTCCAAAGAACAGTATGAGGAGCTTCTGAAGCCGGGCTTGACGGAAAAAGATGCTTATTCATCCACTCACCTGGAGTACTATGATCATGGTACTCATGAGGGAATGGGCTTTGTAGCCGAAAACTATGCAGAACTCTTTAAAGAGAAACTGCACCTGGATGAAATTGAAAAACAGGAAGAATTTCAATAGAACGTTAAGAAAGCAGGTGAAAACATGGGCATTACAGATATATTAGTCACCGGTGAGCCGATTATATATGCCGCCATGGTCTCCATAGCGCTTGTATCCATCGCCATTCCTGTCCTATTAATCTTACTTTAAGAAGTGGGGCTGGCTCTGGCGTGAATGGCTGACGACCGTTGACCACAAAAAAATCGGTGTCATGTACATTCTCAGTGCATTGCTGATGTTATTCCGCGGCGGTATGGACGCCCTGATGATGCGTGTCCAGCTCGCTTTTCCAGATTTGGGATTCCTCGATTCCCAGCACTATAACGAAATTTTCACAACGCACGGAACGGTCATGATCATTTTCATGGCGATGCCGTTCCTGATCGGTTTGATGAACATTGTTGTTCCATTGCAGATCGGAGCCCGTGACTTCGCGTTTCCTTGGTTGAACGCCATGAGTTTCTGGTCCTTCTTCATTGGAGCGATGCTCTTTAACATTTCCTTCGTCATCGGTGGATCACCAGATGCCGGTTGGACAAGCTACACACCACTTTCCGGTGCGGCACTAAGCCCGGGACCGGGTCAGAACTTCTACCTGATGGGACTGCAGCTATCCGGTATTGGTACACTGGCAACGGGAATTAACTTGATGGTAACCATCCTTAAGATGCGTGCTCCTGGAATGAAGCTGTTCCATATGCCGATCTTTACATGGTCCACTCTTGTCACATGTTTCATTATCGTATTTGCGTTTCCGATCCTGACCGTTGCGCTTGCACTTCTTACGATCGATCGTATCTTCGGAGCTCACTTCTTCACGCTGACAGCGGAAGGACTTCCGATGATGTGGGCCAACTTGTTCTGGATGTGGGGCCACCCTGAGGTTTATATCGTTATCCTTCCGGCTTTCGGTATCTTCTCAGAAATCATTGCCACATTCGCGAAGAAGCGTTTGTTCGGTTATCACGCGATGGTCTGGTCGATGATCATCATTGCTCTGTTAAGTTTCCTTGTATGGGTGCACCACTTCTTTACAATGGGAGCCGGAGCCTTTGTTAACTCTGTATTCTCTGTATCTACGATGCTGATCGCAGTGCCGACAGGGGTTAAAATCTTTAACTGGCTTGCGACGCTGTATAAATCGAAAATTGAGTTTACGGTTCCGATGCTTTGGTCTCTGGCCTTTATTCCGAGTTTCATTCTCGGCGGGGTTACAGGGGTTATGCTCGGAATGGCCGCAGCGGACTATCAGTTCCATAACTCGTACTTCCTTGTGGCGCACTTCCACTATGTACTGATCGCGGGTACAGTCTTTGCCTGCTTCGCGGGTCTTGTATTCTGGTATCCGAAGATGTTCGGTCACAAGATGAACGAACGACTTGGAAAATGGGCATTCTGGATCTTCTTCTTCGGGTTCCACGTCTGCTTCTTCCCGCAGTACTTCCTTGGTCTTGACGGAATGCCGCGCCGCCTGTTCATTACGAACGTCGTCGAGTGGCTGCCATTGAACGTCATTTCCACCGTCGGAGCATTCGGAATGGGACTTGGGTTCATCGTCTTTGTCTACAACGTTTACTACAGCTTCCGTCATGCGGAACGCGAAAAAACAGGAGATTCCTGGAACGGGAATGGCCGTACGCTCGAATGGGCGACAACGACGCCGGTACCATTCTACAACTTCGCTACCGTGCCTTACGTGGATGAAATCGATCCTTACGTACGCATGAAAGAAGAAGGTAAGACAACATTTGACGAATCACAGCTGAAGCCGATTCACATGCCGAGCTACAAAGCAACGCCGATCATTATGATGGCGTTCCTCGGACTTGCAAGCTTTGGTCTTGTATTCGAATGGATGCCAGTAGCCATCTTTGGTCTGATCGGTGGAGTCGCTGTTATGATTCTCCGCTCCTTCGACTATGATGACGGCTATTACGTATCTGTAGAAGAAATCAAACGCATTGAGCGAAAAGCAAGGGGGTTATGATATGGCTGCTGAAGAACTGAAAACCGGACCATTGGAATACCGGACTCAGGAAGGACGCATGACCATTCTTGGCTTCTGGATATTCCTTGCCGCAGAAGTTGTCCTGTTTGCGACACTTTTTGCGACGTATGCCGTGTTGTTCGGCCGTACAGGTGATGCGCCGACACCCATGGAACTATTTGAGCCGGGCATTGTCCTTGTCATGACCTTCCTGCTTCTAACGAGTAGTTTTACCTGCGGTCTGGCCATTCACCAGATGCGCAGAGGGAATGTCAAAGGCCTGATGACGTGGATGATCGTCACACTCGCACTTGGCTTTGGATTCCTCGGCTTTGAAATATACGAGTTTGTACACTATGTGCATGAAGGAGCCAGCTTAACGTCCAGTGCTTACTGGTCTGGATTCTTCGTCCTTGCCGGAACACACGGGCTTCACGTAACGCTTGGTACCGGCTGGGCCATCCTGCTGCTCATACAGATTGCAAGACGCGGTCTGACGAATGTAACGAGCCGCAAATTCTTTATCATCAGTCTTTACTGGCACTTCCTTGATGTTATCTGGATCTTCATTTTCACATGCGTATACCTCATAGGGATGGTGATCTAAGATGGCAAAAACAGATAAGAAAGTACCTATGAATCACGTTATCGGTTTTGCATTGTCCCTCATTATGACACTGCTTGCTGCCTGGGCGGTCATTCAATCCGACCTGCCTGTCACTTGGGTGATCGTGTTCATCATGGTTCTCGCGTTACTACAGGCGGGCGTCCAGTTGTTCATGTTCATGCACATGACTGAAAAGGAAAGCGGCGGTGGGGCGGTTCCATGGAACATGATGTTCCACGGATTCGCTCTTGCGGCTATCCTTGTAGCCGGCTCCCTCTTTACGATGTCATTCGGGTTTGACCACGGCGATCATGGCGATCACGGGGGAGAGCACGAAGAACACATGGAGATGGATGATAGTGAAGGAGACCACAGCGGTCACTAAAATACACATACGGGGGTGAGAAGGAATGGAAAAGAGAGATGAGATCAATCAGGAAGAAGCCAGGGTCAGCCATTGGCCCTGGAAGGACCTGGTTGGGTTTATCCTATGTATTGCATTAACAGCATTTTCGCTGACAGCGGTCTTGTATTCCTCTTACCAGCCCACGTATGTATTTATGATTCTGACCGGACTGGCGTTTACACAAGCGATGATTCAGCTTGTGAAACTCCAGCCCGGGCATTAAAAAAAAGACACGCCTCTTCCTGACGTATCAGGAAGGGAGCGTGTCTTTTTCTTTGGCGAGATTTGCCTGATATCCGGGGCTTTGTTCAACCGTAGCAATGATGAACAGGATCCAGGCGATTTGTGATCCGATCAGACCCGCGTAAAACATGGACCACGTAACGGAAAAGGCTGCGGGAGCCGTGTATAGGATGATTTGGAAGTAGTACACCCACATCCCGACGAGCAGGACGGATTGGGCAACTGCAAGAGCCGGCTTTTTCAACTGTAAGAATAAAAATGGCGTAACGGTAGACAATAGAAGGAACATGACTAATACACCCACGATATTCATCTCCTTTTCATTCTGTAGATGTTGAAAACGTTTTCTTTATATTTATATTGTAACAGAAAGTTCTCATTTTGGACACAAAATGTTCGAATTTATTTCAAAAAAAGGCTTGCGCCCTTATTATACGGTGGTTGGGGAGGATTTATACATGGAGAATCCGTGATAAAAAGCAGAAAAGCCGCCGGGGATATCCACGGCAGCCTTGTTATCCGGTGGCATCCACCGAAAAGATTTTAGTCAAACAGATCCCAAATATCGTCTTCCACATGTGCACTGACCGCACCTGTACCCCCGAGAATGGTGAACATCAATGTATCATTCTGCTTCACATAAGCTTTGACGGTGGGATCCAGCTTCGTTTTTGGAGTAAGCAGAAGAGGAGTGCCATAAGAAAGGACAGAGCCCGATAACGCATCAGCGAAGTGGTCCCCTGTAGCGATCGTCACTTGGAACGGATCAAGGTCAAAATAGTCAGCAATGGCGACGGAAGTATCGTAGCGGTTTTTACCGGATATACGATCTGGATCAGGAAGCTGCTTGAACACGTTTGAACCGACTGCACCTGTGCCACCGACGACAAAAGAAGTGTCATAAGACTTCAGCGCCTCAGCCGTCGCCTTCGGAAGACGGTCTTTTTCCGTTAATAGAATCGGCATCATGTACATGGAAGCGACAGGCCCCATGGCTAAAGCATCCGGGAAGTTGCGTCCATAGGCAACAATGACTTCATCTGTTGGAGGAAGTTCATCAGCGATAGCCGCCGCTGTCGCATACCGGTCTTTACCCGCGATACGGTCGACGTCCATACCAAGCTGCTTCAAGGATTTTTCTACTTGTTTAGAAACCGCTCCCGTTCCTCCAAGAATGGTCACAGATTTCGTATTCAGTAATTGGAGCGTGGATTTCGTAATGTCAGGAAGGCTGTTCTGCTTTGTTAACAGAATCGGAGCCGCATACATAGAAGCCAGAGGCGATCCGGCCAAAGCGTCCGGGAAATCCTGTCCAGTCGCAAGGATAACGTGTTCGACCGGGTAGCCGCCGCTGCTTCGGGCTGCGATGAACGCAGAGGTTTCATATCGGTCCTTTCCGGCAATGCGCTCGATGTAAGGCTCTTCTTCATACACGTAAGAGTAAAGGTAATACATGTCCCCGCTGTTCACATTTTTCAGGTCGGAAGCCTCCAGATAATAGGTGCCTGGCTGCAGGTAATAATCTCCGAAGTATCCGAATTCATCCGTCCATTCATCGAAAGCGTCCATTTTCTTTTGTTTTTCATCGTAAACAGTGATGTTCAAGTCCATCTTTGTTTCTTCCTCTGTATGAATAGAAAGGCCGATGTTTACTTCTTCATCGCCGTCAATGGTCAGCTTATAAAGGTCTTTGTCTTTGTTTGTGAATGTCCCGGTGACAAGATCATCTGTGGAGATCTTATTGGCCTGGGTAAAGGTATTATTGGGTTCCTTTTCTTGGATAAAACCCCAATCCTCATCATTTGTACCCAGAAGCCGGATTTCATTAAGGTTCGGTTTTTCAACCTCCGTCCCCTTTTTCGATGTATCCACCGCTGCCTCTGCGGAAGGTGCGAATAGTGTGGCTGCAAGTAATAGTGCTGCTGTCAATCCCCATGTTTTTTTCAATTCGTTCGTTTCTCCTCTGCCCCATTTTATTCGTGCTTTTTGTACAGGTCACTCAAGGTCCATCGTTTCAGGCTTCACCTTCCATTTCTTAACACTAATAGTATTATATAGGAATAGATAAGAAAAGGGTATCTATTTTATCTGCCAGAATTCGACAAGGACATGAACTTGACAGATCTTTTATTGAACAATACGGTTTAGTTTGAAATAATAAGGAAGAAGACAATCCTAAGTAAAACACTGGTACGGACATGGAAAGGAAGCGTAATTTTTTGACACAGACAAACGAAGAAACCCTGTATCTCGCTAAAGCAACGAAACAAGATATAGCTGACTTATACTACTGGTCATTCATTGAGGAGCGGCAGGAAGCGAAGGAATGGAATGCTCCCTATATAGAGGAGAAGAAAATGAACCTGGATGAATATGAAGTGCTCTGGCAGAAAGAGCTTGCTCCAGGAATACCGGACGGCCTCGTTCTAAGAATGGACGACCACGTCATCGGCTATGTGGGGTCCTACTGGCTGGACCGCCAGTCCGGCTGGCTGGAGACAGGTATCGTTATCTTTGACTCGCGGTATTGGAACGGAGGGTACGGTTCCTTCGCCTATGAGAAGTGGATCGAATACATCTTTGAAAATACATCCATCCACCGCCTCGGCATGTCGACATGGTCGGGGAATACACGGATGATCCGGGTGGCTGAGAAAACCGGGATGATTGAGGAAGCCAGAGTGAGACAGGCCCGTCTCGTTGATGGAGAATATTACGATGCAGTGAAAATGGGGATGCTCCGCTCGGAATGGGAAGCCTTCCGCCGTAAGCCGTAAATAATAAAGGGGGAGACCAATGAAACATCGTATCCATACATGCTTTATTCATCTGGTATATTTTGATCGGACGAAGGAATGGTATAAACGTGTGCTGCCTTTTGACATTCAGGAAGAAGGAGATGGGTACTTGACGTTTGATTTGGAAGGAACCGGCCTTGTCCTGCTCCAGGCACAGACAGACGCAATACGGCCGCTGCCTTATGCTCCTTTTTTTCTGGAAACGGAAAATATTGAAGAGACGTACCGGGAGTTAAAAGCAAAAGGAGTCAAAGTCGATGAAGTGGAGTCCTTCGGAGGTTCCATCTATGGCTGTCACTTTTACGATCCGGAAGGGAATCAGCTTTTAACCTGTTCGGTCGAATAAAAAAGAACCGGGACTGAGTACAGTCCCGGTTTATTGTTATCCCTTATCCTCAGCTTTCTGCAGGCATTAGGGAATGGTCGTTGTTTCCGCATTCCGGACATTGTGTCCAGACAACGTAGGTTACTTTTTCGTCAAAGTTTTTCTGTACGACTTTAATAACTTTCAGCTGGTGATGGAAGCAGCTTGTGCAGCGATCTTTAACCAACTGTCCGACTTTCGTTTTCATCATGTGTATCACTCCTGAACTCTTAAAGATTAGTACCGAAGCTTCAAGAGTTTTTCCAGTATAACGTATTAGAAGGAGCAGCGTCAAAGAAAGTTCGGCTTATGCTGTCTATTTCCGTTGACTTGTTTATGTTCACTGGTTTGTACTACACGGTCCATGGTCAGCCGTGGAGGCTGTCTCGCATTTTTTAAACCATAAAAAGACCGCCCCGGTACAGGGGCGGTCTTTTACGTTTGGACTCGGGTCTGTGCGTTTAACCCTTTTTTCAAGGCTTGGATATATTCGTCTTTCGCCCGGACGGCCAGATCTGCATCCGGGTTAACTCCTTCAAAACCGTGATAGGCTCCTGGGAACAGGTGGAATTCTACATCTACACCAGCTTCGGCGAGCTTTGTCACATAGGCCATCGTCTCACTTCGGAATGGATCGAGCTGACCGACGCAGGTATACGTATAAGGCAGGCGGCTGTAATCCGTTTCTCTTGCAGGGGCGGCGTAAGAGGGAACGTTGTTTGTCCCATGCAGGGGTCCAAGGTACATCTGCCATCCAGCTTCATTCGTTGTTTGGTTCCATATCATGCCTTCCTTGATTTCCTTTGCAGATGGG
Organism: Halobacillus sp. ABA4_118; assembly: GCF_056160205.1. Classification (NCBI taxonomy): domain Bacteria; kingdom Bacillati; phylum Bacillota; class Bacilli; order Caryophanales; family Bacillaceae; genus Halobacillus; species Halobacillus sp. ABA4_118. Next base: position 2,902,282 of record NZ_JBSWWS010000001.1, read on the forward strand.
GTATTGTTCCTGTCATCAATCATCGGATAAAGAGGCATTTGAAAATGGATGGATGGATAGCCGCGGTCTCTTGCGAGCAGAGTTAAGGCAGCGGTCAGCCCTCCACCGGCACTTGCTCCTGCCACACCAATCCGGTCACCGTCAATATTCAAGGTCTCTACATGGCCGGCCATCCATTTCAGTGCGCTGTAGCAGTCTTCGATGGGGGCCGGATACGGATGCTCCGGAGCGAGGCGGTAATCAACAGATACGACGACGCAGCCGGCCTCTTTAACAAACTCAGCACAGAGCGGATCGCTGCTCTCCACAGTACCAAGCACATATCCACCCCCGTGTATCCATAAAAGGGCAGGGAGTTTCTCGTCCCGTTCAGCCGGCTGGTAGATTCTGAGTTTAAGGGAATGGTTGTCCGGACCTGCAATGATTTCGTCGTGAATGGACAGTGAATCATCCGGAGGAAGAGGGGAATACATCTGGTCAAATCCTTCCCGGATGGACGGCAGGAATTCAGGTTTGAGATCAATATCCTGGAACGTGTCCAAGCCGGGAAGAAGCGATGGATCTACACGATTTTTCATAGAAACACTCCTTTTTGTAATCGTTTTCAAATAAACAAAAAGAAACACACAACCCTAAGACTTTAATTGTGATGATTGTTGCACAATTAAATCATAAGCCTATTATGCTATAATAGTCAATAGAATTTTCAGAAAATAATAAGGGGGAGAGGATCTTATGCAGTTGATGATTCAATCCGGCGATTTAGGACCGAAATGGTTCCATGTGGCTTTGAGGACGCTCGTACTGCTGGCTTCCTCTGATACGATGTTGAAAAGCCATCACATGGCAGAAAAGATGGGGGAGGATCCCACATTCGTAAGGAAGATTTTATCGAAGCTGACCCATGCAGGTTATGTAACAGCACAGGGTGGAAGATATGGAGGTTATCAAATGGCCAAGTCTCCCGGTGAAATTACAGTGAAGGAAGTCTATCAAGCGCTGGGAGATACCCGGATCACACCGTTTTACACCGTGCAGTCGACAGGCGTCGAGTATTTCATTGCTCAGATGATCAGTCATGCAGAAGCACGCTTTCAGGAAGAGTTGGAACAGTTTACGATCCAGCACCTTCTCGATCAGAAAGATGGACGGAGGAAATCTTAAGGTTTTCTCCATTTTTTTGTGGAAATTTCAAAAAGATAGACACCAACTCCCATCCTGGTTTCGATTATCGTGTATACCGGATTTTTTGGGAGGCGGAACAAATGATTGGGATAAACATAAAGGAACAGCAGCGTTTCCAGACAAAGCAGGAGCTCGACCGGCATGTACGGAGTTACTTATACCAGCGAAAAGCCTTTTTATCGGAAGGAACGATGGAAGTCCTCCGCTATGTATGGCGGCACGCTGTCAAATTTCCAGGCGTCGCTTTCCCGAAACGGTCGACCATCGTTTCGGCCGTCTCCTGTAGTGAAAGCACGGTCGTCCGCGCTCTCCGTACTCTCGAAAAAGAAGGCCTGATAGAGAGAGTGAAAACAAAAAAGCCGAACGGCCGGCAGGGAGTGAATTTGATCGTATTTCTTCCACAGCCGGATGTTTTTTTACCTTCCGATGACACCCCTGATGATCCCCTTCGTGACACCCCTCTACCCTCTGCTGAGTCAAGCGGCTCTAGGTCCCATCCCTCCAAAACCCTTCAGGAAACAGAGACGAACCTGAGAAAAGCTTCTTTTAGTAAGGTTGACCCCCTCGATCATTCCCACCTGCCATCGTTCATTGCCATTCCATTTATTGAAGCCGCGCGCCCTTTTCTATCTCCGTCTGATGTTCTTAAAGCCTGGCGTACGGTTGAACGTGCGTGCCGCCGGTTGGAGGTCGAGGTGATGGATTACATATCAGAAGTTGTATTAACATTTAAGCAGGCGGTTTTCGCCTGGAAGCATGGATGGGTGAAAAAAGGATTATTCCCTTATTTTTATGGAGGACTCGTCAAACAACTACATGCAGCAGTGAAGAAAGAAACAAGGAAAAGATTGGTGGGATATGACTGGGTGGATAGCTGAGAAGTTTTTTGTCGAAGGAAAGGAGGTATAGAACCGAAGAGTCTGAAAAATTCCAACAACCGGCATTGACAGGTGCGGGGGAGTGGGGTAGCATATGAAATGTAATGAGATTGAGAATCTTTATCATTTAGTTGATTTAAGGGTATAAAGAGAACTGGATGATGGATTCCGAATTGAATAAAAGAGAGGATGCTACATATGAAGAAATTTTGGCTGTTTGCACTTATACTCGGCCTCGTTCTGCTGGCTGCCTGCGGCGGAGGAGAGGAAGAATCAGCGGAGGAGTCCTCCGGAGAGGAAAGCACAGAAGAATCCTCTTCTGATGAGAGCCGCTCTGTAACGATTGAGGACGCTTCAGGAGAAAAGACGATTGAAGGCACTCCTGAGAAAGTGGTCGTATTAGAGTGGACCTATGCAGAAGATCTACAGGCGCTTGGCATGGAACCTGTCGGCGTTGCTGAACTGGACGCCTACGGGGACTGGGTGAACGTCGGGATTCCATTCAGCGACTCTGTTGAGAATGTAGGGACACGTCAGGAGCCGAATCTGGAAGCGATTTCCCGTTTGGAGCCTGATTTGATCATCGGTGTCCAGTTCCGTCACGAAGCGATTAAAGAAGAACTTGAGAAAATCGCTCCAACGGTCATGTTCGCTCCTTATTCTGAGGAAGCGGCTCAGGATCAATTTGCCAACATGAAGGAAGAATTCAATACGGTTGCAGAAATCGTTGGTAAACAGGATAAGGCTGAAGAAGTCCTCACTAATATGGAGGATACGTTCTCCGAGCAGCAGTCCCGTTTAGAAGAAGCTGGTAAAGAGGGCATGAACTACGTGCTCAGCCAGTCCTTCACCCTGCAGGATACGCCGACACTGCGTTTGTTTACAGACAATTCCATGGCCGCTCAAGTGATGAACAATATGGGCATGACGAATGATCATGAATCGGAAGAACTGGAAGTGTACGGGTACACGGAAACAACGGTGGAAACCCTGCAGAACTATCAGGACACGAACTTTTTCTACATCGTGCAGGAAGAAGACAACATCTTCGAAAACCAGCTGGCCGGCAACCCGGTATGGGAAGAACTGGCCTTCGTAAAAGAAGACCGCACCTATCAAATGCCGGGGGATGCCTGGACATTCGGTGGACCGCTGTCTGCGGAAGTGCTGGCTGAACAGGTCGTGAATGCGGCACTGGAAGAAGAATAAAGTGAGTGTGTGCACATGAACACAACGATGAAGAACACAATAATGGCGGTCTCCACCTTCGGGGGTGGAGCCGCATTGTTGTGTCTTTTAACTTTTATACATATCAATCAAGGAAACGTGGATCTTCCTTTTGCTACGGTGATGGATGCACTTTTCCGCCCGGAAAATACGTTGGAGCACCATACGGTAAGGACGCTTCGATTACCCCGGGCCGTTATGGGGATTCTTGCCGGTGGAGCTCTTGCTGTATCCGGTGTCATCCTGCAGACGGTCACGAAAAATCCGCTTTCTTCATCAAGTACGCTCGGCATCCACTCCGGTACGTACTTTGCTGTAGTCGTCACAACGATTTTTCTGCCGGCTGCATTGGTCGGTAATGGCATTCTCACGGCCTTTCTGGGCGGGATATTGACATTCGGTTTTGTCTACGTTCTATCCGGAGGTGGAGATGCGACTCCGGTGCGTATGGTACTGGCGGGGATGATTGTCACCTTCTTGTTTTCCTCCCTGACATCGGTCCTTCAAATCTTTTATGAGAATGAAACGCGTGGTCTCTTCCTGTGGGGATCAGGGACTCTCGTTCAGAACGACTGGGGCGGAGTGGTCTTTTCGCTTCCGCTTATAGCCGTGTGTGTGCTGATTGTTCTCGCTTTTTCAGGGAAATTAGACACACTGACTCTCGGCGATGACGTGGCGACGGCGTTAGGGCAGAATGTGAGAAACGTGAAGCTCATCACCATCCTGGCTGCGGTGCTGCTGACGAGTGTGACCGTCAGCATTGTCGGACCGATTGGATTTGTCGGTCTGATCGCCCCCCATTTAATGAAGCTGATCGGCTACAGGTCACATCTGCTGCTTATTCTCGGCTCCTTTTTGTGGGGAGGAAATGTGCTGCTGCTTGCAGATGTTCTCGCCCGTATCATCGATCCCTCTTTTTCTGAGCTTCCTGTTGGGGCGATCACGGCGCTTGTCGGTTCGCCATGGCTCATCTGGCTTGTCCTGCGGATGAAGCGCAGCAATTCTCAGGACAGCGGAGCGGTGATGGCCGGCCGGAACTCGATCAGCATGCCTCTTGGAAAAGTGCTTCCTGTTCTGGCAGCCATTATCCTGGTGACTGTTGGTGTCAGTCTCGTATCAGGGAACTACGGATTTGAGCCGCTCGTCGGTTTTCAGGCTTTCTTCGGGGAAGGCAGCACGTTTATGCAGGACATGATCGTGAACTTGAGGCTGCCGAGGGCCCTCGTGGCCTTGTTCAGTGGAGCGGTCCTTGCATTGAGCGGACTCATTTTTCAAGGGGTGCTGAGAAATCCACTCGCCGACCCGTCCGTCATCGGTATAACCTCTGGTGCCGGAGTAGGGGCGCTTATGACGATGTATTGGTTCAGTGTATCTGCCATCTGGATCCCTGTCGGAGCTATGGCCGGAGCGGTGGTCTTTTTCATCATCGTGATGGTTCTCGGCGCCAAAGCTGAGTTCCAACCGACGGTGCTCGCCCTGCTCGGCATCGGTATTTCTGCTTTCGGGTCTGCGCTTATCCAGATCATGGTCGTGCAGGCTGATCTTGGTGTGGCCTCTGCGCTTACATGGCTGTCCGGGACAACCTATGCAAAAGGGTGGGACGAGCTTATCCAGTATTTGATCTGGCCGATGCTGCTCCTTGTCCCTGTTCTTGCCTTTTCCATTAAAACGCTTGATGTTTTAGGTCTTGGGGATGATACAGCCAAAGGGCTGGGGCTGCGTGTAGTGAATGTGAGGTTCCAAATGGCACTGATGGCTACGCTTCTCGCAGCTTCCAGTGTGGCGGCTGTTGGTTCCATAGGTTTCGTAGGATTGATTGCCCCGCACCTGGCCCGGCTGCTGGTGGGTAGTGCCAATCAGAAGCTGCTGCCGGTCACCATGCTGATTGGCGGCGTGCTCCTGGTGACGGCGGACTTATTGAGCCGGACGCTTTTGGCACCTAACGAAATTCCATCAGGAATCCTGGTGGCCATCATCGGGGCCCCATACTTCCTTTGGTTGATGAAAAGAAGGTCTGCATGAGGGTATCATGCCTTCAATCAATCGTGAAGGATGGGTGGTTGAACAGCAGGAAGACAGGGGATCAGCGCCCCTGTCTTCTTTCTTACGTTCACCTCGGACTTTTTACAAAATTCAAACGCTCACGCTTCATTTCCGAATGAAATATGCTAAGATAGGGAGAAAAAAGAACGTGAAAGGGAGAGGATTATGAAGCTGCCATACATCAAATGCCACGGGTCAGGGAACGATTTCATCCTCATCGATGAAATCGAGCATGACTTTACATTTACCGAGGAAGAAAGAAGAGAGCTGTCGCTTTTGTTATGTGATCGAACGAATGGCATCGGCTCCGATGGCATTTTATTTGTCATGCCGAGTGAGAAAGCGGAAGGCCGGATGCGGATGTTCAACTCCGACGGATCGGAAGCGGAAATGTGCGGCAACGGTCTCCGTTGTGTAGCCCGCCATATGATCGAAAAGCTCGGACATACATCGATTGCGATCGAAACGCAGGAAGCGGTCCTGCCTGTAAGCCAGGTCGCTGAAATTTTCCCGGATATCGATACGTTTTCGGTTCAGATCGAGCCGGTATCGTTTGCCCCTGCTTCCCTTCCTATGATTCATGATGGAGAGCAGGCGGTGGACAGTGCTATCCCTGAACTTTCTGATAAGCGGACATTCACTGCCCTCAGTGTGCCGAATCCCCATATCGTCAGCCTGATGGATAACGTGGATCAGGTTGAGCTTGAACGAATCGGCCGCCGCGCCAACGAACTGCCTGAGGTTTTTCCGAAAGGGGTGAACGTCAGCTTTGTCCAGGTGCTGGAGAAAAATAAAATCTTCGTCCGCACGTATGAACGAGGCGTAGGACTGACGAATGCCTGCGGTACAGCCATGTCCGCCTCGTCGCTCGTATCCACCATCCTGGGTCCGAACGATCTTGATACACCGATTGTCGTCATTAATAAAGGTGGTCTCGTCAACTGTGTTGTTGAAAAGAACGACGGACGTTTCTCTATCCAGCTGCGCGGGAATGGAACGAATGTATACGAAGCTGTGGCTGATGTTGATCTTGAAAACAGCCGCTTCGGGGTAACAGGACAAACGTTTTTTGATAAGGAAAACGAAACGTATGAAAAACTGGAAGCTTATGCTGCTTCCGAAATTGGAGGGTAACCGATGTTGAAGACGTTTCATGTACGCACGGATCATCATGACCAAATGATTGATGTGACCAGCCAGGTGCAGGACTGGATCCGTGAAGAAGGTGTGAAGGACGGCGTCGTCATCGTCTCTTCCATGCACACGACCGCCGGGCTCACGGTAAATGAAAATGCCGATCCTGATGTGAAAACCGATATGCTCCGCCGTTTCCGCGAAGTGTACCCGTGGGATCAGGCCGAAGATAAACATGCAGAAGGCAACACAGCTGCGCATATGAAAACGAGCACCGTCGGTCATGCACAGACGTTGATTGTAGAAGACGGCCACCTTGTACTCGGCACGTGGCAGGGACTGTACTTCTGTGAGTTTGACGGCCCGCGCAGCCGTAAATTCGTAGCTAAAGTGTTATAAGTGAAAGAGCAGGCACTGCGCCTGCTCTTTTTTTAGGTAGAAAAGCCTGTCACATTCGGGCAGCAGGCCATGCTATAATTTAGAAAGGATAGTGGTTCCTGCCAGTTGAATAGGGTGTCGGCTGATCCCCATGTCTCAAAGATGGAGGGGGTGATGCCTCTGAGTATGTATGAATCGCTGATGGTGATGATCGCGTTCAGTTCCCTGATCGTGTCTTTGCTTGGTTTGATTGTAGCGATTTTACGCATAAAAAAATAGACTCCCTATTCTGACGTGAATGCGGGTGAGTCTATTTTTCATGTAGGCTGCGCCCTTTGGCAGGCCAGCTATCCGTAGAGGGGATCACAGTGCCAGCTGTGGTCCCTTTTCTTATGTGTATCCTTTATCTGCTTTTATCATACCACATTTTCCGGAAAAAGAAACCTGAACGAGCGTTCCTGTCCTTTGCCAGACTGCGGGATATCGGTCTTTTTTCGGTTATATCAGCCGAAACGGCGCTGATATCGGTCTTTTTGTGGATATATCGGTCACATCCGCAGCATATCAGTCAAACCGCGGATATATCGATTTTTTACCTCTGACGCAGCCATATAAAAATATCCAGCACGCCTGAACAAAGGCATGCTGGATAATCGATCAGCAGATCGAATCTTTCGGGTTCGGGTTTTTCAATCCGAACAATGGCCGCAGGAAGAGGGCGAGATACGTTCCGATCAGCGCCATAATCATCCACACCCAGCCGTGCAGGCTGAAGGAGGCAATACCGCCGAAATACGCACCTATGTTACAGCCGAAGGCCAGGCGGGCGCCGTATCCCATGAGGATTCCGCCGATGATGGAAGCGAAACCGATCCCCGGTTTGATTTTACCCGGCTTGAAGTTCCCCTGCGCACTGGCAGCGATAAAGGCACCAAGGATGATGCCGAAGTTCATGACACTTGTAGAGTCTGCAAGCACCGTCTGATTAAGGGGCGCTGGGTTCTCAGACCAATACTGCCAGCTCGCCACATCGACACCGAACATCTGGATGAACTGGGATCCCCAAAGTGCAAACGCAGATGTAATGCCCCACGGGTTTCCGCGGACAGCAAGGGTGATGGCGTTCAATACACCGAGGGCGACAGCGGCGGCGAGAAGCGGCCACGCGCCACGCCATAGACGTTTAAGCCCGGTGGTCGTTTTCAATGGTTCCATCCGCGGCGGGTTCTTTTTCCTGGCGAACTTCACCGTTACACCGTAAATGCCGAGGAAGATGAGAAGCTGGAGAATCCACCCTCCGAAGTAGCCGAGTCCTGTGGATTCAGCAAGAGAAATCGCAGGAAGGGCCGGAGTTTCCCGCCAGAATCCGATGTGATAGGCACCGAGGACAGACCCTGCGATAAAGCCGAGCAGAGTCAGAACCATGGAAGACTTTCCACCACCGACCGTGTAAAGAGTACCAGATGCACAGCCGGAACCCAGCTGCATCCCGATACCGAAGATGAAGGAACCGAATACAACACTCACGCCGACAGGGAAAACGTACCCTTGCGGAGTGGTTCCGGTGAAGCTGAAGCCTGTACCTAAAATGATGGCAAAGCCTGTCGTTGCGACAGCGAGCATCAGCATGTGTGACTGCAGTCCCTGGACGTTACCGACAGAAAGCAGCCGCCGGAAGGCTGATGTAAAGCCGAATCGTGCGTGAAGCAGCACGAGACCGAAGGCGAGTCCGATGATAAACAGAACCCCCTGCGTAACATTGGTCATGCTGATAATTGTTATGAATAAAAGCAGGGAAGCGATGATGCCAGCCCACATGAACGGCTTTTGGACCGGATCAAGCTGGGCAGGAATCGTAGACCGGCTGGACGCCGTCTGATGAACTGCTTGTTGCTGCATGTGCTATTCCTCCTAATTCCGATTTGTTTAATGAGCTTTAAACATTCTAACCGACCAGTCTTCTATTTGTAAACCAGTTTGCATACAATGGTTGTACAAAGAGAACACAGATCATTCTTTACGGAGATTTAACACTATATGGCAGATACAAGTGGTACACTCAAAGTGTGGACAGGAAGGTTGAATACAATTATTGGAGGGATGTCTTATACCTGTCGTTCGCTCATATGTCACTCGCTGGTTTTTCTTTGTTTGTATCAACTCAAACCGAAGAACTTCTTGGCGTACATCAGGCGCACCTCCCCCTACATAAAATATAATGAAAAGCGGCGCGTTACGCGTGGCTTTTTTTGCTTGATCTGCATAATTTTCATGCAGGAAAGGGAATTCTACGATTAGCAGACAAAAAAGCCGGGTATGGGTACATTAATAAGCCTACATAGGAAGGAATGAATGCAATGCCGAAGAAGAAGGAATGGCACGTAATTTTCCTGTTGGACAGCAAGAGGGTCGTCACCCACGATCTTGAATTGAGTGAGGAAATGGACGAAAAAGAAACCTCCGAATTTATTGTCAAACAGCTGGACCGTGGCACATGGTGGTTCCTTGAGGATGGCGTAGCGCTTCACACAAGCGGAGTGGAAAGCTTCTATCTTGACCGCTGTGCCCGACGCACACGTTTCAGCAGAGATTGACGCCCACCTTTCTAAATTATGGGGAACGATTGAGAAGTATGATAAAAAGACCGGATGATGTTCATCCGGTCTTTTTCATGTTTCCAGAAAAGGCTGGGAATAATGGACAGTGCCGTTGATGTCTTTCAGGACGCCGGGCTGCAGTTCAAGAGCCATGAACGACTCTCCCGGTACTTCAAATGGCGCTTCAATACCCCAGTGGGAGGCGGGTTGGAAACCGAACTTCGGATAGTAATCCGGGTGGCCGAGGACGATGACAGAAGAAAAGCCGAGCGCTCCGGCTTTTTTCAGGCCGTGTTGAATGAGCGATGAACCGATTCCCTCGCGCTGCCTCTCCGGGTCCACGGCTGCCGGTGCAAGGGCGAGGGATACGTTATCTCCAATCGTGATTTTGGTGAGCAGGAGATAACCGATGATTTCACCGTCATCAACGGCTGTTAAGGCCAGTTCAGGAATAAAAGCTTCAGAGGTGCGCAGTCTTTCGACCAGCAGGTGCTCGGTATGATCGCTGTGCTCTTCCAGCGCAAATGCACGTTGAATAAGTTTTCCGACGGACGTTACGTCAGACGGCTGTTCCTGTTGAATGAGTACAGGCATAAAAAAACTCCCTTCGTTATCTAAAAGGGAGTTTCTCACAATCGGTGTCTATTTAAAAGGATTATTCCAGAATTTCCACTTCGATCTGACGTCGCCCGTAATCAAAGGCATCTCTTTCCTCTGCCATAAATAAGTCGATCCGGTGACCTTCGATATCTCCCCCGATGTCTCCGGCTGTGGCTGTTCCGTAGCCGGGAACCCGGACGGTCGAGCCGAGCGGGATGACGGAAGGATCGACAGCAATGACTTTCTTGTCAGGATTGGCGCGAAGATCGATGCCGGTGTAGGTCGTTCCACTGCAGCCTTCACAGAAAGCGGTATAGGCTGTCGCTTCAACGGCTACCGTCCGTTTCACATCATCCTTTTTGTTTTGCGAAGCAAAGGAGGCTTCTTTTTCTTCTTTATCTTCAAAGCGGTTGTGCTGGTCTTCTTTTTCATCGAGGATGGTTGCTTTTTTATCAACAGGCTGGGCCGTCTTATCGGTTTCCTCAGCACTTGAAATATGGTCGATTCCGGAAAACAGGGTAAGCATGACAGCAAAGGATAGGAAAAATTTCATCATGTCATCCACCTCTTTCGCATTAGATCTGAGAGCAGTATAACAGGTGTGTCTGTAGATAAACAAATACAAAATACCTACAGATTGATTACAGTTCCATGACATTCGACGGACGCGGGTTTTCTTTTGGAAGACGGGACCGGGACGCAGGGAGCATTCGTGAAAAAAACGAAAAAAGGGACGATAGACGTTTACGAATCTATCAATGGTCATGCTATAATAGTTGAGGATTATGTACGATTCTGGATCACAAGAAAGCTGTGAAAAAAGGAGGACCAGACCATGATCACATGTCCTCAATGTAACCATGAAAACGCCGAGGGATCGCGTTACTGTTCCCAGTGTGGAGCATCCTTATCAGAAGAATCCCCGGCTGATGCTGAGAAGAAACGATCGTGGCTGCCCATTCTTACACCTGCGATAGTCCTTGTTGTGGTGGGGGCGGCCCTTTATTTTGTCTATGACCAGGAAACAGGGATAAATGAAGATGCAGCCTCGTGGAAGACGGAAGCAGAGGAAGCAGCCCTTGCCGGAGATTACCGGGAAGCAGAGAAGCTGCTTACGCGTGCCATCCAGGAACGTCCGGATGCAGAGGCGCTGCAGGAGGAGTTGACCCACGTACAAAGTGTGCTCCGTATGGAAAAGGAACTGGAAGAAGTGTCCAAGCTGCTCGAAGAAGGCAGCCTTTCAAAAGCGGATGACCAGCTGTCTGAAGTCCAAACAGCCTTAAGACAGGAAAACGGGCGGATCTATCAGACACTTGTACCAACAGTGAATGAGATGGATTCCAGATTCACTCTACAGGAAGTGAACGAGGAACTTTCCAAAATTACAGATGTGGATGAGCTGGCTGCCAAACTGAATACCCTTTCGGATTTGAATTTGGAAGAAGCAGCCAAGGTCCGGGAAAAGATTTATGAAAAAATCGTCAACCGTTCCACGAAAACGGCAGAGGCAGCGGCTGAGAACAAACGATACACTGAAGCCATCGCTCTGATTGATGAAGGTCTTCAGTACGTCTCGAACGATGAAAAGCTGATCCAGCTGAAAGAACGGGTGCAGCAGGAGAAGCAGGCGTTTGAACAGGCCGCTCAGGAACGTTTGGAAAGTGCGATGCAGCAGGCCGCCAAGGATGAGCTTCGTAATGAAACCGAAGCCTTGGAAGTAGTGGATATCCAAATGGAAAAAGATGAATTCGGTGATTATAAAATCAGTGGCGAATTGAAAAGTCTGGCCACCCAGGTGATCAGCACAATCAGTGTGAAATATGACATCAAAACACAGGACGGAGAAGTCGTCCGGTCAGAATCCGCCAAGGTGTACCCCAACTACTTAAATCCAGGCAGTACAGGCAAGTTTGAGAAAATGTACTACAACCTGGAAGAAGGGGAATACATGGTGGAAATGACAGAGCTGGAATGGTTAGTAGAATAGGAGGATGCGGCAATGAAACGCTCCTGGATGATCAGCCTGATCGTCTCTTTACTTATCGTCGGAGGCGGTACGGCGGGCGTTTTCTATATTCTGGACACGGTGCCGGAACAATTGGCGGTGTCGGCTGTACTCAATCAGCCTCCTGAAGAAGATGAGAAAAACGCAGAAGTGCCAAAAGAAACACAGGACATTATCTATGAATCTCAAAAGCTTGTCGTCCAGATTGAACTTCCGGACGGCACGATCGGCTCCGGGTTTTTATACAATGACAAGGGTGATGTGATTACGAATGCCCACGTCGTCGCCAACGCCGAAGAAGTCTCTGTTATTACGACGGACAGTAAAAAGATGCCGGGGGATGTTATCGGGGTGAGCCGCGATACAGATGTTGCGGTTGTCCGTGTACCCGGCCTTGAGGGGCGCGATCCGCTCCCGATCCGGACAGAGGGCTATGCCGAGCTGCTGGACGAAGTGCTGGCGCTTGGAAGTCCACTCGGTCTGCAGAATACGGTGACACGCGGTGAAATCAGCGGCGTGGACCGGACGCTGGATATCGAGCCGTTCCATTACGAAAACATGTATCAGATTTCTGCGCCGATTTCCCCGGGGAACAGCGGTGGTCCGCTGCTTGACCGGAACACGGGCGAAGTAGTCGGAATCAATTCAGCCAAGCTGGATGAGGAAACGATCGGTTTCAGTATCCCGATTGCGGATGTGCTGCCGATGGTGGAGCGCTGGAGCGAAACGCCGATGGAATCGCTGCCTGAATTCCCTGAGCTGAATGAACAGGTGCAGTCTCCGGTTACCGGTACAGATGCAGAACAGGCGACGTACATGGTGCAGTATTTTTATGACAGCATCAACCAAGGCGACTTTGTGACGGCCTATTCCCTGATCAGTTCAAGCTGGCAGGAGAAGACGTCGTTTGAAGAGTTCCGTTCAGGCTATTACAATACGCTGAGTGTATCCGTCGATAACCTTGTCGCTGATCCGAAGGACGATCAGGTTGTCGTGACCGCCTTCATCACTGCTGAAGAAACCGTGGATGGAGAAGTCAAGGTTAAGAAATATAAAGTGGTGTATCCGATTCAGAAGGAAAACCAGTCGGTGAAGATCATGCAGGGATCCGGCGAGGAAATCAGTAACGAATCCAAAGAAGAAGAATGACGAAACCACCGCTCATGATAAGAGCGGTGGTTTTTTTATCGGTTATGGATTTCTACAGCGCCCCGGATGCCTGATTCAATAGCCCCTTCAATCCATCCGTGGTAGGAGGAGGTGTGTTCGCCGGCGAAATGGATGCGGCCTTCCGGCAGAGGGATGATGTCCTCCAAATCCCTGCTCTGACCCGGAGTGAAAAGGGTGAAACAGCCCGCAGAGTATGGGTTTCGGCTCCAGTTGTAGACGATGCTGGTCATATACGTATCATAGACGACCCGTCCGTATACCTTGGCAAGGTCGCTCATCACTTCCTCTACGGCCTGCTTTTTACTGAGGCTGTTGAATAACAGCGCATTCTGTCCCCACGTGTAGCTGGCAAGCAGAATTCCCGGCCCAGGTTTTCCACCGTCATGGCTGGGCTGGTAAATGAAGCGGGAGGGATAATCGGTGATGATGTTCCCGACCGGATACTGCTCCCAGAATTTATATGAAAATTCTATGCCTATTTTTACAGCTGGAACATTGATGATTTCGTGGATCGCCGCCCATTTTTTTATGGAAATCGTGTCATACGGACGGACGTCGATCCATTGGAAAGTCGTAAAAGGAATGGTCGTCAGGACATAATCTCCGGTCCAGGTGGAATAGCCTCCGGTTTTTTCATTCTTTGACACGACCTGTACGCCATCTTTGTAATGATTGATTGCAACGGCCCGTTCGCAGAAGTAGATGGCGGAGGAGAGCTCCGGGTAAAAGGCCCATGGCAGCCGGTCATTCCCGCCTTTGATTTCCCTGAATTTCGTATCCCCTTGGAAGATTGGAAACGTAATGTCAGTGAGGATGTTCAGAAATGCGAATTCCGGGAAACCTTCAATTCCAAGCAGGACCTTGATTTTCCTCACAGCATTTAAAGACATGGAGGGGCCGTAGGGGTTGTTCCTTAAATATTCACTCATGGAAAGGTCCGAATAGCGGTCTCTGAGGTGTTCTTTTTCAGCATCACTGCTGTGGTTATAAACATCAAGAAACGGCTGGACGGCTGACAGAAACAGTTCTTTGGCCGTTTTGCCCTGCTCCTCCGAATCTACAGGAAAATCAAGAATGGCAGGGTTTTGTTCATAAATGCGGTGATACACTTTTTTTCCATTAATCAACAAGAGGTCATTTTTCCGCGTGTTTTGAAAAGGATTGGTTTCCAGTCCGAATTTGTCGACATACGCATATACAAGCTTATGATTGGTCGGTATCCGCATCGCTCCGACATCGAGGTAATTGCCATTCGTGAACGGGGCACGGACCGTATAGACTCTTCCGCCCAGACGGCTGTCAGCTTCAAGGATGGTCACCTTATGACCGGCATCCTTTAATAAACCAGCTGCCGACAGTCCGGCCATGCCGGCACCGATAATGATCACCCGCTTCTTTTGAGCAGACGGCGAAAGACCCTTATGGATGATACGGAGAAAATCATCTGGATATGTAAAGCCCTCGGATTGATAATTCGTCATGGAAAACACCCCCTTTTATGGTTATTCAGTCCATTTAATGAACAGTACGGTTCTATGGATGTAATTTCCAACGTGCATATTCATAGTGAGCCGCACATGAATTAGTAAAGGGGGGGGAATGGCCGATGTATCAATTATTCCGACAGGACGGATCTGACAGGCAGATCCGAGTCCAGGGATCAGGAAGTGTTAAAGTGAAGCCGGATACAGCCGTTGTTCAGCTCGGTGTTGTGACGGAAGGGACCGATCTCACCTCGGTTCAGAATGAAAATGCAGCGGTCACCAGCATGGTGAAAAATCAGCTGATGGCTGCAGGTGTGGACGAGACGAATATTCAAACATCCGATTATTCCGTGTTTCCGCAGTACGATTATGTGGATGGGAAACAGGTGTTCCGAGGATATCAGGTTTCCCATATGTTGACCGTGACCGTAGATGATATTGAACAGACAGGCGCAGTCATTGATGCTGCCGTCCAAAGTGGTGCCAACCGGGTGACGAACATCGAGTTTACGGTGAGTCAGTCTTATTACTATTATCAAAAGGCCCTTCAAATCGCCCTCGGGCAGGCTCTTGCCACAGCACAGACGATCGCGAATACGATGAATGTGAGGCTTGACCAGCAGCCGGTCCGTATTGTCGAGGAAAAAAGTCCGGACGTCTCTCCTCTTCAGCCTTATGCCAAAACACAGGCGCTCAGTGAGAGTGCTGTACCGATCGAGCCGGGGATGATGGAGATTACAGCCCGGGTGGATGTCTGGTTTCCATTTTATCCTTAAAACACAGGGACTTTGACTGTGTTTTTTTATATGGAGAAAAAGGTCTTGGTTTAAAATGTTGTGCCGAGGAAAAACATCCATTACAATGGGCAGTAACAGATGTTCGCAGGTAAGGAGAGGTCACATGGAAAACTTACTGCTCGCTTTCGGTCTCACCCTGTTTGCAGGGCTTGCTACCGGAGTAGGGAGCATACTCGCATTTTTCACATCAACAACAAACACACGATTTTTATCTTTGTCACTCGGTTTTTCGGCCGGAGTGATGATTTACGTATCCATGATCGAAATTTTCTTCAAGGCCCAGGACTCCCTCATAAGTGCGCTCGGAAATGAAATGGGCCAGTGGATTACAGTGGTGTCCTTTTTCGGAGGCATGCTGCTTATTGCTCTCATCGATAAAGTGATCCCGAAAGCAGGCAACCCTCACGAAGTGAAAAAGGTCGAGGATATGACACAGGACAAGCAGAAGGACCGCGATCTTTTGAAGATGGGAACGTTCACAGCCCTCGCCATTGCGATCCACAACTTTCCGGAAGGGATTGCCACCTTCACAGCGGCATTGAATGACCCGGCACTTGGCATTGCCATTGCCACCGCTATTGCGATCCATAACATCCCGGAGGGAATTGCGGTCTCTGTACCGATTTATTTCGCCACAGGGGATAAGAAAAAGGCGTTCAACCTGTCCTTTTTAAGCGGGTTATCCGAGCCGATCGGGGCCATTCTTGCCTATCTTGTGCTTATGCCGTTTTTGAATGATATGGTTTTCGGAATCCTCTTCGCCGGAGTTGCCGGCATTATGGTATTTATATCTCTTGATGAACTGCTTCCGGCCTCAAGAAGGTACGGGGAGCCGCACTTATCTATTTACGGCGTTGTCGCCGGAATGGCAGTCATGGCCCTGAGCCTGCTGTTGTTTATTTAATGGCTCTGTTATTGCTTGGTGTTGTTATTTAACATGTGAGCTCCTATCACCCCTTTCTGTCATGGGATTTGTATGAGGCGGCCTTGGGAATGACTCCCTTTCCGTGGGGTACCGTGAGCCTCCTCAGGCTGCGCCTTCCGGGGTCTCACGATGCACCTTCATCCCACAGGAGTCTCGCCATTCCCAAGGCCGCCTCTTCAAAGAAGGGTAGTTAGAAAGGATATAACCGAAGTCCGTTACACCACTACGAAAGGGATGGCAGGGAAAACAGGTAGACTCCTGCGGGAAAAAGGAACAAGGTGAGACCCCGGAGAACGAAGTTCGAGGAGGCTCATCGTTCCCCGCGGAAAGCGGACGGTTTTCCCTGCCATCCCATGCTCTGAGTAAATAGCGGACCGGACCCCTACCAGACGGAAACGATTTAGTAATCGTTTAAAATATCAACCACAGACTTTAACAAAGCTTATTTAATAAAAATCCCCCGGCTGCCTGATGGCGTCCGGGGGATTTTTTAATACGTCTTTCCTGTATAAAGATCTTCGATGACGCTTTGGATAGCCGCTTTTTTCCGCTGGATCAGCCGCCAGTTGATGGTGATGGATTCCTCCTGTCTGCTTCCAAGACGGGTAAGGTCATCCTCGACTTCGACCGTATGCGTGCTCAGTGCCTTGAATTTTTCAGCGGCTTTATCCTTGAGCCAGGCGGTCATGTGCTCATTCAATTGAGCAGTCTGCTCATCTTTGGAAGCGGGGGAGGTGCAGAATTTAAACTTTCCCTGCTGGAATGAAAGGGTCGTCTTTTCTGAGTCTGTCTGCTCAAATAACAGCTTATAGGAGCGGCCGAGATAGGTGATTTTCTGTCCTTCTTCCAATGAGAAAGGTCCAAGGTAGAGGTCTTCGTGCGTTTTCTGCCAATGATTGATGATCCAGTCGGCTTTCTTTTCTACAAACGCATGGACTTTCTCATCCGATTTCTCCTCAGGCGCCGTCACCTGGACCCCGTTCAGATCATCCAGGTAAATTTTCGTGAACTGCAGCTGCGGCTGTTTATGGACGGTATATTGGATCGTTGTCTGATTATGCTGTAGGAGCGGCATATCAAGACCTCCTTTACATGTCGGTGATGTTGTAAAAAAACAGTGCCCCTGAATAGAGGAGCACTGCTTGGAGATTACAGGGTGATTTTCGCTTCCCGCTTCTGAAAATCGACGTCCTGGTAATACGAGTTCTTCACAAGAACGTTTGGACCGAGGCATTCCACCGCCGGGCAGTGACAGTTGAGGCTTTTCGCCGTGTCGGTCTGCATCCACTGTTGGTATGCGTCTTCCAGGGAAGTGTCCTGAATGTTGCCAAGACCAGGCTCGTCCCCGAAGTCGGTGACGATAATGTCGCCGCTGAATATGTTGACATTCAAGCGGGAGCGCCCATCCGGGTCGTTCCTTACCGTCACATTTTTCGCGCTGTACAGGCGCTTCAGCATGTCCAGATCCTCATCATTGGTGCTGCATGGATAATAAGGCAGGGTGCCGAACAGCATCCACGTATCTTCATCGCGGTGATCAAGCAGACGGTTGATTCCTGTACGCATATCCTCAAGGCTCAGCGTTTCAAGAGCACTGGCGAAGTCCACCGGGTACATCGGATGGATTTCATGCCTTGCACACTTCATTTCCTTCACATGATCGTGGATCGCTTCCAGGTAAGGGAAGGTGCGTCGGTTCAGCATCGTTTCCGCGGATACCATCACGCCTTCATCCGCGAGACGCTGGGAGTTCTCCACCATCCGGTCGAAGAATTTCTTCCGGTTTTCCTCGGAAGGCTTGCGCTCCATGCGGGCGAATCCGGTGTGGATGAATTCTTCAAGCGTTCCCCAGTTATGCGAAATATGTAAAACATCAAGATAGGGGATGATCGGGATATAGCGCTCATAAGGAAGCGTCAAGTTGGAATTGATCTGTGTGCGTACGCCGCGTTCATGAGCGTATTTCAACAGGGGCAGCACA
The DNA here is from genome assembly GCF_056160205.1 of Halobacillus sp. ABA4_118. NCBI lineage: Bacteria > Bacillati > Bacillota > Bacilli > Caryophanales > Bacillaceae > Halobacillus > Halobacillus sp. ABA4_118. The sequence continues at coordinate 2,920,686 of NZ_JBSWWS010000001.1, forward strand.
TAGTTTTCGACGGATTTTTTCGACATCATCGGCTCCCCGCCGGTAATGCTCAAAGTCCTCAGATGAGGAATCTCGTCCAGTCGCTTCCGGATCAAATCCATCGGCAGCGCTTCGGGGTCCCTCTGCTGCAGGGTATATCCGACCGCACAGTGCTCGCAGCGCATATTGCACAGCGTCGTCGTCGTAAATTCAATATTGGATAACGTCATATGCCCGTGTTCCTTCACGTCCATGTAGGCTTCCCACGGGTCAAACTCAGGTGTAAGCTTCTGAAGCTTCATGTTGGTACTCATAAAATATGAAACTTCCTTTCTATTTAATTGATTCGGTCTTAACCTTTCCTATTCTAACATTATTCAAGCTCGAACTATACCATTCCTTCTTGACGAACGTGAAAAAGAAGCAGGAAACGCCTGCATATCGAAAAAGGAGTTTCCCCGTGTGACAACGAAAGGAAAAGGGTAGACGAATAGATAAAGGAGGACACCATCGATGCAGCCAACCGTTATGATTACCGGATCCTCCAGCGGATTCGGACAGCAGACCGCTGTGAAATGTGCAGAGAAAGGCTTCCGTGTCATTGCAACAATGCGGAATATGGAAAAAGCGTCGGTTTTCCAAAACGCAGACCTGACGGAAGACGTGAAGCAGAAGATTGAAGTGTGGCAGCTGGATGTCACGGATGATACCTCGATTGAACGTTTTAAGGAAAAAGCAGAACAACTGGAGCGGGTGGATGTGCTCGTGAACAACGCGGGCTATGCGGTAGGAGGGTTCCTGGAACAGGTCCCACTTGAGGAATACCGCCGGCAGTTCGATACGAACGTCTTTGGTGTTATAGCCGTCACGAAGGCTGTTCTGCCCGTCATGAGGCGCCAAGGGTCCGGAAAAATACTAAATGTCAGCAGTGTCAGTGGATTGATCGGTTTTCCGGGGCTATCGGCGTATGTATCGTCCAAGCATGCGCTGGAAGGACTTTCTGAAAGCCTGCGCTTTGAACTGCAGCCATTCGGCATTGATGTCGCGTTGATTGAACCAGGCTCTTTTCAGACGAATATCTGGTCGTCCGGTATGAAGCTTCCAGAGGAAGTACACAATCCTTCGTCGCCTTATGCTTCCTACATAAAAGGACTGTGGAGCGCTTTGAACGAAGAGTCACGGGCCCAGCCGGCTTCCGTCGCCGACCTCATGACAGGACTGATCCAAAAAGACAAGCTGAAAAAACTGCGTTATCCAGTCGGAGCGGGCGTCCGGACCAACGTGCTTTTGAAAAGGCTTCTTCCATGGGCATGGCTCGAAAAGGCGGTATTGAAACGGATATTAGGTTCCACCAAAACAAAAGGAGGAAAACCAGATGGCCGAGTACAGCATTCTTGATGGGGCAGAGGAAATCAAATACGAGGGCAATGAGGTGGGGATACTCGTCTCCCACGGGTTCACAGGGACGACCCAGAGCATGCGTCCGCTCGCAGAAGCATACGCACGCGAAGGCTATACCGTTTACTGTCCACGGTTGAAAGGACACGGCACAGCACCGGAGGATATGGAGACGACGTCCTATAAGGACTGGATCGAATCAGTGGAGAGCGCCTATCAATGGCTGAATGAACGGTGCAGTTCTATATTCGTCGTCGGTTTATCCATGGGAGGAACGCTTGCCCTTTATATGGCCGGTGAGCATAAGGACATCCAGGGGGTTATTCCGATCAATGCAGCAATCGACATCCCGGTGATGGAGGAGAGTGCGGCGACAGACGAACGTTTTCTTGATGCCATCGGCTCCGATATTAAAGACCCCGGCCAGGATGAACTGGCCTACGACAAAACACCGGTCAAATCCATTACCGAAATCACGGTCTTAATGGATCAGGTGAAAAAGCGGCTTGATACGATTCACTGCCCGATTCTGGTTTTCGTCTCGGATGAGGATCACGTCGTGCCGCCCAATAATTCAGAAGTGATCTTTGATTCGGTCTTTTCGGAGCACAAGGAGCTTGTCCATTTGGAAAACAGCTACCATGTCGCAACACTGGATCATGACCAGGATTTGATTGTTGAGCGCAGTCTGGAATTCTTCCAGATGTATACGAATACAAAATAGACTCCATTGCCCGGGAAATAAGTTTTGTCATCGGAGAGAAGTTTGATATAATAGAAGCATAGCAAGAAGAGTAATCGGTACAAAGCCTACAAGGGGAGCCTAGCGGCTGAGAGTGAACCTCGTTCAGACCCTTCGAACCTGTCAGTTAGTACTGGCGCAGGGATGGCGGCTTTTTTGATGGTGCAATGCATTCGGGATCCCTCCATCAGGAAGCGTCCCTGTCTGCATTGCTTTTTTTGTGTCTTTTTTTAAAGGAGGAATGCTGGAATGAGAAACCGCAGAGTCCTATTTTTAGTAGAAATTGCGATCTTTTCCGCATTAGCACTACTACTGGATATCCTTCCGTTTTTATCATTTAAATTATGGGCCCAGGGCGGTTCCGTTTCGTTTGCAATGGTGCCGGTCTTCATTATGGCCTTCCGCTGGGGCGTGAAGGGAGGCGCGGCGACTGGACTGCTGCTCGGCATCTATCAGATTTTGACCGGTGCCTATATCATCACCCCTTTGCAGACGCTGTTGGACTACATTGTGGCGTTTGCGGTGATCGGTGCGGCAGGAATCGTGGCCAAACCGCTTTGGAATGCGATCCGCTCCAAGGAAACGAAAGCTCTCGTCGGGTGGATCATCGCGGGGTGCTTTATCGGCAGTGTACTCCGCTTCTTCGGTCACTTCGCAGCAGGGATCATCTTTTACGGTGAGTTTGCGCCGGAAGGACAGCCGGTCTGGCTGTACTCCCTCGTTTATAATGGCGGATACATGCTGCCTGCGTTTATCTTAAGCGCCATCGTAATCAGCCTTTTGTTCATACAGCGTCCAAAGCTTGTGCTTCATTAAATGAGGAAAGTCTTCTGCCCCTGCGGTAGAAGGCTTTTTTTTCCATGTTTGAAACACCCCCGGGTAGTGAAAAGACAGGCAGAGACCAGGGGGGATAAGAATGAAAAAAATAAAGGGGTTATTAAAGAAGAAATGGGTCTGGCTGCTGCTTTTGATCGTGCTGATCCTTTCGGTCATGATTGCCTATCATACCTCATGGAAAGCGCTCCCGGAAGGCGTTTCCTACGAGGGCGGTGTCCATCAGATGGAGGATATCGAGTTTTTCCGTGACCTCTCCTATGAGAATCAAGAGGGGGATACGGTTCATGATCTTCAGGTTTTTGAGGAGATGTATGCCACTATAGGGGAAGCGGATGATTTTATTGTCGCTGATATGTTTCTTTTCAACGGCTACACGAACGGGAAAAATGAATTTCCCGAAATCAGCAGTCGTCTCGTGGACGCTGTATTAGAAAGAAAAGAAGAAGTGCCTGAGCTTGAAGTCGTGTTTATTACCGACCAAATCAATACCATTTACGGCTCCTATGAATCGGAAACAATCCGCCGCCTGGAAGATGGCGGGGTGAACGTCGTCTTAACCAATCTGGACAAACTGAGAGATTCCAATCCGTTATACTCGAGTGCGTGGCGTCTGATGTTTTCCTGGATGGGTAACGGAGGAGAAGGGTGGATCGGCAATCCGATTGCCAAGGAGGCCCCTGACGTGACGCTTCGATCCTACATGAAGCTGTTGAATATTAAGGCGAACCACCGGAAGCTGCTTGTGACTGAGGATTCAGCCGTTGTATCCACGGCTAACCCTCATGATGCCAGTGGGTACCATGAGAACGTCGCTTTCAAAATGGACGGTCCGATTATAGAGGATATTTTGGAAGCAGAAGAAGCGGTGGCCCGCTATTCCGGCGGGGAATTCATCGACTACAGCAGCTATGAATGGGAAGAGCAGGAAGGACCGCTTCAGACACAGTTCGTGACCGAAGGAAAGATCTATGACGCCGTGCTGGAAGAGCTGGAGGACGCTGGTAAAGGGGATGACGTATGGATCGGGATGTATTATTTAGCGGATAAAAAGGTGACCGCCCGGATCGATGAAGCGGCCAACCGCGGGGCTGAAGTACGCATCATTATGGATCCCAATAAAACCGCGTTCGGCCATGAGAAGCCGGGGCTCCCCAATTTGCCGGTGGCTGCCGAGCTGAAGAACCTCGGAAATGAGAACATCAAGCTGCGCTGGTATGACACGAACGTCGAGCAGTATCATACGAAAATGCTGTATATAGATGGGCCGGATGATGACGCCATCGTCGCCGGTTCCGCCAACTATACGAGAAGAAACCTGTCCAACCTTAACCTGGAAGCGGATGTCGTCATCCACGGGCCCGGGGAGGAGGAGGTCTTCCAGGAGGTCAACGATTACTTCACGAGGATCTGGTCCAATGAAGACGGCCATTATACAACCGACTATGAAACCTACCAGGACAATCTGACGTCCATCCGCTATGCTACGTATTATCTGCAGAAGTGGACATGGTTTACAACTTATTAAACAGAAGCCCCTGACGCATGTTTTGCGTCAGGGGCTTTTTTATCAGGAGAGAATTGCCTGAGCTTTTGCAGGATTGGTTATGATGAGAAGTACTTTTCCTTCATCCAGGTCTTCTTCATATTGTCCAGCTTCTTCTTTGGAGAATCCGATTTCCTGCATCTTTGTGCGGAGCTCATCGCCTTTTTTACTGAAGATATTCGTGATGACGCTTTTCGCATCCTGCTCGGAAGCACCAATCGTATTCGCATTCACACTCTTCGAAATCCGTTCGGTCCGGTCATCATCATGGGACAGGATGTAAATCTCTTCGTTATCAATGCCTTCGTTCTTCAGTTTTTCTACCATATCCTTCAACTGTTCATCATTTGTGTATTCACGTACAAGTGGTTTCATTTTTTCACCGCTCCTTTTTTTATATCATGTTCTACAGTGAAATTACCCGTTATTTTCTATTGTTAATCGGAATATGGGAAGAGAAGGAAATCTGAATGTGTTGTCGAATGGTAAGGATATTGGAGGGAAAAGAGATGAACAATCAGATCATTGCTACATTTTCGATCGCCGCCTGTGACCCCGGCCGTGAGGAATGGGGCGTGGCCGTACAGTCCAAGTTTTTAGGCGTCGGCTCCGTCGTTCCATGGGCGAAAGCAGGTGTGGGAGCGGTGGCCACCCAGGCTTTTGCCAACCCTGCCTACGGTCCGGAAGGGTTGAAACTCCTTGAGGCAGGGTTGTCTGCGGAGGAAGTCATCGAAAAGTTAACGGACGAAGACCTTCAAAAGGAAGACCGTCAAGTCGGAGTTGTCGACCGTTCCGGTCAGGCAGCGACTTTTACCGGGAAAGGCTGTTATGACTGGGCTGGGGGAATCACAGGGAAGCATTATGCGGCTCAAGGAAACATATTAGTAAATGAAGAAACGGTGACCCATATGGGACATGCGTTTGAACAATCGGAAGGCCCCCTGGCCGAACGTCTCATTAGAGCCATCCAAGCGGCGCAGGAAGCAGGGGGAGACAGCAGAGGAAAGCAGTCGGCGGCCGTGCTCGTCGTTCGTGATCAAGCAGGCTACGGCGGACTAAGCGATGTCGCTGTAGATCTCAGAGTGGACGATCATCCTGAGCCGATCAAGGAACTGGAGCGGATTTACCAGCTGCACCAATTGTACTTTGGTGAAACGAAGGAAGAGGATGTCCAGCTGATCGATGAAGATGTAAAAAGGGAAATGGTAGGCCATTTAGTCCGTCTTTGCTGCCTTGAAAGTAAGGAAGTTGATGACGAGGTGTTCTATGAATCCTGGACGACGTACCTGCATACCGAAAACTTCGAAGGTCGTGAGCTGGACCAGGGGAAAGTCGATCGGAAGGTGCTGGATTTTATGAAGAGTCAGCCAGGTAAAAGCGAAAGAAGATAAAGGAAGAGGGGATGGGGCATGGAGGTCGCAGCGATTACATCGGCCGTTTTATTTTGTTTCGTGGCTGTGTTTCAAGTGTTACTCGCGTCCGGTTTTCCGCTCGGGGAAGCGGCCATGGGGGGGTCCCACCGCGTCCTGCCGGCGAATTTGAGAGTCGCCAGCGCACTGAATGCCCTGCTGTTGGTTTTTATGGCCGGTATCGTTCTTCAGCATGCATTTCAATTCTCTGATCTGCTCCGATTTTTACCCACTACGATTCTCATGTGGGTAATCATCATTTTCATGGGCATCAACACATTGATGAACTTAATCTCAAGGAGTAAAAAGGAACGTCTGATCATGACTCCTGTTTCAGGCCTGTTGTTCATCCTATGTTTATGGGTGGTGTGATTTAAGGCGTCTCTTTGAGATAGGGAGAATGATCAACATAAGGGTTCCGGTTATTCTTACCAGCACCGGAACCCTTATTTTAAGAGAAAGCTACATAGCGATCCTTGTGGGGGATCAAATCAGGACGTCTCTTTGCGGATGTTTACGTATTTTTTTACATAGATCAACAAACTTAAAATAAACAAGGCTTGAATCAATCTAGTCAGCAGTCCGACTGAAATATGGGTGTTTATCGAGAATAGTATGAGGGGTTTTTGTATATTAAAGCCTAAAAAATATGGAGAAAGGTGTAGATTCCTGTCAGCCACATGAATACAAGCAGTGTTTTTTTCATAGTGGTCACCTTCCATCATGGTTTTATAAAAGAAAATTTGTCCTGTTTATATGGTAACATTACCCATTTTATGTATACTAGAGGAACGGCTGAAGGAAGCTCTGGATGATATTCATAACCTTTGGGAGGTGATTGAATGGGATTTTATTACTTTATTTTACTTGGCGTGGGGGTCGCGCTGGGAGTTTTGGGAGGAAAAAAACTCTTCCATTCCTCCACGAATCCTGCTGCTTGGGCTCAACTGGTCATTGGAGTCGTGTTCGCCGCTTCGTCTATCGTTTTGTTTCAGCCGGGCAGCTCAGATGTTATTTCACAGATGCTGCTGAAGCTGCAGGACTTTTTCTTTTGAAATACATGAAAAAAGAGAGGTTTTTCTTTGGAACTCATTGTATTTGGAGTTATCGCACTAACCAGTGTGTTCGTTATTATCCTTGGTCTTTTAAGCCTCAAGAGTGAAAAGGACACAAAGATCATCCGGCCGAGAACAATGGATATGGAAAATGCCCGTGTAATAAGAAGCTTCAATAAATTCTGTAAAGGATGATGATATGCCTTTCAGCCTTGATAAAGCAAGCTTCGGCATGAGGGTGCTGGCTGAAGTCATCGATGTCCTGCTTATCTATATTCCGATTGGAGTCTTTATACCATTCTTTTTTGGTATCCATAATGGTCCATATCAAGACATTTTGACAAGTGTCTTCTATATGATTTACTGCATCCTTTTACCAGTAGCGTGGCAGGGGTATGATGTTGGCAGAAGGATGATGTCGATAAAAGTGAAAAAAGAGAACGGGAATAAGCTGAACCTTCTTGACATGGTTTTTCGAGAGCTTTTAGGGAAGTATCTGCTTGGGGTGATAACGGGAGGACTCTCGATTATCATCAGTGCTCTGATGGTTGTGTTTCGTAAGGATAAAAAAGCTGTACATGACATGATCGCAGGAACTTATGTATCGAATGAAGGGTAGAAGCTGTTCCCAAGGGAGGGGTGCTTTTGAAATACACGTGGTGGTTTGTCATGGGAATTGTAGTTGGAGGGACCATTTCTTACATAGTAGGTCTTGAAGGTTTGGAGAGCATACAGGAAGCGCTCAAATCGTGGTGAATAGAGCAAAGAAGAAAAGCAGCGTCCTTCCGACGCTGCTTGTATTTTATTTTTTTATATGAACTTCTTAATTTCTGCACTGAATTCTTTCGGTGCTTCCTGAGGAACCCAGTGGGCGGACTCGTCAAATCTTACGAGTGTGCTGTCAGGCAGATCTTTAATGAGTTTTTCTGCTGTTTCCACCGGCTGCCACTCATCTTTTGTTCCCCATAGTAAAAGAACGGGCTGCTTGATGGTGGAAAGCTTCGACGTAATCGCAGTCGTTTCATTTGTATTCAATGCTGCGGCGTTACGTACGAGACTCAGTTTGCCTTCCTCGTGCAGGTAAGGGGCCATGATGCCCTGTAAAAAGGTTTCAGTCAGCTGTTCCGGATGAGCGAACACTTCTTTGTACGCTTTGGATAGAAAGGCTTCGAATTCCTGCGTGGACTCGTTCTTCTTGGAAGGGTGTCCCATCACGAGCATATCTTGAATCGGCCAGGAATCATAAGCGACGGAATTAGAAAGCACGAGCTTGTTAATACGTTCCGGTGCTTGAAGAGCAAGAAGCAAACCAACGCCTCCACCAATATCATGGGCAACAAGATTCACTTGTTCTAATTCCAATTCATCCATAAGCTTGAGTACCATATCCGCCTGTACATGAAGAGAGCGGTCGAACTGGTCACGCTGATCAGACTGTCCATAGCCGAGCAGGTCAGGTGCAATGACACGGTAATCCTCTTCAAGCTCCGGAATGACGCTCTGGTATAAGTAGGACCAGGTCGGGATGCCGTGTAAAAGCATTACAGGCGTACCTGAGCCCACATCCGTATAATTGACTTTAACCGGTTCCTCGACGATGCCTTCCAACATAACCGATTGTTGTCTTTGCTTAAACGTTTCTTCATTCATAGTTGCAGGTTGGTTCATTCTTATACCTCCCAGGATAATCGTATGATTGAGTTATTTATTTACGAATGTTTCTCGGCGATGCTGACAATTTCTTCTTTCGGTTTGAAACCGACTGCCTGATCGACAAGTTCTCCATCTTTGAAGAATAAGAGGGTTGGAACGCTCATCACACCATATTTCTGAGCAGTTTCCATATTTTCATCAATATCTACTTTTACAATGTTCATGTGATCTCCTTGTTCCTCATCAATTTCTTCCAGAACAGGAGCGATCATTTTACAAGGACCACACCATGGGGCGCCAAGGTCTGCGATAACGAGTCCGCTGCTTGTCTCCTGTGCAAATGTTTCATCTGTGGCGTTTCGAATAGCCATATTCCATTCCTCCTTGCATCGGTATAACCACTAAATAAATATTTAGTAGTTAGAAGGTTACATGATGCTGAAACTGACGTCAACTGATGAGGCATGGACTTTTTTAAGTATTTGATAAGATACGTCTGAATAGGGAGAATGGTTAAACGTACGATTTGTCTTCCACAGGCTTATCTGCTATTTTTTGTAAAAACAGAAATAATAAGAAAATGGCAGTTCAAATCGGTTAAGGTGGTGATTATTTGGTGGTTACAGAAGTGAATAGAAAACTTGGATTCTTGGTTATCAGCTTAAGTATTGCCTTGTTATTGCAGGGGTGCGGTATCGGTAATGGAAACTCGGCTCATGTAGATACCGCTGTTCAAAAAGTAAGCCATTTATACGAAACAAATGATTCGGAAAAGGTCAAGCAGGGAGAAGTTAGTAAGATTAAGCCATCGACAGACCAAGAAATGATAAATGAAGCTTTAGAAGCTATTGATAAGATTGACACAGGTGAGGGTGAGACTGATAAGAATGCTATAGTCGCTTTTGCACTCCGTTCTTCTGTTCAAAATGCACAAATCCAATTGAATGAACGAGAAGGTACTTCTAAATCCCTGGATAATCATTCAGGAAGTGGAGTATTAGAAAATGAATACCAACCAAGTAAGGAAGATGTGGTGTTGAAAGACAATCAATTGAAAAATAAAAATATATTGGAAGAATTCATGAATTCTGCTGGTGGTGAAAACGAAAACAATGACAGCGAAATCAGAGTAGTAAAGGATGAGGGGGACAAAGGTGTGCTGATTTATGATTTAGAGGCGAATTATGATGAAAATGCCGGTCAGAGCTGGATTTCAGTGAAACCTGATTTAAGTTATTACAGCGCTTCTGAAAATAGAGTGCAGGATGTTTTTAATACAAGACAACAATGCGGATATATGTCCAAAGACGAACAAAAAGGTTTTTATATATTGAATAATTGTCGTACACACTTGGCCTATCGATTTCTACCCATTGCAAATGGTGATGGATAGTCATGTATCTTAACCTAAATCTATGAAGCTGCGTTTTTACTGAGTAGGAATTTCTGTTTCTGTACTCTTGTGTAACGTAAAGAAGTACGATCTCCTGCTAAACGGAAGAACGTGCTTCTTTTTAACTTAAGATCTGTCTCTGATGAAGGGGATCTACTTATACACGACCCGTGACCATTATGAAAGGTACTCCATGACCCGTACTTTTTTAAAATTGGCTCTGTTATTGCTTGGTGTTGTTATGTAACATGTGAGCTCAGATCACCCCTTTCTGTCATGGGATTTGTAGGAGGCGGCCTTGGGAATGACTCCCTTTCCGTGGGGTACCGTGAGCCTCCTCAGGCTGCGCCTTCCGGGGTCTCACGATGTACCTTCATCCCACAGGAGTCTCGCCATTCCCAAGGCCGCCTCTTCAAAGAAGGGGAGTTAGAAAGGACATAACCGAAGTCCGTTACACCACTACGAAAGGGATGGCAGGGAAAACAGGTAGACTCCTGCGGGAAAAAGGAACAAGGGGAGACCCCGGAGAACGAAGTTCGAGGAGGCTCATCGTTCCCCGCGGAAAGCGGACGGTTTTCCCTGCCATTCCATGCTCTGAGTAAATAACGGACCGGACCCCTAATTCCAGACAGAAACAATTTAGTAATCGTTTAAAATATCAACAACAGACTTTAACAGAGCTTTTTAATTAAGTCTTTTCCACTACACCTGACATAACAGGGATGTGGTCATTTTCAAGGAGAAGTTATTAAATTATCCCTTGAGATATATAAGCATTTAATTATATAATGATGCTGTAATCTTTAAATGGTGATACTGAACAGAAGATGGAAGATCAAAAAAGCCGGCATCAGCATGCGTGGTTTAACATTTACGAACCCCTAAGGAGGTTTTACATATGAAAAAGGTAGAAATATTCGACCCGGCCATGTGCTGTTCCACAGGCGTCTGCGGACCGAGTGTCGACCCGAACCTGACACGAGTGGCTTCAGCCGTTTATTCATTGGAGCAAAAAGGTGTGAACATTACAAGGTTCAACCTGGGCAATGAACCAGAAGCTTTTGCTGAGAATGGAGCAGTGAACGAGGTACTGCAGGAAAAAGGAGCAGATGCTCTTCCTGTTACTCTTCTGGACGGTCAGGTTGTCAAAGCAGGCGAATACCCGACGAATGATGAGTTCAGTGAATGGCTTGAAATCAAAGGAGAAGAATTGACGCAGAAACCGAAAGTCCGTGTTTCTATCAATATGGACAAATAAAGGAGCCGTAGAAATGCAGACATCCTACCATCCACGTACACATGTTCAAACGCCGTACCTGTTTTTCACTGGAAAAGGAGGGGTTGGAAAAACATCCGTCGCCTGTGCCACAGCGATAAGCCTGGCGGATCAGGGGAAGAAGGTTCTGTTGGTGAGTACGGATCCAGCTTCCAATCTCCAGGATATCTTTAATATGGAACTGAACCGTGAACCTGTGGCCATTCCAAGTGTGAACAATCTGTACGCCAGTAACATTGATCCGGAAGAAGCAGCAAGAGCCTACCGGGAAAAGACGGTGGGCCCGTATCGGGACAAGCTGCCTGAATCGGTCGTCAACCAGATGGAAGAGCAGCTTTCCGGAGCGTGTACCGTTGAAATAGCAGCCTTTGATGAATTTTCCCATCTGCTCGCAGATGATGAGATATTCAAAGACTTTGATCATGTCTTGTTTGATACAGCACCTACGGGGCACACGTTAAGGCTTTTGACCCTTCCAACAGCATGGTCCGGATATTTGGAAGAATCCACACACGGAGCGTCCTGTCTGGGGCCATTGTCCGGACTCGGCGACAAAAAGAATATGTACCAAAAAGCCATGGATTCTCTTTCGGATAGAGAGAAGACGACATTGGTCATGGTAGCAAGGCCGGAGGCATCCACGATTTTTGAAGCTGAGCGGGCAGCCGTCGAGCTTGGCAAGATCGGGATTGAACATCAAATGCTGGTGATCAATGGTGTATTCCAGTCGTATGATGCCGGGGATGAAGTAGCTTCTGCGTTCTACAGTGAGCAGCAGGAAGCCCTGAAGGAGATCCCTCAAGCCCTGCAGAATATCGATACGTATGCTTTACCTTATGTTCCTTATTCCTTAACGGATATTCAGCACATGCGTCAGATTGTGAGTGAGTCTCCGCATGCTGAGGTGGAGAGCGCGGACGAAGGCATGGATCTGTCACCGCTCCCATCATTAAAAGAGGTCGTGGATGACTTCTCAGCGAAAAACACGCGTGTCATTTTCACCATGGGGAAAGGCGGCGTCGGAAAAACATCCACTGCGGCTGCGATCGCCGTTGGGTTGACTGAAAAAGGTCACCGCGTCCACTTAACGACGACAGACCCGGCTTCTCACGTAGCGGATATGTTCAAGGACAGCCGGGTCCATAGTAACCTCACCATCAGCAGCATCGATCCGGAAGTCGAAGTGGAAAAATACAAGGAAGAAGTCATAACGAAGGCTGGTGAGCTGAATGAAGAGGAGCTCGCCTATCTGAAAGAAGACTTGGATTCGCCCTGCACCGAAGAAATCGCCGTTTTCCGAGCCTTTGCCGATGTTGTAGATTCCGAGGAGGAAATCGTAGTCATTGATACGGCTCCTACCGGTCACACCCTGCTTTTACTTGATTCGTCTGAGGCCTATCACAAGGAAATGAGCCGCTCCACAGGTGACATTCCTGAGAGCGTAACGAAATTACTGCCGAGACTGCGGAACCCGGAAGAGACAGGTGTAGTCGTCGTAACTCTGCCGGAAGCGACTCCTGTATTTGAAGCAGGGCGTCTGCAGGAAGACTTGAAGCGGGCGGACATTACTCCGAAATGGTGGGTCATCAACCGAAGCTTCTATGCAGCTGGAACGAAGGACCCTGTTTTAGAGGCCCGCGCAGCAACGGAAAAACAATGGATCAGAAAGGTACAGGAAGAATTATCCGCACGAAGTGCGCTGATTCCATGGGGAGCCGGAAAACATGCGGCCTATGAACAATGGAAAGCTTACATTCAATCCTAATGAAGAGGTGATGAACATGAAAATTACAGAAAATGCAAAAAGTACACTACAGGGCATGATTGAAGAAAATGGAGCAGAAGGGGTCCGTTTTTATTCCATGGGGGACGGATGCTGTGGTCCACAACTCGGTATTTCTCTGGATGCACCAGAAGAAAACGACCTTGTTAAAGATATGGACGGCCTGAAGGTTTCCATTGATCAGGATGTCAAAGATACAGTGGATAGCTTAACGTTAGATCAGGAAGATACACCAGAAGGAGCACAGTTTGTCCTGCTCGGCATGGATCAGTGCTGCTAAGAAAAACATCAAGAGAAACCTGGAGGGTTGCACCCAAATGAAGATCATTATTATTGGATCCGTTGCAGCAGGTACATCTGTCGCTGCAAAGGCACGAAGAAACGATGAGAACGCAGACATTACATTATACAATGCCGATTACGATATCTCCTATTCCATCTGCGGGATTCCTTACTTTTTAGGAGGCGAAGTGGACGAACTTGAAACACTCACTCCTAGGAGTTCCGGATGGTTCAAAAAGCGCTACAACGTGGACATTCACACCCGTCATGAAGTTGTAGAGATTAACCCGGATCAAAAAGTGGTCACTGTGAAGAATCTGAACAACAATGAAATCATTGAAGATCATTACGATACACTGGTCTTTGCTACCGGGGCGGCTCCAACGACGCCGCAGGTGGACGGAGTGGAGATGGAGCATGTGTTCCATGTCCGAAATATCCAGAACACAGCATCCATCCATTCTTATATGGAAGCGAACCACCCGGAAAAAGTGACGATTATCGGTGCGGGCTTCATCGGACTAGAGATGGCTGAGCAGTTGAAGCATAGAGGACTGGATGTAACGATTGTCCAGCGCAGCAATCAAATTATGCCGCACTTGGATAAGGATATGGCCTTCCGGGTGGAAGAGCACTTGAGAGCAAACGGGGTCAACCTATTACTCCATGAAGAAGCGGCAGCCATTACAGAGACTTCCGTAGAAACAACCAAGGGAAGCGTCATCGATGCGGATATGGTCATTTTAGCGACAGGTGTACGCCCGAATACGAAGCTGGCTGAACAGATCGGTGTAGAATTAGGCGTATCCGGGGCCGTCCAGGTCAACGAAAAGATGCAGACGAATCTCCCTGATGTTTATGCCGTTGGAGATGTCGCGGAGAGTTATTCCATCGTTACAGGAAACCCGCTCTATCGTCCGCTTGGGTCGACAGCGAATAAAATGGGCAGGATTGCCGGAGATGTCATCACCGGCGGAGATCTGGCCCACCGCGGTATTTTAGGGACAGGAATTTTAAGAGTCTTTGACTTAGCTGTCGGCTATACCGGCTTAAGTGAAAAAGATGCGGTTATGGAAGGCTATGACATTGAAGTTCTTCACAACATTAAACCGGCAAGAGCCGAATACCTTGGTGGGAAGGAAATGGTGATCAAAGCGGTCGCCGATCGTAAAACAAACCGGATTCTAGGTGTACAGATTGTCGGGGAAGACGGCGTCGATAAGCGCATCGATGTGTTTGTGACGGCGATTTCCTTAAAAGCGAGTGCCGAAGATCTCTTCCATTTGGATTTAGCTTATGCGCCACCATTCAGTACCACTAAAGATCCGGTCATGTATACAGGTATGGCTCTTCACAATGCGATGGACAAAAAGAACCGGATCATCACGCCGCAGGAACTGACGAATCGAATCCAGAACGGGGAGAAGATTCAAGTCATTGATACACGTGCGCCGAAGCAGTACGAAGTATCCAATGTGGAAGGAGCGGTCAACATTCCATTGGCTGAATTGCGCGCGGAAGCGAAACAGCTGGACCCGAGCATCCCGACAGTGACTTACTGCAATAAGGGTGTAACGGGAAATGCTGCCCAGAACGTGCTGATCAACATGGGATTTGAGGAAGTTTATAACCTTTCCGGGGGAAATAAGAATTACCAGAGTTTCTCTAAATCCAATCAATAATGAGAGCATTCACGAGATTACAAGGTTCGTTCACGATACTATGATCACTTATCAAGGAGCAGCTGTTTGCATGCAAGCAGCTGCTCCTTTTGTTGTGCTTTTATCCATTAAATGGTTTTATTTGAAACCAATTTCCTTTTTGACCGTATAGGATGGAGGGTGATTTCTCAACCGCACTTCATGAAAACTCGCAGAGGAGAGAGGAGGACGTTTTATAGTGAAAAAGCTGATTAGTGTGGTATCTATTCTGATTCCAACCGTTTTAACGACTTTGATTGTAAACTTTTTGTTCGGTATCGTTCCTTTGAACATACAGGGACTGCCTCTCGTCCTTCCATTTGTCATCTGTCCAATAGGAGCAGCCCTTGGTTTGATCGGCTATAAAATGAACCGTGACAACCTGGCACGGGCAGGAATGATTTTTAACATTGGTCTCTTCTTGTTCCCGATTGCTTTTAACATCATCGGGACAGTGAGCGGAGGCGTTTGAAACGGTGAATTATAAACCAACAGCCGGCAAAGAAAGGGGTTCTTCATGGTTCTTATTTTAGGTGCAGTCCTCATCCTTTGGGGTGTCTTTATCCTGTATGCGTCCATATTCAAGATGAAAGAACAGAAAGATTATGTGGATGATGGGAGACTTGGATCAAGCGGATATCTGGAGTGGGAAAGTCTGATGAAACTCCTGAACAAGCTTCCTTATCCTCTGGCAAAGACGGTTGTCATGACTATCGGAAGTGGATTCATTCTACTGGGTGCGTGGGTCATGTAGAGAGTGATGGTCAGGCAGGAGACACAAGATCAATAGCCTGGATCTGTCCTTCAAAAATGAGCAAATGTATGACAGCCGATATTACGGATGTTCAGGAAAGGGGAGTCTTATGATAAAACCAAATGCATTACGTGCAGGCGACCGTGTTGCAGTCGTTGCACCTGCCGGGAAACCAGATCACGAACATTTAAAGCAGGGCATAAAAGTGCTGGAAAACATCGGGCTTGAGGTTACTATTGGTCCCCACGTCTTTTCAGATGAGGAGGGGACAGGAGCGATTGAACAACAGGTTAAGGACCTGCACGAAGCTTTTGCGGATCCGTCTGTACGGGGAGTTTTCTGTGCCACCGGAGGATTTGGATCAGCAAAAATTGCTTCTTTACTGGATTATGAAGGCATAAAAAAGAACCCGAAAATATTCTGGGGTTACAGTGACATTACATATCTATTGAATGCGATTCAAAAGAACAGCCGTCTAGTTACTTTTCACGGTCCCATGGTGGCGTCTGATTTAAACGATGAACTAAGGACTAAACAGACAGAGTCTTCGCTTTCCATGCCGTTTATTGAAAAAACAATGGTTTTTAGTGACCGGCACTCTTCCCTTCAGGTGTTGGCAGAAGGGGAAGGAAGAGGGCATCTGGCAGGTGGGAATTTAACATTACTTACCAATGGCCTGGGGACGCCTCATCAGGTCGATGCAGACGGAGCTGTACTCCTTATAGAAGAAGTCGGTGAGCCGGCCTTCCTTATTGACTTAAAACTTACACACCTAAAACAGGCTGGGGTTTTCGACTCCATACGGGGAGTTGTGTTAGGGAATTTCCAGGTGGAGGCTGATGAAGAGGAGAAAGTCAGCAAAGTCCTTCGTGATTTCTTTGCCGACGCATCATTTCCAGTCGTGAAGAATTTTCCTTTTGGACATAGGCAGCCGAACTATGGTGTACCATTGGGGGTAAACGTGAAGCTTACCACATCTCCACCTCAATTGGTTGTGGATTCCGGTGTGAGTCGTTAAACTTCTGTCTCACTTGGAGAGGAGGAGGATGGTTGGATCGTCATATCATTTCCTATGCAGTGATCAGCGGGGGGACAGCTCTTTGGATTTCCCTTCTTGAAGGAGGATTGTATGAAAACACACCTTTACTTAGTCCGGCATGCCCATTCGGTCTATACACCGGACGAGCATGGAAGACCCCTGTCAGAAAAGGGACAGAAGGATGTTGATAAAGTTACAGAACAGCTGATAAACGAAGGGATCGACGAGGTTGTATCCAGTCCTTACTTAAGGGCGGTACAAACAGTGGAAGGGATTGCTGCTGCTCTCGGAAAACCCGTACATCAGATGGAAGAGTTGAAGGAACGGAATTTTGATGGATGGATCGGCCCGCCATTTTGAAGAAGCTATCACGAAGCTGTGGGAGAACCCTGATTTTTCGTGGGAATGTGGAGAATCCAACCATAAAGCCAGGTATAGAGGCGTGCAGGGCATCCAAGCCCTCCTGGAACAATATCCCGGTCGTCGTATCGTCGCAGGCACGCATGGCAATATTATGGTGCTTATAATGAATTTTTTCATGAACGATACGATTTTGAGTTTTGGAAGCAGCTTTCGATGCCGGATATTTATAAGCTTTCTTTTGAAAATGGCCGGCTTATCGATTGCTGTAGGGTATGGATGGATGAGGAATGATTCCAGGTGCGTTTGAACCGGTGAAGCGGTTGGTCATATATCAGCTGTTTACCGGTCTTTGTTTTAGGCTCTGTTTGTTATTTAACATGTGAGCTCCTATCCCCCCCTTTCTGTCCTGGGATTGGTATGAGGCGGCCTTGGGAATGACTCCCTTTCCGTGGGGTACCGTTCCCCGCGGAAAGCGAACGGTTTTCCCTGCCGTACCATGCCCTGAGTAAATAACGGACCGGACCCCTAATTCCAGACGGAAACGATTTAGTACTCGTTTAAAATATCAACAACAGACTTTAACAGAGCTTTGTTTTAGAAAAAGCAGCAGTACCTTGAATGATAGAGAAGATGAAAGGGTGGAAGAATGGATCCATTGATGAAAAAGAAAGTGGAGTCATTGAGTGGAGAAGAAGTTCGTTCAATGGTTTTACACTCATGGTTGATGCTGGAGTACGTGGACAGCGGACATCTATCGCCAGATGAATATGTAGAACGGATAAAAACCGTGAAAAAAAGTGTGGATCAGGTGTATAAACAGCAAATGAACCCTTTATCCGGCGATCAGACAGATGTGAAAGAGGTCCATATCGTGTTTGGCCACTCCGCATATGGGGCGCTCAAAAATACGCTTGAAAATCTTAAAAGAGACAATGACATGGTCATCAACCTCCCTTTGATGTTTTCTATCGGGCCGGTCCGGAATCTTGATCAGCCAGAAGGGCTGCAGGAACGCCTGGACTGGCTCTATGATCGCATTCACATGGATGACGAAGAGATTTACACGTATGTTCAGGAAAACAAACAGGCAATGGAAGGCATCCGGAACATTCCTGATCATGTCCAGATGACCATCTGGGTTGGAAATAATGCCCATGAACAGCTTGGCCTGCGCTTCGTTCTGCAGCTACTGAAAGCATGGAACGGTCGTGTGAGGACAATCAACGTAAGTGAAAGCCATATGAAACGTTCCAAAGGATATCCCATCCATACAGGTGAAATCTCCCCTGACCAGTTCGGGGAGATGATTCATCACGCTTCAAATGAGCCCATTCCTTTTGAAGCGAGGAATCGTTTGGAGAAAGACTGGCTGCGGTTATCCTCGGAAAACAGCGAGCTGAGAATATGGAATGAAGGAGTCTTTTCAAAAGCGGTCGACTACTTTGATTCCTTCATTCTTCAAAGCGTAAGAAGCCTTCATGAAGATGCCGGATGTGTTGATTTCATCCCAGCAGCCAGGATCATAGGAGAAGTGATCGGGCATTCGAGGCAGGGAGTCAGTGATGCTTTTATAGAGTACCGATTGATTCAGCTGGTTCTTGAAAACAGATTGGATATCAAGGGGATTCCGAGAGGCATGCGGTCCTTTTCCGTGAAAGTCAAAGAGGAACCGGAAAGATCATGTTGGTAAAAAGTGGACATCAGGGTATAGAAATATAAAAGGAGAGTGGATCAATGATGCGTGCGTCTGTATCTTTACTCTGTATCGTGACTGCCTTCATCCTGATGATCATCAATCCTGAAGCTCCCCCGGGTTCTTTCATCGTGGAGTACCGTCTGATTTTTATCATGACGATGCTGCTGCCGGTCATCGGGTTGTTGATTGGCCTGAAGGCTCGGCGGTGGAAGACGTTTGTTCTTTTAGCGAACATCCTCGGCATTTTGACGATTACCGTTGTCCATGTCATGACTGTTCTTTCCTTTGCATGAAAAGGATAGAATCAAAAAGTTTCGTATCGAAGGGAAGTATGTGGAACCAAAAGGAGGTGATGACTATCAAAGTTTTCGAGGTTGTGCTGCTCCTCTCCGCTATAGCTGCCGTTTGTACATATCTTTTTTATCGGGCAGATTTTCTAGTATACACAGCCCTGGCTGGTGGCATCGGTTATTCGGTCCTTCACCTCATCCGCACCTATGAAAGAAGGAAAAACGCTGTATTAGGACATCCGGACGCCAAATACTACAATACTTTTAATTCCTATGATGACGATCTTATTACGGGAGATCTTTTTGACGATATCAGCGATCATGACGGTTCTTGATCCTATATATGGAGGTGAGTCTATGTCCAACCATTCCAACGATGATTCATCTTTTAATGATGCTATCGATCATCAAAAGAAAATCGAAGGGTATCCAAAACCGAGTGAGGGCGGACTGCCCGGCCCGATTAAATGGATTGGGTATGTTTTGTTCGGAGGTATTGCCTTGATGATGCTTTTTGCCCTTATTGGAAATGTCATATGGAACTGAAGGAGTTAGGAACATGTTCAGCTTTACAAAAGTGCAGGAGGCTCATATCCAAAAAGAGTGTAGGGTTCACAACTCAAGTCCTGCCTACAATAAAATCGCTTATGACAAGGAATTTCTAGCAGCAGATGACATAAGAGCGCAGTGGAGAGAAGCGGATGAACTCGGGAATGAGAGATATTTGGTTGGTCATGGTGAAAGTTTCATCGGAATCATTGAATACGGCATGCAGTCGCCGAACTCCGGAAATCCATGGCTGAGTCTGCTGCTGATTGACAGCACCTATCATGGTCAGGGTTTTGGGGAAAAGGTGTACAGGGTTTATGAGGAACTTATGAAAAAGCGGCAGGCGGACGTGATTGAAATGGCTGTTCATGCGGACAATCTCCCTGCCGTAACGTTCTGGACTTCTCTTGGTTTTCTTATATACAGAGAGAGGATCTATGAAAAGAAACGGATGTATAGTTACCATAAGCCGCTGAATGGTAGAGGGGGAACTCGGTGTGAGTGAGGAAAGGAACGCTGTTTTAGAAACTCCGCGCTGTTATGTAAGACCTTTTACTTCCGTGGACATCGAGGCGTTCATGAGCTACCGGAATGATCTGGACTGGATGAAATACCAGGGGTTCAAAGGATTCACCCGTCAGGTCTATGAAACGACCCTGCTGAATCCGCAGAGAGTGGAAGATGGTTCTCAGCTGGCTGTGATAAGAAAAAAAGACCAAGTGCTCCTCGGTGATGTATTTCTGCTGAAGAAGCAGGATGATTTCTGGGTGGGCTATACGATTGATCCTTCGTATAAGCGGCAGGGCTATGCGTATGAGGTTGTCCAAGCCCTGACTCACTGGATCCGATCCAAAGGGGATTACGTGATCAAGGCCGGTGTGGAAAAAGAAAACCTTCCATCGATCAACCTGCTGGAGAAATCAGGGTTTCAGAGGATGGAAGAGGAAGACGGCGAATTCGTCTATGTATGGAACGGCGGTTAAGGAGTATCCATCATCATCCAGGCGAAGACGATAAAGATGATACTGTAGAAAAAGGCCAGTACAGCAAAACCCGTGATAAGCAGATCTTTCTTATTCTGCGACTTTGAGAACGAGACGATGGATAATGCGAGAGCGGATGCCGGCAGCATCCAGTTGAACAGGAATAATACATTCTCGTGGAAGGAAACGACATCCAACAGGCTGAGATTCTGGACGAGCAGAGACAGTAAGATACATAGAATGGCCAAGTATCTGAATCCTTTGTGATTGCCAGTCATGGATATAACCTCCTTTTCTCTATTCATGTTAGCAGTGGGCGTTTGTCGAGGCAAGAAGGGGTCAATTCCATTGACCTGTTCATAAACGGCTTCCGTGTCTGTAAAGGAGGCCGCTGTTTTCTTTTCGTAATTCTTATATCAAATTCCTATTCCTGCTATATCAGTAATGGAAGCGCAGTCGGAGGCATGTTCAATAACCCCTCTTAGCTTCGAGATGTTTTGTGTAGAGCGTTAGCGGTAATACATGATTAAACAAAGCAAACTACACAATTCTTATAAAGGAGAATTTGAATATGCGTACGATTTTGAAGCATTACATTAACGGTGAATGGGTTGAATCCACGGGAAATGACACCGAGGATGTCATAAACCCTGCCACGGAAGAACCGATGGGTCAAATTAGTTTAGGTACGAAGGAAGACCTGGATAAAGCTGTTAAAGCCGCCCGCGATGCTTTCCCGAGTTTCTCTCAAACTTCTAAAGAAGAGCGTATTGAAATGCTTGAGAACATAGCCGAAGCCTATGCACGACGCAAAGATGAATTCATCGATGTGATGACGGAAGAGCTGGGTGCACCTCTTGAAATTTCGGAGAAGATTCACTACAGCATGGGCTACAATCATTTTGCTCAAGCGGCTGAATCTCTTAAAACTATTGAATTCATGGAGCACCGCGGCAACCATACGGTAGTCAAGGAATCTGTCGGGGTCAGCGGCTTAATCACCCCATGGAACTTCCCGACCAACCAAGCTTCAACAAAAATTGCCAGCGCATTTGCAGCCGGTAGCCCTGTTGTATTAAAACCTTCTGAAATGACGCCGTTCGCTGCCATCATGTTGGCAGAAATCTTTGATGAAGTAGGCGTACCTAAAGGAGCGTTCAACTTGGTTAATGGTACAGGCGAAACGATTGGTGACGGCATCAGTTCACACCCTGATATTGACTTTGTATCATTCACCGGTTCCGGGGGCGTTGGAACGAAAATTATGCAGAATGCTTCTGAAACGATTAAAAACGTCGCTCTTGAGCTGGGTGGTAAATCTCCATTGATTGTTCTGGAAGATGCGGATATGAAAGATGCGGCCCGAAATGCAGTAAGCAATATCGCCACGAATACCGGGCAGGTTTGTTCTGCTGCGACCCGGATGATTGTTCCAGCTTCCAAGAAGGAAGAATTTGAACAAGCCGTCTTAGATGTGCTTCCTGAATTCCCGGTTGGCCATCCTCGTGAAGGAAATTATGTCGGACCCCTTGTATCCAAGAAGCAGTGGAACACCGTTCAATCCTATATTGAAAAAGGGATGGAAGAAGGTGCAAACTTAATTGCCGGTGGTACAGGACTTCCAGAAGGACTGGATAAAGGGTATTACGCTAAACCAACCATTTTCACGGATGTAACGAATGATATGGTCATAGCACAAGAGGAGATCTTTGGACCTGTGATGAGTATCATTACGTATGACACCATCGATCATGCGATTGAAATCGGGAATGATGTTGTCTATGGTTTAGCAGGGTACGTCTATGGTAAAGATCCGGAAACCCTTAAAAAAGTTGCCACATCCATCCGTGCCGGGCGCATCAAGGTCAATGATGCCTCTCATGATTTCAATGCCCCATTTGGCGGCTATAAGCAGTCTGGTATTGGTCGTGAGTGGGGCGATTATGGAATTGAAGAATATCTTGAGAAAAAAGCGATTCTTGGATTCCCGTCTTAATTGGTCATGGCTTATAAAAGAGCTGTTCTCTCTTCCAGGAGGACAGCTCTTTTTTTTAGTAGGGTCTACACCGAATTTTATCAGAATCTTTATAAAAGAAGTCTTGAGCCGTCTGAGCTTAGGGCTTCTTTTTATTTCGGTTCCCGAAAAAAGTCGGAAAAAGTAGTTGCAAAATGGTCATTTTGTGCTAGTATCATTAGTAATCATAAAATTCAGAATATTGGTTCGATTATAGAACCACTTAGAAAGCGGTGAAGCCGAGTGAGTTCAAAAACCGTCGATAAGGCGCTGCAGGTCCTTGATATGTTCACGCTGGAACATCCGAAGTGGGGACTACGGGAATTGTCCCGGGCGCTTGATATGAGTCATACCATTGTCCACCGGATGCTGACCACCCTCGAAGAACGGGGGTATGTGTACCGCAGCGTGGATACGCAGAAATATGAGCTCGGCATTAAATTCCTTGAGCTCAGCAACATCGTCGAACAACATTTTCAAATCTCTGAGATCATCCATCCCATCATGCATAAGATTGCTTCCGAAACCGGGGAAAGTGTCGTTATGACACTTCTGGATAACGAGGAAGGAGTCTTCTCCAAGATTGTAGAAAGCAGCCGCCTTGTCCGTTTCGCGGGCTCAGTCGGCCGTCGTTCCCCACTTTATATCGGGGCTTCCCATAAAGTCATCCTTTGTCACCTGCCTAAAGAAGTACAACGAAGAATTGTTCATGAAGGGGCTGTCCAACACCCCGGCCTCATCCCATCAGAAACCGATATGCTGGAAAAACTTGAGGACATCGAAAGAAAGCGGTGGGCGTATTCCTCCGGTGAAACGATCAGTGATGTAGCTGCGGTTTCTATTCCCTTGTTTGATTACGGACACATGGTCCTCGGATCGTTATCGATAGCCGGCCCCAGCTACCGTCTCACAGAAGAAGTAGCGGAACAGATTTTACCTGATCTCATTCGTCACAGAGGAGAGCTTGATTCTGTTTTAAGCAAAGTTTGTTTTCCGACCAGAAGGAACTATCTTCTTGAAAGTCTTCATTAAAGGAGGGGATCACACATGTTGAAGGTGGAAGGCCTCGTGACGGGATACCAGGGAAAGGAAGGGTTTGTCCGGGCGGTCGACGGGGTGAGTTTTGATATTGAAAAAGGAGAAACCGTCTGCATCGTCGGGGAATCCGGCAGTGGTAAAAGTGTCACATCGATGTCTGTGATGAGACTGGTCGAGTTTGAAAATGGGGAAATCGTAAGCGGATCGATTGAGTATATGGGAGAAGAACTGACAACCAAGACGAATGAGGAAATGAGGAAAATCAGAGGAGTAGAGATTTCAATGATTTTCCAGGAGCCGCTGACCGCTTTGAACCCTGTCTTCACCATCGGGCAGCAGATTGTTGAAGCGATCCGTTACCATGAGCCGCTGAAGAAAAAGGAAGCGATGGACAAGGCGGAGGATTTGCTGACCCTTGTCGGGCTTTCTGAACCGAAAACAAGATTGAAGCAGTATCCCCACGAATTGTCGGGAGGGATGAGGCAGCGGGTCATGATTGCCATTGCGCTCGCTTCCAAACCGAAGCTTCTCATTGCAGATGAACCGACAACAGCGCTTGATGTCACAATCGAAGCGCAGATCCTCGAGCTGCTCCGAAAGTTGAGGGATGAAGAAGACATGTCCATCATGCTCATTACCCACGATATCGGGGTAGCGGCAGAGCTTTCCCACAGGATCATCATCATGTATGCCGGGAAGGTGATGGAGATTGCAGAGACCAGCGATTTGTTTGACCTCCCGCATCATCCTTATACAAAAGGGCTGCTTGAATCGATTCCGAAAATGAGCGGTGCCAGAGGGGAGCTTCTTCCGACCATTGAAGGAACGATTCCAGGCGTGAACCAGATGCCTGAAGGCTGCCGGTTTGCGCCGCGCTGCAGCTTTGCCACAGAAAAGTGCCATCAGGAAGAACCCCCGCTTCAAAAAATGGGCCGGCGTGACGTCGCGTGCTGGCATGTGGAAGAGTTCACTGCCTCGCAGCTTGACCTTTTTCATAGAAAGGAGGATCCCGTTGAATCAAAATCATAAAGAAAAGCTGTTGGAAATTCAGCATTTGAAGAAATACTTTGAGATTAAAGGAGGTGGGGCCTTAGGGAAACGGAAGCAGACGCTGAAGGCGGTGGATGATGTTTCTTTTGATATTTATAAAGGAGAGACTCTCGGACTTGTCGGAGAATCCGGCTGCGGGAAATCGACACTCGGCCGGAACATTTTAAGACTGCAGGATCCGACGGACGGTCAGGTGCTTTATGGTCAGAGTAATATTCTTGAATATTCGAAGAAAGACATGCGCAGACTCCGCAAGGACATGCAGATCATTTATCAGGATCCATTCGGCTCTTTGAACCCGCGTTTCACAATCGGGCAGATTATCGGGGAGATGTATGAGATTCACGGTCTTGCCAAAGGCGCGGAAAAAGAAAGAAAGGTTAAGGAATTGTTGGAGCTTGTAGGATTGGATGCGAGCCGTTATCACAGCTACCCCCATGAATTTTCCGGAGGACAGAGGCAGCGGGTGGGTATAGCGAGGGCGCTTGCGCTTGAGCCGGAATTCATCGTTGCGGATGAACCGGTGTCCGCTTTGGATGTGTCGGTCCAGTCCCAGGTCATCAATCTGTTGATCCAGCTGAAGCGTGAAATGGGATTGACACTGTTGTTCATTGCGCACGGACTGAACGTTGTGCGTCATATTTCCGACCGGGTGGGTGTGATGTACTTAGGAAAACTCGTCGAACTGTCCGATACGGATTCGATCTTCAATGATCCTGCGCATCCGTATACAGCAGCACTCTTGTCGACTGTACCAGAAGCCGATCCCGAAGCAAGAAAAGAACGCATCGTTCTTAAAGGGGAAGTGCCTTCACCAGCATCTCCACCTTCAGGGTGCAATTTCCGGACGAGGTGTCCACTTGCAACAGAACGATGCAGTCAGGAAGTTCCAGCATGGCAGGAAACGCGAAACGGCCATTTCACAGCCTGCCATTACCCTTTGGAAAAAGGGCAGACGTTAAAAGAAGCTGTCGCTCAACGTCAGAAACCATCTGACAACAAAACTAACAACCTTATTATGGCATAAACAGTAAATAAAAGGAAGGGGAATATCCTTTGGCTGAACTCATTCAAAAAGGCAACCAAAAAGTCTATGACGGCTATAAGTCTTTTCAATACCTGGAAGCGGGCGTCGATTATAAATCTTACACCCTCGCAAAAGAGGTGGACCGTGTCCCGAGCTTTTCCTATCCTGTGACGAATGAGCAGGAAAACGAGGTCCAGACGATCCTGGAAGAGGACTTGATGATCTCCATGCATGAACACACATTCATCGCACCGGAAGATCTTAACCAGTTTTACGAATTCCGCCGGCAGGGCAGGGACTTTACAGCGTTTGAAGCGCTGAGCCATTCCGGACTTGATGTCATCTTTGAGAACTTCATGGACGGAACAGCGATGATCACCTCACTCGCAGGGTGGAAATGGTCGGATGTCATTCACGACCTGGGCATCCGCTTCAGCGACATCGCTCATCAGGATATGGTGATCAAAGCCGAGCGTATCGAGGATTTGTCCAGGGCGAAAAGAGAAGGGAAAATCGCTTTTGTCGGAGCTTTGGAATCGGCATCCATGATTGAAAATGAGCTGGACCGGCTTGATGTGCTGTATGGATTCGGCATCCGCACGATGGGCGTGTGCTACTCTGAATCGAATATGCTGGGCTCGGGCCTTCGTGAACCGAAGGATGCCGGTCTTTCCGTTTTTGGAAAACAGGCGGTCGAACGGATGAACAAGCTCGGCATCACTGTGGATGTTTCTCACGCTGGTGACCAAACGGCGCTTGACACGATTGAAACGAGTACAAAACCGGTCACCATCAACCATGCCGGTGCTCGTGGTGTATGGGATACGAAGCGTATGAAGCCGGACAGTGTCATCCGAGCCTGTGCTGAAAAAGGCGGGGTGATAGGAATTGAGGCAGCTCCGCATTCCACCATATCGGAAAATCATCCGCACCATAATATCGATTCGTTCATGGAACACTTCGAATATACGGCGAACCTGGTAGGGATCGAGCATGTAGCCTTTGGGCCGGACACCTTATTCGGTGACCATGTCGGCCTTCATGATACACTGGCCGGTCAATTATCCATCAAAAGTGCACAGAAATCCTCGATGGAGCGTGTCGATTATGTCAAAGGGCTGGAAAATCCGGCGGAATGTTTTCCGAACATTGTCCGCTGGCTTGTCGCTAAAGGATACAGCCGGGAACACATCCGTAAAGTCACCGGCGGAAACATTATGCGTGTGCTGAAAGAAACGTGGGCGAAATAATAAGAGAGGGACGATGACGATGAATAAAAAATGGTGGGTCTTTTTATCAGCTGCACTAATGGCGTTGTTCCTGGCCGCCTGTTCCTACGGAGGGGAAGAGGAGGCAGAGGGAGAAGCGACGGCGTCTTCTGAAGAGGCCGTTTCCGGCGGAAAGGTATCGATTCCGATTGTCGCCGATCCAACCTTTAATCCGTGGCACCCGAGTGCCTATGCAGAGTCCAATGTCATTAACCGTGTCATATTCGACGGGTTGACGAAACCTGGGAAAGACCTGGTGCCTGCACCGGATCTGGCTGAATCGTGGGAAACGTCCGAGGATGGCCTGACCTGGACCTTCCAGCTCCGTGATGATGTCACATGGCACGACGGCGAACCGTTCACATCAGAAGACGTCGTGTTTACGTTCAATGATATTACGTTGAATGAAGAGCTTGGAGCGAACAGTGCCTCCTATTTCGGACAGGTGGAAAGTGTGGAAGCAGATGGTGACTACACCGTTATGTTCAACTTATCGAGTCCGGTTGCCGCGCTTCCGGCTTACCTGAGCTTTAACACAGAGATTATTCCTGAACACATTTTTCAAGGAGAAGACCCATGGGATCTAACAAGCTTTAACAAGGAGAACCCTGTAGGAACAGGACCTTTCAAGCTTAAATCCTACACTTCCGGCCAGAGCGTCGTGCTGGAGCGGAATGAGGAGTACTTCGGAGATGCCGCGAATCTGGACGAAGTGGAATACAAAATCCTTCCTGATGCCAACACCCATGTGGCGCAGCTGTTGAGCGGAGAACTTTCCATTTTCGCTTTGGATGACACCTCTGCTGTCGATCGGATTGAAAGTGCGGACGGTGTGGATGTGAACGGGCGCGATACGAACCGTTTCTTCTGGCTGATCGTCAACCAGCAGGAAGAAAGGTTCCAGGATGTGAAGGTACGCCAGGCGATGGAACATGCGCTTGACCGTCAGAACATCATCGATACCGTCCTTCAAGGCTATGGAACGATTGCAGATGCAGGAATTACGCCGGCGTTGTCGGAGTATTACACCGATGATGTGAAGCAGTATCCCTTCGATCCGGAAGAAGCGAAAAAACTCCTTGCTGAAGCAGGGTGGGAGGATACGAACGGTGATGGATTTGTCGATAAGGATGGAGAAAACTTCGAAATCATCTTTGATATCGGTATTCAAGGGGATTTAGAAGCGATCGCCCAGCTTGTTCAGCAGTACTTGATTGATATCGGGCTGGATGTACAGTTGAACACGATGGACTGGAATACGATGATTGACAAAGTCGTCATCCAAAGGGATTATGCGATGACCTTGAACTGGTGGCGCTATCCGCCGGATCCGGATTTGAAGGCGTACATGCACTCCGATTTTGCTGAGCAGGGGAACAACATCCCGGCTTATCGAAATGAAGAAATGGACAAGCTTTTGGACGCTGGTGCGGAAACGAGCGATGTAGAGGAGCGGAAGGAAATCTACACAGAAGCCCAGAAGCTGATGGCTGAAGAACTTCCTTACATGTTCCTCTGGTACCCGCAGGAAGTACAGGTGAAGCGCTCGGATATCGACGGCGTACCTGAACTGGCCTTCGGAGATACGCTTCACTATATCCAGGAATGGTATATGGCGGAGTAAGTCATGGGAGAAGTGCACCACCGCGTGCACTTCTCTTTTATAAAAAGGGGGGACCTGTGTGATTCGATTTTTACTCAACCGCTTTGGACAAAGTATCATTTTATTGTTCATTGTGACCGTCATTACCTTTTTTCTTATCAATCTCGCGCCAGGTGGGCCCACAGGGGTCATGCGTATGGATGCATCACCCGAGGAGCGTCAGGCGGTAATCGAACGTCTCGGCCTGGATCAGCCGGTAATCGTCCGCTATTTTGAGTGGGTGGGGAATGCTGTCACCGGTGATCTCGGCACATCATTTAACTCCAGTGAAGCGGTCGTGGAAAGGATTGCAGAACGTCTGCCTTATACGATGGAACTGACCGTATTCACGATCATCTTTTCAGTCATTGCAGGCATCATCCTTGGAGTCATCTCCGCCTTGAAACGAGGAAAAGCAGCGGATCACGTGATCAACTTTTCGAGTGTCATCGGTTTGTCGGTTCCTTCCTTCTGGCTCGGGCTGATGCTGATTCTCTTATTTTCTGTTGAACTTGGCTGGCTGCCATCGTCCGGTGTCGGACCGAGGGGCGCGGACTTTGACTTTTGGGGCTGGATGGCTCATTTAGCCATGCCAGTACTGATTTTATCGACGACCGTGCTTCCGAATATCGTCCGCTTCACGAGATCATCGATGCTGGAAGTCATTTCACAAAACTATATCCGTACCGCCCGTTCCAAAGGGACGAAGGAATTTGTCGTTTTGTATGTGCATGCGCTTCGGAATGCGATGATTCCGATCATCAGCATCATAGGCGTGCTGATTCCGAGACTGCTGAGCGGTGCTGTGATCACCGAAGCGATTTTTGGATGGACAGGAATCGGGACGTTGATTATTGAAGCAGCCAATGGCCGTGACTATCCATTGATCATGGGCATTACCGTTGTCATTACGCTTGTCGTTATCATCAGCAATCTGCTTGTCGACATCATTTATTCTCAAGTCGATCCGCGTGTGAAAAACATGGCATAGGAGGGGACCGAATGTTAGGAGCTTCTATAAAAGAAGATATGGAAGAGCAGCACCGGAAAAAGGAAAAGCGGCGCTTCGTATTACTTACAAGGTTGAAGCAGAACAAAGTGGCGTATCTATCGTTATGGTTTTTAGTCGTTGTCCACGCCGTTGTCTTTCTCGGTCCTGTCCTGTGGCCGATTACTCCGGATGAACTGACCGATGCAGGGGCCCTTGCCGGCTGGACGCTGCAGCACCCCTTCGGAACGGACGACCTGGGCAGGGATGTTTTCGCACGCATGCTTCACGGCGGGCGTGTGACACTCTTAGTCGGGTTATGTGCGATGCTTTTCTCCTTGATCATTGGCACGATCATAGGCGCCTGCGCCGGATTTTTTGGAAAAGTGGTCGAAGCGGTCCTCATGCGTATTACAGAAGCGATGATGGCGATTCCGAACTTTTTCTTCGTCCTTGTTGCTCTTACGGTGCTTGGGACGACGCCATTCATGGTCGTAATCGTCATTGCACTGACCGGCTGGGTGGAAATTGCCCGTGTCGTTTACGGAGAAACGTTGAAGTGGAAAGAATACGAGTTTGTTGAAGCGGCCAATGCGGCCGGGGCTTCTGCGAAAAGGATTCTCTTAAAATATGTCGTTCCGCAGATTCTTCCCTCGATCATTGTCTCCGGAACACTCGCTATTGCCTGGGCCATTCTCACGGAAAGTGCGATCAGCTATCTCGGTCTCGGCATCCAGCCACCAACGCCGACATGGGGGAACATGCTCCAGAATTCCCAGCAGTACATCTGGACGGCTCCAATTTTAGGTGTGCTTCCGGGTGTAGCGATCACCATCGTTGTACTGGCCTATAATTTTCTTGGTGATGGACTGAGGGATGCCCTGGACCCGCGTTTTGCGAAAAAATAAAGAGGAGGAAGCGCCTTGTTCATGAACGTGAATGATAATGAGTTGTATTATGAAGTCCATGGAAATCCCGAGGGAGAGGTGATTTTCTTCATCCACGGAGCTCCTGGTCTGGGAGACTGCCGTGGTGATATCAAAGCCTTTTCCGCCTTGGGAGATACGTACAAGCTCGTTTTTATGGATATGAGAGGTTCAGGAAGATCGGAGGGCCGTCCCCCTTTCACTCATGAACAGTGGACGGCGGATATTGAAGCTGTCCGCCTGGAGCTTGGCGGAGGTCCGATCACCATTTTAGGCGGCTCGTACGGCGGATTTCTAACGCTTGAATATTCCATCCGCTACCCTGACAGTGTCACCCGCGTGCTGTTGAGAGATACCGCAGCAAGCAGTGACTTTGACTACCTTTCCATCGACCGTGCTCTTGAGAGTGGAATTGACGGCATTACAAAAGAAAACATGACCCGCCTTTTTGAAGGGGAGGTACACTCCGATGAGGATTTGAAAGAGCTGTTCACTTTGATCCAGCCCCTGTATACCGTTGAATACGATGAAGAAGCCGTGCGTCAGCGCCTCGAGCAGATTTACTACAGGCACGAAACCCATAACTTCGCTTTCCGGCATAATAAACCCGCGTTTAATCTGGTTGATCAATTGGCAGAGATCCACGTACCGACGCTTGTGACAGTCGGAAGGCATGACTGGGTCACTCCTGTGATCTGTTCGGAGACCATTGCATCGTGTGTGCCGAATGCTGAGCTTGTTATCTTTGAAAACAGCGGTCACTCTCCCCAGCTGGAGGAGAATGAAAATTACTTAGAACTGGTCCGTCGTTTTCTCCATAAACATAGAGCTGTACAGACTCTTTAAAAGAAGCATGAGACGACTGTAAAAAATAGAGATGAAAGATTGTCAGATTACATCCGGCACTCTTTCTTTTTTTGAAGTCTACAAGGGTTTGGGGCCGGAGGTTGGAAGATAAATGGGCATGAGTACATCGCAGGCGGCGGTATTTTCAGCAACCTTCGCATCCGATTCTTTTCATTTTTATATCCCCGATTGCAGCGGGGATTCTCTCAAGGTTGATGTTTTTACAATATCCTCCATATTCTGAAACTTTTTCGGGTAGGAACACGTATAGATGGTGGAGGTGATGGACGTGTATTTTCCGTCCAGAAAAGACTTGTTGTTTGTGCTTATGTACGGAGGAATCATTGGAAGCATTGTTCTACTCTATTTATTTGGGGGAGAAGCGGCCGGTTGGCAGTTGATTACATATAAAAGCGTGCCTGGGTACCTTCTTAGTGCAGGTATCATAGGAGTCCTTTTATGGATCTGGTTTTCGACCGGATACAAAATCATACATGGCTGTCTGCACATTCAATTTGGTCCGATGAGAAAAAAGATCCGCATCGAAGATATTCATAGAGTGGAGCAGAGAAACAGTCCGTTTGCCGCTCCTGCACTCGCGGTAAGGCGTCTCGAAATCCATTCGTCCGACCATGCCATTACACATATTTCTCCCAAAGATGAGAAGGCTTTCCTTCGCCTTCTGCAGAGGAATAATCCAGGGATTGATATCAGCCGGACGTTGAGGGAGGCGGGGACATGAGTTTGAAGAAGAGAATCATGTCCGTCCTTCTGATGTGGGGCATACTGGGCCCGTTTTCTGTTATCCTGGGATACATAAATGATGGTGCGATCGACTGGAATCATTTAATAGGAATGCTGGTTGCCGGCTTTGTCATTGGCTTCTGGATTGCTCCTCTCAGTGATCGGAAAAAAACAAAAAAAGGCAGGCATAAATGATCAATTAGTCATCCTGAAAGAGGTGCTTGAACTTCCTTTTTTCACCATGATTGGAATGGAAGTTGTTTGGAGGAAGAATATCGCGGGTAAAGTCATACTTATGTGAAACTCACATTAATCTGATCCGGGAGGTATGGAATATGCAGAAGAAAACAGCTGTCGTTGCCGGAGCTACAGGAGTGATCGGCAGTTACATTGCCAGGCACCTGAGTAAGCTGGAGGGCTGGGATGTTATCGGCATTGCCCGTCATATCCCTGATGATCCATCGGATATCACTTATGTTTCAGCGGATATGATGGATGGTCAGAACGTCCAGGAGAATCTGGAATCGTTCTCAGAAGTGACCCATTTCATTTATGCGGCATATCAGGACTATGAATCTGATCCTCAAAAGCAGGTGGAGGTCAATCAGACGATGTTTGAAAATACATTAAATGCCGTAGAAAAAAACGCGGACCACTTGGAGCGTGTGATTTTGATGCAGGGGGCAAAAGCCTACGGCGTGCATCTCGGACCTATTAAAACGCCAGCCAAGGAAACGGACGCCCGCCATATGCCGCCGAACTTCTACTTTACACAGGAAGACTATATGCGCCGGGCACAGGAAGGGAAAGATTGGAGCTGGACAATCCTCCGTCCAGATGTCGTCTGCGGGTATTCAGTCGGAAAGCCCATGAACCTTTCTATGGTGATCGGCGCCTACGCTTCGATATCCAAGGAACTGGGTCTGCCTCTTCGTTTTCCTGGAAAAGCGCATCCGTATCTTGCTCAGGTAACAGATGCGACCCTTCTCGCTCAGTGTGTGGAGTGGGCTGCGGTTGAGGAATCCTGCGCATTTGAAATATTCAATGTGACGAACGGGGATTACTTCCGCTGGGAGCACATGTGGAAGACGATTGCCGACTATTTTGATATGGAAGCAGCAGGAGCAGAGCCGCCAATCCAACTCTCTGAGATGATGGCCGACAAGCAGGAGTTATGGGAGCAGATGAAAGAGAAATACCACCTGCAGGACATTCCTTATGACAAATTGGCCTTATGGGGCTTTGGAGACTTCATTTTCAATTGTGATTATGATGTGATGACATCTACAACAAAACTCAGAGAATATGGATTCCACAAATTTGTAGACAGTGAAGAAATGTTTACCCGCCTGTTCCGTGAATTCCAGCAGGAAGGCGTTCTTCCGGATTTCTCTAAGCAGTAAAGGCTTAAGATCCACTCGACATCCGGGTGGGTCTTTTTTAATAACCGTTTTTAAGCAGTAAGGCTGTTTTTGTGATAAATGGAATATATGCATTGCATTATGTAACTTATATGTTACATTGATGAGGAAGGGATAGATAATTATGGAAAATAAAGTGAAGATCGCGCGTGTCACCCTCGATTTAACTCAGCAGGAACTTGCAGAGAAGGTCGGTGTAACGCGTCAGACAATCAGCTTGATTGAGAAAGGCCGTTACAACCCAACGTTGAAGCTGTGTCTGGAGATCTGCTATGCCGTTAACCAAACGTTGGATGAAGTATTCTGGCAGGAACGAAAGGAGTGAAAATAATGGAAAAAATTAAAGATGAACGTCTGCAGTTGAAAAATTTAAAGAACATCAGGATTACTTTTATTGTCCAGACTTTAGGAATTATCGGAATCCTGCTTTATGTTCTGATTAACTATGGGATGGACGGGATGACGGATAACCCTGTCTGGTTTGTTTTCATTATGACAGGAGTGATTAATGCCTACCTTTCCATGAGTATCAGTGTGGAGCATGAGAAAACAAAACGGTCCCCCGTGACACGGTTGTACATATCTCTCGGTGTAATCACATTGATTTCTCTTTTATTTGTCACTTTCACCGCCTTGACGAATGGGTACAACGTGATGGACGGTCTGCTGGTTGGAGGAATCGTTTTTGTCTGTTCGGTCCTCCCCGCTTTTTATATGTACGGTCTCCGGCAGAAAGAGCGCAACGAATAGTCTTTTCTTGTACGGTTTTTCCAAAAAGGATTGAGGTTCCAGGGAGGTTTTGGAATAATAGGGCCGTAAAGGAGGATGGTCATGAAAGAATTAACGACCAACATGTCATTATTAATTGTAGGCGCCTGCATCTTGTCAGGAGCGATTATTCTTTCCAATGCCCTCACGCAGAGCTCCCATGAGGCTGGTGAACAGGTTATAGTCCGCGAACAGCCTGAGGATCCTCAGCTGATGAGTTATTTGGAACTTCAGGATTACCTGGGTCTCAGTGACGAGCAGATAGAAAAGGTTCTTCCGAAGAAAGAGGGCGATGTTGTGAAGAGTCAGATCCCTTATGTGAAAATCGGCTACGAATATTATTTCCCTGTCAAAGCTGTCGATAAATGGCTGGCCGAAACCGAAGCCGCTAGTTTTCCTTGATTGAGATCTCGGTGGTTCATTCGAAACAAAATGGAGCGGAGGAAATCGATGAGAATACATAAAGAGCTGCAGGAAGTGATCCACGATAAATGTAAGGAAATTAACTTTTCCGGAGTCGTCTATGTAAAGGACAGGGAACAGGTGCTTTTGAAGAAGGCCTATGGTTATGCAGACAGAGCGGAGAAAAGGCTGAATACATACAACACCCGTTTCGGGACAGCCTCCGGATGCAAACTGTTCACCGCTGTGGCCGTCTGCCGGCTTGTGGAAAAAGGACAGCTGGAGTTCGATACACCACTGGCCGACTGTCTGGCGATTGAATTCCCTTATTTTGATAAGGATGTAACCATTCATCACCTGTTAACACATACGTCCGGCCTGCCGGATTATTTTGATGAAGAAGTAATGGAGGATTATGAGAATTTATGGAAGGATGTGCCTGTCTATAAAATCGAAAAACTCAAGGATTTTCTGCCCCTTTTTCAAAAAAAACCGATGAACGGCAGGCCTGGTGAGCGGTTCCACTACAACAATGCGGCCTATATTCTGCTTGGGTTAATCATTGAGGAACAAACAGGACGGACGTATACGGATTATGTTCAATCAGAGATTTTTGATCACTGCGGGATGTATGACTCCGGGTATTTTTCTCTCGATCAGCTCCCGGTCAATACAGCGATCGGCTATATCGATGACAAGGAAAAGGGTACATGGCGGACGAATGTTTATTCGATACCCAAACAAGGCGGTTCAGATGGCGGCGCGTTTTTATCAGCTCCGGATATGGCGAAGATCTGGGAAGCTTTATTCCAATATGAACTGCTGAGCGAAGAGATGACCAATGAGCTTCTGCATCCTCACGTGCAGGTGAATGAAACGATTCATTACGGGTACGGGATTTGGATGAACCAAAAAGACGGGCATATATACAACTACCACGTCACGGGCTTTGATCCCGGTGTCAGCTTCCGTTCCTCCTATTATCCGGATGCAGGCCTCATCACAGTGGTTCCTTCCAATCAGCAATCCGGACCGTTCGAAGTTACGAATGTTATCGAGGAATTCCTGCTGGGTTGGAATAGCGGATCGTAAAACCATGCTATAATACTGATACAGATCCTGTTAAAAGGAAGGTGTCGTGGAATGACCAAACATAAAATCTACAGTATGAGCTTTGCCAGTGTCTATCCTCATTACGTCGCAAAAGCTGAGAAAAAAGGACGCACCAAAGAAGAAGTGGACGAAATCATCCGCTGGCATACCGGGCTGTCCCAGGCACAGCTGGAGGAGCACTTGGAGGAAAAGACGGATTTTGAAACCTTTTTCGAGGAAGCGCCTGAGCTTCACCCGTCACGTAAGCTGATCAAAGGGGTTGTCTGTGGTGTCCGGGTGGAAGACATTGAAGAACCCATCATGCAGGAAATCCGCTATTTGGATAAGATGGTGGATGAACTGGCGAAAGGCAAGGCTATGGAAAAAATCCTGCGCGGGTAACAGGCAGAAAGAGAGACATCGCTCTTCTAACAGAGCTGGTGTGTCTCTTTTTTATTTACTTTAGACTTTAAGTCTGCGTTCCACAATAAATCCAACGATTAAGCCGATAACAATCGGTGATATTTCAATATCCACATCGAAAAAAAACCCATTTTCCAGTGGTTCATTTAATTCGAATGAAAACCTGAAAAGAGATACATGAAATAGATCTCCAATCCAATATAATAGAGCCATTGTCCCAACGGATGTTAATAAAGGGAGCCATATTCTCCTCAAATAAACACCTCTTTCCATTACTTGTAACTGAATCAACCTGTTCTCTCAATGGTTACATCGTGAAAGTAGATAATCCAAGGGTATCATAGGTTTCATCACTTGGAAATAAATTCCTGGCTGCCGTCGTATCATTCATCGTCACTCCATTCTAATACCTGAGAACAGGTCAGGTAATGATTGAGATTCTTCGCTGCCACTGTATGAAGGAAAAGACACTCCCTTTGAGGAAAAAGCGTAAAAAGCCTGTAACCAGTTAGAGTTGTCCATCTGTTGTGTAAAGGGTCACACTCCGCTTGTTGGTGGATGAATGCCGGGGGCACACCCTCCCCTGACTTGGTCAGGAAGCTCGGGCGCTCGTCCGCGGAAAGGGAAGGGGCTTTCGCTCCTGGCGGTAAGGAAGAAAAAAGCTCGTAAAGAAACAGGAATTTCTATACGAGCTGACACTCTTTTTGATGAAAAAGAGTGTTTGATCTGTCGGAATATTATGTGAAAAGATGTATAGTAGAAATGGTGACGAGAATAAATGGAATCGAGGGACGGGGACCGAGCTGATACACGCAAAGGAAGCATGCGTACATACTCAAACACAGGGCCGAGGGCCGGATAAAAAGAAGAGGAGGTTTTGCTATTGAATTTTGACTACTACTGCCAGACTAAAATTGTGATGGGACCTGGACGTTCCAAGGAAGTACCGGGACTGCTGAAGGAGATGACAGAGCCGGGGACAACCGTGATGGTCGTGAGCGATCCAGGTGTGAAAAAGGCTGGAATCGTAAAGCCTGTTTTAGATTCTCTTGAAGATGCGGGCTATCGTGTGGTGGATTTTGACCAGGTATCTCCGAACCCACGCGATACGGAATGCCTGATGGGAGTGGAAGTGTTTCAAAAAGAAAAAGCTTCGGCTGTCATTGCGATTGGCGGTGGAAGTCCCATCGATACGGCAAAAGCGGTGGCGCTTCTTGGCCCGAACGGCGGCCGTCCTGAGGACTATGTAGAGGGGAAGAGGGCTTATATGAATGCAGCACCGATCCTCTGTATTCCAACGACGGCGGGAACCGGATCAGAAGTCACCCGCTCTTCGGTCATTACACTCGCGGACTCGTACCGGAAAATCACGCTGAAGCACGCGATGCTCCGTCCGGTAACAGCCGTACTGGACCCGGAACTGACGTTGACGGTACCAAAGGACGTAACGGCAGCAACAGGAGTCGATGCCCTTGTCCATGCTATCGAGGGGTATTCGTGTAAGGTGACGAACCCTGTATCACAGGCGATGGGAGCAAGAGCGATGGAGGTCATTGTCGAGCATCTTCCTCAAGTGTTTGAACACGGAGCAGATCTTCAGGCACGGGCGAAAATGCAGGAGGGAAGCCTGCTTGCGGGTCTATGCTTTGGGTCAGCGGATGTAGCGGCTGTCCACTGCTTGGCGGAAGCGCTTGGCAGCCTCTATGATACCCCGCACGGCGTAGCGAATGCCATATTCCTTCCTCATGTCATGGAATTCAATGCGCAGGAAAACGTGCCGCTGCACGCGGAAATGGCCCGGCTTATGAAGATGGCAGAAGATAACGATTCGGATGAGGAGGCCGTAGAGAAATTCGTCCGTCAAATCTATGCGTTCACAAAACAGCTGGACATTCCTCTTTTGAGTGAAATACCTGCGGTTCAGGAAGAGGACTTCGAGCGGATGGCTGAACTTGCGGAACGCAATAACTCGACCCCGAGCAATGCCCGGACGATTACGAAAGAAGATTATCTTCAGATTCTAAATGCTGCCTTTCAGTCTCCAATTCTTTGAGAAATACAGCACAGAAGGATAGAATAGGAGAGAAGGGAGTTGGTAGCATGAACGAAGAACAAATCTTTCAACAAATAGCATTAGTGAGAAAAGCAACATTGAAAATGTTAGATGGAATCACGGAAGAGCAGGCGGATCTCCAACCGAAAGGATTTGCCAACAATATCCGATGGAATCTCGGCCATATTGTTGCTGCTCAAAATGGGATGATAGCCAAGTTCGCCGGTACACAGGTCGACACGCCTCCGCGCTTTTTCCAGCTGTTCGCTCCGGGAACGAAGCCGGCGGATTGGGAAGGCAGTGTTCCTACTCTTGATGAATTGAGAAAACATCTCGAACACCAGCCGGAACTTCTGAAGGAAGCTCTCACAGGAAAACTTGATGACGAGGCAGCAGAGGAGTTTCTATCCATGAAAACCGTTGGTGAAATTTTGAATTTCACGCTGTATCACGAAGGGGTACATACGGGCACAATAAAAGCGATCAAAGCACAGACCGATCAAAAGTAAGAAGCAGACCGGCCGGATTTCCGGCCGGTTTTTTAAATAGGAATGGAGGTGGAAATATGGACGACAACGTATTCGAACAATTAGCGGCAACTTACGATTCGCCCGAGAGGAAAGAAACGGCCGGTTATATCGTTCAAGAAGTAAGAAAAGAACTGGAAGACAGTTCTACCAAGTTCCTTGTAGATTATGGAGGAGGGACAGGTTTGGTGGGGCTGGCATTGGCGGATCTAGTGAAGTCCGTCCAGCTTATCGATTCTTCTGAACAGATGCTGAAAATCGCTGAAGAGAAGATCAAACGCAGCGGCATCACCAATGCCTCTGTTCTTTGTGCAGATTATACTAAAGAAACACCGGAACCACAGGCGGATATCGTACTGGTCTCTCTTGTGCTGCTCCACATCCCGGACACCAAGGACATTTTACAGAAGCTGTTCCACCTCTTGAACAGGGGCGGGAAGCTGCTCATAGTCGATTTTGATAAAAACGAACAGATCAACCACCCTAAAGTGCATAACGGTTTTTATCACGAAGATCTACAGAATCTTCTAAAGGAAGCAGGCTTTGTGTCTTCCCATGTTCACACGTTTCACCACGGGGAGAAGATATTCATGAAGCAGGACGCTTCAATGTTCCTGGCTGCGGCTTTTAAAGAAGACTGATCTTTTGAAGGTCGGCTCACATATGGATATCGGTTTTTTTCTGCGTATATCGATTATTTTTCGGATATATCGACTAAATCTGCAATATATCGATCTTTTTCTGAATATATCAGTCAAATCTGCAATATATCGGTCAATTCCTGCATCCACCCTGAAGAATTAAACGAAATCAGGTTAGCGGCGACCGTTCAAGGGAAGGAATTAGAAGAATTCCAATACTCTAGAACAGAATGGTGTGCCGCTTATGGGTTTCTTCTACTATATAAAGAAATATTTTAACATGTCCAAAC
This sequence comes from Halobacillus sp. ABA4_118, assembly GCF_056160205.1. NCBI lineage: Bacteria > Bacillati > Bacillota > Bacilli > Caryophanales > Bacillaceae > Halobacillus > Halobacillus sp. ABA4_118. Next base: position 2,960,570 of record NZ_JBSWWS010000001.1, read on the forward strand.
GTCAGCGCAGGAGTGAGCTGAAATCGACGCTGTGGTTTATGCCTTTTTGGTATATTCTCGGGGCGGTCGGATTGTCCGCCTTCACTTTTTACCTCGACTACATCGTGGATGTCAGTTTATATCTGCCACCGGCAATCGGGTTCAGCGGGCAGACGCTGCAGGTGCTGCTGAGTGCGCTCGTCGGAGGCGTCCTTACACTGAGCGCCTTTACAATCAACTCTCTGCTCGTCGCTTTAACAACGTTCAGCGGGCAGTTTTCATCAAAAATGCTTGTCAACTTCGTGAGTGACCGGGCGACCCAGCACGTGCTCGGTATTTTTAACGGAAGCTTCATTTATGTGCTGCTGAACTTCCTGTATGTGACGCATGAGGAAGAGGAGTACATTGCCGCAACGCCGGTCCTGTCAATCCTGACTGCGATTATAGCTGCCGTCACCTTCATCTATTTCATCAACCATACGACGACATGGATGCAGGTTCATAACATCAGCTACAATATGAACGCCAAATCTCAATCAGTCCAGACGGCTTTGGAAAAGGAGCTGGCTCCTTTTCACCTTGATAAAGACGTCGATCCTGACTCACTCCCGCCTGAAGAGGATAGGAAAGTCATAACCTCCCCTCAGTCCGGGTATCTGCAGGTGGCCGATTTTGCAAGGCTCGTCAAGCAGGCTTCCAGAGATGAAGGGATCCTGCGGTTCGATGTCCGGATTGGTGAATTTGTGGTGGAGGGGACACCGGTGTTCAGCTACTGGGAATCCGGTTCTAAGGTTGATCCGGAACGGTACTTCAAGTCGATTGAAATCGGTGTGAAACAAACGGAGATTCAGGACCTGGAGTATGGTTTAATCAAACTTGCAGAAGTCGCCATCAAAGCGCTCGGTCATAACGACCCGCTGACGGTGACCAATACCATCCACCAGATCACAGATCTTTTGAAGCGGATCGGTCAGTCGACCAATTTTTCCCCTTATCTCTTTGATCAGGAGGAAAGCCTCAGGGTCATTTTGAACCAGAAGGACTTCCGCTACTACCTTCATAAAGGGTTCGCATCCATCAGGGAATATGCGGACCAGAATTCGACGGTCATGACGGAACTGCTGACGATGGTTTCTCTGCTCAGTAAAACGATGGAGAAGGACGTCCACGAAGATTTATGGGAGTTTGCGCGCCAGACGATCCTCGGTTTTGATAATTACAGCCTTTATGAAAATGACTGCCTGTATATTATTGAACAGCTGTCCGAGCTTTCGAAGAATACAGGACATCAACAGGATTACCTGTTTCTGCTTGAATATATGCTGCAGCGGGTCAGTTCGAAAAGTGCGGCCACTGTACCCGTGAAAGAATCATTACAGAATGAACAGGATTTTTCTTCATAAGAAAAAGGCTTATCCATGAGTGGATAAGCCTTTTTCAAGTTGCGCATCATTGTTCATTTTGAAATAATTGGAATTTGAAGCGGGATGTATTATAAAGGGAGGGGACTGCCGGGAATCCCGCGGACCCCCGGTATGCCCAGGTCATGTAGTAAGGAAATAAGTTTGCGAATGGTGTTGGTCTGAACAAATTAAGTACGGATTTCTTTCCATGGGAAAGTACTTTACTGTCGTTGGTTTTAATCTCATAAAGAGTAAAAGCTGCTCGTTAGAGGTCAACGCCCCCAGGTCACAGCAGACAGGATTGTTATGTTCGTTGTGAAAACTTATTCCAGTATACATTTCCCCCCTAAGGAATTGGAGTAATTCCATTTTGAATTCCCCCTCAGAACATACTTTCCCGTCACTTGGTTTAGTAAACGTTTTTGGAATATAATTTTTTGTTGTTTTCCTATAACAAGTGACTGTTTATAGAAACGATCATCTGAAGAGGTTCCCGGTATTTTATCTATATCTTGGTGATGAAATCATCGAATCTCTTACAAGGGGGAAGATGTCGTGGAGACGGTTATTTCAGCGATTATTATAACATTCATCGTTGTCATCGGATGGGGAGTGATCATGTTGAACGATCTGCCTGTGAAAATCCATGGGCATTGGATGTATGTGGCCATTGGTGTATTGAGCGGACCTCTTTTGATTTTAATTGCTTTCCATTTTTAGTAGATTTATCTCTTTGATGAGGAAAACAATTCCAATTTGTATTACAATGAAACCATTGCATCTACATATAGGATATCTATGAATCTTCTACAAAAGTGGAGGGATGCCTATCGATAAATTTTTCGATTTTTTGGACTGATTGTGTTGTCTATAACTGCTGATCTTTTTCTGATTGACTTGTTTATAGAGCATGATTTCCTTGACTACCGGGGAGGTGGCGTCATCTTTATAACTTCACTAGCGGCTGTCGCAACAAACTTGTAGAAAAAAGAAAATGGCTGGGACTGATTATTATAGGGAGAATCGTCCTGGTGTTCGGACCTTTCCTCATCCACCAACCGGCCTGAGTAGTGGGCCCTTTTAATGGACCAGAAAAAAACTGACTGAAAAGCGAAAGGCAGGATACTATGACAAAAGCCATTATTTTTGATATGGACGGAACACTATTTCAAACCAATCAAATTCTGGAAGCCTCTCTTGAAGATACTTTCCAGGAACTGAGAAAAATCAACAAATGGAAAGGAGCAGCTCCGCTGGCTGAATATCAGCGGATTATGGGCGTGCCTCTTCCGAAAGTGTGGGAGACCCTGCTGCCTGAGTTCACTACGTATGAAAGAAACGAAGTGGATGCGCTCTTTTTAGACAGGCTCATCAGCAATATTCAGAATGGCAGGGGATCCTTGTATCCAGGGGTGGAGGAAACGATGGAAGACCTGAAAGGTCAGGAGGTTTCGGTATACATAGCCAGTAATGGTTTGAAAAGGTACCTGAAGACCATTGTAGAATATTATCACCTTGACCGGTGGGTATCGGAGACATTCAGCATAGAACAAATCGACTCTCTTGATAAATCCAGGCTCGTTCAGGAAATTATCCAAAAGCATGCTATACAGGAAGGGGCAGTCGTCGGTGACCGACTGTCTGATATCCGGGCAGCCAAGGAAAATGGATTTACAGCCGTGGGATGCCGCTTTGATTTTGCGCGGGAGGAAGAACTGGCACAGGCGGATGTTGTCATTGAAGATCTACGTGATTTAAAGCGGGTCATGCCTTTACTGGAAGGAACCCCCTATCAATAAGTACCGGGATAAGAGTGAGGCTGTACATACAAATGTAGTACAGCCTTTTTATTTCTTGAAGGGGGAGACCTTTGGACAAAAAAACGCGTGCTACCGAGGTGTCAGGATGGTGTTGGTCAGTGCTCCCAATGTTGTGGTAATGGTTATCTTTATCGGGACCGCATCTGGAGGAAAGATGATAATTGAACATAACCAGGGGAGAAAAAGATCGTTCTTAAGGACCGTTCTTTTTTTGTTATTCACTTAACTATCACGAGAGAATGATGAAAGGAAAGCGATGAGAGGGTGTGACAAAAACATCCATAACTTATAGAATTTAGGTATATATCTATTGAGGAAAGAGAGGCTCATCATGAAATTCAATGAAAACAAGACGTGGAAAAGGAAGCTAGGCTATATAGGTTTTGCACTGGCTGCCTTCGGTCTTTCCTTCCTCCTCGCTTATTCGCTCCACTATTATCCACTCGGCTACGACACAGTCGGAATGAAAATGGTCAATGAAGATTATACAGCTCTCACTTTGGAGAAAAACAACGCTTACGGAGTGGCGGAGGAAACGGTGGTGTATGAGCCGCCTGAAGAGGATCAATGGAAAGTCAGTATGCTTGTGGATTTGGTGAACGACCAGTCCATCCACTACTGGGTGTTTTTTACTTCCATCTTCGCAGCGTTGTACTGGATTGCCGTTGATGTAAAAAAAGGGGAGAGTGTTCGGAAAACCATCCTTTACAGTTCTTGGGGGGTTGTGCTGACAGGTCTTTCTTTAATGGATCATCTGTATGATATTAAAGACATCCTGCCATAAATAAGATAAGGAGGGGGAGTCCACATGTACGGATGGCTGACAGGGATATCGATTCTTTTACTTGCTTTCATGCTGTATCTCAATCGCAGGACGATGTTTAGGGATGTGGAAAACGTGAAGGTGCTGATCATGATTTTTGTTTTCCTCCCTCTTCTTGTCTTATTGATTGTGGGGGCGGCGTTTTTATAAGAAATAGAAGGGGTGGAAGCGGATGTATCGGTTCAAGGAGACGATTTCGGATGAAAAAGAGCTTCAGAGTCATGTCGGAGATCCAAGTGATCTCGTGGTAAGTAAGGTTATTTCCTTCCTTGATGACGGCTGTATGGATTTTATCTCTAAATCTCCGTTTCTAGTACTTACGACCTCAGGTGAAAAGGGGCAGCCGGACGCATCGCCAAGAGGGGATCATCCCGGCTTTGTCCATATCTTAAACGAAAAACAGTTTGTGATACCGGAAAGACCCGGGAACAAGCGAGTTGATTCCCTGCGTAATATTATCACCAATCCACGTGCCGGTCTGCTCTTTTTCATCCCGGGACTTGGAGAAACACTCCGAATCAAAGGGCATGCGCAGATTATAAAGGATAAGGATATGCTGAAAAAAATGGCGGTCAAAGGACGTCCGCCTGAGCTCGGCATTGCAGTGGAGGTGGAGGAGTGTTTTATTCACTGTGCCAAAGCCCTCATACGCTCAAAACTCTGGCAGCCGGAAGCTTGGATCGCAGAAGGGGAACGTCCTTCTGCCGCCCGCATGCTGTTTACACATGCCAAGCTTCCGAACTCCACGGTGGATTCGATTCAGGACCGGCTCGATGAGAGCTATAGAAACAAACTCTATTAATTGGAGGAGGGCGTACGTATGGATGTAGTCATGAACATATTGATCGGAGTAGGCCTTGTGTATTTTGTTTTCTTTCTTATAGCTGTCATTTCCGGAGTGAAAAAGGAATAAAATTTAATAGATATAAAAAAAGCCGTCCAGTAACTGGATCGGCTTTTTTTGGATTCAATCTTGAGCCTGTTTAAAGGAAAGCAGCGTGATCGTCATCAGGATAATAACCATGCCGGCACCTTGGATGAGCGATAAGCTGTCACTGAGGATAAGGACGCCGAAAATGGAGGCTGTGACCGGTTCCACCATAGCAACAATGGAAGCTGTAGTAGGAGCTGTCCGTTTAATCCCGTATACATAGAGGACGAAGGAAATACCTGCACCGATCAATCCGAGTACGATGAACAGAGGCAGATCCTCTGATGTAAGAACAGAAGCTGCTTCCTGAATATCCATATAGAAAAACAACAGGATGCTGAAAACGATGAAGGAAATCGTCAGCGTCGTTGGTGCGCTTCCTTCTGCGGCCGCTTTTTTAAAGGCGAAAATGAACAGAGCGTAGGACAGGCCTGAGCCCAGTCCAGTGAGTGCTCCGGTCAGATTGACGGATGCCCCGCTGCTGCTATAGGCTCCGGTAAGCAGTACGATCCCGATCAATACGGAAACGATACAGCCCCATTTCAGCCAGGAAGACCGTTCGATTCCGAGAAAGAAAGAAGCAAGCAGCACAAACACAGGTGCGGTGTACATGAGTGTTGCCGCTACCGCAATACTGGATGATTCTATACTAAGAAAATAAAGTGTGAAGTTCCCAGCGACGCCGACACCAGCGAGAGCTGCCCATAAAACGAGCGAATATGTGCGTGGCATATGCTGGCGCGGCTTGATGATAAACCAAATGAAAACACAGACGAGACCGATGGCTCCCCTGTAAAAGGAAATGACCCCAGGGCTCCATCCTTTATCCATTAAAATGTCTGCCACACCACCGGTCATACCCCATAAGACAGCGGCGGTCAAAATGAATGTGACACCGATATATTTCATAAGCTTCCTCCTCTATTTACCAGATCTATTTAGGGCATATTCCATCAGGAAACCTTTATTAAACGTAGAATCATCAACAACTATAACAATCGGTATAATGGAGTAGGGACTTTGGGGGATGAAGATATTCTGAGATAACATATTGGATTGATTTTTTAGATTTTTTAATGCGTGCAATACCTGTAACGATTCCTTTCCATGGAGGTCCGAGATTAAGAAGTCCTAATCGGTCCGACGTTGATAGGAACTTCCTTATGATACGAGAGGAGCTCAGTTTGCCTTGTAAACGGGCAAAAGGATAGCTTGGATAAAAATGGAGCGTATGCATTGCAGAAAACATGCCCTTGCTGTACATTGGTCCCAAGGTGGTGGATGAAGATGGATGTGAAGCAGCGGTGTGCGGAGAAGGCACTGGAATACATAACCGAAGGCAGCATCATTGGGCTTGGTGGAGGAAGTACAATCAAGCACTTGATTACGCTGATTAATGAAAACAAGATGTATGTGAAAGTAGTGACGCCGTCGTGGGAGACGAAACAGCACTGCATCGACGCCGGCCTGGAGGTCGTTTCCATCACAGACGTTAGTAAGATCGATACAGCATTTGACGGCTGTGACCAGGTCGATGAGGAGTTTCACGCCTTGAAGAGCGGGGGAGGCATTCATTCGATGGAAAAACTGGTCGCTGGACTCTCAGAGGAATATATTCTGCTTGTCGATGAGACAAAGGTTGTCCCTTTATTAACCTATGACCATCCGGTCGTTTTGGAAGTGCTGCCCCAGGCGCTGCATTTTGTAAATCAACAGTTGAAATCGTTTCCGGCCCGCGCATCTCACGTCCGTCAAAGCAGCGGACAGGATGGACCGGTATATACCGGGAATGGAAACCTCTTAGTAGACGTTTATATGGAAGCGGGGCAGGACAGTGCTGATCTGGAAAGCCGTTTCAAAGGGGTGACCGGTGTGGTCGATACCTCGCTGTTTACGTCTGTCGTTACCAAGGTACTGATGGCCGGAGAAACAGGAGTACAGGAAATGAAAAGAGGAGGAGATGTAAGATGAGACAAGTGAATTGGGGAATTGTAGGACCCGGCGGGATTGCCGGCAGCTTTGCCAGAGCGATCCAGGAGGTGAATGGAAGCGTATACGCAGTATGGGGCCGCAATCCTGAGAAGACCCGAGCCTTTGCCGATGAATATCAAGTGGAGCACGTCTATGAAGAAACGAAGCAGCTGATGCTGGATGACAACGTGGATGTCGTGTACATAGCCACCCCACACAGCATTCATTATGATTATATTATGGACGCATTAAAGCACGGCAAGCACGTTTTCTGTGAAAAGGCGATTACGATGAACGGAAAACAGCTTGAGGAAATTGTCGAGGTTGCAGAAGCTGAAAACCTCATCGTCGCAGAAGCGATGACCCTGTATCATATGCCTTTGTATCAGAAGCTGGACGAAATCATACAATCTGGAAGAATCGGGAAGGTGAATATGGTCAACGTGACGTTCGGAAGCTGTAAGGAGGATGATCCATCCAACCGTTTCTTCAACCCTGATCTGGCCGGCGGCGGAATGCTGGATATCGGCACCTATGCGCTGTCGTTTGTCCGGTTCTTCCTTTCCAGCCAGCCGACAGAGCTTCATACGACCGTGAAAAAATATCAAACGGGCGTCGATGAACAGTCCGGCATCGTCATGAAAAATGATGATGACGAAATGGCCGTCGTCTCCCTTGCGATGCGTGCGAAAATGCCGAAGCGCGGGATTATCGCTGGTGATGAAGGCTTCATTACCGTGGATGATTTCCCGAGAGCCGAAAAAGCGGCGATCACGTATACAGCAGATGGCTCTGTTGAAACGATCGAGGCCGGTGAAACGAAGCAGGCCCTGCAGTATGAGGTCGAGGCCGTGAACCGTTTGATACTGGAAAAAGGGGAAAACTGGACCCTTCCGCTTTCCCGCCAGGTGATGGAGTTAATGGATGAAGCCCGCCAGCAGTGGGAGTTAACGTACGACTTTGAATAAAGGAAAAAGGCAGCGCTCCACGTGGAGCGCTGCCTTTTTATGATCAGTACGCGTCAAACAAATCCTGCTGATCCGGAATGTTTTCGAGGTAGGTGATTTTCCCATTTTCATTGAGCATCGCCTTGTCGATGCCGGTCTGGGTGTAGACTTTGCCGGAAGCGAGTTTTCCGCAGACGGCCCATCTCGTTATATATAAATCCGTCCCCTCGTGCTTTCTCCAGCCTTCATACATATGCTTCAAATCCACGTTGTTTTCATAAATGCTGCGGACGAAGGCTTTCCAGTTCTCCAAGCCTTCTTTACGGTCACCGTTCAGAACGAAAATGATATCTTCACTGAACAGCTGGTGAAGCTCTTCTTCCGCTTGTTCACTCGTTCTGGAGCGGTCGAATAAGTCGAAATACAAATCCAAATTTTTCATGATGTCTCTCCTTCAGTAGATCAATGGGATACGGGTTTAAACATATAGAAAAAGAAACCCCCTTGTCAAAAAGCCGGCCTGTTTTTCCGCTTTTTCCTCTGGGTCTGTGTGGTAAAATGGACGGTATATGGTTCGATCACAAAGGGGACGTACGTATGATTTCATTTCTATTAACATTGAAGAGGCTGTTAAGCGCCTTATTCCGGAGTATGAAGGAGCCCGTCTTCCGCTCGCTGCTGACGACACTAGCTTTCATTCTGCTGTCCGGTACGTTATTTTACAGAGGGGTGGAGGGCTGGACGTATCTGGATGCCTTTTATTATGCCTTCAGCAGTCTGATTCCAACCAGCGGCAATACCGGCCTTGTCCCGCAGGAGGATTTGAGTAAATGGTTTACGATGATCTATCTGTTTGTCGGGATGGGCGTCATGGCTATGGTGTTAATCAAAGTGGGATTGGCGGTTGCGGATTTCGAGAAGCATGATGAAAACCAAACCCAGCGCAGAAAGACATTATAAAATTTTTGTTGACCGGACAACCGTCTCTGCTTACAATAGAAAACAATATCTTAAAACACAACTTCAGAACGACTCGTATAACGTTGGAAATAAGGTCCAAAAGTCTCTACCAAACTACCGTAAATAGTTTGACTACGAGGAAGAAATGAGAGGGGAACGTCTATCTATGGACAGGTTCCCGTTTATTCATTACTCCTTAACGTCAAACTCCAGGTCTGTTTCCTGGAGTTTTTTTATATCGATGACCAGCCGGCGGTACGTGCTTATCTCGTTCGAAGAAAGGGGCAGAAGCATGGATCAACACAAAGAGCAGTTACGAAAACGTATAGAGGTGTCAGCCGGAAAACGCTCCGCTGACATGGTCATCAAGAATGGCCGGGTGATCGACGTCTTTAACCAGCGGGTGGTGCAAAAGGACGTCGCCATCGTGGATGGTCTCATTGTCGGTCTGGGTTGCTATGATTCGGCTGCAGAAATCGTGGATGCCGCTGGAATGTACGTCGCGCCCGGCTTCATCGACGGACACGTTCATATGGAATCGTCCATGGTGAGACCGAGTGAATTTGCCAAAGTCGCTCTTTCCTGTGGTGTGACGTCTGTGGTGACGGATCCTCATGAAATCGCCAACGTCTGTGGAAAAGAAGGGATCCAGTTCATGATGGATGATGCCGCAGACTGCCTGCTGGATGTTTATTTTATGCTGCCGTCCTGTGTGCCCGCTGCAAGCCTTGAACAGAACGGAGCGCATCTTACAGCTGATGACCTCGAGGGCTTTTATAAACATAAGCAGGTGCTCGGACTCGCTGAAGTCATGGACTTCCCGGCTGTCGCATCAAGAGCAGAGGATATGATGGACAAGCTGCTTACCGCTTCCCGTCTCGGTGTTCCGATTGACGGCCATGGTGCAGGATTTGATGAGAGGGCCCTGAACATTTATAAGGCCGCCGGCATCACGACGGATCATGAATGCAATACAGGCGAAGAAGCCCTGGAGCGGATTGAACGGGGCATGCATGTCCTCATCCGGCAGGGATCGGCCTCCAAGGATCTTTCATCTATTGTTCCTGTCGTAAACGAGCGCAATGCGCACAGGTTCCTTTTCTGTACGGATGATAAAGGTCTTGACGAATTGATGGAGGAAGGCAGCATCGATGATAACGTCCGGTTGAGCATAAAACATGGGATCGACCCGATTCAGGCCGTGCAGATGGCGACAATCAACGCCGCGGAATGCTACGGCCTGGAGCAGAAGGGAGCAGTCGCCCCGGGATATGAGGCGGACCTTGTTTTCTTTGAGGATTTAGAGAACATAAAGGTTCAAACGGTCTATAAAGCAGGAGTGAAGGTGGCGGAGGCAGGGGCCTATGCCGGTGATCCGCGTGAAGCTGACCCTGTCGTTCCATCGGTCTGTGACACCGTTCGTATTCCTGAAATGAAAGAAGGCTCCCTTGATATCCCTGTCTTTCACAAGCAAGGTGCGGTCATCGAAGTCATCCCCAACCGGCTGCTGACACATAAACGAATCGAACGTGTGGATGTCGAAAACGGGCTGTTTGTCCCTTCACAGGAACGTGATCAAAGCAAACTCGTCGTGGTCGAGCGTCATCAGAACACGGGAGATACAGGTCTTGGAATCGTAAAAGGGCTGAAAATGAACAATGGGGCCATCGCATCGACAGTCGCTCACGACTCTCATAACCTGGTCGCGGCAGGAACGAGTGACAAGGATATTCTGACTGCGATCCATCATCTCCACGACATGGGCGGAGGTCTCGCCGTCGTTCAAAACGGGAAGGTTCTGGCTTCCGTGGAGCTTGAAATTGCCGGACTGATGTCCAAGCAGGACGCACCAGCGCTTTATGACGGTTTGAAAAAAATCGATGTTGCGTTGGAACGCGTGTTAAAGAATGATGTCGATATCCATCCGTTTTTGACCTTATCGTTCTTAACCCTCCCCGTCATACCGGAGTTAAAGCTGACAACGAAAGGATTGTTTGATACGACCCAGCAGAAGCATATCCCCGTCAGTTCACACTGAACACGCACGAAAAGCTGAAGAAGGACGTGTCTTCAGCTTTTTTTCTTTTTTACAGAGAGGATATTGAGGATTGTGAGGGATTCTGAAATAATTATCATAACCTGGGTTTCATCTTTTGCAGACATCGCTTCCTCTGCAAACTATATAGAAAGAAGGGGTGTTATGAAAAAGAAGGGATGGGTCATGACGGCCCTTCTCGGTTTACTCATTCTGAGCAGCTGTTCCAATCAGGAACGCTATATTTATGAAGGGGATAGTGAACATTGGCATGGAGAAATGGAAGTGAATGTGACGGAGAAGGAAACGACTGAAGATTTTGCTTTGATATTCAACGGAGATGTTGAGCAGCTGGGGGAAGCTGGTTATTTAGAATACGAGTATGAAATGATCACGTCTAAAGGGCGTGGAGAAATCAACTTCGAGAATACCCCGGAAAGCAGAACATTCACACACCATTCCGGCAGTAACTCTTCCGTGTTCACCAGTGATCAGACCATCCGAGTGACCGTCGAATGGGGAGAAAACAAAGAAGAATTCGTATTGAAAAAATGACGGCTGAGCCTTTGTTCCTCAGCTGAAAAACAGGTTTATCTATGGATCTTGAAGTGAATCATTTACAGATCCGTCTTTTCTATTCGCTTTTTATAAAAGAGTCTGTTTAGAAAAGGTGGATGACATTTTGGTTGGAGATGGGAGGAAAATCTATGAAAAACACCCTGTACATTATTATTGGATCTCTTTTATTTGCGTTGGCAGTGACGCAGCTGGCGATGCCGAACTCCATCGCTGAGGGCGGTATTGTCGGTGCTTCTCTTTTGATTTACTACGGCACCGGAATCTCCCCCGGAATTACGACACCAATCATATTCGTCGCCCTGCTCGGTGTCGGCATAAGGTATCTTCCGAAGCCGATGGTAATCAAAACCGTTTTTAATGTGGCCTTATTTTCCTTTTTTCTATGGTTTTTCGAACACATCTGGGCGTATCCGATCGAAGATGCCCTGCTTGCCGCCATTTTTGCCGGGGTTATTACCGGAATCGGTTTCGGCTTCATTTATCAGGCCGGCAGTTCGGTCGGAGGGACCTCTATTATCGCCCGGATGCTCAACCATCAGCTCGGGTGGGATTTGACCGGAGTGACGTTCGCGCTTGATGCGATGGTCGTTGTTGCAGGTATCTTTATTATCGGTCCCATCTCCACCATGTACACGCTGATCACCTTGTACGTCGGAAAGATCGTGACAGACTTTGTGCTCGGTGGCTTTGACTCGAAAAAAGCCATCAATATCATTTCTCCAAAGACAGAGGAAATTTCTCAACGGATTACGACGGAGCTTGCTTCCAGTGCGACGCTGTTCTATGGAACAGGTGAATATTCCAAGGAGGAGCGCCGGGTGCTGTACATCATTGTCCATACCCACCGTCTTCTTAAGTTGAAGCGGGTTGTAAAAGAAACCGACCCTGACGCCTTTATTGTTGTGCACAACGTGAAAGACGTGTCGGGTGGATTTATTTCATAGGTTCGTAGAAGAGCAGTTATTCGTTTTGAATAGCTGCTTTTTTTATGCCATAGTTCTTATCAGCTGTTATTGGTATGGATGTTTACTTATAATACACAACTCCCCGTAGAATCAGGAAATTTACATTCCCCATATTTAAGTTGAATAATCGAACTGTGTCAGACCACGTGAATATGATATTTTCTAAGTTTCATACTTTCTTGGAATCAGGAAGGTGATTTTGATTCTTTGTCGAAGAGGAGCGTAAGAAGAGAAAGGATATAGGGTAAACAAGGAAGCATGGAAAAAAGACCAGATCCAGCTCACGACCATTGGGGTCACGTTAAAAAGGTTTGTGAACCAATACGGGTGAACGATGCCATTTAAGGCCATTCCGATCCGTTTCTGCAAGCGTACATTTTTCCCCAGCGTTGAGTGGGAGTCAGAAGCACGAATTCCTTATCTTTCTGTCAGTACCCGGAAGATCAAGGGCAGGAGAGAGTTACCTGTATACGGAGGAATGGTGAGTAAAAACAATGAAACGATTTACTATGAAAATCGTAGAATGAATGGAACAAGCTTATATGTTAGACAACATCTAAAGATAAGGAGAGGGGTGTCATCAATTTCGCTCTTTTATTTGGTGTGCTGCTGACCTTGTTTTCGCTCGTTACCATTCGGAAGGTAAAAAAGAAGAAAATACGTTTCAACGGATCATTCACATCGGATGTCTGGTTACAGGGATCGTTTTATTAAACGGTTTTAGCATTCAGTTCCAAGAATTTATTGGAAAGTATTAAAAGGAGGCTCATGCTTGATTACCATTGCTTTAGCATTCATCGCTATCGTTCTTATTGTCATTGCCCGCAACCTGCAGTTTATTGGGAAACAGTTGAAAAAGATTGCGGAAAGTGATCATCAGGATGGATAAAGGATCCTTCCGTGTCTTCGTCTGTCCTGATCACCCGGCCTCCTATTTGGGAAAAGGGGAGCACTGAATTTTGGACTGCGATAGGATCGGAACAAAGAAACGTTAAAGGAGGAAAAAGCATGTCTAAGGAAAAGCTTTTATCTCAAGAGGAAAGCGATCAACTTCGATCTTCATTGAAGCAGCGTTTTGACAAGCACCCGGAACGTCATCAGGGAATTCAGTGGGCTGATGTAGAAAGAAAGCTGAACACTCACTCTGAAAAAAACGCTGTGCTTTATCGTATGGAAGAGACGGGCGGTGAGCCGGATGTGGTTTTTTACGATGAAGAGAAAGATGAGCTTGTCTTTTTTGACTGTGTGAAGGAAAGTCCAAAAGGACGGAGGAGCGTCTGCTATGATCGGAAGGCGCTGGAAGCGAGAAAGAAATACAAACCGGAAACATCAGCAGTGGACCTGGCCGGGGACATCGGCATCGAAATGCTTTCTGAACAGGAATACCGTTTTCTTCAGGAAACGGGAGAGTATGATACGAAAACATCCAGCTGGGTAAAAACGCCGGATGACGTCCGCTCCAAAGGCGGGGCGATTTTCTGTGATTTCCGCTACGGGCGTGTATTCACCTATCATAATGGGGCGGAATCCTACTATGCCGCCCGCGGATTTAGAGGGTCACTCCGGTTTTAAAAGAGAAAGGGGATTCGATGAAATACGCCGTATCTGTAACCGACACATCCCATGTACAATCCATCGAAAAAAGCGGGAAGCTGATGCTGGAAGAGCTTGAAAGGTTTTCTGAACAGCTCAGGACAATTTCCTCGTATGAATCACCGCGGGGCATCGTTTTTCATGATGTTCCATCAGCAACAGAACTTTATTCGACCATTCCACTTCCGGCGTATACCTCCAGGGATCTGATTCACCTTCATCCTGTGGTAGAGACGTGGAAAGAGTTGTATAGACCAAGTGCAGCAGGAGTACCGGAAGCGGAGAGGTATTATGACAGCCTGACCGTAAAAGATGTGGCTGTAATTGCCGCTCATGAACTTACTCACCACGCCGATGTTTTTCATTCTGAGTTTGAAACATGGGAGGATGAAGATGCCCGGGATATGTGGTTTGAAGAGGGTCTCTGCTTTTACATACCAAGAACACTGATGTTGAGTAAAGACCGGTGCCAGACCATCAAGGAAGTCGAACGCTTATTGATCGACAAATATAAGGAAGAATACGGAACATATCCGCTTGATCAATTTGGTGCGGCGGGATACCGGGGAGGAAGCAGTGAAGCGCTATCCGCCGCTTTTTATGATTATTGGAGAAGTACCCACGTCGTTTCCGAGCTCGTAGAAAAATACTGCGGAGGAAGTGTCCATACATTACTGGATATCTATCGTGAATGGGTGGAGGGGACTTCGGATGAGAGTCTGCAGCAGTTTTTTGTGACGTACTTCTCTTTTACAAAAGAAGAAGGGAAAGCGCTGTGGCTGATGTAGATCAGACGATATCTTTGATAAAAGTGCCGGCGGCGATGGCCCTGACAGGGAATTTGACTGCTTTGTCCATAGCGTGGGAAATTGCCCCTGGCATTCGTTCATTGTTAACATCTGTTTGAGGTAGAATGATTAAAATCATTAAATTGTTACATTTGGAAGGTAGGAGGGCTGTAATGGCGAATAAATACATACATATGATAAATATAATTATAGGCGTATTGGCTGTAGGTTTTAGCGTTTTCTTAGCCTGGGCTGTCGCAGCATTTGCTCCTGAAGAAAATGCTGCAGTAATTATGATTCCAATACTGGTAACGGTAGTTTGGGGTATAGGTTATTTGGTGCAGCTTAAATATCATACATTAAAGAATGTGTTGATTATGGTCCCTGTTGAAGCCATCATATTTTACCTGATCATAACAAAAACCTCGTCACTTATGAATTAAATGTGAACGAAAACCCAACCTCATGAAAGGGGGGCCTTTAGCTCGCGGGCTTGCATGGCAAAGATAGATTCAAGAAGTCAGAGGTCCTGCAGGATAAAAGATGATTGATAATATTGTTCTTTTTAATCTTGTAAACAACGATCTACTTAACATTTAATTTAGCAGCTTTGGAAACACTGCCTTCAAACTTTCCATTTTCATATTCCCATTGTGCTGTTAAAAGAATACTGTACTCCCCCTGACTGCTAATTACGAATGAATGACCATCGACAACCTCCTCCGAAATAGATGCAGTATCGTTCTTTAGCGTTTTTGTTATATAACTTATTTTTTGGGGTTGTGGGCCGTCAATGTTAACGATGATTTCTTCATCTTCTTTAACAGGAGTGATCCTTACATTTTCAGTCATTTCATTTAAATGAACATTATTTAATTCTCGCTTTACAGTTTCTTCAGAGCATTTGTTTGATGAGAAACAGTTTAGAACTGATTCAGAGGTAATGTTCTGCTCATTTTGGGACAATGAAACTTTAACATTGTCTGGAGTTATTGAGTTCTTTTCATTTTCTTCATACGCTTGTTCATTTTTTGTTATGTTTTCGGTATTATTCCTAAAACTAAAGAAAGACGCATCATAAAAAGTATTTTCTTAAGCATCCTATTCATCGTTTTTTTTAGGCGGCTGCTACTTGTTATTCCGATAATCTAATTATTGTATTTAGAAGAAGTCATGGAGAAGTTGACCAAAAAATTCTTAAGCATAAGAGCAGGTTGGTGCCATTGATGCCAAAGGACGAGCTGCGAGTTTTTAAGGGAACGAATCCTTTGAATCGATGGTGTCCTTTTCAGTAGCAAAAAACGCACGTTCTTAGGAAGAGCATGCGTTTTTTTGCTTAGTTTACCGATAGATCATGGATAGATGTTTTCATGTGTTTGGATAGTTCCTCGAACATGTCATGATCAAATTCCTTCATAGGGAGAATCTTGAAATCCTGATCATTTGCAAAGTCTACATACGTAAGTTTAAACCGTGGTTCCCTTATATCGATGGATGTTCCCTCTATACCTTTCACTTTCTGCACAGTCACTCCAGCTATGCCACCCATCCGCCGGTATTTTTCCTCCTGGCCGGAGAGAAAATTACCGAGAGAATAAAAAACGAGACTCTGAGACCCATCTGTATTTTCAATCCATTCCGGTGGCTGCAGCACGTGCGGGTGATGCCCGAGTATAATATCTGCTCCTTGTTCGGCCGCAAAGGCTGCCAATTCCTTCTGATCTGTACTCGGGTTTCTTTCATATTCATTGCCGAAATGTAAACTCATGACGACGACATCAGATTCTCCGGCGGCCTTCTCAATGTCAGAGGCAATCAGATCTTTATCAATCCTGTTCACCAGGTATGGTTTTCCATCAGGGGTCGGGATTCCATTTGTTCCATAGGTGTAAGCCAGAAAGGAGAAAGTGATGTCATTCTTTTTGATCGTTGTGATCCTATCTCTTTCCTCCGGTGACAAGTAGCCCCCCACCTTTTTAATTCCCAGTGAATCCCATTGATTAATCGCGTTTTCAATCGCAGGAACTCCCCGGTCCAGCGTATGATTGTTGCTCATGGAAATAATATCAATGCCGTTAGCTTTTAACGCATCCCCTAATTCAAAGGGGGTGTTGAATGAAGGGTAGGTGGATACGCCGATGGCCGCACCGCCCATGATGCTCTCTGAATTTGCAAAGGTAATGTCGGCATTGGAAAGATGGGGGGAGACCTCTTGAAACATCGGATTAAAATCATAGCCTGAAGAAGTTTTCGCATCATTGTATACTTCTTTATGGATTAACAGATCCCCCACAGCAGCGAGTGAAACTTCCGTCACATCGGTCTTGTTCGTTGGTTTGTTGAGCGTTCTCATATTGGATGACACACGTTTTTCCGTGTCTTCTTCGTTCGGTTGGGAGAAGATGGTGGAAGCGCCAATGAAACTAATAACCAAAATGATCGCTGAAATGATAAGCAGGCTTTTCCTTTTCATCAAACCCTCCTGTTGTCGATATTTTGATTGCTTGGTCCCATAAACCACCACTCATACCTTTAGAATAATGATAAAGCGTCATTACAGGACCTAGATAAGCAGGCCTGTGAGGTTTGTTGGACATAAGCGGAATAGTTTCGACATCATATGACTTTTATTATAAAATAATTGTTAAATCCAGGCAAATCTCCCCATTGAAATTTATGGTTTTTAATGTGTAAAGAAACCCTTGCTTTAGGAGGAGATTTCTTCACGCCTCTTTAGTAAGGTCGTGTACCTATCCTTTTGAATGATGAAAGGAAGGTTCTACTGGAAAAGATGATGAAGCAGAATAATGGTGAAATATAGTGCTGTTCGTGTTTTCTCATTGCTCACTTTAAGGAAGTTAAAGAAGGTGGAGAAACTTCGGAGAGAGTTAAGAGAACAACTGGAACCGGCCAACGATTTCCATAGAATATGAGGAATAACAAAAATAGGATAGCGGCGATTTTTCAATAGAGTATCCACCTTTTAGTAAAGGGGCAGAACAATCACAAAGGATGGCCTCCCATACAATAATATGGAATACTATACCTATAAGGAAATGGGAAGAATCTCTTGATAAAAAGGAAAAACAGGTTCATAGACTCGATAGTTTAGGAAGTGATTACGATTATCCTACATACGATTTTACTCTTTGTCCTTGCAGGTATAGCGGAGATAGGGGGAGGGTATTTGATCTGGCTGTGGCTGAGAGAAGGTAAACCGCTGTATTGGGGATTGGGCGGAGGTGCAGCTTTAGCGTTGTATGGTGTGATTGCTGCATTCCAAGCTTTTCCGTCCTTCGGGAGAGTTTATGCGGCATATGGGGGAGTGTTTATCATTCTCTCTGTTTTATGGGGATGGGGCGTAGATAAAAAAACACCTGATTTATATGATTGGATTGGTGCAGGAATATGCATGGTCGGTGTAGCGGTCATGTTACTCGCCCCACGGGAGTAGTTCCATATATTCGAAAAGAAAAATGGCTGGAGTTTGTGTTATCCGTGTTTAAAAAAGAGGAACGTCCAAAAGTGGAGGTTCCTCTTTTTTAGTAAGAGTCTTTAACAAAGTCTATCGGTTAAAATACGTCAAGCACATCCAGCATGACGATGATAATCAGAAGCGGCGCCACATAGCGGAGCAGGATAAACCATGTTTGGAACAACCCTTTTTTCATCCGGCTGCCGCTTTGCAGTTCTTCATACAGCGCTGACTTTTTCATTTTGTTCGGTACATACAAGGCGATCAAAAGCGACCCGATCGGGAACAGGATGTTGCTGACTACATAATCCATGTTGTCAAAGAACGTCCGTCCGAACAGGGTGGCGTCTGCCAGGACTCCGTAGGACAATGTCGATGGGATCCCGACAGCGAAGATGGCGAGGCCGATGATCCACGCCCATTTTTTCCTCTTCGCCTTGTCGCCCTTCGAGAGCACGGATACGATGATCTCAAGCATAGAGAAAGCCGAGGTCAACGTCGCAAACAAGAACAACAGCAGGAAGCCGGCAAAGAAAATCATGCCGCCCGGCAGCTGGCTGAATACAGTCGGAAGCACCTGGAACAACAGGACAGGTCCGGCATCCGCCTGGAGGTCAAATGCGAACACTGCGGGGAAAATGGCCAGTCCCGCAAGCAGAACGATGAAAATGTTCATGCCACCGATGGATAAGGCAGCGCGGGGCAGGTTTTCTGTTTTAGGCAGGTATGAACTGTACGTTACCATAACGGAAACTCCGACACTCAAGGTGAAGAAGGACTGCCCCATCGCCTCTAGAATCGTCTGCGAGGTTACTTTGGTAAAGTCAGGCATCAACAGGAAGGTGATGCCTTCCAACGCGCCATCAAGAGACACGGCCCGGATGACAAGCAGGATAAACAATACAAACAAGGCAGGCATCATGATTTTACTGGCTTTTTCAATGCCCTGCTGGACACCCCGGGAGACCACAAGAATGGTCATGACCATGAAGATCAGCTGGACAAGCACACTTCCGAACGGATGGGAAATGGTGCTTCCGAATATCTCTGCGTAGGAGGAGGCATCCACGGACGCCAGCTGCCCGGTGAGTGTTTTATACAAATAAGCGACGATCCAGCCGCCGATCACACTATAGAACGACAAAAGCAGGAAGGATGTGATCATCCCCATGATGCCGATCCAATGCCATTTCGTTCCTGGTGAGATCGTTTTGTAGGATTCTACAGCATTTTTCTGAGCGGTGCGTCCGATGGAGAACTCTGCTAACAGCAGGGGCAAACCGAGAAACAATGTAAAGATAATGAATAATAGAAAGAATGCTCCGCCTCCGTTCTGGCCGGCGATATAAGGGAATTTCCAGATGGCGCCGAGTCCGATGGCGGAACCGGCGGCAGCTAATATAAATCCGATCTTGGATGTCCACTGCTCTTGTTGTTTCATAATGACATAAGCTCCTTTACCTTCTTTTTTACTTTGACGCATCTATGCGCCAAAGGGCTGACAAATAAAAAAACCGCCCCTACATGACGTAGGGACGGTTGGACCGCGGTACCACCCTTGTTATGAGCATACACTCATCACTTGTGCGTATAACAGTCGCCACTGTTTCCCACCACGGTGGAAAAAGCTCCAGAAGTGAAATTCACAGTCAGGATGTGTGCCGGTTTTCACCACGCACCGGCTCTCTGGGACAGGGATCCTGACGGCTACTTGATTTCTCTCTCAGCCGTTCTTTTTATTAACAGTTGGATACTATTTTAATCATGGGTCATTCTTCTTGTCAATGTAAAAAATATGAAATTACCCGATTGAACGCTTCTCTTCCGGGTATACCTTTACAAAAGGGGGGAAGTCATATGACGACAGGTGCTGTCATTGCTTTTGCTGCTGCGCTCATTCTGGCCGCGGTCGGATGGAAGAAATGGAAGTCCTTGACACATGGGCGTTCGGTTATTTTGACGCTGCTGTTTGTTACTTTTGGCATCGGCGGGGCTATCCTGCTTCTGTTCTACCTCGGATCCTCCGGTGTTCCGGGCGCGCTGGTCATCACGGTTGCTGTGTTTGCTATTGCGGTGCTGGGGGCCAGTGAATACTTAAGCAGACGTACATGAAGAGGGACAGCCTGAAACCTATGAAACTTTTTCCATTGCAGAACGTATAGATGATTAAAGAGCGTCATCGTTCTAATTTGGCGAAGGGAATGATTGGTTGATCTGGTTTCAGGCTTTTATCCACCTCGTGCTGCCCGTACTATTGTTTGTCCATTTATTGAAATCAGCGTATTCGAAACGTACATACCTCTTGATAGACTGGGCTGCGGTTCTCATGTTCATGGCATTTATTTTTGTCATCGGGCCGTGGCACATGTTTACCCACTACATGCGCTGGCTTCTGCCTCTCAGCTTTCTCATAGTAAGCGTTTTTGTCTACAGGCGTTGGCGCAGTCTGCCTGAGAAATCGGAAAAGAAGAGGAAAGGGGCTGTATTTTCCATGGTCATCAGCCTTCTTCTTATCCTTTATTTTGGATCCATTGCGGTCTCCGGACTGTCGGGATACGCCCTGCCGGAAGAAGACAAGGCCGTCGACATGGAATTTCCAATGAAGCACGGGGTCTATGCATTGGGTCACGGGGGAGCCAGTACGTCGATCAACTATCACTATGAATCCAAGACACAGGCCTATGCTTATGACATTCTTAAAGTCAATGCGCTCACCGTCCGTGCTGACGGCTTATCTCCCGCCAGCCTGGAAGACTATGAAATCTACGGTGAGCCGCTGTACAGTCCGTGCACAGGTGAAGTGACAGCAGCGGTGGACGAATATGAAGATATTCTCCCGCAGGCGGAGCCGGACAAGGAGCAGCATCCCGCTGGTAACCACGTCATTCTTTCCTGTCAGGGCGTGGACGTTCATATCGCCCACATGAAACCGGGCGCAGTCCATGTCCAGGAGGGAGATGCGGTTGAGGCGGGCCATCTCTTAGGGGAAGTGGGAAACACAGGAAATACGACGGAGCCGCACCTTCACATTCATGCAGAAAAAGATGGAGAAGGCGTGCCTCTGACGTTCCATGACCGATTCCTGAAACGAAACAGCCTCGTATTTCAGTGAGGACATCCGGAATGGAGCCATCTTTGATGGCCTGCACCGGACGTTTTGGCCTGAGACAGCACACTTCGTGCTGTCTTTTTTTATTTTTGTAAAACTATTTCCAGACCTGTATCGTTTAATGGGGCAGGAGGGGACAATGTGGAACACTCAATGAATACACCGATTGAACATGAAAACAGAGAAGCAATCATCCAGGAACTGATGGAAAACTACGGAACAGCCATCCTCCACCTTGTCTATTCCTACGTCAAGGATGCGGCACTGGCGGAGGATTTAACGCAGGAAATTTTCGTGAAGGGCTATCACCACCTGCATACATACAATGGAACGTCGAAAATGACAACGTGGCTGTGGCGGATCGCCATCAATCACTGTAAGGATCACTTGAAAAGCTGGTACAACCGGAAGGTGACCGTCTCCGAGCAGGAACAGCTTGAACAGACAAAAGATGCTTCCAGTACAGAAGACACGGTTATCCAGAACCATGTCGACCACGAACTGGCCGCAGCGGTGATGGACCTGCCTGAGAAATACAGGGAGGTCATCTATCTTCACTACTACGAGGACTTATCGACGAGAGAGATGGCCGATGTTTTGAAGAAAAATGAAAATACATTAAAGACACGATTGAAGCGAGCAAAAGTTCTACTTAAACATCGCCTGGGAGGGACACTTTGATGGAAAACCGAATAAGAAAGTTGAAGCAGGCACTCGATCATACATCATTCAAGCCGTTGACATTTGATCAGGCGCGTCGAAATGAAGTGATGGAGAAAATAGCCGAACAGGAATGTAGCCCGGAACAAATCCGCCTGTCTATTTTACAGCTCCTCGTACAGGAGGAGACAGGCTATACGCTGGCTGGTAAAATCCGGGCAAGAGGGATTAAAACGTTTGAAAGCGATCAAGGTGCGCTGTATACGACGCTTCACATTCTTGAACAGAAGCGGTGCATCCAGTCGGAGTGGAGAGAAGAAGAGCAGAAATATTATCAACTGACGAGAAAGGGAAGGAAACTGCTTAAGAAATATGAGTCCTCCCCCGACAAACCGCAGGTGCTGCGAACGCTCGTGGAGGCGGGACAGATATGAGATCACGAAGCGATTACCTTCAAACCGTCCAGTCCTTTATTAAAGACAAAGAAACCGGGAATAGGATTGCCTGTGAGTTGAACAGCCATATCCAACAGGAAAAAGAAAGCCTGCTGAACAAGGGGTTCAGTCCGGAAGCGGCTGAGGCGGAAGCAGTCCGCCGGATGGGGAGTGCACCGGAAACCGGCCGTCATTTCCAGGACGTGTACAAGGAAAAAATCGACGGATGGCTGGTCTTTCTTCTGGCTGCATTGATGGCCTGCGGTTTTCTGACGGCCCTGATCTTCAGCTGGGAAAACGGCTACTCATTCAACGGGAAAGTCTTCTTCACGGCAGCCGGTGTCGTGGCAGCAGGGGGCCTTCTGTTTGTTGACTATAGGAAGCTAAGGCCGCTCGGGTGGCTGTTTTACGGGCTGGGTCTGGCAGGAGCCATGTTTCTGACGTGGGGACCGATGTCGATGACCACGCTTATTCTGGGAAGCGTAGGTGTGCAGGTCGGCCCCTTTCATGTGACCAGCATCGATTTTATTCCGATGCTTCTCGTTGGTCTTGCTGCCATCGGCAGTAACGGACCGATGAAGGTGTGGAAGGGGATCGTGTTGTATATGCTTCCTGTCTACTTTTTCATGGGAGCTGCGGATCCGAATGCTGCGTTCATTTATACCCTGCTCTTTACAGCCCTGTTCCTCCATAAACAGGTGAACAAAAAAATCCTCTGGTCGTTGGTTTCGTTAGCCATCATCGGAGCTGTATATGCTGGCTGGTGGTTCTTTGCAGCTGCTGCCAGCTATCAAAAGGATCGGCTGCTGTCGT
The DNA here is from genome assembly GCF_056160205.1 of Halobacillus sp. ABA4_118. Lineage (NCBI taxonomy): Bacteria > Bacillati > Bacillota > Bacilli > Caryophanales > Bacillaceae > Halobacillus > Halobacillus sp. ABA4_118. Next base: position 2,983,855 of record NZ_JBSWWS010000001.1, read on the forward strand.
TTTTATCCCCGGAGAAATTCTCGAATGGGGGCGGGTCTATGTATCTGCGGATGGAGGAAGTCATCAGTCATGCCGCATGGATAGGGGAGAGCTCACAAGCGGAGCCGCTGCCTTCCGGCCACACCGATTTTGTCTTTCTTTCAATAGTGAATCAGCTGGGCTGGGCCGCTGCCCTTATTCTCCTGACCCTTCTGATACTTGTGATTGGCCGCCTGTTCTGGATGACAAGGGAGATTAAAGAACCCTTTGGTCAGCTGCTTGTAAGAGGGAGCCTGGTTTTCTATGCTGTTCCAGTCCTTTACCATGTACTGATGTCTATAGGAATCCTTCCAACCGCTTCCTTTCCGCTTCCGTTTCTCAGCTACGGGATGGACGCTACTGTTCTTCATGCGGTTTTATTCGGGCTGGTGCTGAGTGTATACAGAAAGAAAAACCCCGCTTCCTTTGCTGCCCATGGGAAAACGAGGCTTCAATAATCACACCAGTCAGACGGCTCCCTTGTAGAGGGAGGTCGTCTTTTTTAGGCTCAATGGCTGAGGAAAGGGAACCATGCAGAGTTAACGAAACCGGTTTACTAAAATTACATAAAACTATTATAAAAACAGAAAAAACCTGTTGAAAACGGATACATTTGTCGTTATAATCAAGCTAACCTTACAAATCAATTGATTTTTTTTAGGTATTAACGAAACCGGTTTCGTTAATCGGAGGGAAGCAACTAAATTGATGGATACGAAAGGGATGGTCAATGTGAAAAAGAGGTTCACACTCGTTCTGTTACTGGTCTTATCTATGTTTCTTTCTGCCTGCAGCAGTGATGATGAAGCGGCATCTGGAGAAGGGAAAGTAACACTGGACTTCTGGGTATTTGGAGCAACGAACTATGAGACGCTTGCTGATGAATATGAAAAGGAAAACCCGGATGTTACGGTCAACATTAAAAATTCTGAGCTTGGCGATCACCACGACAGCTTGTTTACAGCCATCTCTGCCGGAACAGGCGCCCCGGATTTGACAATGATAGAAGTCGATCAGCTGGACCGTTACCGCGAAGCGCAGGGTCGTTTCGTAAACTTGTATGAGTTAGGAGCGGATGAAATTCAGGATCAATACTTAGATTGGAAATGGAAGATGGCAGAAAACGGGGGAGGCGATTTCCTCTTTGGTCTTCCAACCGATATCGGACCTAAAGCGATGTATTTCCATACCGATGTGTTTGAAGAGGCCGGCCTGCCGACAGATCCAGATGAGGTGAGCACCATGATTTCCTCTCCGGATGAATTTTCAGAGGCTGCGGAGACAGTTTTGGAGGAAACTGGCAAGCCGATGGTCGACAGCATGGAAATGGCTTTTCGTGCCAATATGGATGCCCTGCAGGTAAGCTATTTCAATCGTGATGGAGAGCTTCTTATCAATGAAGCTGATAATGGAGTGAAAGAAGCCTACGATTATGCGGTGGATCTCCAGGAGAAAGGTGTCGTCGGATCCTTTGAAATGTGGACGCCGGAATGGGCCAACGCCTTGAATAAAGGAGAGTTTGCTGTAGAAATGGCACCCGCCTGGCTGAAAGGCTACATGACCGAAAATGCGCCGGAGGGCGAAGGGAAATGGAAAGTGACCACACTTCCAACGGATTTTGCCGGTAACTGGGGCGGTTCTTATGTGGCCATTCCATCTGAAACGAAAAACAGTGAAGAAGCCTATGCCTTTGCTCAGTGGATGCTTTCTCCTGAAAACCAGTTGAAGTCTTTCACAGAAAGCGGTTTATTCCCATCTGCTCCTGAAGTGTATGAAATGGAAGAGTTCGTGAACAATTCCGACGAGTATTTCGGTGGACAGAATACCGCGGCTTATTTCGCAGAGGCTGCTCAGGAAATACCTGAAGTCTACAAAGGGCCGAAATACGTTACGGTAAACAATGAAGTGTTGACGGCTCTGCGCAATGTGCAGGAAGGGGCCGACCCAGAGGAGGAATGGGAAGGGGCTGTCAAACGAATCGAAGATCTTATGAACCGCTAAAATGTCACGGGGCTGGGTGGGGAACATCCGGCCCTCCTACATAAAGGAGGGAAAGAAGTGGAGAGTGTACAGAAGCGTCAGCATGCATCCAAAGCCGCAGCGAAGACACCGATGTCTGAGAAAAAGAAAGATATGCTGTCCGGTTATTTGTATATCGCACCCTTTTTCATCATATTTGCCATCATCGGTCTCTATCCAGCTGTTTTCAGCATCGTCCTCGCCTTCCAGAAATGGAACGGCCTCGGGGCCATGGAGTTTGTCGGGTTCAGCAATTTCGTTGTCGTCCTTCAGGATCCGTTGTTTTGGAAGTCGTTGTATAACACAGTCATCATCGGTTTAATGGGAACGGCTCCTCAGCTGGTTGTCGGCATTATTCTTGCTTATTTTCTTAATATGGCGGTCATCCGCTTTACGAATTTTTTCCGGGTCACCATCTTTATGCCTTACATTACATCGATGGTAGCTGTCGCATTAGTATTCGGTGTGTTTTTCAGCAGCAGTGAAACCGCGCTTGCCAACTATGTCATCGGTTTGTTCGGTGTTGATCCGGTCAGTTGGAAAACGTCGGAATGGGGAGCGAAAATTGCTATTTCCCTCATGGTTTTCTGGAGATGGGTCGGCTACAATACGATCATTTATTTAGCTGGTCTTCAAAGCATACCGAAGGATTTGTACGAAGCCGCAACGATCGACGGCGCTGGAAAAGTCCAGCAGTTTCTTCACATCACCATTCCATTGTTGAAGCCGTTTATCGTCCTTACGGTATTCATGTCGACGGTCGGGGCGCTTCAGTTGTTTGCTGAACCGGCTGTATTCCTCGGTTCCTCCGCTTTCAACAGGGATGAGGCGATGACTGTAGTCATGTACCTGTACCGTGATGCGTTCAACCTTGGCTCTTTCGGAACAGCGTCCGCAACGGCGGTGCTTCTGTTGATCATTATCGTGGCGGCTGCCGCAATCAATACGTGGCTCACGTCCGGATTCGGTCGTAAGCAGAAGAGGAGGGCGTTTACCAAATGAATAAAATGAAACGTGCTGCAAAAGGAACGCTCCCTGTTTATATCGCCCTTGGGTTTGCGTCACTCGTTTCGATCTTTCCATTTTACTGGATGTTTGTAATGGCCACACAGCCAAGTGCGGCCTACAATTCCATTCCACCGACGCTTCTTCCCGGTGATCAGCTGGTGGAGAACTTCATGAAAGTGCTGGATACGATACCATTCTTCCAGGCGATGTGGAATACGATCGTACTGTGCTCGACGGTGACCTTGGCTGTCCTGTTTATCAGTTCACTGGCGGGTTTTGCCTTTGCGAAATTTCAGTTCCCGGGGAAGAACTTCTTTTTCATTCTGATTCTCTTAACGATGGTGATTCCGCCGCAGCTCGGCTTGATTCCTCAGTTTTACCTGGTTTCTCAGCTGGGATGGCTCGATACGCTGTTAGGGGCGGGCGTGCTGTTTTTACTCAACCCTCTCGGGATTTTCCTGATGCGGCAGTACATCAGTGAATCGGTTCCTGATGAGTTGATGGAAGCGGCGAAGCTGGACGGCTGTTCCAACTTCAGGATTTACAGGAGCATCGTGCTCCCAATCATCAAACCCGCCTTTGCGACGCTCGGCATCATCGTGTTCACGCTCGTCTGGGGTGAATTTTTGTGGCAGTTTACGGTTCTGCGTGATCCGGCTTCCTATACGCTGCAGGTGGCGCTTGCTTCCTTAAACAATGCCTTCCGTGTGGACTTCGGGATGCTGTTGAGCGGTGTCTTCTGGGCGACGGTTCCACTTATTCTCATTTTCCTGATTTTCAACAAATGGTTCATTTCAAGTATCACAGAAGGATCCATCAAGTAAATCTGTCCCGCTTCTCCAAATTGTTGATACAATAGATGGTAATGACATGGAGGCTGATTTTGAAGGAGAGAAAGAGATATGGATTTGACAATACGTGACATAGCTAAGATGGCCGGAGTGTCTCCAGCCACGGTTTCCAAGATTATCAACAATTATGGAGGCATCAGTGAATCGACACGAAAGAAAGTCTATAAAATCATTGAAGATACGAAGTACCAGCCGACGTTTTCAGCAAAGTCGCTGGCGACGAAGAAATCGAATTTGATCGGACTTATCTATGCGGGGAAAATCAATGTTGATTTCACCCACCCTTTTTTCAACGAAGTCGTCAATTCGTTCAAAAAAGCGGTCGGATCGCTCGGGTATGACCTGCTGCTGTTCTCGAATGAAAAGATTTACCAGGGAGAAAGCAAGTATTTGGAAAGGTGCAAGCATTTCCACGTGGACGGGTGTCTGATCATCGCAGGGGATGAAATTGAAGAGGCCGTTCATGACATTGCCCAAAGTGACATTCCAAGCGTGGGCATTGATTTGAAACTGGAAGGTCCGCAATCCAGCTATATTATGACCGACAATGCGAAAATCGGAGCCAAAGTGGTGGAGCACCTGTACTTGAACCAGGTCCGTACCATCGCCTATATCGGAGGAAAACAGGACTCGCTGGTGTCCAGTATCCGTAACATCGGTTTTATCGATGCGATGAATCAGTTTGGTCTTCCTATTGAAAAGGACTGGCTCTATTACGGGGACTTTTTCGAAGAAAGCGGCTATGAAGGAATGAAGGAGATTCTGAAAGCCGATCGTCTTCCGGAAGCTGTCTTCGCAGCGTCTGATATGATGGCACTCGGTGCGTTGAAGGCGATCAAGGAAGAAGGATTATCCGTTCCTGAGGATATCCAGCTGATCGGCTGTGATGATATTGAAGCATGCCGGTACAGCGATCCACCACTCACAACAGTCAAACAGGACAAACAAAAGCTCGGAAAGCTGGCTGCTTATATGCTGGAGGATTTGATCAAGGATGACCATGATATCCAGGATATGAAAGTAGACCCTGAGCTTGTGCTCAGAGCTTCTACGAAGGAAAGCTGAACGTTAAAAACTGGAGGTATCGCTTATGACAACTATTCAATTTCCAGAACAATTTAAGTGGGGGGCGGCCACCGCGTCCTACCAAATCGAAGGGGCAGCAAAGGAGGGAGGCAGGACTCCTTCGATCTGGGACGTCTTTGCTCATACCCCCGGCAACGTAAAAAACGGGGATCATGGAGATGAGGCCTGTAACAGTTATCATATGTACAAGGAAGACGTGCAGCATTTGAAAAGCCTCGGTGTCGATCTTTACCGCTTTTCGATATCATGGTCCCGGGTCATTCCTGATGGGACCGGAGATCTGAACGAAGAAGGAGTGGCCTATTACCGTCATCTGATTGATGATCTGATCGAAAACGGGATCGAGCCGATGATCACCCTTTATCATTGGGATCTTCCCCAGGTGCTTCAGGAAAAGGGCGGATGGGAGAACCGCGACACGACAGACGCGTTCTTATCCTATGCCGAAGCAATGTTTCAGGCGTTCGGTGGACAGGTGAAAAAGTGGCTGACCATCAATGAACCGTGGTGTGCCTCCTTTTTATCCAACTACCTCGGCATTCATGCGCCGGGAAAAACAAGCCTGCAGGCCGCCGTTGATGTTTCCCACCACCTGCTGCTTGCTCATGGCAAAGCAGTCCAATCGTTCCGGAATTTTGTGCCGGACGGGGAGATCGGGTATGCTCCGAATGTTGGCTGGCTGGAGCCCTTTACTCCGGATGAAAAAGATGTGGAAGCCTGCCGCAGAGGGATGATGTGGCAGAAGGAATGGTTCATGGATCCTGTGTTCAAAGGTACATACCCAGAGACGCTGCAGAGCATCTTTGCTGAACAGGATGCCGTGCTGCGTATGGAAGAAGGAGATCTCGATATCATCTCCCAGCCAATCGATCTTATGGGAATCAACTACTACACAGGAAGCCTCGGCCGCTACAAGGAAGACGGAGGCATGTTCCAGGTCGAGGAGATTCCCGTGGACGACCGCCGCACAGATATCGACTGGCCGATCTATGCAGAAGGCTTCTACAAAACGTTAAAGGATCTTCATGAAACGTACGGTGACTTGCAGCTGTACATCACAGAAAACGGGGCCTGCTACAACCACGACGTAGAAGAGGATGGAAAGGTGCATGATCAGGAACGAATCGAATACTTGAAACAGCACCTCACATCGCTGAGCCGGGCCATTGAGGCCGGCGTCCCGATTGCCGGGTACATCGTCTGGTCGCTTCTTGATAATTTTGAATGGGCGGAAGGCTATGACAAGCGCTTCGGAATCATCCACGTCAATTTTGATACGTTTGAGCGTACACCGAAAGACAGCTACTACTGGTATAAGGAAACGGTGGAAAACCATACGTTTGATCTATGAATCTAAATAAAAGACAAGCCGCGCTGTCAAGAGGCAGCGTGGTTTGTTTTATGGATAACGCCCAGACCACACCTTCTCGCCCGGCATAGGCTAAGGTTGAAGCAAACGGAAGGGGCGATCGTTGTGGAACGGATTTATCATCATGGACACGGCACCTACGTACCCGGCGGAGGATACCATCACGGACATGGGACTTATATCCCGGGGTATGGCTATCACCATGGACATGGCACCTATGTCCCGGGCTACGGGTATCATCATGGGCAGGGAACGTATGGAGGATCCGGTTTCGAGCACGGACACAGCAGCTATGCACCCGGCTACGGGTACCATTACGGCCAGGGAAATTATTATCCGTGGGGCGGCGTTCATCACAGCCACGGTGGATGGTACTCTTAATCAATCAAAGAAAGGCCCTCAAGGGGTCTTTTTTTCTGGTCATAAACAGGAGTGTATGCTGAACAAAAAGGATAAAAAAGGAAATGTGTAGAACTAATCTTTATAAAGGGGCGGTAAGCAGAAGAGGGTGAGGATAGATGAAAGATCTAAAAAACCATCTCAGGGAATTAGAAGGAGCACATATCAGTCTGGACGTCAGGTCTTCCGCTGAAAAACTGGATCAGATCCTTGCAGATGATTTTTGGGAGATTGGCAGTTCCGGAATCATCTATACGAAAAAAGACTGCCTGAATCTTGGGGTCGTTCTGTCAGAAATGACGCTGCATCATTATGAGATTCAGATTCTGGCAGAGGATACGGTCCTGAGTACATATAAAGTCAAGGATACGACGCGGAAGCGGAACACATGGAGGAGCTCAGTCTGGAAGAAAATCCATGGCAGATGGCAGCTGTATTTCCATCAAGGAACAATCATCCCGGGTCAGTAACAAAGGAGGTGTGCTTGTGGAACCTGTATGGAAAGTCTATGGATATATCACCCGCTTTTATAAAGAAAAGCCCCAGGTGCTTGTTTTTCAACATTCGGTTCCTGAGGCCGGCATTCAAATTCCTAAAGGAACTGTGAACCCGGGGGAAGATCATCTTCATGCTGTTGTAAGGGAAATGGTGGAGGAAACAGGGCTGAATTCCGTCTATGTAGAAAAATTACTGGCGGTGGATACGTGGATGAATGAGGGCAGAAAGCCGCATAAGCGGTATTTTTATCAGCTCCACACCCCGGAGGTGAAAGGCAGCTGGCTGCAGGAACCGTCCGGGGGGAGAAGAAGAAAAGGGCTGATCTTCCACTTCTTCTGGATTTCGTCCGTAGAGGAAGTGGATTTGATCAGAGGACATGGGGATTATCTCCATTTAGTCCTGGACGGCCTCTGAGGCAATCTTTTTTCTGTTTGTTTGTACAGGTCTATCCCATAAGCATGCGGAGACCAGAAGAGAGGTCGCAAGCCCACACCCGATAATGGCAATGAACGATGAGGGATACGCATATTGAATGGCTTGAAAAGCGTCTATTCCCCATAGAAATGGAAACAGAAGAGACACGTAAAACCAGTCATTGGATGCTTTTTCAGATGCTTTGGCTGCGAAACGCTTCCCTGTAAGGGCTGTGATCAGAATAACGATGGCAGAAATGATAAACGAAAGCGCATGCTCTTTGGATGCTGTTCCTTCAAAAAGAATAAACCGATACATCCCTAAACCGAATAATCCAGCCAACGTACTATTGTATAAGAATCCAATCATTTTACCTCTCCCTTTTGATGAGGAGTAATAGAAATACCTTCGTATTCCTGGATATTTTTACATATTTTATCTCATAAATCAATGTTGAAAAGGAGTGCTGCTTATGAAACAGATCATCGCTGTAGGTGGAGGAGGATTTTCGATGGATCCTGAAAATCCGCTGTTGGATACGTACCTGCTGGAACAGTCATCGAAAACAAAGCCCCACATCTGTTTTATACCGACCGCCAGCGGAGATTCCGGCAGCTACACGGCCAGATTTTACAACTTTTTCGAAAACTATGCCTGTCAGCCTTCCCACCTTTCATTATTTCACCCACCCACAAGAGATCTGGACAGTTTTCTACTGGAAAAGGATATCATCTTCGTCGGCGGTGGAAATACGAGGAATATGCTGGCGTTATGGAGAGAATGGGGAGTGGATGTGATCTTGAAGAAAGCGTGGGAGCAGGGCGTCATCCTTGCAGGTGTCAGTGCCGGATCGATCTGTTGGTTTGAAGAAGGCGTCACGGATTCCTTCGGAGGGGAGCTGGAACCGCTGCAAGGGCTGGGCTTTCTTTCGGGAAGCCACTGTCCGCATTATGACGGCGAACCGAAACGGAGGCCGGCATATAAGAAATTAATGGCCGAAGGGAAAATCAAGACCGGACTGGCCGTTGATGATCATGCGGCCGCCCACTATATTGATCACCATCTGCACAGAGTGGTGAGTTCTAAGCCGAATGCAAGGGCTCACCGGCTTTATCATAACCATGGTATACAGGAAGAGGAGCTGGAGACGCATTACTTAGGAATGGATGAATGAACATACATCAAAAAAATTTGATGCATTCAATTGACATCCTTCCTGAGGGATGAATATAATGCAGTTAGATCAAAAAAATTTGATGTAGAGGTGAGACGATGGAAACGGTCGATCAACATGCAGGAACCGGGAAGGAACTTTCCTTTGAAGGGTACGAAAAGAAATTCAAGGCACTCGCAGATCAGCTTCGTCTTAAAATCATGTATGAACTGAATCAGCAGGGACAGCTGTGTGTCTGTGATCTGACAGAGCTTGTCGGACTCCCGCAGTCCAAACTGTCCTACCATTTGAAAATCCTTCATGATGCCGGTTTTATTCAGAGGGAAAAGAAGGGGACCTGGAACTATTATCAGCTGAACGATTCGGAAGTTAAATCCATCCTATCCCCGGAACTCTGCTGCATCTTTTACCCTGGTCAGTAGTCAGGGTAAATCTATACATTATACATCAAAAAAAATTGATCTACTGTGATCATTACATCAAAAAAAGTTGATGCAGGGAGGGATCTTATGAATGATTTTCTCGAGTTTATGAAAACATTCCTCATTTTGTTTGCGGAGTTGACCGCATTGTTCATTCTCATCAGCTTCCTCGTCAGTCTTCTGCAGCAGAAGGTGACAGAGGAGCGGATTAAACGGGTGTTGGAACGACCGAATAAATGGAGCGGCTACCTGTATGGAACGGTGCTCGGGGCACTGACGCCCTTCTGTTCATGTTCGACGATCCCGATTCTGGCGGGGCTGCTTTCTTCTAAAGCACCGTTTGGACCGTCCATGTCCTTCTTAGTAGCCTCGCCATTATTGAACCCCGTCATTGTCCTTCTGCTGTGGACGCTGCTCGGGTGGGAATTGACGTTGTCCTATGTTCTGATTGTCGGTGCTTTCTCCATCCTGATTGGAGTGGTATGGGATCTGCTCGGGCTTGAAAAGTTCGTGAAAAATGTAAGGGTCCGGAAAGGAAGCACTACTGCTGAAGCGGATGAGCCGAAATGGAAGGTGGCGCTGCGGGACGCCTGGGGCTTCTTTTACCCTGTCCTGCCGTTCCTTCTACTTGGGGTATTCATCGGAGCATTCATCCATGACTTCATTCCTCAGGAGATGATTGCCAGGTTTGCAGGTGGAGATCAACCATGGACGATTCCGGTGGCTTCTGTCATTGGTATCCCCATGTACATCCGAGCGGAAGCGATTCTGCCGATTGCCGATGCACTCGTTAGTAAGGGCATGGGGATCGGTGCCATTATCGCCTTGGTCATCGGTGGTGCGGGCGCGAGTATTCCTGAGGTGGTTTTGTTGAATAAACTGTTCAAACCGAAGCTCGTCACCGCTTTTGTTGTCTCCATCCTCGTCGTGGCGGTATCCACAGGGTTTATCGTGCAGACGGTACTTTAAAGGAGGTGAAATCCATGGCTGAAAAAAAGAAAGGGCTCCGCGGTTTGTTTTCCAAGTCGGATAAAAACTGCTGTCATGTAGACATTGAAGAGGTAGAGGAAAAAGAATCAAAGGAAAACGATAGCGAAGAGGGACAGGAGGAAAACCGTCAGGAAAACGCATAGAGTCTGCCGGGGGAGTCTTCAAGGAAGGCTCTCCTGCTTCTGTAATGAAGAATGGAGGAGGGAATGACGCATGCTGCATCAATCGGGCGCATTGACCAAGGAATATTTTAAGTCTTATATAAAGCTCGTGTTAAACAGTGGAGACCTCTCTATCGAACAAGCGCAGGAAATCGTCCTGCAGCGATTGTTCGGCGGTGACAGGTCTGCTTTAGGAAAAGAATCACTGGAAAACTTCCAACGAGCCTGCGAGGAAATAAAGCAGATAAAGCCTTCTTTATAAAAAAGGAGGCAGCTTGTAGAGAAACCCCTGTTTCTTTACAAGCTTTTTTCGTTCTTACCGCCAGGAGCGAAAGCCCCTTCCCTTTCCGCGGACGAGCGCCCGAGCTTCCTCGCAAAACCCACGCTCGGCGATCTCGGACCACTCGTTCTTCCGCAGGAGTGGAAGGGGCACCGCTCCTTGGGAGTTATTTAACATCGAAAAAGATTCTCCTTCACCCCGCTCCCCCTTGCTGGATGGCCATCTTTTTCATATTCCGGCAGGCAGCCGTTATCAGCGCCTGTGCTTTCCCTTTTTCTATTCCACGCAATCGGCAATCGCGCAGCCCATGCCGTTCTTTTGAATCTGCGAAGTTACGCTCGACTTTTTCTTTTCTCATACGGTATATCTACTTTCCTTCATTTTATCGTAGCGTAAAGTTGTTTGCCACAGGGACCGGCACGAAGAGCGTTCGGTGGTGACGCCTGCGGGAACAGCGCGAGCCGAAGATCCACTTGGTCCAATGGTTTCTTGACCAAGTTAGCTGAGGCCGTGCCCGCGGCAAGCATCCGCCGATAAGCGGAACGTGCCCTCTCAACACGACATGCGGACAACTCTAATTGGATAGGGCGAACTTTTTATACAGACTGCCTTCTTTATAAAAAAAGAAGGTTTTTTTAATGATTGAGTTCAGGGGAATCTTTTGAAATAATTGGAATCGTAGAAGAGGAGGAAAACATATGTTTACGATGCATGTGGATGATGACGTAGAGCTGTCCATCCTGGAACCAAGACACGCGGATGCCTTGTTCAAGCTGGTCGACAAAAACAGGCACCACCTCGGGGTGTGGCTTTCCTTCCCAAACAAAACGAAGGAAGCGGTCGATTCTGCTGCCTTTATAAGCAGGTCCCTGACAAGGATGGCCGATGGAAAAGGTTTCTGGGCCGGCATCCTGTATAAAGGAGAACTGGCCGGTTCCACTGGATTTCTATACATAGATGAGGAAACGGGAAGAACGGAAATCGGCTACTGGCTCGGAGACGACTTTACGGGCAGGGGGCTGGTAACGAAAGCGGTCCGGAAGATGGTCGATTACGCATTTTTTGAGCTCGGTTTAAGAAAAGTGGACATTCAGACGGCCGTAGGAAATGGGAAAAGCAGAGCGGTTCCCGAACGGCTCGGATTCACGAAGGAAGGAGTCCTGCGTGAGTATGAATATTTGAACGGAAGCCATCACGACAGGATCGTTTATGGTTTGTTGAAAGAGGAGTGGGGGGGATTTTAACGAACGATTATAAGCTGAAAAAGATTCTGCGGATGGTCGTATTAGGAATGGGTCTAATGGTCATAACAGCCGGCATTTATCAAATCATTCATCCACATTCATCTTCTCCTTTTCGGTTTCTTTTCCCACTTCAAATGGCAGCCTTAGCTGTTTATTGGAGCGTCCAAAGGAAGCTGGAAAGGTTTGGAGGTGATCAGTCATGAGTTATTCCATCAATCCGAAGAGGATCAGGGATACGGTCACACTTCTCTTTCCCCTTCTGTGGTTACTCCTCTCCAGCGCATTCGGTGCATCGATTCAACTGTTCCTGGTGATTCTATTATTCTTAGCGATAGGAAGTTTATTTCGATTTCAAATTGATATTCAGGATCAGCGATTGATTTATACCGTTACCTATCTGAAGAAGCGGGTGTTAAAGAAAGAACTGGTACCTGCGCATATCCAAACGCTTAAATTCTTCCGGACCGGCTGGAAAAAGAAAGCCGCTGCCATTCAAACCTATAAGGGCTTGAACATCCCGTTAGTGGTGATGACAGAGCCGGAGGGGTATGACGAATTACTGGCTTTTGGCAGGAGAAATCAAATCGATGTAGAAAAAACAAAGGACTACATGCTTTTGGAACGGATGGATTCCTAAAAGGAAATGAAAGAGGAGGAGTTCTATGTATCGATCCTTTGTCGTATGTGTTCTTCTTTCCGTTGTTTTCATTTTTTCTGCCCTTGTTTCCTGGTATGAAGGAAGTGCGCTTCTGGATAAATCATGGGAATGGGCTCATTCCACTCCTTTTTCCCAAATGATCAACGGAGAGGTAAGGGGAGAGGAGCAGATCATCCAGCTGGATTACTTTGTATATGCCGCTAAGTTCAGTCCGCTGTTTCCGATGCTGATGTTCAGCAGTTTCATTTTATTGCTTTTGACGGTGGGCTCCATCCTGACGAATGGCCGGTGGAAAGGGTCGATGGTTTTACTGGCTTTGTTAGGGGCGGGGCTGTTCGCTTTCAGTTACCTCAGCTATGCTTCCTCCACAATTGGCGGACATCTCTTTTTTTACTTTGGAATAGCAGCCGGGATGTTTGCCGTGGGAAGTGCCCTGTTGATGTATGTCCGGTTCGGCCGGAGAACTGTGTAACAAAGGAGGATGTTCATTGGTACACCATATAGCAGCGGCGATCTATTTTTCTTTTTCCATGCTGCTGTTTGTCATCATAGAAATGGCGCAGAGCTTTCCGGGAATGTCATTCCGGTATGATTCCAGCGCTGTGCCCTGGCTGCCCTGGCTTCTTTTTGTGACAGGGCTGTTTTATTTAGGATGGAAGAAGATGAAAGAAGAGTAGAGGTTACGTTTAGGAGGTCGCGACGTATGAAAACCTATGTGATTTTGTTTGTGCTTTTATTAATTACACATACCATGACACTTGTGAACATTACAATTTTTGATGGTCAATGGAACGGCATGGTTCTGTTTTTCTCCAGCATTCTTTTTCTTATGGGAGCCGTGTTCTTTGGGACAGAATTCAATGCCCGAAGAAAAATGAACACCTAAGGTCAGGAAAAGACTCCACCCCGCCATTATGGCGGGCTTTTTTATGGTTAATCTCTCACGATCTGCTGGTTTTTTTACAGGTAATGACCTGCCTCTCTATCAACTGGAAGAGAGTATCCTTCAAAGAGATTAGCATTGAGAAATATGTATAAATTTGGAATAATAGATAGAGAGAATAATAGAAAAGGGATGAAGGGGATATGGCAGGAAGAAAACCACTGATCAAACGGATTAAATGGCCTGGCTGGGTCGTTCTTCTGCTGATTGCCGGTCTAATAGGAACGGGAATGGTAAAATGGCTCACGCCTGTATCTGGTCAAAGCAGCAGCGCCCCCTACCTCTATTTCCAGGAGGAGACGGAGGAAGCGGATACCTACACGCTCTCCATCAGCACCGCCTCCATGAAAGAGGATGAACAGAACGAGGCTGTCCAAGCGTGGATTGAACAGGAAAAAGAAAGCTTTTTCAACAAAGTGGAAAAGTATAACGGGGAGCTCGGTGACGGCCGACGTGCGCATTTAACCATTGAGGTTGATGCTCATCAGGGGCGCGGGGATACATACAGCTTTATTTTCCGCTCCCACAAAAGGGTGGAGGAAAAGCAGTCCGAGTCCAAGGTACGGGTCTTTACACTAAACAGGGAAAATCAAAGCGTCACGCTTACGAACCTGCTGGATAACCCTGAAGCCGTCCGAGGGATTCAGGAAGGTGTGGAGAAGCAGTTGAAAAAGGAGAACCCTGATGGGGAGGCGCTTGCAGATATGATAAACCGGCCGGATGATTGGAACTGGTCCATACAAGGGAAAGATTTGACCGCTTATTTCAATCCGGAAGACCTTGGAATAGACAAGGAAGATTTTGTTCAAGTGAACGTATCGTTGGAAAGGATTCTTTCTTTTACAGACTCCGGACAAAAAGTGGTGGCGCTTACCTTTGATGATGGTCCAGACCGGAAAGTGACACCGGAAGTTTTGGATATCTTAAAGCATCACCATGCCAAAGCCACTTTTTTCATGATGGGGGAACAGGTGGATAAATGTCCCGACCTTGCCAAAAGGGTGGCTGAGGAGGGGCATGAGATCGGTAACCATACCGACCAGCACAAGGATTTAACGAAGATTGGGATGCCGGCCGTCAAGAATGAAATGCAGGCGTCCCGTAAGAAAATTTCAAACGTCACAGGGCAGCAGCCGTCGGTTTTCCGCCCTCCTTACGGTGCTGTCAATGAAACCGTAGAGGAAGCGGCAAGGCACTTTGGGTCATCAGTCGTATTATGGTCCGTGGATTCCCACGACTGGAAAAGCAGAGATCCGGAGGCCGTGAATAAAGTGATCAAGGAAGAAGTCGTACCCGGCTCGATTGTCCTGCTGCATGATGTGCATAAGGAAACAGCCGAAGCTCTGCCGACGCTGCTGGACTATTTGGAGAAGGAAGGTTATCAGTTCGTGACAGTGTCTGAACTGCTTTCCATTCAAGGGTGAGAAGGAGAATGGTATGAAAAAGTTAGGGATATTTATGATACTCGGTCTTCTGTTGGCCGCCTGCTCGAATGAAGAAGGAGAACCTGAACAGAAGGAAGCATCGAAGGATACGCTGGCAGTTAAGCCGGCAAAATTGTCGGAGCGTGAAGAAACAATCATTTCCCATCTGGGCAGCGGATTCGAACGTTTTTACACTATAGAGGGGGAAATACCTGAGGGAGAGGGCTTAAAGACTACGACTTATGTAATCGAAGATGGAAGCGAACCGGAAGAACGGTTTTCATCATTCTCCGGAGAAGAAGGGGAGGAAATCTATAAAAAAGACCTCTTCAGCTTTCACCTCGGTGAAATGGAAGAACAAACGTCTGTGAGCGTCGGAACGATGGGGGGCCGGTCAGGAGGAACGATTCAGCTTCCGGACTCGTTAACCGGGTATTCATTTACTGGAATCGAGCAGGCCTTCAACATGGAAAAAGGGGTTTCCTATTATCCTGCTTATATGATTGCCGGTAAAGAGGATATGTTGCGTGTGCCGGGAATCGAAGATGCCCGGCAGATGCCGGATGCTGTGAAAGAGGCGGATTATGCGATCGTCTTTCAATTGGAATGGATCGATGATGAAACGTATGAGCCGTCCGGGACGTAAGGAGTAATGGGGCTTAGTTACAGAAAGAGCATGACTATGCCCCCGATCAGTAAAAGGATAGACACGAAGAGCAGGGCCATTTTCTTTGGACGGTCGAGTTTGTGAAAGAGCCGGAAGAACATGCTGTTCACCTCCATAAGGAAATCAGTCTTTGTTATACATACGCTGACCAACTTGATTAGGTTTCGGAATCATCTGGGTGAGGAAAAATATAGCAGATGCTTACTTCTTGGGAGGGGATTTGCTGTATGCAGACGATTGAGGAAGTGAAGGCTGAAGGATGGGACGTTAAACATATCCGGCGTTTGAAAAAGCGACTGCTGCTTCAACAGAATATTGTTATGTTATTCATCGTTATTTTCTTCAGCATATACGCAATTAACGGCTGGCCGGTTGCTCACTTTTTAGTTCTGTGTGCGGTCGTGCTTTCAGGGATCGGGTTTTTTGCTCTTCTGTCTTTATGGAAAGGAGAGCCCCAAGGGACGAAAATGGTCAGAACTATTCAGGCCTACGAAAAAGATGTGAAAGGGACTCAAAGGTGGCGGAGAAAGAAGTGGATGGAGTCTATTTTTATTTTCCTTTTCGTTTCTGCCATCATAGCTTTTCTTATTTTCCTTAATCATGATGCAATTCAACAATCTCAACAGGGTTTTCCGGGTGACGTTATTCCTTTACTGGGAGCTTGGATAGGTATGAATATTGGATCTTTTGTGCGCATCAAAGATTTGCCAGAATGAATATTGAAGAAGTGCTTCGATTCATGAACAAAGGGGAGCGGATCATTTATGACCCAATCAGATAAAGCTTATGATAGAGAAAAGCTGAGGCAGGAGGATTTAAAAAGAAACAGTCCCGGCCGGGAACACGGCGGCGGACTGATGGATTTAGTCGGCAGCCTCGGCTGGAAAGGAACAGGACTGATTCTTGTCGGTTTGATTCTGGTCTTCATTCTTTTTTCGATCTTTCTTCGCTGACAAAGAACGGTGTTATACAGAAGAGGTTGCCTGCGACTGTCCAGGCAGCCTCTTCATTTTTTAAAAAACAGGGAAGGGCGCCTGCATGAAAATCAGGGTCCGTCATACACGCCTGGAGCCCATCTTGTTTGTTCTAGGGTGATTCAAGCCACGTAACCAATGTTTTGATAATAATGTCCTGCTGTTCTTGAACAGGAATATCCGCTGGATTGTCCCCCTTTTGCTCTCCGTACCAGCCGAATTGGGCGTGGTTGCCACCCTTGACTTCATAGAGGACAGCCATATCTGAAAGAAGCGGACTCTTTTCCTCGATATCTGTGAGCGTAGTCAGGCCATCCTTTTCTCCGTAGATGGACAGCATCGGGAAGTCGGAGTCCGAAAAGTCATTTTGATCAGCCGGGTAGGAAGCCAGGAAAAACAAGCCGTCCAGTTGTTCTTGATTGTCATCGGCATAAGAGGCAGCGGCAACACCACCAAGGGAATGTCCTCCAATGAACCATTCATCAAGGGGGGAGTTTTCCAGCATTTCATCCGCTTTTTGTGCTTCTAGGATGGGAAAGTTGAACCTCGTGGACGGAATTGCCGTCAGGTATCCCTGTTCCCGCAGTTGATTCCCAATATAGCTGTACGCTTCGGGTTCGACTTTCGCTCCAGGATATAGCACAACCCCGGCCTTCGGCTCCCCGTCCGGTTCAAAGATTACCCAGTCTTCCTGACGCTCTGGAATGTCTGATAGATGGTCCGAGGGTTCGTAAGTCTGCTCCGCCCATATATAGAAAGCTCCAAAGGCAAGCAGAGCGAGGGTGAACATACCAGCAAGGATATACAGAAGCCATTTTTTCATAAGCTGTCTCCTTCTCTACATCTGTTGTTATTCTATTCTACTAAAGACTTTACAAAAAAGCCGCTTTGATGAATGGCGGATCCTGTGTTGTGTGTTTTCTACAAAAGAAGGAAGACCTGCACGAGGCAGGTCTTCCTTTATTCGTGTGCTGATTTCATCAGATCTTCTGTTACGGAAGGACCGACCGCTCCTGTTCCGCCTAAAATGGTGAAGTGACGGATGCCGAGCTCCTCTGCTGCTTCTGCAATGGAAGCATCAAGGTAATCAGGAGGAACAAGCAGGAACGTGCTGTTTTCTTTAGCCGCCAGGATCGATCCTGTCAACGCATCGGCGAAATCTGAACCGGTGGCTATAAATGCCCGGTCTGCCGGATTCAACTCCTTAGCGATCAAGGCTGAAGTTTCATAGCGATTTTCGCCGCCGTAACGGACGGCTGAAGGGAGCGCTTGAAAAACTTCATCAGAGATTACACGCGTGCCGCCGACCGCTATCGACGCATCCACATCGGTAAGGGCCAGGGCCGTCACGTCGGGGAGTTGGGTGTCTTTCGTAAGTAAGATTGGGTGGCCCTCTCCAGCAGCGTAGGAGGCGATGGCCAGGGCATCAGGGAAATCCATACCATTCGTCACTACTGCTTGTTGAGGATTTCCGTTCAAGACAGCAGCAATATTAGCTGCCGTTACAAACCGGTCTTTACCACCAATACGCTGAACGGTAAGGCCGATGCCCTTTAACTGACTTTCAACAAAAGGAGAGACCGCTTCTGTACCGCCGAGAATAACGGCTTTGTCCGCTCCGAGTCGCTGGATTTCTTCCCTGACCTCAGCTGGCAGGCGTTCCTTTGTCAGCAGGATGGGCGCATCCATATGGTAGGCAAGTGGCGAGCCTGCCAGTGCATCTGGGAAATGATCCCCCCTGGCAAGGACGATGGTGTCTGATTCGTCCCAGCCCTGTTTAGAGATTTCAACAGCTGTTTCATAACGGTTCTCTCCGGCAATCCGGTCTGCAGCAACAGGGACGAATGGTTTGACCGCTTTCCAGAACTCCTCAGCGATCCGTTCATAGCCCTTTTCACCAGGATGGACGTTCTGCGGGTTCGGGAGATAGGCGTCATAATTCTCAGCCACTGCCTCAAACGTAGCGACATAGTCACTTCCTGATGCAGACGCCACCTTCTGGATGGTTTGGTTCAATGCGTCCATCAACTGAATGAACTGCTGCTGGTCTTCTTCAGGGTAGGCAGGAAACGAATTGTAGTAGCCCATAAGGAAGATCTTCGCATCCGGATTGACGGTTCGAATCTGACGGACGACTTTTCCATAATTCTCGCCCACATTCTGCAGGATTGATTGAACGACTTCCGGATTTTTAAGCTCGTCAGGGTCTTTACTGAATACCTGTAAAAAATCGTTGGCTCCAATACTGATCGTAATCAGGTCGGCTTCAGAGGCTGATTTGAGAGCCTTCTCATTGGTCTGCATCTGACTGAGCAGCCCTTCCGAGGTGAGGCCGGGGACAGCATAGGCCTTCGTGAACGTTTCCAGCCTGTCGACGTTTTCCAAATCGTTGGCTAAAAAGTCGGCATAGCTGAGTCCTGCAGAACCGTCGGATTGAATACCGTAGGCGAGGGAATCACCAAGCGCCGTGTATCTCCATTTTCCGTTTTCCGTTGATTCTGCTGCCCATCCTTGGGCAGGGAAAATCAGCAGGGACACAAGGAAAAGGATGGACCATAACCAACGCCGCTTCTGTTTGCTTCTATACACTTGCTTTCCTCCTTCTCACGTGATCTTTATAGAAAGAACGTGTGTTTTATATATTTGCGCTTTTTTCCTTTATACCTGCAAACCGTCGAAAAGAAAACCCGTTTTTGTTCTCAGTCACAATGGAATATATTGGTTGTTTTATGATAAGGTGAACGTAATGGAAGGAGGGAGGCCGATGATACCAGCACTCCTGATTATTATGATCTCAGTGGCCGTTGATTATTTCTGGCTTGATGTGGACAGAAAAAGGTGGGGTTGGATGAAATCGTGGAGCCGCTCCAAGAAAGCGTTGTTTCTCTCCGGGTTCCTGTTCGTTTCCATCCTTATCTATACTGGTATGGGCTGACCTCGGGAAATGGGATAACCCTCAGCTTTGGAGGGACGGTGTGGGAAGATTGATTTTGGAATAAAAGGGGAGGATCCAATGACTTCTGTTCCTATCCGGTGGATGCTTGTGTTTGTCCTTAGTTTATTGGCGACGCTGGGCATCTATTATACGATGAATTTCAGTTATTTGGATTATAGTGTAACCGATAAAGATCAGCTCGTTATCCATGAAGGATGGAAAGAACCCGGGCCAATCATGAATTCAAACGTTTCCGGTGAAGAGGCTGGTTTAGGTAAGCTTGGCACACATATGGAAGCCTTTAACCAATGGGTTCTCGTGGCAGCGGTTCTCCTCCCGGTTTTCATAGCAACATACGCCGTATTGACGAGTAGGAAAGCCCTTGGCAGACATCCCAGGAAAAAGGGGCTGTTGTGGGTAACAGTTGTTGTCCATACAACTGTCTGTGTGTTTTTCCTCATCCAGTGGATCCGTTATGCGGACCTGATCAATACGACCGTACATAACGTCATGTTCAAGTAACCCCTCTGAAAACAGGGCTGAAGGGTAAAGAAAGCATCGCAACTATCGGTGGAACCCTTTCATAAGATGGCAGCTCTCTATCCATAGCAGCGATTTTTCTCGTAATGGGAAGGTCCTGGCAAGGCCATAGAGAGGTCCGGTGCCATGATCGTTTAGAAAAAGAGAAAAAGGGGGCGTGAAGAGTGCCTGTATGCAGAAATTGTGGGCATGAATGGCCTTGGAAAGATACCCAGAGGCTGTCCATACGCAGGGATCGCGGAGCGGTCTGCCAGTTCTGCGGCGAGAAGCAGTTCCAATCCCGGAAAAGCATGCGCAAAGTATCGCTTTTTCATATGATGCCATTATCGGTCCTGCCGTTTGCCCTTGTGATGGATGTCTCGATAGCTGTTGGACTGGCTCTGCTTTTTACAGCGGAAGCCGGCTTTTTAACCGCTTTTCCATGGATGGTGGAACTGACGAATAAAGAAGAAGCGCTTTGGTAAAGTAAACGTCTGTTGGGAAGATCCCCCGCAGACGTTTCTTTTTTCTTTCTTCAAGTGGGGAGGATGTGTGTCGTGCTGATGGTCACGTTCCGCTTATCGGTGGATGCTTGCCGCGGGCACGGCCTCAGCTAACTTGGGCAGGAAGGGCATCTGCCCAAGTGGATCTTCGGTCCGTGCTGTTCCCGCAGGCGTCACCACCGAACGCTTCTCGTGCCATCGCCAAATGAACAGGTTCGAGGATAGATCTTGGCAACGCGTATTCAGTGGATAAGAGACATCTCAAATTCACTTGGAAAGGGACGAATGAGAAAAGGAGTGTCATTTTTGTTCTTGGAGGCAAGGGGCATATCAACGTTTTTCAACACATGAAAAGACCTGCCGATATGGCAGGTCTTTGCTTAGTCAGCTTGCTTTCCGGCTGCTGTGATGAGGTTTCATCAGATAATCGTTAAAGAACGAATCGGTTTCTCTGACAATCACTTTATAAAGTAGCAGGAGCGCGATTAAGTTCGGAATCATCATAAGCGCGTTGGCCATGTTGGCGAAGGCCCAGACAAGATCCAGCTGCATGACAGCCCCCATGAAAGTGGCCCCGACGTAAACAAGACGGTAAGGCACGATATACTTCAATCCAGCCAGGTATTCAAAGCATTTCTCCCCGTACATATACCAGCCTACAATCGTTGAGAACCCGAAAAAGATCACCGAAAAGGCGACGATATATTCCCCGACAGTTCCCAGCGCATGACCGAAGGCTGCACTGGTAAGCGCACCACCGTCAAGGCCGGACGCGTGCTGGACGCCTGAAATATCTCCGCCGGACGGGTCCCAGAATCCGGTCATGAGAAGGACAAGTCCTGTCATTGTACAAACGATGATCGTCACAATAAACGTACCGGTCATCGCTACAAGCGCCTGTTTTACCGGGTGGTCGGTTTTGGCATTCCCCGCAATCAAAGCAGCTGTACCAAGTCCTGCTTCGTTGGAAAAGATTCCTCTGGAAACCCCGCTCCGGACAGCTTCCATAACGACGACACCAGCAAAACCGCCGACCGCAGAAATAGGTTGGAAAGCGTAGGTGAAGATCATCTCAAACGCCGGTATGATCGCATTGTAGTTCATCGTAATTATCAGCAGGGCTCCGCCTATGTACAGAAAAGCCATGACCGGTACAAAAAATCCGGCCACCGTACTGATCCGCTGAATCCCGCCGAAAATGATCAGGGCCGTAAACAGGACGAGCACCGTTCCCGTAATCCAGCCATTGATATGAAAACTTTCGTTCATCACATCCGCAATGGTGTTGGACTGCACACTGTTGCCGATCCCGAGTGCAGCAAAGGCACCGAAGAAGGCGAAAGCGACAGCGAGCCATTTCCACTTGCTTCCAAGCCCGCGTTCCACGTAATACATCGGTCCCCCGGAGTATTCGCCATTTTCATTTTTTACGCGGTATTTCATGGCAAGCAGGGCTTCAGCATACTTGGTAGCCATCCCGAGAAGACCGACAATCCACATCCAGAAGATCGCTCCAGGCCCACCGAGTGTCAGTGCCGTAGCCACACCGGCAATGTTTCCATTTCCGATTGTCGCCGATAAAGCCGTCATCAGCGTTTTGAAGTTACTGATATCTCCTTCGGCACTTTCGGTTTGATCCGTTTTTTCCTCTTTTGTGAAGGCGAGCTTGAAGGCATATAAAAGCTTTCGGAACTGCAGTCCCCGCAGCATCACCGTTAAAAATAAGCCTGTCCCGAATAATAGTATAAGACTGGGTGTTCCCCATAGGACATCGTTGATTTGATTTAATAGTTCCAGCATGAAATCCCCCCTGAAATCGGTTGCTACATTGTTGTGTGGTGGATGTAAACGGTTTCTCCTTTCACACTTTACCATTCCTGTTTCTATAACTATTTGTGTAGATGTGAAATTCTAAGCGCTTACATTTGTAAAAAAACACAAAAGTTTGTAGAAAAGAGGAGAACGGAGGGAACCGACCATTTGGAATCGCTTTAAGTTTAAATATTCTAATAATTTAAACTGGTATAGACAACTATAAGGGGATGGTGGTACGATAGCTTCAATGAAACGTTTTCATATATTAGAGGAGGTACACCATCATGTTGAACTTTTTACAAAGAATCGGAAAGTCGCTCATGTTTCCGATTGCTACGCTGCCGGCTGCTGCCCTGCTTGTCAGGCTCGGGATGGAGGATTTTCTCGATCTTCCGTTTATTACAGCAGCGGGAAACGGAATTCTAGGCAACCTTGCCCTTATATTCGCCATCGGAATTGCGATGGGTTTGTCGAAGGATGGAAGCGGAGCCGCCGCTTTGGCGGGTGCCGTCGGGTATCTGGTTCTTGATAATGGAATCGGTGCCATAAATGAAGATGTAAAGATGGGCGTTTTTGCCGGGGTGATCGCCGGGATTGCGGCTGGTTTGCTTTACAACCGCTACAATGATGTGAAGTTCCCGGAATTTTTATCATTTTTCGGAGGAAAACGATTTGTACCCATCATTACGTCCGCGGTTATGGTTGTCGCCGCTTTTGTTCTGGGTTATGTCTGGGTCTATCCGCAGGCCTTGTTGGATTCAACAGCGGACTGGATATTAAATGGTGGAGCCGCTGGTGTCGGTATTTACGGATTCTTAAACCGTCTGTTGATTCCAGTCGGACTGCACCATGTGATGAATACATTGATCTGGTTTGATTTTGGTACGTTCACAACAGAAAGCGGAGAGGTCGTGCGCGGGGAGATCAACCGCTTCTTGAACGGCGATCCGTCTGCAGGAAGCTTCCTGGCCGGCTTCTTCCCTGTCATGATGTTCGGTCTGCCTGCAGCTTGTCTCGCTATGTATGCCGCAGCGAAAAAAGAACGCAAGGCAGCCGTCGGGGGGATGTTCCTCAGTATCGGTCTGACATCGTTCCTGACAGGTGTAACAGAGCCGATCGAATTTTCCTTCATGTTCCTGTCTCCACTCCTTTATGTTGTACACGCTGCTTTAACAGGAGTATCGATGATTCTGGCCTACCTCTTTGATGTTCGTCACGGTTTTGGATTTTCTGCCGGGTTGATCGACTACGTATTGAATTACAATATTGCCCAAAACCCGTTCACTCTTATTTTGATCGGCTTGTTCATGGCTGCCGTCTATTTCTTTGTTTTCTACTTCCTGATCATCAAATTAAACTTGAAAACACCAGGTCGTGAAGACGAAGAAGAAGTGCAGACAGAGGTGGAAGAAGGAGCAGACGAATATGAAGCCAAAGCTTATCATTATTTAGAAGCTCTTGGTGGTAGAGATAATATTGAAACGCTCGACTATTGTACAACCCGTCTACGTCTTGAAATGAAGGACCGTGACATTGTCAATGAACCCGCTTTGAAGCGTTCCGGCGCCCGCGGCGTAATGAAGATCGGCCGTAACAACCTGCAGGTCATCGTTGGAACGACGGTGGAGTTTGTAGCGGAAGCTATGAAGAAACAGATGCAGAACCCAGGAATGACGGTTTCCTCTGCTCCAAGGGCCGAAAAGGAAAAAGCTCCTGGATCTACCGGACGAACATTGAACAAAGAAGAGTTCGCCATGCCGGTCAATGGACGAATTCTACCGCTTGAAGAAGTACCGGACCAAGTCTTTGCAGAAGGCATGATGGGGCCGGGTCTTGCAGTGGAACCTTCCGATGGCACCATCACTTCTCCGGTCAAAGGAAAAGTAGTCCAAGTCTTCCCGACGAAGCATGCGGTTGGTCTGGAAACAGATAAAGGTCTTGAACTGTTGATTCACGTTGGTCTGGATACGGTGAAACTTCAAGGGAAAGGATTCGAAGCTCTTGTTGAAGCCGGCGATCTTGTCGATCAAGGAACGCCGTTATTGCAGGTGGCTCTTGATGACGTGAAGAAGGAAGCACCGTCCGTCATTACACCGATTATTTTCACGAACCTGGAGAATGAAGTCGTCCATGTGCTCAAGCAGGGAACAGCAGATCGTGGAGATAAAGAGATTGTGGAAGTCACCAGTGAAAAGGAGGACGATGGCAATGAATGAAATGGTCATGACGAATGTGGACATCGTTTTCACTGACCGTACCATCTCATCCGGCTCTGTGCGGATCCAAGAGGGGAAAATCGCTGAAGTTTCGACTGGGACACTGAAAAGCTCTGGAACAGTTGTTGATGGGAAAGGCCGGAGGATGCTCCCTGGGTTCATTGATGTACACATCCATGGAGCGGCTGGGCATGACGTGATGGATGCTGTGCCGGAAGCAATCCATGGCATGAGTGTACAGCTGCCGGAAGAAGGAACGACCAGCTTCCTTGCGACGACGATGACCCAGTCACGCGAAAACATAACGAAAGCTATCAGAAACGCTGGGGCATTCAAGGAATCCCAGGTCCCCGGCGAGGGTGCCGAAATGCTCGGCATCCACTTGGAAGGTCCGTTCATTTCAGAGAAAAAGGCCGGCGCCCAGCATCCGGATCACATTATCAAACCATCCGTCGAGTTGTTTCACGAATGGCAGCAGGAAAGCCGCGGTCACATCAAGCTTGTTACGGTTGCCCCTGAAACCGAGGGGGCCTCTGCTTTCATTGAAGACGTGAGCCGGACAGGTGTGGTCTGCTCGCTCGGTCACAGCGATGCGCGTTTCGATCAGGTAACAGAAGCCGTCGAAAAAGGAGCGCGTCATGTCACGCACTTGTACAACCAGATGAGCGGCCTGCATCACCGGGAGCCCGGACTTGTAGGCGCCGCCTTTATGAATGACCGTCTGCTCGTGGAAATGATTGTCGATCATATTCATGTCCATCCGGATGCCGTCAAATTAGCGTATCAGAATATCGGAAGCGAACGGTCGGTTTTGATCACAGACGCGATGCGTGCCAAATGTCTTCCGCCGGGGACGTATGATCTTGGCGGGCAGGATGTTTTTGTAGAAAACAATGAAGCCAGGTTGTCCGATGGAACCCTTGCCGGCAGCATTTTAACGTTGGAGGAAGCCGCTAAAAAGATGAAACAGGACGCTGGATTGTCATGGCAGGAACTGGTCAGTATCACTTCCTGGAACGCCGCCGTCCAGCTTGGTGTCGAAGACCGTAAGGGGAGCATCGAACAAGGAAAGGATGCCGACCTTGTGCTGTTGGATGAACAAGGAAATGTCACCCTTACCATGTGCAGAGGAACGATCAGCTACAACGCAGAGGAGGGGCAGTAATGGAAATCATCGTTACGAACAACTATGAGGAACTCAGTAGAAAAGCGGCAGAGATCATTGACAGCCAGGTGAAGAAAGACCCTGCTTCTGTCCTCGGTTTAGCTACAGGCAGCACACCCCTTGGAACGTACAGGGAGCTTGTAAAGAGTTATGAAAAAGGAGAGACGGACTACAGCCAGGTTTCTACGTTGAACCTGGATGAATACGTCGGCTTGAGTCCGGATCACCATCAAAGCTACCGCTGTTTTATGAACGAGCATCTCTTTGACCTGGTGAACATCCAGAAAGCCAACACCTACATTCCTGATGGCAAGGCAGGGATCCTTACTGAGGAGTGTGAACGGTATGAGCAGGTCATTGATGAGATCGGCCCGCCGGACCTGCAGCTGCTTGGCATCGGCGAAAACGGCCATATCGGTTTCAATGAGCCGGGAACGTCATTTGAGAGCGGCACCCATGTCGTGGAATTGACGCCTTCTACGCGTCAGGCGAATGCCCGTTTTTTTGATACAATGGAGGAAGTACCGACGCATGCGGTTACGATGGGGATTCAATCCATTCATAAAAGTAAAAAAATCATTCTGCTGGCCTCCGGAAAGCGCAAGGCTGAAGCGATCCGTCAGCTGATTTACGGGGAGAGGGATGAGCAGTTTCCGGCTTCCTCCTTGAAAGAGCATCATGATTTGACGCTGATCGTCGACCGTGAGGCTTATGCGTTAGTAAACGAGAAAGGGTGAGGGATTGTGCTGAAAAAGAATCATCCGCTCCCGATGTATTATCAAATTGAAGAGTTTTTAAAGCAGGAAATCAAGGAAGGAACGTTCCATCCGGGAGATATGATCTCTTCGGAAAGAGAGTTGTCGGAACGCTTTCAAGTGAGCCGGATGACCGTCAGACAGGCCGTATCCAACATGGTCAACGACGGCATCCTGTACAGGGAAAAGGGAAGAGGAACGTTCGTCGCAGAAAAGAAAATTGAACAGCCTCTGAAAGGGCTGACAAGCTTTACCGAGGACATGAAGCTGCGCGGCATGAGTTCATCCAGCCGTCTGTTATCGTTTGATGTAATACAGGCCCCTCAGGACATTGCCTTTAAATTGAACCTTGAAGATGGCGGGGATGTGTATGCCGTCAAACGTATCCGATTCGCTGACAAACAGGCGATGGCAGTGGAAACGTCTTTTCTTCCTGTTTCTCTGCTTCCGGATCTTACAGAGGAAATCGTCCAGGGATCGATGTATGAGTATTTGGAGAACGTGCTTGATTTTAGAATCAGTCATGCGCGTCAGGAGATTGAAGCCCGTGCGGCCGATGAAAAAGACAGTGGAGATCTTCATATTGAAGCCCACTCGCCTGTTCTCCATATTGAGCGTTGCAGTTATCTTGATAACAAAGTTCCGTTCGAAGTCGTCAAATCCACCTACAGGGCGGATCGCTATAAGTTCATCAGTGATATTGAGCGGTAAGGAGGATGTCATGAGTTACTTATTGGATGTGACCCGCCGCCTTCAGTCATTGGCAGGGCGCCAGTCAGAGGCTTTTGAAGCCATCAGTCGTCGGTTTGCGGAAGTAATCAGCAGGGGCGGTGTGATTCATACGTTCGGTTGTGGGCATTCCAGTTTGATTGCCCAGGAAGCGTATTACCGGGCCGGCGGTCTCGTTCCGGTCCGTCCGATACTCATCGAGCCGCTCATGCTTCACAAGGGCGCCGTGCAGGCAAGCCAATATGAAAGAACCCCCGGTTTTGTCGGTCCGTATCTGGAAAAGGAAGACGTACAGCCTGGAGATGCGGTACTGATCATCTCCACCTCAGGCCGAAATCCGGCTCCAGTGGAAGCAGCGGAATTTTTCAGGGAGATGGGTGTGTACACAACAGCTCTGACATCGCTCCGTTATGCTGACTCCCAGCCTTCCCGGCTGGATTCCGGGAAGCGGCTGGAAGATAGGGCTGAGGATGTGATTGATATGGAAGTTCCGGTCGGTGACGCAGTCATGAAAGGGAAGGAAACGGATCATTCCCCCGTATCCACGGTACTTGGGACGGCTATCATCCACGAGCTTTTGACCCGCACCATTCATCACTTGGAGGAGAGCGGTAAGGAAGTGCCGATATTCAAAAGCGGGAATGTGGATGGCTCTGACGAACATAACCAAAGAATGATGAAGCATTATACCCAGATTCGTTTTTAACGTGAAAGCACGTTCTTAGTATGCATGGCGGTTCGTGGAATAAGGAAAATCAAAAATCCCGTCCGGTGAACAGGTTTCGTTCACCGGACGGGATTTTTGTGTTCAGCCTTTTAAGTTGCTGCGGATATACTGGATGATTTTCCTCAGTTCTGTCGGTGCCGGACGACCGAATGGACTCGTCTGTCTCTGCTGGTACAACACCCGTCCCTCAGCATCGGTCAGAAAGTAGGCCGGGTCTCCGTGCGTGCCGTGGTCTTCGTAAAGCGCATCTTCATCGTGGAAGTGCACCTGGTAGTCTTTTAAAAACTGGAAGTCCGTATCATTCAGCACAGGAAAACTGAATTGATGCTCCTCCTGCATTTTTTCAAGATCGGCTTTTTCGTCGTGAGTCACAGTAATCAGATGGATCTTTTTATCGTTGAAGTATCCCTGGTCCTTTTCCAGTTGATCGAGCTCGTTCATGCAGGCAGGGCACCACGATCCACGGAAAAATATAATCAAATGCCAGTGATCCTCGTCATGGCTTTTTAAATCCTCAGAGAAACAGAATTCCCCGCCGGTAATTTTCGGAAGGGTGAAATCAGGCGCTTTGTCATTCAATTTGAACATTCATACACACTCCTTCATCCATTCTTCTCTCCTAAAATGCCCATATTCAAATGTAAACATGTGTAAAGATTTTGTCATTTACCTTACAAATTGGAAAAAGCAGGATTAAAATAAAGGCAGAAGGGAAAAAGGATTCAATATACTTATAAGGAGGTTTGAAACGATGGCAGATTTGAAAGCGCTGATCTTGAACTGCAGCTTAAAGAAAACATCGGATGAAACATCCCATACCGAAGCTCTCGGGCGGGAGGTACTCGATATTCTGGAGAATGAAGGGGTACATACGGAAACGGTCCGTCTGGCGGATTATCATATTCCAAACGGCGTGGCGAAGGACCTCGGGGGCGGAGACCAGTGGCCGGAGATTTTTGAAAAGGTCAAAGAAGCGGACATCCTTCTGATCGGAACACCGCTCTGGCTCGGGGAGAAAAGCAGCATCGCAAGCGTGGCGATGGAACGTTTGTATGGAAGCAGCAGTGAAACGAATGAAAAAGGGCAGGCGGTCTACTACAACAAAGTCGGAGGCGTCGTCATTACCGGGAACGAAGATGGAGCGAAGCACGCCGCTGCCTCCATTATTTACGGCCTTTCCCATATCGGTTTCGTCATTCCGCCGAATGTGGATGCCTACTGGGTCGGAGAAGCCGGTCCCGGCGCGTCTTATCTGGATGAAGGCGGCGGACAGGAGAATGAGTTTACAAAAGGTCATGTGAAGATGCTTGCCTACAATACGCTGCACCTGGCCCGTATTTTCAAGGAAAACCCTATTCCTGCTGTTGGAAATACCACAGAGTAAAAGGAGCTGCTATATGGAAACGACCCATCAAAGTGTATTAAGTGTCTATACAGAAACGAGAACATTCACAGAGAAGCTTGTTGAAACGCTGAAGACGGAAGACTTTGTCGTCCAGGCGGCTAAGCATGTGAGTCCGGCGAAATGGCACCTGGCGCACACGACATGGTTTTTCGAGAAATTCATTCTGGAAGTGTACATTCCTGATTACCGGCATTATAACGAGGCGTTCCTATTCCTCTTCAACTCCTACTATGAAACCGTCGGAGAATTCCACCCGCAGGAGAGGCGTGGTTTGATTACCCGCCCGACGGTGGAGGAAACGATGGATTACCGCCGTCATGTGGATCAGGAAATGAGCCGCCTGCTTGCCGGACGTGTCGGTGACGCAGATATTGACGGGCTTGTGGAAATCGGTCTGCAGCACGAACAGCAGCACCAGGAGCTCATCTTAATGGACATCAAATACAACTTTTCCTATAACCCGCTTTATCCGGTATTCAAGGAGCAGGTGGATGCTTCCTATGGCCGTGCTCCTGAGCTTTCGTTCTTTGAATTCGAAGAAGGGGTCGCGGAAATCGGTCATAACGGGGAGGGGTTTGCTTTTGACCATGAAGGTCCGCGCCACAAAACGTACCTTCATCCGTACCGCATTGCCAACAGGCCGGTAACAAACGGGGAGTTCATGCAGTTTATGGAGGCAGGTGGCTATGAACAGCCCGAGCACTGGCTTTCGGACGGCTGGGGAACGGTGAAGGAACATCAGTGGAAGCATCCTCAGTACTGGGTGAATAAAGACGGGGAATGGCACATGTTCACACTTTCCGGTCTGCAGAAAATTGATCTGGATGCTCCGGTCAGCCATGTCAGCTTTTACGAAGCCGACGCGTATGCGAGATGGTCCGGGCACAGACTTCCGACAGAACAGGAGTGGGAGCATGCCATGGAAGCGCTTGAGGTGGACGGTCACTTTATGGAGCATGAGCAGTATCAGCCGCATTCCATTTATAAGGGAGATGGAACGATCGAAAAGGCATACGGCGATGTGTGGGAATGGACACAGAGCCCATACGTTCCCTACCCGGGAAATAAACCACTGGATGGAGCTCTTGGTGAATACAATGCCAAATTCATGGCGAACCAGATCGTTCTCCGTGGAGGCGCCTGTGTTACACCGCAGTCCCACATCCGGGCGACGTACCGGAACTTTTTCCATCCGCAGATGCGCTGGCAGTTCAGCGGTATCCGATTGGCGGAGGATGTATGAAGACGCATTTGAATGTAAAGGCGCCATCCAATATTCTCACCGGTCTTTTAGAAGAAAAGAAATGGATTTCCTCTAAATTTTTATACGATGAGCAGGGGTCACAGCTGTTTGAACAGATTACAGATCTGCCGGAGTATTACCAGACACGGACAGAAGCGCAGATTCTTCTGGAAAACCTGAGTGCATGGAAATCCGTTTTCCATGAACCATCCGCCCTGATTGAGCTGGGCAGCGGCAGCAGTAAAAAGACGAAAATTCTGCTGGATCATGTGAAGAACATTGAAAGCTATATTCCCATCGATATTTCTGAAGAATTTCTGGCGGATACGGTGACTCAGCTGCAGACATCGTATCCGGGGATTCATATTCAAGGCGTCAGTGCGGACTATACACAGCCGTTTACACTCCCTGATTTGAAGGGGAAGAAGAAAGTCGTTTTCTTCCCAGGCTCTACGATCGGAAATTTTGAACCGGAGGAGGCAGAGCGTTTTCTCGGAAATATCCGAAGCCTCCTGCAACCCGGCGATCAGCTGATCCTCGGAGTTGATCGCAAAAAAGACGAAACGATCATAGAAGCCGCTTATGATGATGCGGCAGGGGTGACCGCAGCGTTTAATAAAAACTTGATCACAAGGATGAATCGTGAACATGGAGCATCGATTGATGTGGAGAGTTTTTCTCATGTGGCTCTTTATAATTCAACTGCCGGGAGAATTGAAATGCACCTGGAAAGCGTCAGGGATCAGGTTCTTTCCGTCGGCGGGTATACCATTGAGATGAAAAAGCAGGAAAGAATCCATACAGAGAACTCCTATAAATATGATCCGGAAGATATGATTCAACTGGGCAGATCGAGCGGTTTTCTGCTTCAGCGTGTCGTATCAGATGAAAGAGAGTATTTTAGTGTCTGTCTGATGGAAGTGGTTTAGGTGGAAGGCCCGGACTCTGTCAGCAGGGTCTGGATTTTCTTTTTAATAAAGGCTCTGTTATTGCTTGGTGTTGGTATTTAACATATGAGCTCAGATCATCTCTTTCTGTTATGGGATTTGTAGGAGGCGGCCTTGGGAATGACTCCCTTTCCGTGGGGTACCGTGAGCCTCCTCAGGCAGCGCCTTCCGGGGTCTCACGATGTACCTTCATCCCACAGGAGTCTCGCCATTCCCAAGGCCGCCTCTTCAAAGAAGAGTAGTTAGAAAGGACATAACCGAAGTCCGTTACACCACTACGAAAGGGATGGCAGGGAAAACAGGTAGACTCCTGCGGGAAAAAGGAACAAGGGGAGACCCCGGAGAACGAAGTTCGAGGAGGCTCATCGTTCCCCGCGGAAAGCGGACGGTTTTCCCTGCCATCCCATGCCCTGAGTAAACAACGGACCGGACCCCTAATTCCATACGGAGACGATTTAGTAATCGTTTAAAATATCAACAACAGACTTTAACAGAGCTTTAATAAAAGATAAAGGGAGGAAAAGAAGGGTGATTTTGATCAGTTCCTGTCTGGCTGGTATGAAAGTGCGCTACGATGGCACCGACTGCCTCCAGGAGAAAATTCAAAAATTAATATTGGAAAAGAAAGCGGTTCCCGCCTGCCCGGAACTGCTGGGAGGATTCATGGTCCCGCGCCCTCCGGCAGAGATTATCGGCGGTGATGGAGAGGATGTCCTGAAAGGCCGGGCCCGTGTAATGGAAAAGACAGGAACCGATGTAACAGAGTCGTACATAAGAGGGGCTTATTTGACGTTGGAAACGGTAAGAGATCTGCAGATTGATACGGTAGTGTTGAAGGAGGGAAGCCCGTCCTGCGGCAGTACCCTCGTCTATGACGGCACGTTCAGCGGGAGACAGGTTACCGGAAAAGGGGTCACGGCGGCCCTGCTTGAACGGAACGGCATACAGGTGATGAGTGAAATTGATTTTATCCATACGTTGGTGTAAAGAGCCCTCTCCAGGGGCTCTCCTCATGTAGAAAAAGCTTTTCTCCTCGAGGGGGGGGACTGCGATTGTCACGCTCCGCTGATCGGTGGATGCCCGCCGCGGGCACGGCCTCAGCTGACTTGGGTACGAAAACCACCTGCCCAAGTGGATCTTCACCTCATGCTTTTCCGCAGGCGTCACCATCGAACACTCCACGTCGCCTTCCCTTATGCGGTCTAGGATGTTTAAGTCGCGTTTGCAGGAATAGGGATCTCATCTAAAGGGACTCTTATTATTGGATGAATCCGGCTATGGAAGTAAACAGACAGAAAACAGAGACCGCATAATAAATGGAGGCACGCTTTTTAGTTGTTTCTTTTTGTTCTTCAAGGCCAAGGATAACCATAAGAATGGCTAAACCTGCGAGAGTGAAAGACAAAAGGTCTCCTGATTTATCTGTCCATAATCCGTAGCCGGACAAAAGGATGATTATGACTGATAAGAGGATTCGAATCTTTTTTAACATATGTATCCGCTCCTTATAAGTGGATGATTCTCTTTAAATGCTGCCTTCCCTTAGAGGACATAAAACAACAAGACAAGACTGACAGCGGTAAAGCCGAAGTTTAAAATGGCATGCTTATTTTGGCGGATCAAGTGATACCTCCAGGCGTCCAGTCCGCTTTTCACTGTCCAGAAGGATAAGAAAGAGGGATCCCGTGTAGGTGTTGGATGGATTGTCATCCAACAGAAACCATCCGGCAGTGATCAAAAGCGCAGCGGGAAGGATGTTCCACGCCGAAAGGACTTTCAGTTGTGTCATTGTTTTCCTCCTCTCCGAGCCATATTTTACCTGAGATGAGCATAAAAAAACACCCGTCCTGAAAAGGGCGGGTGTTTTTAGAATGAAATGAAATGACTTGTCCTTCCCTGCAGAGGACCATTATCGTGGATATCCAGCGCTTTGGTAAGGTGGAAGAAGGAGCAGGTGTCGTTGTCTACCTCGCTTCCCTGAAGGCTTCTGCCATTAATGGAGCGATGCAGAAAGTCAAAGACGTTATTATCCGTTCTGTGTAACGGTTTATAATAAAGAGACACAATGAATATGCTCAAAAATCTTTTCTTCATGAAGGGGAGGAGTTTGAAGCGGTGTGTCGAATTTGGTGGGGGAAGGAGTTTGTATATGTCGTATTCTTATATCATAAACGTAGAAGCGGCCATTATGAAAGAGGACCATATTCTACTTATTCAAAGGTCACCGGAAGAGGAGCACGCGGGAGGATTGTATTCGCTGCCTGGAGGGAAAATGGAGTTCAGTCCGGATTCCCTTGATGTGCTGGAAGATAACGTCCGCCGTGAAATTAAAGAGGAGATCGGCCTCACTTTGGATGGGGACCTTACCTATGTACACAGCAATTCTTTTTTAATCGGGGATATCCAGGTTCTGAATATCGTGTTTCTGACTACGGATTTCACAGGAGAGCCCTATATAAAGAGTCCGGAAGAAGTGGCGGACATGGTCTGGGTTGAGCCGGGTCTGAACGAGAGTCCCGTCCCGATTTCTCCCTGGACCGCCAACAGTATCCAGAAAGCCGTGGAACGGCAGTCGAAAATCTGTTTTTGACAAAAAATTCTAACGTGTTACGATGAAAGGGAATTGAATAACGAGCGATCCACTAGGGGTGCCTTCTCAAAGGCTGAGATTAAAGTGATGCTTTAAGACTCTTGGAACCTGATCTGGTTTATACCAGCGTAGGGAAGTGGCCGATACCTATACATGTCTATGAAAATAAATGTATATCAGCCACTTTTCCTATGCCGGGGAAAGTGGCTTTTTTAGTGGAAAAAATCAGTAGCGTATCGTTCAACAAAGGAGAGAGTGGATATGACATTTTCAGAAGAAATCAGAAAGGCCGTGGATGAGATTTGGGAGGGAAGTTTTCACCATCCTTTTGTAACAGGGATTGGAGAGGGAACGCTTCCTCTCGAAAAGTTCCGTTATTATGTGCTTCAGGATTCGTATTACTTGTCTCATTTTGCCCGTGTCCAGTCACTGGGAGCTGCAAAGTCTGAAGATATGGCTGTTATGGCCAATATGGCGTCTCATGCTCAAAGTACGTATGAAGCAGAGCTTGGGCTTCATGAGAACTTTTCGAAGCAGCTGGGCATTACGCAGGCAGAGCGGGAGCAGTTCAAGCCGTCGCCGACAGCCTATGCGTATGCGTCCCATATGTACAGAGGAGCGTATAACGGGGATTTAGGGGATGTGATTGCGACGATTCTTCCATGCTACTGGCTGTATTATGAAGTCGGCGAACATTTGAAAGAATCGTCACCGGAAGAACCGGTCTATCAGGAATGGATTGCGGCTTACGGAGGGGATTGGTTCCGGACGCTTGTAGAAGAGCAGATCCAGCGCCTTGATGAACTGGCTGAAGCGAAAACAGATGCCGGCAGAGCCCGGATGAAGGAATTGTTTATCATCAGCAGTCAGTATGAATATATGTTCTGGGAAATGGCTTACCGTATGGAGGAATGGCCGTTTGATTTAAAACAGTCGATCGCAGCCGGACGTGAATGAAACTGCACGTCATTTCCACAGGGCGGCAGTCCAGGGAGGAACTGTGCACAAGGGTGACTGCGATTGAACCGATGATTGATTTCTTCCATCTTCGTGAAAAGCAGTGGTCCGCAAGTGAAGTGGCGGATACTGTAGATGCTTTGACAGACCTTGGGTTTCCAACCGAAAAGCTCGTCATCAATGACAGGGTGGATGTAGCAGTGGCAAAAGCAGTGCCTCACGTGCAGCTGGCCGGACACAGTCTTCCGGTCGAAGAGGTTAAGCGGGCTTTTCCTTTTTTAAACGCCGGGTGTTCGGTCCATTCTGTAGAAGAAGCTGTTACTGCAGAAAAACGGGGAGCAGATTTTATTTTGTTCGGACATGTCTTTGAGACAGCATCCAAGCCTGGATCGGCGGGACGCGGGCTCGAGGCTCTGCAGAGGGTCACACAGGCAGTCTCGCTGCCTGTCACCGCGATAGGGGGATTGACACCGGAAAATGTCAGCCGCCTTCAGCCCTTTGGAGCGTCGGGAGCGGCTGTACTATCCGGCATTCTATTAGCAGACGATGCGGAAAAGGCGGTCCGCCGTTATCAATACCGACTGGGAAGGAGATGAAGGGATGTTTTATGACGCAATTGTTGTGGGTGGTGGAGTGATTGGAAATTCTATTGCGTATCAGCTGGTTAAGCGGCAGAAAAAAGTCCTCGTCATCGACCGGGGGAAAACCGGACAGAAAGCATCAAGCGCCGCCGCCGGCATGCTTGGGGCTCAGTCCGAATGGAAAGGGGACGATCCGCTTTTTCAAATGGCGAGAACGAGCCGGGCGATGTTTCCTTCTCTTGCAGCTGAATTGAAAGAACTCAGCGGGGTGGATATCGGGCTCCAGCAGAAAGGGTTGTATAAAATTGCCCTTACGAATGAGGAAAAGGAAGCGTGGAAGCAGCTGGGGAAATCGCAGGAAGCGGTCGGTGAAACAGCCCGGTGGATCGATTGTGATGAAATGTGTGATACAGAGCCGTCTCTTTCCGACAGGATTACAGGAGCATTATACCTGCCGGAAGACGGACAGGTAGACGCACCAAAGCTGACAAAAGCATATGCGGCTTCGGCCGCAGCGCTCGGCGCGGATTTTCTGGAACACACGGACGTCACCGGTTTGGTGGAAGAAAACGGTCGGATCATTGGAGTCAGCACCATCGGAGGCACGTATACAGGGGATGCGGTCATCGCAGCGGCCGGGGCGTGGAGTGCTTCGCTGTTGAATGCTGAACGCACCATTGT
Organism: Halobacillus sp. ABA4_118; assembly: GCF_056160205.1. Lineage (NCBI taxonomy): Bacteria > Bacillati > Bacillota > Bacilli > Caryophanales > Bacillaceae > Halobacillus > Halobacillus sp. ABA4_118. Next base: position 3,020,222 of record NZ_JBSWWS010000001.1, read on the forward strand.
GGAAACGTACCCGGTCAAAGGGGAGTGCTTTTCTGTCCGGACGAAACGGCCGCTCATCACAGGGACCCTTTTCACAAAAGGCTGCTACATCGTTCCGAAGGCGGGAAACCGCCTCGTTATCGGCGCCACTGAACAGGTGGGTTCCTTCGACGAGTCCGTTACCGTAGAGGGCCTTTTTCAATTGATGGAAAAAGCCCGCCGCCTCATTCCTTCACTTCGGGAATCCGAAATGGAAGCTACGTGGGCCGGAATCCGGCCGCAGACGAAAAGCGGCATTCCCTATGTCGGTCCTCATCCTGAAAAAGAGGGGCTGTGGCTGGCGACAGGCCATTACCGGAACGGCATCCTGCTTTCGGCGGTGACTGGAACGCTGGTGGCGGACCAAATCGAAGGGAAGCCGGTGGAGCCGGACTGGGTGACGAGTGGACAAAGCTTCATCACGTTATAAAGGAGGATCATCATGAATGTGAAAATAAACGGCGAGTGGCATGAGATTCCTGACCATCTGGATGATGTCCGTATGCTTCTGAGTCACTTCCAATTGGATAACCGGGTGGTGATGGTGGAACTGAACGACACCATATTAGAAAAAAGCGAGCACGGCCATTCACAGCTGCATGAAGGCGATCAAATGGAACTGGTCCAATTCGTAGGAGGAGGATAATCATGCTTAAGATTGGAAATTTCACGTTTAACTCACGACTGCTGTTGGGGACAGGGAAATATCCTGATTTTGAAACGCAGAAAAAGGCTGTAGACGTATCGGAAACCGATATCCTTACCTTTACCGTCCGGAGAATGAATATTTTTGAACCGCAGCAGCCGGACCTGCTTCAACAGCTCGATGTCGGCCGTTATACACTTCTGCCTAACACAGCAGGGGCGGAAAATGCTGAAGAGGCGGTGCGGCATGCAAAATTAGCCAAAGCTTCCGGACTTTGCGATATGATTAAGGTAGAAGTGATCGGCTGTAAAAAAACGCTTCTGCCCGATCCGGTCGAAACGTTGAAGGCGACGGAAATGCTGCTGGAGGAAGGCTTTACGGTTCTTCCTTATACGTCGGATGACGTCGTCCTTGCAAAACGACTGGAAGAAATGGGAGCCCACGCCGTAATGCCAGGGGCGTCCCCGATTGGGTCAGGGCAGGGGATTCTCAATCCGCATCAGCTGGATTTGATCATTGAACAGGCCGAAGTGCCGGTCATTGTGGATGCGGGCATCGGTTCACCAGCCGATGCAGCAGCGGCGATGGAACTTGGCGCTGATGGTGTGCTGTTGAATACTGCTGTATCTGCTGCCGATGATCCTGTGAAAATGGCGGAAGCGATGAAGCTTGCCATACAGGCCGGACGGCTCGGATTTGAAGCAGGGAGAATTCCGAAAAAGCGTTATGCTGCGGCCAGCAGTCCAATGGAGGGAATGAGCCGAACATGAACGACCGATATTCAAGACAGACTCTGTTCCAGCCCATCGGGGAAAAGGGGCAGGAGAAAATCAGCAGCAAACATGTACTGATCATCGGGGCAGGTGCCCTCGGAACCGGAGCCGCTGAAAATCTTGTGCGCGCCGGGGTGGATAAACTGACGATCCTTGACAGGGATTATGTGGAATGGAGCAATCTTCAGCGTCAGCAGCTGTATACAGAAAAAGACGCAGAGATTCGGCTTCCGAAAGCGGTCGCTGCCCGGCAGAGGCTGGAGCAGGTAAACAGTGAGGTCATCATTGATGCAAAAGTCGTCGATGCGACACCGCTTGAACTGGAGCCCCTTTTGGAGGGCGTTGATGTCATCATTGATGCCACTGATAATTTTGATATCCGGATGATCATCAATGATCTTGCCCAAAAGCATCAGATCCCGTGGATTTACGGGGCCTGTGTCGGAAGCTATGGCATCAGCTATACCATTCTTCCGGGAGAAACGCCGTGCCTGCACTGCTTGATGGAGCAGGTGCCGCTTGGAGGATTGACATGTGACACCGCAGGTATTATCAGTCCAGCGGTCCAGATGGTGACCGCTCATCAGACAGCAGAAGCTATGAAACTGTTAGTCGAAGACTGGGACGCTGTCAGGAAGAAACTCGTTTCTTTTGATCTATGGACGAACCAGCATTCAGCCATCGGCGTCTCCAGCGTGAAAAAGGATGACTGTCCGTCCTGCGGCCGGGAGGCATCCTATCCGTTCTTATCCTATGACCAGCAGATGAAGACAGCTGTCCTCTGCGGGCGCGACTCTGTGCAGATCCGCCCGGCATCGAAGCAGGAATGGAACCTGACCGTGCTCGCCGAGACCCTGTCCGGTCAGGAGGGCAAGGTGGAACAGAACCCGTACCTGCTTTCGTTTACGACAGGGGATAAGCGGATGGTGTTCTTTAAAGACGGACGTGCCCTCATTCACGGAACCCAGAGTGTAGCCGAAGCCAAAACCCTCTATCATCGGTATACAGGATAAAAAAAGCTCAGAGACCCTGTCTCTGAGCTTTTTTCCATTTGTAGAGAGCACGTGTTCTTTTCTAATGCCTCCTGAAGCTCCGGCAAACCGCTTTAAGCTGATGAGCGTTCAAGTCAACCCATCTCTATTTACATCTCGTCATTTAGTAAGGTCTCGTGAAGTGTTTGGTGGTGACGCCTGCGGGAACAGCGCGGATCGAAGATCCACTTGGGCAGGTGGTTTTCCTGCCCAAGTCAGCTGAGGCCGTGCCCGCGGCAAGCATCCACCAAAAAGCGGAACGTGACCACTCTGCATAATATAGGGAGCAGTTCTTCCAATAGGTAAGCACATCGTTATCCCAGCGCGACATCGAGCGTCATCATGATGGCGAAACCGAGCATGAGACTGATCGAAGCGAGGTTCACGTTCCCTTTTTCATGAGAACCCGGGATGATTTCCTTAGCCACGACAAAAATCATCGCTCCGGCAGCAAAGCTTAAGGCATAAGGAAGAATCGGTTCGATGAAAATCACAGCAACGGCACCAATGACGGCCGCAATTGGTTCGACCATGCCGGAAAACTGCCCGAACATAAAGCTTTTCTTCTTGCCCATCCCGTCACGGTGGAGCGGCATGGATACGGCTGTACCTTCCGGGAAGTTTTGAATACCGATACCAAGCGCCAGGGCGACCGCTCCGGCAAGCGTCGATTCCGTTCCGCTCGAGGCAAGCGCACCAAAGGCTACACCGACGGCAAGTCCCTCCGGGATGTTGTGCAGCGTCATGGAAAAGACGAGCAGGGCGGTCCGGTTTTTGGCTTTGTTGTCCTTGATATCTCCTAAATATTTATCAGTGTCCATCTGGGGCAGAAGACGGTCAATCCAGAGGAGCATCACTCCTCCAAGAAGGAATCCGACAACGGCCGGTACCCAGTTTGGTACGGGTCCTTCTGCTGACATCTCAATAGCCGGTGCCAGCAGAGACCAGTAACTAGCCGCAATCATCACACCACCCGCAAACGCCATCATGCTATCAAGAAACTTTTGATTGGCACCCTTGACGAAAAATACAAGAGAGGCGCCTAAGGCCGTCATGCCCCATGTGAATAATGTACCAATAAATGCCTGCATCACAGGATTCATTTCCTTGAATATGTCAATCATGATTCATCACCTTTCTAAAAGTTGCCTTCGTGCAAAATTTGTTTATGCGGTCATTTTACATACGTTAAGAAAAAACGTCAAAAATACAGCCTGCGTTCCTTTAACCTTTCTGGTGTCTTTAAAAACCTTCCGAATCTTTTGTTATTTTTCCGTGAGCGCTTTCAAAGAATGGAAGAATACAGTAAACTGAAATTAAAAGATAGGGTTGGGGGAAGTGGCGTGGAGTATAAACAGATTCGGAGAAAGAAAATTTATGAACAGGTAGCGGATTCGTTATTGGAATCTTTAAAGGAAGGTCGGTTGAAGCCGGGGGATAAGCTGGACAGTGTGGAAGCTTTGGCCAAAAGCTTTGATGTCGGCCGGTCAGCGATCAGGGAAGCGCTCAGTGCGCTACGGGCCATGGGTATTCTTGAAATGCACCAGGGCGAAGGGACGTATGTCAAAACGTTTGATCCTGCCCGGTTCACCGTTCCTGCATCTGTCGCGTTTCTAATGAAGCCGGAAGATATGAGAGAACTGCTGGAAGTCCGGCAGATCCTTGAGGTGGGGGCGGCAGGAGCGGCAGCTTTATCACGGACAGATGAAGACCTTCAAGCCATGGAAGCGGCTCTTTTTGAGATGGAAAGAGCGAAGGGAAATGGGGACATCGGGGAGCAGGCGGATCTGGCGTTTCACATGGCGCTGGTAAAAGCTGCTCACAATCAAATGCTGTTTCACCTCATGCAGAGCGTGTCGGAAATCATGATGCAGGGCATGCGGGAGACAAGGAAGCTCCTTCACACCGAAGAATGCACACGACAGCTGCTGGACCAGCATCAACGGATTTTTTCTGCTATAAAGGAAGAAAAAACCGAGGAAGCGCAGGCATTTATGGTGGAACATTTGAATCACGTCAGAGAATCGCTCAGTGGAATCATTTCGTGATGAAAGGGTTCTACTCCAGTCATCAGATGACCTTATGATCAAAAGGGAGGATGAATCATGAACGTTTCGTTATTTATCACTTGTTTGTGTGATACCTTTACGCCGGATGTGGGGAAGGATACGGTACAGCTGTTGGAGCGTTTCGGATGCGAAGTGGATTTTCCAGCTGGTCAGACGTGCTGCGGACAGCCCGCCTACAACAGCGGGTACACGACCCAGTCCAAACAAGCCGTCAAGCAGATGATTGCCGCCTTTGATGCGTCCGAGTATATCGTTGGTCCATCAGGTTCCTGTGTGCAGATGATGAAAGAATATCCACATATTTTGAGGGACGAACCGGAATGGCAGAAACGCGCAGAACATGTAGCCGGAAGAACCTACGAGCTGAGGCAGTTCATCGTAGACGTTTTAGGCATCGAAGACGTTCGCTCTACTTTTCAAGGTACAGCTACCTACCACCCCTCCTGTCACATGACGAGGCTGCTGGGAGTAAAAGATGCGCCGCGCCGCCTTTTGGAAAATGTCGAAGGACTCACCTTGATCGATCTGCCTCAAGAGGAGGACTGCTGCGGGTTCGGCGGGACATTTGCTGTGAAAAATGCGGCCATATCCGCACAGATGGTCGAGGAGAAAACGTGCCACGTCACGGAGACAAAAGCGGAATACTTAATTGGCGGCGATATGGGCTGCCTCATGAATATCGGCGGACGTTTATCACGGAACGAAGATGACGTGAAAGTGCTGCACATCGCTCAAGTTCTGAACAGCCAATAACGGGGAGGGCGGACAAATGAGTATAAAGATTGGAACGAAAACGTATGCGGACCGGATTCAGGAAGGGATTGACAATACGTTTATGCGCCATGCCGTCAGCTCAGCGCAGGGCCGTTTCCGGACAGGGCGGCTGAAAGCGGCAGAAGAGCTCGGAGACTGGGAGGACTGGCGTACGCTTGGGGAGGAGATCCGCAGGCATACAATGGAAAACCTCGACTCCTACTTGCATCAGTTGAGTGAGCAGGTGGAAAAAAGAGGCGGAACGGTGTTTTTTGCTGAGACGGCCGAGGAAGCCAACGCCTATGTGAAGAAGGTCGCTGCGGAAAAACAGGCCCGGAAAGTCGTCAAATCGAAGTCAATGGTGACAGAGGAAATCGGTTTGAATGAAGCCCTTGAGGAAAGTGGGTGTGAGGTTGTGGAATCGGATCTTGGCGAATGGATTCTGCAGCTGGATGAAGACCCCCCGTCCCATATCGTTACGCCCGCCCTTCACAAAAATAAAAGCCAGATCAGAGAGACGTTCGTCACGAAAAAAGGCTATACGAAAACCGATGACCCGGAAGAACTGGCGGCTTTTGCCCGCGAGCAGCTCCGGCAGGATTTTCTGGAAGCGGATATCGGTGTAACCGGCTGTAATTTTGCCGTAGCCGAATCGGGTACCGTGACGCTCGTCACCAATGAAGGAAACGCCCGTATGGTCAGTACACTCCCGGATACACAGATTGCTGTGATGGGCATGGAACGGATCGTACCGACATGGGAGGAGCTGGAGGTGCTTGTCAGCCTGTTGACCCGCGCGGCGGTCGGGCAGAAACTGACGAGCTACATTACGTCGCTGACGGGCACTCGTCTGGAAAATGAAGTGGACGGCCCGGAAGATTTTCATCTGGTCATCGTCGATAACGGCCGCTCGAAGATTTTAGGAACGGAATTCCAGTCTGCCCTCCACTGCATCCGGTGCGCGGCATGTATCAACGTGTGTCCGGTTTACCGCCATGTCGGCGGACATTCGTACAATTCCATTTACCCGGGACCGATCGGGGCTGTCCTTACGCCGCTGCTGGATGGGTATGAAGAACATAAGGAGCTGCCTTACGCTTCCAGTCTTTGTGCGGCCTGCACCGAAGCCTGTCCGGTGAAAATCCCGCTTCATGAACATTTGATCCGCCACAGGGAAATCATCGTGGAAAAGGAACAGAAAACGACCAAAGCGGAGCGGCTCGCTATGAACGGTTTTGCACAATGGGCCTCGACGCCTGCTGCTTACAAACTCAGTACGAAAATGGCGGGAACGGTATTGAAACCGTGGACGAAGGACGGGTCGATCAAGAATGGACCGGGTCCGATGAAAGCGTGGACGGCAGCCCGGGATTTTCCGGCACCAGCGAAAAAGAGCTTTCGAACGTGGTTTGATGAACGGGAGAAAAGGAGGGAGAAAGATGACCGTCTATAATCGGGAACGCTTCCTGGATCGACTCGCCGGACAATTGGGAAGGGACCGGAGAACAAGGGCTGAACGACCAGCCTACTCCGTACAGCCTCAGGAGCGAGTCTTTCAAGGAGCAGACCAGGACCAGCTGCTGGAAAAACTAAAGGAGCAGTGTAAGGTTATTCATACGAAGTGTCTCGTAACGACGACTGAAGAGCTTGAAGAAATCCTGAGGCATGTATGGGAGGAGGATCACATTCAAACCATCGTCAGCGCCGGCGGTCCTCATCTGGAAGCGTACGGTCTTTCTGATGTCTTTGAAACAATGAGACAGGATGGTTACCATGTTCATGTGTGGGATGAGCAGGAAGGACAGAAGAACGTGACGACCGCAGAAAAGGCCGGGGCCGGCATCGTGTTCAGCGATGTGACCCTTGCTGAATCAGGGACCGTCACCCTTTTCAACGACCGTTGGAACGGAAGGTCAATCAGCCTGCTCCCGGAAACCTTCGTAGCGGTTATCCCGAAAAGCACGCTCGTCCCGAGGATGACGCAGGCAGCAAAAATCATTCATGAGCAGGAGAAAAAAGGGGTGCCTGTTTCCTCATGTGTGAGCTTTATTACGGGTCCGAGCAACAGCGCGGATATTGAAATGAACCTGATTGTCGGGGTGCACGGTCCGGTGAAGGCGACCTACATCGTCGTCGATGATAGGTAAAGTTGAACGAAAAAAAAGGCCGTACACGGAACAGGCACGGCCTTTTTCAATCAATCGTGAGTTTTTGCCCGGTAATAGGCGAAGGCACAAACCACGTATAAGACAGGACCAATGGTAAAGAACAACAGTCCTGAAGTTAAGTAATGGTGATGATGGTAATAGTCCCAATTAAAGAAGAAATGAAGCAGTCCGGACGCCAGGGCAGCGATGGCGATGATGTAATGGAACCATTCATCCTTTTTCAATTTGTCTTTCATAGCGGCTTCCTCCTGTCAATCACGTTGTCCTGCTGGTTGTCTTGGCAGGGGCTGTTCCTATCTTACCATATCCACTTGACAGGTCATAGAAAACAGAACACTTTACATAAGAATAGACAATGAGTATGGGGGAATAGGTATTTTTCATAGAAGTCTGGCCGCTTTTTTAGCTGCTATCAGTTATAGTATCATTTGGAACAACATAAGAAGCCCGGGATATGACAATTCGGTCATGGTTTTCGGCTTTACATTCCCGCTCTTTCTAATCGGAGGAACACTGGCTGACAAGATCATTACATCTATTCACAAAAGCTTTCCGATACGCTCACCGCTTCGTCTTGTTATTTGGTCCCTGGCGGGAGGTGCTGCCGGATGCATCCTGGGTGTTTGCTTTGTGAAATCGGAGGAAGACCTCCTGTTATCAGGCTTAGGGGCGGGCAGTGCCCTGCTTTATGCAGCAGTGCTGAACATGATTAGGTTGTTGAGCTCCCTCATGAACGAAAAGGAGGAGAACTATGAAGACAGCCGGGCGTAAGCTGGAAAAGTTCCGCCGGACGTATGGCGCTCTCCTTGTTTCCTATCCTTGTTTTTATACGTTCGTACATACATGGGGAGAAGGGGGTCTTTTCCTGCCTTGGTTTTTCCTTGCCGGCGGTGTTATCTGCGGTTTGTTCGGCTTTTTTGATCTCCGTCGTGCTATTCCTGGAAGATAATTGTCCACAAAACGGTTTCTGCTTTTAAGCGGGAGCTGTTTTCTTTTTGATGATTCTTATTGAAAATGATTCTCACTTTCACTATAATGTGTGTAACAGATCAAAAAAGGGAGCGGATACATATGCACGATGTGACGATTATCGGCGGAGGACCAGCCGGGCTTTTCTCAGCTTTTTACAGCGGTTTACGAAACATGAAAACGAAAATCATCGAAAGCCACCCGTTTCTCGGCGGCAAGGTGCATGTATACCCTGAGAAAATCGTCTGGGATGTCGGGGGTCTTCCGGCTGTCACCGGACAGCAGTTGATCGATCACCTCGTAAAGCAGGGAACGACGTTCGATCCGGATATCGTGCTGGGAGAAAAGGTAACGTCCATCGAGAAGGTCGACGGTACATTTAAGCTCACCACCCATAACGGACAAGTGCACTGGTCGCAATCTGTGATTGTCGCAGTCGGCGGCGGCATCATCGAACCGAAGAAACTGGATATCCAGGGAGCGGAGAAATTTGAAGTCAGCAACCTTCATTATACCGTGCCGTCCTTTCAGCGCTTTGCCGGCAAGCGTGTGGTCATTTCGGGAGGAAGTCATTCAGCCATCGACTGGGCGAATGAACTGGCTCCCATTGCAGAACGTGTCCATCTCGTTTACCGCCGGGAAGAACTGAAAGGTCATGAAGCGAGTATTGACCTTCTCATCGAACAGGGCGTTGAGCTGAATGAGCAGTCCGCCATCCAGGCGTTGACCGCCAATGAAGCAGGAACGGAGATCAGTCAGGTTACGCTCACCCATCCGGAACACGGGGTAAGAACGCTGGATGTCGATGAAGTCATCATCAGCCATGGCTTCAACCGAGACGCATCCCTTCTTGACCAAAGCCCGATCCCGCTGGAGCGGGTGGATGACTTTTTCATAAAAGGCTCTGCCCAGAGTGCCTCCTCGGTCCCGGGCTTGTTCGCTGCCGGTGACATCCTTCATCACGAAGGAAAGCTTCACTTGATTGCCGGGGCCTTCCAGGATGCAGCCAATGCCGTGAACCTGGCCAAGCAGTATATCGATCCAGAGGCCAGTGCCCGTGCGATGGTCTCCTCCCACAATGAGCGTATGGATGAATACAATAAAAAATGGAAGGAAGAACAGCTGGTTTCTTCCTGACCGAAAAGCCTCTGCTTAAAGCAGGGGTTTTTTCTTTTTCCGAACAGGGAAATGCTTCGTTGGCGTGGAAAGAAGAAAAGGGAGTGCTATTTTACATCATTGAAACAAGACAGGAGGAGTAACAAATGAATACAGTCCGATGGGGAATCATAGGATGCGGCAATGTCACAGAAGTCAAAAGTGGTCCGGCATTTCAACTTATCGACAACAGCTCGCTCACAGCGGTTATGAGAAGAGACGGGGAGAAGGCTGAAGACTACGCCCGGCGTCACGGTGTTCCGAAATGGTATGACAAAGCGGAAGCACTGATTCATGATCCTGAAGTGGATGCTGTCTACATAGCCACACCGCCTTCCTCTCATAAGGAATATACGCTTATGGCAGCAGAAGCGGGCAAACCCGTTTATGTGGAGAAGCCGATGGCAGACCGTACGGAAGCTTGTGCCGAGATGGTGGAGATTTGCGAAAAGCATGGCGTACCTCTGTTTGTCGCCTATTACCGTCGATCACTTCCGAGGTTTTTAAAGGTTAAAGAGCTGCTCGACAATGGAGCTATCGGGGATGTCCGGTTTGCATCCATCCAACAGACGCAGCGTTTAACTGAAAGAGACCAGCAAGGGAACTGGCCGTGGCGCGTCATGCCTGAAACGAGCGGCGCCGGGTTGATTTATGATGTGGGGGCCCATACCCTCGACCTTTTTGACTATCTTCTGGGTCCGCTGAAGGACGTAAAAGGCACCGCCTGTAACCTCGCTGACGTGTACCCGGCAGAGGATACGGTCAGCGGAACGTGGCGGTTTGAATCTGGAGCGGCAGGCACAGGCGTGTGGAACTTCTCCTCTTACAAACATGAAGATAACAACAAGATCGTCGGCTCAAAAGGAGAAATCCAGTTTTCCACGTTTGATGACAAACCGGTGAAGCTGCTTACAGAAGAGGGAGAAGAAGACTTTACTATTGAACATCCCAAGCATATCCAGCAGCCTCATATCGAGTCGATCGTTCATGAGCTTACAGGCAAAGGGACGTGTCCGAGTACAGGGGAAACGGCTCTTCGCACCAACCGTGTGATGGATGAATTGTTAAAAGACTATTATGGAGGTTGAGTTGTGTTTGTCATTATCTCGAAATTGAGTCTTCAGTGAAAGGGCAGGAGACTCAGTTTCGAGATATGAGGCGGAATTGGATGATTTTTGAAAATTTAAAGTAAGCTGCTCGTAATATATAAAGAAAGGCGGTGTGAAACATGTCTCAAGAGGTGCTGTTTCTCTTAGTTATCATATCTATGGCTGTATGGGTTATGGTGTCTAAAGAAGCTGTAAAACCTTCAAATAAAATAAACCGGTGGAAAATGATAACATTATTGTCTGCTGGTTGTTTATCTAGTTTATTTATAACGATCACTCTTTTCCAAAGCCTGTCGTAGTTTCAATAAATGGATTGTAGTAATTGATTCGCACACACCTCGAAATCAAGTCTTCTATAAGTGGAGGCTGAATTTTAAGAGGTAATGTTCATGCGGTGTTTTTTTATAATATACTTAAAAAAATAAAGGAACATTCTGGTGGAAAAAATTATGGAGCAAAATAAAGATGAAATAATGATGAAGTATATTGTAGTTAGTGTTTTTTCATTGCTGACTGTAAGGAAGTTCGAGAAAGTAGAGAAATTAAGAAAAGATTTAAAAGAACAGAAAGAACTAAACCATGATTCTAATAGAATATAAGGAATAACATAATATGGAAGATCTCATTTTCCAAAAATAAAAGACGCCCTAAAAAGGGCGTCTTTGCGTATTGCGGCGAGTGACAGCACTCCACATTAGTGCCTTGCCATAAAGGCGCGTCAATCTCGTCTTATGCAATTCAGCTCATCGCTGGATAAGTGTAACATAAGGCAGCTGTTAAATTCAATAGAAATTTTCCTTAATGAATTGATGTCTTTATTAATCAAAGGTTACTTAGACATACCTTGACCCTAAGATTTAATTTATGCGGGTGATTATTCATTACGAATAACTGCCTTTTCTTTAACTAATTATACAAGAAGAGTTGAGAAGGACGCGGTTTCGAGGTATTGCATTAGCTGAGAGAGATAAATGCTTATTTTGTCAAATAGGAAGTTGCGTGTAAATCATCGTTTATCTGCAGCCTGAAAAAAGGTTCCACGTTTAAGACGTGGAACCCTTTTGGTTTTATTTGGCGTTCGTGAAGCCGCCGTCGATGCGGACCACTTCGCCATTGATATACTGAGCTTTCGATGTAAGCAGGAAATTGACAAGCTCGGCCACTTCTTCTGGTGTTCCGAGCCGCTGCTGCGGAATTCCTGCTTCTGCGCTTTTCTTCATTTCCGGGTTCGCCTCAAAGTAGGAAGCGACCATTGGTGTTTCGGTCGGACCTGGGGCTACGGCGTTGATCCGCAGACCGTCTTTGGCATATTCGGCCGCCATACTCTTCGTAATTCCTACAAGGGCGTGTTTCGTGGCGGAGTATGTGACAACCGTTGTCTGTCCGATGACTCCGGCACTGGAAGCGGTGTTTACGATAGCGCCTCCGCCGTTTTTAATCATCACATCGGCTACATAGCGGATGCCGTACATGCTTCCCATTAAGTTAATATTGATGATCTTTTCAATCTCTTCGATATCTGTATCTAAGTAGTATTTTCCGCTCCCGGAGATGCCGGCGTTGTTGAAGAAGTAATCGATGGTACCGAACTTTTCGACGGTTTCATCGACATATTTTTTCACTTCTTCCGCTTTGGAAACGTCAGCCTGTACAAAAATCGCATCAGGTCCGATTTCTTTTACCAGTTTGACGGTTTCCTCTCCCGCTTCCTCGTTGACATCAACGACGGAAATGTTGACACCTTCTTCTGCCAGTCTCAGTGCAGCGGAACGGCCCAGGCCACTGCCGCCTCCTGTAACAATTGCAACTTTACTCATCATGATAACCTCCTATGTCAATAGTAGAAATGATGTGTTTCCGGTGTTTCATGTTTATTATAGAAGTCCTTGATGAAAAAAGAGAAGCAAACTGCTCAGAGTTATACGTGGTTAAATTTTCCTATAGAAATATATGGGTGAATACCGGTTCGTTTGCCAGGGTTATCTTGTAATAAACAACTTAATTGGTAAACTATGTTATTATTTTCATAAGAATGATAAAGCAGGTTTTATTCTTTATCGATGGGGATGAGAGAGGGAGGAGGGGCGTTATGATATTGCATTCGATCATAGAAGGGGAGGGAGATCCTGTCGTTTTTCTTCACGCAGGGCTTCAGACGGGGGAGAGAGATTTTGTGGAACAGCGGGAATCGCTGAAATCTACCATGTGTGTCATTGCTCTGGATTTAAGAGGGCATGGAAAATCAAAGAGTGATGATCTGGGTCATTATTTTGAAGCATGCGCGGAAGATATCAAGGATACGCTCGATCACTTAAAGCTGAAGCGCGCCCATCTCATCGGTGCCTCTATGGGAGCCTTGGCTTCGGTAGTCTTTGCGAAACGGTTTCCGGAGTATGTGGCTACGTTAACGACTTCAGGGATCATGGCGGACAAGCCGGATCACTGGCTGGAAATCCATGAAAAAGAAGCGGCTTCTCAAAGACAGCTGCGTAATGATAAAGACATAAATCAACATTTCACAGAACTGCACGGACCAGGTTGGGTGAAGCTGCTGGACCTTGCACAGGATGAGAATTGGTATCCATTTTCTTACACAGAAGACTTGGACGGGGGAAGTATTCCTGTTCTTTGTATCGCCGGTGAAGAAAATGAGTTTGAAACAGCCACTGTTTTGAAATATAAAAGAAATCATAAGCATGTTCACGGAGCGGTGGTCCCATTTGCCTCCCATTTGGTCCATCAGGAGAAGCCGGAGGAATTCAATCGTTTCCTCCATCAGTTTTTAGAAAGCTATCCGTTAAAAAGATTCCAAGAGGTGGATGGTTTAGGTTTATAGATGATCCATCCATGGGAAAGGAAGTCCTTTATGGGTTTAGTGCTTATTTTTATTATTATTGTAACGGCCATATCCATTGAACTGCAGCTGCGGAAATTGAATAAAACCAACGAACAGATTTTGAAACACCTTCAAGAAGGGAATAGAGAAGGAAAAGAACTTACGTAGTCAGGCTTACAGGTAAAACCTATTCACAAAAAGGATGATGAATCATGAGAAGGCTGCAGGCAGCAGCGCTTGTAGGACTGATCATCTGTCTCGTGCTTTATCTGACGGGGTATAAGAACACCTTGATATACGAAATGGCTTTCTTCATTACTATTGGACTGACACTATGGTGGACGGTGGTCAAATGGAAGTGGAGACGCAGAGAAGTAGAAAGAAACCGGACTTGATGGGTAATCAAGTCCGGTTTTTTCATGCTGCCTGGTCAGCGTTCTTTTCTTTTTTATCAACGACGGCGGATCCGACGATATCACCAAGCACGTTAGAGGCTGTGCCGGCCATGCCGATCAGTACATCCACGCCGGCGATGAGGGCGACAATTTCAAGCGGCAGGTTGAACATCGTCAATACCGCAGACAGGGTGACGAGCCCAGCCGCCGGGATGCCTGCTGTTCCGATGGAAAGCAGCGTGCCGACAGCGACGATGGTAATAAAATCGACGGCAGAAAGATCGAGCCCTGTGATGTTGGCGGCAAAGACGATAGAAACCCCCATGCGCAGTGCGCCTCCATCGGAATTGAAAACCGCTCCGATCGGGAGGGAGAAGTGGGCGGTTCGTTCGGATATGCCTGCTTTTTTAGCCGCTTCAACAGCTACCGGCAGGGATGCAATACTGCTGGAAGTGAAAAAGGCGGTCACGTAGGCATCTTTTGTCCGGCTGAAAAATTGTCGGATGTTCACTTTGGCATACATCAGAAAACCGGTATAGACGAAAATCCAGAGAAGTGCGACGCCTAAATAGAAAACACCGGTAAAGGCGAACAGAGACTGGAAGGTTTCCCATCCTTGTGTGGCAAATGTAGAAGCTCCAATAGCGAAAATCCCGATGGGTGCATAAAGCAGGATTCCTTTTAACAGAAGGAAAAACATTTCATTAGCGGCACGGAAAAAGCGGTATAGAAGATCGCCGTATTCCTTATGCTCCTCTGTTCCACGGAAACGCATTATGGATAACGTCAACCCGATGATGACAGCGAGGAAAAGGATGCCCATCAGTTCACCTGAGGAGAACGCCTGGAACAAGTTGTTCGGGACGATATTCAGCAATACATCAGAGAATCCCGGTGTCTCCGGCTTCTCAACATCAGCAGCAGGGAGGGTGAGGCCTGTGCCCGGGTTGATCCAAAGCGCAAGTCCGACCCCGATTAAAACAGCGGCCGCTGTCGTTATGCCGTAATAGCCGAGCAGCTTACCACCAAGCCGGCCGAGGTGTTTCGGACTGATTTCATTGATAGCCAGGACGACGGTCAGGAAAATGACGGGAACGGCGATCAGATTGAGAAGATTGATAAGGATGGTTCCCAGCGGCTGGACGATTTCCATCTCGGGTCCGACGACAATGCCCGCTGTAATACCAAGGACGAATCCGATGGTCATTTTTAATAGAAAAGAAGAATGTTTGTATAACTGCCAGATTTTTTTCATAGGTTACCCCTTTCTTTCTTGTACAAAAGTACATTATAACAGCAACTCATCCAATCCGGTAATCATTCATCCTTGAAAGATTGAAACCCGTATATTTCCTGAAACGTACAATAAATGGAAGGGAGAGTTTTCATGATTGCCGATATGTATAAAAGAAGAGAGCGGACCGCGTACAGTCTTTTAATCCTTGTGCTGCTCATTACAGCTGGGGTGATTATTTTTATGAGGCCGTCAGGAACAGAAGAGTGGATGGAAACGGGATTCTTTCTCTTTCCGATCCTCCTCCTGATTTTCATTTCGCTTTCAAGCCGGAGGAAATACAACAAAGTCCGAAATATGGCTATCGAAGATTCCACTCGTTCATTAAAGGAACTGGATCATCTCGTTATCCAGCCGGATGCAGGCTTGTACCCGAGGCTTCTCGCTTTTGAGAAAAACGGAGCATATGTAGGAATGTTGAAAGTGGATGACCTGCCATGGTGGAGCCGCCCGCTCGTTGCCTTCCGTTCCTCTTTTCTGTCTTTTATTCCCTGCACCTTTCGTTTTTACTCCAATGAAGGGAGACCGTTGTTTTCCCTGCATAGGAAAGGGTTTAAGGAAACGGTGGTGGCAATTGATAATGAGAAGGAGGAAAAGGTGGGCTCTTACATACAAAAGGAATTCAAAAGCCTTATCCATATGAAGGGGATGATAAAGAATTCACGGGGGGAGGAGGTCTTATTCGTGCAGGCTTCCGGGTTATCCGGGGATTTCACATACAAGGATGAGACCGGTCACACCTGGGCCCATTTTTATAACGGACGCTTTCCTATCGAATATACCCGGATCTTCCGTGATATAGACAATGATATGGTAGAGTTATCGGATACGCTGACAAAGGAAAACAAGACACTGCTGCTTGGAACGATCAGCTTTTTATTCATCGAGCGCCTTTTACGGAAATAAAAACGCTTTCGTCCTGTGAATTAAGAAAATAGGAGGGAGCTCCTCAGATGGTTCCTCCTGCAAATGACCCCGCTGCTCTTCATGAAGCAACGGTTTTTTGTAACTATAGTCCTGTATAAAGTAGAAGAGAGGGATGATGAGTCAACATTTTGTTTCTTTTAAATTTTGCAAATATTCATAGGAACTTATATACTATACAACATCCATTTTAGGAAATCTTTACGTTTCATAGGCAGGAAAAAGAAACTATGAATACAAATTCAGGAGGATTGTATCGTATATGAGTGTACCAGCAGAGAAGACAGAGATGCAGCATGAGAAAAAACGCCGGTGGGAGATGCCGGATACGTACGTCATTTTATTTGCCGTTCTCCTTGCTGCAGCCATTGCTACCTATTTCGTCCCCGCCGGAACGTTTGAGCGGGAAACCGTCGATGGGGTGGAACGTGTGGTTCCGGGCACCTTTAGTGCCGCTGACGGATCCCCGGCCGGATTTATGGACATTTTCATGGCGCTTCAGGAAGGAATGATCCAGTCCGCCGGGATGATCTTTTTAGTCTTGTTTGCCGGTGGAGCCTTCGAAGTGGTTGAACGTTCAGGCGCGGTCAAGGGAGGAATCCTGAGAGCGGTCCATTTGACCCGGGGGAAAGAGTTCTGGCTCATCGCTGTCGTCTCCACGTTATTTGCCATTGGTGGAGCGGTCGGTGTAATTGCGAACGCTGTCATTCCGTTCGTAGCAATCGGAGTCATCATTGCCCGGGCGTTGAAGCTCGATGCGATTGTGGCGGTATCGATTACGTTCGGAGCGACGTTTGCCGGGTTTAACGTAGGTTTCCTGAACCCTTACACCGTAGGAATTGCTCAGTCGATTGCTGACATCCCTTTGTTTTCAGGGATGGCGCTGAGAATGACTGCGTTCGTCGTGATCGTCGGGGTGACCATTGCTTATACGTGGAGATATGCGAAAAAGTTGTTACAGGATCCGTCGAAAAGCTTGATGGGTGTCTTGGATGAAGGGGAGGAAAAAGGGGGGTTAAAAGCACCGTTCACCACCCGCCATAAATGGCTGCTCGGTTTTGTCGGGGCTTGCCTTGCCTTTTTCATTTACGCTACAATCCAGTTTTCCTGGACGATCAATCATATGTCCGCCTTCTTTATCGTCATTGGTCTTGGAGCGGGCATCATCGCTGGTATGAACTACAATAAACTGGCACTGACGTTTCTCGATGGATGTCAGAAGCTGGTGTACGGCGCTCTGATCATCGGTGTTGCCCGGGCTGTGCTTATTGTGATGGAGAACGCCAAGATCCTTGATACAGCTGTACACGCCCTGTCGGTTCCTCTGCAGGAACTCACCCCTGTCACAGCTGCGCTCGGTATGTTTGCGGCGAATGGAGTCCTGAACTTTCTCGT
The DNA here is from genome assembly GCF_056160205.1 of Halobacillus sp. ABA4_118. Taxonomy (NCBI): domain Bacteria; kingdom Bacillati; phylum Bacillota; class Bacilli; order Caryophanales; family Bacillaceae; genus Halobacillus; species Halobacillus sp. ABA4_118. The sequence goes on from NZ_JBSWWS010000001.1 coordinate 3,037,757, forward strand.
CCCATCCGGAAGCGGTCAGGCGATGATCGCCATGCCGATTCTATCACCGCTGGCGGATATGGTCGGGATTACCCGCCAGGTTGCCGTTCAAGCGTATCAATTCGGGGACGGGTTTACGAACAGCATCTTCCCGACGTCAGGCCCGCTGATGGCCAGTCTGGCCGTTGCAGGAGTTCCGTGGATCAAATGGGCGAAATGGATGCTTCCCCTGATGCTGATCTGGGTCGTCATTGCTGTCGTGATGCTCTCCATCGGGGTTGTCATCAACTGGGGACCTGTATGATCACAGGATTTTGAAAAGGAATTTCTCTTCTTCATGTCGAATAAATAAAAGAGCAGGACAAGGTCGTCCTGCTCTTTTAGAAACTCAAGTATGATGGAGGAGGAATGCATCATGTCCGGGGTATTTTCTATGGAACAGACGGTTGATGTACTAAAAAATAAGGGGCTGTCCAATCGGGATATTCTCTCCAACGTCGACAGCAGTCACTTTCCATTTGAACAGGAAGATATCGTTATGGCCTTCATTGATCTGCAGATTGAGTGTTCTTCGGACGAAGATTATGACAAGCTTGTGAATTACTTATATGGATTTAAAAACAACGCCTCCTAACTTCAGCCTCCGGCACCAGCTGCCGGGGGTTTTCCTATGCCTTTTATGAAAAATTAAGTTGAGGGTGTGGTATTTTTTTGAAATAATGGATAGGTCTGATTCAGGAGGTGTCAGTGTGAAGGAATATATCCGATTCTTTATATGGATGATCGTTGGCCTGACGATCTTTCAGGTTCTTTTTTCAACGTTTGAGGACGGATGGATGGGGATTGCAGGGACAGCTGTTGCTGCTACCTTCTCCAAGTGGGCCATCGATAATTTCATGAAGAGTCGAATGAAAACATCAGAGAATCACTAAATGAGAAGGAAAGAAGTGATCATTCATTGTTTACCAGCCACAGCAAACTGGAAGTTAAGCCGCAATCTCTCTATAAAAGTCAGAAGCAGCAGTTTTCGATTCGGGCAGGTGGGGCGTTGATCGGGATGATCGAAGAAACAGCTGAGTCGGCGTCCAGCTGGAAGGATCAGCTGCTTCAATGGGTCAGCTTACATTTTATATGCAGTAAACATTTTCGTATGACCAACCCTAAAGCTGAGCCTGTGGCTGTCTTTAGTAAAAAGAGAGGACTGAATCAGCAGATCGATATTTTTGGCCGGGATGGGAAGCGGGTGGCCGTCCTTGAGCAGAAATTAAAATTCAGTTCTCAACGGTTGAGCGTCCGGGATACAGTTGGCCGCCTGTTGCTTTCGGCGGAGGGAAAGAATGGGTCACTGGATTTTGTGGTATATGAAGAAGGTGATCCTTCCTCAAAGCTCTCGACTATCAAAAAACGGTCGATTCCATATCCGACAACAAAGGAAGCTTTAGTGTCCATGGATCATTATGAGGTCAACAACCGTAGTGATCTTTCTGAGTTTCAACAGCTGTTGATCCTGATGATCCCGGTCATCGTCTTTGATCAGTTACATAATGCTTGAAACGGACTTGGAGTCCCAATCTATAAATCTGTCAGGGTGGTGTGTGTATGTATGGGTTCGAGCATGTGCCTCAATGGTACTATTGGAGTGCCATCGTTGTCTTTATTCTTTTCTTTATTATAGCGAAGTGGTGGATGGATAGAGATTAGAAGGGTTGGATGAGAAATCAACCGCCGGAACCAATATCAATGGGGTGAAAGTGGATTCAGAATGTGAACGACTATAAGAGGTGAAACTTTCATCCGTATCCATTGTCGAAAGGGAAGTTGTATGGAGAACATAGAAACAGAAGTTCAAGGGGTATTAACGTTTAAGGATGTCCACACGTTTATGCGGTTGAAAATGCAAAGATCAATAAAGCGTGTGGTCTTATTCTCTTTTTTAATATTAACGGGATTCTTTATCTCATGGTCTCAGGGACACTGGCTGGTCAACATTGTGTTTTCTGTAATGGAAGCTTTATTGTATACCTTTTTCCTCTGGCTGTTATGCCGGTTATTCGTCTATATGACCACACGTCTAACTTATGCGAAAAACCGGCATTTACAATCACCCATCACTTATCAATTATCTTCAGAAGGTGTTATTCAGAAGGGAAAAAACGCGTATTTATTACTGGAGTGGGATGAACTCACCTCTATAATGGAAAGAGAAGAGCATTTCTTCTTATCCGTTTACCGCACGAAAATTTTTATTGTGCCGAAGCATTTCTTTTCATCTAAAGAGCAGGTGGTTAATTACCGCAAGGCTTTGGATCAGTTTGCGGGAAGCAGAACGAAAGTGGATCTGAAAAAAGGATAGATAGGAAAGTATCGACTGGATCGGTTTCGCATATGAAGGACGAATCCGTGAGGCAGAGATGCTCGGGAAGACGCACGTGGATCATGACATTTATGCCCTCCTTAGATGAGGAGTTAACAACTTAGTAATGAGTGTAAATAAGAGGATAGTAGGATCAATAAATTTTTAATGTTATAACCTGATACGTGTCATAAGGACCATAGACCTAACACAAAAGCCCCCTTAACTTAAAGAAAAGGGAGCTTTTGTGTAGGAGGTGTTTTTGGCATACCTTATTTCAGAATATACTACATAATATCTGATATGTTGATGTTTATTTTATTAGCAAAATCTTGTACCTTCTGTTTTTCTAAAATAGAAATTTGGACACCTACAGGTTGACCTGCTGTATTACTAATAACCAATGTACTAGTATAGGAATTTAATAGAGGGATTGCTCCAATTATAGTCAAAAATAAACCACCAAATATTGAGTTGTCAAATGAGCTCAATCCTATTAATACTAGTATTAGTCCGAAAATTAATCGTCTTAAATGAAGTTTGGTTGACACTCCAACACTTGCAATATTTTTTAATGGATATGTAATTTCTTTGCTGCCAAGGGGGATCATCCCAAAAAGGGTATTGGGTGTTTTCCCCATTATTCTTTTATTTGTTAGTGAGAAATCGGACTTCAACCAAGACAAAACTAGGTTCTGCGTGAAATCTTCAGATACTTGGACGTTTTCATCCTTACCTAAGGGTAAACTCATTTAAACACTCCTTATAATTTTATGTAATCTATTATACCTAATAATTATCCAAATGTATTCTTTATTTGAAAAAAATGTATAAATGTTTTATGTCTCATTTCTATTTGATCTTTTCTTCTCATGGTACGATAGGGGATAGACAGGAGGAAGAACGATGACAAAGAAATTGTATTACGAAGATGCGTACCTTACGATTTTTCATACATATGTAAAAGAAACCGGAATGGATGACCGCGGAACGTACGCGGTTCTTGAGGAAACGGCCTTTTATCCGACAGGAGGAGGTCAGCCTCACGATACCGGCACATTGAACGGGACTAGGGTTGTTGATGTCGAGGAAATCGATGGGGAGATCCGTCATTACCTGGCTGAAGCCCTGCCGTTGGAAGACACAAGTGTCCATGGCGTCGTGGACGAACAGCGGCGGAATGACCATCGGCAGCAGCACAGCGGACAGCACATCGTATCCGCCATTTTCCATGATGATTACCAGATTCCAACGACAAGCTTTCATTTGGGTGACGATACGGTTACCATCGACCTGGATACCCCTCAACTCAGTGAAGCCGTCATGAAGGAAGCAGAAGCGAAAATCAATAAGGTCATCCGCGCTGGTTATCCGATTGACACGAAATGGGTGACGGTGGAAGAAGCAGACACCTATCCACTTCGCAAATCGTTAAGTGTGGAAGGGGACGTGCGTCTTGTCATTATTCCGGAGATCGATTACAGCGGCTGCGGCGGTACACATCCATCATCGACTGCGGAAGTGGCAATGGTGAAATTCCTCGGCTGGACGAAGAACAAAGGGCAGGTCCGTCTGGAATTTGTCTGCGGCGATCGTGTTTTGAAGCAGCTTGAAAACAAACATCAGGTCATCCAAGGAGTCAAGCAGCTGATTTCGCGTCCGGAAGCGGAGCTGGTAGATGAGGTGAAGTCTCTCATCCAAGGTGACAAGGCAAAAGATAAAAAAATCGCTGAACTGGAAGAAGAGCTGTTATCTTATGAAGCTTCAGAGCTGGCAGCCGCTCATCGGGAGGAAAAGCTCATTGTGAATGTGTACAAGGATCGTTCCATTAAGGCTCTGCAGTCTCTGGCGCAGGCCGTGCTCAAGAAGACCTCTGACCATCAGGTTGTCTTTGTGAGTGAGCAGGAAGATCAGCTTCAATTTGTTATGGCAAGAGGAGAATCCCTCGATGGGAATATGAATGCGGTCGCCAAACAGGTGATGCCGCTGATTGAAGGCAAGGGAGGCGGACGGCCTCACTTTGTTCAAGGGGGCGGCCGGAAGCTGATGTCCGGCGAAGCATTTGCTCAAAAAGTGAAGGAACACCTCCTTGCTCCTGCTGAATAAATAAAAAAGAAGCGTACCTGAAAAAGATCAGGTACGCAGTTTGTAGAGAAACCCCTGTTTCTTTACAAGCTTTTTATCTTTCTTACCGCCAGGACCGAAAGCCCTTGGAGGTTCTTTAACATCGACAAAGACTTTCCTTCACCCAGCTCAACCTTGCTGGATGGAGGAGAGTCTTTTTTATATTCCGGCAGGCAGCCGTATCAGCGGCTGTTCCTTCCCTTTTTCTTTTCCACGCAAGTGCGCAACAGCGCAGCCCATGCCGTTCTTTTGAATCTGCGAACCTGCTTCGTGCACAACCTCTCCTCTATATTCTAATGTCGGCACGAGGAGCGTTCGGTGGTGATGCCTGCGGGAACAGCACGGGCCGAAGATCCACTTGGGCAGGCGACCTTCCTGACCAAGTTAGCTGAGGGCGTGCCCGCGGCATTCATCCACCGATAAGCGGAAAGTGACCCTTCCCACGACAAATGGATAACTCTACCTGATTAGCACAGGCCTTTTCTACAGCCATCGTACCTGGAAAGGATCAGGTGCGCTTCTTTTTATGATTGAATCGTTTCTGTCTGCATGTTCTTCGAAGGCTGGACGTGCTGATTCTTCCAAAAATAACCGACCAATCCTCCGATCACGGCCGGCAGTATCCAGCCAAGGCCGATATCGTAAAACGGCAGGTAGGCAGCATAGAGGGTGTTGACTGATTCCAGCCAATCGGCTGCAATTGATGGGATCGTTCCCACGAGGGCATTGTATCCATCGATGATGCTGACGAAAAAGGTGAGCCCCATGGCTCCAGCATAAACGGTCTGCTTATGGTTGAACATTTTAGAGCTGAGACCGAGCAGAATAAGAACGATGGCCAGCGGATATAAGAACATCAGTACAGGCACTGCATACTCGATGATATTCGTCAGCCCAACGTTTGCTACGATAAAGGAAAACAGGGATAACACAAGGACGAACGTCTTATAGCTGACTTTCGGATAGATCGTATGGAAAAATTCACTGCAGGCAATGATCAGACCAATGCACGTTTTCAAACAGGCCAGGATGATGATCAAGGCAAGCAGAATGGAACCATAGGAACCGAAGTAGAACTGAGAAACCGCTGCAAAGGTCAATCCGCCGTTTTCAAACTGGCCGACGGCTGCTGTACTGGAGGCCCCCATATACGTAATCAATCCGTAAATCAGCGCCATCAAACTCATGGCAAACAAGCCGGATTTCCACGTTGTACTCGCAATCGCTTTGGAGTCGGTGATCCCGAGACGGCGGATCGCATGAATGACCACAATCCCGAAAGCGAGGGCGCCGAGCGCATCCATCGTGTTGTAGCCTTCCTTGAAGCCGGTCATGAACGGCATGGCTTCATAAGCTCCGGTCGGGGCACCGAAGCTTCCCATCGGCTTGATGATGGCTGTAACGATAAGAATGGATAAGAACAGTAAAAAGGTCGGAGTCAGATACTTTCCGACGATATCCATCACTTTTGCCGAATTAAGAGAAAAGTAGTAGGCCGCCGCAAAAAAGATAAAGGTGAAAACGCCGAGCCAGATAGCCGCTGATCCTTGGTCAAGGAAAGGTTCGAATCCAACGACAAATGGGACGGTAGCTGTCCGGGGAATCGCAAAAAACGGTCCAATGGTTAAGTATAATAAAAGAGCAAATCCCGTGCCGAATAATGGATGGACCCGGCTGGCCAGGTCATGCAGTCCGCGGCTTCCGGATAAGCCGATGGCAAGGATACCCATGAACGGAAGTCCGATGGCTGTGACGAGAAAACCGATCAAAGCCGGCCAGAAGGAAGTTCCAGCAAGCTGTCCAAGCTGAATCGGAAAAATCAAGTTCCCGGCCCCGAAAAATAACCCGAACAGCATGGTTCCGATCATGATGTAGGTGGAAATGGAAGTTCGTTGTTGCATATGCATGTTCCTTTCTTCGATGTAGTCGTCATTCGCTGAACGAATAAAGATTATCCTACCAAGAAACGGTGGAAGGAACAATAGGCTTACCGCAATTCGTTGAAATTATTTGTCTTTTTCAAAAATGGCATCGTTTTCTTTGGAACGATCTGGATAGAGACCCGTTTCCACCCTTGCTATTAGATGATTTTTTTGACTTTCCCAGAGTGGTCATGCATGATATTTCCGTAGGAGATTTTTCCGGCTGTACGGAAAATGGGGGATCGTCCAGGCGGGTCATCGTGGTTGAATGGCCGAAGCCTGAAATCGTACACAGGGAGGAAACATACATGAAAAAAACGTGGATCTGGATGGCTGTTGCAGCCGCCGTTGTCATTGTGATCGGCGCCATAGCTTTATTAAGCGGGGGCCAGTCAAGTGAAGATACAGCGGATCGTTATGAAAGCCAGCCTTACTTAGGTGAGGAGAGCGCAGAAGTAAATATTGTGGAATTCGGGGATTACAAGTGTCCGTACTGTAAGGATTTTGAGTCTGGATTCTTTCCATTGATTGATGAACAGCTGATTCAAACCGGAGATGTGAAATTTTACTTTATTCAATATCCATTCATCAATGCGGATTCCGACCGCTCTGCTGAATTTGCTGAAGTCGTTTATGAGGAGCTTGGAAACGACACCTTCTGGGAATTTCATGAATTGATGTATGAAAAGCAGGAACCGGGAACCGAGCAGCAGGAAGTTTACACCGAAGATTACTTATATGACACACTGGCAGAAGTCGTCAGTGAAGAAGAAGCGCAGTCTGTTCTTACCGCCTATCAGGATGGTGCTGGAGAAGAAGCGCTGGATCGTGATCTTGACTGGGCTGGTGATTGGGATGTCACTGGAACGCCGACGCTCTTCGTTAATGGTGAAAAGTTTGAAGGCAGCTCTATCGATGACCTCGTTCAAATGGTTGAGGAAGCAAAATCGGAATAAAAAGAAAAACCTGCAGCAGGCTAAGTTCAGGCCTTGCTGCAGGTTTTTTTATGGTTCCAAATCTCCATAGGTGGTTCCCCACTTATGCATCTGTTCAAGAATCGGCATCAGCGTTTTTCCCATATCTGTAATGGAATACTCGACTTTTGGAGGAACAGTATCATATTGGAAGCGGATGATGAATCCATCCTCCTCCAGTTCCTTCAACTGCTGACTCAACACCTTATGCGAAATGCCGGGAAGCAGGTTCCTCAAAGCGTTGTAGCGAAGCGTGCCGTCTACGCTCAAGTGCCAGAGGATGACGGTTTTCCACTTGCCGCCGATCTTTTTCAATGTATATTCAATGGAGCATTTAAGCTTTCCATTATCGTCCATCGGTGCCTTCATAAACGGGCTCCTTTCTAACTTTTTGGTAAGCCTCTTACTTTAAAGTGCGTTCTTCTCAAACGTCTAAATCTAACTATAATGGAATTTGTAAAGGAAATAAAACAAGGAGGAATAAATAATGATGACTTTTCCAAGATCTTTTTCCCATATTGGACTTTCTGTCCCGAATTTAGATGAAGCCGTTAAATTTTACACGGAGGTATTTGGCTGGTATGTCATTATGGAGCCTTCAGAAGTGAAAAATGATGACACAGCCATCGGCCAGATGTGCCGTGACGTCTTCGGAAACGAGTGGGAGCAGTTCCGCATTGCCCACCTCGCTACAGGTGACCGTATCGGTGTCGAGATGTTCGAATTTCCGGAGAACGAGCAGCCGGAAAACAATTTTGAATACTGGAAGACAGGCATCTTCCATTTCTGCATCCAGGACCCGGATGTAGAGGGCATGGTTGAAAAAATTAAAGCCCACGGTGGAAAGCAGCGCATGCCGATCCGTGAATACTATCCTGGAGATAAGCCGTACCGGATGGTTTATGTTGAAGATCCGTTCGGCAACATTTTTGAAATTTACTCCCACAGCTATGAGCTGACGTATTCTGACGGAGCTTATTAATAAACGAACGCCCTTGTCCTTGCAGACAGGGGTGTTTCTTTTTATGGTAGGGAGAAAGGAGGGAGCTGGATGAACGTGATGGAACTATTACGCACAGGGTCTGAGAAGCAGCGGCACGTCCTGCGGTTGTTTCACAAACTGAACATCGCTGCACAATTCAAGGAAAACCACCCGGTCATCTGTGGAACCATTCCACTCGGGATTGATTTGGAGGACTCCGACGTTGATATCATCATGCAGACAGAAAACCATTCCTTTTTATTGGAAAGATGGGAGAGATTGTATGGAGACTTTTCCAATTTTAAAACTGTAGAAAAATACATACGAGGGCGTAAGGTCGCAAAAGCCAATTTCCGGTACGGGGGACTGGAGTGGGAATTGTTCGCTCAGAACCAGCCGGTGACCGAGCAGCATGCCTGGCTTCACATGTTTATTGAATACCGTATCCTCCGGGAGGATCCTGCTCTCAAACCCATCATTCTTCAGAATAAGAAAGACGGCTTTTCCACGGAAGCCGCATTCTGTGATCCATTAGAAATCGAAGGGGATCCATATGAAGGGCTGCTTGCTTATGGAAAAAAGAAGGGGTGGATTTGAAAATAGTCTGTTTATTATGCGGGCGTTCTGTTTTATAATTATATCAAATAGATATATATCATATTGATATAAAAGGAGCAGCCTATGAAGGAGAATCATACCCCTTATGCCCTGCTTGGCTTGATGACAGCAGGATTTCACACAGGCTATGAGATGAAGCGGATGATGGATGGGAGCTTGAATCACTTTTGGAAGATCAGCTACGGACAGATTTACCCGACGCTTAAGAAACTGGTGGAGGAGGGAAATGCAGAGGTTCATGTCACCTCACAGGAAGGCCGGCCGGATAAGAAGGAGTACATCATCACTCCGTCCGGTGAGGAACAGCTCCGGTCCTGGCTGATGAAACCGGTGGAGGATCTCCCGGTGGAGAAAAATGAACTGTTGCTGAAGCTGTTTTTCAGCCGGAATCAGCAGAAATCCGTCATTCTTCATCAGTTGGAAAGCTACAGAAAAAAACTGTATGAGAAGCAGCATACGTACCAGAGCATCAAAGAAATGCTGCTGAGCGAGGAGTGTCCGTCGGAAGACGCGCCGTTCTGGATCATTACCCTGGATTACGGACTCGCTACGACGGAAGCGGCTGTCGAATGGTGTGAGAAAACGAAATCCCGTATCGATGAAATGAAGGAGGAGTAACGTGGGGAAACAAGTGTTTCAAGGACGTTATACGACACAAGCGGCAGGAGAGCAAGGGTTTGTCGTTTTTCTCATCGGGATGCGGATCAATAAATGGCGGGCGGTACACAAATGGCTTCCTGTGCTCCGGGCGATGCCGCCGATGATCAAGGAGCTTTATACACATAAGGACATGGGATTTCTTGATATGGAGAACTTCTTTACAGGCCGGACGGTGCTGATGGTGCAGTACTGGAAATCTGAGGAGGCCTTGATGGACTATGCCCGTGGGAAAAAGCATCGGCAGGCGTGGAAGAAGTTTTACCAACTAGCCGGGGATACAGAAGAAGTCGGCATCTATCATGAAACGTATCTTCAGAAACCGGGGCAGTTTGAATCGATCTATGGAAACATGCCGAAATTCGGGCTGGCTAAAGCCATCGGTCATACAAAAATCAGCCCGCAGACCGTTTCAGCGCGCCGGCGGTTGAAAAGGCAGGAGGCTGTGAAAATGGATGAATCCTCCCGCGGCCGGTTGTGAAGAAAACGGATGTTTTTTTGTAATTCAGGAGTCCAGCGATTCTTCTATCATGTTTATGGAAAACAGGGAGGAGCTTCTGTCTGACAGAAGCTCCTCCCTGTTTTCTTTTTTGATTTGGTGATGTTACGAATTTTGTCCGGTCCTTTCATGGCTTTTCATTATACATCATTACAAAATGGAGGACGGCCGGCTCATCGTAGGGGTTATGATACCCGTGGAGCTGATCAGCACTGAATTTAATCGCATCATACGGTTTTAGATCATAGAAGTCGTCCTGGATCTGAATACGGGCACGTCCTTCCATCACTGTGATGTATTCGACCACTCCGGATTGGTGGGCATCGGTGACATATTCGGTTCCCGGCTTCAAAAAGGCGCGGTGCGTCTCGATTGCGTCAAAGCCGCGGGTGGAAAACATCGGTTCAAGTGTTAAGGACTCATCTGCACTCAGAACTTTATTTCCTTCATGTTTTCTTGATATGACAATTTCCTGCTCCTCGGCAAGCAGCGTGGAAAGTGGGATCTGCAGACCGTTGGCAATTTTCCACATGACGGTAAGGGATGGATTGGCTTCTCCGCGCTCGATGTTGCCAAGCGTCAGTTTACTGACATTCGTGAGGTCGGCCAGGTCCTGCAGACTGAGCTGCTTTCCTTTTCGCAGGCGCCTGAGCGTCACTCCGGCCTGTCTGGCCATTTTTTCAGCATCGTTCTTTTGGGGATCGCTCATCATTTTTCCTCCTGTAGATGGTTTTCATTTGATCATTCTTTTGGTATATTATGATGTATCATCAGTTAAATATAATATATAAAGGTGTGGTGGAGATGAGAGAGATTTTGCTCGGTGTAACGGCCTCGATGTTTTTTGCTGTCACCTTCATTCTGAATCGGTCGATGGAACTAGCCGGTGGAAGCTGGATGTGGAGTGCATCCCTGCGCTTTCTATTTATGGTCCCGTTCCTGCTTCTCATTGTACGTGTAAGAAAGAATGGGAAACAAGTGTTTATGGAATTGAAAAAGCATCCGGCCACCTGGATCGGATGGAGCTTTGTCGGATTCGTTCTGTTTTACGCTCCCTTAACCTATGCCGCTGCCTACGGTCCTGGATGGTTGATCGCCGGGACGTGGCAGGTGACTATTGCGGCCGGTATCCTCCTCACTCCGTTTTTCCACACGACGGTGTACATCGGGAATCGTCCTGAAAAAAGGCGGGAGCGGATTCCGATGCGCTCGCTGCTTATTTCCTTTCTTATTTTAACAGGAGTCTGTCTGATTCAACTCCAGCATTTGGAGAAGGTCACACCACTGGAACTAACAGCAGGGATTCTTCCTGTTCTTATCGCTGCCTTCTGTTATCCTCTTGGAAATCGGAAAATGATGGCCTTCAGCAGTGATCGTCTGGATACCTTTCAGCGCATTCTAGGCATGACGCTTGCCAGTCTCCCGTTCTGGTTGATTTTAAGTACGACGGCTTTGGTCACAGCAGGACCGCCGGCGCAGGGGCAGGTACTCCAGTCCTTCATTGTCGCCGTCTGCTCCGGTGTGGCAGCCACAACCTTATTTTTCATAGCAACAGACCGCGCCAGGCATCAGAGCGGAAAGCTTGCGGCTGTCGAAGCCACGCAGTCCACCCAGGTTCTGTTCGTCCTTCTAGGAGAAGTGCTTCTATTGTCTGCGCCCCTTCCTGGTTCAACGGCCTTTCTGGGAATGGGGTTATTAATCACAGGAATCATTCTGCACAGCCTGTCCGTTAAAAAAGGGAGTGCGCCGGTACAAAGCGGCGTACAGATGAAAAGAGCTTGAATATCCAGAAACCCGGATCAGCTGTTCCGGGTTTTTTCATTTTGTTCTTGCCTTTCTTGAAACGTTTATGCTATGTTCTATGTAACCGGTTACACAATGCAGGAGTGAAGCTATGGTAACGATAAAAGATGTAGCGAAACATGCGGGGGTGTCCGTGGCTACGGTATCACGCGTGTTGAATAATAATGGCTATGTAGGCACAGAAACACGGAAGAAAGTGATGGCGGCTATTGAAGAGCTGAATTACAGCCCGAACGAAGTGGCACGGTCGCTGTATAAGCGGGGCTCCAGATTGATCGGCCTGCTTCTTCCGGATATAACAAACCCGTTTTTCCCTCAGCTGGCCAGAGGAGTGGAGGATGAGGCCGGCCGCCAGGGCTTCCGTCTTCTACTCGGAAACAGTGATGAGGATATCGAAAAGGAAATGGACTACATTCAAACCTTTGTCCAGAATAATGTGGTTGGTATGATTACAGCGACGAACCACGTGGATTATGATATGTACCAGTCGCTCGATCTCCCGCTGGTCCTGCTTGACCGTACGTCAAGCAGTTATCCCGCTGTGTACGCAGACGGCCGGGAAGGAGGAAGGCTCGCAGCAGAGACCCTCATTAAAAAAGGGGCGCAGCGGGTGACGCTCGTCAAAGGCCCTGCCCACGTTAAACCCGCAGTTGATCGCTACCGGGGTGCCATGGAGGTTCTTGGGGAAGCGGACGTGGATTTTTCCGTCATGTCAACGACCTCCTATGCCTTTGAGGAAGCTTTGAACTGGGCCGAGGAGCTGTTTCAGAAATTTCCTGAAACCGACGGCATCATTGCCAGTAATGATATTGTCGCCATCGCCATCGTCCATGAAGCGTTGAAGCGGGGGAAAAACATCCCCGGGGATCTGCAGATCATCGGCTATGACGATATCCCACAAAGCCGTCTGTCCTATCCGCCGCTGACGACCATCCGCCAGCCGGCTTATGAAATGGGTAGAAAAGCGGCTGAACTGTTAATACAAAGAATTGGACAGCCTCAACAAGAGCACCGGTCCATTCAAATGCCGGTGGAATTGATCGAACGACATACAACACGAAAGGATGATCAAGAATGAAAAAGCCGACCATCGCTGTCATTGGCAGCTCTTCCATGGACCTTGTCGTCTCCTCTGACAAACGGCCGGAGGCAGGTGAAACCGTATTAGGTAAAGCATTTGATACCGTGCCCGGGGGCAAGGGGGCGAACCAGGCGGTCGCAGCCGCCCGTCTGGGAGCTGATGTCTATATGATCGGATGTGTAGGGGAAGACACTTACGGAGAAGAAATCACAGCCAATCTGAAGAAAAACGGTGTACGAATCGACTATGTGGAACCGGTTACACATGAAAGAAGTGGAACAGCCCACATCATCTTAGCAGAAGGCGATAACAGCATCGTCGTCGTCAAGGGAGCGAACGACCATGTCACTCCGCAGTATATTGAAAAAGCAGAAAAACTTTTGAAGAACAGTGATCTTGTCATGATTCAGCAGGAAGTGCCGGAAGCAACGGTTGTTCATGCCGCAGAGCTGTGCTCCCGTTATGGCGTGCCTTTGTTGTTAAATCCAGCTCCGGCAAGACCTGTACCACAAGTGGTCCTGGATCAAGTCAGCTACGTCACACCGAATGAACATGAAGCCGCTGTATTATTCGGAGGCCTGGCTTTATCAGAGGCGCTCCAGGCACACCAGAATAAATTGTTCATCACCGAAGGCGCAGCCGGCGTCCGTTACCATAATGGAAGGGAAGAAGTTCTCGTACCGTCCTTCCCGGTCAAGGCTGTCGATACGACGGGAGCGGGGGATACGTTTAATGCCGCCTTTGCTGTCGCTGTTGCCGAAGGAAAAGAGATGGAAGAAAGCCTGCGTTTTGCCAACCGGGCGGCCAGCTTGTCTGTCACCGGCTTCGGAGCGCAGGGGGGAATGCCGTCCCGTGAGGATGTTGAGGAGGCGATGAAGCCATGAAGAGACACGGCATCTTGAACAGCAGCATTAGTAAAGTGCTCGCCGATCTCGGTCACACCGACCGGATCGCCATCGCTGATGCGGGCCTTCCGATACCGGCAGGAACATTGAAGATCGACCTTGCCTTAAAAGAGGGAGTACCCGGGTTTATGGAAGTGGTACAGGTCGTGCAGGAGGAGATGTGTGTAGAAAAAGTGACCACAGCGGAAGAGATGATATCCAACCCGGCTGTTCATCGAAAAATGAAAGAAATGTTCACGGATATCGGGATGGACGAACGTTCCCATGAAGCGTTCAAGCAGGAGCTGACAGATGTCAAAGCTGTCATCCGCACAGGTGAAATGACGCCTTATGCCAACTGTATCCTGCATGCCGGGGTCATTTTCTAAAAAGGGGTGAGACGATGCATATTACGATGAATCAAATTCATAAAGCGTTTGGAACGAACAAAGTGCTGGAAGGCGTGGATATCGAAATCAAGGAAGGGGAAGTCCATGCCCTCATGGGAGAGAACGGGGCAGGTAAATCAACGCTCATGAATATCTTGACCGGCCTTCACAAAAAGGATCAGGGGACGATCCAGATTGACGGTCAGGAAAAAACGTTCTCCAACCCAAAAGAAGCGGAAAACTACGGCATCGCTTTTATTCATCAGGAGATGAATGTCTGGCCGGAGTTGACCGTTCTGGAGAACCTGTTCATTAATCGGGAACCGGTTACATCTTTTGGGATTATCCATACGAGAAAAATGAAAGCGGTTGCGAAGGAACAGTTTGAAAAGCTCTCCATTTCCATCCCGCTTCATAAGGATGCCGGACAGTGTTCGGTCGGGGAGCAGCAGATGATTGAAATCGCCAAGGCGCTCATGACCGATGCCAAGGTGATTATTATGGACGAACCGACAGCAGCCTTAACCGACAGAGAGATTGAAAAGCTGTTCGGCGTGATCCGTTCCTTAAAAGCCTCGGGGGTTTCTATTGTTTATATTTCCCACCGGATGGAGGAGATTTTTGACGTCTGCGACCGTATCACCGTCATGCGGGACGGCCGTACCATTGATACGACACCGATTCCGGACACGAGCTTTGATGAAGTGGTCCGCAAAATGGTGGGGCGTGAACTCACCGATCGTTTTCCAGAAAGGCAGGCCGATCCGGGAGAAACCGTCCTTGAGGTGAAAAACCTGACACGTCCGGGCGTATTCCAGGACGTCAGTTTCCAAGTGAAATCTGGTGAAATTGTTGGGGTTGCTGGATTGATGGGGGCGGGAAGAACAGAGATCATGCGGACGATTTTCGGACTGGATGGAAAATACGAGGGAGACATCCATGTGAACGGTCAGCGTGCCGTTATGAAGAATCCGGGCCAGGCGATCAAACTCGGACTTGGGTTAATTACAGAAGACCGGAAAGACGAAGGACTCGTGCTTGATTTTCCTATTAAAGATAACATCGCTCTCCCCAGCCTGAAAAGCTTCACAAAGCGTTCGCTCATCCAGGATGGCAGGGAGCTGGAATTCGTGGAGATGTTGATCAAGCGCCTGACAATCAAAACCGAATCCGCCCAAACCGAAGCGAAGAACTTATCCGGCGGGAATCAGCAGAAAGTGGTCATTGCCAAATGGATCGGCATCGGGCCGAAAGTGTTGATTCTTGATGAACCGACACGTGGAGTGGACGTCGGGGCAAAACGGGAGATTTACCAGTTGATGAACGAGCTGACCGACCGTGGAGTAGCTATCCTGATGGTGTCCTCTGAACTGCCGGAAGTACTCGGCATGAGCGACAGGATTCTCGTCGTCCACGAGGGCACCATTTCCGGTGAACTGGACCGGTCGGAAGCGACACAGGAAAAGATTATGACATTTGCGACAGGAGGGAACGTCCATGATGAACGCCATTAAAAAAACGAACAGCATCGGCCAGTCACTGCAGAAGCTGGGGCCGCTGGTCGGGCTTCTTGTACTTATTACCGTTGTATCCATTATAAACCCAAGCTTTCTGGAACCTTTGAACCTATTAAACCTGCTACGTCAGGTTGCCATTAACGCCCTCATTGCCTATGGGATGACCTTCGTCATTCTCACCGGCGGCATCGATTTGTCCGTCGGATCGATTCTTGCTCTATCGAGTGCCCTGATGGCCGGGATGATGGTATCCGGCATTGATCCGATTTTAGCTATTCTGATCGGATGCCTGCTTGGTGCGCTGATGGGAGCTGTCAACGGACTGTTGATTACAAAAGGAAAGATGGCTCCGTTTATTGCTACATTGGCAACGATGACGATGTTCCGTGGTCTGACTCTTGTCTATACCGACGGAAACCCGATTACAGGACTTGGCGACAGCTATGCGTTTCAGCTGTTCGGCCGCGGCTATTTCCTCGGCATCCCTGTACCTGCGGTGACCATGCTGCTCGCTTTTGCTGTTCTTTGGGTGATTCTTCATAAAACACCGTTCGGACGTCGGACGTATGCGATTGGTGGTAACGAAAAAGCGGCGTTCATCTCAGGAATCAATGTTTCCCGGGTGAAAGTCCTTGTCTATTCTTTAGCCGGTCTATTGTCTGCACTTGCTGGGGCGATTCTTACCTCACGCTTGAATTCAGCACAGCCGACTGCCGGTACATCCTATGAACTGGATGCGATTGCTGCCGTTGTGCTTGGCGGGACGAGCTTATCCGGAGGGCGTGGTTTGATTGTCGGTACATTGATTGGCGCCTTGATAATTGGAACGTTGAACAATGGACTGAATCTGCTCGGGGTCTCCTCCTTTTTCCAAATGGTTGTTAAAGGTGTCGTCATTATTATTGCCGTCCTCATGGACCGGAAGAAATCAGCGTAGGAGGGATGAACATGATCAAACGATTGTTACTTATCATCGGTGCAGTCCTGCTTTTTCTTAGCGGATGTTCTCTGCAGCCGCCGGAATGGGCCAAACCGAACAATAATAAAAATCCGGAAGATATTAAAATAGGATTGTCTGTGTCGACTTTGAATAACCCATTTTTCGTTTCCATGAAGGACGGGGTGGAGAAAGAAGCAGAAGCCCAGGGGATGGATGTTGTCGTCGTTGATGCACAGAATGATGCAGCTAAACAAGTCAGCGACGTGGAAGACTTGATCCAGCAGGGGGTCGACGTCCTGCTGATCAACCCGACCGACTCTTCGGCGGTTTCAACGGCTGTCCAGTCTGCCAACAGCCTCGGCATTCCCGTCGTTACGCTGGACCGTTCTTCTGAAAAAGGAGAAGTGGCCACTCTCGTCAGTTCGGATAACGAAAAAGGCGGGAAGATGGCCGCTGAATATATGGTGGAACAGCTGGGAGAGGACGCCAAAGTGGCAGAGCTTGAAGGTGTTCCCGGAGCCTCTGCAACGAGGGAGCGGGGAAGCGGCTTCCATACGGTAGCTGATGAGCAGTTGAATGTGACGGCTAAGCAGACCGCGAACTTCGATCGTACAGAAGGCTTGAATACGATGGAGAACATTCTTCAGGGAAATCCGGATTTGGAAGCAGTCTTCGCCCACAATGATGAAATGGCTCTGGGCGCCTATCAGGCCATTCAAAGCTCCGGCCGTGATGTACTAGTCGTTGGTTTTGACGGAAATGAAGATGCAATGACGAGTATTCAGAACGGCAATCTTTCCGCAACCGTCGCCCAGCAGCCGGAACAGATCGGCTCGCTGGCTGTCCAGGCAGGCGCAGATGTACTGCAGGGAGAGGAAGTAGAGGAAACAATTCCGGTTCCTTTGAAACTGGTAACCACAGAGAACATCGGCGAATAACTGGAACTCCTGCATATTCGTCAGTGGGATTGATCAGTATCCGTACTCACGTTCCATTTATTGATGAGGTTCTGTTCCCGCAGACGTCACCAGTGTACGCTGTGGATCCCCGTAAAGCCTGCCGTGAATTTTCGAACCACTTTGAAGAGACAGCCATAGAGCTGTCTCTTTCTGTTTTTACTTGTGTTTTACCATGTGGTTTGTAATACTGACAGGACATAGGACGAAGGTAGGATTGATGACAACCGGCCCCGGTTTGACGAAAACCCGGATTCTTGAAACTATTGGACCTGGCTTCCGAAAGCAGAGGGGGGCAGGGCCGTTTTCTTTCCTTCAGCTTGCGAAACGATCGATCTTTATTTACGCGCGTTTCAATTTTTCAATACGAGAAATAATCTATGAAACGATGCACAACAGAGATAGGAGGGAGTCCTTTGCGTAATATTCTAATCAAATTTATCCGCCTTGATAAAACGACGCTGCTGATCGGCTCTTTCCTGATTATTTTCGGCAGTACGTTCACCATCATGTGGATCGAGCCCGAAACCTTCACGAGTTTTCACGACAGCCTCTGGTGGGTAATGACGACGATATCGACCGTCGGTTATGGAGACATCTCCCCACAAACAACCGCCGGTAGAAATTTTGCCATGCTGCTTTACCTTGTGGGTATCGGTGTGCTGGGTGTTGTCATCAGCCTGATTGCCAATGCGATGGGGATTTTTAAAAAGCGGAAGGAGGAAGGGAAATTGAGTTATCACGGTAAAGGCCACATTGTCATCGTCGGCTGGTCCAAAAAAGCGGCGCTGGCCATTGATGAAATCCTGCTGGCCGATAAAGAGACAGAAATTGTCCTCATCGATGAGGTAGAAAAAGAACCTCTCAACATGAAGCGTGTCCATTACATAAACGGCAGTCCGATGAAAAAGGATGTTCTTGACAAAGCCAATCTTGAAGACAGTAAAAGTGCGATTGTTTTTGCGACAGACTGCTCGGACAGTTCGAGGCTTGTCGACGGCAACTCGCTGCTCGTTGCTGCAGCGTTGGAAAAGAATGCCCCTCACGTCCATACAACGGTCGAGGTGCTCGACCGCGACCACGTTCCGATGTTCAAGCACAGCAAAGTAGATGAGGTCGTTTTATCCGATGAGTTTGTCTCCCGAATGCTCGTCCGCTCTTCATTCCAAAAAGGCGTTTCCGGGTTATTCAATCAGCTTATCAGCCGGGAGTCCGGTTATGATCTTCGCCAGATTGAAAGAAAAGAAGAATGGAAGACCTACCGCGATGTTGTCGAGGATGTCACGTCGCAAGGGGGCAATGTCATCGCCGTCGGAGAAAACATGGACATCTATAAACACTTGGATGAGCCGCTCCCTGAAGGGGCGCATATCCGTGTCGTCTGTGATAAACAAACGTATGATGCGCTCTGCTGATCCCTTAGAGTATTGAAAAATCCGGCTGAGTACGGGATAATGGTCCGGGATTTTCCGTAAGAAAGGGGGGGAGGAATGTTACCTGTACTAAACCATTCCGGTCTAATGGTCATGGTCGTTGTCCATCTGCTGACAGCTGTCATTCTATTTGCTGTGTCGTATACATATGAAAAGTCAATCATTACCGATCGGAAAAACAAGTGGCTGTTTTTCATCATCAGTCTGATCTACAGCTGGATGGGGACAATGATTATTGTAGACAGCCTGTTTGATCTGCATAGAGACCATGAACTCTCTGTTTTTATGTACCGTAATAGTCTGGTGCTCTTATGGATCGGCTTTATTCTGGTACAGCTCCTCGTGTACAAATGTTTAAACCAGGTGGAAATCGCAGAGGAATAAATAAAAAAGGAGAGGGCCCTGAGGTCCTCTCCTTGTCTGTAGAAAAAGCCTGTGTCAACCCGTTAGCGTTGTCCATTTGTCGTGGGAAGGGTCACACTCCGCTTATCGGTGGATGAATGCCGCGGGCACGCCCTCAGCTAACTTGGTCAGGAAGGTCGCCTGCCCAAGTGGATCTTCGGCCTGTGCTGTTCCCGCAGGCATCACCACCGAACGCTCCACGTGTCGACGTTAGAATATAGAGGAGAGAGACTGCGCCCTATGCAGGTTCGCAGATTCCAAAGAACGGCATGAGCTGCGCTATTGCCGCCTGCGTGGAAAAGAAGGGAAAGAACAGGCGCTGATGACGGCTGTCTGCCGGAATATGAAAAAGATTGTTCTCCATCCAGCAAGGGTGAGCGGGGTGAAGGAGAGTCTTTGGCGATGTTATAGAACCCCCAAGGGGCTTCGCTCCTGGCGGTAAGAAAGAAAAAAGCTTGTAAAGAAACAGGGGTTTCTCTACAAGCTGAGGAGAGGACCCCGGGGCCCTCTCCTTTTCTATGATTCCGATCCGGTTTTTATAGGAGTGACTGTCCTCTCCAGCTCCTTTGTCACCTGATCCTTATATTTGGATTCCACTAGAATATAAAGGAAGTCTCCAGCTTTGATTTCTGTTTCACCATAAGGGGTGATGACCTGATTATCACGAATGATGGCATTAATGTTCGCATGGTTCGGGAAAGACAAGTCCCGCAGCCGGCTTCCCACCACCGCTGATTCCTGGCTTGTCTGATACTGGATCATTTCCACAGCCACCTTCCCCATCGATATCAGCTCGATGGAATGGTGCGGGGTATCCTTTTTCGGCCCGACAAGGTTTAAGCGGTCCGCCATCCATGAGATCGTCGAGCCCTGGATCAACGCTGACGTCAACACGATAAAGAAGACGATGTTGAATAAGGTCTGACTGTTGTTCAATCCATCTACGACCGGAAAAGTAGCCAGGACGATTGGAACGGCTCCCCGCAGTCCGGCCCATGAAATGAACAGTTTTTCCTTGAACGTATAGTTGAGGCGGATCAAGGAAAGGAAGACAGCGGCCGGCCGCGCAACAAAGATGAGCAGCAGAGACAGGATGATGCCGTCATACATCACTTCGGATGAAAACAGCTGGTCCGGAAAGACGAGCAGCCCGAGGATGATGAACATGAGAATTTGTGCCATCCAGGCAAAGCCTTCATTAAATTGAAATATGGAATACCGGTATGTCAGTTCCCGGTTTCCAATAACAAGCGCGGCAATGTAAACGGCCAGGAAGCCGCTTCCGCCGACGAACGCGGTGATTCCGTAGGTCAAGAGCGCAAATGCAATCGATAAGATTGGATAAAGGGCACTTGATCCGAGTCGGATGCGGTTGATAGAAAAGGAGGCTGTCCATCCGAACAGGACACCTAACACGAGGCCCAGGCCCATCTGAAGGAAAAATGTGGGGATGAGCATCCAGATGGAGCTCCCTTCATTGGAAATCAATTCAATGAAAGAAAGCGTCAAAAAGACGGCCATAGGATCGTTGGTGCCGGATTCCGCTTCCAAGGTCGCTCCCATTTTCGCTTTGATGTTCCGTTCTTTTAACACAGAAAATACAGCGGCGGCATCGGTCGAACCGACAATCGCCCCGAGCAGCAGTCCCTCCATCAAGCTTAAGTCAAGCAGAAGAAAAGCCGCCGCCCCAATTAACGTCGATGTAAGGACAACGCCGATGGTAGCGAGGGACAGAGAAGGGAGGGCCACCGAGCGGACGGTCGACCATTTTGTGTGAAGCCCGCCTTCAAACAAAATCAGAACAAGGGCGAAGACCCCGAACAACTGAGCCACTCCCGCATCATCGAAATAGATGATCCCAAGGCCGTCACTCCCGATAATCATTCCGACAATCATAAACAGAATCAACGCCGGCAGCCCCCAGCGGCTGGAAAACTTGGCGGCCACGATGCCGCTGAAAAGTAAAAACGCGGTAATAAGTACAAACGCATCCGTTCCAAAAGCTTCAATAAACATTCCATAACTCCCTTATTCAATGTGTAGATGAAGGACCATGCCTGCAGCTCCAAGCATGGTCCCGTTTTTACAAACTTATGATCTGCTTCAGCTCTTTCGTATTGACCATGTCCCAGGAAAAATCGATCCACCAGGAGGACCAGTCCGCTCCGTTTAGAGCACCGAAGAACCAGACAGACCCGAAAAAGCATAGATAGATAAATAGAACGACCACGGCATAAAGCCCTGTGTCTTTAGAATTTTTCAACGCGCTGTCTCCTTTATATGGAATCGTGTGGATCCATGAGAAAGGAGCATTTATGTATAGGTTGAATTCGCATGCCTGGCAATGAGAAATCCTCTGTTTTCACCCTGATAACCAAACACCTGGTTCTCAACTAGTTCATGGAACTGGACAAAAGAGAAAAGGGGAGCGTTTAAAAACGCAGAAGGTCCCTCATCATCCTGGTCCGGAGGCAGAGGAAAGGATAGAGGCTGGAAAAAGACGGCCGCGCCGTCCGACAACTGAACAGATGACGCGATATTCAAATCGTCAGACCAGCTGTAGGCAAGCTCCTGAAATTTTCCATGCGGACTTAAAACCGCTGCAAACAACAGCATGCATCCTGCGATAAAGAGACGCATCTTTTCCCTCCTTCCAAACAGGTGATCTTTCTATTATATCAATCGATCCAATTAAAGTCATTGGAGAAGAACGTGGGAAAAACAATGGCGAAAGTGAAACGTCCGCCGGCTTCAATCGTATAGAAAGGCAGAGAAAAAATGTCCGGGGGGAATTCATATGCTGAGATGGCTGATTTATTCGTTCGTAATCATCATGAATGGCTCGTTTCTGCTTGCGGTTTTTAACGTGTGGGCGGATCGAACCGCTTTTGGGGTGATGATCACAGGGGCAGTAGTCATCATAGGAACCTTTGAAGTCCTGCATCGGCGGGGAAAACTGACAGATCTGAATAAGGGAGCGTCTTAAATGCGTCATCTACTGCCGGTGATTTTAGTTATGGCAGCTATAGGTCTTCTGATTAAGGTTATAGATATATTTCCAGCCGGTTACACCGTATTTATTGGAGTCGTGTCAATCTTTCTAATGTATGACAGCGTTAAAGCGTGGAAGGATCGCTCATTCATAACAGCAGTGAGTAAGATGCTGATGTCGGTGCTGCTGTTTATGATGATGGTCACACGTGTTTTTTAACAACAAGGGAGGTGGACGGACGTGGGTTTTGCTTCCTGGTTTATATTGTTGTTCACCTTATTTATGGCGGTCGGTGGTTTTAAAAAGAAGAACAAGAAGAGATGAGAATAGAGAAAGCCGCTGATTATGAAGCGGCTTTCTTTTTTTGGGAGCGTCGGAACCACCTGTCTCCGGTTTCATTGACAACGATGGAAAAGAGAATCAGGCCGATGCCCGCCCACTGCAGGAGGGTCACCTGTTCCCTCAACACCACCATAGCCGATACAATGGCGACCGGCAGTTCTACAGAGCTGAGAATATTGGCCAGCCTCGCAGAAATGTGCGGGGCCCCTCCAGCGAAAAACAATGGGGGAATCACAGCACCAACCATCGCAATACCGAGACTGATCAGCCAAAGCTCTCCTTCGAAGACAGGGAACGTTGGAATGTCCCTGGAAAAAACAATCAGTACGAGCAGGAGTGAGCCTGTGATCATCCAGGAGCTGCGGAGCACGGAATTCACTTCCGGTGCGGCCTGTCCACTCGTATAAATAAACGCCGCATAGGAAAGTGCAGATAAAAGGCCGAGGATCAAGCCGGCAGGAGGGAGTTCACCCACGCCTCCCGAAAGCACCTCGGACGCCAGAATGACACCCGACAATGTAATCGCAAGGGAGACGAAATGCACTTTTTCCGGTGATTTCTTTAAAAAGACCCATTCAATCAGCATTCCGATCCAGACAAATTGGAAAAGCAGGAGTATGGCCATGGAAGCGGGAATATACTGCATCGCTCCGTAATAAAAAATACTTGTTAAGCCTACGGACGACCCGGCGCCCATCACCTTGAGCCGGTCAATGTACTTCATTTGCCGGATCTCCTTCCAATGCGGGAAGGACAACAGCCACAGCAGAATGAACGCGATCATCATCTGTGCGATGTTCAACTGACCGAGCGAATATCCCTCAGCAAATCCATGCTTCACAAAAATCGGGGTGAAACCGAAACTTGCTGCTCCGGTAAATACCAGCAAGGCTCCTTTCTTTTTCATACCGTCACCTTCTTTCTTTATCCATCCTCCACTTTATCATGAACGAGAAAAGACGGCATCCGGGATAAATAGTTCTGTCCATGAATCTGCTGAATAAGATGAAGATGGGGATTTCTTGAAAGGGGAGTGGCACGATGTATCCAAACGAAAATCCGGAGCAGCTGGCGTGGCAGGCGATGAAATATGATATGCTTTCGAATTACTACAAGTATATTGACCCGAATAAGCATATCCACTATTACCATAAGCACCTGCAGTGCATGCAGCAGTGGGTGATGTGTGAACGCAGTGAAGGGATGGGCATGGGCGGAGGCGGCGGTGGAACAGCAAAAGTAAGAGTTCTTCATGCTTCACCGGATGCACCGAACGTGGATGTCTATGTGAACGGTCAGAAAATATTGGAAAACGTCCCGTATAAGCAGCAGAGTGAGTATTTGGAAGTTCCTCAAGGGCAGTACCGCATAGATATTTATGCCACTGGTGACACTTCGCAGCCTGTTCTGACCCAGACTGTAGCTGTTGAGGCAGATCAATCCTATACGGTGGCCGCAGCTGGAAAAGTCAATCAGCTTCAGCTCATCCCGGTTGTCGACAACGATCACACCGCGTACGGCAATGCCAAGGTCCGTTTCTGGCACCTGTCTCCAAACGCACCGGCTGTAGATGTAGCTGTCAAAGGCGGAGATGTCCTGTTCAGAAATGTGCCGTTCGGCCGGGCGACCCGCTATATCACGGTTCCACCGACGACAGCTGATTTAGAGGTCCGGATAGCGGGAACGAATCAGGTCGTTCTTGAAGTGCCGGGGGTAACCTTGAACCCGAATGAAGCTTATACGGCTGTTGCGGTCGGATTAGCTGGTGAGCAGCCGCCTCTCGAAGCGATTTTTCTACAGCCATAAAAAAAAGGAAGCGTTCATGATGAACGCTTCCTTTTTTATTCAGAAGCCTGGCCGGCTTTCTTCTTGCTGTAATGCTTTCTTGCTTTCATCCGGTTGCCGCAGACGTCCATGGAACACCATTTGCGCCGTCCTTTTTGGTTCACGAACAACGCCAGACAGTCATCGTTCTGGCATGCAGAAATCTTTTCCCAGATGCCGCCTTCCTTGTGATGGAGCATTTGATAGGCAAGGAGTGCCAGCAGCCCGTCCGAACCCCCTTTTAAAGGGACGGGTACAAGCGCACCCTGTTCGAACATGAACTGCAGCGTTCCTTTCGTCCATTCACTCAGCATGTGTGTGAATCCTTCTTCATTCTCTTTCCTGTAAAAATAAGAACGGCTTCGATCACGGAAATCGCGGAGTTTATCAGTGTGAAAGGCTTCCTGTTTGAGAGCTTTCATCTGCTGATCCGAGAGGAGTCCGTGGTAAGACATGAGGTCAAGCCATTGATACACCTCTTCTTCTGTCGTTAAATAATCATTCGCCTGATCCCAGTGGCTGTTTATCGTATTGAAAAAGTTAATAAATACATAAGAGGAAAATTGGGACAGTGTCATCCGATCCTGCATCATAAAAACCTCCGAATCCTTTCTATTGACTTATAGTTTAACATACCTTATCATTCTAACCGTAATAAAATTATTTACAGGTTAGAAAATAACCGGCAAATGGAGGAATATATCATGGCAGTTACAAACGTAACCGATGCAGACTTTGCAAATGAAACCAAAGAAGGCCTTGTCCTTGCGGATCTTGGTGCCCCATGGTGCGGACCATGTAAAATGATCGCCCCTGTTCTTGAGGAACTGGATGCTGAAATGGGCGAACAAGCGAAAATCGTAAAACTGGACGTTGACCAAAACCCTGAAACTGCGCAGGAATATGGAGTAATGAGCATCCCGACACTTCTTTTCTTCAAGGACGGAGAGCTGGTTGATAAAAAAGTCGGCTTCAAATCAAGAGAAGAACTTGCTGAAACATTGAATCAACACCAATAATGAGTAACGGAGGCTGCGGCCTCCGTTTTTTTTTATGGGGAAAATGGAGAAAAATTGATATATCGCGAAATTAATTGATATAGACTGGAAAAAATCGATATATCACAAATTTAGTTGATATATTCTAAAAAAATCGATATATGTGGAAAAAGACTGATAGCCCCGCCTGACCGACCGATATCACCTCCGGCAAAAAAGTTTTCGCTTTGACATCTTCCTGACTTATTTCTTTTTTATGATGAACATGTACCAAATACATGAAGTCTACAGGAGGACGTAAAGACATGAAAAACCTACTATCGAAAAAAGCGCTGACAGGGGCTCTTGCATTGGCGATTGCCATCCCGGGTATCTCTTATGCGGCGACAGATGCAGAAACAGATACGGGTTCAGAAGCCGCGCAGGAATCGGTGGAAAGCGGGGAAACGGAAATCCGCAGCCTGCTCCAGCAGTTTAAAAACGGGGAGCTGAGCGAAGATGAAATTCTTGAAAAGCTGCAGGAGCAGAAACGCTTTTTCTTCCAAACAGGCGGCCACCATTTTGAGGACGTAGATGAAGAAACCAAAGAGAAACTGGAAGAGATCAGGTCCAAAGTGGAAGCAGGCGAATGGACGAAGGAAGAAGCGAAAGCAGAACTGGAGGAGCTCGGGATTGAGCAGCCCCGTCATCGCGGTGGAAAAGGTCATCGCATGGGCGCAGACCTGACTGAGGAAGAGCGCACCCAGGTGAAGGAGATCCGTGAGCAGGTCAAAAGCGGTGAACTGACACAGGAGGAAGCACAGGCCCAGCTCGAGGAACTTGGCTTGGACATAAAACCTCGCGGTCAGGCCCCGGATACAGAGGATAGTGAAGAAGCAGAACCTACGGATTCCGCTGTATAATCTCCTCTTACGAGTAAAGAAGGCTTTTCCCACAAAGCCTTCTTTTTTTATGATTTTTTCTCACCGGCCCTGGTTACCCTTTATAATGGAAGCAAAGGAGAGCTGAAACGATGAACAAAGTATTGATTGTAGAAGACGAACCGACCATTTCCCGTGTTCTCCAAGCCTATTTATCCAAAAATGACATGATCACTGAACAGGCGTGGACGGGGAATGAAGCCATGGAAAAATTCACTGCACAGCGCCCGGATCTCGTTCTGCTTGATGTGATGCTTCCGGACAAGGATGGATGGACGGTGCTGACGGAAATCCGTGAAAAAAGTGCCTGCCCCGTCATCATGCTGACGGCGCTCGGCGAAATCGATCATAAACTGAAAGGGTTTGAAACAGGGGCAGACGATTACATAGCTAAACCATTCATCGGTGAAGAAGTGGTGGCAAGAGTGAAAGCGGTCCTGAGCCGCCCTGCGGCAAGAGTGGAGGACCAGCTTCTCCGCATAGGATCACTGGTCGTCGACCCGGCTGCTCATACCGTCCATAAAAATGGAGAGGAAATTGAACTGTCTCCAAAGGATGGCAAGCTGTTTATTTTTCTTACCCGTCATCCGAACCAGACCTTCACACGGGAACAGCTGCTTGACCAGGTATGGGGCTACGAATATGAGGGGAGTGACCGCGCGGTGGATTTGTCGATCAAGCGTATCCGTAAGGCGCTGGGAGATTCAAAGGAAGAGCCGTATGACATCAAAACACTGCGGGGATTGGGGTATCAGTGGAGTGTACAAACCTGAGAAGCGTAAAACGATTTTCCATTATTGGTCCAGAAGATACTTAGCTACGCTTCTCATCGGACTGATTCTCATAGCCGCAGGGTCCGTCTGGTGGATCAAGAAGACGACCGTTGATCACCGGTTGAATCTCATGCACATTGTCGGACAGGAAATCGCTGATAGAATTGTGACGACAAATGGCCGGATTCTTTCGGGGCCGTTGTTTGAGGAGATTTTAAGAAACCGCGCAGGAGAATTGGATGTGGATGAATCTCCGGCCGCACTGATAGTCACCGATCAAGGAGAAATCCTCGTTTCGAATCAGCGCGGAGGCCAGATCAGGAATGCCGGCGATTATGTCGATGAATCGTTGTATCAGACGACCGAGTCTGTAATTTCGCTGGATCAGAATCAGCGGGCGTACGTCATCAGCGAGCCGATTGTCAGCGGAGAAGAAACGCTTGGGTATGTCGTTTTAGTCAATGATAAGGAAACGCTCAGCCGCCTGAATCAGGAATACGGACTGCTGGCTCTGCTGCTCGGTGGTGTCGGTCTGCTCGGCTGGGGGGTCATCTATTATTTGACAAGACAGCTGTCGAAGCCGTTGAAAGAGACAGCCCGTGCAGCCCGGATGGTCAGTGAAGGCAGCTATGATATCCAAATGTCTTCGCCGCCGAAGGAAAAAGAACTGGCCGAATTGATGGATTCCTTTACGGATATGGCCGCCAAGCTGAAGCAGTTGGAAGAGATGCGCACTGAACTCCTGGCGGGGGTGACTCACGACTTGAAAACCCCTGTCACTTCGATGAGCGGTCTGATCCAGGCGGTCAAGGATGAGATTGTCGAAGGGGAGGAAGCCAAAGAATATCTTGATTTATCTCTGCAGGAGGTGGAACGCCTCCAAGTCATGATTCAGGATCTATTGAGCTTTAATACGTACGCCGCAGGAGCCCTGCCGATGTACAAAAAGCATCAGCCGCTTCGTCCTATTCTGACCCAGTTCCAAAAACAGTGGCAGTCAGATCCGGATCACATACCCTTGGACGTGCGGTTCCCAGCGGAGGCTGTCCCTCTTTCTGTTGATGATCACCGGCTGAAGCAGATCTTATTCAATCTTGTTCAAAATGCCGATCAAGCGGTCGAGGAAGGAAAAGTCACTATAGATGTCAGCCGGGACGAATCCGATCTGATCATGAAAATTTCCGATACCGGAACAGGCATTCCGGATGACGAGCAGACGCTCATTTTCGAACGTTTCTACCGAGGGAAAGACAAAAAGCTGAAACAGAGAGGCCTCGGACTCGGTCTTCCTCTCAGTCGTATGCTTGCCGAGGCGCACGGAGGACGTCTTGAGCTGACTGAATCATCGGAGAACGGCACAATTTTCACGTTGAAGCTTCCTCTTCTGGAGGAGTAGGCGTACGATAGTTTCCTATTTATATAAGCCCCTGATCAACACCTGACATCCAAATGCTGTCAGGTGTTTGTTTTGTCGAAAGAAAGGGAAAGGATTGGTAACGTTCGAGGGGGGATAATTTTGGAAACCCGTATGTGGAACATTCAACGCTACAACGAACAGTACGGGCAGGAGGAAGAAGACATCGTAGCTGTCGAATACCCGTTGACCATCGTTGTCAATGGAGAGGAATTCGCTACGATGGTCTGCACACCGATGAATATGGAAGACCTTGTCATTGGTTTTCTTGCTTCGGAAGGTGTCATTCTTTCGTATAGGGAATTGACGAGCCTGACGATCGACGAGGAGCGCGGCTTTGCCTATGTGGAAACATCCCGCAGCGTTCCGTTTGTAAAAGAAGGGCAGAAACGCTGGCTTGGAAGCTGCTGCGGAAAAAGCCGCGCCTTTTACTTTCAAAGTGATGCGGCTACCGCCAAGACGGCCGTGGATACGACGTCGTTTTCTCCAGAAAAGTGTTATCAGCTGATGGAATCCTTTCATCAGGAAGCGGGCATGTTCAAACAGACTGGAGGCGTCCACCAGGCTGCCATTGCTGGTGTTTCGGGCATTTTGAAGGCGTATACAGATATCGGCCGTCATAATGCTCTTGATAAATTATATGGGTGGATGCTGCGAAAGCAGGTAAGTCCAAAAGAAAAGATCGTGATTTTCAGTGGCCGGATTTCTTCGGAGGTTCTTTTGAAAGTATCCAAAATGCGTTTCGGACTGCTTTTGTCAAAATCGGCCCCCACAGATCTGGCGCTGCAGCTGGCTGATGATCTGAATATTACAGCCGCCGGGTTTGTCAGAGGAAACCGGATGAACGTGTACACCCATCCCGGCCGTGTAAAGGAAGAAAGTAGAGGAGGAGTTATGATTGAATGAACATACCGTCGTAAAAATAAACGGCACAGAATACCTTGCTGATCATCCGGACCAGACACTCATCCAATTAATGAATAAAGTCAATGAGCAGGTCCCTCAGATTTGTTACAACGAATCCCTTGGACCGATCCAGACCTGCGATTCCTGTATCGTTCAGGTCGACGGAGAGCTTGTCCGGGCGTGCGGGACCAAAGTCAGGGCGGGGATGAAAGTGCAGACGCAGCTTCCACATGTACATAAAGCACAGAAGGAAGCACTTGACCGTGTTCTGGAAAAACATGAACTGTACTGCACGGTCTGTGATTATAACAATGGATCGTGTGAAATCCACAATACAATGGCAGAATTCGGCATTGAGCACCAGGAACGTCCATTTCAGCCAACAAGCTATGAAAAGGACTACTCCGGCACGTTTTACCGTTACGACCCTGACCAGTGTATCCTGTGCGGCCGCTGTGTGGAAGTTTGTCAGGACGTTCAGGTAAATGAGACGCTGACGATAGACTGGGAGCGTCAGGAGCCGCGCGTCATCTGGGATAATGATGTTCCGATTGATCAGTCTTCCTGTGTCAACTGTGGGCAGTGCTCCACCGTCTGTCCGTGTAACGCCATGATGGAAGTCGGCATGGAGGGAGAGGCCGGATTTTTGACGGACACCGAGCCTGGAATCCTGAAATCGATGATCAACTTAACGAAGAAGGTGGAAACCGGTTATGGTCCATTGTTCGCTGTATCTGATTCTGAAGCAGCGATGCGTGAGGAAACGATCAAGAAGGAAAAAACCGTGTGTACCTACTGTGGTGTCGGATGTTCCTTTGATGTATGGACGAAGGACCGCCAGATTCTGAAGGTGGAACCGAGTGCCCAGTCACCGGCCAACGGCATATCCACATGTATTAAAGGGAAATTCGGCTGGGACTATGTAAACAGTGAAGACCGTCTTCAGAAACCTCTCGTCCGCCGCGGTGATCATTTTGAAGAGGTGGAATGGGACGAGGCGATGCAGTATGTGGTCGATCGTATGAAGAAGATCCTTGCTGAAAAAGGACCGGATCACCTGGCCTTCATCGCATCCTCCAAAGCGACCAACGAGGAATCCTACCTGATGCAGAAGCTGGCCCGTCAGGTGATCGGAACGAACAACGTGGATAACTGTTCCCGTTACTGCCAGGCACCGGCAACGAAAGGGTTGTTCCGTACGGTGGGGTATGGCGGCGATTCCGGATCCATTGATGATCTCGGAGACAGTAAACTTGTCATTACCATCGGCTCCAATACAGCGGAGTCCCACCCAGTTCTTGCTTCGCGCATCAAACGTTCCCAGAAACTGTTGGGACATAAGCTGTTCGTCTTTGATTTGAGAAAGCATGAAATGGCGAAGCGTGCGGATCGTTTTTATCAGCCGAAATCAGGAACCGATCTTGTCTGGCTTTCCGCTGTTACGAAATACATTCTTGATCAAGGCTGGGAAGATAAAAACTTCCTGGACGACTGGGTCAACGGCTTTGATGAATACCGGGAAAGCCTGGAGCCGTTTACGATGGAATATGCATCTGACCTAACCGGTATCCCTCAGGAGGAACTGAAGCAGGTGGCGGAAGAAGTGGCCACATCGGAAACGGTAGCGATCTGCTGGGCGATGGGCGTGACGCAGCATATGCTTGGCAGTGATACAAGTACAGCGATCAGTAATCTGCTGCTTATTACCGGAAACTACGGGAAGCCGGGTACAGGCGCTTATCCACTGCGCGGCCACAACAACGTACAGGGATGCAGTGACTTCGGAAGTATGCCGAACTTCTTCCCCGGCTATGAATCGACAGAGGATGAGGAAGTCCGGGCCCGTTATGAAAAAGCCTGGGGAACAGAGCTTCCGAAAGAAACCGGCATGGATAACCACGAGATGATTGAAGCCATTCATGACGGGGAGCTTTCCATGATGTATGTCATGGGTGAGGACACAGGAATTGTCGATGCCAATATCAATTATGTAACAGCCGCCTTTGAAAAGCTCGATCTGTTTATCGTACAGGACTTGTTCCTGACCAAGACCGCTGAATATGCCGACGTTGTGCTGCCGGCCTCCCCAAGTCTTGAAAAGGACGGCACGTTTACGAATACGGAACGACGTATCCAGCGTCTTTATAAGAGCTTTGACCCGCTGGAAGGCACAAAGCCGGACTGGGAAATCATCCAGCTGATGGCCAAACATTTTGGTGTGGACTGGGGCTATGAGCATCCATCTGAAATTATGGCAGAAGCGGCCGGACTGGCACCGTTATTTGCAGGTGTTACGTATGACCGTCTGGAAGGGTACAATTCCCTGCAGTGGCCTGTAGCCGAAGACGGAACAGATGAACCGCTTCTCTTTACGGAAGGGTTCCCGTTTGAGGATAAAAAGGCGAAGCTTTATCCACTGACGTATGAGCTGATGTACGACACCAATGAAGAGTATGACCTTCATGTGAACAACGGCCGGCTGCTGGAGCATTTCCACGAAGGCAACATGACTTACCGAACATCGGGCATCCAGAGGAAAACACCGAATGCCTTCATAGAAGTTTCCGAGGAACTCGCCAAAGAGCGGGGCATTGAAGAAGGAGCGGAAGTGAAGCTGATTTCTGAATCAGGAGAAGCGACCGGACAGGTGACGGTTACTGACCGTGTCCGTGGAAAAGAGATCTTCCTGCCGTTGAACAGCAATGGTAAATCAGCCATCAACTATCTGACTGATAACCGTGTCGATAAAGATACCGATACACCGGCGTATAAGGAAATTGCTGTGAAAATGAAAGTGCTGAAGAAGAAAGGGAAGTCGCCGATTCCGAAAAATAACCACCGGAATGGAAACCCGGTGCCGCAGATTAGTGTGAAGGTCCAGAAAAAATGGCAGCGGGAAGATTACACATTCCCAGGCAGGGGGGCTCATTAATGGCACGGGCGATTACCGATATCAAACGGTTGGAAAAATCGCGGGAAGAAGTCATTGAAGAAAATGTCCAGGAGGTCAAAGAAGCGGTCGCAGACAACAAGGATGCGATCCTGGAAGGCATCGAACTGCTCAGCGCCCTTCAAAAAGAAGGAACGCTCGAAACGCTTTCGGCTTTTGTGAAGGCGAAGGATGAAACCCTCGCCAATGTTGTCAGGGAAATTGACAAGGAACAGTATACACCACTGTTGAACAATCTTCCTGAGCTTGTTTTCCTGCTTGGCGACTTGAACGTCAGTGGCATCCGCAGCTTGAGCAGCCGCCTGAATAATGGTCTGGAGCGTATGGAGGATGAAGGAACGACGAAAAAGATGAACATGCTTGATTTTGCCAAAGTATTGAAAGATCCGGAAATCAACCGGAGCCTGACAATGCTGATGTCCTTTTTAAAAGGGATGGGACAGAAGTAATCAGCAAATAGAAGCCTGAACCAACATGTGGTTCAGGCTTCTTTGTTCAGATTCGTCATCGGGAGGAGAGGATGAACTATGTTGAATCAAACCATTGCCATTGTTACAGGAGTGGGGAGGGAAAAAGGCATCGGTACAGCGGTATGTCACGCACTGGCGTCTGCTGGAGTGGATATTTTCTTCACTTATTGGTCGGCTTATGACCGGTCGATGTCTTTTTATGACAGAGATAAAGATGAAGGATGGCCGGATAAACTGGAAGCGCAGATTCAACAATCCGGGGTCCGCTGTGCGTCACTGGAGCTGGATTTATCGGAAAAAGAAGCCCCGGAAAAATTGATCGATGAGGTGGAAGAACGCCTCGGGAGTCCTTCCATTCTTATAAACAATGCGGCCTATTCCATTGACGCAGACTTTAAATCTATGAATGCAGCTATCCTTGATGCCCATTACGAGGTGAATGTCAGAGGCACCCTTTTATTAACGACGGCTTTTGCAAGGAGAATCGAAGGCAGACACGGAGGAAGGGTGGTTCATATGGTTTCCGGACAGGATCAATCGCCGGAACCGGGAAACCTTGCCTATGTATCGACGAAAGGGGCTGTCTCTGCCTTCACGAAATCTGCAGCGGTTGAACTGGCGCCGCTGAATATTACTGTGAATGCTGTCGACCCGGGCCCGACGAACACGGGGTGGATGACCGGGACGCTTAAAGATGAACTGAAGCCAAGATTTCCAATGGGACGGATCGGTGAACCTGAGGACGCGGCCCGCCTGATCTGTTTTCTAGTCGGAGAAGATGCCGGGTGGGTGACGGGGCAGATCATCCATTCCGATGGAGGCTTCCGTTCATAAAAAACCACCCTTGGAAGCTGACAGGGACGGTCACGGCTTTTCTTATGAAAGACGGGCCGTTTCTTTTACATAATCCCGCGACATTGAAATGAACTCCCGCGCTGAAAAGGCGAGGTACTTATTCTTCTTCCATACCAGCCCGAGCTCCAGGCGGAGGTTGGGATGCGACAGAGGAAGAACAGCGATATTTTTGTCAGCCGCTTCCCGTGCAATCTGACTTGGAAGCAGGGCGGCGCCGACTTTTGCCTCCACCATCTCCATCATAAAGTCACGGTGGGAGCTGTGGCAGACGATATTCGGGTGAAAGCCGGCTGCCCGGCACTCTTCAATGATGCGGTCGTGAAGAGTAAAATCCTCCCGGTATAGAATGAAAGGTTCATCCTGGAGTTCACCTAGATGGACGGTTTCCTTAGCAGCCGTAGCTGTATCTTTATGGACAAGAAGCATCAAAGGATCGTCCACAACCTTTAACGTATGAAATTGCGACGATTCCACAGGCAGGTTGCATACGAGTCCAAAATCCAGTGAACCGTCTTCAACGCCCTGCTTGATCATCTTCGATCCGACTTCACTTAAGAGAATGTCCACTTCGGGATATTTGTCACGGTAATAACGGATGATTTTTGAGAAAAAAGCTGCCCCTGTGATCGGTGGAATGCCGATACGAATCTTCCCTTTTTTCACGTTCGTAATATCATCCAGCTCCGCCGTCAAATTGTGAAGGGCATCCAGTACTTGAATGGCATGGGCGAGTACAGCTTCTCCGGCATCGGTCAGCTGCAGGACCTTGGATCTGTAAAACAGCGGCACACCAAGCTCTGTTTCCAGCTGCTTGACCGTTTTACTTAACGAAGGCTGGGACACATGCAGGGTAGAAGCGGCTTTTGTGAAGCTCATTTGTTTAGCGACTTCTGCAAAGTATTGCAAATGACGAATATCCATATCCATTCCTCCCTGTAAAAATCAGGTCATTCAAATGTCCTGGTATAACTAAATGGAATAATAGTGATTCCAAATATGTATTTTAGATATGCTCACATCTATTATATGATAGAAAGTAACCAATAGATAGAAATTTCCGACAATTATTGGAAGCGTTTTCTGTCGGATGTTCTTTCCATTTATGAAGGAGGAATAAAGAATGCAGGACTATGTGAAAGTGGGAAACATTCAGGTCGCTCCTGTGCTGTATGAATTTATTAATAAACAGGCGGTGCCGGAAAGCGGCATCTCCAGTGATGACTTCTGGTCCGGTCTTGAAGCCATCCTGGACGACCTCACTCCAAAAAATAAGCAGCTGCTGCAAATCCGTGATGAGATGCAGGAAAAAATCGATGATTGGCATCTCAACCATGATCTATCCAACAAAGAGGCCTATACGTCGTTTTTAAAGGAACTGGATTACATCGAGCCGGAAGTCGGGGACTATTCCATTTCCACAGAAAATATTGACGATGAAATCTCCCGTCAGGCAGGTCCTCAGCTTGTGGTGCCTGTAAACAATGCCCGATATGCCATCAATGCTGCCAATTCCCGGTGGGGAAGCTTGTATGATGCGTTATATGGGACGGATGTGATCAGTGAAGCAGATGGAGCCGAACCTAAAGGGGACTACAATCCCATACGCGGCGAAAAAGTCATCACCTATGCAAAATCGTTTCTTGATCGGACATTCCCACTTGCTGAAGGCTCACATGAAGATGTCGAAGGTTACAGGATATTTGACGGCCGTTTGCAAGTGAAAACGTCAGCAGAACCGACGGAGCTGAAATATCCGGAGCAGCTGGCTGGATTCACTGGAGGACCAGATGCACCGGCGGGTGTGCTGCTTGTCAACAATGGTCTCCATGTCGAGATTCAAATCAACCGTAATCATCCGATCGGTCAGACGGACAAGGCTGGTGTGAAAGATGTGCTTGTGGAATCAGCAGTGACGACGATTATGGATTTTGAAGACTCCGTGACGGCCGTTGATGCGGACGATAAGGTCGAAGTCTATCAAAATTACCTCGGTCTGTTAAAAGGCGGTCTTTCTGTCACTTTTCAAAAGGGAGACCGTGAGATCAAGAGAGAGCTGAACCCGGACCGGACGTATACGACGCCGGACGGAAGTTCCCTGATTCTATCCGGGCGCTCTCTTATGTTTGCAAGGAATGTCGGGCATCTCATGACGACCGATGCGGTTCTTGATCAGAACGGGGAGGAAGTGCCGGAAGGAATCCTCGATACCGTTGTCACCGGACTGCTGGCGAAACATGATTTGTTGAAAAATGGGCCGTATCAAAACTCCGCCAAAGGGTCTGTGTATATTGTAAAACCGAAGATGCATGGCTCCAAGGAAGTGGCGTTCGCCAACGAGTTGTTCAACCGGACAGAGCAGCTGCTTGGCTATGAAAAAAACACATTGAAAATCGGCGTCATGGATGAAGAACGGCGCACAACCTTGAATTTGAAGGCCTGTATCAATGAAGTGAAGGAGCGCATCGCATTTATTAATACCGGATTTCTTGACCGGACCGGCGATGAAATCCACACATCTATGGAAGCGGGGCCTGTCATCCGCAAAAATGATATGAAAGATTCGCCGTGGCTGCAGGGCTATGAAAAATCGAATGTCCTTGTCGGCGTCCATGCCGGATTCCGAGGCCGCGCGCAGATTGGAAAAGGAATGTGGGCGATGCCGGATCGAATGGCAGAGATGATGGCTGTGAAGGACGGCCAGTTGAAGGCGGGAGCGAACACCGCATGGGTGCCTTCCCCGACAGCTGCAACTCTTCATGCCCTTCACTATCATGAAGTAGATACAGCCGATGTACAAAAAGAAATTTCCGGGGACCCTGCCGTTCTTCAGCAGGACATTCTGAAGGTTCCTGTATCAAAGGACAGAGACTGGAGGGAAGCGGATATCCAGCATGAACTGGATAACAATGCCCAGGGAATTCTCGGCTATGTCGTCCGGTGGGTCGAGCATGGCGTCGGATGTTCGAAAGTACCGAACATCGACGACGTTGAATTGATGGAAGACCGGGCGACGCTTCGGATTTCCAGCCAGCATATGGCGAACTGGCTCCACCATGGTATCGTCCAGGAAGATCAGGTCATGGAAACATTGAAGCGGATGGCGAAGGTCGTGGACGAACAGAATGCGGATGACCCTGAGTACAAAGCGATGTCCCATAACTATGAGCAAAGCGTGGCCTTCCAGGCGGCCTGTGATCTTGTGTTCAAAGGAAAAGAACAGCCGAACGGCTATACCGAGCCGATTCTTCATAGACGACGCCGCGAAGCGAAACAGAAACAATATGCCAGCCATTAAGAAAAGGGAGCCGGAATTCCGGCTCCTGTTCTCTTTCCGGCAGGGCCTGGTGGGAAACCAGAAGGGAGGAGCCTGATGGACACTCAGGAACATGTGAAGCTTAAGGATATCTATGGAAATAGAGGAAGCCTGCTTCATGAACCCGTAACGGAGGAAGGAATCAGGGAACTGCTGACACAGGCCCATAAGGAAGGGCTGCACGTGGCTGTTGAATCCGGAGGCACGAAGCGGTTAGCCTACGGATCCGGGCGTGATCTCGTCATCGGACTGCGTGTGGTCTATCCTGATGGACGGATCATCCGTACAGGTGGAAGGTCGTAAAAAATGTTGCCGGTTATGATATGAATAAACTGTTGAAGGCATCCGTGTCTGGAAGTTTGCATTATTTGCTGCTTTTGCCATGACCATTCCGTATACCATCGTTGCAAACCTTCTCGGAACTGAATTTCCGTCTATGATTGGCGGATTGGTTGGACTGGCCATCGTCTGGACGGCTGAAAAAGGGATCTTCAATCTTGGCTCTATATTAGCCGCCATGATTATGACCGCGGCCGTCTATGTAATCGCCACCCATCATAAACGGCTTCCGGAAAGCCGGCTTCGGAACCAGAAAAACGTACGTGCAGTTAAATAAAACTACGCCCGGGATGCAGGCTGCATCCCGGGCGTGTTTTTAAATATCGATGAAGAACCAAATGACCATGATTAGTGTGATGACAATTTTAGCCGCGGTACCACTAAGGAAGCCGAATAAAGAGCCGATAGCGGCCTTGAAGGCATCCTGGCTTTCCCTCTTTTGAACAAGTTCTACAATGATGACAAGAACAAAAGGGACGACTAAGATTCCAAATGGCGGGATAATAAACGAGCCGATAATGACGCCGATGGCCGCTGCCCGCTCGCCCCATTTGCTTCCCCCATACCGTTTCACAAAATAACTATTGGCGATGATATCGGATATGATAAGTAGAATCGTAAGCACAACCGCACCGATCCAGAAAAAGACCGACAGTTCGTTCCCATCTACAAAAAAGAAATAGATCAGAAATCCAATCCATAAAACCAATGGTCCTGGAATGATCGGGAATATGACACTGGCAAAACTCGCCACGAAACTTGCAATGATGAATACCCATATTAGAATTTCCATTGTTCCATCCTCCTCATTTACACTACGCTTCTATTACGATTCACAACAAAAAAGGTTTCTAAACTTTTCTTTCTTCAATGCTTAGGTTTTGTTTGAAAGAGCAAAGTGAGCTCTCATAAGGGACCATAGCTAAGGAAATTCCGTCTCATCACCTTGTGTGTACGGGCGTCCAAGGTGTCTTGGCAGCACGAACTAAGGGATTTAAGTCGTTCCAGCGGTTCTGTAATCTTCATATTTTGCAAGAAGATAGGCCTGTATAATGACGGTTTTGAAAAACTGTCGAGGTTGTGTGTACGATAGACTTTTTCCGCAGAAGATTTCTTAGATTTTCTATAAAAAAAAGGCGGCCTTCTATTATTTAGAAGGCCGCCTCTTTTCCCGCTCATCATTTGGTAAGGTCACGAGGAGCGTTCGGTGGTGACGCCTGCCCGAGTTAGCTGAGGCCGTGCCCGCGGCAAGCATCCACCGATAAGCGGAACGTGACCATCTGGACATATGGTCACGTTCCTACGATTTGAATGATCGTATTTCTGAAATTTACAGACCTGTGTAAGCATCCGACTTTAAAGGTTTATTTTAGACCTAGTTCCTGGCGGTCCGGTGGAGCCATGAATTCAGGACCGACCGGGTCGTTGACATGCTTCAATAAAATCTCATCAATATCATGCATCGTCTGCTCGTCGATCTGGAAATCACTGATACCTTTGACAGGATTGAGCTGGTCCGGACGACGTCCGCCCATTAGAGCAATACCGGAGCCGGGCTGATCAAGCACCCAGCGCACCGCAAGCTGAAGGACCGATTTTCCGAACCGTTTCTCAGCAAGCTGTTCCAGTTCCTGTACAGCGTTTAAATACTGCTTGAACCGCGGCTGGTTGAATTTCGGATCATTGTTTCTCAAATCATCGCCTTCAAATTCCCGATCGGTGGACATTTTTCCGGAAAGGAGTCCGCGGCAGAGGGAACCGTAGGAGATCGTTGTGATCTCATGATCCTGCACGTATGGCAGTGTTTTGGATTCAATATCACGTTCAAATAAATTGTAAGGGGGCTGGAGCGTGTGAAGCGGTGCAGCTTCACGGAATATATCCATCTGCTCCGGCGTGAAATTACTCACTCCGATGGCACGGATTTTTCCCTGCTTATGCAGGTAGGCCAGCGCTTCAGCGGTCTCATGGATCGGTGTGACCGGGTCCGGCCAGTGCACCTGATAGATATCGATGTAATCCGTCTGCAGGCGTCGGAGGGAATCTTCCACTTCCTGGTGGATCCGCTCTTTGCTTGCATTACGGAAGACCGTTTCCTCGTCTTTCCAGTCCATGGCTACCTTCGTCGCTAAAAGAAGATCTTCGCGGCGTCCATACTGGCGGACGGCTTCTCCGACAATTTCCTCTGATTTACCAAACCCATATACAGGGGCTGTATCAATTAAGTTAATGCCTTGATCGAGAGCGGCATGAATCGTTTGGATGGATTCCTTTTCATCTGTGCCGCCCCACATCCAGCCGCCGATGGCCCATGTGCCGAGGCCGATGCGGCTGGCTTCCATTGATGTATTACTAATTCTTACTTTTTCCATTATTTCTTCACCTCCACAATCAAACACATTATGGTCTGTACCCGATTTTTGCAGAAGTTAACCACACCCATTTGTAACTTTTCCAGCCGAACCTATCCACTTTCCAGCTGGCAGGTTATAATGATGGTAATGACGAAAGGGGCTGGGGGAGTGGAAACAGCGGGAAAGTTTCATACAGAAAAACAAAAACACCGGAAAAAATGGAAAAGGCCTGTATTTTGGACGCTTGGAATTACGATTTTTTTAATGATTGCTGTCGTTATTTTTGTAAACGCTTACACTTTGAGGAGCCTTCCTGAAACAGAAGGTGACGTTTCGCTGCAGGGGTTAAACGGACAGGTTGAGGTGCTCCGTGACGAAAATGGTGTGCCTCATATTGAAGCGGAAAGCCTGGATGATTTATTCATGGCCCAGGGCTATGTTCAGGCGCAGGACCGGATGTTCCAGATGGAGCTGGCCCGCAGGCAGGCGTCCGGCCGGTTGAGTGAAGTGGTTGGCGAAGCAGCCATTGAACAGGACCGGTATTTCCGGACATTGGGACTTAGACGGGCGGCGGAGAAATCGCTGGCTGTATATCCAGAGGAAACGATGGAACTGTTGCAGGCTTTCGCAGACGGAGTGAACGC
Organism: Halobacillus sp. ABA4_118; assembly: GCF_056160205.1. Classification (NCBI taxonomy): domain Bacteria; kingdom Bacillati; phylum Bacillota; class Bacilli; order Caryophanales; family Bacillaceae; genus Halobacillus; species Halobacillus sp. ABA4_118. The sequence goes on from NZ_JBSWWS010000001.1 coordinate 3,078,364, forward strand.
TTATATGGAAACAGAGCCGCTCCCACCCGAATTTGCCATGATGGCCATTGATCCCGAGCCCTGGACACCGCTTGATTCATTAACAATTGGAAAATATATGGCTTTTGACCTGGGCGGGCACTGGGAACGCCAGGCGTTCAACTATTATATTCTGGATAATTTTTCTGAAGAGGAAGCCTATGAATTGTTTCCCGCTTATCCGGAAGGAGCTCCAACCGTTCTAGCGGATGCGGAAGGGCTGGACGTGGAAGAAAGTCTGGCTCATGCGGTTATTCCACACGAATTCAACGGCAGTAACAACTGGGTGGTCAGTGGCAGCCGGACGGCTTCCGGTTCGCCGATGCTGGCTGATGATCCTCATCTCGGAATGGCCACCCCGTCCATTTGGTATCAGATGGATTTAATGGCTGATGATTACCAGGTTTCCGGTGTCATTTTTGCCGGTATCCCGGGAATCATCCTCGGCCACAACAAATCGGCAGCCTGGGGGGTGACGAACGTCGGCCCGGATGTGCAGCAGTTGTACATGGAAAAAAGAAATCCGGATAATCCGGAGGAATTTTTATATGAAGGCCGGTGGGAGCAGGCGGATGTGATCGAAGAAACCATTGAGGTGAAAGATGGAAGCGATGTTCAGATGGATGTACTGGAGACAAGACATGGTCCTGTGATCAGCGAGTTCAGTGAAGGAGCAGAGGGGGATACGGTCCTGTCGCTCCGGTGGACAGCACTGGATGCAACGACAGAGCTTGATGCGATACTGGAAATCAACCAGGCGGATGACTGGGAATCGTTTGAGAAAGGCCTGGAAAAATTTTTAGCTCCTGCACAGAATTTTGTTTTTGCCGGGAAGGACGGTACGATCGCCTATAAAGCGAACGGCCGTATTCCGATTTATGACAATCCGGATGATGCCCTGCTGCCATTAAGAGGATGGGAAGCAGAGGATGAGTGGCAGGGCTATATCCCTTTTGATGAGCTGCCTACGGTCATCAATCCTGAGGAAGGGTTTGTGGCTACAGCCAACAACAAAGTCGTTTCCGATGATTATCCTTATCACATCAGTCATAACTGGGCTCAGCCTTACCGGTATAACAGAATTGCTGAGATGCTTGAAAATCATGAAGCGGTAACTTTGGCTGATATGCAGGACATGCAGATGGATGTCAAAAACCTGCAGGCTGAAGAATTTCTGCCTTATCTGTTGGAACATACGGAAGCTGAAGGAAACTTGGAAAAGCAGGCGGTCACCCTGTTGGAAGAATGGAATTTTGAAGATGATCGGAATCTCCCACAGCCGCTTCTATTCCATCTCTGGATGGCCGGCATCGAAAACGAATTGTATGAATCATCCATTCCCAAGTCCATTCAAAGTCTTTTTCGAGGTTCAGCTCAAACGACAGATGAGCTGTTGAGAATGGACAGGGACGGTGGAAATTCTTTATGGATGGAGAAAGCCGGAGGAAGTTCAAAGGTGATCACGACGGCTTTTGAAACCACGGTTCGGGAATTGGCTGAGGAATATGGGGAAGATCCTTCTGCGTGGAAATGGGGAGAGTATCACGCCGTGGAATTTACTCATCCGTTATCCAGTATTGGTTTTCTGGAGCGTTTCTTAAATCCAGGCGATCCTTCCCCTGTCAGTGGAAGCCGGGTAACCGTCAGAGCCGCGGGTTTTAATGAGAACGGCCTCGTCAATCACGGCGCCTCCTGGCGTTTTGTCATCGATATGGCCGAGTCACAGAAAGGATACCATCTCGTTGGTCCCGGGCAGTCCGGGCATTTCCGAAGCGCCTGGTACCATGATCAGCTGGAGGACTGGGTTGAAGGCGACTATCATGTAACAAGCCTGGATGAACAGGAAGGCGGAGTGCTTACGCTTAGCCCGTAACATGAATGCTTAGTCCATCCGGGTTTGGGGAATGACTAAAGATGTCATTTTCTAATAAGGGGGCATCCTGTTGTGCATGGGTTTCATGATGTTTTCATCCAGATTTTAATTTTATTAGCGATTTCCATTACCGTTATCGCGATTGCCAAATTGTTAAAGGAGCCGGATTCGATCGCGCTCGTCCTTGTCGGTCTTGTGCTGGGATTGACGGAACTTCCGGTGATCGAGGAAGCAGAACGGTACATCACACAATCGGAAGTGTTCCAAGCGACGATCATCTCTTTGTTTCTGCCGATTTTACTGGGTGATGCAACGTTGAAGCTGCCGTTTCATCATTTGTTTTCCGAAAAGAAAACCGTCATGGGACTGGCCTTTATGGGAACGTTCATTTCAGCGATTTGTATCGGGACTGCGTCCTATTTCTTCCTGGACCTTCCTTTGGCTGTTGCTTTCACGTTCGCTGCGCTCATGAGTGCGACGGATCCCATCAGTGTCCTGTCCATTTTTAAGTCGCTCGGAGTACCTCAGAAGATGTCGACGATTATGGAAGGCGAGTCTCTATTCAATGACGGGATTGCGGTCGTATTATTCAAAATCGCGAGCATTTATCTGCTTACCTACATTGAAATGGGATGGTCTGGCCTTGGCAGCGGAGTTTTCATGTTCCTGAAATTCGCCATTGGGGGGGCGCTTGTCGGTCTTGCCCTTGGATTTTTCTTCTCGCAGATCATTCGTTTCTTTGATGATTATCCGCTCGAGGTGGCCTTCAGCGCCCTCTTGTTTTTCGGAAGCTATTTCATTGCCGAGCATTTCCATACATCCGGAGTTATCGCTGTCGTTGTAGCAGGGTTTGTTTTTGGAGATTACGGGGCGAAAGTCGGCATGTCCAAGCAGACAAAAACGAACATCAACACGTTCTGGGATTCGATCACACTCCTTGCGAATGCGTTGATCTTCCTTATGGTCGGTCTGGAAATCCGGAACATCAATCTATCGGAAAACTGGGCCTATATCGCAGGGGCTGTCGTGATTGTACTGATCGGCCGGACGATCGCTCTTTATATCAGTACGGGTTGGATCAAGGAACTGAATGCCAAGGAGCGTCTGCTGATCAACTGGGGCGGTCTGCGGGGAAGTTTGTCTGTCGCCCTTGCGCTCAGTCTGCCGATGGATTTTTCCGGGAGGGACCAGGTGCTGCTGTTAACCTTCTCAGTCGTGCTGTTTTCATTGATTGTCCAAGGGCTGACATTGAAGCCGCTGATCAAAAAGCTTGGTCTTGTCTGAGTCCCGAACAAAGACGCCGTTTTCCGGCGTCTTTTTTTTATGTCTAAAAGTTATAACCCCATGTTAAATGAGCATTTTCGGAACGGTTCGAACTGGTTTTATACTGAACCTGTACCAAACACATGCCTGAGTCGTTGAAAGGCAGAAGGGGAGGCTGCCGCAAGATACATGTCTCTGAAGAGGGGGCGTCCTTCAATGGGGAGAAAAGTAATGCCTCTGTATTCCATATGTTTTGCCATCCATTCAGGAAAATAAGCGATTCCCATGCCCTGGGAAACAAAACCGGAGTGGGCATGTTCATGCACCGCCGTGCTTTCGTAAGAGCCTCCCATTTCTTCAGCAAGGGACTGGAAGCGGCTTGTGAACCGCTGGTTTTCAGCAGGCAGAATCTGATGCTCCTTCAAGCATTCCTCCAGGGATACGGTCTCCAGATCAGCAAGAGGAGAGTCATTGGAAACCGCAGCGACAAAGTGATCCCGGAATAGAAACGAAGCGTACAGCTCTTCCCATTCCCCGGGACCTTCGACAATCGCAGCGTCAATGACATGGTTTTTTAATAGCGGTAGAAGCTCACGGCTGTTTTCCCTGACTGCTGTAACGAAGAGATCAATGGTATTTAATGACGGCATATAGTCATTCATGTAATACGTACTGATGTAGGGGGTAGAGCCGAAGCGGATGCGCCCATCCGTCTGGTAGTGCTCGATGATATGACTGATCTGGGTGAAGAGAGGAGCCAGTTCCTCGTGGAGTGCTCTCGATTTCACAGTCAGTTCGATGCCTGAGCGTGATGTCACGAATAAAGGAAACCCGAGCTCTTCCTCCAGCTTCTTCATCTGCCTGCTTAAGGCTGGCTGGGAGATGAGCAGGGACTGGGCTGCCTTTGTAAAGCTCTGATAACGGGCAATTTCAATGAATGATTGAAGCCGCTGCAAATGCATGGTCGATAACCTCCTGTGTCTGGAATAGCAGGGAATGAAAGAAAGGGGTGGCAGCAATGAAATGGAACAGATTGGTTTATTATATCATGGGAATCTTTACGGTGTATTTCGGCACAGCGCTTGTCGTCAAAGCATCTCTCGGGGCTGGGTTCTGGACGGCTTTGTTTGTCGGGTTCAGTGAACGCTTCGGCATGTCAGCAGGGTTTTGGTTCGGGATCACACAGGTGGTGGTTATTTTTGTTAACGCCGTTCTGAAGAAGACGAACCCGGATATCTTTGCGTTTATTCCGATTCTTCTGGAAAGTGTGATTCTGGATTTCTGGCTCCTCGTCGTGATGGGGGCGTGGGACTTCAGTATGCTGGCTCTCTGGGTGAAAGTGTTGATTTTTACAGGAGGGCTCCTTGCTGCTACTTTCGGGATATCGCTTTATATTCAAACAGGCTTCCCAAGGGCGCCGGCGGATGATCTATTTGTCTCGATCAGTGAACGGTTCCAAATGAGGCTCGGCAGTGCGCAAGTGGTTGTTGCCGTGACGGCTGCGCTGCTTGCCTATGGGGTCGGCGGACCGGTGGGGATGGGGACGATCCTGTCTGTCCTCCTTGCCGGGCCTTGTATCGAACTCTGGTCCACCAAGACAGCCGTGCTCCTATCTTCATAAAAAAACGACCAGCGCAAACTGGTCGTTTTCTTTTCTACGTTATGCTCGTCAGGATCTTTGGATAGGCTTTAAGGAAAGTCTGTTTGTTGTGTGAATGTGCTGTATTCACGAACAGCTTATTGGTGGTGACGGCTGCAGCAGACATCCACCGATTATCAGGTCCCCATTTTAAAGAAGCTCTTGAAGCTGTTGGACGGCACAGGAAAGATCCTCATGGAGAACGATATCAAACCAATTGTCCTTGTCCGTAGGTTCATTATTGATCAGGATCGACGCCGCTCTGCCGTGTTCCCGTGCGAAATAAGGAAGAAGACTGAATGGCGTAACCTGCAGGGAAGTTCCCATAACGAGAAGCAGGTCAGCCTCCCTGATGATCCGCTCGGCTTCGTCATGAGCTGTAATCAGGTCCCCGAACAGCATGACGCCGGGTTTCAGCGTCGTCCCGCACTCCCTGCACATAGGAACCATCTTCTCCATCACACTTTCCAACGAATAAGAGCGTCCGCAGTCCTGGCAGAACGATTGGTTCAACGTTCCGTGATACTCGAGAACAGATGAGCTGCCTGCGAGCTGGTGAAGACCGTCGACGTTCTGGGTAATGACAGACACATTACGGCGCTCCGATTCAAGCTCGTGAATGAATTGATGGACGTCGTTTGGACGATACTCCTGCAGAAGCTTTAAACGGAAGATGGCTTTGTACTTTTTCCAGAAGTCATCCGGATGCCTTTGGAAATAATCGCTGGACATGTAGTATTCCCGCGCATGATCTTCTGTCCACAATCCTTCACTGGAGCGGAAATCAGGTATTCCGCTTGCCGTTGATACACCCGCCCCAGTGAGAACGACGATCCGCTCTGCGCGTTTTATCCGGCGGGCTGCTGCTTCATAGGACATGAGGATCTCTCCTTACTGTTTATTGAATCCTTTTCTCTTCACGATACCGGTCACATCCATACGCATCGGTTTTGAGAAACGACGCCGCATCTGATCCGTCCATGAGTCGCTTCGGTTGTTCGTCTGACGGGCCTCGTAATAAGAAGCAATTTCCTTATCAAAAGCAGCAAGCTCCTCTTTGTGGTCCCGCTTGTAGCTGTTTTCAAAATAGACAGCCTGTTTTGGCAGGCGTGGTTTAAGATCGGGCTCGTGATCCGGGACGCCGATGACCATGCCGAATAAAGGCAGGACATGCTTAGGCAGGTCAAGGATTTCATCGACTTTATCGAGTTGATTCCGAAGGCTTCCAATATAGCAGATGCCCAGTCCCATCGCTTCAGCGGCAATGGCGGCATTCTGGGACGCAAGCGCTGCATCGATGGCGGACACGAGAAAGTGTTCGCTGTTTTCCAAGTTGGACAGCATCTGCTCATACTCAGATGGTGTGGCGTACAATGTATGGCGGTATAAATCCGCACAAAAAACCAACAGGTGTCCGTTGTTTTTCACATAACCCTGGCCCGAAATTTCGGCCAGCTGGGATTTCTTCTCCTCATCCGTCACACCGATGATGCTGTAAGCCATCAAGTAACTGGATGTGGAAGCCTGCTGGGCTGCTTCAATAATGGTGTTCAGCTGTTCGTCTGTCAACTTTTCATCTTTGAATTTACGGATGGAGCGGTGGTTCAACAAAGTCTCTATCGTCTGGTTCATTTTCCTGCCTCCTCAAAAGTGCTGCACATGGATCTTTTTCATTTTCTTCCTTTAAGGTAACAAAATCGACAGGAGAATGGTAATGATATGGCTGTTTATATTCTTACAGGAATAGAAGGAATCCGTTAGAGGGGTGCAGAATCTTAAGGTATAGGAAAAAGACGAGGTGGTAAAAGTGGCGGAACTTTACAGCTTCCATTCTTTTAAAAAAAGGAAGGAAACAATAGAACTGATCCCGGATAAAAGGCTCCCCGTAGCGGTCTATCAGAGTGTGCTTCATTATATTCATCTGGATGTCACGGAACTTCAGCAGCCGGCATTTGAATACATGTCCACCCAGGGCAGTCTGCAGGAAATTTATCATGATAACCGCCTGCTTTTTCTGCATACCTTTCAATCGCTGCTGGTCCATTGGAAACTCATCTATACACCGCATGTTCTTCCGGAAAACCCGTTTGCTGTTTTTGGGACCGTCGGAGATTTATGCGCGTATATCGAAAAAAGGGTGAAAGCTCTATAAGACGATGATTACTCATGTCTTACAGCTTTCACCCTTTTTACATTGACGACTCCTAAGTATATCTGGGTAAGTCCGACACCGAACAGGACGGGAGCGGCTCCAGTGACAAGGTAGGTGCTGATCATTGTCTGGATGATTCCCATGCTCATCATAAGTAGATACTTTTCCTGTTTAAAACTGAAGTAGGTCCCGATGAGGGAAAGAATGGCTAGTCCGACAAGCAGCGGTGCTGCCCATGGATAAAGGTATAAAGCTTCCATAATTATTTGTACCTCCTGATTGTTTTCTGAATTTTATAAAAGTTTATCATCTGAGTGTAATGGCTTCAACAGTGAAAAACGTCTAGTTTTGACGCTTTTCTGTTGTTTGAGGTATGGATAGGTATTCCCCTGCTGCTGTTTATTTAAACTTGTTCGTACAACATTTTTTTACATAGAGAGGGTGTTGGAAGGATGAATGGAAAGATTGTCGTTGATCATTTATCTAAAACATTTAAAAAAGGCGGGGTTCAAGCTGTCAAGGATGTTTCTTTTAACGTGGAAGAGGGAGAGTTCTTTGCCTTTCTCGGTCCAAACGGAGCTGGGAAATCAACGATTGTGCAGATTTTGACTACCTTGATGAATGCAACGTCTGGATCGGCTTTTGTTGCAGGCTTTGACGTAATCAAGGAACCGGAAAAGGTGAGGCGCCACATAGGTGCAGCCCTTCAGGAAACAGGGGTCGATCCGGATCTGACCGGCCGGGAAATGCTTGAGCTGCAGGCATGGATTTTCGGGTTCGGTAAAAGGGAGGGGCGTCTTCGGGCAGAAGAGCTTCTGAATATTGTGCAGCTGACCGAAGCTGCTGAGCGAAGAATCGGACGGTATTCCGGAGGCATGCGCCGGCGTCTCGATCTGGCGCTTACCCTTGTACATGAACCTGCCGTCCTTTTTCTGGATGAGCCGACAACAGGGTTGGATCCCTCCAACCGTATGGCCGTGTGGGAGGAGTTGAGGCGGTTGAATAAAGACAAGGGAACGACCATTTTTTTAACCACCCAGTATTTGGAGGAAGCCGACAGTCTGGCTGACCGGATCAGCATCATTAATGATGGAGAAATCGTGGCTTCCGGAACACCCAGAGAGCTTAAGGCTCGAATAGGGAGTGACCTTATCGCCCTCACTCCTGTAGATGGAGGAGATGAAGACAGGACGCTCCACCTGTTGAAATCCGGTCTGATCGATGCGGATGTTATTAGAAAACAGGAAAAGATTTTGATTTACGTTGAGGAAGGGACGAGACAACTGTTGGAAGTGACACGTATTCTCGATCGGGAAAATATTGAAGTCGAGGATATCCAATTATCCTCTCCGACCCTGGATGATATTTTCCTGAAGATTACAGGAGAGGGGAAGAAAAGCTATGAGCAGTAATGTGTGGAGAGATACGTGGCTGATGACAAGAAGAAACGTGAAAACGACCTTAAGAAATCCGTTTTCTTTTATTCCCAATCTGATGATTTCCGCTTTTTTTCTATTGGTCTATGAAGGAGGGTTGAGCGGGATATCTCAGCTTCCAACGTTTGAGGGAGCCAACTACTTAGCTTTCATTCTGCCTGTATCCATCGTTTCGGCAGCCATTGGTGGAGCCGGTGGGGCGGGGCAGAGTATTGTGAAGGATATTGAAAACGGGTTCTTTTCCCGGCTGCTGCTGACGCCTGCCTCGCGTCTTTCGATTGTCCTTGGTCCGATTATTGCGGGGATGCTCCAGCTTTTTGTGCAGACGCTGCTTATCATCGGGATAGCTTTTTTGCTGGGTCTTGAAGTCCGGACAGGCGTGGGAGGCGTCCTGTTTGTCCTTCTGATCGCCATCGGATGGGGACTTGCCTTTGCCGGGTACTCTGCCGGTGTTGCTTTACGGACAGGGAACGCGCAGGCTGCTCAGGCCGGAACGTTTATCTTTTTTCCTCTTATATTTTTAAGCACTACGTTCGTTCCCTATGAGCTCATTGACGCGCAGTGGCTCAAAATTGCTGCGGTCATCAACCCGACCACCTATATTTTTGAGAGTATGCGGACAGTTCTGATTGATGGGTGGGTCTTCTGGGATATGATGCAGGGGGTCATCGCCATTACCATCGTCAGTACATTGACCATTACTTTTGCGGCAGTCTCAGCGAAGCGGGCGGTTTCCCGTGGATAATTAAGGAAAAAGGGAGATTCTGGCCTTCCTCGTATGGTAGACTAAGGATAATAATGAAGCAAGGAGTGGTGTTTATGTCAAATAACAGACGATTCATAACAAATAGCATCCAACAAAACAGAGGAGGACACCACTCGTAGCGTCCTCCACAAATTCAGGAGGAATGGAATGAAACGTAAGGATTTTACAACATATTTTAAAGAACAGCTGCAGGATGGAGAAAAGGCCGGCAGGGTGACGACATCCACCCACGGCATTTACACAGTGGCCGACGATGAAACGGAGCGCTTCGGTGAAGTATCCGGACGCTTCCACTACCATACGGTTGAAGACAGCGGTTTTCCTGCTGTAGGGGACTGGGTTGTCATTAAGCCCTGTGATCAAAGCAGGCGTGTGAACATCCAGCGTGTATTAAACAGGAATACGGTCTTATCCCGGAGTGCTCCTGGACAGACCCACAAAGAGCAGGTGATAGCGGCCAATGTGGACGTTGTCTTTATCGTCACAGCTTTGACTCAGGAAATGAATCCGAGAAGAGTGGAACGGTATATAGAGCAGGTGTATGAGAGTGGGGCACGTCCAGTTATCGTTTGTACGAAAAAGGATGTATCTGCGTCGCTTCATAAACAGCTGCTTCAGGTTGAACAAGCAGCCCCGGGAGTCCCTGTGTATCCTGTGAACAGCCTTCTTGGAGAAGGGCTGGAGCCATTGAAACAAGAATTAACACCTGGATTGACCGTTTCTTTGATCGGTTCTTCGGGGGTAGGGAAATCCACGTTAATGAACGCTCTGCTTGAACAAGAAGTACAGGAGACACAGGCCGTCAGGGAAGAAGATGATCGCGGGCGTCATACGACGACACATCGAGAGTTGTTCGGCCTGCCTGACGGCTCTTATATGATCGATACGCCGGGAATGAGGGAGCTTCAGCTCTGGGGAAACGGTGAAGGGAATCTTGATTATACGTTTTCTGATATTGAAGCTTTAAGCGCCGGGTGCAGGTTTCGAGACTGCCGTCACGAAGAGGAGCCGGGGTGTGCGGTCAAAGCGGCCATTCAAAGCGGAGAGATGGAAGCGAGCCGGTTGAAAAGCTACTATAAATTGAAGCGTGAACGGAGACGTCTGGAGTTGAAGGATCAGTACGGAACTCATCGGACGAATCGTATGCTGCATGGTCCCAACGCTGTCAAAGAATAAAGACATCGGTATCAACAAACGCCCCCTGAGAACAGGGGGCGTTTGTTGATACCATATAAGAAAGCATCTCCCGATAGGAGATGCTTTTTGTCGTTCTTATTTATTCATATACTTTTCGATTTCCCATTTACTGACCTGCAGGGAATACTCTGTCCATTCTTTGCGCTTTTCTTCAATATAGGCACCGGATGTGTGATCACCAAGGGCTGATAGAAGAAGCTCGTCTTTCCCAAGGGCGCCAAGCGCTTCTTTCAAGTTTGTTGGAAGTGTTGGAACACTATCGTCCTCGACTTCATACAGGTTACGGCTTTCTGCTTCACCGGCGTCCATTTCTTTCTTGATTCCGTCAAGACCCGCCTGGATCAGGACAGCAAGCGTCAAGTAAGGGTTGGCAGTCGGGTCCGGGTTCCGGACTTCGAAGCGTGTTCCTTTTCCACGGGTTGTTGGTACTCGGACCATACAGCTGCGGTTGGAGTGGGACCATGCCACACTCACCGGCGCTTCATAACCTGGTACAAGACGCTTGTAAGAGTTTACGTTCGGGTTCGTAATCGCAGCGATTCCACTTGCGTGGTGAAGAATACCCGCAATGAACTGCTTCATTGTTTTGGAAATGCCGTCAGAAGCATCCTCATCAAAGAAGGCGCTGTCTCCGTTTTGGAACAAGGATAGGTGACAGTGCATTCCAGAACCGTTTTCACCGGAAATCGGCTTCGGCATGAAGGTTGCATGATAGTCATGGTTGGTGGCGATATCTTTGACCACGTTTTTGAATGTTTGAATGTTATCGGCTGTTTTCACCATGCTGTCAAAACGGAAGTTGATTTCGTGTTGTCCCATAGCTACTTCGTGGTGGGACGCTTCCATTTCGAATCCGTATTTCTTAAGGGTACGCACGATGTCACGGCGCACTTTATCTCCTTTATCTTTAGGAGAAGCATCGAAGTATCCGCCACGGTCGTTCATTTCGCGGATTGGGTAGCCGGCGTTGTCCAGTTTGAATAGGAAGAATTCCGGTTCAGGACCAACGTTAACGGTATAGCCCATGTCTTCCGCTTCCTGCATCGCACGTTTAAGAATGAAGCGTGGATCGCCTTCAAATGGCGTTCCGTCCGGCTTGTAGATGTCACAGATGAAACGTGCACTGCGATCTTCGTCCACAAGGGAAGGAAGAAGCAGGAAGGTGTCGAGATCAGGATAGAGATACATGTCACTTTCCTGAATATCCGAGAATCCGGAAATGGAGGAGCTGTCAAACATTGCTTCATTCTCAAGAACCATTTCAAGCTCTTCAACTGGAAGTTCTACGTTTTTCGTATCCCCAAGCATGTCCGTGAATTCCAAGATAAGAAATTCAATATTGTTTTCCTTTACTTCATGAATGATCTGTTCTTTCGTGTATCCCATTGATTTACCCTCTCTCTTTATAATTTGTAAGTTTTGTATCCATTTCACTTTGGATATGTAGCTCTTTTTTCTTTATGTAAGGAATTCTAACATAAAGTGTAGAGTAATCTCAAACCCTTTTAGGAAATTCCCCAAAAAAATATTCTGAAACTTGTGTAAAGCAAGAAAATAAGATGGGAATCATAAACTTAAAGGGAAAGGGGATGGCCTGTCATGATAAAATTCATCCATTTATGGAAGGTTTTTTTCTGTTTTTTATACCTGTTCCTGCTCAGCGGCATGCAGCCGTGGCTTCAGGAAACGGCATCCGAGGGGCACATTTACAGGTATCTGCTTATGATGCAGACCGCCTATATTCCCGTGGGGATGATCCTTGCCCTTCCGGTGAATTTCTCTTCCTTTCATTTATCAAAGTCGGCCTTTACTCTGCTTACCTTCTATGTCATACCCTGTTTTCTGTTTCTTTATGTACCTTTTTTATTTCCAGGGTTCATGATCTTTCCAGAGGTTCTTCATGCCGACCCTTATGCAGGTATGATGGTGCAGGTGCTTCTTGGGTATGGAATGCTCTCCGTCTTGAAGGAGTGTGGCCCGTCAAAAAATGGAGGCCGTAATGGACGCGGGCGTTAATCTATTTTATAATCGTATCGGACAAGCAAACTTACATAGAAAGGATGATTTTAAATGAGTAAGACATTTATTTTCGGTCATAAAAACCCGGATACCGATACGATTACGTCTGCACTTGTGTATGCAGATCTGAAAAAGGCTCTTGGCGAGGACGTGGAACCTGTCCGCCTTGGTGAAGTGAACGGGGAAACACAATACGCACTGGATCAGTTTAACGTAGAAGCGCCGCGTCTTGTCGAGCGTGTATCTGATGAGGTGGAACAGGTGATCCTTGTCGATCACAACGAGCGGCAGCAGAGTGCAGCAGACATTGACGACGTTACGGTTCTTGAAGTCATTGACCACCACCGTATTGCCAATTTCGAAACGAAAGGCCCGCTTTACTACCGTGCAGAACCGGTCGGTTGTACAGCAACGATTCTTCTTAAGCTATATAAGGAGAAAGGGCAGGAGGTTTCCAAGCCGATGGCAGGGCTGATGCTTTCAGCAATCATCTCTGATTCCCTTCTGTTTAAATCTCCGACATGCACGGAAGAAGACCGTCGTGCAGCGGAGGAGCTTGCTGAAACCGCCGGTGTCGATACAGAAGAGTACGGCTTGAACATGTTGAAGGCCGGCGCGGATATCAGTGATAAAACAGCGGAGGAATTGATTTCCCTTGATGCCAAGGAATTTGATATGGGCGGCAGGAAAGTTGAGATCGCCCAGGTGAATACCGTCGATACGAATGATGTCCTTTCCCGTAAAGCAGAACTCGAAGCGGCAATGGATATAAATGTGTCTGAAAAAGGACTGGATTTATTCGTGCTTGTCGTTACGGACATTCTTGAAAGTAACTCCACTGTCGTTGCTGTCGGTAGTGAAACAGCAGCTGTCGCCGAAGCTTTTGAAACGTCCCTTGATGGAAACCAGGCGGTCTTGAGCGGCGTTGTTTCCCGTAAGAAACAGGTTGTACCACCGCTTACTACGTATTTTGGATAAGGAACACAGAACTCCCCTTTCATAAGGGGAGTTTTTTTATGTCATTGACAGCCTGTGCAGAAAACTCTATAATTTGCGATAATGATAATCATTTTCAATAAGGGGTTGAACATGTTGACCATCACGGACATAAAAATTACCGAACAGGAAAAAACAGAAACCTTTACGTTCCGGCCCTTGAGTGAAAAGGATACCGATACGCTGTTTGAATGGATGCATCAGAGGCACATTGCCCCTTTCTGGAAGCTCGATCTTCCGATGGAATCGTTTAAAGAGTGGGTGCGGGCATCCATCACTGCAGATCACAAAGACTGTTATCTTGTAGACTGGAATGGGGAGCCGGCGGGATATCTCATTGCTTACTGGGCGGGAGAGGATCCTGTTCACATCCATTATGACCACGAGGCGGGAGACCTCGGCATGCATGTACTTGTAGGTCCGGAGAAATTTTTGAACAAGCAGGCAGGACGGCAGCTGCTGCAGTCCATGATTCAGTTTTTGTTTTTTACCTATCGTACAGAACGGATCATAGGAGAACCGGATATCCGCAACCGGATCATTATTCCCATTATGAAGGGTCTGGGAGGAAAGGTTCTTCACCGGATTCAACTCCCACATAAGCGGGCAGTTCTTATAGCAGGAGAGAAGCAGGCGGTTGAACATGTCCGTAAAAGCCAGGGGATCCAAGTTGCCTTCCGGATTTCAGAAGAAAAGGAGGGTGTATATGGAAAAGACGCATCAAGTAGATGAACAGGTGCTTGAATTATTACATAAAATCGGCCGGAAAATGCAGCAACTCCAGCATCCACCTTTAGATCTGTTGACAGCCCGACAGTCGCGCGAGTACTACAAAGTCGCGCGTGCGTATTTCCCTGACCTCCCTGCCCAGGGTGTGAAAACAAGAGAGGACAGGGTTTTGTCTTTCGATGGGCATGACATTCCTGTCCGCATCTATACGCCTTCAGATAAAGAAGAACTTCCTGTACTTGTCTATTTCCACGGCGGGGGATGGGTGTTCGGGGATATTGACAGCGCTGATTCGGTCTGCCGTTATCTCTCCTCCCATTCAGAGGTCACCATCGTTTCTGTCGGATACAGGCTTGCACCGGAGCACAAGTTCCCGGCAGCATATGATGATGCACGTGCCTCCGTTTTATGGGCCCGGCAGCAATGGCCGGACGCTCCGGTCTATTTAGGGGGAGAAAGCTCCGGTGGTAATCTGGCCGCAGCCGCTTCTGGATATTTCAGGGATAATCACGAGGTTTCTATTGAAGGGCAGCTGTTAATTACGCCGGTCCTTAATTACGATTTTTTGACGTTCAGCTATCAGGAAGACTTCCGCTATAACTTGACAATGGAAAAGATGAAATGGTTTTTCAATCATTACTTACATATGGAGGAAGAGGGAGAAAAAGAAGAAGTTTCTCCCCTTCGCCTGAAGAATAAACGCGGGCTGCCTGAAACACTGCTTGTTACAGCCCATTTCGATCCCCTGCGTGAGGAGGCCGCTGCCTATCACAGACAGCTGCAGGAGTCCGGTGTCCAGGCTTCAAGGCTCCATTTCGAAGATCTGGTTCACAGTTTTATCAATATGGCGGGCGCGGTGGATCGTGCCCAAGAAGCCCTTGGGGACATAGCCGCTTCTTTCAAAACCATGATTCATCAAAACAAATCCTGACAGGAAGGACCAGGAGAACACGGCACTGCTTCGCACATCCCATGGAGAAATCCTCTTTCGGTGATCCGCATCGTTTATTCATCACCGGCGGCTTTTTTCATACACTAATAGTCGAGGTGAGGATATGCCGAGAATTCAATATAATAATTCCGACGTTGACTTGATGGCCCGTATGATGAGGGCGGAAGCGGTAGGAGAAGGAAAACAGGGGATGTTGTATGTAGGGAATGTCATTGTGAACAGGGCCAAGGCAGATTGTCTGGATTTTAGAAATGTGCGGAATATCAATGACGTCATTTATCAGGTTCAAGGCGGGAACTATTCGTTTGAAGCTGTTCAAAAAGGCAACATGTTTTATAACCGGGCACGTTCTACAGAAAAAAGACTGGCAAAAAAGAATCTGGATTACTGGCGGCAGCATCCGGCTAAATATTCCCTCTGGTATTTCAACCCCTACGCCCCATGTCCAGACACATGGTACGGCCAGCCCTTTGCAGGACAATACAAGAAGCACTGTTATTATGAGCCGGCTCCTGGGTCATGTGACAGTGTGTATATCGGAAGTTGAGCAGCAAACATGCAATGAGGCCCTTGAACGGGTCTCTTTTTTCTATAGCAAAGGGGTGGATGGAATTGCCAGTCAAGAGTTTTTTTGAAACAATAGAAGCAGGGTGCAGCCTTACATATATCCTTTAGAGGTCATGAAAGCTGATTTGGCAGTTTTTCCTTTTTATTCCATAGTTCATGAACGTTTGATAAGGACTCATTTAGGAAAGACAATCGGAGTGCGCTTCTGCAGGCTTCCGGAGTACGAATCCGGCTTCGACCGTAAGGAACGAGGAGGGGAAAGGAATGAATACAATAGAGAGCTTGTACGAGTTTTCCATCGCTGTCCTGCTTCTATGCAGTCTGCTTTCCATCCTGCAGTTGAGAAAAACGAAAAAGGAAAGAAAGCTGTCTCTGTTTGAAACCGGTCTTTATGCGGCTATGCTGGGTGCCGCTGCCTTATGGGTCGGAACCTTTCTTTATATTTATTATATCGGGTAGGGCCCCGGATCGTTTCGAAAATCTCAGCGCGCGGTTCATATGAAAACCTGCTATACTTTTTATAAAAGATTTCGAACCTGCCAAACCGGCGGGAGAGGAGGAGCCATCGTGTTAAAGGATAAATACTTAGAACTGCTTGCCAAGGAATACGATAGTGAAGAAAAAGTGATTACCGAACTGATCAATCTGAAAGCTGTCCAGAATCTTCCCAAAGGAACGGAGCACTTCGTCAGTGATCTGCACGGCGAATACCAGGCCTTTCAGCACGTACTCCGCAATGGGTCAGGCAAAGTCCGTGAAAAAATCAGTGACTTGTACAAAGGCATTCTATCTGAACAGGAATTGAACGAATTCGCTACGCTGATTTATTATCCTGAAGAAAAAATGCAGCGGATTAAAAATTCCTTCGACCGCAGGGAGGATCTTGAGCTGTGGTATGAGGTCATGATTGAGCGGATGATCAAGCTGATTTCTTATGCCTCTTCCAAGTACACACGCTCCAAGCTCCGCAAAGCCCTTCCAGAGCCTTTTGTTTATATTGTGGAAGAACTGCTGTACAAAACCGAGGACTTTGCGAATAAGGAATCCTACTATAACAAAATCGTCCAGCAGCTGATCTCCCTCGATCAGGCTGATCAGCTGCTTATCGGGCTTTCGTATACAACACAGCGGCTCGTCGTCGATCACCTGCATGTTGTCGGGGATATCTATGACCGTGGCCCGGAGCCGGATAAGATCATGGAAACGTTGATGGACTACCATTCCCTTGATATCCAGTGGGGGAACCATGACGTTCTCTGGATCGGCGCATATGCTGGCTCACAAGTGTGTCTGGCTAACATCATCCGTATTTGTGCGCGCTATAATAACCTCGATATTATTGAAGATATGTACGGCATCAATCTGCGTCCGCTGATGACCCTTGCCGAAAAGTACTATGATGATAACGTGCCTTTCCGGCCGAAAATCCAATCCGGTTACCAGCCGTCGGAGGATGAAATTGTCCAAATTTCAAAAATCCATCAGGCCATAGCCATGATCCAGTTCAAACTCGAGAGTCCAATCATTAAACGGCGCCCATATTTTAATATGGATGAACGCCTTCTACTGGAAAAAGTCGACTATGAGCGGCAGGAGATTACGCTGCAGGGAACCACGTATCCGTTGGAAAATACCTGCTTTGCGACCATTGATCCGGAAGACCCGTCCAGGCTGCTGCCAGAAGAGCAGGAAGTCATCGACAAACTGTTGTTTTCTGTCCAGCATTCTGAGAAGCTGGCGAGACATATGAAATTCTTAATGAAAAAAGGCAGTCTTTATTTGAAATATAATGGCAACCTGCTTATCCACGGGTGTATACCTATCGATGAAGATGGAAATATGGAAGAGATGAAGATTGAAAACCAGACATACGCGGGAAGGGAACTTCTTGATCAATTTGAAAAATTCCTGCGTCAGGCCTTCGCAAATCCGAATACCATCGATGACCTCGCCACTGACATGGTGTGGTATTTATGGACGGGAGAACATTCCTCCTTGTTCGGGAAACGGGCCATGACTACGTTTGAACGTTATTTCATCAGTGACAAGGCGACTCATAAAGAGAAGAAAAATCCTTATTATTACCTTCGTGAGGATGAAGAGATCTGCAGGAAAATTCTAAAGGAGTTTGATATGAACCCAGACCAGGGTCATATTATTAACGGTCATACACCTGTAAAGGAGATTGAAGGGGAAAATCCGATCAAGGCCAACGGGAAAATGGTCGTCATCGACGGTGGTTTTTCAAAAGCCTATCAGCCTAAAACCGGAATCGCCGGTTATACGCTCCTTTACAATTCTTACGGGATGCAGCTCGTCGCCCACCAGCACTTCAACTCGAAGGAAGAGGTTCTTCGTGACGGAACCGATGTATTATCCGTGAAACGCCTCGTAGACAAGGAACTGGAACGGAAAAAGGTGATGGAAACGAATGTAGGACAGGAGATTCAGGAAGATATCGATAACCTGAAGCAGCTGTTGAAAGATCGTTATTTGAAGTAAGGGAGAAGATATAATGAGTGAAACAGGGTTACTCGGGGCAGGGAGTATTCTCGTAGGAGACCTGCTTGTCCAGGGCTTGTTTTTTCTGATTCTCGCCGCTGCTGTCGTTGGTGTGGTTTCTTTTTTCATTACATCGAGAAAAAAGAAGGATGGGATGGACCGCATAGAAGAAAAGCTGGATCTGCTCATCCAGGAATGGAAGGACAAAAAATGATAACCAAAGGAAGGCTGTTTACCAGCCTTCCTTTCAGTCTGTAGAAAAAGTTCGTCCTATCCAGTTAGAGTGGTCCGTATGTCCTGTTGAGAAGGCACGTTCCGCTTATCGGTGGATGCTTGCCGCGGGCACGGCCTCAGCTAACTTGGTCAAGAAAACCCTTTTGACCAAGTGGATCTTCCGCTCGCGCTGTTCCCGCAGGCGTCACCACCGAACGCTCCTCGTGCCGATGCAGCTATACCCTATGATAAAAGAGAACGTTGAGCATCGCTCCTTCGTCGTTTCAAATGAACAGGACAAGCTGCGTTACGGCCGCTTGCGTGGGGAAAATCCTATTCATGACCAAGTATTGGTGATCGTTCCTTTGGAGTCACTAGAAAAAAAGTTTCTCTACAAGCTGAAAAGGAAGGCTGTTTACCAGCCTTCCTTTTTTAATGGTGTCCTTCATGGGTTGTCATGTCGGCAGGGGCCTGATCTTGAAGATACTGAATGTCTTCAGAAGTCAGTTCACCTACTACAACCTGGGTCATCGGTGAAATGGTTGAGCCTTCATTGGAGGCATGAACCTTTACAAAGTACAGGCCTTCGGTTTCCAAGCTTTTTTCTGAACGCCATGATCCCTCTTTATGATGGCTCATGGCGTTCATTCCAGATGACGTTCCATCCCGATTTGTCCATTCGATATGTACGAAATCAGGGTCTGTTACCGGCTGTCCGTCTTGAGTGAGGGTGACAGTTGTAACAGCTGATCCACCTTTAACTAAATCTTGAGGTATGGAAATTTCCGCTTGGAGGGGGTGTGTAACCTTATACATGGATGCAGCATCTTCCTTCAACTGACATCCCGACAATAACAGCAAAGCTCCAATGATGATGGATATTCCATTAAGCTTCATGGAAAAACCTCCTTAAGGTTCCCACTCGTCTAATGATCAGCTGATCAATGAGAAGGGCGGCCAGCAGGGACAACCCCGCCAGTGGAAAGAATAAGCCGAGAAGAAGCAGTAAGGTGAAGAATGGCTTCACGCTTCTTTCTTTTCTCTCTCTTGGCGCACCCATGCTGTGACTGGGCTTCTTTTTCAACCATAGGTAAACGCCGCTGACAACTACCAGAATAATTCCAAGGCAGATGAAGAGGCTTAGAAGCTGGTTGACTATGCCGAACTGAGTTCCTTTGTGAAGGGTGATCCCCAGAGCGACGGTCTTTCCGATCCAGCCATAATCTTCAAACTGATAGTTGGCAAGAACGGCATTGGAATATTGATCGATGTGAACCGTTGCTTCATCTTGAGCACGTGGTGGAAAAGCGGATAAGGTGTACACGCCTTCCGGGGTGCTTGGGTAGTAAACACTATACGTCGGGTGAATATCCAGCCGTTCCGCTTTTTGAACCACATCATTTATGGAAACAGGCGTCAGCCCCTGGACAGCAGAAACGGGAACATCCAGGGTTTCTGCGGCCCATGGCACTTCCGCAATATCCTTTGTTTCCATATTCGAGGTCGGAGCGCTGCCTGTCCAGACGGAAGGGGGATAGCCTTCCCCAGTATTTGTGGCCATGTTTTGGAAGTTGGTGCCCCAAAGCCCGGACCAAGGAAGACCGGTCATTATTAAGAAAAGCATGCCGGCAGAAATCCAGAAGGCAGGAACCGTGTGCAGATCCCGCCGGAAAATATTCTTCCCTTTATTGAAACGCGGAATCCATATACCCCAGGGGCCTTTCCTTTTCCGGGGAAACCATAAGTATATGCCTGTCACGATTAACACAACACCCCAGCTCGCGGCTAATTCAACAATTCTGTCGCCCGTTGTGCCAGCCATCAGCTCTCCGTGAATTTCTTCTATTTTATCCATAATGCGGTCTTCATCTTTTAAAGTTCCCATGGTTTCGCCTGAGTAGGGATCAACGAATACCGTAAGTCCATCCCCTTCAGTCTGTAGGTTGACTTCACTGGAGCGGATGGGAGATTCTCCTGGGCGGAATGCAGTAGTAGTTCCTTCTGGATATTCAGCTTCCGCTGCCTGCACCTGTTCGGATGCTGGTACCTTTTGGCCTGTTTCTGTTACCTCATGATACTCACTGTAAAGAACAGCTTCAATCTGGGGTTTGAACAGGTAAACAGCTCCTGTAACGGCCAGTATCAGAAGAAATGGGGCGAAAAGGATACCTGCGTAAAAGTGCCATTTCCATATCGTCTGGTAGAGGGTCGCTCTTTTTTTCTTTTTTGACTGCTTATCTGCTGGAAGGGGATGATGGCTCATGTGTCCGGCTCCTTTAACATTGGGATGGTTTGGTTTTTAGTCGGCATAAAGATTACGAATGAACGATCCAACTGGATCAATATGCATAGATAGATTTTGAGGATGGAGAAAAAAGCTCCATCTATCAGGGTATAAAAAAAGGACAACCCCTTCAAATAGAATTGGATAAGGAAGAAAATTACGAGATGATTGTGCGATTCTTGTCATGAAATAGTCACAGAACAGACAAAAAAAGCTCTCCATAAGGAGAGCTTAAGAGTGTATTCATGTTCAGACCTTTAAAGGGAGCGGCGTTTTAGTAGTTTTCATTAAACTGCTGGATGGTTGTGGTCAGCTTGTCGAGCTGCGATGGGTTTTGTATGGAAAAAGAAGGGTCGTTTACCAACGTTTTGATTTCTTCCTTCAGCGTTCGTAAGGAAGACGCCAATGCTTTATTGTCTGCATCTGTCTCCTGTTCGAAGGAATGGTGGGTGATGATTCCGTTCAGAGTGAACAGGGCGTTATTGTACTCGTTGAACCATCCCTTTTCAAGCAGGGCTGAACGCTCGGCCGTATTTAAGAGGCGTTGGTTTCCCGTCAACCGCTGCAGACTTTTGGTCAAAAGGGCCGTCTTCATTTGGGCTCCAGCCTCTCCAGAGTCCTGGTTGTGGTAGGATTCATAGCTGATCGCTACATCTTCCAACATAAAGGGGAGTTCTTTAATGATGGATTCAGAGGCGGCCACTGAAAATTCATCCACATCATCCGCCCGGCTGAAATCAAATGCCAGATAGGAAGAGAGGAGTGTTGTGAAAAGAAGAACGGCACTGATCAGTTTCCATCGATTCATGTTTGGTGCTGCCACTCTTCCCGAAGAACCCCCATGCGGATAGAGTCATAATAGTCACCCTGATAGATACGGACTTTCCGCATCCTTCCTTCAATTTTCATCCCCAGCTTCTCCCCGACACGCATCATTCGTTCATTCCGCGACCACGTCGTAAGCCCTATCCGGGCCAGTGGGAGGTTTTCGAATAAATGACCGATCCAAAGCTTGAGCGCTTCTGACCCATAGCCGCCGTTCCAGTAGACAGGGTCGTATATCCCGATGCCGACCTCGAGCCACAGCGAAGGCTTGTGCTCCCAGTAATAGGAAACGGTGCCGATGATGACTCCGTTCACTTCGATGATCAATCTTGAATCGGGTTCATCGGGGGCGAGCCTGCGCTTTCTGGCGTACTCATGACTTCGATAGCTGTCCATTGTATGAGGCTCCAGAGGATAATAAGGAGCATCCCATTTTTTCCATTCCGCGTTTTTTCCATAAATTAAAGGATAAAGAATGGGTATATCTTCTTCTTCAATACTTCGTAGTGTAACGAGCTGACTGGTCAATTTTAGTGCCTTATTCAGTTTTTGCAAGCGCATCCCCCTCCGTTCACACTTTTTTCCATCGTACCATAATTGAAGAGGGTTGTTTGAAAAAATGGAAGTGTGGAATTAAAATAAGGAAACGTACATAAGCAGGGCAGGTGAGAAGATGATTCATGTTATGGCCTATTCAAAAGAAAACGGCCTGAAGGAAGGTTTATCGGTGGGTGACCTGCATAACCAGCAGTGGGATTGGTACTGGGTGGATTTTGAAGCCCCGACCGAAGATGAAGTGAAACGGTTGGAAACAGATTTCCATTTTCATCCGCTCGCCGTGGAGGACTGTCTCCATGGATTGCAGCGGCCGAAGCTGGATTATTATGATGATCACACATTTCTCGTCATCCATTCAGTCGACAGCACGACATTGGAACGGAAGGAAGTGGATATCTTTCTCGGGGAATGTTCCATCGTCACCTTTCATAAGGAAAAGAACGCCCCCCTGGATCAAGCGCATACTATCGTAAAACGGACGCGCGATTTCACCCAGGTGGATGAATATTATATTTTCCATCAGATTCTGGATAAAGTGGTCGATAACTATTTCCCGATCATTTACGGAATTGAAGATCATATCAATGATATTGAGGACAATACGAAAAACCTGTCGATGGAAAAGCTGCTGGAGCAGTTGTTTGACAGGAGGGGGGAACTGTTGACATTAAGGCAGACGGTTCACCCGATGCGCGATCTTTTGTATCGGATTTTGAACTCTCATCATTTGGAAGGGGTGTTCGAGCGGAGGGAATACTTTGCGGATATCCATGACCACCTGATCAAAGTGGCAGATATGATTTTGTCCAACAGGGAAATGACGCAGGATATCCGGGACAGCTATATGTCTTTAAACTCCCATGAGACGAACCGGACAATGCAGATTTTGACCGTCATCAGTGTCATCTTTATGCCTTTGACATTCATCGTCGGGGTGTATGGCATGAACTTTCAACATATGCCGGAGCTTGGATTCCAATACAGCTACCTGATCGTCTGGATCATTATGATCGGTGTTGCTGCAAGCATGTTCTTCTGGTTCAAAAATAAAGGATGGTTTGATTAAGGAAAAGGCGGAGAATGAATCTCCGTCTTTTTTCCGTCTTAAGGAGGAGAAAAGTTCACTCGTCCGGCCGTTATGGAAATGAGGGGGGCGTTCTATACTGGAGATAACTACAAAACAAAGGAGATGAAAGCATGTGGAACCCTTTGGAAATCTCCATTGATATGGAAGAACGCCGGCCTCGATAAACGAAAAAAAGCGCCTGGAGATCACCTCCAGGCGCTTTTGACTTTAATCTTCCTGATCAAACCAGAGCAGTTCGTCGTCGTCGACGAAACCATTATAGTTAATGAAGATTTCTTCATCCGCTTTGATATCTGTATAAGCATAAAAGTCAAACGTATGCGTATCAAAATTAATGACATAATTCGCGTTCGGTTTATAGGAATGATTGAACATCATCCCGTATCCAAGAACGAAGGCGGTATGGTTTTCCCCGTATTCAAAGGCATAATCGGCAAGCATTGTTTTTTCAATATGCTCGTGTTCTTCGTTCGGATAAGGAATAACCGGTGCCCTGTGGATCAATTCGTCCTTTTGAATATTACGGACAGCAAACATTCCGCGTCCCAGTTCGTCGTCTTCCAGTGTGGAAGTCCGTACTTCGATCATTTCGTTCACCTGCACTTTCTGTTGAGCGGTCTTCTTCCCTAGTCTGACAGGTTGAAGGGAAAAATACAACTTTCCCTTTCGAAAGAATAAGAAAAACAAGCGGTTGGATACTATACGTGACTCATCAAATCAAGGGAGGAGCATTCCCGTTGCTGAAAAAATACAACATGGTGTTTAAAGTATCCGCTGCTATTATGCTTGTGCTGGTCGTGTTCGGGGTCATATGGCCGGACGCGCTTGAACAGACGACCTCATCCATAAAAACACTCATTGCCAACACCCTCGGGTGGTATTACTTAATTGTTGTCACCTTGTTTCTTCTCGTTTGTTTATCTTTTTTAGTCACACCTTTGGGAAGGATCAAGCTCGGAAAGAAGGACGATAAGCCTGAATTTTCCCGTCCGACATGGATTGCGATGCTGTTTAGTGCAGGTATGGGAATTGGGCTTGTGTTCTGGGGAACAGCGGAGCCGATCAGTCATTATGCTGTCAGTTCACCGACAGGGCAGACAGGAACTGAGCAGGCAATTAAAGATGCTATGCGCTTTACGTACTTTCACTGGGGCATCCATGCGTGGGCAATTTATGGCATCGTTGCTCTTGTGCTCGCTTATTTCAATTTCCGTCATGAACAGCCGGGGCTGATCAGTGCGACACTGAAGCCGCTGATCGGTGAAAAAGCAGCGAAGGGCGCGTTCGGCCAGGTCATCGATATTCTGGCTGTGATCGCTACTGTAATCGGGGTTGCAACCACCCTTGGGTTTGGAGCCGTTCAGATAAACGGAGGTCTTTCGTACTTGTTTGACCTTCCATCCGGCATTCTTGTCCAATTTATCATTATTGCTGTCGTGACGGTCTTGTTCATGATTTCCGCCTGGTCAGGACTTGGAAAAGGAATTAAAATTCTCAGTAATGCCAATATGGGACTGGCGAGTCTGCTGTTTCTGCTCGTCTTCATCCTTGGGCCGACCATGTTTATTTTGAACTTATTTACGAACTCAATTGGTACGTATGTGCAGAATCTGCCGATGATGAGCTTCCGGATTGCTCCGTTAAATGCCGAGACGAGAGACTGGATTGACGCGTGGACATTGTTCTACTGGGCCTGGTGGATTGCCTGGAGTCCGTTCGTCGGTGTATTCATCGCAAGGGTTTCCCGAGGCCGGACCATCCGGGAGTTTGTCTTTACAGTCCTCGTTGTACCCTCGATTATCGGGTTCCTGTGGTTTTCCACATTCGGGGGGACAGCGATTGACATGGAGCACAGCGGTCTTCGTATGATATCGGAACTGACAGCTGAAGAATCCCTGTTCGGAGTATTTGAAAATCTCCCCCTCAGCTGGCTGGCTTCCATTACAGCCATGACGCTTGTGGCAACCTTCTTCATTACCTCTGCGGATTCCGGGACATTTGTCCTCGGGATGATGACGACAGGGGGATCGGAGACTCCGGGAACTTCTATCAAACTGACGTGGGGCGTGCTTCTTTCCGCAACAGCGGTTGCTCTTCTATACACGGGAGGCCTGCAGGCTCTGCAGAACACGATGATCATTGCTGCGCTGCCGTTTTCCATTATTATGCTGCTGATGGTTATCAGCTTTATCAAGGCGATTTATAAGGAAGGAAGGGAACTGGGCGTCGGCCGGTTCAACCCGCCACATAAAGATAAATAGAAGAACCCCACGGCCGGTACAGGGCTGTGGGGTTCCGTTTTGTTCAGTTCTTCAGGATATCGTGATCGACATACCGTTTTCCGTTCAATTCGCTGATGATATTGACGGCTGTTTCTGCACCGTGGCCGGCTGTTATGATGGTGTGTACACTTTTTCCAGCAACTGTCCCGGCTGCCCAAGCTTTCGGGAGGGATGTACGCCCATGCTGGTCTGTTTCAATGATTTTAGCGACCCGTGGTTCGGTGCCATCGGTCGTCTTTACGCCAAGCTGTTCAGCCGCCTTCACGGACATTCCGGTAGCAAACAGGAGATGTTCCGACTCATAGCTGCCTTCCGTAGTTGTGATTTCATAATAGGCGCCATCCTTAAAGGAAAGGTTAGTCACTTCTTCAGACTTTAACTCCGCTCCGAATTTTTTCAGCTGCTGATGTCCCGTTTCAAGAAGGGCCGGACCTTCGATCGCGTCCACCCCATAATGATTCTCGACCCAGGCTTTTGCGGTTATACTCTTTCCGTGATCGAGTACGAGCGTTTTTTTACCTGCTTTCGCTGTAAATAGACCAGCTCCGGCCCCGGCTGGACCGGCACCAATGATTGCAATATCGTACATGCCTGTCACTCCTCTACATGAAATTGGTAGACAATTCAATTATATCGGAATGATTAGAAAAAATAAATTTCATATTTCGTGAGCAACCCCGTTGCTTTATCCATAGATGTCACGTATGATTCATTTCGGAATGCGAAATAAAAGGAGGAGAGATCATGAGTGAAGAACAAACGGTCCGCAATCCGAGGGGATTACTGATCTCTCTTTGTGCGGTCATGATGATGTCTGTGATGAACGGGACAATGTTCAATATTGCCGTTCCGGATATCGCTAAAACGTACCAGCTGATGCCGTCAGAAGTCAGCTGGGTAATGACTGGATATATTATGGTTTATGCTGTAGGGGCTCTTACTTACGGCAAGCTTGCTGACTATTATCCGTACAGAACGCTCATTACGTTCGGACTAACGGTTTTTGCCGTGGGGTCTCTGTTCGGTTTCTTTGCCCAGAATTATGCCATGGTCCTCATGGCCCGTGTTATTCAAGCTCTTGGAGGTGCGATGATCCCGGCGCTTGTTTTCCTGGCTCCCATCCGGTATTTTCCGAATGAACGCGGAAAAGTACTTGGGATTGTATCTTCAGTCATGGCTTTTGCGTCGGGGATCGGTCCGATCGCCGGAGGATTTATCGCTGGCTTTCTTGACTGGCGCTATTTGTTCCTGACATCAGCGCTGATCATCATAACCCTGCCGTTTCTGAGGAAGAATCTGCCTCAGGAAGAAGCGAAGAAGGGATATATCGATTACATGGGTGCTGGTTTGATCGGAGGTTTCATCTCTACCCTTCTTCTGGCGATTACACTCGGAGTGACGTGGCTTTTTGCCGTGTCCGCCCTGTTTTTTGCCTTGAACCTTTGGCGGATGAAGATGATTGATGAACCGTTTATCCCGCCTCATCTGTTTAAGAATGTCAAATACACAGCGACGATCGTTACGAGCTTTTTAGGTGTTGTGTGCTTGTTCGGAATGATGTTTATGCTTCCGATTATGTTCAGGGATGCCTACCAGATGGATACGATGACCATCGGTCTGATTCTTTTCCCTGGTGCAATCAGTGCGGCCCTGATGGGGCAGAAGGGCGGAAACCTTGTTGATTCCAAAGGGAATACCTTTGTCCTTTATCTTGCTTTAACGCTGTTGATCACGGGATTTGCCGTTCTGTCCACCCTCGTCGGTGCCCATCCGTATGTGTTGAGTGCCGCTATCATTATTTCATACATGAGCTTCCCGCTCGTTCAGGCTTCTTCTGCCGATATTCTGGCCAACCTGCTTCATAAAAATGAAACAGGGGTCGGGATGGGTGTGTTTAATCTATTGAACTTTGTCTCAGGAGCTTTAAGTGGAGCGGTCATCGGAAAAGCATTGGATCTGTATGACCCTTTCCAACCTATAAATGTGCTTGGATTTAACGGGAACACAGCCATTTACAGTAACGTCTTTTTAGTTTTTGCTGTCATCATTGCCGTTGGTTTCATTCAGTTCAGGCTGAACTACAACAAAACGACAAAGCCGGCAACACAAGAAGAACCCGCCTCCTTATAAGGAGCGGGTTCACAGCTTGTAGAGAAATCTCTGTTTCTTTACAAGCTTTTTTCTTTCTTGCCGCCAGGAGCGAAAGCCCCTTCCCTTTCCGCGGACGAGCGCCCGAGCTTCCTCGCAACACCCACGCTCGGCGATCTCGGCCCACTCGTTCTTCCGCAGGAGTGGAAGGGGCACCGCTCCTTGGGAGTTCTTTAACATCGACAAAGACTCTCCTTCACCCAGCTCAACTTTACTGGATGGAGGAGAGTCTTTTTTATATTCCGGCAGGCAGCCGTATCAGCGGCTGTGCTTTTCCTTTTTCTTTTCCACGCAAGCGGAAAGTGACCCTTCCCACGACAAATGGAAAACTCTAACTGGTTAACACACGCTTTTTCGACAGCCAAAGAACCCGCTCCTTATAAGGAGCGGGTTCTTTTTCATTTCGTATGATAAAAGAGTGATGATTGCGTAAAGCGGTAAGTATGCCTGTTAAACAGGGATGGATGTTTCGTCCGTGACCATGGAAGAACTGTATTTCCTGCGGCAGACACTGTTTACGATGGTGTCGTCAAGAAATGCGGTGATCTCCTCGTATACATCTTCTACACAGCGGCCGTCAATGATCAGCACGAATGGGTCATCTATATTCATGAATAGGAAAAAAGACAACATTTTGGGAAGGTGTCCGGCATCTGCAATCAATTGATTCTGATGGATGTATAAGTCGCATCCATGCTGTTTGACGGTATGGTGCACCTTCATGATTTCATTCGTTTTTAAAGGACGGTTCAACTGAATCTGGTAAGATGACAGCTCATTCACTGTCGTCACCTCCGTATTAGTTTGTTGATATAACGTTACCCCGGTGCTGTTTATACTAAACATCGACGCATTTACTCTTCATATATCATTTTCCGTGTCATTCCACCATCGACCACAAGGTTTTCCCCATTCACAAAATCGTTCTCCGGATCGGTCAGGTAAAAGCAGGCTTTCGCCACATCCATCGTCCGGCCTGCACGATTGGATAAATGCTGGAGGTGGTCACCTTCTGTCAACTCCTCGGAGCCTGTGTGGATCCAGCCGGGGCTGATGCAGTTGACCCGGATGGACCACGGAGACAGGGAAGAGGCCATGGCATGAGTCAGCGCTGTAATGCCGCCTTTGCTGGCTGCATAGGCTTCTGAATCCGGCTCACTCATCAAAGCTCTCGTGGAAGCCATATTTACGATTCTTCCGTTCGTCCCATTCTTTTTCCACAGTGCTGCAGCGAGCTTGGAAAAGAGAAATACGCTGCGGAGGTTGGTATTCAGTATCCGGTCCCAATCTTCCACAGACAACTCGAACATGGATGTAAAGGTGCTTTCTCCGGCATTATTGATAAGGATCGAAAAGGAACGGCTGTCTTCATTCAACTGTTGAAAAAGCTCCGCTGTACTATCCGGGTCACTGACATCACAATAATAAAAAGCGCCTCTTCCTCCGGGAAGGCTTTCAAGTGCTTCTTTTCCTTTTTCCCGGTCCTTATCCACCCCGATGACCTGAAAGCCTTTTTCTGCATAAAATCTTGCTGTCCCAAAACCAATTCCATCTGCCGCACCTGTGATCAGGACGGTTTCATTGCGTTCGCTCATGGGTTGCCCACCTTTTTTTTCTAGATTGGAATAGCTTTTCAGCCTTGTTCAAAAGCAAGCCTCATGATAAGCTTTTTTTTAACAAAAGGATGCACGTTCTCTCCCGTAGAGCCCACCATATCAGGGAGAGACGGGAAATCAACGGAGGTGATCGTATGGCTCGTGTTACCCTGGTAGATGTATTTAAGCACAGAATAACACAAAAGTATCTTCAACGCTCAGGCATTCATCACGCGGTCACCGTGGCAGGTTATGCGTTTGATATGGCGGTTGAAAAAGGAGTGGATCCAGATCTTGCAGCGAAATCAGCCCTGCTTCATGATATGGGGCACTATGAATGGTACAGGGATGGGAAATGGGATTATGATGAATACCGCCGACATGACATCCATGCCATCAAAGGAGCAGAGAGGGCTCATAAACTGCTGATCCGGCTTGGGGAAGACCGGCTGACTGCGAAGGATGTATCCGTCGCTGTTCTTCTGCATACGGACAGCTACCTTCCGTTTGGACTGGATGAAAAAAGAACCCCGCTCCAGCATGTGGTCGCCAAGGCCGATGAAAAAGATGAACAGCCGATGGGGCTGCATCATTATAAGGAAATGGATAAAAGTGAAGCATTGAAACGTCTGCACGAACTGGACCAGAAAATCGAAGCCTTTTTCGATGAGAAGGATCCTGAATCTGTATGAAGCGTTTCAGAAAAGTCAAATGATTTACACAAAAAGGTTTACAATTGGAAAAAAGCCCTATATACTTTCCATTGTAAGAAAAAATTCTCAGAAAGCGAGGTCGGAAATCATGAAAAACACAAAAACGGTTTTCCTGAACAATTTCATACCATCGACCTGCGCTCGGAATAATTTCTGAGACCAACGACTATTTTACCTACAATGAATCATGATAGCCGCAGGAGGTGCATATTGTATTCCTGTGGCTTTTTTAATGGATTTGAATGTTGAAAAGCCGCAGACCTCCTGCGGCTTTTTCTTATGCTGTCAAAGAGTAATTTTACTCTTTTGATATAAAATTACACTATATTTATGAAGGAGTTGACACGTATGACGATTCATTTTTTCCTGTTTACGATTCATGTGACCAAAAAGAAGCAGCAGCGTCTGCAGCCGGTTCCCGGGTACCAACCCACAGTCAAAGACGAATGGCTCGACCGTAAATCATCCGCTTTTAACCGCTACGTGTAAATACAAGAAGGAGGAGAATAAACAATGACACAAACATTCAAGATGGTCTTTATGAGCTGGTTCAATGCGGAGAAGGATACGGATTAGCCTCATTACAAAGAGGAGGTAGAACGATGAGATTGAATATGCTGATGTTTACGATTGTTATTGAACGGACCAGTCGTAAAAACATGGATCACTCCATCCAGCGTGCCCGCGCGATTGGGAAGAAGATCAATGATGTGAAATCCAAATACCACATATGATGCAAACCCCTGCTGTGCAGGGGTTTTTCTTTGGCGTATCCTGATTTTGGTATCATATTGAAATGTAGAGCGGTGAAGAATAAGGACGAGGGGAGGGAGTCGAGATGGCTTCAGGGAATAAAAAACTTGCTGAAACCGGCAGAAAGAAACCAGCAGAACGTAAACGAGGACATGGTAAAGACCAGGGTGAAACAGCCGTGAACCACGTCGTCAATGTCTATGACCCCATCTAACTGAAAAATGACAGCAAAAGCTGTCCGGAGGGTGTCGGGAAATTTTCCGACATCCTTTTTACTAATGGATAAACAATACAAACAAGGCTGTCGAGAAAGTCTCGACAGTCTTGTTTTTTTCTGATTTCTTTTATTTTTCACCTTGTTCATTTGATATCCTAAAAATAAGAATCTGTATAGGTTGTGATTTTTTGTTTCTTCTTCACATTGACGAACCTGGTGCATTCGCACGGGGCAGGGGCAACGAACCTTGGCCTTACTCCGTAGGATCAACCAATACATAGATTTCTCTTGTATCCCCCGAAAAAGTACGACCCCGCTATTCCGAAGACAATGGGATTCCTTCCCTTGATCCTCATGTATTACTCAAAATGGTGTTCATCGGTTATTTTTATGGCATCCGTTCCGAACGTGATTTATAATAACAGATTTAAACTAATGTTGCTTATGGATAGTTCGTAGGGTTGAACCTCACAGACGCCCGCCAGAATATGGAAAAAATTGTCCTCCATCCAGCAAGGATTAGCTGGGTGAAGGAGAGTCTTTTTCGATGTTAAATAACTCCCAAGGAGCGGTGCCCCTTCCCCTCCTGCGGAAGAACGAGTGATCCGAGATCGCCGAGCGTGGGTTTTGCGAGGAAGCTCGGGCGCTCGTCCGCGGAAAGGGAAGGGGCTTTCGCTCCTGGCGGTAAGAACGAAAAAAGCTTGTAAAGAAACAGGGGTTTCTCTACAAGCTGCCAAGGGATTTTGTTAATCTTCTGTGAAGTCTGGACAGGCGTGCCTCATCGTACACGTTATTGATGATCCCTTTGAATTTTTATAGGTGAAGGGTAACCCTTTATGGAACACCTTTCTCCGTATCCTGTCCGGGGGGCTTATCGGTGGATACATCCGAAGCAGGCCCGTCACTCCAAAACGCTTCCATATTCGATTCTTTGCGTAACGTCCATGAGAAGAACATGTGCTGTCCTTATGTTTCAGAATCGTCTGTAAAGGGAAAAAATGATTACATTCGACAACCTTTGAAAAAGTTGGAAAAATGCTTTATGTTCTAAGAAGCGTATCCATTTTACCGGATCACAGAAAGGAAAGAAATAGATGGCACATTTACATAGAACACCTCTTCCCGTCCTGGATGCTGTGGAAAGGGTCATGCAGTATAAACGAAAGGGCGGGGTGGAAAAGAAATTCCTTCATGAAAGTGGTGGACGAGTGCTGGCAGAAGATGTATCTGCCACTCATGCCGTACCTCCTTTTCATAAATCTCCTTACGACGGTTTTGCTTTGTCTTCAGCGGATACAAAAGACCTGTCCCGCGAAAATCCGGGAACGTTCCAGGTTATAGAAACGGTGGCTGCAGGACACCGGGCTTCAAGGGAGCTGCGGCCGGGGGAGGCCGTCAGAATAATGACAGGTGCTGAAATCCCACAGGGGGCGGACTGCGTAGCTATGTTTGAAATCTGCACCACGGGAGAAGATCAAACAGGGCAGCCGGTTATGACGCTTAAGAGGAGGATGGATGCAGGGCAGAATGTAATTCAGAAAGGCTCGGAAGCAGAGCAGGGAGAAGTGCTCGTACCGGAAGGAGCTAAAATAAATCCGGGGGTCCAAGCCCTGCTGGCCACGTTCGGTTATTCTGAAATCAGCGTATATAAAAAACCCAGGGTAGGTGTTTTTGCCACAGGTACAGAACTGATGGAAGTGGATGAACCTCTGGAACCTGGGAAGATCCGCAATTCCAATGCATCTATGATTCAGGCTCAGTTGCAGAGGTCCGGGGCAGCGTGTACATATTTAGGAAAACTGGATGATGATTTTGATTCCTGCTATGAAGCGGTCTCCAGCGCTCTTGGAGATTACGATGTATTGGTGACAACAGGGGGCGTCTCTGTCGGGGATTATGATCTGATGCCGGATATTTACGAAAAGCTGGATGCGGAAGTCTTATTCAATAAGGTGGCGATGAGACCGGGGAGTGTCACAACGGTCGCAGAGCATCACGGAAAACTGCTGTATGGACTGAGCGGAAATCCTTCGGCCTGCTATGTCGGGTATGAATTATTTGTCCATCCGATCCTTCAGCATTTTATGGGGAACACACGTCCCTATCACACCCGGGTGCAGGCTGTTCTTGGTGAGGATTTCAAGAAAGCCAATCCATTTATGAGGTTCGTCCGTGGGAAACTGCACTACGAAGAGGGGAAAGTCGTCGTTTATCCCGCCGGCATGGATAAATCAGCCGTTGTGACCTCACTGGCCCATACAGATGTTTTCATCGTCTTAAGAGGCGGTACAAGGGGATACAGCAAAGGGGACATGGTGGAAGCCGTCCTTTTGGAAGACCAGACGGGTCAAACACAATTTTAAAGGGGTGATCCTATCGATTCCCGTATCATAGACCGACTAGGAAGGCCGATTAAAGATCTGCGGATATCTGTTATTGATAAATGCAATTTCCGCTGCAGCTATTGCATGCCTGCCGAGATTTTTGGACCGGATTATTTATTTATGCCGGAAAAAGAGCGGCTCAGCTTTGATGAGATCATACGTCTTGTCCACATCTTTGCCCAGTTCGGTGTCGAAAAAATCCGTCTGACCGGAGGGGAACCTCTGCTCAGAAAGGATCTGGATGTACTCATCCGGCGTATCCGGGAAATTGACGGAATCAAAGATATCGCTTTGACGACGAATGCGGTGATGCTTGTAAAGCAGGCAGAAAAATTGAAGGCCTCGGGACTAGACCGGGTGAACATCAGTCTTGACGCCATTGAAGATGAAGTGTTCAAGAAAACCAACGGCCGAGGAGTTCATACGGATCCGGTCCTGCGTGGAATTGAAGCCGCGAGAAAGGCTGGACTGGGAATTAAAATAAATATGGTCGTAAAAAAAGGAATGAATGAGGATCAGATTCTTCCGATGGCCCGTTACTTTAAAAAGACGGGGGACAACCTTCGATTCATTGAGTTTATGGAAGTCGGTAACCATAATGGGTGGAATATGGATGCCGTCGTATCAAAAAAAGCCATCGTTGATGCTATTCATGAGGAAATGCCTTTAATTCCGGCAGATGCTAATTATTACGGAGAAGTGGCCTCCCGTTATCAATATGAAGATGGGTCTGGGGAAATCGGCATCATTTCATCGGTTACTGAAGCATTCTGCTCCAGCTGCACGAGAGCCCGTTTGTCAGCAGACGGGCAGCTGTATACCTGCCTGTTTGCGGATTCAGGATACGATCTGCGTGGACGTCTGCGGGAGAATTGGAGTGACGAGGACCTGACCGATTATTTGATGGCTGTATGGGAAGGACGTGCCGATCAATACTCGGCTGACAGAGCCCGGGGAAAACCGATGAAAGAGCGGAAAATTGAAATGTCCTACATCGGAGGATAGAAAAAAGTAAGATTCAGGCTTTTCTCACCCCCTCCTTTTCCTCTATAATGAGTTATAATGATGAATCCCGGAGGTCATTCGGATGAAAACCTTTAAATTGATTTCATTGGACATTGTCGAAGAGAAGAACGAAGACATTACGCAGCGGAGAATCAAGCTGCAGGATGGTTTAATCATCAACCGTGAAGATGATCACGGGCGCTGGGTGATTGAGGCCTACATGGATAACAGCTACCGTTCCTTTTTTGAGGATATGTACCGGAACGGGGATGAGATTATTATCCAGGCGAAGATTACGAAACAGACAAACCGTCCCGCTACGTTTATGGTCAAACCGATCGATTTTAATGAAATTGGTGGTTCAATGAATGTCATTTTCATGGGAACGATGATGGATCGTCAACAGGAACAGGTTGAAAAAGTGCTCAAACAGCTGCTTGATGAAGGATATCAAGGGGAGGATCTGTTGGAGCAGTTCAAGCAGAAAGGCAGCGAATCGAAAGCTTAATTGAACGGACAGAGGCGTCTGGGATCCCCCCCAGACGCCTTCTATGTGCTTCTTTTATCAGCTTTTGTAAATTCATAAATCATGGAAGTATTATGTCGATTATCCTGCTATACTATGAATGATGGTCATCATCGAACAGAAAAAGCAGCATCAAAAGGAGTTTTAGTATGTGGGTGAGAAGAAAAGGCCTGCGGTGGCTTAACGATTTAACACCATTTCAGTTGATTGCAGTGTATTACCTGCTCGCTGTGACCATATCTTCCATCTTGATCGCTCTGCCTGTAGCTCACCAGGACGGCGTGAAGTTGGATTTTATTGATATATTATTTACAGCTGTCAGTGCTGTCAGTGTAACAGGGTTGACAACGGTCCCTACAGCCGAGACTTTCAGTACACCGGGCATATTCATCCTCGCTATCGTCCTGCAGCTTGGCGGGATTGGCGTCATGACGCTTGGAACACTGATCTGGCTTGTCCTCGGGAAGAAGATCGGCCTGAAGGAACGGCGTTTGATCATGACCGATCAGAATCAGACCTCCTTCCAGGGAATGGTACGGCTTGTGAAGGAAATTGTCCTCGTAGTGCTTTTAATCGAATTGATTGGATTTTTAGTGCTGGGTACGTACTACCTCCAGTATTTCGATCCCGGGGAAGCTTACCTTCAAGGATTTTTCGGGACAATCAGTGCCATGACCAACGGTGGTTTTGATATTACAGGACAGTCGCTCGTCCTCTTTAAGGATGACTACTTTGTCCAGTTCATTAATATGATTTTGATTATCGCAGGGGCGATCGGCTTTCCCGTCTTGATTGAGGTGAAGCAGTATCTCCTCCAAAATCAGGAGGAGAAGACGATTCGTTTTTCCTTGTTTGCCAAGCTTACAACCCTGACATTTTTTGTCCTGGTTGTGTTCGGGACGATCATGATTGTCCTGCTTGAGTTCAATCATTTCTTTGCTGATAAGACCTGGCATGAAATATTCTTTTATGCGCTTTTTCAATCCGTCACCACACGGAGCGGCGGCTTATCCACGCTGGATATCAACCAGTTTACAGAGCAGACCCAGTTGTTCATGTCCTCGCTGATGTTTATCGGGGCGTCTCCAAGCAGTGTCGGAGGCGGGATTCGAACGACAACTTTTGCTCTTGTGGTCATTTTTGTGCTCACTTTTGCCCGCGGAGGAAATAACATCCGCATTTTCCGTCGTGAGGTTCATCCGGAAGACTTGAATAAAGCCGTTGTCGTTTTAATTGTTGCTCTATTTGTCTGTCTGAGCGCTGTAATTACATTAACGATTACAGAACCATTTACTTTGAATGAACTTGTATTTGAAGTAACATCTGCATTCGGAACCGTCGGGTTATCCCTGGGGATCACCCCTGGAATGACAACATTCGGGAAGTGTGTGTTAATGCTCCTTATGTTCTTAGGAAGAATAGGTCTGTTGACATTCTTGTTTACGTTCCAGAAAAACGATGCCAGGGGTAATTACCATTATCCGAGAGAAAGAATCATCATTGGATAAACAACAGGAAGAATAGGTTCAAAGCCGGATTCAGGATCTACTCCTGTTCCTTATGGTAACCGTGGAAATCGTCCACGGCGCCGATCATGCAGCGGGCAGCTATTCCCAACGCACACGGTTTTGATGCTGCAGATAAAGACAAAGAACACAGCGCTTGGGCTGTGTTCTTTTTTAATAAGGTATAGGATGAGTCTGTAGAAAGGGGACAGGGAGATGACATACCCTCCTGTTCCCGAATTTTCTTTTCAGACCGGCCCGGCCGCCTGATCTCACTGCGGCAGTTTATGACCAACCCATCAGCAGTAAAATGCTGCACCTACAATTATAAGCAGGATGAACAATACGACGATTAAAGCAAAGTTGTTGCGGTAGCAAGGTCTGTGGCATTGTCTTCCTCCGTAAGGATAGCCTCCGTACATAAGCTCACCTCCTGTTGTTACATTCGTAGCCTATGCAGAGGGAGGCTGTTGTGTATGGTCATTCACCCAGAAAGATCAGTTCATAAATGTTGGTGGAGATAACTTCGTAATGCTGCTCCTTTGGTGAAGGGCATCAGCCTGCTGCTTCTGCTGATGGCTGCATTGGTCGAGCTCTTCGCACCAGTGGTTTATCTGTTCATTGTTATACTGGTTATGGGGCGGATGCTGAGTCGAATGAGAAGGGTAATAAGGTCCCGAAATTCTTTGGTTTGCATACATAGACAGTCCTCCTTCGGCTGTATTTTTCCCATAATTCATGATTTTATCCCGTTAAAATCGGTAGAGGAGAAGGTTTTTTGACACATGTGTCGAAAATAATTAATGTGAATGCTCTTATGTAGGTTATAGAACAACGAAGAAGGGTACATCATGTGTATAGGAAAAAAGACCGGCACATTGAGGAAGTACATTGAATAGCCGGCTTTGTACATATTTTGTATAATGATTGCACAATAGATGTCACATAAGAGAAGGTGAACGTAATGAAAAAGATCGCTGTGATTGGTGCCGGCCCCGGAGGGCTTGCATCGGCTATGATTTTAGCCGCAAAAGGGTACGACGTAGACGTTTATGAAAAACAGCCGTTTGTAGGAGGACGAAACGGTCATTTTTCTTTAGGAGAATATACGTTTGATATTGGACCGACATTTTTAAGTATGCCGCAGATCATGGAGGAGATCTTTGAGATGTCAGGGAGGAACGTCCATGATTATCTCGATTTAAAAGAACTGGCACCAATGTATGAGCTGCAGTTTGATGGGATACGCATCCCGATGTATCGCGATCGGCAGAAGATGGTGGAAGTCATCCAGAAACATTTCCCTGGAAATGAACACGGGTATGAGCGGTTTATGGAGGAGACAGGGGAGAAGATGCAGGCGCTGATGCCGCTGCTGCAGACGAAACATAACCGTCTGACGGACTATGTTTCCAAACGGGCGTTGAAAGCCCTGCCGAAGTTGTCACTGGGTAAATCCGTGTACGATGTCCTCTCCGACTACTTTACGGATGAGAAGTTGAAAATAGCCTTTACATTCCAGGCTAAATATCTCGGCATGTCTCCGTGGGAATGCCCGGGAGCTTTTTCCATTCTCTCGTACATGGAACACGAATGGGGCGTGTTTCATCCCATTGGAGGCGTCAATCAGCTTTCCAAGGCGATGGCCGCAGTGACAGAAGAACACGGTGGGAAGATCCATTTGAACAGTGGAGTAAAACGAATCCATACAGATCATCAGGCCATTTCGAGCCTGGAACTGGATTCCGGCGAAATTGTGAAGGCGGACGAATACATCATCAACGCCGATTTTGCAGAGGCCATGACGAAACTCGTTGATGACGGCGTCCTCCGCAAGCATTCGAAGAAGAAGCTGGAGAATAAAAAATTCTCCTGTTCCACTTTTATGATCTATGTCGGCCTGGACAAAAAGTATGAAATGCCCCATCACACGATCCTGTTCGCCGAAGATTATAAGAAGAATGTGGAGGAAATGACCAAAGACCTCGTTTTATCCGATGAACCCTCCATCTATATTCATAACGCCAGTGTCACGGATGATACACTGGCACCCGAAGGTCATTCGGCTGTTTACATTCTGGCCCCTGTACCGAACAATTATTCTGAAATCGACTGGGAGGATAAGGAAGATACTTTTAAACAATTGGTCTTTGACGAAATAGAAGCGAAAACCGGCTTTTCAGACATTCGGGATCATATCGTCGTCGAGAAAGTTCTGACACCGAAACAATGGGAAACGGACCATTTTGTTCATCAGGGAGCTACGTTCAGTCTTGGTCACCAACTGTCACAGATGATGTACTTCCGCCCTCACAACCGATTCCAGGAGCTGGATCACTGCTGGCTTGTGGGAGGAGGAACGCACCCGGGAAGCGGTCTTCCTACGATTTTGGAATCGGCACGAATCACCACCGGATGGATTACCGAGAAAGAGGTGGAGCCGGTATGAGACGTACAGCCATTGTCGGAGGAGGAATAGGCGGACTTGTGACCGCTTTGTACTTGTCCAAACAGGAAGGACGACACGTGTCGATTTTTGAGAAGAACGATTTTCTAGGCGGGCGTTTAACTTATGAGCGTCACGGCAGTTTCAAGATTGACCAGGGTCCGACCATCGTCCTTCTGCCCGAAATGCTGCTCACCATTATGGAGGAGGCGGGAATTCCGAGAGAGGAAATCCCTATGGAACCGTGTGATCCGTTATATCATATTCATTTTAAGGATGGGTCCATCTATACGAAACATAGAAATCCAGCTCTTCAGAAGGAAGAACTGGAAGCGAAATTTCCAGGGAACGAACAGCATTTCGACGGGTTCCTTCAGGACATGAAAACGAGGTTCCTGCAGGGGAAAGCACAGTTTCTTGAAAAGTCTTTTGTCGAAAAACGGACGTTCTTTTCGGGGAAGAACATCAAAACGCTGATGAAACTGAAAGCTTATCAAAATGTGAAGAAGATGATGCGGACGTACTTCGATGATGAACGTCTTGTAGAAGCGTACACACTCCAGACGCTGTACATCGGCGGTCACCCCGAGCAGTCTCCGGCGATGTATTCGCTCGTTTCCTACAGTGAGCACGAACACGGGATCTGGTATGTCAAAGGAGGGTACGCCCACCTTGTGGAGATCATACAAAAGGAATTGGAACGCCGCGGCGTTTCGATACACACGAATGCGGAAGTGAGCCATGTGGAGGTGGAGGGGGGAGAAGCTTCTTCCATTACCGTCAATGGAGAAACACGTTCTTTTGATGAATATATCCTGAATGGTGACTTTCCATTAATGGATAAACTGATGCCCGAGAAGAAGCGTCTGAATCGAAAATATACGGCTTCCTCCGGATGTCTCCTCCTCTATATGGGTCTTGACCGTATTTATGAAAACAACACGATGCACCAGTTTTTCATGACGTCTGATTTCGACCATCATATGAAACAGGTATTTATGGATAAAGTGCTTCCTGATGAACCATCCTTTTACACGTTCCACCCATCCATTATCGACGGCTCCCTGGCTCCGGAAGGAAAAGGGGTATTGTATACGCTGATTCCAGTACCAGCTGGAAAAGACGTGGACTGGAACGGAAAAGAAGCATTGATCGAGCACGTCCTGGATGAAATGGAAGCCCGCGGTTTCCCTGAACTCCGAAACCATATCGAATGGATGCATGTCCGTTCTCCGGAGGAAGCGGCAAGAGACGGTTTGTTTGAAGGCGGCAGCTTCGGGATTGCCCCCACCCTGTTCCAATCCGGTGTCTTCCGACCACAGCTTCAGCCTTATCCGGTCAGGAATGTATATGCTGTCGGAGCGTCTGTTCACCCCGGCGGTGGCGTCCCTATTGTTATGCAGGGAGCAAAATTGTTGGCAGATTATTTGCAATATGGGTCTAAAAAAAGGCATAATTACAAGCGAGGTGTTTAATGATGACGGATTTGAATCAAGCATACCATCATTGTCGAAGGATTATTGAAGAACATTCCAAGACATTTTCCAAAGCATTCGCTATGCTGCCCAGGCAGCAGAAAAGGGCTGTCTGGGCCATTTATGCTTTCTGCCGGCGTGTGGATGATATTGTTGATGAAGGGACGAACCCGAAAGCAGAGCTGGAGGCGTTCGCCTTTGAATTTGACCAATTCCTTGAGGGAAAGCTTGAACTGAATGATCCGTGCTGGCTCGCTCTGGACGACGTTTTCCGACGTTTTTCTATAGATCCGGACCCATATTACGATATGATCAAGGGGCAGCGGATGGACCTGTATCCGACTTTGATTGAGACGAAGGAAGATCTTCTTGACTACTGCTATCATGTAGCGAGTACCGTTGGTCTGATGCTGCTGCCTGTCATTGCTCCCGGTCGTACGGCTTCTTTAAGGCAGGGGGCTGTTGAACTCGGTTATGCGATGCAGTTGACCAACATCCTGCGGGATATTGGAGAAGATGTGGAAATTGACCGTGTATACTTACCGACACAAGTCATGGAATCCTATGGTTATACCTCTCGGGATCTGCAGAATGGAAAAGTAAATACCGCCTTCATACAAATGTGGGAGGACCTGGCTCATGACGCAGAAACCTATTACGAGAGGGCTTTGAAAACCATTCCCGATTATCCGGTGTATTCCAGAGCTCCTGTGGGGGGAGCGGCGAAGATGTATCGTGCGATCCTTCCCACCGTTCGAAAAAATGATTACCAAGTGTTCGGCCGCCGGAATTACGTTTCGGACAAGCAGAAGAAGCAGATCATTGCAGAAATGCAGTGATGCTGCTTCTTTTTTTATGTAGGAAAGGATCCTGTTCTGCCCGCATAAGCTGATAGAGGGGAATACGAGTGAGAATATTATCGATAGTCAGTGCCCTGCTTCTCATTTGCTGGGGAATCGGTTTATGGATGCAGAAAAAACAGGATGGGCATGAAAAGAAAAGCCGAGGTCTGCGGTGGTTGGAAAAAGTACGTCTGATGGAACAGTTGTGGGAACCGGTCAAGGAAATTAAAGGGGTGTCAGTTGCACCGCCTTTAAGAATTGTTGCCGTACACACCCGTCTTACCGACACAGAAGCTATCCGAAGGCTGAAAACAGCATGGCTGATGGACTGGCGGTACGAAGGAAAAGGACTGGTGACAGAGTCAAACTCTGTGCTTTTTTACTATGAAGATGGACGTCCATACTGGGCCTTTCATGAGCTGTGGAATAAACCAGGATCTGGTAAAACAGCAGAAGGCTATCACGATTAGCAGCGGGCGGAGGAATGACCGCTGCTTTCTTTATAGGACAAGACCGGGGCGGCATAGAAAAAGGAGGAAGCTATATGACGCTTGTGTTATGGATAGCAGGAGGCTTATTCGTGTCAGGACTGTGCTTGAATAAGATATTGAAGAATGTTCTAGTTTTATGGATCTCTGCTATCGGAATCGGCTCCGCATGCGGAGCCGTTGTTTCTTCCGGTATTCCGGGACCGCTCCTGCTGGCCTCCTATGGGATGATCTTTCTTGCCGGAGCGGGGGTGTCAGGCGGGATTCGTTCCGCAGTCGATTGGACAAAAAGGGAAAGCGGATGATTCATGCGCCGGGGCGTCCACAGGTATAGTTTTCTATAATATAGCAGATACTTGTAACTACGATCTGTTGTTTATAGAAAGGAGCGTCCTGATGCAGGAGAAGTATTTGATCTACTATCAGGCAAAATCTGGTGTAGTCAAACGTGTTCCCGTGTTTGCTGCTCACCGGGAACAAGCCCGGGAAAGCCATTTGAGAAAGTTTCCTGAAACAAAAATTACACACATCCGATTACTTTAGAAAAGAGACGAATAGCATCCGTCTCTTTTTTTTATGGGTGGTGAAGGGAATAAAAGGGAACACAACAAGGAACAAAAGGACTAGACAGGAGGGATTGGATAATGACGAAGGATGAAGAGATGATTCAGCGGGCGCTTATCATAGCCCGCCGTTCTAAAAAACAAGGAAATGCGCCGTTTGGTGCCCTTCTCGTGAAAGAGGGTGCTGTTATCATGGAGGAAGGAAACCAGGTGCATACAAACAGCGATCCCACCCATCATGCAGAGCTTGCCTTAATCAGGCGTTTCTGCCGGGAAACAGGGGGGACAGACTTGAGTGACTATACGTTGTACACAAGCTGTGAGCCGTGCGTCATGTGCGCCGGTGCTATCGTGTTTTCCAGCGTCCGCCGGGTGGTATACAGCGTTTCAAATAAGCAGATGGCTGAGAAGACAGGCTCGGGAATCATGGTGCCCTGTCATGACGTTTTCAAAAACAGCCCCCATCAACCATCGGTGAAAGGGAACGTGTTGAATCGGGAAGGAATAGAGCTTTTTAGTTGAAAACCGCTGGAAAATCCAGCGGTTTTTTGCATCCCTTTTTGTCGAACACCGGCTGTTTTGCCGAGGAATCGAGGGATTCTGCGGTTTGAAATAATATTTCATAGTTCGTTTTCCTTCTTGAAATTATTCCTTTTTATTGGTAAAGTTATGAGAAAATTAGAAATATTAACACATAATGACTAGGGAGGAAAGAACTGTATGAAGCTGTATCTTTCTGTCGACATGGAGGGAATTACTGGGGTTCCCGATCACACCTTTGTCGATTCGTCCAAACACAATTATGAACGCGCTAGAAAAATCATGACACAGGAAACGAATCATGTGATTGAAGAAGCATTTCGAAATGGGGCCACTGAGATTCTCGTCAACGACAGTCATTCTAAAATGAATAACCTGCTTATTGATGAAATCCATCCGGATGTGTCGCTTATTACTGGAAGTGCGAAACCTTATTCAATGGTTCAGGGACTTGATGCGGGCTTTGACGGCGCGGTGTTTATCGGCTATCACGCAAGAGCGGCCCAAAAAGGGGTGCTTTCCCATTCCATGACGTTTGGAGTGCGTCACTTTTTCATTAACGACAAACCCGTTGGAGAACTGGGGTTCAATGCTTTGATGGCCGGCTACTACGGCGTGCCTGTCCTGATGGTGGCTGGTGATGATTGTGCAGCAGCTGAAGCCGAAGACCTGGTGCCGAACATCGTGACGGCACCTGTGAAAGAGACCATCTCCCGTACAGCCGTGAAAAGCCTCACACCGAAAAAAGCCGGTGAGCTTCTCCGGGAGCGAACCGCACTTGCCATAAATAGACGGGGGGAAATAAAGCCGCTCACGACAGCAGCACACCCTGAGCTGAAAATTGAATTCATGAACTATGGACAGGCAGAATGGGCCCATTTGATGCCGGGAACCACACTTGAACCAGGTTCAACAACGGTTCATTTTAAGTCCGTCGATCTACTGGAAGCCTACCAGGCGATGCTCGTCATGACAGAACTTGCGATGCAGGCGACATCAAGCTGAGGGGAGGAAAAACGATTGGTTACATACATAGTGAAACGTTTGGTTTACATGGTTGTTACCGTTTTTATTATCGCTACGTTAACATTCTTCCTGATGAACTTGATTCCAGGATCACCGTTTAACGAAGAAAGGACCACTAATGCAGCGGTTCAGCAGAATCTGGAGGAGCATTACCACTTGAATGAACCGCTCGCTGTCCAGTATGTGCTTTATTTAAAATCCATCATCACTCTTGATTTTGGTCCTTCGATCAAGCAGCCGACCGAAACGGTGAATTCTCTGCTTGGCCGTGGTTTTCCTATCTCAGCTGAACTCGGAATCTGGACGGTTCTGATCGCGCTGGTATCCGGGGTGGCTCTCGGAGTGTTTGCGGCTTTAAAACATAACCATCTGATTGATTACATGGCCATGACTATCGCCGTTCTCGGCATTTCCATTCCAAACTTTGTCCTGGCTACCATGCTGATCCAACAGCTGGCTGTACAGCTGGAATGGCTTCCGGCAGCGACCTGGAGTTCTCCTGCTCATATGGTTCTCCCTGTACTCGCCCTTGCAACAGGGCCGATGGCGATTATCGCCAGGCTGACACGATCGAGCATGTTGGAAACCTTGACCCAGGACTACATAAAAACAGCCCGTGCCAAAGGGCTTTCTCCCTATAAGGTCGTTGTGAAACATGCATTGAAAAATGCCTTGATGCCGGTCGTGACCATTATGGGGACCCTCCTTGCAGGAATTTTAACAGGCACTTTTGTTATCGAAAAAATCTTCGCTATTCCAGGTATGGGCAAATATTTCGTAGAAGGGATCA
This sequence comes from Halobacillus sp. ABA4_118, assembly GCF_056160205.1. Classification (NCBI taxonomy): domain Bacteria; kingdom Bacillati; phylum Bacillota; class Bacilli; order Caryophanales; family Bacillaceae; genus Halobacillus; species Halobacillus sp. ABA4_118. Next base: position 3,122,738 of record NZ_JBSWWS010000001.1, read on the forward strand.
ACCAGAGGGACTATCCAGTCATTATGGGAACGACCGTATTTTACAGCGCTTTTCTCGTATTCATGCTGTTCCTTGTTGATATTGCCTATGGCTTTTTAGACCCGCGCATCAAACTTCATAAGGAAGGGGGGAGCAGCTGATATGTCTGCTTTAAAAGAAAAGCAACGGGATGATTCCCATTCATCGATTCCGGATGAGTGGTTCCGGCCAAAAGAGAAAAACATCGATGAGGCTGAGTCTGTGGTCCGTCCTTCCCTTTCATACTGGGAAGATGCCTGGCGCAGGCTCCGCCAGAACAAATTAGCCATGGCAGGGTTTGTTTTCCTCATTCTGCTTGCCGTCATGGCGGTGATCGGCCCATGGATTTCCCCGTATACCGTGTCCGAAGCTTCCCTGGCTGATCAAAACCAGCCCCCGTCTCTCAGTCACTGGTTCGGGACGGATGAACTCGGCCGTGATGTGTTTACAAGAACGTGGTATGGAGCGAGAATTTCTTTGTTTGTCGGTTTGATGGCCGCCCTGATTGATTTCTTTATCGGAGTCGTTTATGGAGGGATCTCCGGTTATAAAGGCGGCCGTACGGACAATGTGATGATGCGGATCATTGAAATATTGTACGGCCTTCCTTACCTGCTCGTTGTCATTCTTCTGTTAGTCGTTATGGGGCCGAGCCTTTTGACCATCATTATTGCTCTTACAGTAACCGGATGGGTGGGGATGGCAAGGATTGTCCGTGGGCAGGTGCTGCAGTTGAAGCACAACGAATTTGTGATGGCTTCTCAGTCCTTTGGTGCCAAAACGAAACGGATCATCCAGAAAAATCTGCTGCCTAATACGATGGGGCCCATCATTGTACAAATGACGCTGACCGTTCCGACGGCGATTTTCGCCGAAGCCTTTTTAAGTTTTCTCGGTCTCGGCATCCAGTCTCCCTATGCCAGCTGGGGAGTCATGGCGAACGATGCCCTCGGCGTCATTTTGTCGGGGGACTGGTGGCGGCTGTTTTTCCCGGCCTTCTTTATTTCAGCAACGATGTTTGCATTTAATGTGCTCGGGGACGGGCTGCAGGATGCGCTCGACCCACGCTTAAGGAGGTGAGGATGTTGAACAAGATTCTTGAAATTCATGACCTGCATATCTCCTTTAAGACGTTCGGAGGAGAAGTGCAGGCGGTGCGCGGAGTCAATCTCGACTTGTACGAAGGAGAGACGCTTGCAATTGTCGGAGAATCCGGCTGTGGAAAAAGTGTAACAGCCTCAAGCATTATGCGCTTAATCCCGACCCCTCCGGGACAGATCAAAGAGGGAAGCATTCTCTTTAAGGGAAAGGACATGACGAAACTGTCCGACAAGAAAATGAGAGGGATCCGTGGTGTCGACATATCGATGATCTTCCAGGATCCGATGACAGCCTTGAACCCGACGTTGACTGTCGGTGATCAGCTTACAGAAGGGCTCAGACAGCACCGGCGTGTGACGAAAAAAGAAGCGGAAGGCCAGGCTGTGGACATGTTGAACCTCGTCGGCATTCCGAATCCTGATGAACGGATGAAGCAGTATCCGTACCAGTTTTCCGGCGGAATGCGGCAGCGGATTGTCATTGCTATGGCTCTTATCTGTGAACCGGAGCTCTTGATAGCCGATGAACCGACGACTGCCCTTGACGTAACGATTCAGGCGCAGATTCTCCAGCTGTTTAACAAAATTCAAAAGGAAACCGGAGTCTCGATCATCCTGATCACACACGATTTGGGTGTGGTTGCGAAAGTGGCGGACCGGATCGCGGTCATGTACGCAGGGAAAGTCGTCGAAACAGGTACAAGGCGGGAGATCTTTTATGAGCCGCAGCATCCCTATACAAAAGGGCTTCTGCATTCCGTTCCCCGTCTGGACCAAAAAGGAGAAAAGCTGATTCCGATTGACGGTACGCCTCCGGATTTGTTTTCACCACCGGAAGGCTGTCCATTTACCGCCCGGTGTCCGGCTGCTATGGAAGTGTGCAGCAGGATTTATCCATATCCAACGGTCCGCAGCGAAACCCATGAGGTGGACTGCTGGCTTCAAGATGAGCGGGCGGAGAAATACTCAGCAACCATTCAATCATGATCAAAGAGAGGGGTAGTACGATGAAAAAGTGGCTGCATGTTTTATGGGGGATTGCAATTATTGCTGTGCTGGCGGCCTGTACAGCCAACAGTTCTAGTGAAGAGGACAATGCGGAAGGGGAGCAGGCAGAATCAGGAGACACTAAAACATTACTGCTCAATAATGGGGAAGAGCCGACGTCCTTTGACCCTCCGATGGGATTTGATTCCGTTTCCTGGAACGCTTTGAACAACCTGATGGAAGGAATGACCCGGCTCGGGAAGGATCATCAGCCTGAGCCTGCAGCGGCAGAGGAGTGGGAAGTTTCTGAAGATGGTAAGGTTTACACGTTTATGATTCGTGAGGATGCCAAATGGTCCAATGGTGACGACTTAACAGCAGGAGATTTTGAATTTGCCTGGAAACGTCTTTTGGATCCTGAAACGGCCTCTCCGGCTGCGTTTCTCGGCTATTTCATTGAAGGTGGAGAAGCGTTTAACAATGGTGATGGATCAAAAGAAGATGTGATGGTCGAGGCCGTAAGCGAGAAGGAGCTGAAAGTGACCCTCTCCTCACCAACCGGTTACTTCCTGAATATTATCTCCAACCCGGCGTTCTTCCCGATTAATGAAAGTGTGGCGGAAGAAAATGCCGAATGGTATGCGGAAGCGGACAGCTTTGTAGGAAACGGACCGTTTACGTTGGACGAGTGGAAGCATGACAGTGAAATGACGTTTAAGAAAAATGAAAACTATTGGGACAAGGATACAGTCAAGCTGGATGAAGTTCACTGGGCCATGGTCAATGATACCAACACAGAATACCAGATGTATGAAAGTGGGGAACTGGACACGACGAACATCCCGGCTGATATGTCCGAAGAGCTGATGGAACATGAACAGCTGAAAGTTCAAGACCAGGCGGGCACCTATTTTTATCGTTTTAATGTAAACGAAGAGCCGTTCCAGAACAAGAAAATCAGACAGGCGCTTGCGATGGCTGTCAATCAGCAGGACATCGTTGATTATGTAACGAAAAACAAAGAAGAACCTGCTTACGGATTCGTTTCCTATGGATTCGAAGGCCCTTCCGGGGAAGATTTCCGTGAACAGAATGGAAACCTTGTAGAGTTCAACGCTGAAGAGGCGCAAAAGCTGCTGGAGGAAGGGATGAAGGAAGAAGGCTATGAAGAACTGCCTCCAATCACTCTTTCCTATAATACAAGTGAGTCACATAAAAAGGTTGCGGAAACGATCCAGCAGATGTTCAAGGAAAACCTGGATGTTGACGTCACCCTGGAAAATGCAGAGTGGAACGTATTCCTCCAGAATCAAAAAGATTTGAAGCACCAGTTGTCACGCAGCTCCTTTATCGCCGACTATGCCGATCCGATCAACTTCCTGGAAAGTTTCGTCACCGATTCATCCATGAACCGGACGGGCTGGTCCAATGACGAGTATGATCAATTCATTGAACAGGCGAAAAATGAAACCGATGAAACGAAGCGGTGGGAGCATATGTATGAAGCAGAGAAGATTTTATTTGAAGAGATGCCGATCTTCCCGATCCATTTCTACAACTTCGTTCTGCTCGAAAAAGAAGGCATATCCGATGTCATCCGTCATCCTGTCGGCTATCTGGAATTGAAATGGGCAGATAAGGAGTAACAACCAAAGGGGCACCCGGCTGAGCCGGGCTTGCCTCTTCTCTATGGAGGAGTCTATGCAGAAACCAAACCGATTACAAAAAGGAGATACGGTTGGAGTGATTGCTCCAGCCAGCCCTCCGGATCTAACGAATTTAACAAATGCGCTGCCGTTCCTGCATGCGCTGGGATTGAACGTTATGATCGGACCAAACGTTAAGCGGACATACGGCTACTTGGCTGGCACAGACCGTGAACGACTGAACGACCTGCATCAGATGTTCAGAGATCCAGCCATTAAAGGGATTTTCTGTGCCGGAGGGGGGTATGGGACCAGTCGTCTGGCTGCTTCCATCGATTACAGCATGATCCGCAGAAACCCCAAAGTATTCTGGGGCTACAGCGATATTACTTTTTTACATACCGCCATCCAGCGTCAGGCAGGTCTTGTCACATTTCACGGACCGATGTTGAGCTCGGATGTCGGGAAGCCCGGCTTTGATGATCGTTCAAAACAGCGGTTTACCCAGCTGTTTCATCCGGATACATTTACGTACACCAATAAGACATCACCGTTACAAGTAATCTGTAAGGGGACGGCTTCGGGCAGACTTGTGGGGGGAAACCTTTCCCTTCTTGTCAACTCCATCGGTTCCCCTTATGAAATAGATACGAAGAACCGGCTTCTGTTGATCGAGGATGTCGGTGAGGAACCTTACCGGATTGATTCTTTCTTAAGTCAATTAAAGCTTGCAGGTAAACTCGACGACGCTTCCGGTATCGTCGTTGGTGATTTCAGTGAGACCGATCCTAAAAAGAAAAAAGAAACGATCGAAGTTCAGGAAGTATTCCGTCATTATTTTGCTGATCTTCAAAAACCGGTCCTGTCAGGATTTAGAATCGGTCATTGTCTGCCTCACTATGCTGTGCCTCTCGGGGTGGAGGCGGAGCTGTGCAGCAACGCGGAATATTTGAGGATTGCCGGAGGTGTTCAATAACGAAAGGGGGGGAAAGCGATGAAAATCCAGTCCGTAGAAACAATGAGGGTGGCCGTTCCACTACACAAACCATTTATAACCGCTCTTCGTACGGTGACCGTCGCCGAATCGATCTATGTGAAAATTGAATTTGATAATGGTCTGACAGGCTGCGGGGAAGCCCCGCCCACACATGTCATCACAGGGGAATCGCTCGGAGGTATTGAGCACACGATCAAGGAGATTTTGACACCGGTGTTAATTGGCTCCGACATATTGCAGAGAGAAGCTGTATTTGAGTCTCTCCATAGGAGCTGTGTAGGAAACACCAGTGCCAAAGCAGCCGTCGATATGGCATTGTATGATGGGCTTTCTCAAGCTGCCGGACTCCCTCTTTATCAATTTCTTGGAGGGTGGACGGACCAATTGGAAACGGATTATACCGTCAGTGTCCATACACCAGAGGAAATGGCGGAGGACGCTGACGCCTATATCCAGCGAGGATTCCGCGTCTTGAAAGTGAAAGTTGGTAAAGACAGTATCCACCATGACATTGAACGCATACAAGCCATTCATCAAAGAATAGGAAAAAAAGCTGCCATACGACTTGACGCTAATCAAGCGTGGACAGCAAAAGAAGCTGTCTACGCGATCCGTGAGATGGAAAACAGGAAGCTTCCGATCGAACTGGTGGAGCAGCCGGTCAAAGCGGGAGACATTGATGGACTTAAGATGGTGACCGATGCAGTAAGTACGGTAATTATGGCTGATGAGAGTGTGTTTTCTCCAGAAGATGCGATACGTATTTTGAAAACAGGAAGCGCAGATATGATTAATATTAAATTGATGAAAAGCGGAGGGATTCACCAGGCCTTGAAAATCAATGCGGCTGCTGAAAGTTTCGGCGTCCCGTGCATGGTGGGGAGTATGATTGAAACGAAACTCGGCATTACCGCAGCGGCCCATTTTGCTGCCAGTCAGAAGAACGTAACGAAAGTAGATTTCGATGCTCCTCTCATGCTTACCGCAGACCCTGTTGAAGGAGGCGTGCATTACAATCAGGCGGTTATGACTCTACCAAAAACTCCGGGTCTCGGCGTTTCCAGGCTCTCTTTAAAGAATACCGGGATTTCATAAAAGGAGGAAGACCATGACAAAGAAACCAGCAATCGAAACAGTCTGGGTGGTGGCCGTTCCAGTAGCCACGGTCTGGACGGCACCAGACTCCCCGAGAGACTGTGATGAAGCAGGCCTGTCAGCGGTCAGTTCGATGTCCGAATGGCTGAACCAGCTCGATCATAAACAGAAACTTGCACTCTGCGATGACAATCTCGTTCAATCCCAGCTTTTATACGGCGAAGAAGTGATCGTCGATGACATGAAGGACGGGTGGGCACGGATTATTATTCCGCATCAGGCTTCGAAAAAAGATGCCCGGGGATATCCCGGCTACATACCTGAAAGGCAGCTCAGTGCTCTGGCGGATTCCAAATGGCAGGGAAATGGCATGCTCGTTGTCCATGATAAACAGACGATGCTTCTGGATGAAAAACGCCAGCCGTTCCTGGAGCTCAGTTATCTGACCTCTCTTCCGGTCATTCAAGAGGAGGGCGTGCTGATCAAGGTCCGTACCCCTCATGGAGAAGGCTATGTATCTGCAGAGGCTGTATCGGTTTACCCTTCTGGTGAAGCGGTCCCGAAAGGCAGTGGAGCAGCCATTATAGAATCAGCAGAAACCTTCCTTGATCTGCCTTATTTCTGGGGAGGGATGAGTGCATATGGGTTTGACTGCTCAGGTTTCGCTTATGCACTGCACAAAGCTCATGGCTACATCATTCCGCGTGACGCCACTGATCAAGTGACCAAAGGAGTGGAAGTACCGATCGATCAAAAGCAGCCTGGCGATCTGTTGTTTTTTGCCTATGATCAAGGTCAGGGGCGTGTCCACCATGTCGGGTTCTATTATGGAGACGGAAAAATGCTTCACTCTCCGAACATAGGGAAGAGCATTGAAATCATTGAGCTGAACGACACGATTTATGAAAAAGAACTGTGTGCGGTACGAAGATACTGGGAAGAAGCGGAGGAGGCAGGATGACGATGGAAAAAGTATTGGAAGTCAAACAATTGAAAAAGCACTTTGACATCGGCAGAAACAAATCGTTGAAAGCTGTGGACGGCATCAGCTTTGATGTATATGAAGGGGAGACGTTCGGCCTTGTCGGGGAGTCCGGGTGCGGCAAATCGACCACAGGCCGGACGATGATGAACCTGTATTCCGCCACAGATGGAGAGGTTCTATATAAAGGGAAAAGTGTTCATGATCGTAGTGAACAAGAGCAGTTCCACTTGAAAAGAGAGATGCAGATGATCTTTCAGGATCCTTATGCTTCTTTAAACCCAAGATCCACGGTCGCGGAAATCATTGCGGAACCCATGGAAATTCACAAGCTCTTCCGAACAAAGCGGGAGCGGATGGAACGGGTGTATGAACTGCTTGAAGAAGTCGGGTTGAACCGTGATCATGCCAATCGATATCCACACGAGTTCAGCGGCGGACAGCGGCAGCGGATCGGGATTGCCCGCGCTCTTGCTCTTGATCCATCCGTCATTATTGCAGACGAACCTATTTCTGCGCTCGACGTTTCTGTCCAGGCTCAGGTGGTCAACCTGTTGGAGAGGCTGCAGGAGGAGAAGGGGCTCACGTATTTGTTTATTGCCCACGACTTGTCTATGGTGCAGCATATATCGGACCGCATCGGGGTGATGTATTTAGGTCACCTCGTCGAGCTGACAACCAGTGATCAGCTTTATAAAAAAACCCTCCATCCTTATACAAAAGCGCTGTTGTCTGCGATTCCAATTCCTGACCCGGATTTGGAAGATGAGCGCGAACAAATGATTATTGAAGGGGAAATTCCCAGTCCGATCGATCCTCCAAGCGGGTGTGTGTTCCGGACAAGGTGCCCCGCAGCGATGGACCGTTGCGCAGAGGAAGTTCCAAAATGGCAGGAGGTTGAAAGTGGACACTATGCAGCCTGTCATTTGTATAACGAAGACGATCCGTCAGGGAAGGATTTACGGAGCCGATCAATCTCCCTTTCCTGATGCATTTCCTATTTTTTTTGAAACGATTGGCTGCTTGTTTCGTATAGACAGAAGAAGGAGGCAGCCTGATGAAAAAGTATTTGATTTTTATAAGTAGTTTTATCGTTCTCTATTTTCTCTATCAATATCTCACTGGTATAATTTTGACGATCCAATATGACCCTGGGACAGGCGGAGCTGGGAGTGGTCCATCCCATCTGTTGATCCTGGTCGTGGTGGCCACCGTATCCTATTTCCTGTCTTGTCTTCCAAAAAGAAAACAAGCATAAACTTACATAATAAAAGAGGCTGCCGGATTTCCGGCAGCCTCTTTTTGCAGGTGTGGCATTCATTCGATATGGACAATTTTTCCGATGATTTGATTAGCTACGTTTTCTCCACTGAGAACGACCATCGGGGAACCACCACCAGGATGGGTGCTGCCGCCACAGAACCATAAGCCTTTCAAGTCCTGGGATTTGTTGAACGGCCTCATAAAGGCCTGACTCCTGCTGTTGGAGGAAGGGCCGTAAAGCGAACCACGATAGGCTCCGAATGTCACTTCAATTTCCTCCGGTCCGATGACCTTTTCATATACAAGATGATCACTGATGGGGATGCCGGCCTTTTTCAGCTTTTCATAGATCAGCGCTTTGTAATGGTCCTTATTCTGCGGATGCCCGCCAACGGCTGGAGCATTGACGAGAATAAAACAATTATCCCCTTTAGGAGAAACATCAGGATCTGATTTTGCTGACGTACAGATATAAATCGTCGGATCGTCGGCATACCTTCCACGGGACAGCTGCCGGAACTCTTTTTTGTAATCACCCGAAAAGAGCAGATGATGGTGGTGCAGCTGGGGAAGATAGGTATCCAGTCCTGCCATGATCACAAAAGCGGAAATGGAAGGATCATAGGAAGCGAGCTTCCCGTCACTCATTTTTTTCCTTTCCTTCTGATCGATGAGGTCCGGGACTGCCTGGAGCAGATCGCCGTTTACGATGACATGATCGGCTTCAAAGAAATCGCCATCCCCTGTTTCAACGCCTACGGCACTTCCTTGATACGTATGGATTTTTGATACGGGGGTGCCGCTGTAGAGATGGACGCCGGCAGCTTCTGCTGCTTGAACGAAGGCTTCCGCAATTTTCGTATTGCCGCCTTTCACATAATACACCCCCTCATTCCATTCAAGGTGGGCAATCATACTGAATGTGGCCGGAGCTTGATAAGGATTGGATCCGATATACGTCGAGTACCGGTTCAAAGCCTGAATGATATCAGGATTGGTAAAGTACTGTCTGAAAAAATGATCCATCGATTGGAGCGGGCGTACCTTCATCATGCTCTTCATAAGGGCGGGAGACAGATAATCCTTCCATCCGTTGAATGTTCTGTGCAGAAAATGCTTCCGGGACATATGGTAGAGCCGCTCGATCTCCTTCAGAAACGGTTCATAAGCCTGGTACCCTTCAGGATCAAGCTGCTTCAGCTGTTTTTTCATAACATCCTGATCGGTGGAAAAATCAAAGGTCGTGCCATTCGGAAAGACATTTCTCGTATGAGTGTCAATCTTTTCAAAGTCGAGAAGATGGGGGGAGAGTCCAGCTTTCGACAGCACTCTTGTGAATACATCCGGCATTGTCATAGTATTGGGGCCAAAGTCGAAGTGATAGCCTTCTTCGTCTACGGCCATCATTTTGCCTCCAAAATGGCTGTTCTTTTCAAACAATTTCACATCTACGCCTTCACTGGCCAGGTGGACCGCAGCGGAAAGACCGCCGAGCCCACCCCCGATAATGACTGCTTTCATTGATACGACCTGCCTTTCCATTGATAAGTACGTCCTCGTTTATGTACAAGCATGGATGCCCACATCATCGCAATCAGCAGCACTCCTGCTACTGGCATGAGAAACGACAGCCACAAGGGGTGTCCTGTCCGTGCATCCACATACATTTTGAACGTAATCAGCAATACATAGGGAAGCAGCAGGTGAAAGGATCCCGTAAAGACACCGAAAATGGCGAGGCCCCCTGGGAGTATAAAAAGGATGGCATACAACACGGTTAGGAAAACGACCATCCATGTGGAACGTCCGATGCCGGTGTATAGATTCTTCTTAAATCCTGCCCACGTTTCTTTGTTCGACTCGTACATATACGACAGAGCGGATGATGTAATATTGGCAAGGATCATGCGGTAACCGTTCTTTTTCACTTCACGAGCGAGATGAACATCTTCTACAAGCGAATCCTTTACCGATTCATGACCTCCGACCGCCTGATAAGCCGACCGTTCAATCATAATAAAGATGCCGCAGGCTGCTGTAAACATCGGCTTTGTCGTGCGGTTGGCCATAAAAAGTGGAAGGTGAAGCAGCACGACCATATGCTGAAGCGGCACAAGCATATGGCTGAGAAAATGATGATTCGGGTAATAGGGAAATCCGCTGAGCATAGAAGCTTTTCTTTTGTTCATTGTTCCCAATGTTTGCTGTATCACGGATGGGGCGACACGGGCATCTGCATCCAGGAAAAACAGGTAGTCGCCCCCTGCTTTTTCTGAAAGCTGGTGGCAGGCATGAACTTTCCCGTTCCATCCATCCGGCAGCTCTTTCCCCTGCAGAATCGTAAACCGGGCATCCTCCGCTGTGAGAGAGAGCAGCTTTTCATAGGTACCATCCTCGGAATGGTCATCAAGAAGAAGCATCTCAAGATTTGGATAGGTGAGTGATGATAGCGAGTGGATCAAGCCCTCCACGTTATCCACTTCATTCCGGAGGGGGACGAGCAGGGAAACTTTTTGATCCGCCTCTTCGTGTTTACCTGCCCGCAAAGGATATAGGAATAAACTGTTAACCATTGTCCATACGTTCATGACGACTAAAAGAAGGACAAAGATAAAAAACCATAGCAATGACGGCAGCCTCCTTTCTGTTTATATAGGGCGGAACAGCTGATGGTCTTCCTGTAGGATTCGTGTCCGGAGTTCATCCAGCTGCTTCGTGGCGGCTGTTTCAAAGTAACGGGTCATAGATTTCCGGTTCAAATCGAAGTACCCCTCCTGTGGAAGAGGGTCCCCGATTGTTATGTAAGCATTCGGTTTTCGTTCATGCTCCAGGGCATAATAGATGGAAACAGGCACCACGTTGACGTGTGGAGCTTTTTGCACGATATAACTGATGCCGGAAAAAAACTCAAGCGGACGTTTTTCCAAAGGCTGTTCCGCCCCCTGGGGGAAAATCCATACCGTTTTTCCTTTAGATAACAGATCCGCACTATAGGAAAGGGATTCTATAAGATGCTTGTGGCTGCTGCTGTTGATGGAAAAGGCGCCAATGCTCCTGAAAAAGGGGAATTTCTGCAGCCCATCCTCATGCATCATACCGTATCCGTCGGAATGGACGACCTGGTCATTGAGATAAAAGATGAACAAAGGGTCCCACCATGCTGAGTGGTTGATAAGAAATAAGGTATTCTTTTTTGGAACGGTCTCCGGGGCATCCAACAGGATCCGGTTGAAATGTTTGTTCAGGAACATCCGGTTGAAACGGGTAAACCCCCACTCGATGATCGGACGTTTATGAGACGGCTTGAACATGTTTTTTCCTCCAAAAATAAAGAGCGTACCAGCCAGCGGTTAAGAGAGCGACAAGCGTGATAGCCAAATACAGCCCCCCGGTAAAGGCCATACAGATAAATAAGAACACCATCAGCCCGAACACCAAAGCCATTCGTTTCGGCCATGTTCCCTCATTCACCAGGTTATCCGGATTCCATATCAGGAATACGAGATGGAAGAAGGCGGCGGTGACAAACCAGCCGGCAAAGTTGCTGAAAGGAATGTCATAATAAAAGCCGGGTTCCTGCCAGATCCAGTATTCTTTTACTTTATAGGATACAGGATCGAGAATAAGATCGATCGTTACCGCACACAACGCTCCCGTCAAAAGAAACGTAAGGAAGCGGGGGAGGGATGGAAGGCCGCTGGAAATAACACGAGCGATTTCGTGGGAGCACCCGATGATCAAGAGCCAGGCAAACCCAATGGTGACAGGGGTGTCGGCGATCTTTATCCCAAAGTCCTGCGTGTAGTCATAGGTTCCGAACAGGAAGTTGTAGGCCACTCCTAAATGTTCGATATAAATACTGGCAGCTATAATGAACAGGCTGTAGAGGATGCCTGTTCTTTTCCCATACATATGTATAAAGTACAGCCCGGCGACAATACCGGCAGCGATTAAAAATACACTGTTGGCCCATTCGAGCCAGGGGGGCAGCCAGTCAAAGGTAACCAGGAATACGCCGCATATGTACCAGAAAATAAAAAAGCGGAAAATATAAGTGGACATGAACGCACCTCAATTTCTACGAAGAATATCAAATGTATAACAGGGTCGAGACCTCCTTTCATGATACCTCATCCATATAGAAAATAAACAATATTTTGTATTCAAATGGAATCCGGATACAGGGGTTCCTTTCATGCACAAAGAGCAGGCATGGGCCTGCTCTTTGTGTTTGTCTATTCTGTTACGTATGAGCCAGCTGCCCTTTTCGGATGTGCGGCCGGCGTTTCTGCATGAATGGAACGATCCAGTGATCCAGGCCGTAACGTCCGGCGTTGATACCGGCAGCAAGGATGAAAATCGTCAGGATGACCATCTGTGGATTGGTGTTGACTGTACCACTGAACAAGAAAGCAAAATTCATCAGGATGCCTCCAAAGGCTGCAGCTGTTGTAAATAATCCAAGGATAAGAGCGATGCCCGCAAGAATTTCCCCCCACATGACGAGCTGTGCGAATAATGGATGATTCGGAAGCGCGAACCCTTCAAGGAAAGCCGCCCACCATCCTTGTACGGCCGGGTGATCGCCTGCCGCCTGACTGATGGCTCCCTGGAGAAATCCCTGGACTTCAAAACCACCGGTCAGCTTACCAATACCAGCTTTCAGCCACGTCACACCGATATAAACCCGGATGACCGCTAACACAGCAGCCGCTATTTTATTGGTTCTCAGGAAATGATTCAACATGTTCCTCACTCCTTCGTTTATTATGTTCATTGTTTCACATGATTGCCGGCATCTTTGTTACAACTCCATTATATAATGAATCATGAGGATGGATGGTGTATTGCTCACTATTTCACAATATAGCCATAAACATAAGAACGAATGGTGAACAGTGAGGGGCAAAGGAAGGTTATCGGGAAAGAATCCCGAATAAAGAAGAGAGAATGTCTAAAAATAAACGAAGCATATGAAAGCGTTTTTTGTTAAAATGGGAGCAGAGAGAGGAGTGGGAAGATCATGGAAATGGTCATGAATGTAGTAAGTATTGTCGTTATGCTGGGATTGATCGGCCTCACGATTTTTGATCACGGTTAATACGTAGAAAAAAAAGCCCGGGAACCTGTCATACAGGTTCCCGGGCTTTTTTATTGTTAACGCACGCGTACGCAGATGAGCTGTTTATCTAGTTGAATTAAGCTAGGACGCGCTTGTATAGCGTGATGCAGTAGGTACCGCTGTCACCAAGCGCAGAGGTAATCGTAAATGAAGTCGGGCTGTTGACGCTGACAGAGTCAGTAACACCTGGAGCTGCCGCAAGAACCCCAGGTGGTACACCTACGACTGCCCCTGCTACAGGAGCGAGACTGGAAGCGGAGTTGAAGATCTGGAAGGTTCCGGAGACGTAGCTTCCTGCAGGAGCGCTCCACACTTCTTCAGCTGCAAGCAGGCCGTTGAAATTCCCACAAATTTTTTCCTGAACAATCTGCGCCTGCGGACAGCAGGCCGAATGTGATTGACACATAGTAATATTCTCCTTTGTTTTATTAAGCTAAAACACGTTTATATAACGTAATACAATACGTGCCGGTTACCCCGGCGAGGGTGGTTACCGTAAATAATGTCGGGTTGTTAACACTTTCGGAAACGGTGTTCCCCGGCAGGGCTGTCAAAACGACATCTCCGGCTGTGACAATGTTCCCTGTACTTGATGCTGAATTAAATACTTGGAACGTTGCAGAAACATAGCTGCCGGCTGGAGCCTCCCATAAAGTATCAGCGACCAGCAGTTCATTGATATTCCCACAGATTTCCTCCTGGACGATCTGTGCCTGGGGACAGCACGCGGACCCGGAATCCGAATAGACACCACACATATTCATTCCTCCTTGCAGTCTCAAATTTCACTTCTACACTATAGTAATAATCTATGTCATTTCGTAGAAACAGCTTGTGTATCCGTCTATGAAGACTTACCATATTGTAATTTGGGCCGCAGAAAAAATAGGCCGACACCTATTTGTCTTTCACTTCGATTATAAAAGTGAGAGGAGGTGAGAAATATGGCCGTAACCAACACACGCATGGATTCCCGGCTGCAGCTTGTATTAGCGGTTGGACAGGATGAAGAGGGAAACATGGTTTACAAGACGAAATCATTTAACAACATGAAAACCGAAGCAACGGATGAACAGCTTTACCAAACCGCAGCTGCGCTTGCACCGCTTCAACAGCACATCATGGAAGAAGTCGCCCGAGATAACCGCTCGATTCTTACTGAAGAATAATAACAAGGAGGTCAAACGATGAAAAAGCTCGAGCTTAAGTTTTTAAATGAAGAAAACAGGACAGTGACAATCAGTCTTGATGATCCAGTAGAACCAGTGGATCCGGCTTTGGTGAACGCTGCGATGGACGAAATCCTCGTGCAAGACTGTTTTACTTCAACTGGGGGAAGTTTTGTTTCCAAGAAAGAAGCCCGTATTGTGGAACGGAACGTATTTGATATTGCGTTGTAAATGAGGGAAGCCGCCCGGGAGATGCGGGCGGCTTTTTTATCAAAAGGAGGATGCTGCCCTTGGACACGTGGATATCCATCATGGCGGATGTCGGTTTTCCGGTTGCGGTGACCTTTTACCTGCTTCACCGGATCGAAGGAAAGCTGGATCAGTTGATTGAAACGATGCATCAGTGGCCGGAAAAGCTGATCGATCAAAAATAAAGAACATCCAGCCATGACAGGCTGGATGTTCTTTTTAATTGGTAAGCCCCCATTGATTGAAAGGATAGATGACCAGTTCTGTACGGCCGATGATCTCATCTTCTTCGATAAAGCCGAGACCGTTGCGGCTGTCTTTACTGATGGAGCGGTTATCTCCCATGACAAAGTATTTCCCGTCTGGAACATCCACAGGACCGTAGTCTCTCGTAGCGGAGGCCGCATCTTCACTCAAGTATTCCTGCGTCTGCTTTTCTCCATTAACATAAAGCTCGTGGTCCCGGATTTCGATGGTATCCCCCGGCTGACCGATGATTCGTTTCACATAACTTTTAACAGGACGTTCAATGATCACGATATCTCCACGCTCAGGTTCATCTATATAGTAGATAATTTTATTGAACATGACTCGTTCACCGTTTTGAAGAGTAGGATCCATACTGGCACCCTCTACGATAGACGTGGCGAAGAAGAACGTTCTTAGAATGAAGGCCAGTGTGATGGCGACGGCAATGGCTTTCAACCATTCCAGCCATTCATTTTTAGATTGTTCAGACAATCTCATCTTCCTTTCTCGATGAACAGAAATGATTTCGCTTTTATTTTACCATATTGGTTTAGAAATGAAAGGGAGATCGATTTCAATGTAATGGATATGTAACATAGGAAAGGGGGAATCTTCGTCAACCTATGTCGAATTGTAAATTGTTTTAGCATATATCTTTACAAATGGAATGAAAATTGAGATAATTTTTTTCGTGCAGGTTGGACAGGCGAACAAACATTCCTTTTGCTTACGTATTTGAAAGAGATAAAGACAAAAAGATAGGACTGGCAGGAGGTCGTCGCACGTGCAGGTCATGGATAAAGAGACGATGCTGGAAGAGATTGAGCACCTTCGAAAAAGAATGATGGAGGTCGCCAATGAAAAGGGATTCTCCAGTGTGGAATCGGTTCAAATCAGTCAACGGCTGGATACATTACTCAACGAGATTCAACAACAATCATAAAACTTACAGAGCTTACCGTTCTGTAAGTTTTTTTATGTAGCTGCCCTCAGCGATGATGTCATCTATACATAAAGAGCAGATCAGTTTTTTTCTGTTTGATTGGAACAGGAAAGAGGATCGATCAAAGGGCGGGGATCACATTCCTGAGCAGTCACAGCAATGGTGGCAGGGTGAATCACTTTGACCGACTGGCAGATATCAATCAGCAGTTCCAGGCAGAGGCAGTGTTTGATTTTCGTAATCATTTGTACCCTGCAGGTAAAATGGGTCACTTCACATTGGATACTCGTGCCTGGCGGGGCACAGAGGAGCAGTTTTTCAATTTGCGAAAAGGCACACACACAGACGCATCCATTAGGGAGTTTGACACCCAGACAGCCTTCTTTACATAAAGTAACTTCATGAAGGATGATTTTTTCACCAGACGGCAGAAGAACCGGGACTTCTTTTCTCTGTCCAATTTCCCTGCAGATAATGGAGTCAAGACCTGATTTCCTGCAGCACCCATCCGTTAAAAAGCAGGTGTAACATTCACAGTCGAGAGGCAGTTCTTCCTTTCCTTGGGGAAGGATGTAATTTAAATCCAGGCAGTATTTTCCTCTCAGTACCATATCCCCCGTACGGACAACTTCAAGGCTCTGAAGACCTTGAACAGTCCTGCTGAATGTTTTCCCTGTACCACTATTTACTTTTTCGCCATTAATAAAAATAAAAAGATCGCTTAAATCTCCCTGCTGAAGGGTGAGGACAATGGTTCCTGTAATCGGTTCAGTCAACAGCGACTGCCAAAGCAGTTGACGGGAATCATTCGTCAAGGTGAAGTTGCCGCAGACCTCATCCATAAGGATATCATCACGAAATGAAATGGTTAAACACTTCGTAAATTGAAGAGGTGCGGTCACCCAGTCATACACTTTTTCTGTTTGTATACAATGCTTATCCATAAGATCCCCCCTTTTAGAATAGTAGCCGGCACCTGTAAACATTCATGCTGGTCCCTCTTTTTTATCATTCGTAACAAACGCTCCTCCATCTTCTTCCTGCAGGGAACCATAACGGCTCATGGACAGATCGGTTTCACGGGTTCCGGATCTTCGCATCCGGTGATTCGCAGATTATCCAAAAAAGCAGCCGAGTTAAACACCCGGTCAATGACATCAGCCACTCTGATCTGAAGGGTGATCAGTTCACAGCTGTAGCAGGACAGGTCAAGCTCCGCGGTGTAGATGTCCGTAGTCACAGCGTTATACGTAACATCATTAGGTGTAGGGAAAGGTGGAAGAGGAGCCATGGAACTCCCATTCGGCATATTGGAAAAGGGCGCAGCATTCGTAACCGTTACAGGATTTCCATCCGGAAGCAGGGCAATATTTTCTGTACCGAGAGAAGTGAAGACATCCGCCCGGAAATAGTCGGCAAACTGTCCGACAAACTGTGGATTTTCCTCGGTACCGAATTTCCAGTCGAATGTCAGCTTGCCGGGGTCTTTCGGCAGAAGGAATTGAAGCCTGACGGTGACAACATCAAGAGACACCTGCCCGTCCGGGGAACCTAAAGGATCTCCGGCGGGCACGATGGGCCCGCCTGTGTTTTGGGAAACAAAAGTAGGAGCGGTTCCTGGAGACAGGCTGGCAAAACCACTGCTTAAAACGACAAATTCATTTCCATTCGTCGGAAAACCCTGGAGCGCCGTAGAGAAAATTTCACTTTGAACAGATGGACCCGTCACTGTAGCATTTACTAAACAGCACTTTGTCAAAGGAGTGACCAGTGCTTCAACAATTTCATCTATTGTGGCCATACCGGCACACTACCTTTCCTAAAAAGATTGAATTTTGGGGTAAATCGGAAAAGGCAGGAGTAAAAGGTATCCTGCCCCGCCATTCATAATCGATAATTCGCGCTGATGCAGTATTTTCCCCGGCATGCGTTTCCTGCTGCCGCTTCTGTATTACAAATGATCCGGACTTCATCAAAGGTCTGGACCGTCACTGATCGTGTGTTTCCGTTACTCCCAAGTGTTGCCAGGGGGATCGTAAAGGTATCCACCACCACTCCACCATTCGCTACATAAACAGTCAATGGATCGGCACACCCGGTATCATAAAAGACACTGATGGTACCGGCATCAATCGAAAAACTTGAGGTCCAGACCGTTTCTGCAAGGTCGAATGCCGGGTCTGCCGTATCAGTTAAACAATCGATCGTAAAGTTTCCGCAGAACTCATCCATAGCAAATTGACCACCGCGGTCGGGACAACAACAATTCGCCATTCGTTTTCCTCCTTGAATCGTTATAGTACAGCCTATGATAAAAAGAAGAAGCTGCATAGGTTTGTGTACTAGAGGAATGAAAGTTTTTAAAATCAGGCACTTCTAATAAAAAGACACATCCGTCATGGATGTGTCTTAAAACAATTTGGCCCAGGCCGTCGGTTTTCCTTCGTTTCTCTGATAAGGGGCTTGTTTCTGTAATCTTGTAAATAAAGGTTTGTTTTGAGAAACGTTGATCGCAATTAACCATGTGTAAAGGCTTTGATTCACAAAGACTTAGTGACGATGCAAACATCCAGCGTTAAGTCGCACGTGACCATCTACACATGATGCCTTTGCATCTGCAAGCTGTCACACGTGTTTTTGTTATTTCAAATATTTCTCAAGTCGATCGAGACCTTTTTTCAGTGTTTCCATGCTGTAAGCGTAGGAAAGTCGCATATATCCTTCTCCATAGCTGGAAAAAGCATCTCCCGGCACGAGGGCCAGGCCGGCTTCTTCCACCAGCTCGACGGCTTTATCTGTGGTCGATTTACCATCCAGGGGGAATTGGATAAACAAATAAAAGGCACCGTCCGGCTGAGCGAATGATAATCCCATTTGTTTGAGTCGATCTGCTGCATAATCGCGACGTTCCTTATAGGCATCACGCATGTTCTCCGCTTCCTGCTTCTGATTGGACAGTGCTTCCAGAGCAGCATATTGGCTGATCGAGGTGGCGCAGGACACGTTATATTGATGGACTTTCAATAGATGACGGGACAGCCATTCCGGTGCAAGCAGATAGCCGATCCGCCACCCCGTCATGCTGTGGGACTTGGATACTCCGTTCACGACGATGACGTTGTCGCGTACATCCGGAATAGAAGCAATGGATGTATGCGGCTGTTCGTAGACGAGCTCGCTGTAAATTTCATCAGCAATGAGGAAGATGTCGTTCTGCTTGATGACTTCAGCGATGTCCTCCAACTCTTCTTTTGTTAATGAAACACCGGTCGGGTTGGAAGGGTAGGGAAGAATGACCGCTTTAGTTTTTTCGGTGATATGTGACTGAATAATGCCGCCGGTGAGCTTGAATTCCTCAGCACTCGTATCTGCAAATACCGGTATACCGCCGGCGAGCCGGATCAATGGTTCATATCCCGGATATACAGGGCCGGGGAGGATAACTTCATCTCCAGGATGGAGGATGGTACGCAGGGAAAGATCCAGCGCTTCGGATGCTCCGACCGTTATAATGATTTCCTGTTCGGCGTCATAAGAAAGACCATAGGATGCGGCCGCATGATGCTGGACCGCCTGGCGGAGCTCAAGGAGACCGGCGTTATGTGTGTAGCTCGTCTGGTCTCTTTCAATCGCCTGGATACCCGCCCGCTTGACGGCATCAGGGGTAGGGAAGTCCGGCTGGCCGATGGTCAGGGAAACGACGTCCTCATAATGGCTGACCATATTAAAAAAGCGGCGGATGCCTGAAATTTCGATGTTTTTAACTGTTGGGTTGATCAAATGCTCCATTATAGCTCTCCTTTTTACATAAAGTTAACAAAATGTTCAAACAATTTAAGTGTATCATTTGTTGAATTTTGTTATAATTCAAACTAAGACAAGGAAAGGAAGTGTAGAATGAGGTCGATTCACCGTTTATCTTTTGAAGAACTTGTTGATCGTAACAAGCAGCAGCTGCTGCAAGACGAAGAAGCGATTGAAGAAATTGAAAGACAAATAGATGAAAAACATACAAATAAACTTCGTCCTGACCATGTTGTAAATTAATGACTGTACTAAAAAAAGCGGCCGCCTGCAAGGGGCTGCTTTTTACATTTTCATAGGAACGTGGGAGAATGTAAAGCATAAACCATAACTATTTTCAGGCAGGTGATCCATATGAACGATGTTGGTTTAGTGTTGGAAGGCGGGGGGATGCGGGGAGCATATACCGCAGGAGTCCTGGATTATTTTCTCGATCAGGGTCTGCATTTCCCCTATGTTGTCGGAGCTTCTGCCGGCGCGTGTAATGGCAGCTCCTATGTAGCGAGACAGCGGGGCAGGAATTACCGGGTCATTGTTGAATACGGGGATCATCCCGAATACATATCCTATAAGCGAATGCTGACGAAACGGCAGTTGTTTGGCATGGACTTTCTTTTCGACAAGCTTCCAAATGAACTGGTCCCTTTCGATTATGACTCATTTATGAAACAGACGACGAAGTTCGTCGTAGCGACAACAGACATGGATTCCGGCAGACCGGTCTTTTTTGATTCCTTCCATGACAGGGAAAGTCTTCTGAAAGTCATCCGGGCTTCCAGCTCGCTTCCGATGATTGCTCCCAGCATTGACTTCGGCGGATTTCAACTCATGGACGGCGGCATTGCCGATCCGATCCCATTGCAGCGTTCGATTGATGACGGTAATCAAAAGCATGTGATCGTCCTGACAAGAAATGACGGGTATACGAAAGAAAAATCCAAAGCGGGCTGGTACTTGAACCGGCGGTATAAAAAGTTTCCGAACTTCGCTAAAACGATGACAGACCGCCATTTAAACTACAATGCCCAGTTGGAACACGTAAGAAAATTGGAGGAGGAGGGCAGGGCTCTCGTCATCCGTCCCCGCCAGCCGCTGGTGGTCAGCCGGATTGAGAGGAACCGCGACCGGCTGCACAACCTCTATACGCAGGGCTATCAGGAAGCAGAGGATCTTGAAGGACAGCTGGCCGATTTTCTTCAGATGGATCACATAGAAATGAGCCGGACATGAGACCTGAGTATATAGCGTCTGAAATCAATGAAGCCTTGGCGGAACATAAGGATGACCGCCAACGGCAGCCGATGGAAAACTATATGAAAAACCACTTTCCATTCTATGGAATCCAAACGCCCGAAAGGAAAAAAATCCTGGCTCCTTTTGTGAGCGACAGTAAAACCTACCATGAGAAGGAACGATTCGGATTGGCGTTTCAACTTTTTCAGATGCCTGAGAGAGAATGTCACTATGCAGCCCTGGCTGTCTTGGAAAAAGGGAAAAAGGCGGTTTCTCCGGAGGCGCTGGAGTTTTACAGAGAGCTCCTTTTGATGAAACCGTGGTGGGATACTGTTGATATGATCGCTTCCCATTTGTGCGGCGAATATTTTAAGCTCTACCCGGAACAGCTGCGTCCATATACAGAACAATTCCGTGATTCGGACTTTATGTGGCTGCGTCGTGCCGCACTGCTTTTTCAACTGAAGTACAAAGGGGAGACAGACGAAGCCCTTTTATTTGAAACCATCCTCCGTTTAAGAGAGGAGAAGGAATTTTTCATCGAAAAAGCCATCGGATGGGCCCTCAGGGAATACAGCAAAACCGATCATGATGCTGTTATCGATTTTTTGTCGACGCACGAATGCCGTCCCCTCAGCCGCCGGGAGGGATTGAAGTGGCTGAAGAACAAGCAGCCTCACCTGCTGGACCGTCTCTAGGTTTATTCCTTAAAGCTTCTGTTCATAATGGAGAAGAGAACAAGGATAAAGGAGACGTACATGATGAATATGGGTGAATGGCTCGATCCTCACTTTTTGGAAGAACCGATCCAATGGCTGGATGAAGATATCCTTCAAATATTTGGTATGGAGCCGGAATACATCCAGTTTCTTCTGGTGTTTGCTTTTATGGGGGCTTTGATGTGGGTGGTAAAGCCGGTGGTCGAGTGGCTGATGCTGCGAAACTGGCTCATCTTTTTAAGTGGCGGGGCCTCTGTATTGATCGCTCTCGTTTTCCTGCAGATGGTGGACAGGTATGCCATGTCAGGAACAACATCCACCCTGCCGGAATACTACTGGTTCATCTGCCTTTCCGCTATCAGTGGATACGGTCTCACCCTCGCCGGGTGGCTGACGGTAAAACAGGCGTACCTCAGATTCACGAAGCGTAAAAGAAGGAAGGCTGCTTGAACTCTCTTTTAAAAAGAGAGTTTTTTTCTTCACCACTGGACGAGTCCTGCCGATACTATAGGAGGATGTTTAGAAGAAAGGGCGATGTTCATGAAACAGGACCAGGGAATTTTACTGGAGAGTGGTACCAATGAACTCGAAATCGTAGAGTTTGGAATTGGTGAAAACCGCTTCGGTATGAATGTGATAAAAGTGAAAGAGATTTTAAACCCGCAGCCAATGACAAAAGTGCCTCACTCCCACCCCTCTGTAGAGGGGATCATCGATATACGCGGTGAAGTCGTGCCCGTCGTCGATGTTGCGCATGCGCTGGGATTTCCAGCCTCTGATCGTCCGGAAAAGGATAAGTTTATTCTCTCGGAATTCAACCAGACGAAAATCGTTTTTCACGTCCATACGGTTACTCAGATTCACCGGATTTCATGGGAACAGATTGAAAAACCGAATCAAATGTATCAAAGCCTCGACACGCAGATCACCGGGGTCATCAAAAGAGAAGAGGATATGCTGCTTCTGCTTGATTTCGAAAAAGTGGTCGCTGATATCAACCCGGAAACGAGTATGAAAAAAGAACAGCTCCGGGAGCTGGGACAGCGGGAGCGTTCTTCGAAAAAGATTCTTATAGCTGAAGACTCTGCCATGCTCCGTGCGATGCTTCAGGAAACGTTGAGTGAAGCCGGGTATGATCAGACCGTCAGTTTTGAAAACGGCAGGGAGGCGTGGGATCATCTCGAAGGAATGATGGAAGAAGGAAAAACGATGACCGAGGAATACCAGCTGATCATTACAGATATCGAAATGCCTATGATGGACGGTCATCATTTTACGAAACTGTTGAAAGAGCATGAGCAGCTGCAGGTACTTCCTGTTGTCATATTTTCCTCCCTTATTACAGAAGATCTCCGACATAAAGGAGAACGAGTAGGGGCAGATGCCCAGGTTTCCAAACCGGAAATCGTGGAGCTGGTCAAAATCATCGATCAAAACATCTTGTAACATAAAGAAAAATCCGCTGGAATCAGCGGATTTTTCTTTATTTCTTCAGTCGTTCAAACAGTTCGTCATGCCAGGCATAGGCCTGTTTAGAAAGGGTTTCCGGTCCTTGTTTTGTAGGGGATGATTCTACAATCAGGCTTTTTTCATGATCGGATAGATGCTCATAAGAAGCTCTCATTTCTGTGGTATACTCCATATACTTTTTCAAGTGCCATAGAAAATCGTCCATTGGATTCATCGTCATAGTGATCCTCCTCCTCTGGTACTTTCATTCCTTCTTCCTGAAAGAACGAAACATCAAAAAGGAAGAGAATTACATTCATCTTCTTGGCCGCTGATTCCAAGGGGTTTCCGTCCTTTGGCCGAGCAGGGATGGCTGCGGAGTGGAATGAAAAGCGCGGGGAGAGCTCTTTTCCGGCTGCTTCCAGTTTAAATATTGGTATAAGGTCCGTTTCGCACGGGACAAAGACAGCTTCGGCTTAGGGTTGCGGTAGGACTGGTCGACCCGGCCAAGATGTTCCAGGTGCTGGAAGTCATCCTTTGCTGCTGGTACGTGAAAATAATACCCGCCAATTTCGATCAGAAGAGTGGAATGCTGCTGACTTAAACGAGGATGATCAGAATAATGAAGACCAACTTTCCTGGCCCGTTTCTCCTTCAGCAGGAGGTCGATGGTGTGCTTTTTTATGTCATATAAATGTTTCGGCTCAGGAGCCGTTTTTGCGTGGCGGTTTACGATGAATAATGATTCGGCAATTTCACGGTCGGATAGCTGCTTTCTGTTCATCTAAGATCTCCTTTCCATCCAAGTATAGCGTTCCCTCTATCGATTGACAACATTTTACATTGGTCACTTTTTATATTCTTTTAAATCTTTGATGATCTCGTTGATGCTGTCGGCACTTGTCCCACTGTAATTCTCTAATATGTCCCCGTCAGGACCGACAAGAAAAAAGCTCGTTCCGTGGGCCATCTGATCGGAATCTTCCATTTTCTTGACAGGGGATTGAAAGGATTTAATTGACCATTCTTTGACATCCTCATAGGAATAGCCCGTCAGGAAGTCCCAATTGTCGTAGTCTGGCTGATAGGCATCCGCAAAGCTTTTCAGCACATCCTTCGTATCATTCTCCGGATCCACACTCACAGATACGAGCCGGGCGTCCAGATTTTCCGATTCCAACTGCTGCTGGAGTCTGGACATATGTCCGGTCATTGGAGGGCAGACGGTTTCACAATTGGTGAAAATGAAATCAACGATCCAGTAGTCCCCTTCATAGGACTGGGGGAGGGTTCGTTCTTCTCCGTTCTGATTGACAGCGTGGAGGGGATTGACATCCTGCGATCCGCATCCTGTTATAAAGAGAACGGTACATAGTAGTCCAAACCAAAGTTTTGCATTCATGTTCCTGCCTCCATGTCTTTAGATGAGTCTAGTGTAACATTCAAGGGAGAAGAGAGGCGCCGGTTCTGTCATCTGTCACAAAACTGTACGAGTCAGGAACCCTTATGCTTGAGCTGGAAGACGGAATATTCCGGCCTGCAGAGAAAACGGTAAGGGAGTCTTGTCGTACCGATCCCGCGGCTTACATATAAGTCGAAGGTTTGTGTGATTGAATAATGTCCTTCCACATACTTATCGGCATAAGGCGGTGTAATCAGATGACCAATCAAAGGGAGCTGCACCTGACCGCCATGACTGTGACCAGAAAGCTGGATATCGACAGCTCTGTCTGTGAAGCGGTCGGCTACATCCGGCTCATGAACCATCAACAATGTGAAAAGCTCTTCATCCGCCCCGTATAAAGCTCTGGCAATGTCCGGTTTCCCGAGCATCACATCATCCAGTCCTGCCAGAGTGAAGGAAGCGTTCCCGTTTTTTATGGATCTATGCTCATTTTGGAGCAGTTGAAAACCGGAGGCATCCATCACCTGCTGAATTTTCTCGGTCCCATAACCGCCATGGTCATGGTTGCCGTAAATCCAATATTTCCCTTTGGAGGCGTGGAGTTTTTTGAGTACATCCACAAGCCTCGGTGAAAAAGGATACGTCTGCGGTTCATCCACCAGGTCACCCGTGAACAAAAGCAGATCAGGCTCTTCTTCATTGATTTTCCGGACAAGCTTCTCAAGTTGTTCCAAATCATAATGAAACCCGAGGTGGGTATCGGAAAACTGCAGTATTTTAAAGTTATGAAAGGCACGAGGTACCTTTGGATGCTCGATGACATACATTTGTCTGGAAAGCAGACGCGGCTCTATATACCAGGCATAAGAATAACCGAGCGCACCGATCCCCACAAATCCGGCTATTCCGGCGGTCATCCGCTTGATAAACTGGCGGCGTGTTAAGTTCATAGCGATTCTCCTCTGAAATTCTTTCGTCATTATATCACGAATTACTGTAAGAAGAAGTCGAATGATCGATTAAATTTCTAAAATGAACAGGAATTCATTTTCCTTTTGTGGAATGTAAGTTAAGAAGTCAAAAAGATGGAGGTACATGATGAAGGATCAAGTAATCATCGTTACTGGTGGGTCAAGCGGTATGGGGCTCCATATGGCGAAACGTTTCGTTTCCGAAGGAGCCCGTGTAGCTATTACTGGAAGGAACGAAGAACGTCTGGCGGCCGCTAAACAGGAAATAGCAGGCGGAGATGAGTCTGCTGTTCTGACCATTCAAATGGATGTCAGAGAAGTGGAGGATGTACAGCGGATGGTACAGGAAACCGTAGATGCATTCGGGACCATCGACCACCTCGTCAATAATGCGGCCGGTAACTTTATAGCTCCAGCTGAAGAACTTTCACCAAATGGCTGGAATTCGGTTATTAATATTGTCCTCAATGGTACATTCTACTGCAGTCAGGCCGTTGGCAAGTACTGGATTGAAAACCATATCAAAGGGTCGATCCTGAACATGGTGGCTACATATGCCTGGAATGCCGGGGCCGGCGTCATTCATTCTGCCTCAGCGAAAGCCGGCGTTCTCACGATGACCCGGACCCTTGCGGTGGAGTGGGGAAGTAAGTATGGAATCCGGGCCAACGCCATAGCTCCGGGACCGATTGAACGTACGGGAGGGGCCGATAAGTTATTTCAGTCCGAAAAGGCTGCGCAGCGTACGATTCAATCGGTGCCGCTCGGACGTGTCGGAACTCCAGAAGAAATTGCCGGACTGGCAAGGTTTATTCTTTCTGAGGAAGCGGCTTATATGAACGGAGAGTGTATCACCTTGGATGGTGGTCAGTGGTTGAATAAGTTTCCTTTTTAAACGTTTATCATCCCATTGTGTATAAATGCCGGGAGGAAACAGACCCAATCGGTTCTTCCATGAGCAGGCATGTCCTGTATGAATGAAGACAAACCTATAATCGGAAACTGCCGGGGGAAATTCCCGGCAGTTTTTTGTTTGTTTCAAAGGTTCTTATGCTTGATGGACTTGAACAGCAGGCCTTGTACTTAGACTCCCTCGCTTCTTTGATTCCTTGTTGACGAGGATCCAGCCGTTGATCGGCTATACAACATTCAAGACTTTCGTCATCTGAGGATGGTAAGCCATTCGATCAGTTTTTTATATAAGATGTCACTTTTGTATACCCCCGGTAAGTAATTATGAAAATATGAAACCTACATAGATTTTCAAACGTTTCTTTTGACTATCTATACCTATACCGGGTATATTAAGCTTATCAAAGGAGGCGGAGAACATGTGTGAGCACTCATTACCTGAGAACAGCGGGAAAGCCCCGGTGACGCCAAGAACCGACGATGAAAAGCAGGCCGTCGTAAACAGGCTGCGGAGAATTGAAGGTCAAGTCCGTGGTATCCAGAAAATGGTCGAGGATGACCGTTACTGCGTCGATATTCTCGTGCAGATTTCAGCGATCGATAAAGCCTTGAAACGTGTCGGCTATTCTCTTCTTGAGCGGCATACACACCACTGTGTGAAAGATGCTATTCAAAAGGGAGACGGAGACGAAGCCATTGATGAATTAATGAAAGTCGTCCAGCAATTCTCCAAATAAGGAGGGATCATGATATGTCAGATACAAAAGAAATACAATTTGGTGTAACAGGAATGACATGTTCCGCCTGTGCTTCCAGAATTGAAAACGTGTTAAATAAAATGGATGGCGTGGAACAGGCAGACGTCAATCTGGCCATGGAAAAAGCGTCTGTTTCCTACCGTAATGATGAAGTCGATGCCAATCAGATTAAAGAACGGGTGGAGAAACTCGGCTATGGTCTCCGCATGGAAAAGCTGGAACTTGATATTGAAGGGATGACATGCTCTGCCTGCTCCTCCCGCATCCAAAAAGTGCTGAGCCGGACGGATGGCGTCAATGAGGCAGCCATTAATCTGGCGACAGAAGCGGGAGTCGTGGAATATGACCCATCGGAAGTCACGGTCGATGATATCATTGCCCGCGTGAAAAAGCTCGGATACGGTGCCGTAGTGAAACGTGACCGGGAGGATCAGAAGGAAAAGAAAGAAGAGGAAATCCAACAGAAGAAACGCCGGTTATGGATTTCGGCTCTCCTTTCCCTTCCTCTGTTATATACGATGGCTGGTCATCTTCCTTTTGGTCTTGCTTTTTACGTGCCTGAACTGCTGATGAATCCGTGGTTTCAATTTCTTCTGGCAACTCCCGTCCAGTTTTACATCGGGGCGCCGTTTTACAAAGGGGCCTGGCGGGCGTTATCCAATAAGAGTGCCAACATGGATGTACTCGTTGCGCTGGGTACCTCGGCGGCTTATTTTTACAGTGTTGTAGAAATGATCCGCTGGATGAGCGCATCAGACGGGATGCCGGATCTTTATTTTGAAACGAGTGCCGTCCTCATTACGCTGATCCTCGTCGGGAAGTTGATTGAAGCCCTTGCTAAGGGAAGAACAACAGCCGCCCTTTCCCACCTGCTGAATCTGCAGGCGAAGGAAGCTGTCGTTTTTAGAGACGGAAAAGAAGAGAAAATTCCTGTTGAACAGGTTCAGGTGGGCGATGAGCTCATCGTTAAACCTGGAGAAAAAATACCCGTCGACGGGACGGTCCGCTCTGGGATGACTTCCATCGACGAATCGATGATTACCGGTGAATCGATTCCGGTCGAGAAAATGGAAGGAGAAGCGGTCATCGGATCCACCATCAATAAGCATGGTACAATCCGAATGACAGCGGAAAGGGTAGGGAAGGATACCGCTCTTTCCGGCATCGTGAAAATCGTCGAAGAGGCCCAGGGGTCCAAAGCTCCCATCCAGCGAACAGCGGATCGGATTTCCGGAATTTTCGTGCCGATTGTCGTCGGAATCGCCTTGATGACATTCTTAGTATGGATGATCTTTGTATCTCCAGGAGAATGGGGGCCTGCTCTGGAGGCTGCGATTGCTGTCCTTGTTATTGCCTGCCCTTGTGCCCTTGGTCTTGCTACGCCGACCTCGATCATGGTTGGGACCGGTAAGGGAGCAGAACACGGCATTTTATACAAAGGCGGAGAATATTTGGAGGGGACACATAACCTGACCACTATTCTGTTGGATAAAACGGGGACCATTACGAAAGGGAAACCGGAAGTCACGAACTTTGAATCGTTTGATGATCGTTTTGATCTGCTGCATCTCGCTGCTTCTGCGGAATCGGCATCTGAGCATCCGCTTGCGGAAGCGGTCGTTGACTATGCGGGAAAGCAGGAGACAGCGCTGGCAGAACCTGAGCGATTTGAAGCCGTTCCTGGCTATGGGGTCATTGCAGACATAGAGGGACACCACATTATGATCGGTACGAGAAAATTGATGGAACGGGAACAGCTGGATTATGAGGCATATGAATCGAAAATGGCAGATTTTGAGCAGGAAGGGAAAACAGCGATGTTCATTGCTGTCGACGCTGCACTTGCAGGTATTATGGCTGTGGCTGATACGGTGAAGGAATCCTCAAGGGAAGCTGTTGCCGATTTGAAGAAGCTTGGTCTGGATGTGTACATGGTCACAGGAGACAACCGCCGGACGGCTGAAGCGATTGCCAAGGAAGTAGGCATTCACGGCGTCTTTGCAGAAGTGCTTCCAGAAGAGAAAGCGGAAAAAGTGAAGGAACTGCAGCAGGAAGGTCATAAAGTAGCCATGGTCGGGGATGGAATCAACGATGCTCCTTCGCTTGCTGTGGCCGATATAGGGGTAGCGATCGGGACTGGGTCGGATGTTGCGATTGAAACCGCAGATATTACTCTAGTCGGAGGAGACCTTGCCCATCTCAGCCAGGCCGTTTCCCTCAGCAGGAAGACGATGCGCAACATCCGCCAGAATTTATTCTGGGCACTCGCCTACAACAGTGCAGGGATTCCGGTGGCGGCGCTCGGGCTGCTCGCGCCCTGGGTGGCTGGTGCGGCCATGGCCTTCAGCTCGGTCAGTGTTGTAACCAATGCTCTCAGACTGAAGCGGGTTAAATTGTAAAGGAGGAACGATAATGGAAACGATGCTCCAAGTAGAAGGAATGACATGTGACCACTGCAAGAAAGCGGTGGAAGGAGCTTTAGCCGGACTTTCCGGTGTGGAACAAGCCGATGTCAACCTGAAATCGGGAGAGGTCCGTGTTTCTCATAACGATACGGTCTCCAATGAAGCTTTGAAAGAAGCAGTCGAAGATCAAGGATACGATGTAGTCTAAATAAAAAACGCTGCGCATAAAGCGCAGCGTTCAGGCTTTAGAAAAAGCCGTGTTATCCAGTTAGAGTTGTCCGCCTGTCGTGTTGAGGGTGACACGTTCCGCTTATCGGTGGATGCTTGCCGCGGGCACGGCCTCAGCTAACTTGGTCAAGAAAACCCTTTTGACCAAGTGGATCTTCGGCTCGCGCTGTTCCCGCAGGCGTCACCACCGAACGCTCCTCGTGACGATGCCTGTGGGAAGACAGCTTTACCCTCGGATAAAAGAGAACGTTAAGCATCGCTCCTCCGCCGTTTCAAAAGAACAGGACAAGCTGCGTTACTGCGGCCTGCCTATCCATGACCAAGTATTGATGACCACTCCTTTGGAAAAAGCTTTCTCTAAAAGCTAAACGCTGCGCATAAAGCGCAGCGTTTTTTTATCCGATGATATAAAAGAAAATCGTGAAGAAGTGAAGGATCGATCCTCCGAGTACGAACAGGTGCCATACCATATGGTGGTAGGTGAAGCTTCTCCATACGTAAAAGATGGACCCGATGGAATAAAGGACGCCTCCTACGACGAGGTAGGTGATGCCGGCAGCTGGTAACTGGGCAGTCAAAGGCTCCCAGGCGAGAACGATGAGCCAGCCCATCAGCAGGTAGAAGACCGTGGACATAAAGACGTACTTTTTCACGAAAAATACTTTGAAAACGATCCCCAGAATGGCAATTCCCCACACGATTCCGAAAAGCGTCCAGCCGAGGGAACTTCTCAGTGGAACGAGGAGAATCGGTGTATACGTCCCGGCAATAAACAAATAGATGGCGGAATGGTCGAAAATCTCAAAGAGATCTTTGGCGCGGCCGGGAGGAAAACTATGGACGAGAGTCGAAGAAGTGTAGAGCAGGAGCATCGTTACTCCGTAAATCGTCACACTTGTAATGTGCCACGCATTGCCTCCGAGACTTGCGAAAACTATCAGCAGGACAAGCATAGCCACACTCAGGACGGCTCCAATTCCGTGAGTTACGGCATTTGCGATTTCTTCCTTTTTCGTAAATGTATGTGTCAGCATCGATTCAACCCCAATATTGTTCAGTTATATTCATTATAAGCGGTTAAGAAAAAATTATAAAGACCAAGTGTGTTTTACAGGTTTTGACAGCCTGTGAATCGGGGTATCAGATAATCGTCAACCTGGTCAGAGAGAGATTTGTCGGGAATTGCGGTTCGAGTTTTAGGATGATGTATGATAAACTGTTTATGGTCCAATGAACGTCTCTTTCTGCTCCTTCAATGTTTGTGAAAAAAAGAGGAGTGAAGTAGAACATGGTAAGTTTACAAAAAGAAACACTGCGTATTCCATTAGTATCTGAGCTGATGATTCCATCTGAGAAAGTGGCCCACGTACAAATCAGCAACCCGTTGGAGCATGCCCTGCTCGTATTAGTGAAATCCGGGTATTCCGCTGTTCCTGTACTGGACCCATCCTATACATTTCAAGGTGTGATCAGCAAAACGAGAATTTTAGAGGAAACGATTGGTATAGAAGAATTCGAGATGAACCGTCTTTCTGAAATTATGGTTAAGGAAGTCATGGATGATCAAGTCCCATGCCTCACCAAGGAGCAGACGATGATTGATGCGCTTCACAAACTGATCGATCATCCTTTTGTATGTGTAACAGACGACAAAGGCGAATTCGACGGTATTGTGACCCGTAGAACGATATTAAAACAATTCAGCAAACACTATCATGAAACGTTGAAGTATACCATGCTGGAGACAACATAATCTTCCATCTATGGTAAAATGGATGACATCCACCGGGTGTCATCTTTTTTTTATAACGAAAAAGGTGGAGATACATATGTCGAATACACAACAAAATAGAGGACTGGTCCTCGCTTCGATTATGCTGGCGATGTTTCTGGCGGCTATTGAAGCTACCATCGTTTCAACAGCCATGCCGAGTATCGCTGCAGACCTCGGCGGTTTCCGATGGTATTCATGGGTGTTCTCCGCTTATCTTTTGACGAATGCGGCCACCGTTCTGCTCTTCGGCCGTCTCTCTGATGTTTTTGGTCGGAAACCCGTGTTTATGACCGGCATCGGTCTGTTTCTAACCGGAGCGGTTTTATGTGCGCTTGCGCCTTCAATGGAAGTCCTGATTGGGGCAAGGCTGATACAGGGACTTGGTGCAGGGGCTTTGATGCCGATAGCAACCACCATCGTCGGAGATATCTATACAAAAGAAGAACGGGCCCGGATCCAAGGATGGCTGTCCAGTGTGTGGGGCATATCTGCAGTCGCAGGACCGCTGCTCGGCGGATTGTTCGTCGATGTGCTCAGCTGGCCTTATGTCTTCTGGATGAACCTGCCTCTCGGTATGCTGGCTCTGCTGGGCATTTTATTCTTCTTTAAGGAAGAGAAAACGAAAGAAAAACGGAGCGTAGACCTGCCCGGTTCCGTATGGGTGATGATTACGATCAGTTCCTTGATTGTCATTTTGGTTGAGGGCGGGACAAGCATCCCGTGGCTTTCGTGGGGGATGGCTGCACTGGGTGTGATTTCCACAGGAGGGGCCCTGGCTTTTATTATTCATGAAAGAAAGATGGAGGACCCGATGATGCCGCTCGACTTGTGGCAGATCCGGTCCATCCGTTACTCCAATGCCACGTCTCTGATTACAGGTATGATTTTGATCGGGGTGAGCAGTTACCTTCCGGCTTTTGTCCAGGGCGTGATGGAGCAGTCCGCTACAGTGGCAGGATTTACCCTTACAACAATGTCGATTGGCTGGCCGGCGGCATCAGCAGCTGCCGGACGGTTGTATTTGAAGATCGGTTTCAGACCTACAGCTCTCGCCGGCGGTGTTTCTCTTATAGTGGGAAGCATTCTCTTTTCCTTGCTTTCTCCTGAGAAAGGACCTTTATTCGCAGCAGCTGGTTCTTTGTTCATTGGAATCGGGATGGGATTGACGACCACTTCTTTTATTGTCTCCATTCAAAATAGTGTAACTTGGGAGAAAAGAGGGATCGCTACGGCTTCCAACATGTTTATGAGGACGATCGGAAGTGCGCTTGGAGCAGCCCTTCTCGGCGGTCTGCTGAACAGCCGCGTATCTGAGGCGATTGAGGAGGCCGGCATGGGCAGTAAATTGAGCATTAACGATACGAACGCCCTGCTCCGGGAAGAAACACGGCTGTCTTTAGGTGAAGAAGCTCTTGCCGTACTGCAGCATGGACTGACCTCGGGACTTCATATCGTATACATCAGTCTGGTCCTTTTAGCGGCCGTAAGTTTTCTACTGATTCTGCAAATTCCGAAAAAAGATTGATAACCCCGGACATCCTTTGATAAAGTAAAGGATGAAAGATACATAAAGGAGGAAGAAATGACTGATGAAACAAATGGATGCCAACGAGATTATTTCTTTTATCTCAAACAGTGAAAAATCTACACCTGTAAAGGTTTATCTTAAAGGTAACAATCTGGAAAGCCTTGAGTTTGGTGACCAGATCCAGGACTTCATTACTGGAAATACAGGTGTCATTTTCGGAGAATGGAAAGTCATTCAGCCACTTCTTGAACAGTATGAAAATGACATTGAGGATTATGTCCTTGAAAATGACCGCCGCAACTCTGCCATCCCGCTGCTTGACCTGAAGAAAGTCAATGCACGGATCGAGCCGGGTGCTGTGATCCGTGATCAAGTGGAAATCGGTGATGGAGCGGTGATCATGCTGGGAGCGATGATCAATATCGGATCCGTAGTCGGAGAAGGCACAATGATTGATATGAACGTCGTTCTCGGCGGCCGCGCGACGGTCGGTAAGAACTGCCACATCGGTGCAGGCGCCGTTCTCGCGGGAGTCATCGAGCCGCCTTCTGCCCAACCGGTTGTAGTAGAAGACGGCGTTGTCATTGGTGCCAATGCGGTCGTCCTTGAAGGTGTCACAGTTGGAGAAGGTGCCGTTGTAGCAGCTGGAGCGATTGTAACTGAAGATGTACCGGCAAACACACTCGTGGCGGGAACCCCGGCTAAAGTGATCAAGGAAATTGATGACCAGACAAAATCAAAAACAGAAATCAAACAGGAGCTGCGTAAGCTGGATAACTAATTCCACTTCATAAGCTTTATACAGGCGTAGTCCAAAGCGGGCTGCGCCTGTCTGATACCCTGCGGTCTGCAGGGTTTTTCTATAGAAGGAGTGAGTGTTTTGCAACTGGATCAACTGATAGACATCCGCAGGGAACTGCATCAAATCCCTGAATTGGGATTTGAAGAATTTAAAACACAGACCTATTTACTTTCCTATATTGATACACTGCCTCAGGAAAGGTTAACGGTAGAAACGTGGAGGACCGGTGTATTCGTCTATGTGAAAGGGACAGAAGGGAAGCGGACGATCGGGTACCGCGCAGATATCGACGGCCTGCCTTTGACAGAAACCACCGGTTATCCGTTTTCATCGATCCATGAAGGGCGTATGCATGCGTGTGGGCACGATTTTCATATGACCATTGCCCTCGGTGCATTGACCCGGCTGGCTGAACAGCCAGCAGAAGACGACATTGTATTTCTCTTCCAGCCGGCGGAAGAAGGCCCGGGCGGAGCCGAGCCGATGCTGGCCTCTGAGCCAATGAAACGAATGAAGCCGGATATTATTTTTGCGCTGCATGTAGCTCCTGACCTTCCTGTCGGGACAGTGACTTCGCGTCCGGGCCTGTTGTTTGCCAACACGAGTGAACTTTTCATCGATTTCAAGGGGGTAGGAGGGCATGCCGCCTTTCCTCACCTGACGCATGATATGGGTGTGGCGGCAAGTACGTTTGTTACACACATCCAGCAGATTGTGGCCCGCCGGATGGATCCGCTCGACAGTGCCGTCATTACCGTAGGGAAAATCGAGGCCGGCACTGTACAGAATATCATCGCAGAAACAGCAAGGCTTGAAGGAACGATCCGCACTCTTTCTCCAGCATCCATGAAGCTTGTGAAAGAAGAAATCGAAAAAATCGCGCGCGGGTTTGAAATTGCCCACGACTGCAGCATTTCCATAGATTACGGCTCCACTTATCATCAGGTGTATAACGACAAGGAGCAGGTGGAAGCTTTTCAAAAGGTGATGAATAATCTTTCCTATACGTTCAAAGAAGCCCCTATGGCCATGACAGGGGAAGATTTCGGATACATGTTGAAAGAGATTCCGGGTTTTATGTTCTGGCTTGGGGTGGACTCGGAGGCAGGTCTGCATCAATCTTCTTTAATGCCGAAAGAGGAAGCGCTGGTTGTAGGCGTTGACACTGTCGAACAAACGCTTCGTTCTTTGTAAGCAGGCGTATAGCTTCCCCGCTTATGTGAACACTAGAGAAAGGTGTTTAGAATACGTCAGTAATGGTAAAACATGTGTAGGAGAAGTTCACATAAGCAATGATCGAAAAAGAGGAGGGACGACTCCTCTTTTTCTATAGTGGAGGGGATCGGCTGAAATGGAATCGGTGTTGAAGTTATCTGCAGTAGCGGTTTTAATCATTTTGACAGCTTTCTTTGTAGCGAGTGAATTTGCAATCGTAAAAGTGAGAAAAACACGGATTGAGTCGGCTGCCTCCGATGGGGATAAACGGGCGGGCAACGCCTTGAAAGTGTTGAATGACCTGGATTACTATCTATCGGCGTGTCAGCTCGGAATCACGATCACAGCCCTCGGTTTAGGGTGGCTGGGCGAACCGACACTGGATGTCCTGCTCCGGCCTTTGTTTGATCGTTTTCCGCTTCCTGAAGGAGTTACCCACACGCTCTCCTTTGCGATTGCGTTTTTCGTCATCACATTTCTTCATGTCGTACTCGGGGAACTCGCTCCGAAGACAGTAGCCATCCAAAAAGCAGAAGCGCTCACGCTGGTCTTATCCAGGCCTTTAATGCTCTACAGCAAGGTCATGTACCCGCTGATCTGGCTGTTGAACGGCGCTGCCAATATCTTTGTACGGATGATGGGATTTCATACAGCGAATGAATCTGAAGAGGCTCATTCTGAAGAAGAACTGCGCCATATATTATCCCAAAGCTACCAAAAAGGCGAAATCAACCGTTCAGAATATACGTATGTCGACCGGATATTTGAATTTGATAACCGTACAGCCAAGGAGATTATGATCCCCCGGACAGAAATGGCTGTGATCAATGTCCATCAGCCGGTGTCCAACATCATACGTGAAGTGAAGCAGAATCGTTTTACCCGTTATCCTGTTATAGATGGGAATAAGGATGAAGTGATCGGAATCATCCATATGAAAGAGCTGCTGTTTGATGATGCAGAACATCATACATCCCTCCGGCCTTTCATGAGGCCTGTGATGAAAGTGTTCGAAAATGTGCCCATTCATGACCTGTTGGTGAAAATGCAGAAGGAGCACAACCATATGGCTGTTCTGATTGATGAGTATGGCGGGACGGCCGGTATCGTGACGGTCGAGGATATCCTGGAAGAGATCGTCGGGGAAATCAGGGATGAATTCGATGCAGAAGAGGAACGGGACATCAAACGCTTGAAAAACGGCCACTACCTCGTCGAGGGGAAAACAGCGGTTCAGGATATTAATGAGTACTTCCAGGTACATCTTCACCATGAGGACATTGATACAATATCCGGCTGGATTTATACGCAGGACTATGAGGCTGAAGAAGGGACAGTTGTCGTGAGCAGCGGCTATTCCTTTAAGGTTGTCGATATGGTGAAAGGGCAGATAAAAAAAGTGGAAATATGGAAAGTGGAAGAATGAGAAAACGCCCGGATCAAATCATCCGGGCGTTTTTCTGTTATTCTTCGTTTTTATGAACGTAGACTTGATGAGGGAACGGAATTTCAATGCCTGCAGCATCAAGCGCTTCTTTCATCGCTTTTCTCAAGTCGCGTTCCACGGCCCACTGTTCCATGTTTTCCGTCTTACCAAGAATACGGATGACGATATCGGAGGATCCGAGGCTTTGGACACCAAGAACGTCCGGACCTTCTTTGAAGCGTTCATCCTCTTGGAAGTCCTGAGCAACTTTCTGCAGGACAGCCATTGCTTCGTCAATGTTCTCATCATACCCGATGCCAATGTCCACAAGGGCACGCATGTTGCCGCGGGAGTGGTTGGCTACACCTGAAATGTTGCGGTTTGGAATGAAGTTCAACGTTCCATCAAAGCTCCGGATGCGGGTCGTGCGGATGCCTACTTCCTCGACAATTCCGTCATAACCGCCGGCGGTTACGTAATCATCCACTTCCACTTGACGTTCAAGCAGGATGAAAAAGCCGGTGACAATGTCTGACACAAGACCCTGGGCTCCGAAACCGATCGCAAGACCAACGATTCCTGCACCGGCAAGGAGAGGGCCGATTTCAATGCCGACAGCACTGAAGAGCATCATGACGAGGATGAAAATAAGAGCATAGGAAAAGAGGTTAACAGAAAGTTTCTGTAACGTTTTATTCCGTCCTTCGGAGAGTTTCCTCTGGGTACTTAAGCGGTTGATGGCCGATTCGATGGCTTTACGGCCAAGTGGTTTTGCAATAGCATAACCGATCAGGAGTACGAGCACTTTCAAGCCGACTTGAATGAGCAGTTCGACAAGCTCTGAGAGGTTAAATTGCATTCCTTCTTCAAATAAATTCATAGCTGCATGGAGCTCCTTTCTTTATGTCCTTGTACTGACCTCTCTAATAGAATAGCGGAACGTAAGGGATGATTTCAATGATTTGTCGAAAATACGCATAAAACTTCGCATATCCGCTTGCGTTTTTTACATTTCTTTCTATTTGCCAAGAGGCGTATAGGGACACCCTAATCTTGTGCATATAATGGAAAGACATAGGCAGGCGTGAGCTGTTCAGGCTGGACAAGATCCAAAAGCCGGGGAAGGGAACCCAGGAGCCATTTGCTGAGATCCTGCGGTAAAGCGGGAAAGGGCTTAACAGAAAATTTTAAAAATTATTTCAAATGGGTGGCAATTTATTTCGATACCCGATATATTTATAAATACGTTGACAGCGAAGGAGGTCATGATTTGGATACGTTCAAAAAGTTGAAACAGTTTTACTGGCCGTTTAAAAGTTATTTTTTATGGTCCATGTTCGCCCTGCTTTTTGTTACAGCTATTACCGTGGTTTATCCGATTGTCCTGCAGAAAACGATTGACGATGCCGTATCAGGGGAGCAGTACAGCTTAATTCCCTATTTATGTGCTGCTTTTATCGGACTTATGATTGTTAAAGGAATCGCTACATATTTCAACCAGTATTATGGAGATTATTTCGGCATACGTTCGGTTTACACACTCAGGGATGAAATTTACAAGAAACTGCAGCGTCTACCTTTCCGTTACTATGACAACGCGAAAACGGGGGATCTGATGTCCCGTTTGACAGCGGATGTGGAAGGCTTCCGGTTCTTTTTATCCTTTGGCTTTTCAGAACTGCTCCGGATTGTCCTGTTGATTGTGATCAGCTTGATTGTCATGTTTTACTATTCCGTTCCTCTGGCACTGGTCACGATGGCTGTAATGCCGTTTCTTGGGATAGTCGTCTACCGGTTCGACCGCCGTGTGCACCCGGCTTTTCGTAAAATCCGGAAATCATTCGGTAAATTGAATACAAGAGTACAGGAAAATATCAGTGGAATGAACACGGTAAAATCTCTTTCCAGAGAGGATTTTGAAATCGGTCGTTTCTCCAACCGCAGCAATGACTACAGGACGAAGTATATCGACACCTCCAACATATGGTCGCGTTATTTTCCGCTGATGGAGTTTATCGGAAACGTGTCGGTTGTGGCACTGCTGGCCTATGGCGGGTATCTTGTCATCAATGGCTCGCTCCAGCTTGGAGAGCTGGTGGCCTTTTTCAGCTTTGTATG
Organism: Halobacillus sp. ABA4_118; assembly: GCF_056160205.1. Taxonomy (NCBI): domain Bacteria; kingdom Bacillati; phylum Bacillota; class Bacilli; order Caryophanales; family Bacillaceae; genus Halobacillus; species Halobacillus sp. ABA4_118. Next base: position 3,161,305 of record NZ_JBSWWS010000001.1, read on the forward strand.
GTATATCCTCGGTCCATTGATGAATCTGGGGTTTGTCATCAACCAGTTTTCACAGGCCAAAGCATCCGGCGAGCGGCTGCTTGAGATATTAGAAGCTCCGGAAGAGATTACCGAAAAGGAGGATGCCATCCATCAGGAACGACTGAAAGGCCATGTCACCTTCAAGGATGTCACACTGACGTATGTGGAGGATGATGACTCAGCACTAAAGGAGATCAGCTTTGATGCCCCACCTGGGAAAACGATCGGGTTAATCGGAGCTACAGGATCAGGAAAGACGAGTATCACCCAGCTGATCACCCGTTTTTATGAACCGGAAAAAGGGGAGGTGCTTGTCGACGGCCGGCCGGTTTCGGATTATGGATTGAGAACCCTCCGGAAGAATATAGGCTTCGTGCTCCAGGAATCGTTTTTATTCTCGACTTCGATCAAGGAAAATATCGCCTATGGTAATCCAGATGCGACTATGGATGATGTGATTGATGCAGCCAAAAGAGCCCAGGCCCACGAGTTTATCATGGAGTTATCCGATGGCTATGATACGCTCCTTGGAGAGAGGGGCATGGGATTATCCGGCGGACAGAAGCAGCGGATTGCGATTGCCCGCGCGATTCTTATTGACCCTGCTGTTCTCATTTTGGATGATGCGACCTCAGCTGTGGATATGGAAACCGAGTTCAACATCCAAAAAGCTCTACAGGAAGTCATGAAAGGCCGTACGACATTCATCATTGCCCACCGCATTTCCTCGTTGAAGCACGCCGATGAAATCATCGTTCTCGAAGATGGAAGCGTGAAAGAACGCGGGGTGCATGAAGAGCTGTTGAGCAATGGAGGACCGTATCAACGCATTTACGATATTCAATACCAGGACAAAGAAAAGATTCTAAATACAGCTTCCCATCGATGAAAGGAAGGAGGGACATTCTATGGCAGGAAAAAATAAACACTTAAACCGTTTCAAATATTCACAGGATCAGGCCATTGAGAAGCCTTTTAACTGGGCACAGATGTGGCGTCTGCTTACGTACATCAAGCCGTATACAAAAAAACTTCTGCCTGTATCCATTATTTCCATGCTGATTTCCACGCTCGTCCGGCTGATTGTACCGATTTTAATTGGTAAGGTGGCTATTGATACTGCGATTGCAGAAAGAGACAACGGTTTATTGATCCAGCTGGTGCTGGGAATTGCAGGCTTGTATGTTCTCAGCTACATCGCCAACGCCTTGAGGATTAAGTATGTCAACATTCTGGGGCAGAACGTGATTTATGATCTCCGACAGCATTTGTTTTCCCATGTCCAAAGGCTGTCGCACAAGTTTTTTGATTCAAGATCTGCCGGTTCCATTCTCGTGCGGATTATGAATGATATCAACTCGCTTCAGGAACTGTTTACAAACGGGATCATCAACCTTCTGATGGATATTGTTCTCTTAACTGGGATCATCGCTATTCTGCTGGCACTCGATCCGAAGCTTGCCCTGGCGATTCTCGTGATCATGCCGCTGATGTTCTATATTTCCACGAAGCTGCGCCGGAATATCCGACGCTCCTGGCAGCAGGTACGAATCCAGCAGTCCAGGCTGAATTCCCACTTGAATGAAAGTCTGCAGGGCATTCGGATTACCCAGTCCTTTACACAGGAGAAGGAAAATACCGAATACTTTGACGGGGTGAACACGGATAACTTTCTCGCATGGAAGGAAGCGACGAAAAAAAGCGCGATGTTTCGTCCGTTTGTCGAAATGAGCAATGCCATCGGTACAGTCATCCTCGTTTCATTTGGGGCCTGGTTGATTCTTCAGGGAGATATCCAGGTCGGAACGTTTGTATCGTTCGCCTTCTTCCTTGGGATGTTCTGGGAACCTATATCCAGACTGGGGATGATGTACAACCAGCTTCTTATGGCGATGGCAGCCTCTGAACGGATCTTTGAATTCCTGGATGAAGAACCAAATGTCGAGGAGAAGAAAAATGCCGTGGAACTGAAGGATATGAAAGGTCACATCGAATTCGACCACGTTCAGTTTGCCTACGATTCCAAGCGGATAGCTCTTCATGATATCAACCTTGAGATGAAACAAGGAGAAACGGTGGCCCTTGTTGGACATACGGGATCAGGGAAATCTACGATTGCCAACTTGATCAGCCGTTTTTACGACCCAACCAAAGGTGCCGTCAAAATCGATGGGGTGGATTTGAAGGATGCTTCCATTGATAGTATCAGACAGCAGATCAGTGTCGTTCTTCAGGACACGTTCATTTTTTCGGGAACGATTATGGAAAATATCCGCTTCGGGCGTCCGGGTGCTACGGATGAAGAGGTGAAAGAAGCGGCAGAAGTGGTAGGAGCGGATGGTTTTATCCAGCGCTTGAACAACGGCTACGAAACCGAAGTAGAGGAGCGGGGGAATATTCTTTCAGCCGGAGAACGGCAGCTTCTCTCCTTTGCCCGGGCCCTGCTTGCCAATCCGAGAATTCTCATTCTGGATGAAGCAACAGCGAGTATAGATACAGAAACCGAATTGAAGATTCAACAGGCTTTGAAGAAGCTCCTGAAAGGGAGAACAGCCATTATGATCGCCCACCGCTTATCAACGATACGTGAAGCCGACAACATTTTCGTGCTCGAGCATGGAAAGATTCTTGAGCAGGGATCTCATGATGAACTTATGGATCAGCACGGCGAATATTATGAACTTGTAAAAGCCCAGTTCCAAATGCTGGATGCCATATAATAAATCACCCTGTAGAAAAATTCTACAGGGTTTTTTCTTTTGAACAACGTTAGAAAAGAACGGAGGAGGGGAACAGGCAGATAGGTCGACAGGACGGATGGTGTGCGGTACGATAAGAATCGAAAAGACTTTGTGAAGTTTGTCACAAAACAGTCATCATCTTGAATACCACAACGGTGTTTTACGTTTTATACTAATCCCAGAACAGATTTTGAGATTATTCCTGGGTAGGAGGGAACGAATTAAGATGTTTGGATTCGAAACCGTCGAAGTGAGTCGTGCGCTCACTGCGATGACATTACTATTTCACGCCATTTTCGCAACACTGGGAGTCGGGGTCCCCGTCCTCGTGTCCATTGCGGAATTCATCGGAATCAAGCGGAAGGATCCGCATTACACTCTGCTCGCCAGGCGCTGGACGAGAGGGTATACCATTACGGTCGCTGTCGGAGTTGTGACAGGGACGGCGATCGGTCTGCAGCTGTCACTCATCTGGCCGAGCTTCATGAGGCTTGCGGGGAACGTGATTGCTCTGCCGTTATTCATGGAAACCTTCGCCTTCTTCTTTGAGGCGATTTTCCTAGGGATCTACTTATATACGTGGGACCGGTTCAAGAAGCCGATCTACCACTGGCTGTTATCCATTCCTGTGGTCATTGGAGGAACGATGTCCGCCTTCTTTATTACAACGGTGAATTCGTTTATGAACACGCCCCAGGGTTTTGAGCTGGAAGAGGGCCGTTTTACATCGGTGGATCCACTTGCTGCGATGTTCAATCCTGCGACACCGACGAAGGTCTTTCACGTCATATCTTCCTCTTATTTAACCGCTGCAGCGGTGCTTGCAGGGATTGCTGCTTTCATCATTTTGATAAAAAAAGGATCCCTCTATCACAAAAAAGCATTAAAACTTACAATGACTGCCACTTTTATCTTTGCTATGCTTACAGCGCTTGCCGGTGATTTATCGGCGAAGTTTCTGGCTGAGCATCAACCCGAGAAGCTCGCTGCCGGGGAATGGCACTTTGAATCCGAAGAAGGCGCTGACCTTGTTGTATTCGGTACGCTGAATGAGAACAATGAAGTCGAAAACGCGATCAGGATTCCCAATGCTTTAAGTTTCCTCGCTCACGGCGATTTTAATGCAGAAGTGGAAGGGCTCGAGGAAACACCTGAGAACGAGCGGCCTCCCTTATGGATCCACTATATGTTCGATCTGATGGTATCGATCGGCTTTTACACCCTGGGGATTTCCCTGCTCTTCCTTGTGCTCTGGAAATGGAAGAAAGGAAACCCGTTCCATCCTATTCTCTTGTGGGGAGTAGCAGCGGCTGGTCCTTTGACGATGCTCGCGATTGAGTTTGGCTGGATTTATGCCGAAGTCGGAAGACAGCCGTGGATTTTGAGAGGCTTTATGACTGTTGCGGAAGGTTCGACGACATCTCCGTACATCGGCTGGATGTTTGCGCTGTTTGCTGCCGTCTACCTTGTGCTCGGTGTTGGATGTCTGCTTACGTTACGCAAAATATTCAAAGGCAAGCCTGCCGAGCTTGAACTGGAGCACCGCTTTCCGAATACAGCCGCAGCCAGCAGGGAGGGACAGTCATGAGCTATGAAATCATCGGGATATCCGTCCTCTGGTTGTTCCTTTACGGATATTTGATCGTCGCATCTGTAGATTTTGGTGCTGGCTTTTTTGCCTATTATGCAAGAATGACGAAAAAGGATCACTTGATTAATCAGCTGATCTCCCGGTACCTCTCTCCGGTATGGGAAGTGACGAATGTTTTCTTCGTCTTTTTCTTCGTCGGTCTTGTCGGATTCTTCCCGGATATGGCGTATTATTTTGGGCAGTCCCTGTTGATTCCGGGAAGTATCGCGATTGTTCTCCTTGCTATACGGGGATCCTTTTATGCGTTTGAAAACTATGGATCCAAAGACAACTCCCTCTACATGTTCCTTTACGGAGCGACAGGGCTGCTCATTCCGGCCTCTTTATCCACCGCTCTGACGATTTCAGAGGGAGGCTTTATTGAAGAAACGGAAAATGGTGTGCAGCTTCTTTTCGGGGAACTGTTCTCAAGCCCTTATTCATGGAGTGTCGTTTTTCTCGCCATCGTTTCCGTTCTTTACATCAGCGCGATGTTTTTAACGTATTATGCCCATCGTGCAGGAGACCGCCCGGCACTTGAAATTGTCAGGAAGTATGCCCTGTTCTGGAGCTCTCCGACCATCATTGCCAGCCTCACGACATTTATTGCTTTGAGTCAGCAGAATCCAGAGCATTTTCAACGGGCGATTGACTTGTGGTGGGTGTTCGGAATTTCTGTAGGGTTCTTTATAACTGCATTGTTCCTCGTCTATACAGGAAGGTTTTACGGATGGGCCTTTATTGCCGTCATGCTTCAGTTCTTCGTAGCTTTCTTTGGGTATGGAGCGTCTCATCTACCGTATCTGCTTTATCCGTACGTGACGATTTCCAATGCGGTGACGAATGAATCGATGGCTGTGGCGCTTGTCATTGTCTTTATTGCAGGTCTTTTCCTGCTGATTCCATCGCTGATTCTCCTCATGCGCATGTTCTTGTTTGATGCAGATTATGTGAAGGGGAAAAAGTAGCAGAGCTCTTTCTCTACGCTTACGGAAGAAAAACACCTGCATCATGTAAGGTCACGGATCGCTTATTGGCGGATACCAGCCTGACCAAATAGATATCGATAAAAGGGAAGAACCTCTGTTTGACAGACGTTCTTCCCTTTTTGCTCTGCAAGACCATAGTGGTAAAGAACATGTCCCTTATGAATACCCCGCCTTTCCCCGGTCCCGTCTGAATGGTAGGAGCTTCTTTAGGCAGTGGAAGAACAAGTGGTTTCTACTTTTTTATGTGATGGACACAATTGTGTGATAGAATAAGCATAGATTTTTTACGTGATAGATGGGGGTCGGGAAAGATGAAGAAAGAATTTGCCGTCATTGGTCTTGGACGATTCGGGGGCAGTATATGCCGCGAATTAAGCCGTGAAGGAATGGAAGTGCTGGCGCTTGACCTTGATGAGGATAAAGTCAATGAATACAGGGATATCGCGTCTCATGCCGTCATTGCAGATTCGACGGATGAAAATGCCCTGAAAGAACTTGGATTCCGCAACATTGACCATGTCATTGTTGCCATAGGTGACAATATACAGGCCAGCATGCTGACTACTTTGATTCTAAAAGAAATGGGCATCAAAATGATTACGGTCAAAGCCCAGAATGATTACCACGAAAAGATCCTGAACAAAATCGGTGCCGATCAAGTCGTCCATCCGGAAAGAGATATGGGGAAAAGGATTGCTCATAATATCATTTCCAATAATATTCTGGATTACATCGAGCTTTCCGATGACCACAGCGTTGTCGAGGTGAAAGCCGGCAGTAAAATGGGCGGACAAACATTGGTGGACCTCGATATCCGTGCGGAATATGGGTGTAACGTCGTTGCCATTAAGCGGGAGAAGGATGTGATTGTCTCCCCGATGGCTACGGAGGAAATCAGGGAAAGTGATGTCCTGATCGTCATTGGTGCAGACAAAGATATCAGCCGCTTTGAAAAAAATCTTGTTGTTGAGGACTAAACCAGAAGCCCCGGTTCCTATATGGAATCCGGGGCCTTTATTATAAGTGTTTATAAATAATAATAAGGACATGCCGCTCATTGGTCTCATTCGGAGGCGAGATTCAATCAGCTTTTCCTTTTTAAACAGCAGCCCCCTCGTTTAACAGGACGCTCGACTTTATTTTTCGTCGTTTCAATAACGATTGGGGTTGGGGTTTGTTTCATGGTCCGGTTGACCTTAACCAGTCTTTTTCTTCTTTTTTCTTTCATAGCCACCTCTCCTTACACCTTGATACTGTAGTATAAGCACACTATGGAAAAAGGGAAGGGCGCTTAACGCTCCCCGATATGAAATGGGTGCTTTACATAGCGGCCGTCCCATATGGAGTAGCAGGCGGAGCGTGGAGAATGGAATTTGTAGGAGATGATCACCATTTTTACCGTGCTGTCCTGGTGACTTTGAAGATCATAAGAGGAGGGCACGGGTGCTGTTCCCGGATGGGTATGATAAACGGCCAGCACCTGCTGCCCTGATTGTTCAATGGCTTCAAGGGTGGAAGAAACGATGGTCTTACTGACAAAAAAACGGCGGGGGGAAGGGCGTTCGTTCACAAGCGGCCAGATTTGCTCAACCTTTTCACCGTGACCCGAGATCAGTCCGCAGGCTTCATTCGGCAGGCAGGTATACCCGTGATCGACCATTTGCTCATATAACCTCTGATCAATCCTCACCATTATCCGTTCCACTTCTGAAAGATGGAAAAGATCGAAGAAAATTCCCGTTTTTTAGCAGGGGTCTCCTTCTCCAATAATGGTTCTGACCGAGGAGAGACGATTTCCGGCTTATGCCTCTGCGTGATGTTAGCCTTTTCGATTGAGACAGGGGAGGTGCGTTTCATCCCCTTGGAGGCCTGTTGTTCAGGGAGAGTTGATTCCTCTGCTGGAATGGCCGCGATGGTATGAGCGATGGTTTGAACCAGTGCTTTTTTATTTTCAGGCTCTTTCTGAATTGTAGTTACCGCCGGCGGAGTGTGGGAACTCACGGTCTGGGCGGGTTCTTTATCGTTTTTTTTTGAAGTTGACTTTAAGATGGTATTTTTGACAGGTTCTATAAACGGGTGGCGGGACGACCGTTTCTGTCCTCTCCGGGTCGACTCTTGTGCGGCTGGATAGTTTTGCTGATACTGGCCCGGTTGTGGTGGATAGTAGGAGGCAGGGCTGGAATATGGATAAGGCTGCTGGGGAGGGTAATAGTCCTGTCTCTGGGCTGGATACATGGGCGAGGAATGCAGCATCGTCTTCAGTCTCCGATACTCTGAAACTTTAGGTCCTGCCTGCTCTTTCGCCGTCGTCTTCTGTTCGGTGTATTCCTGCATCTTCTGCGCTTTCATTTCCGCTTTTAACTGATCAATTTCACTTTTTAACCGGTCATTCTCAGATTGCTGCACTTGTTCCTGTTCACGATCGTCCTGCTGTTCAATAATCACATTCATTTTCTGAATTAAATCTTTCAATTGCAGGCGGTCAAGCTTTTCCTTGATGTCTTCCACATCATCTTTCAATAGATGAACATGCTCACTCAGTTGCTGAACTTGAGCTGTGAGCTGATTCGTTCGCAGCTCAAGCTGCTGGTTGAATTCTTCCATTTTGTTGATAACTCCTTCTAACAATAACTTATAATGAAGCGGATCTTTTCCCCTGTACCCATCCTCCACCGTCCAGTCACCATTTTCCAGAGATTGGACCATCTCCTTAAAAAGGTTGATGTTCCATTTTAGGAGCTCCACATGGTCCGGGCCTGTATGGCTGAACTGTCCCATCATTCATCACCCTTACCAGCACAGTATTATAGTATTGATTCGTTCCTGATCCGTGACACATCGCTGAGGTGTTTTTAAGACACCTGCCCACGGTTGTGAAACGGCTCTTTTTACATATCAGCCTATGCCCGCCTTTGGGATGTTATGTGTGGAACATTTCCTTTGGGCTGGACAGACACCATATGAGGTCTCCTGCATGTAATATAGGTGTTCGCACAAAATTGTAAAATCCCACCAAACATCAGCGAATGTACTAGACCCAAGCTTTTTTCCAGACATATGCTACGAATGAAAGAAAAATCTTATTCGGAGGTGTTTGCTAACCATGCAAGCAAAAAATCTTAATGGGGGCCAGGAGCTCCTATGTATCAACACAACAAAAGTTTATGACTGGGTAATCAATGAGGCTTCGTTTGATCTAACAATCGGAGACTTTGAGCTTCCCGTCGGTCCCTCAGGAGAACAGCTTGAGTGTGATGACATTGAAGAAGTCATCTGTACAGTAGAGCCGCGTGAAGACGATCCGATTGAAATCGTCGGACGCGTCGATCAGGAGCTTGTCGTTGACGGAACGCTGTTGACACTTCAGCTTGTGAACATTCGTAAATACTTTACGGTAACCATCGCTGTAGAATTGACAGCAGAAAATGGTGGAGCAGTTGTAGAAGTAGGAGAAGCTGACTTTGTCCGCTGTGAGCAGGTACTATTGTGTGCGCCGGAAGGAACAGACGTGGAGGTTACTTATACAGACCTTGACTGTTTTGTTTGTAACTTCACGTGTGAAGAAAATGGAACAGCTGGAGATTCCCTTGATGACATCACGGTATCCGTGCGTCTCTGCCAAAGCATCCAATCCACATATCCAGTAACGCTTGAGCTTATTGCTGAGTTCTGTGAGCCGCGTGATCTGCTTCCAATCCCACCTTGCCCGGCACCAACAATGCCGCCACAATGTCCGGTATTGTTCCCAACGGCTGACGATGGTGATAATGCGTAAACCAGCTGCATAAATACAAGAGAGGAATCCCTTCTTCTCTTGTATTTTTTTTGGAGGTGGCATGATATGGAACGGTTGTTGCAGTTGAAAAAACAGCAGGAGGCCCGCATCAAGGACATCCGTAAAAAAGTCACCGCATTGAAGGCAGGACAGCACAGGGCTGTTATCTGTTTTTTTACGTATTCCATCCACGTTTCCCATGATTCCGATCAGGAAAGTATGATGATCGCAAGTTTTCATATCCGTAACCTGGGTCACCAGGTGATGCATGACCCTTACATCTGCCTTAAGATGTCAGAGGATTCCCCATTTCAATTCTCAGGAAAATATATACATAAAGCTCAAGTCGCAAAAATGAAGGCAGCAGGTGCCTGGCTTCGGATGGATGAAGAACAGGCGAAGAACGAATTCTGGTTAAAACCCCTGGAGCAGAACATGATTGAACCTGGAGGGTCCCTGACCTTCGCAAATTTTCAGCTGAAATGGAAACCGGAGAAATCCTATGCTTCCATTATGCAGGGATTTGCGTATGGAAAAGGGTGGGAATCCGGTGTACCCTCCTTGAACCAGATGAGTGCAAGTGGTGTGAAAGGGGAGGGAGATTGATGGCGGAAGAAAATGTCCAGCAATTTATAAAGCATTGGCTTGTTGAAAAATTAAAACAGAAAAAGAGTGCCAAGCGGACAGATGACCATAGTTTTGTTTTTCTGGAGGAGGACTCCTTGAAGCTGCTTTTCCTATACCTGATGCAAAAACAGGAGCAGGGGGGAGAGCTGGAAAAGTCTCCTCTTGTCGATGAGGTGGAACAGTGGATGGGGGATGTACTGGTACAGCTCGAAGAGATTGAGGCCCTTTTAGATGAGGGGGAAGAATGAAAGAATCTTAAGAACGGGACGGAATCCCCGTTCTTTTTTTGTTTACTGAATGAGCGATAAGGAAATACAAAGGATAGACGAGAAATTCAGCAAGTTGAAAGGATGAAGCATATGTTTGAAAAACGTACAGGAGCATTACTGACACAGCAGTTGATCGACTGGGGTGTGGATCATGTATACGGCATGCCTGGTGATTCTATAAATGAATTGATTGATGATTTGAGAAAAAGGAAGGACGAGATCGAATTTCTTCAGGTCCGCCACGAAGAGACAGGTGCTCTGTCTGCAGCCGCATATGCGAAGCTTACCGGAAAACTTGGTGTGACGATGGGGATAGCCGGTCCGGGAGCCATCCATCTATTAAATGGACTTTATGATGCGAAGGCTGATGGTGCGCCTGTCCTTGCTATCGTGGGGCAGGTACACAGCGAGGAAATTGGAACCGGAGCATTTCAGGAAATTAATCTGGAGCGCATGTTTGATGATGTATCGGTTTTTAATCAACGTGCGGAAACGGAAGAACAGCTCCCGGATCTGCTGGACCAGGCAGTAAAGGAAGCTTATGCCAATAAAGGCGTGTCTGTATTGATTGTCCCGGATGATTTATTCGCTAAAAAGCAGAGCGATAACACGAGACGGACATCCGGTGAATTTTTCAAACCGGAAATTTTCCCTCGTCAGGAACATTTAAATGAGGCAAGGAAGTTGATTGAGAAGTCCGAAAAACCGTTGATTCTGGCAGGACAGGGGACGAAGTCTTCAGCCAGTGAACTGATTGCCTTCGCCGAAACCATTAAAGCGCCGATCATTATGAGCCTGCTCGGAAAAGGGATCATTCCCGATAATCATCCCTATTGTCTGGGCCAGCACGGTCAAATTGGTACCAAACCGGCGTACCATGCGATGAAGGAAACCGACCTTCTCATTTTAGTCGGCACCCAGTTTCCTTATCGTGACTTTCTCCCGGAACAAGTGAATGCGATTCAGATTGATCGGGAGCCCGCTCACCTTGGCAAGCATTATCCGATTACAACAGGTCTTGCCGGGGACAGCCGGGAAACACTGCAGGCGCTGACCGATGTGATGGAACCAGTGGAAGAACGCAGCTTTCTGTCTTACTACCAGGAAAAGATGAAGGATTGGCGTATTGCTGTACAGGAGGAAAAGAGAAGGGAAGAGGATCCTCTACATGCTCCACAAGTAATGTATGAATTGGAAAAACATTTGAAGCCGGGGGCAGTCGTTTCCGGAGATGTTGGGAACGTTACCGTATGGCTCACACGCTTCCTGCATCTCGTCAACCAGAAATTCCTCATTTCCGGCTGGCTTGGAACAATGGGGAGTGGACTCCCTGGTGCCATAGCAGCGCAGAAAGCTCATCCGGAGAAGCAGGTGGTCGGAGTATCCGGAGACGGAGGGTTCTCCATGGTCATGCATGATTTCGTCACCGCTGTTAAATACGACCTGCCGATTAAAATGGTTGTTCTGAATAACAGTAAAATCGGGATGATTAAGTATGAGCAGGAACAGATGGGACACTTGAATTATGCAACAAACCTTGGTGAAGTGGACTTTGCCAAATTTGCTGAAGCGTGCGGAGCAGAAGGCTACCGCATTGAATCCTATGAAGAACTTGGGACCAAAATGAAGCAGGCATTCCTCTCAGATAAACCGGTTCTGATTGATGTAGTCATTGAAGACCAGGCTCCGCTTCCAGGGAAAATCGATTACACATCGGCGGTGAATTATTCGAAGTATATCGTGAAGGAATTCTTTGAATCCGGAACGCTGGACCTTCCTGACCTCAAGAAATCCATTCAACGTTTATTATAATACCACATCAAAAAAGCCCGCTGTCGAGAGACAGCGGGCTTTTTCATTACACTTCCATAATGATTGGAAGAATCATCGGACGGCGTTTTGTTTTTTCAAACAGGAACGGCGCGATGGTATCTGTAATTTCATTTTTAATTTCAGACCATTGAGTCGTACGGCGCTCCATCACTTTTTCAACGTGGGAGCTGACGAGCTGCTGGGCTTCTTTTATCAAGTCCTCGGATTCTCTCATGTAGACAAATCCACGGGAAATGATGTCAGGACCGGAAGCAATCTTAAATTCCTTCATGTTGATACTGACTACAACGATGACAAGACCTTCTTCAGAAAGGATGCGTCGGTCCCGAAGAACGATATTACCAATATCACCGATTCCGCTTCCGTCTACATAAACAGACCCGGATGGGATCTTTCCTGCCACAGAGGCTTCTTCCTTGCCTAGGGCAAGCACATCACCGTTATCCATAACGAAGCAGTTCTCTTCCTGAACGTCGCAGTCCAGACTCAATTTCACATGTTCTTTCAGCATGCGGTATTCACCGTGAATCGGCATAAAGAACTTCGGCTGCATAAGGCGGAGCATGAGCTTCATTTCTTCCTGACTGCCGTGTCCGGATGTATGGATATCATTCAGTGGTCCGTGAATAACATCGGCACCTGCACGATACAGCTTGTTTATGGTACGGCTGACACTAATTGTGTTTCCAGGGATTGGGGAAGAAGAGAACACAACGGTGTCGCCTGGTTGAATTTGAATCTGACGGTGGGTGCCGTTGGCGATTCTTGACAGGGCGGCCATTGGTTCACCTTGGGATCCGGTACAAAGGATGACGACTTCGTTTGCCGGCAGACGATTGATCTGCTGGGCATCAATGAATGTATCCTTAGGGGCACGGATATATCCAAGTTCCTGACCGATACGGATGGAAGATTCCATACTGCGGCCGAATACGGCAACTTTACGGCCATGTTTAATAGCGGCTTCCACGACCTGTTGAAGGCGGTGGATGTTCGACGCGAAGGTCGCAAAAATTAAACGGCCGTCCATACGCGTGAAGATGTCATGGATGCTTTGTCCCACAACACGTTCTGATTTAGTGAAACCAGGAACCTCACTATTGGTACTGTCGGAAAGGAGGGCAAGAACGCCTTCTTTACCGATTTCAGCCATTTTAGCAAGGTTGGCCGGTTCACCTACAGGAGTGAAATCAAACTTGAAGTCACCCGTGTGAACGACGTTGCCTGGTGGTGTTTTTACAACAATTCCATAAGAATCAGGAATGCTGTGTGTCGTCCGGAAAAAGGATACGGACGTTTTGCGGAATTTAATCACGTCTTCTTCCTGAATCGTGTTTAATTTCGCACTGCGCAGCAGGCCGTGCTCATCCAGTTTATTACGGATTAAGCCGATGGCAAGCTTCCCTGCATAGATTGGAATATTGAGTTCACGCAGAAGGTAGGGAATACCACCGATGTGATCTTCGTGACCGTGCGTGATAAACAGACCTTTGATTTTATCTTGGTTCTGCACGAGATAAGTATAATCCGGAATGACATAGTCGATACCGAGCAGTTCGTCTTCCGGGAACTTAATCCCTGCATCAATGAGGATGATTTCGTCTTGGAATTGTACGCCGTATGTGTTTTTACCGATTTCACCGAGGCCTCCAAGGGCAAACACGGCGGTCTGGTCATTTTTCACAAATTTCATCGGTTAAAACTGCTCCAGCCTGAAATCTTCGGATTGCTGCTCATATGCCAGGTGATCCTCATCAAGCACCTGGATATATTCGATATTAAATCCTGCATTTTTTAATTTTTCACGTACTTGTCTTTCGGTTTCCGCTTCGAGGTACATGCTGTCTGTACGTTCGCGGACAGGAACTTCAGTATCAAGTCCCTGATACAATACTTTGAATATCATTACGTTATCGCTCCTAACTAGATATAATTTCCACATTCTTGTCCTCTCATCATCATAGCACGATTCCAGCGTGTATGGTAATGATTCTTGTATGCGCAGGTGGCCGTACACCTGAAACAATGATTTACGCGTATGTCTTCCGCTTCATAAAATTTTTCCAACGTTTTCTAAGCTTTCTTCTCAGACGCTTCATCATTTGCATCCATCCCCTTTATGTTGATGAAGAAAACGCCAAAAACGTTAAACCGCCCAATCCCTGTTATCTCTAGTATAATACGGTTTGTGAAAGAATGAAACATTTACATTTTATATTTTGTCATTATGGTGTGTTTTTCTTCTCAAACCTATCCACTCATGCTACAGTATAGCCAAAGAGCAGGACATGCTATGATAAGAGCGCAGAAATGAAAGAATTTGAATATGCAGGAGGAACGCTTATGGATAAGAAAATTGCCTTTTTTGATATTGATGGAACACTGCTTGACCACGATAAAAAGCTTCCGGAGAAGACGAAAAAAGCGGTTCAGGATCTGAAGGATCAAGGCGTTTACTGTGCCATTGCCACCGGACGTGCTCCTTTTATGTACAAAGAGCTGAGAGAAGAACTTGGAATCGATTCCTATATCAGCTTCAACGGTCAGTATGTTGTTTTTGAAGGGGAGGAAGTCTACACGAACCCCCTCTCAGGACCTGATCTTGAAAAGCTCCATGCTCATGCAGAATCGAATAATCATCCGATGGTGTTCATGAACCATGAGGAGATGAGGGCCTCCACTCCGGATCATGAAGATATTTCTTCCAGCCTCGGAACATTATACATTGATCATCCGGATGAAGATGCGTCTTTTTATAAAGGAAGAAACATTTATCAGTCCCTGATTTTTTGTGAAGGCGATGAAATTGAAGAGTACAGGGAAGCCTTTCCGGCCTTCGATTATATCCGCTGGCACCCGGTGTCCTGTGATGTGCTTCCCCGTGGAGGGTCAAAGGCAGAGGGGATCAAGAAACTCGTAGAAGCCGCCGGCCTTAAGATGGAGGACACTTTTGCCTTTGGTGATGGATTGAATGATATTGAAATGATCCGGGAGGTCGGCACCGGTGTAGCTATGGGGAATGCCGTGTCCGAAACGAAGGCTGTGAGCGATTTTGTTACGGTTGATGTTGGAGAGGATGGCCTGTCCCACGCGATATATGAACTTGGCTTATTAAAATAATGAAAAGAGCGCCGCTGAATGATCAGACGGCGCTCTTTTATTAACGATCGGCGGGTGTGGCGTTTTCCGGTTCTTTGAACGGCTGCTCCTGGTCGATGTGATCGTAGAACATCACTCCATGAAGGTGATCGATTTCGTGTTGGAAGACAATGGCTGCGTAATCCTTCAGCCGCAGTTTCACATCATTCCCTTCCAAATCTGTCGCTTTTACTGTGATTCTCCGGTACCTTGGGACATATCCGGGCACTTCACGGTCGACCGAAAGACAACCTTCTCCAGTGGATAGATACGTACGTTCCACTGAGTGGCTGACTATACGGGGATTGAACAGACCGTAACTGTATAGTTTATCTTTCATATCTGTAAAATGTACGGCCAGCATCCGTTTGTTCACATTGATCTGAGGTGCTGCAAGGCCGACACCGGGACGCAGGCCGTAGCGGCTGCACACCTGTTCATCCTGGCTGTTTTTTAAGTATTGAACCATTTCCTCCAATGTTTTCTTATCCTCTTCAGAAGGAGGGAGGGGTACTTCTTCCGTTACTGTCCTTAATGCGGGGTGACCCTCGCGGACAATATCGTCCATTGTGATCATGAAACAACATCCTTTCAAGCTTATATCTTCCTCTGTATTTCCATTGACAGGACAGGTGAATGAATTCGGTACTTTTCAATTCCTGCCAATTATTATACTATTGTAGATATGCTTAGTTTACAATAATGTGTCAGGGATTACGAGGGGGAAATGTTGTGCGATTACATACGATGATCGGAGCGCTTGCCGCAGCGGCCTTAGTTATGACAGGCTGTTCCAATCAAGCGCCGGAAGAACAAATTTACGAGCATTTGGAAGAAGCCGTTTCACAGGAAGAAACGTTCCGTGAACAGCAGGAGCCGATGGTTGAACTGGAAGAGCAGGAACAAAAGCTTTATGACGAGATCATTGCCTTGAATATGGATCAGTTTGATCAAATCAAAGAAAAATCAGAAGAAGCCGCCGGCATTGTGGAAGAGCGACGGAATAAGCTGGAGCTCGAAAAAGAAAGCATCGATGCAGCTAAAGCTGAATTTGATGAGATTAAATCTCCTGTAGAAGATCTAGGCGAGGAGAATCAGGAAGCTCAGGAAAAAGCGCAGGAGCTTATAGATGTTATGGAGAAACGGTACCGTACATATGAGGAGTTATACAGTGCCTATGATGAGGCACTCACGCTTGATGCGGAATTGTATGAAATGACGCAGAAGGAAGACCTGAAGGAAGAGGACTTGAAATCTCAAGTTGAGAAGATTAATGAAAGCTACAATACGGTTATAGAAAAGAACGAAGCGTTCAACCAGTATACAGATGAATACAATACATTGAAGAAAGAGCTTTATGAAATGATGGAACTCGATGTGACCTATGAAGAATCTGAAGAGGACACAACAGAGGAAGAAGCTTCTTAACAACAAAGGACCCGCTTACATACGCAAGCGGGTCTTTTGTTGTTTTTATGATGACGCTTCAACCCTCCCCGTTTTGACACCTGCCCATGGGCGAGGGGTGACCGGAGTCTTAAGTCCATCCATGCCGCGAAGAAGGGTGCTTTACGCACCGGATATGATTCACGCTGACTGGACTGCCCGGAAATGCCTGCCTATTAAAGCCTCCCATTTGATTATTAAGGAGAAAAAACATAAGATTAATACAGGCTTAAATTTTGGGTGATACAGTGTTAGTTTTTTTCACCGCAGGATCTGCCGGGTTTCGACTGCTGTGCAGCGGCTCTTTCCTCATCTGGATATTATCTGCATCGAAGTGATTGACGAATGATGACGAATTGAGCTAAACTACAAAGTGGATTGACATTGTACCATTGAATCTTAGTTAACAATTGTAACAGTTTTAGATATCTCCTCGTCATGATTAATCCATGGATGTGAGGGGTAAAACGTAAAGAGCAAATCGGTACAGTTTTTTTCATAATTGGGAAAGCTACTTACAGCATCCATTTTTAAAATACGAAAGGAAAGGGTGAATGACTTGAAACGAACTCTAGAGAACATTGAAAACCAGTTCGAAACGTTTCAAATCCTTAACGAAGAAGGCGAAATCGTAAATGACGATTTCATGCCTGACCTATCAGATGAAGATTTAAAAGAAATCATGCGCCGTATGGTATATACGCGTATTTTGGACCAGCGTTCTATTGCGCTTAACCGCCAGGGACGTCTAGGTTTCTACGCTCCAACAGCAGGGCAGGAAGCTTCACAGCTTGGAAGCCAGTTTGCATTGGAGAAAGAAGACTTTATCCTGCCGGGATACCGTGATGTACCACAGTTGATCTGGCACGGTCTTCCACTTCACCAGGCTTTCCTGTTCTCCCGTGGACATTTCAAAGGAAACCAAATGCCTGAGGGCGTGAACGCAGTAAGCCCGCAGATTATTATTGGTGCACAAATTACACAAACAGCCGGCGTTGGTCTTGGCTATAAAAAGCGCGGCCAAAACGCTGTAGCGATTACTTATACTGGTGACGGCGGTGCCTCCCAGGGTGACTTCTACGAAGGTATCAACTTTGCAGGTGCTTTCGGTGCCCAGGCGATCTTCGTTGTACAAAACAACCGTTTTGCGATCTCTGTACCTGTAGAGAAGCAGTCTGCGGCTCAGACCATTGCTCAAAAAGCAGTCGCTGCTGGTATCGAAGGAATCCAGGTTGATGGTATGGATGTTCTTGCTGTTTACGCGGCTACAAAAGAAGCTCGTGACCGCGCTGTAAACGGTGAAGGTCCTACATTGATCGAAACTCTTACTTACCGTTACGGCCCTCATACCATGGCTGGTGACGATCCTACACGCTACCGTACGGAAGATGAAGACAGCGAGTGGGAGAAGAAAGATCCAATCGTGCGTTTCCGTAAATTCCTCGAAGCTAAAGGTCTTTGGTCTGAAGAGGAAGAGAACGAACTGATCGAAAAAACAAAAGAAGAAATCAAAGCAGCGGTTAAAGAAGCTGACAACACTCCTAAGCAGTCGGTAGCCGATCTTATCGGTATCATGCACGAGGAACTTCCATCCAACCTACAGGAGCAGCTGGAAGAATATAAGGAAAAGGAGTCGAAGTAAATCATGGCACAAATGACAATGATTCAAGCCATCACAGACGCGATGCGCACAGAACTTAAAAATGATGAAAACGTGCTGATCTATGGTGAAGACGTTGGTCAAAACGGCGGAGTATTCCGTGCTACTGAAGGTCTTCAAAAAGAATTCGGCGAAGATCGTGTATTTGATACACCCCTGGCTGAATCCGGAATCGGCGGTATGTCCATCGGACTTGCACTAACCGGCTTCCGCCCGGTACCAGAAATTCAATTCTTCGGCTTCGTTTACGAAGTCATGGATGCGATCAGCGGCCAAATGGCTCGTTACCGCTACCGTTCCGGCGGTACACGTCCAATGCCGATCACGGTTCGTTCTCCGTTCGGCGGCGGTGTTCACACGCCTGAACTTCACGCGGACAGCCTTGAAGGTCTAATGGCACAGCAGCCTGGCCTGCGTGTAGTTATTCCATCCAACCCTTACGATGCCAAAGGTCTTTTGATCTCTTCCATCCGTAATAATGATCCAGTTATCTTCCTTGAGCATATGAAGCTCTACCGTTCTTTCCGTGAAGAAGTACCGGAAGAAGAGTACACGGTGGATCTGGATAAGGCAGCCGTTAAGCGCGAAGGTACAGATGTAACTCTTGTTGCTTATGGTGCAATGGTTCATTCTTCCCTTAAAGCGGCAGAAGAACTTGAGAAAAATGGAATCAGCGCTGAGGTTCTTGACCTTCGTACGGTTTCCCCTGTGGACTACGAAACAATCCTTGCATCTGTGAAGAAGACAAACCGTGCCGTTGTTGTGCAGGAAGCACAAAAGCAGGCCGGTATCGCTTCCAACATTGTAGCTGAAATCCAGGAAAAAGCGATTCTTCACCTTGAGGCCCCGGTTCTGCGTGTAGCTGCACCAGATACGGTATATGCATTTACTCAAGCGGAAGAAGTATGGCTTCCTAATCACAACACGATCGTTGAAAAAGTCAACGACGTTATGAACTTTTAATTATCTCTAATTACTAGGAGGGAATACCCGTGGCATTTGAATTTAAACTGCCTGATATCGGTGAAGGTATCCACGAAGGTGAAATTGCAAAGTGGTTCGTCAAACCAGGCGACGAAGTAAAAGAAGACGATGTACTCTGTGAAGTACAGAACGACAAAGCCGTTGTTGAAATTCCTTCCCAGGTGGATGGTACTGTAAAAGAGATCCATGTTGATGAAGGCGAAACAACAACCGTAGGTACTGTAATCATCACAATTGATGACGGTTCCGAGGACACTGGTTCTTCTGAAGCTCCTCAGGAAGAGAGCGCTGAGGAAGAAAAAGCAGAGGCTCCTAAAGAAGAAAGCAAAGAAGAAAAAACTGAACAGCCGGCTGCATCTTCTGCAGATGCAGATGTAGACGAAGACAAGCGCGTCATCGCTATGCCGTCTGTACGTAAGTTTGCCCGTGACAATGACGTTGAAATCCGTCAGGTCCAGGGTTCAGGCAAAAATGGCCGTGTTCTTAAGGAAGATATTGAAAGCTTCATGAACGGTGGACAAGCGGATACAGCTTCTTCTGAAGCTCCAGCTCAGGAAGAGAAGCAGGAAGAAGCCTCCAGCAAACCGGCAGCACCAGCTGCAGGCGAAGCTTATCCAGAAACCCGTGAGAAGATGAGTGGAATCCGTAAAGCGATCTCCAAAGCTATGGTGAACTCCAAGCATACAGCTCCTCACGTAACATTGATGGATGAAGTGGATGTTTCTGAACTTGTTGCACACCGTAAGAAGTTCAAGAGCGTTGCTGCAGAACAGGATATCAAGCTGACTTACCTTCCATATGTTGTGAAGTCCCTTGTTTCTACACTGAAGAAATTCCCTGTTCTAAATACGTCCATTGATGACAATACGGATGAAATTATTCAGAAACACTACTATAATATTGGTATTGCTGCAGATACAGAAAAAGGACTGATGGTTCCTGTCGTTAAAGATGCGGATCGTAAGTCTGTATTCTCTATCTCAAGTGAAATCAATGAACTGGCTGTTAAAGCCCGTGATGGTAAACTTTCTGGTGAAGAGATGAAAGGTGCTTCCACAACGATTACGAATATCGGCTCTGCCGGTGGTCAGTGGTTTACACCAGTTATCAACCACCCTGAAGTAGCTATTCTAGGAATCGGCCGTATCGCTGATAAGCCGATCGTACGCGATGGTGAAGTCGTAGTGGCTCCAGTTCTTGCTATTTCCCTAAGCTTTGACCACCGTATTATTGACGGTGCAACAGCTCAGCACGCAATGAACAACATCAAGCGTTTACTGAACGATCCACAACTAATTATGATGGAGGCGTAAAGTATGGTAGTAGGAGATTTCCCAATTGAACTAGACACATTAGTAGTAGGTGCGGGCCCAGGCGGTTATGTTGCTGCCATCCGCGCCGCCCAGACGGGTCAGAAAGTAACCATCGTTGATAAGGGCAACCTTGGCGGTGTCTGCTTGAACGTCGGCTGTGTACCTTCAAAAGCATTGATTCAGGCGGGTCACCGTTACGAGCATGCTAAAGGTGCCGACGACATGGGTATCCAATCTGAAAATACAACGGTTGACTTCTCCAAGGTCCAGGAATGGAAGAGCGGCGTTGTAAACAAACTTACCGGCGGTGTTGAAGGTCTTCTTAAAGGAAACAGTGTAGACATCGTAAAAGGTGAAGTATACTTTGTCGATAAAAACACGGTACGCGTTATGGATGAGAAAAACTCTCAAACCTATACGTTCAACAATGTGATTATCGCAACAGGATCCCGTCCAATTGAACTTCCAAACTTCAAGTTCTCTGACCGCGTGCTTGATTCTACAGGAGCTCTTTCCCTTCAGGAAAGTCCTAAGAAGCTTGTCGTAATCGGAGGAGGATACATCGGTACGGAGCTTGGTACAGCGTACGCAAACTTCGATACGGAAGTAACCATCCTTGAAGGTATGAAAGATATCCTTGGCGGATTCGAAAAACAAATGTCTTCCATTGTGAAGAAACGTCTGAAGAAAAAAGGCGTGGCCATTGAAACAAACGCGATGGCTCAAGGTGTGGAAGAAACAGAAAATGGCGTAACAGTTACGTATGAAGTGAAAGGCGAAACAAAAACCGTTGATGCTGATTACGTTCTTGTAACGGTTGGACGCCGTCCGAACACTGATGAAATCGGTCTTGAAGATCTTGGATTGAACATGACGGATAAAGGTCTGATTGAAATCGACAACCAGTGCCGCACAAACCTTGATAACGTGTATGCGATTGGTGATATCGTAGCTGGACCTCCGCTTGCTCACAAAGCTTCCTACGAAGCGAAAGTGGCTGCTGAAGCTATTGCAGGCGAGAAAACAGAAATTGATTACCACGGCATCCCTGCTGTAGTATTCTCTGATCCAGAACTTGCTTCTGTTGGTTATACTGAGCAGGAAGCTAAAGACGCAGGATATGAAGTGAAAGCTTCTAAATTCCCGTTTGCAGCTAATGGTCGTGCCCTTTCTCTTAACGACAGTGACGGTTTCCTTAAACTCGTTACGCGTAAAGATGATGATCTTGTTATCGGTGCTCAAATTGCCGGTCCAAATGCCAGTGACATGATTGCTGAGCTTGGTCTTGCCATTGAAGCGGGAATGACTGCTGAAGACTTGGCTCTTACCATCCACGCTCACCCTACACTTGGTGAGATTACGATGGAAGCTGCTGAAGTTGCTATCGGTCAGCCGATTCACATCACGAAGTAATGATAAAGTAAAAACTGCCGGACAAAAAGTCCGGCAGTTTTTTTATGTTTCCACATAAAACGGGGGATCAGCGCCCCTGAATTAAAAAGAAGCAGTCCGCCCGGGAGCGGGTGCTTCTTTTTGTTTGGAGGTATGTTGTTTATGTTCCTGAGAGCACGAGTGCTTCCTCCAGGGTGGATGAAATTCGATGTTCGGTTTCAATACCGGAAAGCCGGGTAATCGTACGGCCTTCCTTTTTGACAACGAGCATAGGGAGAGAAGCCCCTTCAATATCTTCGACTTTGTGGGAGTCTGTGGTCGTTTGTTTGAATTGCAGGCGGTTTTGGTCCTGATGCTCTAATTTCCAATTCAGAAGGGCGCTCATGTAGTTTTCAGCCTTTTCCTCCTGATCTGGATTCGTGTAGAGGTATAAATCATAATCATCAGGAGATGTAGAAAGGACCTGGACTTCTTCAGACTGACCGATACAGCCCATTAATAGGAGAAGGACGGTGAAGATCATAAGTTTGTTTGTTTGCATGCAGCTTCTCTCCCTTATCTGAGTTCATGTTCAGTTTAACAGATGAAGAAGATGGATCCCGGGTTGTTATGGATTTGTCACAGGAATGAAAGCCTGGTGTTTTATAATGAAAAGAGATGTTAAAGAGGGGAGGTTATCATGGAGAGTAGGATTGGATATAAAAATGCCCGGGTATTTTACCCGGGCGTTTTTATTGAGCTTATCGTTTTTTCTTAAGGTCGACTTTCTTCGCTTCTTCCTGGAACGTTTTCAACAGGGAGAAACAGATGAGAATTAAAATGAATGTGAACGGGAAGGCTGCGATAATGGCAGCTGTTTGAAGGGCTCCCAATCCACCCTGCCACAGCAGCACAGCAGCAGCTCCTGCCTGAATGATTCCCCAAGTGAATTTCACCTGGTTTTTAGGATTCAGGCTTCCATTTGTCGTCTGCATACCAAGAACGAAGGTTGCAGAGTCGGCAGATGTGATAAAGAATGTGCTGATTAACAGCAGTCCGATGACACTCATAACAGCTCCGAGCGGAATGTGCTCGAGCATGGAGAATAGAGCAACTTCTGTACCAAGTTCATTAACGTCAGAGATGATATCTATACCGTCAAAGTATTCAAGAGAAATTGCTGTTCCGCCGAATACGGAGAACCAAAGGGCACCGAAGATCGTTGGAACGAGCAGGACACCAAGAATGAACTCACGGATGGTACGGCCGCGGGATACACGGGCAATGAATGTACCTACGAATGGTGCCCATGAAATCCACCATGCCCAGTAGAAGATCGTCCAGCCCTGAACCCAGGAATTATCCTCAGCAAAAGGCGTCAGACGGAAACTCATATAAGGAAGGTCACGGACATAAGAACCGAATGTCGTCGTGAAGTAATCCATAATAAAGTTCGTAGGACCTGCAAACAGTAGGAAAACCATTAATGTAATCGCTAGTACGATGTTTGTATTACTCAGGTATTTAATCCCCTTGTTCAATCCTGTCATAGCAGAAACCATGAACAATACGGTAACAGCACAAATGATGATCAGCTGCAGTGTAAACGTATCCTCAAGTCCATCGATGACAAATGCAAGACCACTTGAAATCTGCAGGGCACCAAGTCCGAGTGATGTAGCGACACCAAAGATTGTGGCAAATACAGCGATAAAGTCCACGATTGTACCGATTGGACCTTTTACTCTCTTCTCGCCTAATACCGGTGTAAGAGCCGCACTGATAACACCAGGGGCATCTTTTCTGAACTTAAAGTAGGCAAGGGCAAGAGCAAGTACAGCATAAATGGCCCAAGGGTGGAGTCCCCAGTGGAAGAAGGAATATTTCATGGCAGCCTGGGCTGCTTCTTCACTCATAGCCTCCTGTCCTGGAAGTGGCGGCGTGTGGAAGTGGGAAAGTGGCTCCGCAGCTCCCCAGAATACAAGGCCGATCCCCATACCTGCACTAAACAGCATCGCAAACCATGTAATGTATGGATATTCCGGCTCGTCGTCAGGCTTACCAAGCTTCAGCTTTCCGAATTTAGAAAAGACGAGGAAGATGGCAAAGATTAAGAAGCCTGTAGCAGATAATAGATAAAACCATCCGAATTTATCGGTTAGAAATCCCTGAATTGTAGATGTAACGTTGCTTAAGTTCCACGTGGGAAGGGTGGATTCAGGAATAACACCCCATCCAATGAATAATAGTGCAGCGACAACAGAGATATAAAACACTTTCGTCACTTGATTCATGAAGAAAATCCCTCCTATTAAGTATTATGTTTGATTCCCCTCATAAAAATCAGGTCTAAAAGTAGCACCTTTTCACGACATGCATCTGTTTTTCTGACAAATTTTGCAATTCTTCCAGAATATCGTGAAAACAAAGCATTTCGTAGATTAAAATGGTTTGAGGGGGTAAGTGATGCCTGTACCCGGTCTGTTTCACGACATGTTCTTCTTTCCATTTCCAAAATGCTTCATCCAATTGATGCACCATATTGAATTGTTTCTCCCTGATCGAATGAGCCGGGTCAAGCAGTACATTGACATATTCATCCGTCAGTTCGAGAAGCAGATTTTTTTCGCTTTCCGTAAAATCAGAGGCTTTTGTCTGGACATACTGCAGGTTCCCCAAATGATAGGCAATCTGCTGAAAAGCGGCAAGCTTTCGCTGTGAAAGCTGAAAAGAAACCATCTCTTCGTCGGTATGACGATGGTACTTCCACTCCTCACGCTGATACCGTGACAGCTGGTTCGTTGTTTCCAGATGGGCAGTGAGTTGTCGGTATGACCGCTGAATCCCACGGGATTTCTCTTTAGAATCTGCCGTTACATTCTCGATTATACGCCTTAAGAGCAGACCAGCTTGATTATACAGACCATTGATGTTTTTGTAAATCGTGGGGGAATAGTTGGGTGGAAGCAGGAAAAAATTCACAAATGTCGATATGATGATCCCAATGGATGTAGTACCCAATCTTGTGAAAAACGAAACAAAATACTGGTCCTGAAAATCGGGAATCATAGCTGTAGCTGTGATCGTGGCCACCAAAATCCCATCATCAAGCTTTAATTTGTGGCAGACGGCAATCGTAGCCATGGCGACCAGTGCGAATGTCAGCGCACCTTTACCGAATAATCCATAAAAGGCAGTTGCAAGTAAAGCCCCGATTGCTGATGCAGGAAACCGGACCGCTGCCTTCTTAATGGAATCTGCTGCCGTATGCTCGATGGTCACTATAGCTGTAATAACAGCAAAGATGATCGGCAAATTAAAAAAACCGCATATTAATGCAGTCAAAAAGACAGAGATTCCCGTTTTCAACGTCCGGCTTCCTAAAATCTTAAATTTCTTCAATGTATGAAGCATAACCATCACCCATATGTCGTGTCTTCTGACCACGGTTCCTTATTATATAATAAATTACCCAAAAACGATAGAAAAAATGTCGGATAATCTATTATAATGATAAAAGTGGAAATACATAACAGTGGAGGGTCAAAAATGAAACGATGGTTTAGTGTGTTCCTGCTTATGCTTGTATTCCTGGCTGCCTGTGGCGGCAACGAGGGAACATCAGGGGCAGAAGAAGATCAGACAGCGTCAGATGAACCGGCTGCTGAGCAGCAGGAAAAGGACAGTACGGAGTCGTCAGAAAACCCTGAAGAAGGGGAAAAGGAAGAAGAAGAAACGCAGCAAGCGTCAGATGAGGAAGAGGCTGCGCAGGAAGCTTTCGTGCAGAAAGAGGCTCAATATGAAATGACAGACACCTGGTCTTTCCAGCCGATTGCAGATGCTGATCCGAAGGTGGCTTTATTAACGATTGATGATATACCTGATGAACATGCCATGGAGATGGCTGAAACTTTGAAAGAGAAAGGTGCCCCCGCCATTTTCTTTGTAAATGGACACTTTTTAGACACTCCGGATGAAGAACTGGCAGAAAAGAGAAAGCAGTGGGTGAAGGACATTCATGACATGGGCTTCCCAATCGGAAACCATACTTATTCCCATAAGGATCTTAAAACCATGTCCGAGGAGGAACAGCGGGAGGAAATCCTGACAGTAAGTGACCAGATTGAAGAAATTACCGGGGAACGGCCGGTGTTTTACCGTTCGCCGTTTGGCTCGAATACAGACTATGTCAAGCAGCTCGTAAAGGAAGAGGGCATGCTGCTGATGAACTGGACGTATGGCTATGATTGGGAACAGGAATACCAAAATGCGTCATCGCTCGCTGATATAATGGTTAATACACCATTGCTGGCCAACGGCGCAAACTTGCTGATGCACGACCGTGACTGGACGAATAAAGCTCTCGGGGATATCGTAGATGGATTGAGGGATAAAGGATATACCCTGCTTGATCCAGCGCTTATTCAAACCCCTTAAATAATGACCATCACTTAAAAAAAGGAAGCCGCCCGGCTTCCTTTTTCTTTTATTCTTTTTTGAAGAACAGGATCATATAATGGTAGGTGGGCGACTTATTAGTATGACATATATTTTAAAAAGTTATACTAAAAGGGTTGATTTTCACAATAAGCCATATTAAAATAAAACTACATTGAAAACGATTACAAAAATGAAGGGGTGGATATGAATGGGAACAATCGTATGTCAAGACTGTCAAAAGGTGATTGAGCATTACGAAAACGAGAAGGTTTCTACTTTATACAGCACATGCCCGACATGCACGGATACCGAAAAATAAACCTGAAAAAAGCCGGACGCTGTGATGCGTCCGGCTTTTTTCAGGTTTACTTGAAGGCTTTCTGCTCACGGATGACTCGGATTGTTTCTAAGGTATCATCAACGGGTCCCTGGACAGGGAGTCCTGCCTCCACGTTTTCATAAATGTAATCAATGTTATCGGCGGTAATGATTTCTCCAGGGATGAAAATAGGGATTCCCGGGGGATAGACCATCACAAACTCGGCACTGATTCTGCCTGCTGCCTTTTTCAAAGGAACCGTCTCGGTGGTGGAGTAGAACGCCTCTCTTGGAGAGAGCGCAAGAACAGGGATGTCAGGAACTTTTACAGAAACGGGTGTTACTTCGGCCTCGGTCCGGCACAGATCTGTTAAATGATGCAGCGCTTGTACAAGTTTTTCGACTTCCTGCAGGCTGTCGCCTGAAGTGATGATACAAAGAATATTGTAAAGGTCGGAAAGTTCCACCTCAATGCTGTAATTCTCCCTTAACCACACTTCAACATCGTAACCGGTCATGCCGAGATTTTTCACTGAAATAATCAGTTTGGTCGGGTCATAGTCGATCGTTGCGCTGGACGATAAAATATCAGCACCTGGACAGAAAATGGCTGGAATTTGATTGAGCTTTTCACGTGCGCGATCGGCCAGCAGAATAGCATTTTCCATCAGTTGATGTCCATGAATGGCAAGATGACGCCTTGCTGTATCCAGGGAGGCCAGCAGAATATAGGAGGTCGATGTCGTATGAAGCATCGACAATACAGCCTGTACACGCTCATGAGACACAAGCCCTTCTCTTACATTCAAAACAGAGCTCTGCGTTAAGGACCCGCCCAGCTTGTGGACGCTGGTGGAAGCCATATCCGCTCCGGCCTCCATAGCGGACATAGGCAGACGCTCATGGAAGTGTATATGCACACCGTGAGCCTCATCGACGAGGACGGGTATATCGAAGCTGTGGGCAATATCCACAATTCCTTTTAAATCAGCCGACACACCAAAATACGTCGGATTGATAACGAGCAGGCCCTTAGCATCCGGATGTGCCTCACAGGCCTTCTTCACGGCGTCTGTCGTAATGCCGTGGGAAATGCCAAATCGTTCATCCAGTTCCGGATGGATAAAAACAGGCTTGGCCCCGGAAAAAATGATGGCAGTGGTTACCGACTTGTGCACGTTTCTTGGAACAATGATTTTGTCGCCCGGCTGGCATACACTAAGTATCATCGTCATAATGGCTCCTGAGGTCCCTTGAACAGAAAAGAACGTGTAGTCGGCTCCAAAAGCCTCTGCTGCAAGCTCCTGTGCCTCTTTGATCATGCCTTGTGGATGATGGAGATCATCCAATGGCTGTATGTTAATTAAATCAATCGATAATGCATTTTCACCGATAAAGGAACGGAATTCCTCGTCCATTCCACGTCCGCCTTTATGACCGGGGATGTGAAATTGTACGGGATTGCGCTCCCGGTGTTTTTTCAACCCTGTAAACAGGGGGGTTTCATGTTGATTCATGTATGGGAACACCTCTTTATAATAGCAAAGCAAATGAATTATAGCAGAGTCCAGAACCTTGCGCCAGTCTTTTATGTCTCCTTTTTCCAATCGTGCTAAACTAGAAGTATGGAGGTGGAGCAAATGAAATGGAATACACGAGTGACGGAACTTTTGGACATTACATACCCGGTCATACAGGGAGGGCTGGCCTATCTGGCCTATTCGAACCTGGCCGCCGCTGTTTCGAATGCCGGCGGGCTTGGTCAGCTGACAGCTATGAGCATGGAGGGACCCGCACACTTGAAAAAAGAAATTAAGCTGGTCCGGGAAAAAACCAACCGGCCGTTCGGGGTCAATTTTGCGATCGGCCAGCACGGGCGCCCTTTTGAAAAAATGGTGCAGACAGCCGTGGATGAGCAGGTGCCCGTGGTTTCTGTTACTGGAGGGAATCCACAAGGTGTTTTGGAAGCGCTTAAAGGTACCGGCATTAAAACGCTCGTCCTTGTTGCTGCGCGGAGGCAGGCGGTAAAAGCTCAGGAGCTTGGGGCGGATGCTGTGATGGTGGTCGGTCATGAAGGGGGAGGCCACCTCGGGCGTGATGATGTGGGGACGCTCGTCCTTACTCCACAGGTCGTCGATGCCGTCGATATTCCGGTTATTGCTTCCGGGGGAATTGGAGACGGCCGGGGTTTAATGGCTGCGTTGTCCCTTGGTGCGGAAGGAGTGGAAATGGGAACACGTTTTATTGCTACAAAAGAGTGCACCCATGCGCACCCCGCCTACCAGGACGCCCTGATTAAAGCAGATGAAACGTCAACGACCGTCATTAAAAGAAGTTTAAAAGCTCCGGCCCGGGCCTTGAAAAATGACTGGACAACTCGTATTTTAGAATTGGAGCAGGAAAATGCCGGCTATGACGGTCTCCGCTCCTATATCAGCGGGGATGCGAATAAAACATTCATATACAAAGGACAGGCCGGTCAAGGCTTTGGATGGGCCGGACAGATTGCCTCCCGCATCCATGATGTCCCAACGGTCGAAGAACTCTTTGACCGGGTGATCAAGGAAGCGGAGGATATCCGCACCCGCTGGTCCTGATGAAGGAGGAAAAAAGATGAGTTATACTTATCCAATTGATGAAATCCACTGGTCAAAGGAAGAGATCATCGATGTTGTGAATTTCTACAGTATCGTTGAACAAGCGTATGAGCAGGGAGTGAAGCGGGACGACCTGCTGCTGGCTTATACACGGTTTAAACAGATTGTGCCATCGAAGAGTGAAGAAAAAACACTCTGCGGGCAGTTTGAAAAAGATTCCGGATATTCCTGTTACCGTACCGTGAAGCAGGCGCGCAGTCTCTCAGAGGGTGACCGATTGAAAATGTAAAGAAAAAAGAGACACACGTCAGACGTGTGTCTCTTACTTTTCTTCCAGTTGTTTCGTAAAACGATACAAAGGCTCCAGCGTCTGGAATGTCTCCCGGCAGAATTCAATGAATGCCTCAGGATCCTTCAATCGGTCATCTCCACGCTGAAGCTGACGTCCACAAAGGATCTCGGCTTTCTTGACGGTTTTCAACCGTTCCGTCATTTTGGAGAATGTCTCGTCGTCCACATCGCTGTGAGGGGCCGCTTCGGGCTTCGTATGATCGACAGACCACACAAAATCCTCTGGAATGTGCGAAAGGATATCCTCTTTATTTTCTTCCAGCTTGGAAGCGAAGTCTACTTTGATTGGACTTTCATAAATGACGGCAAACCATACAAATACGTGGGTTTCCCACAAGCCGATCTGGAAGTGGGGAAGTTTTTTATAGCCGCGTTTACTGGAGGCAAGAGCGGCCCACGTATCGTTTGGCGGATTGGTTTTGCGACGGGCATGCCTGGCGACGTGGACAAACATTTCATCGCCTGTCATAGCTGTAACATCCGCTGAAAGTTCCTGTGCTGCCGCTTCAAGTTTAGGGGAGATCCTTTCCCGCAGAGCTTCCATTCGATTTTCCAGTCCGGGAATGGAAAATACGTCAAAGTCTTCTTGTTTAAAACCTGTAAAAGTCGTCAAACTATCATCTCCTACCATTTCTTCCATAATAGTTTAACACAATTCGACAAAGTTACTAAGGGATGTGTTTGACTGGTTTGAAGGCGTGAAAAATGGGTTACATATAAGTAATCTAAATGAAACTTCTGTCGTTAAAGCCACATATATATAAGGTAAGGATTTAAAAGGGAGGGATTGCAATGAAACATGTAATGGAAGCGTTGCGTAAGAGAGAAGCTGAAGAGAAGCTCCCGGTAATCCGTATGGAGATTGATTATGAACTGGTCACCCTGCATGATGCCATGATTGCAGGAGACGCCGAGCAGATGTCAAAGACAAAAAGGCGTCTGACTGAACTTCGTAAACAATTGATTGAATGGTCGATCTAGAACCAGGCAGCGATAGAGTTGCCTGTTTTTTTTGTGTTCCTTCCCTGTAAAGGGGTGAATCCTGTACCGCGGGCCTCCCTCTACCAATGGCAGGAAGCGTGAAAGATTTGTGATGGAAGGGGATCAAGCATGCATTTGTTGCCTGCATTTGGTACGATTAAAGGTGAGACTGATAAAAGGGGTACGATGCTATGGATCAACAGACAAAGAATGAAGTGTTCGATCAAGCTAAAGCATGGATACTGGAAGCGGGCGAGCGGATCAAATCAAAGATTGATGCCCCCCGATCCATTGAAACAAAATCCAATCCGAATGACCTTGTAACAGAAATGGATCAGCAGACGGAACAATTTTTCGCAGAGAAAATTAAAAATGCCTACCCGGATCATTATCTGCTTGGAGAAGAAGGTTTTGGGGATGAACTGGAAGACATCGGAGGGACCGTCTGGATTGTGGACCCTATTGACGGCACGATGAACTTCGTCCACCAAAAACGCAATTTCGCTATATCCATCGGCATTTACGTAGATGGTATAGGGGAAATCGGCTTTATTTATAACGTCATGGAAGGGACTCTTTACACAGCGAAACGAGGGGAAGGGGCATGGAAAAACGATGTGCAGCTTCCACAGCTCAGCAAAGACCGTCCGTTAAAGCAGTCGATTCTCGCTTTGAATACAACCTGGCTCATTCCTGAAAACCCATTTATAGAACATAAAGGGGTGGAGGAGCTTGTGAAGACGCTTAGAAGCACGCGTTCTTACGGGTCTGCCGCTCTTGAACTTGCATTCGTGGCTGAAGGTATTCTCGATGGATATTTAACGATGACGCTGATGCCGTGGGATTATGCAGCAGGTAGTATCCTCGTCCGCGAAGTAGGTGGAATCGTTACCCGTGCAGACAAAGAAGAACTGGATTTATTAAATAAAACAACCGTGCTTGCCTGCCGGTCCAACATTCATGATGAAATCATCAATGATTATGTACAACTGAAAAGATAGAACAAAAGCGACCTTGGGAAAAGGTCGCTTGTTTTGTGTGCGGATGAATTAATCGGCATGAACTTCATCCCGTCTTCTTTTGCGGCGGAGACCGACGCTCATGAGAGCAAAGCCGGAGAAGAAGAGGAGTCCGGCCAGCCAGAACAAATTCTGGCCGATGGCGAATCCGACAAAAACGAAACTTAAAATGACAAGAACAGCAAGCATTGCATTGTTCACCATAATTTTTGAATCACCTCTATTCGATACCAGTATATCGGATTTGAACACGGATGAAAATGGTTTCACGGGTAGCAACCCAGTCTCTTTTCTAGTAATATAGAGAAAAGGACAGGATCTCTTGAGGAGGAACATCATGCAGGATACATCGACACTTCCAGTACCGACGGATTTATGGCCGGTGGCCGACTTTTTCTTCCGCGGGCTTGGAAGCGAAGTGAACTTAAATGATGAAAGCGAAGTAACGATGTTGTTTCGCTCATTTATGCTGTTATACTTAACGACTGTCATTTTAACGGTCATTACCTTCAAACTGGGATTTGCAAAGAAGCTCCCTTTGCTGAAGACCATTGTTGTTTATGCCGTCCTTATTATCGGTACATTCGTGTTGACGTTGATTCTGGGACTGAATCTGCCCGTACCAGAAAGTCTGCTTGCAGCCGCATTAATTCTTGGTATATACAGGGTGAGACTGCACAGGGAGCGTTCGGCCAGGCATCAGGGAGAATCGTAAAACGGGAAAAACCCGGCTTCATTCATAAGCCGGGTTTTTTATCGTTAACTTAAATGTTTTTCTCTTTTACGCTCGCGGTGGAATTTGAAATCACCGGTGGCCAGTCTTTTTTTCGTATTTTCAGCTATCCGCTCATGACATGGCTGACACATATACGTGTTGATCCTCCGGTTTCTTAACCGTTTCGCCTGAAGACAGTAGCTGTCTATTTCTTCAATATGATCACAAATTACGCATTGGACACGCATATACTCACCTCTATTTACTTAGTACGGTTGCCTCTAGTGTAACACATGTGAAAATTTAGAAATAGATGGAGTTTCCACGTTTTAACGGAACTGGGTTTGGGAACTGTTATTATAGAAGTCATGGAAAGGATGATAATAGTGAGAAAACGCTGGATGGTTACAGCAGCAGGCGCCGTGGCCGGCGGGGTGGTTGCCTATTTTCTTAAAGACGGTGACAACAGACAGAAAGTGAAGGACAAGGCAGGTTCCCTTCAAAGCCGCCTGAAAAAAGGTGACGATATGCCGATCGAAGAAGCGGGCAAACCGGAAACCGCTGACTTAGAAAACTCTAAAATGGTAAATGAGGGATCCCAGTTCGGAGTTCAGTACTATAATGAACTGACGGAAAAAGAAAGAGAAATTTTGGAAAAAAGTAACAGCTAAATCCTTTTTAGGATTTAGCTGTTTTTCTGTACTAATCCGAATGCGATTGTTCCTTCTCTATTTGATCCAGCTGCTTCTGTTCTTTTTCCGGAATGGAGTCCTGGCTGCCATTGGACTCCGGTTCTTCATTTATAGGACCTTCAGGCATGTACCGGGCAATAATCTGACTGAGTTCATCGGTCAAGGCCCCGATTGGGTGTCCTTGAGAGGCTTTGTCCCCGATCCCCCTGAGGCGTTCGACGACATCAGCATCCGCAAATACGGCGGCCTGCTTTCCGTAAGGATCATTTTTCAGCGCTTCAGCAACTGAATATTTAATAACACCAACTCTGGCCCGGTCGAGGTCTTTGTCTACATCAATGCCGACCGCTACATAATCACCGAGGACGACAGCAGTCGCATCATGGACATCCGGAACTTGTACAGCCAGCCCGGCTAAATGCTCGGCTGCTTCTTCACTTGTCAGTGTCTTTTTCTCAATGGGATCGGAATCAGATACGTATTTGTACTTTGGATCGCTCTGCTTTTCTTCCAGGAGGGATTGTTCATTATCACCCTGCTGACAGGCACTCAGAAGTAGGAAAACAGCTATCAATAGGAACTTGTTCAAAGGAAACCACCACTTTTTTTTACTTATAGTCTGTGTCTGAGGAGAGATAATATACAAAAAGGACAGCTGCAGGCAGCCGTCCTTCGTCTTTACTGAAAGATGATTTTCTTTATTCCTTTGACAGGAGTTTCGCGGTTGGATCCATCACCGAAGTATAGGTGAACAGGGCCCTCCGTCTGTAAAGGTTTTCCGTTTTCAGCAAATAAAAGCAGGGCATCTTTTAAATCATCGGCATGGATGATTTCTTCTCCCTGATCAGAAACGAGCGCCGCTTTTTTCGAATCCGCGGAAGGCTCACTGGTTTGCAGGAAAGGGAGAAGGGGCATTAGGAAAGTGCCGTTCATAATTCTCTGTTTTTCGTACCGGTTGATGCTTTTATTTACAGGTGGATTCAGTTTCTGCTGGTAAACTTCTCTGTCGAAGCGGAGGGATTTCCGTTTCATTTCATCTTCCTCCTCAGGGGAGGTTTCCGGGGATCCCCCTTCAAATGCTTCAGTAAATGTTAATTTGCGGTCATCAAAAATCCATACGGTGGGGTCTAAAGTAATCGGGAATTTTACTTTTCCAGTTAGTTGAACAATCATGGCTGAAGCCACCTTTCAAAATAGTAAGAATCATCCATCCAAAATCATAGCAGATAATGAATTCGATTTCATTAAAGGAGGCTCTTTTCTTTGATTAAAGATATTTCCGAACAAGTATTAAATGAGTGGCTTGAAAATGTCCGTCCCTACGCCTACGATGGCCAGGTGGCCGATTATATCCCTGCACTGGGAAGACAGAATCCTGAAGACCTGGCCGTTGCCATCCATTACCAGGACGGGGACACGGTAGAAGCGGGACGGACAGAAGTCCGGTTTACGCTTCAAAGCATATCAAAAGTCATCTCCCTGGCCCTGGCGCTAATGGACAATGGGGAGGAGTATGTGTTCGACAGAGTGGGAATGGAGCCGACTGGAGATCCGTTCCACTCCATTTACAGACTGGAGCAGATCCCCTCCAAGCCGTTGAATCCGATGATCAATGCCGGAGCGCTTGCTGTGACCAATATGATTCACGGGGCGACACCTGATGAAAAAGTAGGCCGTCTATTGAGCTTTGTTCATGATTTAACCGATGATCACAGCATCCGCTACAACGAAGAAGTGGCAAGTTCAGAATTCGAAACGGCCTTTTTGAACCGTTCTCTGTTGTTTTATATGAAACAGCACCAAATCGTGACCGGCAGTGTAGAGGAAACGCTCGATGCTTATACAAAACAATGTGCGATTGAAGTCAACGTCTGTCAGCTTGCACGGATCGGGGCTCTGCTTGCCAATGAAGGGCGGGACATTTCTTCGGGACGCCGGATCATTCCGAAACATCTTGCCCGTATCTGTAAAACTTTTATGGTCACATGCGGGATGTACGATGCTTCCGGGTCCTTTGCCATTAAAGTTGGAATTCCTGCCAAAAGCGGTGTCTCCGGATCGGTGCTGGCTTCTCTGAATAATTTCGGAGGAATAGCTGTCTATGGTCCAAGCCTGGATGAAAAAGGAAACAGCGTCATAGGTTTGAAGCTTCTGGAAACATTGTCCAATCGATATGACCTCTCCATCTTCTAGGCGGCGTCCATTCCAATGTTGCAATTTTCACGCCGAAACGATAATATAGTGAGAAGAAAGACTTGTGTAATGGAGGGGATTTCAATGTTGTCTGATGTGGCTGTGGATCATCGAGAAAAAGCCTATGCCCTTCTGAAAGCTGACGCTGATAAAATATTAAGACTGATTAAAGTCCAAATGGATAATCTCACAATGCCCCAGTGTCCACTATATGAAGAAGTTTTAGATACACAGATGTTTGGATTATCCCGTGAAATACATTTCGCAGTTCGCTTGAATTTAATCAGCGAAGTAGAAGGTAAAGATTTACTGGATAACTTGGAAAAGCAGCTGAACGTTCTGCACGAAGCTGCCCAGAAGTCATAACATAAAGCTCAAATTGCGACAGATCCTGTTGTAGTTTGGGCTTTTTTTATGTCTTCTCTTAAATGGAACGGAAGCTTCTAGTCAGGTTAAATGTAAAATTGTCAGATTTGAAGGAATTTTGCCACAGTATAGAGAATCTAGGTAAGCGGAGAAAAAGATTTTACGTACATAGAGGGAGTGGGAAAATGACAGAGACAAAGAAGATCAGTAAAGTACTTGTAGCGAACCGTGGAGAGATCGCCATCCGTGTATTCAGAGCGTGTACAGAGCTTAATATCCGTACAGTAGCGGTGTATTCCCAGGAAGACACCGGTTCCTATCACCGTTATAAAGCTGATGAGGCTTACCTTGTCGGGGCAGGAAAAAAGCCGATTGATGCGTACCTTGATATTGAAGGCATGATCGATATTGCCAAAAGTGTCGGCGTGGATGCCATTCATCCGGGCTATGGTTTTCTATCTGAAAATATTCAGTTTGCCAGACGTTGTGAAGAAGAAGGGATCGTTTTCATCGGTCCGACCAGTACCCATTTAAATATGTTCGGGGATAAGGTGAAAGCAAGGGATCAGGCTGTTCAGGCAGGCATACCGGTGATCCCGGGCAGTGATGGACCAGTGACTGGATTGAAGGAAATTCACGATTTCGGAGCCAGGCATGGTTTCCCCCTTATGATTAAAGCGGCTATGGGCGGTGGCGGCCGGGGAATGAGGGTGGTCCGAAGTGCTGAAACACTGGACGAGTCGTATGACCGTGCCCGTTCGGAAGCGAGAGCAGCTTTTGGAAGTGATGAAGTCTACGTTGAAAAGCTGATTGAGGAACCCAAGCATATCGAGGTGCAGATCATCGGAGACCGCGAAGGAAATATCGTTCATTTATATGAACGGGACTGCTCGGTGCAGAGACGTCATCAGAAAGTCGTAGAAATTGCTCCGAGTGTGAACTTGAGTGACCAGCTCAGGGAAGAGATTTGTCAGGCAGCTGTCAAGTTAATGGAAAACGTTTCTTATATCAACGCCGGAACAGTTGAGTTTTTAGTGACAGATGAAGAGTTCTTCTTTATTGAAGTGAATCCGCGTGTCCAGGTTGAGCATACCATTACGGAGATGATCACAGGAGTGGATATCGTCCAGACTCAGATCATGGTGGCGGAAGGCCGCAGTCTGCACAGCAGCCCTATAGGAATTCCGAAGCAGGAAGAGATCCGCACCCATGGTTTTGCTATCCAATCAAGGGTTACAACAGAAGACCCGCTCAATAATTTCATGCCCGATACCGGAAAAATTATGGCTTACCGTTCAGGTGGAGGTTTCGGTGTGCGTCTTGATGCGGGCAATGGATTTCAGGGAGCGGTTATTTCCCCGTATTATGACTCCCTGCTCGTGAAGCTGTCTACGTGGGCGCTGAGCTTTGATCAGGCGGCCCATAAAATGCTGCGGAACCTGAAGGAATTCAGAATCCGCGGGATTAAAACGAACATCCCTTTTCTGGAAAATGTTGTGCAGCACAAGCAGTTTCTATCAGGAGAGTATAATACGACGTTCATCGACAGGTCTCCGGAACTTTTTGTATTTCCTAAGCGGAAAGACCGTGGGACGAAGATGCTCACGTATATCGCGGACAGGACAATTAATGGATTTGAAGGGTATGGAAACAGGAAGAAGCCGGTGTTCCCTAAGCCGCGCATCCCTGTGATCAATCATTCTGAACGGATGCCCGGCGGGACGAAACAGATTCTTGATGAGCAGGGACCAGAAGGCCTCGCCGCATGGTTGAAAAGTCAAAAGCAAGTACTTCTGACCGACACCACCTTCCGTGACGCGCATCAATCTCTGCTGGCTACTCGTGTCCGTACAAAAGATCTGGAAAATATTGCGGAACCGACGGCACGTCTGCTGCCGGATTTGTTTTCGCTTGAGATGTGGGGAGGCGCAACTTTTGATGTATCCTACCGATTTTTGAATGAAGACCCGTGGGAAAGACTGTTGAAGCTGAGAGCCAAAGCCCCGAACGTGCTGTTCCAAATGCTTCTCCGCTCATCCAATGCAGTAGGTTATAAAAATTATCCGGATAACCTGATCCGTGAGTTCGTGGATAAGAGTGCATCCGCGGGGATTGATGTCTTCCGGATTTTCGATTCCCTGAACTGGGTGGAAGGGATGAAGCTGACAATCAATGCGGTTCGGGAATCCGGTAAAGTGGCAGAAGCGGCCATGTGCTATACCGGTGACATCCTTGATACAGGAAGACAAAAATATGACCTGGCCTATTATAAAAAGCTGGCGGAGGAACTGGAAGAGGCTGGTGCCCACATCCTCGGAATTAAGGACATGGCGGGGCTGTTAAAACCGGAAGCCGCCTATCAGCTGATTTCCACACTGAAGGAAACCGTAGATATTCCGATTCATCTTCATACACATGACACCAGCGGCAATGGACTGCTCACCTACAGTAAAGCTGTTGATGCAGGCGTGGATGTCGTTGATGTTGCTGCAGGTTCAATGGCCGGCCTTACTTCACAGCCGAGTGCCAACAGCCTCTACTACGCACTGGAGGGGCATGAGCGTAAGCCTGAGCTGAATATCGAATCTTACGAGAAGCTTGGCCATTACTGGGAAGACACTAGAAAATATTATCAGGATTTTGAGAGTGGCATGAATGCTCCACATACTGAGGTGTATGAACACGAAATGCCGGGAGGGCAGTACAGCAACCTTCAACAGCAGGCAAAAGCTGTCGGTCTTGGTGAGCGCTGGGACGAAGTGAAGAGCATGTACCGCCGGGTGAATGATATGTTCGGCGACATTGTTAAAGTCACACCATCCTCCAAAATCGTAGGAGACATGGCTCTTTATATGGTACAGAATGAATTGAATGAAGATGACACTTATGAAAAAGGGGAGTCCCTTGATTTTCCGGACAGCGTCATTGAATTTTTCCAAGGATACCTCGGTCAGCCTTATGGAGGGTTTCCGGCTGAATTACAGCGGATCATTTTGAAAGGAAGAGAACCTATCCAAGTACGTCCGGGCGAACTACTGGAGCCGGTCGACTTCAATAATTTAAAGGAAACACTCTTCCACTCTCTGGACAGACAGGTGACAAGCTTTGATATGATCAGCTATGCGTTGTATCCGAAGGTATTTATGGATCATCAAAAATTCAGAGACCAGTATGGAGATATGTCTATGCTCGATACGCCGTCCTTCCTTTATGGAATGAGACTCGGGGAGGAGATCGAAGTCGAAATCGAGCAGGGGAAAACCTTGATCGTAAAACTTGTTTCGGTAGGTGAACCTCAGGTCGACGGAACGAGGACGGTATACTTTGAGCTCAATGGCCAGCCCCGGGAGGTCGTCATCAAAGACGAAAATGTAAAAGCGGCTGTCCAGGAGCGTCCAAAAGCAGATAAAACAAATCAGAAGCATATCGGTGCGACAATGCCCGGCACGGTGATTAAAGTTTTATCCAGTAAAGGGGAAAAGGTGAACAAAGGCGACCATTTGATGATCACGGAAGCTATGAAAATGGAAACCACCGTTCAGGCTCCTTTTGATGGAGTGATCAAAGACATCTTCGTCAATAATCATGCAGCCCTTCATGTAGGCGACCTTTTGATTGAGTTTGAATAAGAAGGATTCAACGGATAACCGGCGGCTGGATAAGCAATAAATCCCGGTACCCTGCCTGTGTGTTCTTAAAGAGCACACAGGCAGGTTTTTTTATAGTGCAGGAATTTCCCTTTATATTTGAGCGGAAGCATGTAGGAACATTCAGTTATCAGGGCAGACTGATAGAAAAGGACATTTTTGTCATAGAACGTTCACTCCTGATGGTCCATGTTCCCGATACGGTCATGTAAAATAGACGGAGCGGAATTTACAACCGTATGACAGATTGAATGCAACTTCATGTACAACAGGCTGGCAGGCAGACGAAATTTCAGCTGAACATTTCAATGAACGTCGTCAACACTCCGGAAAGGGAGTGGAAATAAGCGGGCGTGGTAGATACTAAGAGGGAGGAGGACAGGTTTCACAAATTTGTCACAAATTCATAAAATTATCCGGTTTAAATAGATAGAAAAAACATTACATGATACAATTATTTTGATGTTTCTTGTCACTGGGATACGTGCAAGGACGGAAACATCTCCTGTTTCGTCATGAACTTGTTACAATGATGAATCAGGGGAAGTAGAAGGAGGAAGATAAACGATGGACAATCCAAGAACAGTCGAATCTGCTTCTACAGAAATGATCCAAACAAAAACCCAGGAAACTACTTTGTTAGCTGATATAAAAAGTTTAATCAAAGTTGGTATTATTAACTCTAATTTGATTACCGCGTTTACAGGGTTCTGGCTGGCCTTATATTTTACAGGCACTCCATTCACAGACCAGTGGGTCACTTTCCTGTTAACGATGCTTGGTACCGCTCTGGTGATAGCGGGTGGCTGTGTTATTAACAACTGGTATGATCGGGACATCGATCCGATCATGTCGAGAACTCAAACGCGTCCCACCGTTACAGGCTCCATATCACTGCCTGTAATTAAAAATATGGGAATCGC
Organism: Halobacillus sp. ABA4_118; assembly: GCF_056160205.1. Classification (NCBI taxonomy): domain Bacteria; kingdom Bacillati; phylum Bacillota; class Bacilli; order Caryophanales; family Bacillaceae; genus Halobacillus; species Halobacillus sp. ABA4_118. The sequence goes on from NZ_JBSWWS010000001.1 coordinate 3,201,344, forward strand.
TCTCTCCATACTGGGGTTTGTTGTTCTGCTTTTCACTACATGGCAGGCAGCATTATGGGGGGCGTTCGGATGGTTTGTCTACGTCGTCCTTTATACGATGTGGTCAAAACGCCGATACACGATCAACACGGTGATCGGAAGTTTTTCCGGCGCTGTCCCGCCGCTGATCGGCTGGGCTGCGGTGGATCCGGGCCTTCAGCTTGAAGCCCTGATTCTATTTCTGATTATGTTCATCTGGCAGACGCCTCACTTCCTGGCGCTTGCCATGAAGAAAAAAGAAGAATATAAAGCTGCGGGTATTCCGATGCTGCCTGTTGTACACGGGTTTAAGATGACAAAGCGTCAGATCGTCGTCTACGTCGCATGTCTCCTGCCCCTGCCGGTATATCTGGCATCTCTGGGTCCTGTTTTTCTTGTCACAGCTTTCCTTTTATCCTTTGGCTGGCTGGCCCTGGGTATAGCCGGTTTCTTTATGAAGAATGATGATAAATGGGCCACATGGATGTTTGTTTATTCTTTGAATTATATGACCATCCTGTTTTTTATGATGGTAATCGTGACACTGCCTTTCCCATTTTAATGAACTGACCCCCGCTCCGGGGGTCGGTTATTAAATAAATCATGCATGACAAAAGAAAGAGAGGTATTTCAGATGAGAGGTTGGATGGGAAAATTCCGTTCGTTAATACTCTTTGGTGCACTGACACTGATTCTTACCGGTTGTGGTATTGAAAATGTTAGCGCTTTAAAACCAAAGGGCTACGGATCGGAATTATTATTTGATCTAATGATGATCAGCATTGCAATTATGATTTTTGTCTTTGTTATCGTCATGGCAATCTATGCTTTCGTTCTATTCCGATTCCGGGAGAAAAAAGGACAGGAAGACAGGATTCCAAAGCAGACGGAAGGAAACAAGGCGTTGGAAGTGATCTGGACAGTCATTCCAATTATTCTCCTGCTTGTACTTGCAATCCCTACGGTTCAGGCAACGTTTGATCTTGCGGATCAATCTTCCCAGGATGATGAAGGGACACTGACGATCGATGTAACAGGGAATCAGTATTGGTGGCAGTTTACATACGCCGACCAGGAAATTTCAACGAGCCAGGAACTCTATATACCTACAAATGAAAGGGTATACTTAAACATGAAATCCAGCGATGTGATCCATTCATTCTGGGTTCCTGCTATTTCTGGTAAGATGGACACCAACCCTGGTGAAAACACGAACACGATGTACTTAGAAGCTTATGAAGAAGGGGTTTATGAAGGGTTCTGTGCAGAATTGTGCGGTCCTTCCCATTCATTGATGTACTTTAAAGTCGTAGCGGTCAGTCCTGACCAATATGACCAGTGGGTGGAGGATATGAAAAATGTGGATCCTGAAGCCGAACCTGAAACCGCTTCAGCTCAGGAAGGGCAGGAATTGTTCAACAACAACTGTATGAGCTGCCATGCCATCGGCGGAGGTTCTGCGGGGGTAGGCCCCAACCTGGCCAACTTTGGAAACCGTTCCAAAATCGCCGGTATTCTTGAGCCTACAAAAGAAAACCTGAAAGACTGGATCGTGCACCCTGATGAAATTAAGCCGGGCAACCAAATGCCTGCAGAGCTCGTGACAGAGGAAGAGGCTGATAAGATCGCTGACTATCTGCTGGAGCTGCAGCATTCGGATGTCGGTCAGGACGTTCCTGTCATTGAAGCAAGCGAATAAGTTTTGAGAAAGAGGTTGAAAAGGGAGGTTAAAGCGTGAGTACTGCAACAGCACAAAAGCGTGGGCTCGGCGCTGCGATTTGGGATTACTTAACTACGGTTGACCACAAAAAAATAGCCCACTTATATTTGGTAGCCGGCGGATTGTTTTTCTTAATCGGCGGACTTGAAGCCATGTTAATTCGTATTCAGCTGATGAAACCGGATAACAATTTCATCTCAGCTGGACTCTATAATGAAATGATTACGATGCATGGAACAACAATGATCTTTCTGGCAGCTATGCCGCTTATATTTGCTCTAATGAATGCGGTCGTCCCTCTGCAGATAGGGGCAAGGGACGTTGCCTTTCCATTCCTGAACTCACTCGGCTTCTGGCTGTTTTTGTTCGGGGGTCTTCTGTTAAATGTTTCCTGGTTTACAGGAGGGGCGCCGGATGCGGGATGGACCAACTATGCACCGCTCTCAACATCCTCCCCGGGACACGGCGTGGACTACTATGTCATGGGGCTGCAGATCTCAGGGGCAGGGACGTTAATCGGGGGGATTAACTTCCTTGTAACCATCGTCAATATGAGAGCGCCCGGGATGACTTATATGCGTATGCCGCTGTTCACATGGTCTACGTTCGTAACCAGCACATTGATTTTATTTGCTTTCCCGGCTTTGACGGTCGGTTTGTTCCTCATGATGTTTGACCGGATGTTCGGATCTGCATTCTTTGATGTCGGTCTCGGTGGTAACGTTATTATCTGGGAACACCTTTTCTGGATTTTCGGACACCCGGAAGTATACATTTTAATTCTTCCGTTATTCGGAGCATTCAGTGATATTTTCTCCAACTTTTCCAAGAAACGCCTGTTCGGTTATTCCGCTATGGTATTTGCGACAGTCCTGATCGGGTTCCTTGGATTCATGGTATGGGCTCACCATATGTTTACGGTCGGGATGGGACCGATTGCCAACTCCATCTTTGCTGTAGCAACGATGGCCATTGCCGTACCTACAGGAATTAAAATCTTTAACTGGCTGTTTACGATGTGGGGCGGTCAGATTAAAATGACCTCCGCCATGCTCTGGTCCATCGCTTTTATCCCGTCATTTACAATTGGAGGAATGACAGGGGTTATGCTTGCGGCCGCAGCAGCGGACTATCAGTATCACGATACGTATTTCGTTGTTGGACACTTCCACTACGTTATCGTCGGAGGGGTCGTCTTCGGTATATTTGCATCCCTTCACTACTGGTGGCCGAAAATGTTTGGTAAAGTTCTGAACGAGAAACTTGGAAAATTGGCATTCTGGCCGTTCTTCATCGGTTTCCATCTGACGTTCTTTATCCAGCACTTCCTTGGTCTTATGGGAATGCCGCGTCGTTACTGGGTCTTCCTGGAGGGACAGGGTCTCGATGCAGGAAACTTAATCAGTACGATTGGTGCATTCCTGATGGCTATTGGTACAGTCATCTTCCTGATTAACGTTGTGTACACGTCTGTAAAAGAGAAAAAGGTCAGCGGTGATCCTTGGAACGGCCGTACGCTCGAATGGTCCATTCCGTCACCACCGCCGCACTACAACTTCGTTCAAACACCACTTGTACGTGGTCTTGATCCGCTATGGGTGGAAAAAATGGATGGAAAAGAAGGCATGACACCGGCAGAACCGCTGGGGGATATTCATATGCCTAACGCTTCAATTCTTCCATTTACGATTTCTCTCGGGCTGTTCATCGCAGGATTTGGATTCATCTACCAGGTTGATGATCCAGCATGGCTTATCGCCGTCTTTGCAGGTATGGGAATCACGCTTGGTTCTATGCTGATCCGCTCACTGAAAGACGATCTCGGCCATCATATTCATAAAGAAGAACTGGAAGAAGATATTAAGAAAGGGGTGGGCAGATAATGAGTCATGAAGACGTTCTAAATCCGAAGCATATGCCCCATGATCCAGAAAAGGCCACCCTTGAAGGAAAAAATAAATTTCTGGGCTTTTGGTTCTTTCTTGGAGGAGAAACGGTGCTTTTCGCGAGTCTTTTCGGTACCTATCTCGCTCTGAATGGATCCACACAGGGGGAGAATACACCTGACCACCTGTTCGGCCTGGAACTTGTGTTCATCATGACGATGCTTCTCCTTACAAGCTCATTGACCAGCGTTTATGCGATGTACCATATGAAAAACCATAATTTCAGCAAGATGCAGACGTGGCTTGCCATTACGGTCTTTCTCGGTCTCGCGTTTCTTGGATGTGAGATTTATGAGTTCTACCATTACATCCATGAGTATGGATTCACGTTCCGTTCTTCAGCGTTTGGATCCGCATTCTATACGCTTGTTGGTTTCCACGGCGGACACGTATTGTTCGGACTCAGCTGGATTACGGCTCTTCTTCTCCGGAACCGGAAGAGAGGACTGAACCTGTACAACGCTCCGAAGTATTATATCGCCAGCCTATACTGGCACTTCATTGACGTCGTATGGGTGTTCATCTTCACCGTTGTATACCTTATGGGAAAGGTGGGTTAACGGATGGCTGATCAAACACAATCCAAACCGATGCACAAAGTGGAATATGAGAAGCAGCAGCATAAAGAGGAAATGAAGCACCAGGTCCTGACCTTTGCTTTAATGATCCTGTTTACGCTGATTGCCTTTGGTATGGTCGTCATGGAAGTGAATTCCTATTTCATTATTCCTACGCTGATCATCCTTGCTATCGTGCAGGTCGCTTTCCAGCTTTACTATTTCATGCATATGAAAAACAAAGGGCATGATATGGTTGCATTAATGATGTACGGGGGAGCAGCTGTCGCTCTTCTGACGATTATCACCTTTACTTCGATCATCTGGTGGTAATCACTAAAAATCAGATAGGTGAAAAGCAAAAAGACCGGATATCCGGTCTTTTTGCGTCTATCAACAGTTATGGCTAAATTATGAACAATCGTAAAATTCTGCCTGGAAGGCTCGTTTTTTATAGTTAAATTAGGTAAAATGAAAACGTATAAGTCTACAATCTGAGGTGAGACACCAATGTGGTTGGAACTACAAATATTCGGGTTTCGGGCGTTATGGAGTCCTTTTTACTTTCTGTTTGTCCTCGGACTGGCTCTGGTCTATTTCTACATCACAGGCCCCGGCAGGAAAAAGGGGGAGGAGAGGCCCAATCCAGCCCGGCAGTTTATGTTTTATACAGGCCTTGTGCTCTTGTATATCGTAAAAGGATCTCCTGTTGATTTACTGGGGCACATCATGTTTACGGCCCATATGACGCAGATGGCTTTGTATTACCTTTTGTTTCCGATCCTTATCATCCGTGGGATTCCCGCGTGGATATGGGAATGGCTGTTCAAACAGAACGTTGTACGTCCAGTGATGAAGCTGTTAACGAAGCCGCTCCTATCTTTGATTTTGTTTAATGGGTTGTTTTCGCTTTACCATATGCCGGTTATTTTTGACTACGCCAAATCCAGTGAAACCGCCCATGCGGTGATTACTACGGTCATTTTGATTACTGCCTTTTGTATGTGGATTTCCATATTTCCACCTCTCGAAAGTATGGATGCTCTTAGTCCCATTATGAAAATCGGGTTCATATTTGCGAATGGGGTACTGATTACACCTGCGTGTGGATTGATTATTTTTGCAGGGTCCCCGCTGTATGCGACCTATTCAGAAGCAGGCGCCTGGCTGCAGGCCATGAGTCTGTGCGTACCCGTTAACGTGCTGTCGGACTTATCTGCAAGCTTAAGCGGTCCGGCTTATTTCACTCCGATGCCGCTTATTGAAGATCAGCAGCTGGGTGGCATCATTATGAAGGTGACACAGGAAATCATATTCGGTTCCGTCATCGCCTATATTTTCTTCAGCTGGTTCAACCGTGAGCGTGATACCATTGATCCGCTTCCTGGTGAGCTGTCGTCGGAAACATAGAGAGATTTGATTGAGGAGAGGTGAAGGTATGCCTTTGCTGCCGACGTTGAGTACATTTTTCATCGTTTTGAGCGCTGTTTTAGTTGCAGTCGGCTGGGTGTTGATCGTAAAGGAAAGAAGGGAGCCGCACAGGAAAGTGATGATAGCGGCCGCTGTCAGTGCCCTGACATTTTTCATTATTTACGTAAGCCGGACCATTGTTGTAGGAAACACAAGCTTTGGCGGTCCGGACGACATTAAAATTTTTTATACCATCTTTTTAATTTTCCACATCTTCCTGGCAACGGTGGGGGCGGTTTTTGGAATTGTTACACTCGTCCTTGCTTTTAAACGGAAGATCAGCAGGCACCGGCGTGTGGGGCCCGTGACAAGCGTGATCTGGTTCTGTACAGCGGTTACCGGAGTAGCCGTCTACCTGCTCTTATATATCATCTATGATGGTGGAACGACCACAAGTATGATCAAGGCTATACTTGGAGGGTGAGGAAACAACGGACCGTACGTACGGTCCGTTGTTTTTATTTTGAAAGAAGTGTTTTTATTGTTTAAACCACGGGGATAAAAGGAATAGGAGAACCGATGGACATAATCTGCCTACATAATGAAAGGGATGGATAAAAGTGGAAATCAATACAGGAAGGCTGCGGATTTTTCCGATCACCCTTGATCTGGCTCAAACCTTAATGAAGAATTCATTGGCTTTTTATTATCAATACCAGCTCCCCTGGAACAAAAACTGGCCTCATGACGGCTTGAAAGCTATGCTGCCTATTTATACGGAACGATTGGAGGAGCGTGCAGAAGAAATGGGGTTTGGTCCCTGGGTGATGATGGATGCCGCAGGGGAACATGTCGTTGGAGATATCGGCTTTAAAGGGAGCCCTGATGAGGATGGGAACATCGAAATCGGCTATCATGTCGTTGCCTCGGAGAGGAATGCAGGCTATGCTTCCGAAGCCGTCGGCGAGTTGTGCCGTTGGGCATTCACCCAGCCGGGGGTGGAAGGCATTGAGGCTCAGTGTGATAAAGGAAATATTCCGTCACAAAAAGTTTTGATCAATAATGGTTTTTCTCATACAGGAAGAAGCCAGGACATTCTGGTCTTCAAGAAGGAAAAAGCGAGAAATGACCATAAACAGAATTCATATAAGGCTAAATAAAGCAGCAAAAAACCTGAAGCACAGCTTCAGGTTTTTTGTTTGTATAAAAAGTACCCCCGTAAGGAAGTGTTCTGTTTGGTTTCTCGCGGCTGCCTTTGGAGAGGGTGTGATCTACATACAGATGTCATTGATGTTAAAGTTTATAGTTCCATTTGATAATGCCGGCTTCTTTGGCTGAGTTAAAGGCAATAACCACGAGCGGTCCAAGGATGAATCCAAGCAGACCGATCAGCTGCAGCCCAAGATACATAGCAATCAATGTAGCCAGCGGAGATAACCCGATGTGTCGTCCCATCACCTTTGGCTCTACAGTCCTTCGTATGGCAAGCAGGATTACAGCCAGGACACCCAGCTGTGTTCCCATGGCAATATCCCCGACAATGAACATGTACACGGACCATGGACCGAGAATAACTATGGAACCAATTATCGGGACAAAATCAATCGCCCATATAATCAGCGACATGATGACGGCCACCTCCGGCGTAATCCAGAGCAGTCCAATAAGGGAGACGACAAAAATAATGATACTTACAAGAAACTGTGCCTTTAAAAAGCCAAAAACGACATACCCGAGACGGGCGTTCATGAACTTCACTTTTTCAGATGTGGCTTCAGTAAAAGAGTCATGCATCTTTTCACGCAGACGCGGAAGTTCAAGCATGAACAGAAACAACGCAATCAAGTAAACGAGGAAGCTGACAAGCAGTTCCGGGATTTTTGCTGCTGCAGCTGCAATGTTGCCCAGCTGCAGCCTTTCTGAAATGGCCGTAGTGGTCCGGTCGACGGTGTTGTATATTTCATTGGTCACTTTATCGACGAATTCCTTCGGCATATTTTGAGTGAAGCTGGCCATGTGTTTTTCCCAGTCTAACAGCACATTGTTTATTTGATTAATGTATAACGGTGCGTTATCTGCCAGCTGGACCACCTGCGTGACAGCTCTTGTGACAGCAAAAGCTCCAAGCAGTCCGAGTAGAATGAGAAACAGCAGAAAGACAATCGTCACCGACATTTTTCTGTTGATCCGGAACCGGAACTGCATCAGACGTACGGCTGGGTTTAAAAACAGGGCCGTCACAAACGCAAGGATCAAGGGAATGGACACAGGCAGGATGAAGTAACCTGCCACGATGAGCAGGATGGAAAGTATAAGTAGAATCCATTGTTTTTTTGAAAGATAGCGTAACAATTTATGTAATTTTCTCCTTTCCCCATTAAAATCAAGTGATTTTCTTATCCGGGGGATTCCGGTTTTAAAAAAAGCCGCTCACCATACAATGATGTGCGACTAAAGAAATCACTTATTGGGTGAACCTCAGCGGCGGTCCGGGTCGTTTGAAAGCTCTTCCACTTTTTGCAGGACTTCGTCGTTTTCGTTTTCCTGTGCCCATTTTTTCAGCTTGTCCAGGACAACGTGCTCCGGTACCTGGCTGTGGTATTTTTTCGCAGGTTCAGCTACTTTGGCAATCAGTGCTTTGGCTTTTTGGATCATGTCATCTGAGAAACCTTCCTGATGCCCGTATTCTACACCGTGAGGGTAGTAATGACGGCCGAGCAGCGGCTTCATCAGACGGATCACCGCATCTCCTTTATCAACGTCTCCTTCAAGGGCAAACCCTTGAATCCGGACGTAGTGGGTAATGTTTTTCTCAGGAGCCATTAGTTTGTAATCATATGTAACACGTTCATAATCCCAGGAACCGCCCAGGATAAATCCGTTTTTCTCCATGATTTCAGTCAATGGTTTGTAATCGACCACAAGACCTTCAAGACCAGTGCCTTCTAATTTCATTACTTTCCACCTCACCTATTTGGTATGTATCTTCCTTCATTTTAGTATGAAATGACCCAGGTTGCAATTCCTGGCAGAAACACCAGGGCGTGTCAGCAGTTTCCTCATCATTATACTATAAATAGACAGAGGCTGCATGTAATAAATTCGGTCGATCGGGGACACTAAACAGTGATCATGATCAATGAGGAGGATCTTTGTATGAAAACTGTAAAAGATATCATGACGAAGGATGTTTCCGTTTGTCAGACGAGTGACCAACTAAGTGATGCAGCCAAGCTGATGAAAGACAAAAACGTCGGGGCTGTTCCTGTCTGCGACGATCAAGGCAATGTGATGGGTATGGTCACAGACCGTGACTTGGTTATCCGCGGCTATGCGGATAAAAAACCGGATTCAACACCAATTCAGCAGGTGATGAGTGACCGGATGTACAACTGCGCACCGGATTGTTCCCTGGAAGAAGCGAGCCGTATCATGGCTCAACACCAGGTCCGCCGCCTGCCTGTTGTTGAAAACGGACGTCTGGCCGGAATCATCTCCCTTGGTGACCTGTCCACAGATGAGATGTCTGATCATGCAGCAGGTGTGGCGCTGCAGGATATTTCAGAACGGCCTGAACTTCATTAATAATGGAAAGCCTGCCTGCCGCAGGCTTTTTTTATTTCATCCATGAAGGGGATTTTCCGTTTAGATGAACGCCTGCCTCCATGATGCATAGGCTATACTGTTAGTTTTTAAGTGTGAGGTGGGATGAGGATGAGTACAGGGGAACTGCATCCATCTGTCCAGCAGTTCAAAGCATTTGTCGATCAACACCCCGGCGTCAAAAATCAATTGAGAAAAGATCATAAGCTTATTCAAAGCTATTATGAAAAGTTTATGATCCTCGGTGAGGATGACCCTTTTTGGGAAAGTCTGCCTGAGGCGGAGAAGAAAATTGATACGACAAAGAAGATGGATTGGCTGAAACAACTGGGTGTCCTTATGGAAGATTTGAACTGGGAAGAGGTCTCGAAGCAGATAGAGGAATTGAATGGAGCGATCGGGCAGTTTCAGCAGTTTATGACGGATGTAAGAAAAACACGCCAAAAAGATGAGCAGGAATTTGAATATCCGTATTATTAATTTCTTGCAGGTGGAAAGTTTCTCTCATTTCCATCTGCTTTTCTATTTGATAAGATAGAGAGGGAGGTGGACATACAGTATGTTAGCAACAATGGAAATTGTCGATCTTTTGGACCGTTCAGAAACGATTGGCCAGATGGTTCTACATTCTGAAACGATGCAGCAATATCAGGAGGCAAAATTTGCTCTTGAACAAGATAAAGAGGCGCAGAGACTCATTAAAAGCTTTGCAGATATGAAAGATCATTATGAGGATGTGCAGCGATTTGGACGCTACCACCCTGATTATAACTCCATCATGAAGCAGGTCCGCACCGTAAAACGCGAGATGGACATGCATGAAACGGTGGCCCGGTTCAAGCGGGCAGAACGGAATATCCAAAAACTGCTCGATGAAATCAGTGAGAGTGTTGCCTTCAGTGTGAGTCAGCAGATCAAAGTGCCTAAGAACGGCATGGCCCTGACAGACACAGGCTGCAGCGGCGGCTGTGGCAGTGGGGGAAGCTGCGGGTGTGCTTCCTGATTACGGGTTCGTAAAACGGATGCAGTCGTCACAGAAATTGCCGCAGCAGAACATTTTTCTCTGCGGGACGAGAAACCGCACACGGTAAACATAAAACGTCTGAGTCCTGCGTACATAATTCATCGCAAGGCTCAGGCGTTTTCCTTTCATCGCTTTCGCCGCACACCATTTTAATTGTTCTTCCATCTCCTTTTGTGAGGTGTTCTCTTTTGGATACACATAGACAAAAGGAAGACCTGTAAACGATTTGAACTCTGCTTTTAATAGGAGATCGGATTCATTCAGCAGCTTTTCAAACAGCTGCACGGCTCTTTCGTGGTCAGTCCACATCCAGGACACTCCTTTCTGAAATTGTCTGATTTCATTGCCCCCGTCCTGAGGATTTGGTACACTTACGTTAGAAATCAACGTTCCACAGGGAGTCGAGGGATGGTATGAACAAAACAAACCGGCAAGGTCTTATCGTATATTTTCAGCATATGAAAAATATTAGACAGATAAAAAAACACGGTCACTTGATCTACGCCTCCAAAAAGATGAAGTATGCGTTACTTTATGTGAATCAAGAGGATGTTGAATTCAAGATGGAAAAACTGGAGCGGTTACCTTTCGTTTCCCGTGTTGTCCCTTCGCATAAACCGGAAGTGCGCACGGATTATGAAAATTCCAAGCCTGATAAAGCGAAGCAGTATGATTATAAAATGGGAATATGATTCCACAAAAAAAGCGCCCTCCGGGGCGCTTTTTTCAGCTTAATGGAGCAATGTACCGGTTCATCCGTAAAATCCCGATCAAATGCTGATAATATAATTCCGTTTCCGGAAACAGGGAGGAAGGTTTGATGGTAAACTCATGAACTTCCTTATCCGCCTGCTTCACCATCTTTTGAAAGAGCTCGAACCGCTGATTCGGAATCTCATGCGGATTAGGGATTCCTTCACGACATATGTAAATCGGCTGGAATTTCCCGTTTGCCGTCGGGTTCATGACCAATGCGAGGGAAGCGGAAGGTCTTCCTTCTTTCTCGCAGTAAAAGGCGATGGCATGCTGAATGCGATCAGGCATCCGCTCCCCCATTTCAATCAGTTCATAAATATCGGCGTAGCCTTCGCCGAGTTCAATAAATTTTTGTATCATGAGCATGTACGTCCTTTCTCGTATCCATTAAACTAAACGTAGCATGTTTTTTTCTAAATGTGAACGATAAATATACTAGAAGCAGCAGGTGGGTTGCCCTATGAAGTTCTTTGTTAGGATGGCCTCCATCATTTTGATCGGCGGCATGTTGGTCTTATTATACCCATGGAGCGGGTTAGAGAAGAAGGGGGAAGAGCCAGAGGAGTCAGGAGAGGTGGGCGTCCATGTGGAAAGGAGCACGCTCCACATTTCTTATACGTTTCACAACCTGGCGCCGGGCATTTACAAAGTTGAATTACCGGTGAAGGCCGGGGAGCTGTCCTGTTCTTATGAAAACGGCCGTTCCTGCTGGATGGACCATCAGCAGTTGAACTACGAGGGCGGGGCCCCTGTGACTGTTCACTATCAACAGCCTTTTGAAGAGGGTTTTGTCGATCAGTCATGGCTTTTGAAACTCCACAAGGATGGTGAATACCAGGATATTCCTTTCACCTTGACTGTAAAGGACTTCTCAAAGGAAGCTTTGATATGGACGGCTCCTGTGAAGCTGGAGAGCAGCATCGCTATGGAACATGTCCATTATTACCGCTTCCAGGTGGCGGAAGAGCCCTTTCCTTTATTCGCTGCTGATCAAACACAGCAGGATGTATGGGACGTTGAACATAATACGGTCATCTATGAAAAGGATGAGCCCCTTACCTATGAACAAAAAGCAGACCTCCGTCGGGCGCTGGAAGGGCAGATCGGGAGGATTGTTGAGCTGGACCGCAGCCATTCAAGTATTGCGGAATCTCTCGTGACACGGAAAGACAGAGAGGTGGAGAAGCTTGAAGGAGAAATTCTCACTGCCCACCTTCAATCATTGGCTGACGGATTATCTGATTTTCACAAACAGGTTATCCAGGACGTGTATCGTTCTGACCCTCCATTGACAAAAGCTGGAGAACAGATAAAGTCAGGCTTGTCGACGCAGGAGCTCCAGTCCTGGAAAGAAGTGCTCCTATCTGAAGATCAGGTGGAGAATGTTCCGGTTTTCCTTGACGACACGCTTTCGGAAATAACAGAAGGGACGACTCATTACTTCCAAAGAGCAGGAGTCAATAAGGATGTTCCCTTCTTTTTCACCGTGGATCAGGCTCTCCAATTCCAACGAGCCCGTCTGGAGGGCAGGGCGGTCCGGTACAAGCAGGCCTGGTACTATCCACTGGCTTCCATTTTAAAAGCATCCGGTTTTTCATGGAGCACCCTTGAAAACGGAAAGGGGTATCGAATACAGACAGATGATAACCATTTTCGTTTTTTCGTGGATCAGGATTCCTTTATCGTGAATGAAGAGGGCTTCGGCACGGGAGAGGAAGTAGTCAAGTCCCTGGGAGGGGTTGTGTACATGAAAGAGGAAGAGCTGGAGAACCTCCTCGATATCCAGGTGGTAAAGGATGAAGGCATGATTACTTTCCAAAAAAAATAGGGCTGTCCATAAAGGACAGCCCCGCTTTTTTGTATCATGCGAAATGAAACAAAAAAGTAAAGGGAGAGGAGAAACCGGAGGAAGAGCTTATGGGGATGTAAGCCTTCTCCGTTTTCAGAAGCAGTATCATCCGCTTCAAAAACTAGTATGGACGGAGGTCTTTTCTTTTATTCACGATGGGTGAAATTTTTTCTTGCTCCGTCATCACAGGGTTGGACTTCCCTGGTTGTTCGGATTTGTGGTAGGATTATGGGGAATGCTGACAAGTGAGGTGTACTGGATGCGAGTGATTGCAGGCGATTTTAAGGGAAGACCGTTGAAGTCTGTCCCTACACATAAAACACGTCCAACGACAGATAAAGTGAAAGAAGCTGTGTTCCACGGGATCGGCCCTTTTTTTGATGGAGGCAGGGCTCTCGATCTTTTTGCTGGAAGCGGAGGTCTCGGAATCGAAGCACTCAGCCGGGGTGTAGGTTCCTGTGTATTTGTTGACCAGCAGCATCAGGCGGTCAAAACCGTATATGAAAACATTGAACTGCTGAAGCTGGAGGACCGCACCGAGGTTTTCCGTACGGATGCGTACCGGGCCATGAAAGCAGCGGGGAAACGCGGGCTTCAGTTTGACTACATCTTCCTGGATCCTCCTTATAAGAAGTTTTCCTATGAGGAGCTGATGGAAGCGCTTTTAGAACATGATCTTGCTGCTGAAGGAGCGAGAATTATCTGCGAGCATGATGCTTCGGAAAAAATCCCCGAGCAGGTGGGTCCGTTTAAACGGGTGAAAACCGATCATTATGGCAGTAATATCGGTGTATCTATTTTTGAATGAGGAGTGAAACGTATGACACGGCTGGCAATCTGCCCGGGAAGTTTTGATCCCGTTACATATGGACATCTGGATATCATCCGCAGGGGAGCGAAAGTATTTGACCACGTCATTGTGGCGGTGTTTAATAACCAGAGTAAATCCCCGCTGTTTGATGTGCATGAAAGAACAGCCCTTTTAAAAGAAGTGACTAAAGATCTTGATAACGTTTCTGTGGATGCATGCAATGGTCTTTTAATGGATTACGCAGAAGAAAAGGGCGCCCAGGCTATTATCCGTGGATTAAGAGCGGTTAGTGACTTTGAATATGAAATGCAGATTACGTCCATGAACAGAAAACTGAACGATGATATTGAGACGTTTTTTGTTATGACGAATAATCAGTATTCTTTCCTGAGTTCAAGCATTGTGAAGGAAGTAGCGAAATACCGGGCCAACATCGGTGATCTTGTGCCACCACCCGTGGAAAAAGCACTTTCTGAAAAATTTTAATCAAAAGGTATAATAAATATACGGATAAAGGCTGTCGAGCTGATGCTCGGCAGCCTTTCTATTTAATGATTTTTTACTGCCTGGGTCCGCCAGCGGATGATAATCATCAGCAGGATGGCACTCAATGTCAGCGGTGGTCCGTACTGTTGGAAAAATGCAAGGATGGAAAACGGATCAGAACGGGCAGGGTTCCAGCTTGGAATGGTCGATGTCTGAAAAGGCTGATACAAAACGTACATCAGGTACGTCAGACAGGCAGCAATGACGGCGTGCGCGCACCTGGCGAGAGCGTAGGGAAGGAAACGTATATCCGTCTCTGCCAGAATGCTTGCAATCTGGGCTTGTATAGAAAAGCCGTGAAATCCGAGGATGAAACTGACAGCCGCCAGCTGAGCCGGGAGTGATTCATGGGACTGAGTGACAGCACCGATCCCTGTCGTCAGTTCAAGCATCCCTGCAGTTAAAGGGACATGAAACCCTTCCGGGAGTGCGGTGAGGGCCAGGAAATGGGTGAACAGGTGGATGAGCCCCGTCTGCTTCAATAATTCGGTCAGTACGGAAAACAGCATGATGAAGCCGCCCACCATCAGCAGGGTATCCACAGATTTGGTCACTGCATCCCCCAGCAGTTTTCCGAGCGTCCGGCCGTCCCTTAATCTGGAGTGGTGCATCGTCCAGAAGGCCTCTTTGAGAGAAGAGGAGGTGTGATCCCTCCTTTGTGTCCGGTCCTTTCTTTTATAAAACCTCATCAGGATACCAATGATAAAGTTGCCGCCGTAATGGGCTGCAGCAATTAAAATTCCGAGTCCTGCATCGTGGAAAAAGCCGACCGCTACGGCCCCGAAAATAAATAGAGGGCTGGAGGCGTTCGTGAAAGCTACGAGCCTTTCCGCCTCGGTTCTTGTGACCTGTCCGTTTTTGTAGAGGTCAGTTGTCCACCTGGCTCCTGCTGGATATCCGCTGGCCATTCCCATGACCCACACAAACCCTCCGCAGCCGGGGACATTGAACAGCGGACGCATGATCCGCTCACTGACAGCACCGAGGCCGTGGACGACACCGAACCCGATCAAAAGCTCAGCGGTGATGAAAAAAGGAAGAAGGGATGGGAAAACGACTTCCCACCAAAGATCAAGGCCTCTCAAGCTCGCGGTTAAAACGGGAGTAGGGAATAAAATTAAAGATGCAGCCAGTCCGACTGCAAATACAGCGAAAGTGATGGTTTTTATCACAGGTAAGGCCCCCTCCTTTCCGCCCGCAGTTTCCTGTACTTATGATTGTGGAAATAGTAAAATGGTGATAGATTTCGACAAAGTTACCACTTGTCCCTATATCATTTGTACGCTCATAAGGGAATGGTTTATTCCATAAAATAAACCACATGATGAAGGGGGAGTATCCGTGAATAGACCTGTTATCGGCCTTGCGCTTGGTTCAGGGGGAGCGCGTGGGTTCGCTCACCTGGGTGTTATTAAAGTCCTTCATGATCATGATATTCCTGTGGATATGGTGGCAGGCAGCAGTATGGGAGCTCTCGTCGGCTCTTTTTTTGCTGCCGGACAGAGCATTGATGATATGTATAAACTGGCCTTAACCTTTAAACGTAAATATTACCTTGATTTTACTGTGCCTAAGATGGGCTTTGTACAGGGGCGCAGGATTAAAGAATATATCCGGCTGTTTACGTTTGGTAACAATATCGAGGATTTTAAAATCCCTCTTTCGATTGTAGCTACAGATCTGTATGCCGGAGAAAAAAAGATATTCACGACAGGACCTGCTTGTGATGCTGTCCGGGCAAGTATCGCTATACCGGGAATCTTTGTGCCTGAGAAAATCAATAACCGACTGTATGTAGACGGTGGTGTGATTGACCGTGTTCCTGTTTCTGTTGCCAAACAGATGGGTGCTGATTTCATTATTGCCGTGGATTGTGCCCATTTTGATTCCGACCCCAACATTCATTCTATTTATGATGTGATCACCCAAAGTATCGATATTATGCAGGATGAACTCGTCAACGCCATCGGGGTGTCCTCTGATGCAGATGTGATGATCAAGCCTGATGTAGCGGCCTACAGTTCACGAGCGTTTACGAACCTTGAGGAAATCGTGAAGGCAGGTGAAAAGGCGGCGGAGGATCGGATAGAGGAAATCAAGAGAAAGCTTGCGGCGTGGAAGGAGTTAAATGATTATGAGAGCGAATAGAAAACTGGTTATTACAGGGATTATCGTTATTTTAGTGACGGTCCTGTTAACCTCATGGCGTCTGCCTTATTACATATACAAACCAGGGACTGCGGATGCACTGGACGACATTGTAGAAGTGGCGGGAGGCTACCCGAGTGAAGGGGACATGCACCTCGTAACGGTCCGGGGTGGACAAGCGACGCCGGTTCTCTGGCTGCTTGCCCAGTTTCAGCCATTTCATCAAATTTACCCGATCGAAGACATCCGTCCGGAAGGGGTAAGTGAAGAAGAGTATTACCATGCACAGCTGCAGATGATGGAATCCTCTCAAGAGGCATCTAAAGTGGTCGCTTACCAGGCGGCAGACAGGGATATTGAAATCAATTACGAAGGTGTTTTCGTGATGAGTGTAATTGAAGGGATGCCGGCGGAGGAAGTACTGGAGACCGGAGATCAAATTACAAAAGTGGATGGCAATGACATTCAGGAGACGAGTGACCTTATTGACTATGTGAATGGTAAAGAAGCTGGATCAAAGGTTACCTTGACGCTCATCCGTGAAGAAAAAACCTTGGAGCGTGACATCGAACTGGCTCCTTTTCCTGATACGCCGGAAAAAGTAGGAGTAGGGATTTCGCTTGTAACCGACAGGACGGTCAAAGTAGATCCTGAAGTAAATGTGAAAAGCGGGGAAATCGGCGGGCCGAGCGCTGGATTGATGTTCTCGCTTGAAATCTATGATCAATTGACAGAACAGGATATTACTCAAGGACTTGAGATCGCTGGAACAGGGGAAATCAATTACGAAGGAATCGTCGGACGCATCGGAGGCATTGATAAGAAAGTCGTGGCAGCCTCAGAACATGGAGCCGATGTTTTCTTTGCCCCTAATGAAGAAGGAAGAGAAGGATCGAACTATGAAACCGCCAAAGCGGCAGCAGAAGAAATCGATACAGAAATGGAAATCGTCCCTGTCGACACTTTCCAGGATGCTCTGGAATATTTAGAAAAACGGAATGCTGATCAAAGCTGACTGTCATAAAAAGCCGTGCCCTGGAAGGGGCACGGCTTTTTTTAAGGGTGAGATGGCAGAATGACAGGCGCCTCAAATTCTCTATTCAGCCGGTTTACCCGCACAGCGGCTGGGAAGAGGCTGTAATAGGCAGCGGCCGCACGTGCTTCAAGGTCAAGAAGCGGATGCTGCATCGCCTGTGGCTGGGTGATGAACGGAATGCGTGTTTCTTTTTTCGCCCATTTCAAATATTTTCTTCCGGACTCGTTCATACCAAGGATGCGGGCATAGGGAGGGGGCGTCTCTCTTAAGCCCCTTCGTGCGTCCTCTTTGTCTGTCCCGACGAGCACATGGGTCATTGTCCGCTGAAGTCTCGTCCACGTATAGCGTTTCGTTTTGACACGGTTCATGAAGTCCTCGAAGGTGACTGCTTTTTTCATCGCTCGTTTTAAGCGGTATTCAAGCCCCTCATCTACGCCGTGGAAACAGCGGAGTGTGTCTTCATCCATCGTCAGGATCTTATATTGGAGCAGGTGGAAATAAGCTTCCCACTCATGCCAGCAGCCGTACATCTGTTTATAATCATCCAGAAGGGACGGGACGGACGACGGCAGGGTCTCTTCCGTTTCCTTGGTCAAAGTTCCGGCCTTAAGCATCTGCCTCCGGATGCTTGTAGCGCTTGCAATCGGACCGGTGATGTTTTCATCATGATAATGGCTGTTCTTCCTGTGAATGGTTAAAGGAGTGACAGAAGGAGCATGGGACAGGATCTGTTTGACATAGCTGTAGCCCAGGATGTTATTGGGCTGGGAAAGATCGACCGCTCCTGAAGGGAACTGGATGGACTCATAGGCCAGGCGGGAGGATTCAGGGAAAGAATGTCCTTCGTTCAGGTGACTTTTCAAGGATGCGTTAAATTCATCCTGGTGGTCATTCATATGGCTGTATGCGTCCATGAAGGCACCGATATCCCCGCTTTCACTTCCGAAACATATCGCGTCGACCCCGGCTTCTGCGAGTGTCTGAACAGCTCCCTGGCTGAAATAGTCGCTGTGCTGGACGGCATAAAGGAACGGCAGTTCAAGAACAAGATCCGCCCCGTTTTTCAAGGCTGTTTCCGCCCGGTGCCATTTATCCATTATGGCTGGTTCTCCGCGCTGCAGAAAATGACCGCTCATAATGGCGATCATCACATCCGCCCCGGAGTGCTCCCTGGATTGCTCCAAATGATAGTAATGCCCGTTATGAAACGGGTTGTACTCGACAACAACCCCGCATGATCTCATAAAAAGCCTCCTTTAGCTGATTTCCGCTGTTGAACATGTGTTTGGTTTATTTTATCATGGAATAGGGGAAAATTCGCTTGTTTCCCTGTAAATATGTTATCTTTATTAAACAACACAGCTGAAAGGAAATGCTGTAAAGAAAAAATATTGACAAATCAGCGAAATCCTTTTACAATAACTCTTGTTGCCATGAGGTGATAACTATGAAATTTCCTCTACAAAAACTCAAACAGACGGGTGATGATCCGTTTTACTTTGAGGAACATGTAGATATTCGCGAATTAGAGCAGATGAACAATGACATTCGCAGGATTTCCCCTGTTCATGTCAAAGGTCAAGCAATCACACGAGGAAATGATATAACGGTAACTTTTTCGATTGATGGAGAAATGGTGTTGCCTTGTGCCCGGACGTTAGTAGATGTGACTTACCCATTTCACATTGATGCTCTGGAGGCATTCAATCTGTCACCTTACCATACAGAAGAAGATGACTCTGAAGTTCATCCCGTGAATGGAGAAGTGCTTGACTTAACGCCTTATATCAAGGAAAATGTACAACTGGAGATTCCGACACGCGTATTTTCCGAAGATGATGAGGCTCATGAAGCAGCCCCTGATGAAGGGAAAGGCTGGCAGGTGGTTACAGAGGAACCAGAGGAAAAGAAAGTGGATCCTCGAATGGCTAAACTGCAATCATTATTGAATGACAAAGAGAACGAATAAGACTATCTTCATGGTTCTCAGATTCTTACTTAAAGGAGGTGTACAACATGGCAGTACCTAAGCGCAGAACGTCTAAGAAAGTCAAGAACCAACGCCGTACGCACAAGAAACTTCACGCACCAGGAATGGTGAAATGTGATAACTGCGGCGAGTTCTCAAAACCACACCATGTTTGCAAATCTTGTGGACAATATAATGGAAAACAAGTGGTGAACAACTAATTCACCAGGAAAGCCTGACTTCGGTCAGGCTTTTTTTTATGGCCGTATAGGATTCGGTGTCATGATCTGGTACATTGAAGGAAGAAAGGGAAGGGAGAGGTGTGCATGAGCCACGTTATCGTCAAACGCCGGGAAGGAATGGCTGAAGTGATCCTGAACAGACCGGAAAAACTGAACGCCCTATCTTCAGAAATGGCCTCAGAACTGAAATGGCAGCTGGAAGAACTGAGGGAAAAAGAGGATGTAAGTTTTGTCGTTCTTACAGGAGCTGGAAACAAAGCGTTCTGTGCTGGTGGGGATTTGACGGAGTTCCACGGTCATTTATCGATGGGGGAGGCATATGAAAAGCTGAATCGGATCAAAGAGGTTGTCTATGATCTTCTGACGTTTCCCACCCCGGTCGCAGCTCTTTTGAACGGACAGGCAAGAGGGGGCGGTTGTGAGCTGGCGACGGCCTGTGATTTTCGTTATGGGTCGGAAACGGCGTCCTTTGGATTCGTCCAGGGCAATCTTGGACTTGTGCCTGGTTTCGGGGGTGGGGAGCTGCTTTATGAAAGGATCCACCCAACACGGGCCGCCCACTGGTTAATGGACGCAGAGATGTACACAGCAGAAGAGGCCCTCCGGATCGGATGGCTTCATAAAGTGTGGACGGAAAAAGAAGTGGAAGACCGTATGTTCCAGGGGTTTATGAACAAAACGCCCAGACAGATGAGGATTTTGAAAGGGCAGTATTTAAAGTGCATGGATACAGGGAATCTTCTGGACCGTATGGAGGCTGAAGTGCTGCAGTGTTCCAGACTCTGGGAATCTGCGGAGCATAAAAGAGCCGTAAAAAAATTCTTGCAGACAAGAAAAAGATGAAAGGTTACGATTCTATCAATCATCCCTCCTGCATAACTATAAGCAAACGATAGAGGAGGGATGTTTATGGATGCCCCTAGGCAGGACGCGTGGAAAGATGATGAGGACCTTCTGCTCGCGACAACGGTCTTAAAGTACATCCGGGAAGGGAAAACGCAGCTGGAAGCTTTCCAGGAGGTCGCGGCTCATCTGCACCGTACTCCGGCAGCCTGTGGCTTTCGCTGGAATGCCACAGTGAGAAAGCAGTACCATAAGGAAATTCAAGAGGCGAAAAACAGCCGTAAAGCCACTCGCACTCTCTACACCCCCCCGGCCACTGCGGAAGAAACCCCCATGTCTCTGGATGCGGCGATCTCATTTTTGAAAGAAATGAAATCAAGACAGCATGAGGAAGAAGGAAAGGCGAGTCTCGAAGATCAACTGAAACAGCTGAATGAAGACAATGAAAAGTTAAGGCAGGAGCTTAAACAGTGGGAAGCTGCCTGGAATGAAATGGATAAGCTCGTCCACTGGGTCAAGAAGCAGCGAACAAGTGAAAGTGGTGTGTGATTCATACGGCCTGTGAGATTGGTTTTATTATCTGTTATCCCATCTATCCTCAAAAAAAGGCCCCTACAGCAGAGTGTAGCGGCCTCATTCTCCTTCATCAGTATTCTCTTTCCTCCACGCCGGAAGGCATCCAGATGAGCGGATTTTCTCCTAAATCTCTTTCCATATCATACTGAGCTTTTTGGAAGCCCGTCTTTTCCCAAAATCCGTGGGAATTGATTCTTGGGTTGGTTTTTATTGGGAGCTCAAAACTCTTAGCGAATTCTACCAATGACCGGCCGAAGCCCTGACCCCTGTAATCAGGAAGAACTTCCAGCTTCCACAGTTCAAGGTAATCCTGAGCGGGATCAAAATAGTGATCGTATTTCGCTCTGACTCTGTACAGGCTCATCCGCGCAACTAAAGCGCTTCCATAGTAAATGCCGTAAAAAGGTGATTCGCTGTCGTTTTCCACAATGTTGCTTTCCAGATCTTCGAGCATTGCAAGTTCCTGATTGCCGTATTCTTTAAAGCGCTTGAATTCTTCCAGTGTTTTGTAATTGACTAATAAAGGTTCTACTTTTGTTTTTGTCATCATGAAAGAAACCCCTTTCAATTATCTATATATACACTCATTATACTATAAAAATATTCAGAAAGAAATGAATAATTACCAACGGGACAGGAATCGACTGCAATTGTGAAAAAGTTTCTGCTACAATGAGAACTTAGATAAGGATGAACGGGGGAGAGGGGATGAGAATAGGGGTTATCGGCGGGGGTGCTGTCGGGTTATTAGCCGGAGCTTATCTCGGAAGGACACATGATGTACATATGGTGGTAAGAAACGAGGAACAAAAAGATATCCTCTGCCGCGAAGGTATCTGGTGCGATGCACTGTCTTCAGCTGTTTTTGTAGAAGCTCATGTATATCCGCGGATGCCCCGGGACATGGACGTCTGGCTTGTCAGTGTGAAGCAGTATGATCTTAAAGGGGTTCTATCTCTGCCTCTTCCGGAAAACGGCAAGTATCTTTTTCTCCAGAATGGTATGAGCCACCTGGACCAGCTTCAAAGCCTCAATCTGGATACGTTTGCTGCCGTGGTGGAACATGGAGCGCTCAAAGTTTCCTCCAATGAAGTGGCCCATACAGGGAAAGGGCGCATAAAAGCGGCTCCATTCACAGGTTCACTTCCTGATATGGAAGAGCTGGCAGACTCTCTCCATCAAGAGGATTTTCCTTTTCTTGTCCATGCTGACGCGGTGGAAATGCTCTCAGAAAAGCTGGTGGTCAACGCAGTAATCAATCCACTGACTGCGTTATTCAAGCAGAAGAACCGTGCGGTCAAAGATAATCCTTATATCCGTTCACTCGGGTACCGGCTTTGTGAGGAAGCCTGCCGTACGCTTGGTCTGGATGTCCAGCACCAGTGGGACCGGGTGCTTTCTATTGCGGAACAGACCGGTGGAAACCAGTCATCAATGTGGAAGGATCTCCAAGAGGGACGTCGAACAGAAATAAAAGCTATTTCCGGATTTATTCTCGACCGTTCCCGTGAAGATCTTCCTGTTCATCAGTTTATCCTGGAAGCGGTGCACGCCATGGAATATGAAAAGGGGGTGATCGTTGATGAGTGACTGGCTTGCCTATAGTATCGGTGCTGTCCTTACCCTTCCTCTTCCATTCCTGGTTGTCTTTTATTTCTTCGCAAGGAAATGGAGTAAGCATAAGTGGAAAGCCATCCACCGGACGGCCGGCTTCACGGCTCCTGTGTTTGTTCTGGCTGTCCATGTTCTGCTGATTGTTCTGTTTGACCGCAGTTTTTTTCCTTTCATTCTAATCTTTCTTCTCCTTCTGCTGGGGCTGTCCATCATTACCCAGTACAAATTAAAGGAAGAGGTCCGGCTGTTCCGGGCTGTCCGTGGTTTTTGGAGAGTGAGTTTCCTTTTGTTCGGCCTGTTTTACATCGGACTGTCGACCTTCGGATTGATCTTCCGGTTGTTTTTCAGCTGATTCCTCCGCACGTGTAGTCCTGCACAGAACCGGGAATATTAAAGCAGCAGACTGCTCTCTATCAGGAGCAGTTTTTTTATGACTCTTTACTTTTCACCTACAGGGAATGAGGACAGGGGAAATAAGAAATGTTCATCTTATAAACAGATAAGGTGAACTCTTGGCTGGTTTTTTGTACAATACAATAGGATACATACTGTAAAGTGTAATTCTGCCTACAAAGGAGCCTTAATATGCGTATTGATTCTATGAACATGGAGCCGAAACAGACGCTGTTTCGTGATTATAAATATAGCTATGAAAAAATTGCCGACCGTTTTTCCTATTCTCCTTACGACGAAAATGTCTGGGCCGACCGCCTGGAGGATTTGAAAACCAAGACGTACCAGAGAGAAGCCCTCTCAGGAGTATTGAAGACAATGAACGAAAAGTGGGAGGTCCCTAGAGAAACGCTGGAAAATATAGAACGGCTGAAAGATGAAGAGAGTGTTGTTGTTATAGCGGGTCAGCAGGCGGGTCTGCTTACGGGCCCTTTGTATTCGGTTCATAAAATCATTTCAGTCCTGCAGCTGGCCGGACAGAAAGAAAAGGAACTGGGCCGGCCGGTCATTCCCGTTTTCTGGATTGCCGGGGAGGATCATGACTTTGATGAAATCAATCACATCATGATGAAGCAGGAAGGACGGATGGAGAAGAAAACGATCGGCCATGAACCTGAAGTGAAATCCTCCGTTTCCGAACTGCAGATGGACCAGACAGAAGCGGATGCGTGGCTTGAAGGTGTGTTCCGTATGCTGCCGGAAACCGAGAACACGAACCACTTCTACCAGCTGGTACAGGATCATCTGCACCAGTCCGACAGCTATACCGATTTTTTCGCCCGGTTAATCTATCAGTTGTTCCCGCATGAGGGTCTTGTGTTGATCGATGCCCATGACCCAGAGGTGAGGAGACTGGAGACTCCCTATTTCACAACCATGATTCGTCAAAACAGGGAAATGGCCGGAGGTGTTTTTTCTGTTCTTCAGAAAAACCGTCAGGAAGGCTATGAAACGTTGCTGGACAGTGAAATGCAGGATGCCCACCTCTTTTACCATGATCGCGGCGATCGTATTCTTCTCGTCCGTGACGAGGAGGGAAGATTCAGAGGGAAAAATAACGAAGTGGTTTTGTCTAAAGAAGAACTTCTTCATATTGCTGAGGAATCGCCTGAAAAACTGAGTAACAATGTAGTCACACGACCATTGATGCAGGAATCCTTGTTCCCGGTCCTGGCTTTCATCGGCGGTCCTGGTGAAATCAATTACTGGTCAGCGCTGAAGCCGGCATTCGATGCCGCTGGTCTCTGTATGCCGCCTGTCCTGCCGCGGTTATCCTTTACGCTGGTAGACAGGAAAACGGATCGTAGTCTTCGTCACTTCCAGCTTTCAGTTGAAGATGTAGTGAAGAATGGCGCGGCGGAGAAGAAGATGAACTGGATCAGTGCTGTGAGCACACCGCCGGTGAAGCGGCTGAGTGAGCAGGTGAAGGATGAAATAGCCCGAATCCATGCTCCTCTCCGTGAAAAAGCCGCAGAACTTGGGGGAGACCTCGGCCAGCTTGCCGATAAAAACCTTGCCTATCTGCAGGAGACGGTGGCTTTCCTTGAAAAGCGGATGCTCCACTCGCTGGAGGATACGTATCGCAGAGAGCTCGACCAGTTTGATGATATCGATATCACCCTGCATCCGGCTGGTGGTCTCCAGGAACGCATGTGGAACATTCTCCCCTGGGTGAATGGATACGGCTTGTCTTTGTTCCAGGAGATGAACAGACACCATCTGAGCTTTGAACACGACCATTATGTCGTTTACTTGTAGGACGTGTCCCCACCTTCTCCCACCTGTACAAAAACGTGTGATTCCTTTGAAAATCCTGCCTTCACAGGCAGGATTTTTTTTGTGGGGGGAGAATCATAAAAAAGTAAGTGGAGAAAAGTGGGGCGATGTGGTAAGGTGAAAATAGAAGGTGGGGGACCTCTATGTTCATGGGAGAATTTCAACACAACATTGATACGAAAGGGAGAATCATCATCCCTTCGAAATTCCGTCCCGGCCTGGGCGATTGTTTTGTCCTGACGAGAGGATTAGATCAATGCTTATTTGCCTATCCTATGAACGAGTGGAGACTGCTGGAAGAGAAACTGAAAAAACTTCCCCTTACTAAAAAAGATGCCCGTGCTTTCACCCGTTTTTTCTTTTCGGGAGCTGTAGAGTGCGAAGTGGACAAGCAGGGACGTATCAATATCCCCGCCCCTCTGCGTAAGTACGCTTCCCTGGAAAAAGAATGTGTGGTCATCGGCGTTTCCAACCGTATCGAGTTTTGGAGTCACGATGAGTGGGAAAGTTACTTTGATGCATCAGAAGAATCCTTCTCTGAAATTGCTGAAAACATGCTGGATTTTGATATTTGATATTTGACATTTGACAGACTAGAAACGAGTGAAATTTATGTTTGAACATTACAGTGTACTAAAAAATGAAACCATTGAATCTTTGAATGTGGACCCGGAAGGCATCTATGTCGACTGCACCCTTGGTGGCGGAGGGCATTCGGAAGTCATCGCCTCTGCCTTGACAGGAAAGGGAAGACTCATTTGTTTCGATCAGGATGAAACAGCCCTGCAGGCAGCAGAAGAGCGTCTGAAACCTTATGAGGAGCACATTACGTTTGTCCGTGCCAATTTCCGCCAGTTAAAGGAAGAGCTTCTTGAACTCGGTCTTTCAGAAGTTGACGGAATTATTTACGATCTGGGAGTGAGCAGCCCTCAGCTGGATGTCGAAGAACGCGGCTTCAGCTACCATCAGGATGCTCCACTGGATATGCGCATGAACCAGAATAGTGACTTAAGCGCCTGGCATGTCATCAATGAATGGGCGTATGAAGATCTTGTGCGCATTTTCTTTAAATACGGAGAAGAAAAGTTTTCAAAGCAGATCGCCCGTAAAATTGAAGCTGCGAGGGAAACCGGCCCGATTGAAACGACAGGCCAGCTGGTTGAATTAGTGAAGGAAGGAATACCTGCACCGGCAAGAAGAAAAGGTGGACATCCGGCCAAACGGATATTCCAGGCTGTGCGGATTGCTGTTAATGATGAGCTGGGTGCTTTTCAGGACAGCCTTCAGCAGGCAGCTGAAATGGTCAGCGTCGGCGGCCGGGTAGCCGTCATCACGTTCCATTCCCTTGAGGACCGGTTATGTAAGCAGGCCTTCAAAAAATGGAGCTCGAACCCACCACTTCCAAAAAATATTCCAATGATTCCAGAGGACAAACAGCCACCTTTCCGTTTAGTCAGTCGAAAGCCTATAGTAGCGGAAGAGCGCGAATTGGAGGAAAACCGCCGTTCCCGTTCAGCGAAATTGAGGATTGCCGAGAAAGTCAAACCTTGGAATAAAGAATTCGAATTTAATGAAGGGTGGAAACAAACATGAGTGCTGAAAAGATTAGAAAACAGCAGCCTTTACAGCAGCCTGACAGACAGAAACAGGTCAAGGTAAAGGTACATAAAAAGAAATGGTTAAGTACCGGCGAAAAATTTTTGTATTCCATAACCACCTCTGTAGTACTGGCGGCTTCTGTTTTTTTAATCCATACCTCAGCAGAAACGGATGCCATCAACCGTGATATCCGCAGTTTGGAGCAGGACATATCCAAACAGGAATCCCAGAATGAAAATCTGGCCTACCAGGTGAAGGAATTAAGCAACCCGGACCGAATCCTGACGATAGCCAAGGAGAACGGGTTGAACATTCAGAATGCCCAGGTGAAACAGGCCGGCAAAATCAGTCAAGAATAAACGCTGGTGATCATCTATGATGAACAATAAAAAAAACCTTAGTTCCTTAATATTAATCGCCGTGTTTTCCTTGTTCTTCCTCGTCATCGTGGGGCGCTTCCTCTATATAGAAACCGCCGCCACCATCGAAGGGGTGGATTTGTCCGAGTATGCAGAGGACATCCGTACAAGCTCCTATGAAATCGATGCCGCCCGGGGGAAAATCTACGATAAGAACGGAATGGTCCTTGCTTATGACCGCCCGACCTACAGGCTTTATGCTGTTGTAGATCCCTCCTATTCCAAAAACCTTCCTGAGCCCCAGCATGTCGACGATATCGACGAAACCGCTTCGGGGCTTGCGCCTTTATTAGGGATGGAAGCGAGTGAGATTGCGGACAAGCTGAGATCCGCTCAGGAAGACGGCCGTTTTCAGGTAGAGTTCGGGACGAATTCCAGTTCTCTCACTCAAGAGGAAATGGAAGAGATCAAAGACCTTGAACTGAATGGCATCTCCTTTAAGGAAGAATCCAAACGTTATTACCCGAACGGTGTGTTTGCCTCCCACTTAATCGGTTTTGCCCGCACCCAGGAAGGCAGCATTTCCGGTGTGACCGGCATCGAGAAGCAGATGGAGGATTACCTTCAGGAGGAAAAAGGGAAAATCAGTTATGAACGGGATAAATACGGGACGAAGCTGCTGAATCCGAATGAAATTATGACCGAACCAGAGGATGGCAGCGATGTGTATTTAACGATCGACCAAAAAATCCAGACATTCCTCGAGGACGCGATGTCCCAGGTGGATGAACAGTACAACCCAGAGAAAATCATGGCTGCTGTGATGGACCCTGAAACAGGAGAGGTTCTTGCCATGAGTAACCGCCCAAGCTACAATCCGAATGATATCGGTGACGTGGATAACTGGTACAACGACTTGATTTCCTATCCGTTTGAACCCGGTTCCACGATGAAGATCTTTACATGGGCAAGTGCCATGGAAGAGGGCGTCTATAACGGGAATGAACTCTTTGAATCCGGAACCTATAAAGTGACGGAAAGCTCCCCATCCATTGGCGATCATAACAATGGACAGGGGTGGGATGATATTTCATATGACGAAGGTTTCCGCAGATCTTCCAACGTGGCTTCCTCGAAGCTTGCCTATGAGGTGCTGGGACCGACGAAGCTGAGGGAATATCTATCCGATTTCAACCTCGATCAGAAGACGGGGATTGATCTGCCGAATGAAACGACTGGGAAATTTGTGTATGAGCGTCCCATTGAGCAGATTACGACCTCCTTCGGCCAAGGCTCTACATTTACGCCGATCCAGCTCATGACGGGGGCTACAGCCATTGCCAACGATGGGGAAATGATGCGTCCATACATGCTTTCCAAAATTACTTCCAGTGACACAGGAGAGGTGATCGAGGAAGGGAAGCCGGAGAAGATTGGTGAGCCGGTTTCTGCTTCGACAGCCGAGCAGATGCGTGAATTGATGGGCACGGTGATTACCTCAGAAGATGGAACGGGCCAATCCTTTAAGCTGGACGATTATTCCCTTGCAGGCAAGACAGGAACCGCCCAGATCAGTAAGCCCGGGGAAGGGTATCTGACCGGCCGGAACAATTATGTCTTTTCCTTCCTGGGAATGGCTCCTGCAGAAGATCCCGAGCTGTTGATGTATGTAGCTGTCCAGCAGCCGGAACTTGAGGTGACAGAGCTCGGATCTGAGCCTGTTTCCTATATCGTTCGGACCGTGATGGAAAACAGCCTGCATTATTTGAACATTCAGCCTGATAAAGATGCAGAAGAGTCTTTGGAACCTGTCACGATTCCAGACGTATCTGGAAAGTCCGTTCAGGAAGCTGAGGACACGCTTCAAGCTTCTTTCCCTCATGTGGAAGTGATTGGTGACGGAAACACCGTTGAAGCTGTTCTCCCCTCATCAGGAGAGCAGGTCGTGGAAAACCAGCGGGTGTTTATTGTAACCGATGAGCCGAAGAT
Source organism: Halobacillus sp. ABA4_118 (assembly GCF_056160205.1). Lineage (NCBI taxonomy): Bacteria > Bacillati > Bacillota > Bacilli > Caryophanales > Bacillaceae > Halobacillus > Halobacillus sp. ABA4_118. The sequence goes on from NZ_JBSWWS010000001.1 coordinate 3,230,188, forward strand.
GCCGGATTTGACAGGATATTCGCTCCGCGATGTCCAGCGTCTGGCAAAGCATTTCAACTTGAAAATGGAAATTATGGGCAGTGGTTATGTAGAAACACAAAGCATTGCTGCTGGTTCTGAAATCAAAGATGATGGTTATTTAGTCGTTGAACTGGCTGTGCCGGAACAGCCGTAACCCCTTGTCCAGGCAGTGTTCTAATCGTTTTTCGATTGCATATAGTGATACAAGCTGACTCTACGACTTGTTAAAGGAGTTATGGAGATGAGACGAGTATCACAGGTAATCGTAAAGAAACGATTAGTCACTGTCTTTTTTGTGGGCATGTTTATTTTCATGGTCATTGCCGGAAGGCTCGGGTATGTGCAGTTCTTCTTGAGCGACTTTCTCATTGCGAAGGCTGAAGAGTCCTGGAGCAGGGATATTACCTTCGAGCCCGAGCGGGGGAAGATTCTTGATACGAATGGAGAGGTGCTGGTAGGAAATCAGTCAGCGCCGACAGTCATGGTTGTACCGAGGCAGATTAAAGAACCCGAACAGACAGCGAAGAACCTTTCGAAGATTTTGGATATGAGTGTGGAGAAAGCCTACACACACGTAACGAAGCTGATCTCCATCGAAAAAATTCACCCGGAGGGACGGAAGATTTCAGAGGAGCAGGCGGCGGCGATTCAATCGTTGAATATGCCGGGTGTCTATATTGCTGAGGATTCAGAGCGGTACTACCCGCACGGCTCTTTTTTATCCCATGTGCTGGGTTTCAGTGGCATCGATAACCAGGGTCTTCTGGGACTTGAAGCGTATTATGATGACGAGTTGAAAGGCGAAAAAGGAGCCTTATCCTTTTTCTCTGATGCCAAGGGAAAACGGATGCCGGATATGGCGGATGTGTATGAGCCTCCTATTGACGGGAAAGACCTCAAGCTTACAGTGGACTATCAAGTGCAGTCCATTATCGAACGGGAACTGGATATCGCCCAGGCCAAATATAACCCTGACGGAGCGGTAGCGCTTGCTGTCGATCCGGATACGGGCAAAGTGGTAGGGATGGCGTCCAGGCCGAACTTTGATCCGGCGGATTATCAAAAAGTGGAACCCGAGGTGTACAACCGCAACCTTCCTGTGTGGAGTACATATGAGCCGGGATCGACCTTTAAGATTATAACCCTGGCTGCAGCACTTGAAGAGGGACTTGTGGATCTTGAAGAGGAACACTTCCATGATTCCGGTGCTGTAAAAGTGGACGGGGCGACCCTGCACTGCTGGAAAAGCGGGGGGCATGGAGATCAGACGTTTTTAGAAGTGGTCCAGAACTCCTGTAACCCTGGTTTTGTGGAACTTGGAGAACGCCTTGGCAAAGAAAAGCTGTTCGACTATATCGACTTATTCGGCTTCGGCTCGAAGACAGGGATTGACCTGGAAGGAGAAGGCAGTGGTATTTTATTCAAACGGGAGAATGTGGGCCCTGTCGAACAGGCGACCACTGCTTTTGGACAGGGAGTATCTGTCACACCGATCCAGCAGGTCATGGCTGTAGCCGCCGCTGTGAATGGAGGCTATTATTATGAGCCATACATCCAGGAGGCCTGGCTTGATCCAATATCAGGAGAAGTGCTGGAAGAAAATGAGCCGGTGATGAAAGAACAAGTCATATCAGAAGAAACCTCTGCCCAGATCCGTCATGCGCTGGAAAGTGTTGTCGCACAGGGGACCGGCCGGGGCGCCTATGTAGAAGGGTACCGTGTCGGTGGGAAAACAGGTACAGCGCAGAAAGTCGGACCGGACGGGAAGTATATGGAGAATAACCACATCGTTTCCTTTATCGGTTTTGCCCCTGCGGATGATCCGGAGCTCGTTGTTTATCTTGCCATTGACAACCCGAAAAACACCGTTCAGTTCGGCGGCGTCGTAGCAGCACCGATTGTTGGAAACATCATGGGGGATAGTCTGCGGGCCATGGGGGTGGAACCACGCAAGGATGGTTTGGAAAAAGAATACGCCTGGCCGGAAGAGCCCCTCGTGGAAGTGCCGGAAATTACAGGGATGGACAAGGAAGATTTGAGCCGGATGCTGATGAATTTAGAGGTAGAGGTCAGCGGTGAGGGGACGAAGGTCGTAACTCAGGCACCAGAAGCAGGAGTAAAGGTTCCTACAGGGTCTACCGTCCGTGTTTTTCTTGGGGATTGATGTTTTTTCGTCATTCATTAAATCTGTAAACGGGTGAGGGTGACAGTGTTGAAATTAGAAAAGGTACTCCGCTTTGTCCCTTTTTACCAAAGTTCACGGTCGTTGAAGCACGTCAGTATTACCGGTCTCAGTATGGATTCACGCGCAACCTCACCTGGAGACATGTTTATTTGCATGCGTGGGGTGAACATGGATGGTCACCGCTTTGCGGCTGACGCCGTCAAGCGGGGGGCGGCAGCTGTGGTAGCTGAAGAGCCGCTGCCTTTGAATGTTCCAGTTATTCTTGTTAATGATACAACCAGGGCGGCTGCTATGACAGCCGCCGCTTTTTATCGCAACCCTTCAGAAGGTCTCCATGTGACAGGAATTACAGGAACCAATGGCAAGACGAGCATCAGTTATCTGCTTTATGATATATTCCAGAGGATGGAGAAGAAGACAGGGTTAATTGGAACGATTGAAGTGGATATTGCCGGAAAGCGGCGGCCTGTGAAAAATACGACGCCTGATACCTTAACCCTCCATCAATATTTCAGCGATATGAAAACAGCCGGTGTGGAGCATGCGGTGATGGAAGTGTCATCTCATGCGCTCGATCAGGGGCGGGTGTACGGATGTGATTTCGATGTGGCGGTATTTACAAACCTGACGAGGGACCATCTGGATTATCATGACCATTTTGATGATTATCTTCGTGCGAAGTCCCTATTGTTCGCACAATTAGGGAATGGGTATAATAAACAACGGGAGCGTTTTGCCGTTATAAATATTGACTCCCCTGCAGCCCCGAAGTTTATCCGTTCTACTTCGCAGGGACTGCTGACCTATGGCGTAAAGGGCAGGGCTGATGTTCAAGCCCGGGACTGCCGCCTGACGGAAAAAGGGACTTTTTTTCAAATGGAGACCCCGATTGGGAAGATTGAGATTGAAAGCCCTTTGATGGGGGAATTCAGCATTTATAATATGCTGGCTGCAGCTGCTGCTGCGATCCTGTCCGGCGCGCCACTTGAGACGATTCAGCAGTCTTTTCTTCATACCAAAGGGGTGAAGGGGCGTTTTGAATCGATTCGGGAAGGGCAGCCTTTTGGAGTGGTCGTCGATTATGCCCATACCCCTGATTCTCTTGAGAATGTGCTGAAAACGGCAGCAGCTGTCACTACAGGGAAGATCATCCTCATAGTCGGATGCGGCGGGGACAGGGACAGAAGCAAGCGGTCCGTGATGGGGGAAATCAGTGTCCAGCATGCAGATCACGTGATTTTCACAACAGATAACCCCCGCTCGGAAGACCCCGGTCAGATTTTTGCAGATATCACCGCAGATCTGCATGGGAATTACCAAATTGTCGAAGACCGCAGGGAGGCGCTCGAAAAGGCCGTTCGTTCTGCTTGTGACGGGGATATGATCCTCATAGCAGGAAAAGGCCATGAGACGTATCAGGAGATTAAAGGGGTTAGTCATCCCTTTGATGATAGTGAAACGGTAAGAGAGATAATAAGAGAAATGAAGGAGCATTCATAATGATTTTTGACGTTCAGGAGCTTACACATCTATTTCCAACCTTTAAAGGAGCCGGCAAAGATAAAATCGCTGTCTCCTCCATCATGACCGATACAAGAAAGGCGGCTCCGCAGAGTTTGTTCGTCCCCATCGTAGGGGAGAGCTTTAATGCCCATGCCTTTGCCGGTGAAGCCATTAAACAAGGAGCGGTGGCTGCCTTGTGGCAGGAAGACCAGCCGCTTCCCGCTTTGATCCCTACCGATTTTCCGATCTTTTATGTAACGGATACGACCAAGGCGCTCCAGGATCTCGCCTCCTGGTACTTAGAAAAAGTTGATCCGATTGTCATAGGCGTCACAGGCTCCAATGGAAAGACGACAACAAAGGATATGACTGCCGCTGTGCTCGGAGCGAAATTCAACACCCATAAAACAGCGGGAAACTTTAACAATCATATCGGTCTTCCTTTGACGGTCCTGGCTATGCAGCCGGACACTGAAGCCGTCGTATTGGAGATGGGCATGGACAGAGCGGGTGAGATTTCCGTATTGTCCCACATCGCACGGCCGGACCATGCGATCATTACAAACATCGGCGAGTCCCATATCGAAAATTTAGGTACCAGAGAAGCGATTGCCGCCGCCAAGCTTGAAATTACAGATGGACTGGCGGAGGGTGGCTGCCTGATTATCGACGCCGATGAGCCGCTGCTTGATCATGTGAAAACAAGAGCAGGTACAATCGGCTGCGGTTTCGGGCCGTCGTCTGACTATAAAGCTGAAATTACAGCTATGACGGACGATGCTTCTTCATTCCAGCTGATGGAAGAAGCGTATGAACTGCCAATGACAGGCCGCCACAATGTGAAAAATGCTTCGTTTGTCATCGCCCTTGCCAAACGCCTTGGATTGACAAAAGAGGAGATCCAGCAAGGGTTTCAGCAGATGCAGATGTCTGGCATGCGTTTTGAAAAGCATCAGGGCCATAAAGGATCCCTCATTATAAATGATGCCTATAACGCCTCCCCGACATCAATGAAGGCAATGATTGAAGTCGTCCGACAGTTGACATCCAAAAGAAAAAAGGTGTTAATATTAGGGGATATGTATGAGCTCGGAGAGAAATCAGAGGAGCTGCACGCCGGTGTAGCCGAAGCGGTAGATGAAAAGATTGACGCTGTCTTTACAATCGGCGTCCATTCTGAGAAAATTTCAGAGGCTGCTTCCTCCCGTTATCCGGACATGGAAGTCAAACATTTCAAAGAAAAGCAACAAGCAGGTCATCATATCCGCCCGTTATTAACAGCGGATACCGTCGTACTCATGAAAGCATCACGTGGAATGAAATTGGAAGACATGCTGCCAGACCTTGTGGAGTGATCGACAGGCGATGATGTTGCAAAAGGAGGAAAACAAACGATGAATGAATACATACTACTGTTAACAATGGTCCTTTCATTCGCCATCACTGTAGTCATTTCGCCGATGATCATTCCATTTTTAAGACGTTTGAAATTCGGTCAAAGTATTCGAGACGAGGGACCCCAGTCCCACCAGAAAAAATCCGGCACCCCGACGATGGGTGGTGTCATGATCATTGTATCTGTCGTGATCACAACATTGATCTCATCCTATTGGTTTAACCCGGACACGGGGAACATCCAGTTGTTCCTTGTGTTATTTGTTTTAGTCGGCTACGGCCTTCTGGGCTTTTTAGATGATTATATTAAAGTAGCCCTGAAAAGGAACCTTGGATTAACATCCAAACAAAAGATGCTCGGGCAGATTGTCATTGCTCTTGTCGTTTACATGATTCTGCGGCAGTCCGATTTCCCGACGTATATCAGTATTCCCGGTACATCCATTGATTTTGACTTGGGCTGGGGGTACGCCCTGCTGATTTTATTTATGCTCGTAGGAGCATCCAATGCGGTCAACTTAACCGATGGCCTGGACGGTCTTCTGGCCGGAACTGCGGCGATTGCCTTCGGTGCATTCGGAATACTTGCATGGACAGGCCAGCTGAATGTAGAAGTCACCATTTTTTCCCTGGCTATTGTCGGTGCCCTTCTCGGGTTCCTTGTATTTAATGCCCACCCTGCCAAAGTATTTATGGGGGATACCGGTTCCCTTGCTCTCGGCGGGGCGATCGCAATCATAGCTATCCTGACAAAAATGGAATTGATCTTAGTCGTGATCGGCGGAGTTTTCGTCCTGGAAACCCTCTCGGTCATCATCCAGGTCATATCCTTTAAAACAACTGGGAAACGCGTGTTTAAAATGAGTCCCCTTCACCACCATTATGAACTGAAAGGCTGGTCGGAGTGGCGTGTCGTAACGACGTTCTGGGCGGTCGGACTGATTTTTGCCGTGCTTGGTATTTATATTGAGGTGATGTTTGGATGAAGAAGCTAAGCGGATTTCCTTATACCCATGTTCTTGTTCTCGGTCTTGCTAAGAGCGGGACCGCAGCGGCACAGCTGCTGCTTGACAGTGGAGTAAGGGTGAGAATCAACGACTTCAAAGCAGATCCGGACAGTCCGGAAGTGCACTATTTAAAAGAGAGCGGTGCGGAAGTCATTACAGGCGGGCATCCATTATCTGTACTGGATGACATCGATTATGTTATTAAAAACCCGGGGATTCCTTATGAAAATCCGGTTGTGGCAGAAGCGGTCAACCGCCATCTTCCTGTCGTCACGGAAGTGGAATTGACAGGCTGGCTGCATGAAGGACCGATGATTGCTGTTACAGGTTCCAATGGAAAAACGACGACGACAACGCTGATCCACGAAATGATTCAAGCGGATCGGAAACCTGTTTCCCTTGCCGGAAACATCGGTCACGTCTCCTGTGAGGTAGCCAGAAACACGTCTGAAGCTGAAACGATGGTCACGGAACTGTCTTCCTTTCAGCTACTTGGCACCCAGACCTTCCGTCCGGATATTGCTGTCTGGCTGAATCTCTACGAAGCCCATCTGGATTACCATCATACGCTGGCCAATTATCATAGAGCTAAAGCGCGGATTACTAAAAATCAGACAGAGGAGGACGTACTGGTCTACAATGCGGATGACGAAGCCATTGCATCCTTTCTGTCTGAAGTGACCGCAGAGCTTGTTCCTTTTTCTTTGAAAGAGCAGGGGAAAGGGGCCTGGGCGGACGAGACTTCCATCTACTTTGAAAATGAAGCCATTATGAAGAAGGCGGATATCGTTCTCGTAGGGGAGCAGAACCTGCAGAACATTCTCGCGGCTGTGGCAGCCGTGAAAGCCAACGGAATAAGCAGTGAAGCGATTGTAGAGGTCCTCTCGACCTTTGCTGGAGTTCCCCACCGGCTGCAGTATGTGACGAAAAAGAACGGCCGTTTATTCTACAATGATTCAAAAGCTACGAATCTTCTGGCCACCTCATACGCTCTACGGTCCTTCGAAAAGCCTGTCATCCTTTTGGCCGGCGGTCTGGACAGGGGAACGAGCTTTGACGGCCTGATTCCTTACTTAGCTGGAGTGAAATCCATGGTTGTCTTTGGTGAAACCGCAGACCTTCTTGCCGGAACCGCGGAGAAGGGTGGCATTTCTGATGTCGTGAAGGTCGATACGATGCAGGAGGCCGTCAAGGAAGCGTATCAGCGTTCTGCTGAGGAAGATGTTATTCTTTTAAGCCCTGCATGTGCCAGCTGGGATCAATATAAAACGTTTGAAGAAAGAGGCCACATGTTTATCGAAGCTGTGCATACCCTTTAATAAGGGCTTATGTGACAAGCTTAAGCCCTGTTTTCCATTTCCGATGGGAGGTAGGGCTTTTTTTATGGAAACGACAAAAAAGCCGGATATATGGTTGATCACCGCTATTCTCGGCATTTTAATCATGGGAATTGTAATGGTATACAGTTCCTCCAGCATCTGGTCGGAGTACAAGTTTGATGACCCGTGGTTCTTCGCTAAGCGTCAGATTCTCTTTGCCGCTGCAGGTCTGATTGCCATGGTCGTTCTCTCCAGAATTCCTTACTATGTCTGGCACGCGCATTCGAAAAAGATTATGATCATCTGCCTGCTTTTTCTTGCCGCTGTTCTGATTCCCGGTGTTGGAATGGTGAGAGGTGGGGCAAGGAGCTGGATTGGTGTGGGGATGTTCAGTATCCAGCCGTCAGAGTTTATGAAGCTGGGGTTGATTCTTTATCTTTCCCGCTTTCTTTCTGAGCGGCAGAAGAAGATGAATTCGTTCCAGGAGGGATTCCTCCCTGCCCTGGCTCTGATCCTTTTTCCTTTTGCCCTGATTATGCTGCAGCCCGATTTAGGGACAGGCGTCGTCATGGTGGGGACATGTCTCGTGATGCTGTTTACTTCCGGCGCGCGGATCAGCCATTTTATGTGGATTGCAGCTGCTGGAATGGCAGGCATGATCGGTTTAATTGCTTCAGCTCCCTACAGGATCAAAAGAATTACAGCTTTCCTCCATCCATGGGAGGACCCGCTTGGGGCAGGTTTTCAAATCATCCAGTCGCTGTATGCGATCGGTCCCGGCGGACTGCTCGGTCTTGGTCTTGGAAACAGCATGCAGAAATTCTTTTATCTGCCTGAGCCGCAGACTGATTTCATTTTTGCCGTGCTTGCTGAAGAACTGGGATTCCTGGGTGGTTTTTTTATCCTTTCGCTCTTTTTTATTGTGCTTTGGAGAGGCATACGGACAAGCCTGCTCGCTCCTGATTTGTTCGGGTCGCTGCTTGCTCTTGGAATCGTCGGTATGGTCAGTATTCAGGTGATGATTAACGTGAGTGTTGTCACAGGTTTGATTCCTGTGACGGGGATCACTTTACCGCTTGTCAGCTACGGGGGATCTTCCCTCACTTTGACACTGGCTTCTCTTGGACTCCTGCTCAGTGTGAGCCGCTATTCCACCCGGTAAAACCGCTGCCCTTTACGGCAGTGGTTTTTCCATTTTTACAGGGAGGCAAAGTCCAGAAAAAATTGGCAGGAGGAATAAGGTTTGTCCGGGGAAATACCGGGGTAATTATGTGGGCGGTGCGTTTCTTTGCGGGAAGGAAAGAAGACCCTTTCGACATAACAATCAAGAAAGGTACGGCTTCTGCACAAAAATGTTAGGAATCTAGTAAAACTCACTCAATCTCCCCCCCTCATTTTGTGATATAATGGGAACCAATTAGGTGTATTTGGAAATCCGAGACACCTTTGCGAGGACTATCATTCTTTCAAACAGCTAGATGGACAGCAGAAGGGTGTCTAGCCAGAAGGAGAAATGCCCGTTATGGAAGAAAGAAAAGTAGTTTCCATAGAAGACCGTATACCAAAACTGAAACAGACGAGGCGTAAAAAAGCCAACCGCCGATTAATCTTATACTTAACGATTTTATTTTTTCTGATTGCTGCCGTTGTTTACCTGCAGTCTCCACTCAGTAATGTCCGGAATGTCACCGTAGAAGGCGAATACCATGTGTCTGCAGAGGAAATACAGACCCTTTCAGGAATCACGACCGAAACGAATTACTGGAGAATGGATCCGGAAGAACTAAAGGCAAAGGTTGAATCTCACGAAGAGATTACCTTTGCATCGATCGACCGTTCTTTTCCAAACGATGTAACAATTGAAGTGGAAGAAGCGGAACGGATCGGATACGTGCAGAGCAATGGTCAGTATTATGTCATCATGGAAGACGGTTCGAGGCTCGATGAGGAAACAGCTCTTCCTGGTGGAGACGCTCCGGTTTTAGCAGGATTTGATAAAGAGATGTACTTGAAGGAAATGTCCGGGGAATTGAAAGAACTGCCTTCGAGTGTAGCGGACTTGATTTCAGAAGTTCACTGGGAACCGGAGGACGGAAACCCTTATAAAATCCGCCTGTATATGAATGATGGATACCAGGTGGAAGCTTCCATACGGACATTTTCGGAAAAAATGCCCGCTTATCCTTCCATTGCCGCCCAGCTGGAAGAAGGGGCGGAGGGTATCATCCATATCGATGTAGGGGCTTATTTCGAAGAATTCAGCACAGCTGAAGATAATGAAGAGAACCCCGGAGTGGAAGAAGATGCTGGTTCAGAGACAGAAAGTGATGCGCCGTCTGAAGAAGGTGGAGAGCAGCCCGCAGAGCCGGAGCAGGAAAACACAGCCGCTGATACAGAAGGGGCACAGGATCCGGTCGTAGACGAACCGTTGAGGCGGGAATAAGGTGCTGCCGGGCTGGATGGTGTGTCTTTTCCAGCCCTTCCCAAAACCTTTTCCCCCGTCCGGAAATTACTAGTGGAAAACATAAAAAAATAAGCGTATGTAAGAGGAAATTAACGAAAGTCTGTGGAAAACAACTAATGTACTGGTTTTTTATACGATATCAAGGGATATGACCCATGCAATATATCATTTCATTTACGTTTATATTGCAATGATTGTATTTTTTACATGAATTCGATATGCTTTGAACTACTCATATGGCTTGTAACAGGAGGTGCGTCACTGGTGAATCAAAATGAAATACTAGTAAGTTTAGATATAGGCACAAGTCGAATTAAAGTTATTATTGGTGAAATTATGAATGACAGCCTCAACATCATCGGGGTTGGTACAGCAAAATCAAATGGAATGAAAAAAGGGGCGATCGTGGATATCGATCAAACCGTTCATTCGATTCGATCAGCCGTCGAACAGGCGGAGCGGATGGTGGACATGAAAATCGACCGTGTCGTCGTAGGCGTCAACGGCAACCATATACAGCTGCAGCCGTGTCACGGAGTCGTGGCGGTTTCCAGTGAAACGAGGGAAATCGGAAATGAGGATATTACACGGGTCATTGATGCGGCTCAGGTTCTGTCTATTCCGCCGGAACGGGAAATTATCGATGTGATTCCGCGCCAGTTCATTGTGGATGGTCAGGATGAAATTACCGACCCGCGCGGTATGATTGGTGTCCGTCTTGAAATGGAAGGTATGATTATCACCTGCGCTAAAACCGTTTTACATAATACACTCAAATGTGTGGAACGAGCAGGGCTGGAAGTACTCGATGTATGTCTGCAGCCACTTGCCTCCGGGACCGTTTCCCTCTCCAGCGACGAGACGAATCTCGGCGTAGCTCTAATTGATGTAGGAGGCGGCTCGACAACCATCTCCGTTTTTGAAGAGGGGCACTTGAAAGGAACGAGCATGATTCCTTTCGGCGGGGATAACCTTACCAAGGATTTATCCATCGGTCTGCGTACATCAACAGAAGAAGCGGAACAGGTGAAAGTGGAACATGGACACGCTTTTTTTGACGATGCGAACGAAGATGAGAATTTTTCCGTCACAATTATTGGCAGTAATCGTCAACAGGCATTCAATCAATTGCAAATCTCTGATATGATTGAAGCTAGACTAGAAGAAATTTTCGTCTTTGCAGCACAGGAACTTCAGAAAATGGGTGTTCGTGAATTACCAGGAGGTTTTGTTCTCACCGGTGGTACGATGAATATGCCGGGAGTGCTTGAGCTTGCCCAGGATGTATTCCACGCTAACGTCAGACTGGCTATTCCTGATTATATCGGCGTTCGTGAACCGCAGTTTACCAGCGGCGTAGGCATCTTGCAATTCGCCTATCGTAATGCGAAAATACAAGGAAAAGAGATATTTCCTTCTGTCTCAGATGAATTTCAGGAAAGACCACAGCCGAAAAAGCAGAAGCGTTCGGCAAAACCACAGCCTAAAGAAGAAAAAGAAAAAACAGAAAAGAAAAAAGAGTCAGGCTTCAGCAATCTCTTAAAGTATTTCTTTGATTAAATCACAAGTTTGAGTCGGTCGATCGACGGACGAAGTAATAAATCTTGTAATCTCGTGTATTAGGAGGAACGGAAGATGTTAGATTTTGATACAAGCATGGATCAGCTGGCAACTATTAAAGTAATCGGTGTAGGAGGCGGCGGAAGCAACGCCGTCAACCGAATGATTGAACATGGAGTCCAGGGCGTAGAGTTTATCGCTGTCAATACAGATGCCCAGGCTTTGAACCTTTCCAAAGCAGAAGTGAAAATGCAGATTGGTGGAAAATTGACACGCGGACTAGGTGCCGGAGCGAATCCGGAAGTCGGTCGCAAAGCGGCTGAAGAAAGCAAAGAGCAGATTGAGGAGGCCCTTCAGGGAGCCGATATGGTCTTTGTTACCGCTGGTATGGGCGGAGGAACCGGTACGGGTGCTGCTCCTGTCATTGCACAGGTTGCTAAAGAACTGGGTGCCTTGACTGTAGGGGTTGTTACACGTCCATTTACGTTTGAAGGACGCAAGCGCTCTACACAGGCTACAGGCGGAATCGAAGGCTTGAAAGGCGCGGTAGACACATTGATTGTGATACCAAACGATCGTCTTCTTGAAATCGTAGATAAAAATACGCCTATGCTTGAAGCCTTCCGTGAGGCGGATAACGTCCTTCGTCAAGGTGTTCAGGGGATTTCCGACTTGATCGCCGTTCCCGGCTTGATCAACGTGGACTTCGCCGACGTGAAAACGATCATGGTGGACAAAGGTTCTGCTCTGATGGGCATCGGTATTGCTACAGGAGAAAGCCGCGCAGCAGAGGCTGCTAAAAAAGCGATTTCCTCTCCGCTGCTTGAAACTTCCATTGATGGTGCCCACGGGGTGCTGATGAACATCAGCGGAGGAGCGAACCTGAGCTTGTATGAAGTACAGGAGGCCGCTGATATTGTAACGTCTGCAGCCGATCAGGAAGTGAACGTTATCTTTGGTTCCGTTATCAACGAGAATCTTAAAGATGAAATCGTCGTAACGGTTATTGCAACTGGATTTGACGAGTCTCAGCTGGCACAGGGACAGCAGAAAAAGCGCCCGCAGATCAACCAGCAGAAGCCTGCTCCTCAACAGCAGCAGCCGGAACGTGAGCGCAGTACTGTTCGTGAAGAACAGCCGCGTCGTGAAGCGCCGCAGCCACAGCAGAAAGGGAATACGCAGGAAGAAGATACCCTGGATATTCCAACATTCCTAAGAAATCGTAACCGCCGCCGCTGATGATGGCAGAAAGCCGCCGTACTCTCCATGAGTACGGCGGCTTTTTTTCGGTTTCAGTCTTCTACAAAACTTGCCAGCAGCATGATCAGATTGCGACAGACTTTTCAATCGGACGGACTTATACTCGGTGTAACAGCAGAAAAAGGGAGGGAGAAAGGATTTTATATTTGGATGCTGTCTGGCTGCTTAATCTTTTGATGGACGGCATGATCCTGTCGCTTACCCAGGGTCTCACCCGTGCAGGGTCCTCGAAATGGAGGATGGCTGTCGGAGCTTTTACAGCATCGCTGATTGTACCGGTGACCATTTATATGCCGGATTCATGGCTGGTGGGCAGTGCAGGGAAACTGCTGTTTTCCGTAGGCATTGTTTTGACTGCCTTTTCCTTTACCTCCCTCCGTGCTTTTTTTGTCCAGTGGGTCACGTTTTATTTCGTAACGTTTGCCATTGGAGGAAGTATGATGGGGGTCCATTTTTTTCTCGCTTCAGAAGTCGACGTCTTGAAGGGAGCGGTCGTCACGTTCAGCGGCGGGTATGGGGATCCGGTAAGCTGGCTGTTTGTTGCCGCCGGCTGTCCTTCAGCTTATCTGTTTACCAAATGGAGGTTCAACCAGCTCCAGATTCATCAATTGAAATATGAGGATGTTTATGAAGTGGACATGGTATGGAACGGTCAACATGCTGTATGCCAAGGCCTTGTGGATAGTGGAAATCAGCTGATTGATCCAGTCAGCAGAAAAATGGTGTTTCTTGCAGATCCATCGGTGTGGAAGCAGCTTCTGGCCGATGGGGAGCTGGAGCAGTTGAAAGAGGAAGATGTACTCGCTTCTCTCCATGAGCTGCCTGAAACGCTGCAGTCTGCTGTAAGGCTTGTCCCTTATCAGGCAGCCGGGATATCCGGCAGGCTCCTCGTAACACTCATGATCGATCAGATTACTGTTCAGACAAATGAGGGGCCGCTGGTAATCAAACAGCCTCTCGTCGGTGTCCAGCATCAACCGTTAACCCGGGACGGGCTTTATCAAATGCTGATCCACCCCCATGTCATGATCAAAGGAAAATCAGCGTAAGGGAGAAGGAGGATTCCATGTTCAAGTGGATGTTCAGAGCGCGGCTCTGGTATTACCGGTTGTTAATGAAGCTTGGGATTAAGCAGGATGAAATTTATTATATCGGTGGTAGTGAGGCACTTCCGCCCCCCCTTTCCAGGGAAGAAGAAAAAGAGCTTCTGGAACGTCTTCCTAAAGGGGACAAAGCTGCACGGGCCATGCTGATTGAGAGAAACCTGCGGCTGGTCGTTTATATTGCCAGAAAGTTTGAAAACACAGGGTTAAACATAGAAGATTTGATCAGTATCGGGACCATTGGTCTGATCAAGGCCGTAAATACCTTTGACCCGGAGAAAAAGATCAAGCTCGCCACTTACGCCTCCCGCTGTATAGAAAATGAGATTCTGATGCACCTGCGTAAAAGCAATAAGCTGAAAACCGAAGTTTCCTTTGATGAGCCTTTGAATGTCGACTGGGACGGCAATGAACTGCTATTATCCGATATTCTCGGTACGGAAGAAGATCTGATTACAAAAGGAATTGAAAAGAAAATCGATAAAAAGCTTCTCAAATCTGCACTCGAGCAGCTGAATGACAGAGAAAAACAGATTATGGAGCTCCGTTTCGGCCTGATTGGAAAAAAAGAAAAAACCCAGAAGGATGTAGCCGATATGATGGGGATATCCCAGTCCTATATATCAAGGCTGGAGAAGAAAATCATCCGCCGTCTGCAGCGGGAGTTCGACAAAATGGTCTAAAAACCTCATGTAAAGCCGATGCATAAAATTCCCACCCAGGGAGATACTGAGAACTGATTACAGCTTCCTGGGAGGGTCTTACATTGACACGACATAAAGTAGAGATATGCGGCGTAGATACATCAAAACTTCCGGTACTGAAAAACACAGAAATGAAAGACCTGTTTGTACGACTGCAGAGTGGAGAGCTTGAGGCCAGGGAACAACTGGTGAATGGAAATCTCCGCCTCGTTTTATCCGTGATTCAACGCTTTAACAATCGTGGGGAATATGGCGACGATCTATTCCAAGTGGGATGTATCGGCCTTATGAAGTCCATAGATAACTTCGATCTCAGTCACAATGTGAAATTTTCCACTTATGCTGTACCGATGATCATCGGAGAAATCCGACGATACTTAAGAGACAATAACCCGATCCGGGTTTCACGGTCCCTGCGCGATACAGCCTATAAGGCCCTGCAGATGCGGGAGAAGATGATCAGTGAAACCAATAAGGATCCAGCTCCACATGAAATTGCCGAACGAATGGGTGTTCCTCACGAGGATGTTGTATTCGCTATGGACGCTATTCAGGATCCGGTCTCTCTGTTTGAACCGATCTACAATGATGGAGGCGACCCGATTTTTGTAGTGGATCAGCTGAAGGATGATCGGGAGAAAGATACCGTATGGATCGATGAACTGTCCTTGAGAGAAGGGATGAAAAAACTGAACGACCGGGAAAAAATGATTTTGACCAAACGCTTTTTTCAGGGGAAAACCCAGATGGAAGTGGCCGAAGAAATCGGAATTTCCCAGGCGCAGGTATCAAGGCTTGAAAAAGCAGCCATCAAAGAAATGAATACCTCCATGTTTCAATAAAAGAACTTTTCTGCCGCCGGGCAGAGAGGTTCTTTTTGTTTCCAACACGTCAGGCACAATGTGGGAATATCCTTAAGAATACAGGGAAACGAGCCACTTTTTCTATTCTCCACAGCCGCTGCATATAGTAAGATAAGGAGTGTGAGCTGAAATGAAAATCACCGAACTGCAGATGAAGGACGTCATCGCCATGGAAACAGGAGAACGACTCGGGTACATCAGCGACCTTGATATTGATACGCAGCGGGGCCGCTTGAAAGGGCTTGTACTGACGATGAAAGGAAAAGCTATGGGTCTGTTCGGAAAAGAAGAAGAAATGACCATCCCATGGGATCAGATCGTAAACATCGGAGCGGACGTTATATTAGTGAAAAAGTCTGCCTATAAAGGACTGCCTGCAGTTCAAAAGACAGATTCAGCAGAATAGAGCAAGAAATGAGAAGGAAAATGTGTTAAAATGAATGAAATTGAGGTGGTGGGTAAGAAATGGAACCCTTCAAACGACAATCAACGAGACAGCTCTCCTGTTTCCAACAGTATCCTGAAATCATTTCCGGAATAACGACGAGGAACGGAGGGGTCAGCCGTGGTTCTTTTGCATCCATGAATATGGGGCTCCATGTCCATGACGAAAAGGACCTGGTCATAGAAAACCGCAGACTTCTTGCAGAGGAAATCGGTATCCCTTTGTCCCGGTGGGTCATAGGGGAACAGGTTCACGGCACAAAAGTAGCTGACGCCGGCTCCCTGCCGGCTGGTGCTGGTTCCGAGTCATTGGAAACAGCCGCTGCTGGAGTGGACGGGCTGATCACAAAAGAAAAGAATCTGGTCCTTGGAGCTTTTTATGCCGACTGTGTGCCCCTGTACTTTTTCGATCCCGAATCCCAATGGATTGGAATTGCTCATGCCGGATGGAAAGGAACCGTTCACGGCATGTCCGGCCGGATGATTGCTGCGCTGGAGGAGAAAGGGTGCTCCAGGGAGGATATCCAGGTTGTGATCGGTCCATGCATCAGTCCAGAGCGGTATGAAGTGGACAACAACGTCATCCGTCACATACCAAAGCCCTACCACGAAACATGCGTTTCGAATAAAGGCGGCGGTCGGTATCAACTGGACTTGAAAGAATTAAATAGACACATGTTAATCGAATTGGGAATGCAGGAATCCGCAGTTCAGGTTTCCGGTGCATGTACATACGAGAAGGAAGATCAGTTTTACTCCCATCGCCGTGATCAGGGTGAAACAGGGCGGATGCTCGGTTTTATTGCTTTGAAAGCTTAAGGGACGGGAAGGAGTTCAGCAATGTCTGTAGCAGAAAATCTAGCAGAAATTAAAGAAAATATTGAACAGGCCTGTCAAAGGTGTGGACGTGATGCCAATGAAGTATCCATTGTGGCGGTGACAAAATACGTGTCCACCGAGCGGGCGCAGGAAGCATTGGAAGCAGGGATACACAACCTTGGGGAAAACCGCAGGGAAGGGCTGCTTGAAAAATATGAGGCGGTCGGCGATCAGGCCACCTGGCATTTCATCGGCACGCTGCAGTCCCGGAAAGTGAAGGAAGTCATCGATTATGTGTCGATGATTCATTCCCTTGACAGGCGCTCCCTGGCAAAGGAAATTGATAAAAGGGCGTCTTCACCTGTACCATGCTTCGTTCAGGTGAATATCAGCGGGGAGGACTCCAAGCATGGGCTCCCTGCCTCAGAAGTGGAAAGCTTCATAGAAGCTGTGCAGGACTTTAAACATGTTAAAATCGTTGGTCTGATGACAATGGCTCCGCATACAGAAGATGAGGAGCGTCTCCGCGGCGTCTTCCGTCAGCTTCGGGCCTTAAGGGACCGGATCAGGGATAAAGGGTATGCCCATGCCCCATGTGAATACTTGTCCATGGGAATGAGCAATGATTATGCGCTGGCTGTAGAAGAAGGAGCTACTCACGTACGACTCGGTTCCTGTCTTGTCGGCGGACAATAAAACAATGAGGTGATGGAAATGAGCATGAAAAATAAATTCCGTTCATTTTTTACGTTAGACGATGAATATGAATACATTGAAGAAGAAGTGGAAGAAGATGACGAAGAGTCCCATCAGCCCCAGAAAAACACGAAGAAGCAGGACAGTAACAACATTGTCAGCCTGAAAAGTGCAAAGTCCTCGTCCAAAATGGTCCTGAGTGAACCGAACAGTTACAATGAGGCGCAGAATATTGCGGATCAGCTGGTGAGCCGACGTGCCGTTGTCATTAATCTGCAGCGCGTCGATCACAATCAGGCGAAGCGGATAGTAGATTTTTTAAGCGGAACCGTATATGCTATAGGTGGAGACATTCAAAAACTAGGTTCACAAACCTTCCTCTGTACACCGGATAATGTAGAAATTTCCGGATCGATTTCTGATATTATCACAGCAGAAGAAGAGGACTTGAATAGAAGGTGGTAAGTCATGGCTTTTGTTTTTAACATTTTAACGACAGCACTACAATTATACAGCTGGATCTTGATCATTTACATCCTGCTTTCCTGGTTTCCGGGAGCACGTGAATCCAGCTTCGGGCAGATACTCGGCCGCCTGGCGGAACCGTTTCTCGAGCCTTTCAGGAAAATCATTCCACCGCTTGGGATGATCGATCTTTCCCCGCTCGTCGCCATTATCGTTCTGCGGTTTGCTTCGCAGGGATTGAACCAGCTTTACTGGATGCTTGCAGGGTTATAAAAGAAGGAACAGAAGCTAGGGCATTTACCGCTCTTTTCTGTTCCTTTTGGTAGTTATGGAGGATTTTTATGGACATGTACCAGCATTTTAGAAAGGAAGAGCATCCGTTTATCGACCAGGTGGTTTCCTGGCGGGAGGATGTGGCTTTAAAGTACCAGCGGCGTTTATCAGATTTCCTCGACCCGCGTGAGCAGAAAATTGTCAAAGCAGTGATGGGCAATGACGCGGATTTAATCTGTCAGCTTGAAGGCGGTGCGGAAAACAGTGAGCGGAAGCGGGCGGTCATTGCTCCTGATTATGAGCAGATCGACAAGGAAGACTTCCGGCTGATCCTGCTTCAGGCCGAATACCCGGTGAAATTCGTAACGATGGAACACAGAGATGTCCTCGGGGCTTTTATGTCTCTTGGCATCCGCCGTGAGAAAATCGGGGATGTTGTCGTCAAGGATGGAATCATCCAGCTGACGGCCGCTGCTGAAATCAGCGATTATATCAAAATGAATTTGACGGGAATCAAGCGTTCCACCGTCGAATTCAAGGAGGTTCCTTGGACGGGACGTATAGAAAGTGATGAAACGTGGACGAAAAAAGAAACGACGGTTTCTTCGCTTCGACTGGATGTCATCGTTAAAGAAATCTACGGCATGTCCCGAAAGAAAGCCGGTCTATTTATTGAAGGCGGCCATGTGAAAGTGAATTTCCGGACCGTGGAAGACGGTGCATTTTCTCTGGAGCCCGGAGATTTGATTTCTCTCAAGGGAAGAGGGAGGAGCCGTCTGGATGAAGTAACGGGTCAGACGAAAAAGGACAAATACAAAATTATGACAGCACGCCTGAATTAATCCTGCTGAAAAGAAGGAAATCGCAGGTTGTTGTCGAATCTTTAACATAACGAGTAGATGGGGAGGTGGCTGGTGTGCCTTTAACACCATTGGATATTCATAACAAAGAATTCACCCGGGGCTTCCGTGGGTATGACGAAGATGAGGTCAACGAATTTCTGGATCAGGTCATTAAGGATTATGAAATCGTTATCCGTCAAAAGAAAGAATTGGAGCGCGAAGTGACTCAGCTGAATGAGAGACTTGGTCATTTTAATGATATTGAAACGACATTGAATAAATCCATCCTTGTGGCTCAGGAAACGGCCGAAGATGTAAAAAACAGTGCAAACAAAGAGTCGAAGCTCATTATTAAAGAAGCAGAAAAGAACGCTGACCGTATTATTAATGAAGCACTGGAAAAATCACGCCGGATCTCCATTGAAGTCGAGGATATGAAAAAGCAGGCTAAAGTATTCAAAACGAGGCTCCGTATGCTTGTGGAAGCACAGATTGATATGATTGAAAATGATGATTGGGATCATCTGTTTGATACAGAGATTGACAATGAGCAGGAAGTGGAACGGAAAATGGAACAGGAGTACAGCTCCCAGCCTTAACAGCATTCTACATAAACTGGTCCGTGCCATTCATCAGGCACCGTTCTGTGCAGCGGTGCCTTTTCCTATGGGAGCAGGTTTCGCCTGTCGAAATGTGGTACAATAGCCAGGGATAACAATTGTTTGATGGAGGACGCGTATGTATGTGTATTATCTGACAGCCTTGGTGCTGATCATACTGGACCAGTGGACGAAGTATCTGGTCGTGACTAAAATGGAAATAGGACAAAGCATCCCGGTTATCGAGAATTTCTTCTATTTAACATCACACCGGAATCAGGGAGCTGCCTGGGGAATTCTCCAGGGGCAGATGTGGTTTTTTTACATTATTACGGTAATCGTGATTGGATTTGTCATTTACTATCTTCAGCAGATGGGAAAGCAGAGCCGCCTTGTAGGAGCCGCCCTTTCCTTGATTCTCGCCGGAGCTGTCGGCAATTTCATTGACCGGATTTTTCGGAAGGAAGTCGTGGATTTTGCCAACACGTATATTTTCACCTACGATTTCCCAATCTTTAATGTCGCCGATTCGGCGCTCGTCATCGGTGTTGCTTTCATCATGATCGCTGCTTTTTTAGACGAGCGTAAAAAGAAAGGAAGTATAGAATCTTGAGTGAACAATACAACGTAACAGAAAAAGACCAATCCACCCGGATTGATAAATTATTAACAGAAGTCATTGAAGAGGTGTCCCGATCCCAGATCCAGGGATGGCTGAAGGATGATGTCATTCTTGTGGACGGAAAAGCTGTCAAAAGTAATTATAAGGTTCAGGAAGGGGAAACCATTACATGGCATGTTCCTGACCCGGAGCCGATGGATATTCTGCCGGAAGATATGAACTTGGACATCGTTTATGAAGACTCCGATGTGATCGTCGTCAATAAACCTTCAGGGATGGTCATCCACCCGGCCGCCGGGCATTATTCCGGCACACTCGTCAACGGGCTGCTTCATCATTGTACAGATCTTTCCGGCATCAACGGAGTGGAACGGCCGGGCATTGTCCATCGAATTGATAAAGATACGAGCGGGCTCCTTATGGTGGCTAAAAATGATAAGGCCCACCGCTCTCTTGCAGACCAGCTTTCCAAGAAAACAGTGGAGCGGAAGTATGAAGCGGTCGTCCATGGAGAGATCAGTCATGAATATGGAACCATTGACGCCCCGATCGGCCGTGATACAAAGGATCGTCAGAAGATGACGGTTGTCGATGGCGGCCGTGATGCCGTGACCCACTTCCGGGTCATCCGTCTTTTTAATGATTTTACCCACGTCGAATGCAAGCTTGAAACAGGGCGCACCCACCAGATCCGTGTCCATATGCGGTACATCAGCCATCCGCTGGCCGGTGACCCGAAATACGGACCGAGAAAAACTCTCGATCTTAATGGTCAGGCGCTTCACGCCAAAGTGCTGGGATTTGAGCATCCTTCCACAGGAGAGTGGATGCACTTTGAAGTGGATCCTCCCCGGGAATTTACGGATGTTCTTCGTGAACTCGAGCTTCGTGAAGGGTAAATCCAGTCTTGACAAAAGATGAATGCTTTGACATAATCCTTAATAGAATATAAAGACCTTTAAGAGCAGTCCCGTGAGGCTGAGAAGGTACGGTAATTTTACGAGTGATCTATGCGTAAAAAACCCCTTTTCTGCCTACACGTGGAAAAGGGGTTTTTTTGTAAAGGAGCTTGCCCATGAATCCGAAAGCTACGGTTCTGGACGATGCAGCCATCCGGCGGGCACTCACCAGAATCTCCCATGAAATCATTGAGAAGAATAAAGGGATTGAAGATCTTGTTCTTGTCGGGATAAAAACACGCGGTGTTCCCATTGCCGGGAGGATAAGAAATAAAATAGCCGAAATTGAAGGCCGGGAACTGCCGGGGGGAGAACTGGACATCACGTTATACCGGGATGATCTCACCCCTGAGAAACAGACGTCCGAACCGGAATTAAAAGAAACCAATATTGAAACGGATATTGATGGAAAGAAAGTGATTCTCGTCGACGATGTGCTGTATACAGGACGAACGGTGCGTGCCGCAATGGATGCACTGATGGATCACGGTAGACCGAAGGAAATCCAGCTTGCTGTTCTCGTTGACCGGGGACACAGGGAACTCCCTATCCGTGCGGATTATGTCGGTAAGAATGTGCCGACTTCCCTTGAGGAAGTCATCACCGTAACGCTTGCGGAAACGGACGAGAAAGACGAAGTGAAAATTTTCGAAAGATAACTGAATGAACACGCCCTTTAAAAAAGTCCCGTGAGGCTTAAAAGGAATCGTATGGACCTTTCGTGTAGCAGCTACACGTGTGCCTCTTTACGCCTTTTAAGCGTAGGGAGGCTTTTTTTACGGGCAGAGGAGGAATGAACAAATGGAAAAACATCAACCAGCATTAGACATTCATGAAGTTCCGGCAGCCGGGAAGTGGCTGACTTTAAGCCTGCAGCACTTGTTTGCGATGTTCGGCGCTACCATCCTTGTCCCCTTTCTGACAGGACTTTCCCCAGCCGTCGCTTTAGTATCCAGTGGATTTGGAACTCTCGCCTATCTGTTGATCACAAGAGGAAAGGTACCGGCCTATCTTGGTTCAAGCTTTGCTTTTATTTATCCCATTATTGAAGTATCGAAGACGAGCGGAGCAGCCGGGGCCATGGTCGGAAGCTTCCTGACAGGCCTTGTATACGGGGCGGTCGCTCTCTTCATCACTGTTTTTGGAACGAAATGGCTGATGAATCTGCTGCCGCCGATTGTCGTAGGCCCGGTCATCATCGTCATTGGTCTTGGGCTGGCTTCCACAGCGGTCGATATGGCCATGTACCTGCCTGGACAGGAAGAGAATGTATACAGCAGTGTACACTTGACGACAGCTCTGGTCACCTTAGGGTTAACAGTCATCGCATCCATCTTTTTCAGGGGGTTCTTCTCCCTGCTGCCCATCTTGTTCGGTATTGTCGGCGGATACATCTTTGCCTTATTCCAGGGTATTGTGGATACAACGGCGATTCAAGCAGAATGGCAGGCACTCACTTCAGCAGATTCTTTGACAGGCTTTCTCGGAGCGTTCTTCCAAGTTCCTGACTTCATCGTTCCCTTTGTCGACTTCAGCCCATGGGAAGTGATCAGCTGGGAAATTGCCCTCCTGATGGTGCCTTTTGCCCTTGTTACGATTACTGAACATACAGGGGACCAAATGGTTCTTTCCAAAGTGGTAGGGCGGAACTTTTTGAAAAATCCGGGGCTTGATAAATCGATTCTCGGCGATGGAGCGGCCACTATGATCGCATCCTGTCTGGGCGGGCCTCCGAATACAACGTATGGGGAAAACATCGGCGTGCTTGCCATCACAAGAGTCTACAGCGTTTTCGTTATCGGAGGGGCAGCAGTCATCGCAGTCATCTTCGGTTTTATCGGAATGGTCACGGCTGTGATCGGGTCTGTCCCGTCGGCCGTTATGGGAGGGGTTTCCATTCTTCTGTTCGGAATTATCGCTTCCAGTGGACTACGCATGCTGATTGATAATCAAATTGATTTTGGAGAAAAACGCAACCTGATAATAGCATCCATCATCCTTGTTCTCGGCGTAGGAGGCGCCTTCGTACAGGTCACCGAGGAGGTTCAGATCGCCGGGATGGCTCTGTCAGCAGTGATCGGCGTCTTCCTTCATCAAGTGCTGCCAGGAAAAGAAAAAGGCTATGGCAATGGAAAAATGTTTGAAGAACCTGAAGTGGAAGAGAAAAAAGAACAGCATGAAGTGGCATAACCAAGAACACACGTTTTAATCGGGTCCCGTGAGGCCCGGAAAGGTGTACCAGGGAATGGCTCGTCTGCCTGCGCAGCGAGTGAGGCACCCCCGTACACCGGGGGTGCCTTTTTCTTTGTATACCGGTCAAAAATCAAGAAGATCGGAGTGAAGGATATGCCTGTAGTCCAGCCATTACAACATCTATTATCTATGAAGGAACTGAGCCCGGCGCAGATATTCCAGCTTATCGAGAGGGCGGAGCGTCTGAATCAGCCCGGGGATAATCCCTCTTACCATGGCAGGTTTGCTGCCAACCTTTTTTTAGAACCAAGCACACGGACCAAAGTAAGCTTCCAGATTGCTCAGCGTAAATCAGGGTTTGAGCTCATCGATCTGGAAGGGCGGGAGTCCAGCCTGACGAAGGGGGAAAGTCTTTATGACACGTTGAAAACACTCGAATCCCTTGGAGTCGAACTGGCAGTCGTCCGTCAGTCACAGACCGGTCTGCTTCAGCATTGTGCTTCACATTTGAATCTTACTCTGATCAACGCAGGAGATGGTTGTGGCGAGCATCCCACACAGAGTCTCCTGGACTTGTATACCATTTATGAACAGTTTCATAGTTTCAAAGGGCTGCGCATCTGTATCGCTGGTGATATTAAACACAGCCGGGTAGCCAGGTCGAATGCTGCCGCACTTTCCCGCCTTGGAGCGGAGGTTTATTTTGTCAGTAAACCCGAATGGCAGGACGCAGCCATAGCGGATCACTACATTTCTATGGATGAAGCTGTCACAAACTGTGATGTACTGATGCTCCTGAGAATCCAGCATGAGCGGCATATCCATCGAGAAGACACGGCCACGTACCTTGAGCAGTACGGATTGACGAAGGAAAGGGAAGCGAGAATGGATGCGCACAGCATCATCCTTCATCCAGCTCCTGTCAATCGCGGAGTTGAAATCGATCGTGATCTTGTAGAGAGTGGTAAGTCAAGAATTTTCAGGCAGATGAGCAATGGAGTTGCTGTTAGGATGGCTGTTATGGATTCGTTAATGAAGGGGGAACTGTAAATGAAGGTAAAAGTAATCAATGCTCGTATGCTGCAAAGCGATGGAAAGATGGAATCCGCAGAAATGGTGATGGAAAATGGGATGATCCAGGAAATAGGGAAGAACCTTAACCAAACGGTTGTCGACCGTGTATGGGATGCGGAAGGTCTTTTCATCAGTCCCGGCTTTGTTGATGTACATGTCCATCTGCGCGAACCAGGTGGAGAAGCGAAGGAGACGATTGAAACTGGGACACAGGCAGCAGCGAAAGGTGGATTTACGACCATCTGCGCCATGCCGAATACCACCCCTGTCCCTGATGATGGGCAGACCCTGGATGAACTCCAGCAGCGAATAAAAGAGACGGCCCATATCCGTGTCCTGCCTTATGCTTCCATCACAACCCGCCAGGTCGGCCGGGAACTTGTGGATATGAAAACACTGGCAGACAAAGGTGCCTTCGCCTTCACTGATGATGGGGTGGGAATTCAGGATGCGGGAATGATGCTGGAAGCCATGAAAGCTGCCTCAACGGCCGGTAAAGCTGTAGTCGCTCATTGTGAGGACAATTCTCTTGTACATAAAGGGGTGTGTCATGAAGGGGATGTGAGTCAGCGTCTTTCGCTGCCGGGCATCATGTCAACGGCGGAATCTGTTCAGATTGCCAGAGATGTCCTGCTCGCTGAACAAACCGGCTGTCACTATCACATTTGTCATGTTTCCACCAAAGAATCCGTACGTATCATCCGCAACGCAAAAAAAGCGGGGATCCATGTAACGGCTGAAGTGACTCCCCACCATCTTGTCCTGAAGGAAGACGACATCATCGAGGATCATGGGTTTTATAAAATGAATCCGCCGCTTCGGAGCAGAGTGGACCAACAAGCCCTTCTTGAAGGTTTAAAAGATGGCACGATCGACTTTATCGCTACAGACCATGCTCCACATACAGAAGAGGAAAAGCAGCAGGGCTTTTTAGACGCCCCCTTTGGGATTACAGGATTGGAAACGGCTTTCCCTCTACTATATACACACCTCGTTGAAGAAGGATTCTGCACTTTGAAGGAACTGGTGGATTGGATGACAGTAAAGCCGGCAGCCGTTTTCCATCTGCCTTACGGTACGCTTGCCCCTGGTGCTCCTGCAGATTTTACTATGATTGATTTAACCAGTGAAAGGGCTGTGGTGCGGGAAACATTCCTTTCGAAAGGAAAAAACACACCATTCAACGGCTGGACACTGAAAGGCTGGCCGGTGTTAACCGTAGTCAACGGAAATCTTGCGTGGGAGGAGAGTACACATGAAGCAGCTCGTACTTGAAGATGGAACAGTATTCAAAGGAGAAGGTTTTGGAAGCGAAAGGGAATCGATCGGCGAAATTGTCTTCAACACAGGAATGACAGGTTATCAAGAGGTCCTGTCCGATCCTTCCTACTGCGGCCAGATTGTGACTTTTACGTACCCGTTGATCGGAAACTACGGCATCAACCGTGACGATTTTGAAACGGTTCACCCCGCTGTGTTCGGAGTTGTTGTGAAGGAGCACTGTGCAAGGCCTTCAAACTTCCGCAGTGAGGAAACCCTGGATGCTTACCTTGAGGCAAGGAACATTCCCGGGATAAGCGGAGTAGATACGAGAAAACTGACCAAGATCATCCGCCGTTACGGTACGATGAAAGCGATGATTGCCTCCAGTGAGCGATCCCCCTCAGAAGTTATGAAAATGCTGGTGGATTCACCTTCTTACAACAACCAGGTGCAGCACGTATCCACTGTGAAACCGTACGTTGTACCCGGACGAGGGAAAAGGATTGTTTTGATGGACTTTGGAATGAAGCATGGTATTTTAAGGGATTTTGCCAAGCGCAGCTGTCACGTCACAGTTGTCCCGTACCATACCAGTCATGAGGAGATCTTAAGGCTGAAACCGGACGGCGTTATGCTCTCCAATGGCCCGGGAGATCCGAAAAATGTCCCGGAGGCTGTGGAAACCGTACGGAACCTCATCGGGCGTGTTCCGGTTTTCGGCATCTGTCTCGGCCACCAGCTGATTGCTCTTGCAGGTGGCGCCGATACGATGAAAATGAAGTTCGGACATCGTGGGTCCAACCAGCCTGTGAAAGATCTTGAAACGAATCGAACTTTCATTACCTCACAGAACCATGGGTACACCGTAGCGTTGGAATCTCTTGAAGATACGGAATTGATGGCGACACAAGTATCTCTGAACGATGAGACAGTTGAAGGGCTGAAGCATCGCACACAGCCCGTTTTTAGTGTGCAGTATCACCCCGAAAGCTCACCGGGACCAGAAGATACAGCGTGGTTGTTTGACCACTTTCTTGAAAACATCGAACAGACGAACAAGCGCACAAAGGAGGAACCTCAATGCCTAAACGTACAGATATAAATAAAATCCTCGTCATCGGATCCGGTCCCATCGTCATCGGTCAGGCGGCTGAATTTGATTATTCCGGCACCCAGGCCTGTCAGTCTTTGAAAGAGGAAGGGTATGAGGTCATTCTGGCAAATTCCAATCCAGCTACGATCATGACGGATCATACGTTTGCGGATCAGGTCTATATGGAACCTTTGACTCTTGAATTTATGAAAAAGATTATCCGTAAGGAGCAGCCGGATGCCGTGCTTCCGACACTGGGAGGCCAGACAGGTCTGAACATGGCCGTCGAACTTCATGACTCAGGCATTCTCGATCACTACCAGGTGGAGCTGCTCGGTACACCGTTGGAAGCGATCCAGCGTGCGGAGGACCGGGAGAAGTTCCGCTCCCTCATGCACGAATTGGAGCACCCCGTTCCGGAAAGTGATATCGTCAGTACAGTGGATCAAGCGTTACGTTTTGCCGATCGTATCGGCTATCCAGTCATCGTCCGTCCAGCTTATACGATGGGCGGAGCCGGTGGAGGGATTTGTGATCATGAAGAGCAGCTGAGGGAAACGGTGAGAAGCGGACTGTCACTAAGCCCCGTCTCCCAATGTCTCGTCGAGAAAAACATCGCCGGCTTCAAGGAAATTGAATACGAAGTGATGCGGGACAGTACAGAAAATAAAATTGTCGTCTGTAACATGGAAAACTTTGATCCTGTCGGAATACACACGGGTGATTCCATTGTAACCGCCCCATCTCAAACACTTAGTGACAGAGAATATCAGATGCTTCGAAACGTGTCTTTGGAAATTATCGAAGCTTTGAAGATTGAGGGAGGCTGCAACGTGCAGCTGGCTCTCGATCCCGGCAGCTTCCAGTACTATGTGATTGAAGTGAATCCAAGAGTCAGCCGTTCCTCCGCGCTTGCTTCAAAAGCGACGGGTTACCCTATCGCAAAAATTGCTGCGAAAATTGCAGTAGGGATGACGCTGGATGAGATTCAAAATCCGATTACAGGAACCACATATGCCTGCTTTGAACCTGCGCTGGATTATGTCGTATCCAAAATTCCCCGCTGGCCGTTCGATAAATTCGCCAAGGGAAACCGCGTTCTGGGCACACAGATGAAAGCGACAGGCGAAGTGATGAGCATCGGCAGGACTTGGGAAGAGTCCTTGTTGAAAGGCATCCGCTCGCTTGAAGGGGGGACGGAAGAACTGCGTCTGGCCCACGCGTCCCGTTTAACCGCAGAGGAATTGAACGAACGGATTGTGAAAGCGGACGACGAACGGATTTTCTTAATTGCCGAAGCTTTCCGGCGGGGCTTTTCTATAGAGGAACTTCACGAAAAAACAGCGATTGATGAGTTTTTCCTTTATAAATTGGAGCAGATCATCCTTCTGGAACAGCAGCTTGAAACAGAGGGAGTGTCTGCTTCTCTCCTAAGGAAAGTGAAACAGCTGGGGATGTCCGACCAGCAGATTTCCCGTGCAGCAGGAGTCTCGGTCGATGAAGTCCGACAGAAGCGGAAGAGTATGAATATTGAACCAGTCTATAAAATGGTAGATACGTGCGCAGGGGAATTCGCATCCGAAACGCCGTACTTTTACAGCAGCTATGAAGAGGAAAATGAATCCCTTCCCTCATCAAGGAAAAAAGTGCTCGTCATTGGATCCGGCCCGATTCGAATTGGTCAGGGGGTCGAGTTTGATTATGCTACGGTGCACTCGGTGCTTGCGTTGAAAGATATGGGCTATGAAGCGATTATTATGAACAACAATCCGGAGACGGTTTCCACTGACTTCAGTGTCTCCGATAAATTGTACTTCGAACCTTTGACCCTTGAAGATGTTCTCAATGTCACCGACCTTGAAAATCCTGAAGGCGTAATCGTTCAATTCGGTGGACAGACAGCGATAAATCTAGTAGAAGGGCTGAGCCGGCACGGCATCCCGATCCTTGGAACAACGATGGAAGCCATCCATGAAACAGAAGACCGCGACTTGTTTGAAAAGCTGCTCAACCGTCTGAATGTACCGAAACCGGGAGGAGAAAGTGTGGCTGGTGAAGCAGAAGCTGCAGCCGCAGCTGAGAAAATTGGTTATCCCATTGTCGTCCGCCCATCCTATGTCCTCGGTGGGAGAGCGATGGCCATCGTGTATTCGCGTGAAGAACTGGCTTCCTATCTGGATGCCAATGCTTTTGTTCATAACGGCCACCCCATTTTGATCGATAAGTATATGACAGGGATGGAAGTGGAAGTAGATGCCATTACAGACGGTGAGGATGTGTTCGTACCCGGTGTTATGGAACATATTGAACGTGCCGGTGTCCACTCAGGTGACTCCATGGCTGTCTACCCACCCCGGCGGTTGACTCCTGCGCTTGAAAAGCAGTGTCTGGACATCACAGCTGATATTGCAAAAGAATTGAAGATGAAGGGTCTCGTCAATATCCAATTCGTCATTTCAGATGGGACCGCTTATGTATTGGAAGTTAATCCCAGAGCGAGCCGGACCGTTCCTTTTCTCAGTAAAATAACCGGTGTTCCGTTGGCCGGGCTGGCAACGAAAGTGCTGATGGGTGGAAAATTGACCGACCATGGCTACAGCACGGGAACGGCCCGCAAGCCGAAAGGGGTCTATGTGAAAGTGCCGGTGTTCTCCTTTGAAAAATTAAGAAGTGTCGATACGACGCTTGGACCTGAAATGAAATCGACAGGGGAAGTCATCGGGTATGATGAAACGCTGGAGAAAGCCTTATACAAAGGCATGATATCCTCTGGATTAAAAATACCCGTCCAAGGATCTGTCCTCTTAACCGTTGCTGATAAGGATAAGGAAGAAATGGTGCGCATCGCCCGGACCTTTGATGAACTCGGTTTCCGTTTGTTTGCCACAGAAGGCACGTCAACCGTAATTGCCCAGGAAGGTCTTCCTGTAGAAGCGGTCGGTAAAGTTGGTTCGGCAGAGAGGGATGTGCTGGACCTTATTCAGAACGGTGAAGTTCAATTTGTCATCAATACGTTGAACAAAGGGATGCGTGCAAGGTCTGACGGGTTCAGAATCCGCCGGGAAGCTGTGGAAAACGGCATTGCTTGTCTGACGAGCCTTGATACGGCAACGGCTATCGTTGAAGTCATTAACGCCATGTCTTTTTCGGCAAGAGCCATTACTCCGATGGAAGGGGTGGGGCAGTGATCAGAGAAGATTTGACGGTTGTGGATCATACGCTGGTTGCCGAAGATACGTACCAATTAATTCTTTGCGGGCGTATGGTGCATGACATCAAGCAGCCTGGACAATTTGTTCACATTCGGACAAGTGCGGACGAATATTTACGTAGGCCGGTATCCATCTCGGATTACAATATAGATGAGGAAACAATCACCCTGTTGTACAAAGTGATTGGAAAAGGAACAAAAGCTCTTACAGCCTATCAGATAGGTGATTCTCTTGATGTGCTTGGTCCCGGAGGCAGAGGTTTTCCTGTAAAGGCTCTGCCTGGAGAGAGTGTCCTTCTGACAGGGGGAGGCATCGGTGTTCCCCCTCTATACCGGCTGGCACGTGAGTTGTATGAAAAAGGAGCGGACCTTACTATTATTCTCGGATTTCAATCCATCCGTCACGCTTTTTTGAAGACTGAATTTCAACAATATGGGAAAGTCCACATTATGACAGATGACGGAACCTCCGGAAATAAAGGGTTTGTAACAGACGGGATTGCCGGAATGTCTGGTTCGTTTGACCGCTATTATACGTGCGGACCTACGCCCATGCTGAAAGCAGTGGTCAACCAGCTCGGTGATACAGAAGGATATATTTCCATGGAGGAACGGATGGGATGCGGGATCGGCGCTTGTTTTGCCTGTGTAGTGCCTTCCCATGATGAAAAAGGCTACAAGCGAATCTGCTGTGACGGTCCGGTCTTTCACCATAAGGAGGTTGTGCTTTCATGAATACGATGATTCAACTGCCCGGCCTATCTTTGAAAAATCCGATTATGCCGGCTTCCGGATGCTTTGGTTTTGGTCGTGAATATGCCCGCTTTTACCCGCTCGCTGAACTCGGCGCTGTCATCATGAAGGCTGCCACCGGTGAAAAGAGATATGGCAATCCAACTCCGCGGGTAGCTGAATCAACGGGAGGGATGCTCAATGCCATTGGTCTTCAAAATCCAGGGGTCGAGTCGATCATTCAGGATGAAATCCCTTTTCTAAAGGCCCAGCGGGTACCGATCATAGCAAATGTCGCCGGCAGTACGGTAGACGAATATGTGGAAGTAGCAGAAAAAATCTCTGTTCATGTTGATGCTCTCGAACTGAATATCTCCTGTCCGAATGTCAAGGAGGGCGGCGTTCAGTTCGGAATGGATCCAGTGCTTGCGGAGGATGTTACACGCAGAGTCGTTCAAGTAAGCCGTGTTCCGGTATATGTGAAGTTGTCGCCGAATGTAAGCGACATCGTCGTCATGGCCAAAGCGGCTGAAAGGGGAGGAGCCTCCGGCCTGTCTATGATCAATACGCTGACCGCTATGCGCATCGATCCATCCTCGCGGAAACCTGTTTTATCGAACGGGACCGGAGGATTGTCCGGAGCTGCCCTGAAGCCTGTCAGTATCCGGATGATCCATCAAGTTTATCCCGAAGTCGGTATCCCCATTATCGGAATGGGAGGGATTGAAACGGCAGCCGATATTGTCGAGTACCTGCTGGCAGGAGCGAGCGCGGTGGCTGTAGGCAGTGCGAACTTTAAAAACCCACTCATATGCAGCGAACTCGTGGAACAACTGCCGGAGACGTTACACCATTATGGATTTCAATCTGTAGAAGAAGCTGTAGGAGGTGCGCATCGTGAAAGAGTTGAAGCCGGTCTACTTCGCCCTTGATTTCCCCTCAGGCGGAAAAGCGTTTGATTTTTTGATGGAACATCATCTGGAAGGTGTTCCAGTTAAAGTAGGCATGGAGCTTTTTTATAAAGAAGGCGCCCCGTTCATTGCCGAACTGAAAAGACGGAACCACGCAGTTTTCCTGGATTTAAAGCTTCATGATATACCGGAAACCGTCCGCCGGGCGATGAAAAACCTTGCCGGTCTCGGTGTAGATATCGTTACGATTCATGCGTCCGGCGGCAGCCAAATGATTGAAGCTGCCCGGAAGGGGTTGAGCGAAGGGGCAGATGGAAAAACACCTCTTTTATTTGCCGTCACTGTCCTTACTTCCATGGACGAATGGTCATTGAGCAGGGAATGGAAGGTAGAAGGATCAACGAAAGACATGGTCCTTCATTACAGCCTCTTAGCGGAAGAACATGGGGCGGATGGAGTCGTGTGTTCTGTTCATGAAGCATCCTTGGTCAAAAAAGAATCAGGGCTTCTTACGTTGACCCCGGGGATCAGGCTCCCGGGAGGGCACGTGCACGATCAAAAACGGACAGCCACTCCTGCAAAAGCCGCTATGGAGGGAAGTGATGCCATCGTCGTTGGCAGACCTATCCGGAACAGCGGTGAACCTGAGGATACATATCAAACCATCAAGGGGGAATTTCTGCATGGAAAAAAATCAGTTGATTCATAAACTGCTGGATATTGGTGCTGTCAAAATGTACGAGGAGGATTACTTCACATGGACCTCGGGCATCCAATCCCCGATTTATTGTGACAACCGTTTGACGATGTCTTATCCCTCCGTGCGTTCGGCGGTCGCAGAGGCGTTTGTGGACATGATCCGGAAACTGCCGGGAGAGGTGGATGGAATAGCCGGATGCGCCACAGCCGGTATTCCGCATGCAGCATGGGCAGCCGATCGTCTCAATCTTCCGATGGTGTATGTGCGCGGGACCGCCAAAAAACACGGGCGCAGAAATCAGATTGAAGGAGTGGTTACCAAAGGCAGCCGTGTAGTCGTCATTGAGGATTTGATTTCCACTGGGAAGTCTTCCATACAAGCTGCAGATGCCCTGCGGGAAGCGGGGGTGGAAGTGGCAGGGATTTTATCCATTTTCACCTACGGCCTGGCGGAAGCGAAGCAGGTGTTTAAGGAAAAGGAGTACCATGTTCAATCGATTGCCAGCTATGATGATCTACTGGATGAGCTGTACCAACAGGAAGAACTGGATGACCTTCAGCTGGAGAAACTGAGAGTGTGGAGGGAAGACCCTTACGTTTTTACAAATTCTTAAATGAGGGAAGAGTTGCTATTTTCATCTTGTCCTTGTACCATTAATACAACACAACGTATTGGTGATGACGATGAAATCTAACAAACATTCCTTTTTTATTCTCATGAATGCCTCCCTCGGACTATTAACCTGCTTCGTTTATTTATACACGTGGGTCGCTTTTTCCTTTATGGAATCCATGCTTTCATGGGAACCCCTGCTCAGTCTGGCAGGGTCGCTGACGATATTTATATTATGGAATATGTACATGTTGAAAAAGGAAGCGAAAAGATACTGGGCCCAGGCGGTTTTTTCTTATGTGGCCTCGATTGCCGTTTTTGCTTATTTTTTAACTTGAAGCTGCGATGCCGATCGCAGCTTTTTTCGTCCGGGGCTTTTGATGGAATGTTCTTACAATAGAAAACGTCAGGACGTGAGAGTTGTCCTGACACTTAAAAATCGATAAGATAAATGACTATACATACGAAAGAGGGGAGCATCAATAAATGAAAGATTTAGTCAAACAGTCCTACTGGCTGCGGCGTCTGCTCGCCTCTGATCCGGGCAGGCGGAGACTGGCCCAGGCGGGGAAAGCTACGCTGAGTTTGATTTCATCGGTTTTTACAACGATGTTGATCATGAACGTCTTTGCCATCGATCCGCTTTTTCCTGCGATCATCTCCGGGATTGCCGGTCTGATGGGCATTATGATTGTTATGGATGATACAAAAAGAAAAAAACAGGGGACAACCCTTCTCCTGGGAGTGGCTGCATGTTCAGGGGTGACGCTTGGGTCCTTGACTGCTTCAAGCCCCGTCCTGGTAAGTATCCTGATGATTGCTTCGATAGGTGCAGCTTTTTATTTTTCGCAGCATGGAAGCCGGTATTTTTCTCTTGGAATGATTGGGTTCTTCACAATTTATTTCTCCTCATTTCTTCAGCTGTCACCGTCCCAGTTTCCCTGGTTTTACCTCGCAGTAGGTATCGGCATTCTTTATGCCTTTCTTTACAATTTCTTCCTATTTGAAGACACAAGGCAGATGCTGCGGAGAAGCACGGTTTCCTTCCACAGGCAGGCAAACTTGACGTTCGACCTGCTTATTGAGGTGATTAAAGACCCCGAACTCCAGCCGTCCCGGTTGAAGAAGCTGGGCAGCAACGTGAGTAAATTAAGAATTTACGCCAACCAGGTCGCCGCTGATCTACACCAGCAGGACAGCACAGAAATCTGGCCGGGGCTTCAATCCGGCCGGCTGCGATTATATATTTTCGATACGACCATGTTTGTTATGACGCTTTCGGAAAGCCTGCAGAAATTGAAGGAAGACGAGGCATTGGATTTGAAGGAGCTGCGCTATCTTCTCGTCGATCTGCTTCTGACGTTGAAAGATGCCGATGTGCTTGACCCACAGCCGGAAATGAAGAGTCTTCAGGAGGCTGAGAAAGTGGTCGCAGGTATCCGGCATCAGCTTGATCACTGGATGATGAATGCAACCGATCTCCCTGATGGACGGCTTTATTTGATCAGAAGAATTGAAACAATGGCTTCCCACGTGACAGAAGGCGCCTCGGAAGTGCAGCGGGATATTCACTTCAATGAAGCAGTGGAACATCCACCGGCAGCAGATGAAGAGGCGGTGGATGAGAAGGAAGCGGGGCCTGCCGGACTGAAACCTGCTGAGAAAAAAGCCGTGCAGGCGTTGATTGCAGGAAGCATAGCTATTGTTACGGGCTATATCATTTCTCCGATTCAGCCGTACTGGGTCCTGTTGACCGCTTTTATTATCCAGCTCGGTACAGAAACCGTCGGCAGGACGTACTTAAAAGCTTTTGAGCGTTCCGTCGGCACATTCTTCGGTGCTTTCTTCGGTTTTCTCGCTGCTTTGTGGCTCTCCGGCCACCCTTACCTTGAGGTTGTCCTATTGTTTCTGGTTATTTTTACAGCTTTTTACTTTCTTACGGTTTCCTATACGGTGGCAAGCTTCTTTATTACGATGATGATTGCCTTTATTTATGATCTGATTCTCGGTGGAGTTACGCCGGAGCTTCTTGGAGCGAGGGTCATTGACACAGTGGCCGGAGCTGCGATTGCTCTTGGTGTTTCTGCTTTCGTCTTTCCCACGAGTACTAAGGACAAGCTTTCCGAGGCCTTTCGTGAATATTTTACACAAATGTCTCAATTAATCAGCCAGTATTTAACCAACATCAAGGGTACGAAAGGAGTTAAAGGTCTTGCGCAGCAGGCCTTAGATCTGGATGCGAAAATGCAGGAAATTGAGGAAGAATCCAAGCCTGCTGTACAGGATCCTATTTTCCGAGGGGATAAAAACCTTACAGCCGTGCTGACCGTGATTACAGCCGTCAATTATTATGCCAAGCACCTTGTCGCCTCTCCATACCCCAAATACACGAATCACAGTCATGAAACACTGGAACTTCTAACAGCGGTTCAGGATAAACTGGAAAAGAATCTGCAAGGTTTGATCCATCAAATCGAAACAGGAAATCATTCCGATCCGGTTTACGACCTGCTGGAGGAAAGGGAGCAGGTGGAGTTGAAAGTGCAGCCGGGAACAGAGGATAAGGAAAATCTGCTCCATCACCTTTATTACATCTGGAAAATCAACCGTTCCATTACGATTCTCAGGGACAGGCTTGATCATATGAGGAAAAGATAACCGTCTGGTTTGAGTCCAGGCGGTTTTTTTATAGAAAGCTCTGTTAAAGTCTGTTGTTGTTATTTTAAACGATTACTAAATCGTCTCCGTCTGGAATCAGGGGTCCGGTCCGTTGTTTACTCAGAGCATGGGATGGCAGGGAAAACCGTCCGCTTTCCGCGGGGAACGATGAGCCTCCTCGAACTTCGTTCTCCGGGGTCTCACCTTGTTCCTTTTTCCCGCAGGAGTCTACCTGTTTTCCCTGCCATCCCTTTCGTAGTGGTGTAACGGACTTCGGTTATGTCCTTTCTAACTCCCCTTCTTTGAAGAGGCGGCCTTGGGAATGGCAGGACTCCTGTGGGATGAAGGTACATCGTGAGACCCCGGAAGGCGCTGCCTGAGGAGGCTCACGGTAACCCGTGGAAAGGGAGTCATCCCAAGGCCGCCTCCTACAAACCCCATGAGAGAAAGGGGTGATAGGAGCTCACATGTTAAATAACAACACCAAGCAATAACAGAGCCTTATAGAAAAAAGCTGCCGAGAAATTTTCTCGACAGCTTTCCCGACGCGTGTACGCCGGCGTTTTGTCATGGGAACTCTGACTATTGCTCTTCAACGGCCATCAAAAGATCTGCCCGCTTTAGAGATCGTTACGCGTTCTTCACCACTGCTGGGCTGGACCGCGTCCCGGCTCTTCTTTGGGTTGCGTTTTGATTTTGAGTTCTTTGGCATGACTGCAGCCTCCTCTACTAAGATCAAGGTGCTCTCTTAGTATGGCTGCCTGTTCCTGTTTTATTTCTCTGCCTGTTTTTTCATCATCCGGACATAGGAGGCATCCGGAGTTACAAACAGGGTCTGCTGATGATCATAGGTAACGAAACCGGGTTTTGCTCCGGACGGTTTTTTCACATGCCTGATTTGTGTGTAGTCAACAGGCACGGAGGACGACCGGCTCGATTTACTGAAGTTTGCCGCCAGCTGGGCGGCTTCAAGCAGTGTGTCTTCACTTGGGTTCTCATCTTTAATGACTACGTGGGAACCCGGAATATCTTTGGCGTGCAGCCAGATATCAGATTTACCTGCCATCCGGTTGGTTAAATATTCATTCTGTTTATTGTTGCGCCCGACATAGATCATCGTCCCGTCACTGGATCGGAAGGTTTCCGGGGACGGTTTTTTAGGCTGGTTTTTCTTACGCCCCGGGGAGGCGTTCTTTTTCTTCATATAGCCTTGTTCCCGGAGTTCCTCCCGGATTTCTTCAATATCTTCTTCCCTGGCTGTTTCGACTTGTTGAATCAAACGTTCGAAGTAGGTGATTTCAATGTCCGCTTTTTCAATTTCCTTTTGAACCACCTGCTTGGACTTCTTCAATTTCTGGTACGTCTGGAAGTAAGACTGGGCGTTTTCACTTGGGGTTTTATTCGGATTCAGCTCGATTGACATTTCCTTTTGGTCAGGATCGTAGTAATCAACGACCGTTACACTTTCGTCTCCATTATTAACGAGGTGCATATGAGCGGTCAGCAGTTCGCCGAGCTTTTGATAATCCCCGGCTGCTTCAGACTTTTTCAAGGTATCTTCGTGTTTTTTGATTTTCCTCTGGTTTTTGTCGCCTTCATTTTTCAGAAAGCGGAATAAATCACCAGCCTGCTGTTTGACACGATCCCTTTCGGCTTTCCCTGAATAAAAAGCGTCCAGCATGTCACTCACCGTAGAGAAAGTTTCTCTTTCTTCTCCAAAGGCCTTCAGCGGCAGTACATAAAATTGTTCTTTGTCCCCGCGTTTCACCTGTGGTTCATACGAGTGATCCAGTATTCGGTTCCGTACTTCCTCATAAGCAGCTTCGTATCCTGAGGGTCCGTTCATTCCTGCTTTTTCTGCGATCTCCTTTGTAATCATGGGGGAAAAGCCCATGACAATGGAGAGAATCTGTTTGTCCAGGCGGCCCGCATTAAAATCCAGTTTTTTAAGGAGTTGGGCCGGTTCGAGTTCCAACGGGCTTATTTTGCCCTGCTCCGGCGGCCGTTTATAGGGCTGGCCCGGCATAATCGTCCTGTGCCGGTTCTGGGAAGGGGGAAGGTGCTTGATGCTGTCCAGAATATGCCCCTCCTGTTCGTCGACAAGAAGAATATTGGAGTGTTTCCCCATCACCTCAATGATCAAGGTTTTATACGTTTCGTCGCCGATTTCATTCCGTGTGCGGATATGGATCTTGACAATCCTCTCCATATCCACCTGTTCAATTTTCTCTATAAATCCTCCTACAAGATGCTTGCGCAGGAGCATACAGAGCATCGGCGGTTCTTTTGGATTGTGGTATTGATCATTGGTTAAATGAAACCGTGCATAGGATGGATGAGCGGATAATAGAAGCGTATATTTCGTCCGCTGGGAGCGGACAGTGAATACAAGCTCTGTATCCGTGGGTTGATAAATTTTCATGATTCGTCCGGACTGAAGAACATTGTTCAGCTCATTTGTCGCCGCCCGGGTTACAATTCCGTCGAAAGACATAGTCTCTTCACCTCTCTAAAAGGTCATTATAGCATGATTTGACGCCGGATTTCTAAAGAATCATACCAGTCGCTCTGAAAGAGGAAGTTTGGTAAACTAGACAGTATCAATGAAGAAGCGGCAGGTGAAGGAGATATGGCTGACAGTATGACCGGATATGGACGGGAAATATCAGAGCAGGAGGGAACACGGATCGTGGTGGAAGTCAGATCCGTGAATCATCGGTTTCTTGATGTTCATATGCACCTTCCTTCCTCTTTGTTATTTATGGAGGACCCGGTAAGGAAACTTGTTAAAGAAGCCCTGCACCGCGGGCGGGTCGATGTGTACATAACGATGGACGGCGGCGGCCTGCAGAAAAACGTCGAGGTGGACTGGGCAGCAGCGGAGCAGTACATTCAGGCGTTGGAAGATATGAAGAGCCGGTTTCATTTGACGGGTGATATAACTATTGATATGGTATCCAAGTTAGAGAATGTCTTCGTTACTAAGGAATCGGATGACATCCCGGATTCTTTTCAACAAAAGCTGAAGACGTCGGTGGAACAGGCTCTGCGGCAGCTGAAGGACATGAGGGGACGGGAAGGAAAGCAGCTTTCAAAGGACCTCCTATCCAGACTCAAGGCTGTCGCCTGCTGGCTTGACATGATGGACCAGCGCCGCCCTGAAGTGATAAACGAATACAAAGCGAGAATACGCGCCCGAATTGAAGATTACGCTGCACAGCCCCTTTCCCAGGATGAACCAAGAATTCTCCAGGAAGTGGCCCTTATGGCTGAAAAAGGGGATGTCACCGAAGAGTTCACACGGATGCATTCCCATCTTCAACAGTTTGAGAAGGCTCTGGACCAGCACGGGTCCGTCGGGAGACGTCTGGATTTCATCCTTCAGGAAATGCACCGGGAAGTGAACACGATGGGGTCAAAATCCAATGACACCCTCCTGATGGAGTATGTACTTAACGTGAAGGGTGAATTGGAAAAAATGAAGGAACAAGTGCAAAATATCGAATAACAATTGTGTTCTGTACGGTTTTTTTCATATAATAGAGTTAATGATTAAGTGCTTGGCCATAAGAAGGAGGAGTCAGCTTTGAGTTTAAAATTGATCAATATCGGGTTCGGGAACGTTGTGTCTGCCAATCGAATCATTTCCATCGTTTCACCGGAATCCGCTCCAATCAAACGTATCATTACTGTCGCCCGTGACAATAATAAATTAGTAGATGCTACATATGGCCGCCGTACACGTGCGGTCATTATCACAGATAGTGATCATGTCGTTCTGTCTGCTGTTCAGCCGGAAACCGTCGGCCAGCGTGTAATCAGTAATGATGAGATTTCAGATGAAAACTAGGAGGACTATTTGCAGTGATTGAACAGAAAGGTATACTATTTATACTTTCCGGCCCATCAGGTGTCGGAAAAGGAACTGTACGGAAGGCTCTGTTCGAGCAGTCGACAGACCTGCGATATTCTATTTCCATGACGACGCGTGCCCCGCGTGAAGGGGAAGTGGATGGTGTCGATTATTTCTTTAAAAGCAGAGATGAATTTGAAAAGCTGATCACAGAAGGACAGCTGATTGAACATGCCGAATATGTGGGCAACTATTACGGCACGCCGAGACATTATGTGGAAGAGACGTTGAACCAGGGGAAGGATGTATTCCTTGAAATTGAGGTTCAGGGCGCATTGAAAGTCCGCGAAAACTTCCCGGAAGGTGTGTTCGTATTTTTAATTCCTCCTTCTCTTGAAGAATTAAAAGACCGAATCGTAAGCCGGGGTACCGAAACAGAGGAAAAGGTGAAAAACCGTCTGCTGGCGGCTAAAGAAGAAATTGATATGATGGATGCCTACGATTATGTCGTTGTCAACGATCAGATTAATCACGCCGTTCAGAAGGTCCAGTCCATCGTAGCCAGTGAACACTGCAAACGTGAGCGCGTGGCCCATCAATACAAAAAAGCATTGGAGGAAAATTAATTATGATGTTAGAACCATCCATTGATTCCCTGCAGAAGCAGATCAAATCAAAATATACACTTGTCACACTATCAGCACGAAGAGCCCGCGAACTGAAGCAGGGAAGTGCTCCTATGGTCGAAAACCCAACCTCTCATCAGCAGGTTGGTGTAGCTCTGGAGGAAATCCGCGACGGGAAATTGAACTATATTGAAGCGGAAGAGATCCAGGAAAGAACGGAAACCACATAATAGCATTGTTCCCGGAACAACGTAGGAAAAGCCGCGCATCTGTCTGACGATCAGCGCGGCTTTTCCTACGTATTTTATCGTAAGATTTTCACAGGCAGGGAGGTCCATCACATGTTAAAAGATAAAAAGATTGTCCTGGGCGTATCAGGAGGAATAGCTGCATACAAAGCGGCGGCCCTGACAAGTAAGCTTGTCCAGGCAGGAGCCTTCGTCAAAGTCATTATGACAGAGAGCGCAAGAAATTTCGTCGCTCCGACGACCTTTCAGGCACTGTCCAGACAGCCGGTCTATACCGATACGTTTGATGAACAGGACGCCACACAGATCCAGCACATCGATGTTGCCGACTGGGCCGATTTATTCCTGATTGCGCCCG
Source organism: Halobacillus sp. ABA4_118 (assembly GCF_056160205.1). Classification (NCBI taxonomy): domain Bacteria; kingdom Bacillati; phylum Bacillota; class Bacilli; order Caryophanales; family Bacillaceae; genus Halobacillus; species Halobacillus sp. ABA4_118. Next base: position 3,270,823 of record NZ_JBSWWS010000001.1, read on the forward strand.
CTACAGCCAATACGATTGGCAAGCTTGCCGGCGGGCTGGCGGATGATATGCTGTCAACGACACTGCTTGCGACCGAGGCTCCCGTGTACATTGCACCGGCGATGAATGTGCACATGTACAGCCACCCGGCCGTCATAAACAACATGAAACAGCTGGATGAATGGGGCTTTCGTTTTATTGAGCCTGGTGAAGGGTATCTGGCCTGCGGATATGTCGGGAAAGGAAGGCTGGAAGAACCGGAGAGCATCGTTAAAGTACTGGAAGATGAGTATCGGAAAACCGAGTGGTTGAAAGGCAGAAGGGTCCTGATTACAGCAGGACCAACGCAGGAGAAAATTGATCCGGTCCGGTATTTCACGAATCCTTCGACCGGAAAAATGGGGTTTGCTCTTGCGCGGCAGGCGGCTCGAAGCGGTGCTGATGTCACCCTGATCACCGGACCTGTCTCCCTTCATACGCCAAAAGGGGTGGAGCGCATTGATGTAGTCTCTGCTCAGGAGATGTATGAAGAAGTGCTGAAGCATTATCCAGCGGCCGATCTTGTGATCAAATCCGCCGCTGTCGCCGATTACAGGCCAAAGGAAACCTTTGAACACAAAATGAAAAAATCCCCGGGAGGATATGCGGTTCAAATGGAGCGCACACACGACATCCTGCAGGAGCTCGGTACACGGAAGGAACATCAGTATCTGATCGGCTTTGCCGCCGAGACGAATGATCCTGAGCGTTACGGAAGAGAGAAGCTGGAGAAAAAGAACCTGGATGCCATAGTGATCAACAATGTGGCCGAGGAAGGGTCCGGCTTTGGTACGGATACGAATGCCTCCCTTTTCATTCAGAAAAGTGGTCGTGAAAAAATCTATCCCATGATGACGAAGGATCAGCTGGCAGAAGAAATCCTAAAGGAAGCCTCTCAGGAGATGACGGGGCGTGACCGCACGTGATTGCCAATGTCATTGTGGACGTAGCCTCACAGAATACCAACAGACCCTTTGATTATGAAATCCCTGAAAAATTTGAAGGAATTGTACAGCCCGGGGTCAGAGTCATCGTCCCCTTCGGACCGAGGAAAATTCTCGGCTATGTGATCGCCTTGTCAGAAACGTCCAGCTTCCCCTCCGTGAAAAAAATCACTGATGTACTGGATGTCATTCCGACGTTGACGGAAGAACTGCTTCACCTTGGGAAATGGCTGTCCAATTATACGTTGAGTTATTATATATCCTGTCTACAGGTCATGCTGCCGCAGGTTATGAAAGCCAAATATAGAAAAGAGCTGTGGAAACTCTCGGATGAACCGCTGGATTCAGCCCTGGATGCTGTGTTTGATGGGCGGGGCGTCATGGATTTTGAAGAGTTCGAACAGTCCGGTGTCAGTTACCATATCCTTAGAAAACATATGAACGAAGGCGAAGTGGATGTTCACTATGAAGTAAAGAGCAGGGAAACGAAAAAGCTGAAGGCTGTGGTTGCGCCGGCTGTTTCTCCTATCGATATGGAAGAAAAGCTGGAAGACCTCCCGCCACAGGCAAAAAAACAGCGGGCCATCGTTGAATATTTCCTTCAGCATCCAGAGCCACTGGACAAAAAGCGTTTGCTGGGTAACCTTCAAACCACTCCTGCTGCGTTGAAGCCTCTTGTGGAGCAGAACGTGCTCAAAGAGTACAAACAGGAAGTCTTCCGCGATCCATACGGAGGACGGGAATTTAAACGAACGACGCCTTTTGATCTGACCGAAGAGCAGGAAACCGCCATCCGGCCGATTCTTTCAACCATCGAAAAACAGGAGCACGACGTGTTTCTCCTTCACGGTGTAACGGGAAGCGGGAAGACGGAAGTATATATGCAGTCGATTCAGCAGGTGCTGGATAAAGGGGAGGAAGCCATTATGCTCGTCCCCGAAATTGCTTTAACCCCTCAGATGGTGGAGCGGTTTAAAGGACGTTTCGGCTCCAAGGTAGCCGTCCTTCACAGTGCTCTGTCAGCTGGAGAGAAATACGACGAATGGCGTAAGATTCAGCGTCAGGAAGTACAGGTCGTTGTAGGAGCCCGGTCCGCCATATTCGCCCCGTTTACGAATCTTGGGCTGATCATTATTGATGAAGAGCATGAGACGAGCTATAAGCAGGAAGACAGGACGAGGTATCATGCCCGCGATGTCGCTGTCCAGCGCGCGAAAACACACAACTGTCCAGTCGTTCTGGGAAGTGCGACCCCGTCACTGGAAACGTATGCGCGGGCTGCGAAAGGCAACTATCAGCTGCTGACACTAAGCAAACGGATGAATGAGGCTGTGATGCCTGAGGTGGAGCTTGTGGATATGAGAGAAGAGCTTCACAGCGGGAACCGATCCATGTTCTCGATTCCATTAAAGGAAAAAATCGAAGAGCGGCTGGCTAGGAAAGAACAAGTCGTGCTGTTTCTTAACCGACGGGGATATTCCACGTTTGTCATGTGCAGGGACTGCGGCCATGTAAGCGAATGCCCGCACTGTGATATTGCATTGACTTATCACAAGCGGCAGAACCGCTTGAAATGCCACTACTGTTCTCATGAAGAGCCCATGCCGGAGAAGTGCCCGGAATGTGAAAGCAAAACGATCCGATACTTTGGTACAGGAACTCAAAAAGTCGAGGAAGCCCTGCAGGAACTGATTCCTGAGGCGCGGATCATCCGGATGGATGTTGATACAACGAGGAAGAAAGGCGCTCACGAAAGACTGCTTACACAGTTTGGCGAGGGAAAAGCGGATATCCTGCTTGGAACACAGATGATCGCCAAAGGACTCGATTTCGGGAATGTCACACTTGTCGGTGTGCTGGCTGCGGATGCGATGCTGAACCTGCCGGATTTCCGTGCCTCCGAAAAGACCTTTCAGCTGCTGACCCAGGTGAGCGGACGGGCCGGACGCCATGAGAAAAGCGGGGAAGTGGTTGTCCAGACGTATACACCGGAACATTACAGTATAGAGCTTGCGAGTACGTACGACTATGAACAGTTTTTCCAGGAGGAAATGAAGCTTAGAAAAGCATTCCGGTATCCGCCTTACTATTATTTGACGTTGTTTACAATTTCGCATCCCAACCAGTTGAAAGCGGAGGAAGCCACCCGTAAGATTACGATGTTTATGCAGCAGAAGCTGTCCGAGCAGGCGCACGTACTGGGCCCAACCCCTTCTGCGCTGGCCAGGATCAATAATAGATATCGCTATCAATGCATGGTAAAATACAAGAAGGAACCCGAGCAGCGGAAGTTTGTCGAACGAATACTGCACTATTATGAAGATGAATTGAAACAGGAAGATGGTTTACAGATTACGGTTGATTTTCAGCCGTATCAGTTGATGTAGGAAGGAGCCGTCAGTTATGACACGAATTGCGTTTATGGGAACACCGGACTTTGCGGTCCCTGTTCTTGACCGGATTATGAAAGAGGGATATGAAGTGGTGGTGGCTGTGACCCAGCCGGACCGTCCAAAGGGGAGGAAGAGGGTTCTTACACCGCCGCCGGTGAAAACAGCAGCCTTGAACCATGGTATTCCGGTGCTGCAGCCCGAAAAAATCAAGCATGAATATGAGGATGTCCTCGCCTATGAGCCGGACTTGATCGTCACAGCGGCTTTCGGACAGATCCTCCCGGAAGCGCTGCTGAACGTTCCGGAATACGGATGCATCAATGTCCATGCCTCGCTGCTGCCCGAATTCCGGGGAGGAGCTCCTATCCACTATAGTATTCTGGAAGGAAAAAAAGAAACCGGCGTCACTATTATGTATATGGTGAAAAAACTGGATGCCGGCGATATGCTTTCCAAAGTGGTCGTTCCGATTGAAGATACCGATCATGTCGGCACACTGCACGATAAATTATCAGCAGCGGGAGCCGATCTTCTGGCTGGCACCCTGCCTGAATTGCTGGCTGGGAACATCACTCCTGAAGTTCAGGATGAATCCAAAGTCACATTTGCCGGCAACATTAAACGTGAACAGGAGCTGATTGACTGGAGCAGAGATCAGCAGGACGTCTACAACCACGTCCGGGGTCTTCATCCCTGGCCGGTGGCGTTCACGTACTGGAATGGTAAACCGATGAAAATCTGGTGGGCCGAAAAAGTTTCCGGACACTTTTCCAGAGCCCCGGGAACAGTGGTCAAAATCGAGGAGGACGGTTTCCTCGTTCAGACAGGAGACGGAAAAGCGTTGAAAATTGTATCCCTTCAGCCTTCAGGGAAGAAAAAAATGGACGGGCAGTCGTTCGTTAATGGCGCCGGCCAATCTTTAAACGAGGGCGACGTATTGGGGGAGCAGCATGGCTAAGTATGTATTAAGAGAAACCGCGCTCCATCTATTAACAAGAATCGGTGAGCAGGGAGGCTTCAGTCACGTCCTGCTCGACAGAGAAATGTCCAAACAGGAGCTCTCCCGTCAGGACGGGGCACTATTGACTGAAATTGTTTACGGAACTCTGCAGCGCAGAGACTTGATCGACTATTATATTCAGCCTTATACAGCCGGTCAGAAGAAAATTAAACCGTGGGTACGCTGGCTGCTTTACATGTCAGTCTATCAAATGATCTTCCTTGAACGGGTACCGGACCATGCGGTCATCCACGAGGCGGTGGAAATTTCGAAAAAACGCGGACATAAAGGAATCTCCTCCTTTATGAACGGCGTTCTGCGCAATGTACAGCGAAAAGGTGTTCAAAGCCTTGATCACATTGAAAATGATGGTACACGTCTGGCGGTTGAAACCAGTCATCCTGAATGGCTTGTGCGGAGGTGGGTGGATCAGTACGGCATGGAAACGACGAGGTTGATGTGTGAAGCGAACAACCACCACCTTCCTATGTCCATCCGCGTGCAGCCACTCAGAATCAGCCGCGGCGAGGCAGCCGGCCAGCTGCGACAGGAAGGGTTTTCGGTAGAAGAGAGTCCATTTTCCACACAAGGCCTGGTTGTAAAAGATGGGAACATTATAAACCACAGGCTCTTTAAAGAAGGCTTGGTAAGCATTCAGGACCAGAGTTCCATGCTGGTTGCGGAAATGATGGACCTGGATGAAGGGATGGCTGTCCTTGATGCGTGCAGCGCACCAGGAGGCAAAACCACGCACATAGCAGAAAAGATGAAGGATAAAGGAAGCGTGACAGCTTATGACCTTCATGAAAAGAAGGCAAAGCTCGTCAGTAAAAAAGCTGAACAGCTCCAGCTTACTTCCATCAAGGCCGGCCAGGCGGATTCCCGGACGCTCACATCGCTGCATGCGTCTGAGAGCTTTGATCGGATCCTGCTTGATGCCCCATGTTCAGGTCTTGGTGTACTGAGAGGCAAACCGGATATTAAGTACCATAAGAGTGAGGAAGATATCTATAAGCTCAGGAGTATCCAGGACGACTTGTTCCACGAGGTGGCACCGCTCCTGAAATCCGGTGGAAAACTGGTCTACAGCACATGTACAGTGGATCGGCATGAAAACGAAGAAGCGGTCCGTCATTTTCTGGATCAACATCCGGAATATGAACTGGATCCATCCTTTGTCAACGATCTTCCCGATGCTCTTCGTCAAGGGGAAGGCCTGACCGGAACCGGTCTCCAGCTGTTTCCCCATGAGTGGGATACGGACGGCTTTTTCCTGACGCGATTGGTGAAAAAATAAAGGCACCTGCTTCCTGTTGATGGAAGCAGCCGGCCTTCTATGGATGACAGTAACTGAAAAAGGCAGGTGAACGTCCATGATAGAGTACTACCTCACAGATCAAGGCAGAGTAAGGGCTCATAATGAGGATGCAGGCGGCGTGTTCAGAAATCATTCCGGTCAGGTGCTTGCTGTCGCAGCCGACGGCATGGGAGGGCATCAGGCAGGTGATGTCGCCAGCCGGATGGCTGTTGATGTTTTACATAAGGAATGGGAGCATACGGGTTCGTTTCAAACTCCGAATGGTGCTGAAGAGTGGATAAAAGAAACCATCCGTTCCGCCAATAATGAAATCAAAACCTATGCTTCTGAACATGAAGAATGTGCCGGCATGGGGACGACAATAGTGGCAGCTATCTGCACGGACCAGTTTGTCTCCATTGCCCACGTCGGAGACAGCCGTTGTTATTTAGCGAATGCTTACGGATTCAAAGCCGTTACGGAAGACCATTCACTCGTCAATGAACTTGTCAGGTCCGGACAGATTACAGAAGAACAAGCCGAGCATCATCCTCGCAAAAATGTTCTGCTGAAGGCGCTCGGCACAGAATATGATCTTTTCCCGGATATCCAGAGTATGGAGTGGGATCCGGATAACCGGGTTCTTCTTTGTACAGACGGTCTGACCAATAAAGTGAGTCATGAAGAATTGAGTGGTTTAAGTGACCACAAAGGAGACTGGTCCGATTTCGCCCACTCTCTTGTTGAGCGGGCCAATGAGCGGGGCGGAGAAGACAATATCACTCTTGCCATTGTCCATCATCTCCCACCCCAAGGTGAGAAGGAAGGTGTGGATTGATGCTCAATGACCGTCTTCTTAATGACCGTTACCGTGTCGATAGAATGATTGGCGGCGGAGGGATGGCGAACGTTTATTTAGCTCATGATACCATCCTGGACAGAAGCGTAGCCATCAAGGTACTAAGGCTGGAACACGGAAATGACGAAGAGTTTATTGCGCGTTTCCACCGGGAAGCCCAGTCCGCCACCAGCCTTTCTCATCCGAACATCGTCAATATATATGATGTCGGGGAAGAGGACGATTTGTATTATATGGTCATGGAATATGTTGACGGCATGACACTGAAGCAGTATATCCAACAGAACAGCCCCGTTGATGTTTCGGAAGCGGTGGACATTATGCGCCAGGTAACTTCTGCCATCACCCATGCCCATGACAACGGCATTGTACACAGAGATATCAAGCCGCAGAATATTTTGATTGATCATTACGGCCATGTGAAAGTGACAGATTTCGGAATCGCAATGGCTTTGAGTGCGACCGCTCTGACTCAGACAAATTCAGTTCTTGGTTCTGTTCATTATTTGTCTCCTGAGCAGGCGCGTGGGGGAATGGCGACGAAGAAATCCGATGTTTATTCGATGGGCATTGTTTTCTTCGAACTGTTGACTGGACGTCTTCCTTTTTCAGGCGAGTCTCCTGTATCCATAGCCCTTAAGCACCTGCAGCATGATACACCTTCGTTAAAACGATGGCATCCTGATCTGCCGCAGAGTGTGGAAAATGTCGTATTGAAAGCAACGGCGAAAGATCCGTTTCACCGTTATCCCACCGTGGTGGAAATGGAACAGGATATAGAGACCTCACTTGAACCTTACCGACTGGGTGAAAAACCCTTTGAACTGCCGGAGGAAGATGAAGAGGAAAAAACGAAAGCCATCCCCGTCATTACGAACGACGCCTACGGGGATCACACAGAAGATCATACAATCATCCATACCGGCGAGTATCAGCCGGTCAAGGATACAAAAGTGCATCATCAGCAGCCGGCAGAGGAAAAGCAGCCGGTCGATAAAGAAAAGAAAAAGAAGAAAAGAAAAATCTGGCCATGGATCCTGACATTCCTGCTTTTGATCATACTAGGGGGCGGAGCTGCCCTGTATTTTACACCAGGCATCATTCAGCCTGCCGATGTGACCATTCCTGAAGACCTTGACGGAAGGGAATATGAAGAGGTCTACAGTGAACTGAGTGATTTGAACTTGATGGTCAGCCGTGAATCTCAGTTTTCAGATGAAGTGGAAGAGGGTCTTGTTATTACGACAGATCCTGAACCCGGCAGGACAGTGAAGGAAGAAACAGAAGTCACGATCTATACGAGTAAAGGAAAAGAACGGGAAGAATTCCCGGATTATGTGGGTGAAGAATATGACCAGGTCGATAAGGAACTCCAGGATAAGGGGTACGCAGGGATTGAACGTATTCCTGTTTCCAGCGATGAACCGGCTGGTCAAATTGTCGCCCAGCTCTCTCCGAACCCGGGAGCAAGCGTAATTCCGGAAGAAGAGGAAGTCATTTTCCGCGTCAGTACCGGACCCCCGACCATTAATCTGGGCCGGCTGGACAGGATGACCCAGGAACAGGCGGAGAAATATTTAAAGGATCGCAGCCTGGAGGTTGAAGTTGCTGAGAGCTACTCGGAGACTGTACCTGCCGGAGAGGTGATTACACAGGATCCGGAGGCGTACACCGATGTGAAAGAAGGGTCAACGGTAACTATCACCATATCCAAGGGGCCGGAGGAAAAACCTCCAAGAGAAGAAAACGTAACGCTGGAAGTTCCGTTTAATGAGGAATCGGAAGAAACAGAACAGCAGGTGTTGATTTATGTCGATGATTATGAAAACGATATGGAGACACCAGTCGTGGAAGAAACCATCACAGAAACCACCTCTTTTGATGTAACACTGATTATAGAAGAAGGCGGGGAAGCGTCTTACCGTGTGCAGCGAGGTGATGAAGTGATCGATGAAGGAAATGTTCCTTATTAAGAAGGTGATCAAGTGGCAACCGGAAAAATTATAAAGTCCCTCAGCGGTTTTTATTACGTGCTTCATGACGGAGAGGTTTATCAATGCCGTGGGCGCGGAAACTTCCGTAAGAAAAAAGTGTCCCCTCTCGTCGGGGATATGGTGGATTTTAAGGCGGACAACTATGAAGAGGGCTACATCTTATCCATTCATGACCGGAAAAATGAATTTGTAAGACCGCCGATAGCCAACGTCGACCAAGCGTTGATTGTTACATCAGCCATCCATCCTGATTTTAATTCGCTTCTTCTGGACAGATTTCTCGTTCTCGTTGAGGCTAAACGGATCGAGCCGTTTATCGTGATTTCCAAGATGGATCAGCTGGACAGCGCTATGGTGGAAGCAATGGAGGAGTATAAGGCACAGTATGAGAAGGTTGGATACCCGGTCATTTTGTCGGCTGTGAACGATTCCGCTTCCATGGATGAGATACAAGCGCACCTGGCTGGACGGACAACGGTGATTGCCGGGCAGTCCGGAGTCGGTAAGTCGTCGCTGCTGAATTCCATCGACCCCCGTCTTTCCATCGACACGGATGAAATCTCTGAAAGTCTTGGAAGAGGAAAGCATACGACACGCCACGTGGAGCTGTATGACATTTCCGGTGGGTTAGTAGCCGATACGCCGGGGTTCAGCTCCCTTGAGTTCGGGGATTTACAGCTTGAACAGCTGCCGGAGTGCTTCCCGGAATTCGTAGAAGTACAAAATGATTGTAAGTTCAGAGGCTGTCTGCATCATAAAGAGCCTAAATGTGCGGTGAAAGCCGGTGTGGAAAACGGCGTTATATCAGAGCACCGCTATGACCACTACCTGCAGTTCATGCAGGAAATCCAGAATAGAAAGCCGAGGTATTAAGGCATGACAAAAATTGCACCTTCCATCTTATCTTCTGATTTTGCAAGACTGGCTGAAGAGATCCGGGATGTGGATCAAGGCGGAGCGGATTACATTCATGTGGATGTTATGGACGGCCATTTTGTCCCTAATATAACCATAGGCCCCTTGATTGTTGATGCGGTAAGGCCGGTCACCAATCTTCCGCTTGATGTCCATTTAATGATTGAGAACCCGGACGCCTATATAGAGGCCTTTGCGAAAGCGGGAGCGGATATCATCACCGTCCATCAGGAAGCTTCTCCTCACCTCCACCGCACCCTCCAGCTGATCAAAAGCTTCGGAGTGAAAGCGGGCGTGGTCATCAATCCGGGGACACCGGTCGAAATGATCCGTCCGGTTCTTAAGGATGTGGATCTTGTTCTATTGATGACTGTGAATCCAGGATTTGGCGGTCAGGCATTTATTCCTGATGTGCTTGATAAAATCAGTCAGGTGGCTCAATTAAGAAGCGATGCCGGACTTTCCTATGAAATTGAAGTGGACGGCGGTGTCAACGAGAAGACCGCCCGTCTCTGCACAGAAGCGGGTGCGGATGTTCTTGTGGCAGGCAGTGCGGTCTTTAATCAATCGGACAGAAAACAAGCCATTGAAAGGATCCGCGCCTCGTTGTAAATCACAGCGGGAACCAAGTGACTCTGCATGTAGAGTCTTAGTCGAAAGAGCTCAGAGGATTGGTCAGAATCCTTTGGGCTTTTTCTATAGAAAGGGTGAGCATACGTGAAAAAAGTTATCGTAGTCGGCGGAGGGCCGAAAGCCTATATTCCCAGCTTCCAAAGATGGGCAGAGGAAGATGTAGAATGGATCGGAGCAGATCAGGGAGCAGAAGTGCTTGTAGAAGCCGGAATAACCCCTGATGTGGCCATCGGCGATTTCGACTCCGTCAGCGCTGCTTCCTATGAGAAGATTAAAGATGAGGCCCGAATGATACATACCTATCCGGACGAAAAGGATGAGACAGATTTGGAGCTTGCGATCAATGAGGCACTGAACCGGAAAGCCGAGCATATCGTATTACTCGGAGTAACAGGGGGAAGGATGGATCATTCCCAGGCGAACATTCAGCTGTTGTATCCGTTAATGAAAAAAGGGGTGAAGGCGGTTATTGTGGATCATCAGAACCAGGTGGAAATAGCAGGGTCCGGTTCGCATAAAATCAAAGAGGACCCACAGTATCCCTATCTATCTTTTCTTCCTGTGACCCTGGAGGTGAAGGAGCTTACACTCAACGGCTTTTATTATCCACTTTCCCGGGCGTATCTGCCCTTCGGGTCCACCTTATGCATCTCCAACAGGCTCGTTGAAGATACAGGTACTTTTTCATTTGAGTCAGGCATACTCTTAGTAATAAGAAGTACAGACTCAATGGATCACGGAAAAGGGCGTTCGCATTAGTTCACTTAGGAGGAGGGGGCTCTTTTGAAATTTTACACCATTAAACTCCCGCGTTTTGTCGGGGGGATAGTGCGCGCAGTCATAAGTACTTTTAAAAAGGATTAGCTCCGGGCCATACGTGCCTGAAGGGAGAGAATAAGTGTCTCCCGGAAGGCCCTGATGCGATTCGGTGGTCTTTGGGAATGGAGGAGATGGTCCCGGGGACTGCCATAATCATATAAAGGCAAGAAAAAAAGCACCCGCAGAACGGGTGCTTTTTTCAACTTGTCATTATACGCGCTGGACTTTACCAGATTTAAGTTCACGCGCTGTTACGTAAACTTTCTGAGGCTTGCCATCCACAAGGATACGTACTTTTTGAACATTTGCTTTGAATTTACGTTTATTAGCGTTCATCGCGTGTGAACGGTGGTTACCTGCGCGTGTACCTTTACCAGATAGAACACTTCTTCGTGCCATGAAAATCCCTCCTGTTACATACAAAAATCATCAGATACTTAGTAACTTTATCATATGTATGTAGGCTTTGCAATAATCTCCGGACAATTATATCAAGAATTTTTTCTTGACAGACAGATTGAATTGTTTCAAAGTATATTAGGGGATAACCGGCTTATTTTCAACAGTCAACACAAATTCAACACCCTTCACTTGTGTTATAATTAGGAGAGAAATTGAGGAATCTAAAGGAGGATCTATATGTCTGTGGATTTGAACAACCAATACGGCCATATAACGATTAGCAATGAAGTTATTTCAACGATTGCTGGAGGAGCAGCTGTAGAGTGCTACGGAATCGTCGGCATGGCTTCTAAAAACCAGCTGCGGGACGGGCTGGCTGAAATGCTCCGTAAAGAGAACTTTTCCCGGGGTGTCGTTGTCAGACAGGAAGAAGATCGCCTCCACATTGATATGTATATTATTGTGAGCTACGGTACAAAGATATCGGAAGTCGCTCATAACGTCCAATCCCAAGTAAAATACACATTAAACAAAACAGTCGGATTGTCCGTTGACTCTGTCAATATTTTCATCCAGGGAGTCCGCGTGACAAGCGAATAGGTTGCAGTTGCAGTCAAAGGAGGAAGTAAGTGTGACGTTACAAAAGCTTGACGGCAGAACATTAGCCGAGATGATTTTACAAGGAGCGCATTATTTAAAGCAGAATTCGCAGATGATCGATGCGCTGAATGTATTTCCTGTACCTGACGGGGATACAGGAACAAATATGAATCTTTCCATGACCTCCGGAGCGGACGAGGTGAGAAACGTTTCCCAGGACCATGCAGGAGCAGTTTCCACTTCCCTGTCCAAAGGTCTTCTTATGGGTGCGCGTGGAAATTCAGGAGTAATTCTTTCCCAGGTCTTCCGCGGTTTTGCAAAAGCCATTGAGAATAAAGAAGTGTTAACGACCCGGGATTTCTCTGAGGCCCTGCAGGGTGGTGTGAAAACAGCTTATAAAGCTGTGATGAAACCTGTGGAAGGAACGATCTTAACTGTTGCCCGTGAAGCAGCGGAAGCATCTGTGGAAATAGCTGAAAAAGAAGTGGACTTCATTCCTTTCATGGAAGGTGTCGTAAAAGCAGCCAAAGCTTCCTTGAAGCGGACACCAGAACTTCTTCCGGTTCTAAAGGAAGTCGGTGTGGTCGACAGCGGGGGCCAGGGACTTGTTACCATTTATGAAGGATTTCTGGCCAACTTGAAAGGCGAGGAAATGCCGGATGTTGAAGAATTGGTTTCCATGAATGAAATGGTAAACGCCGAACACCATAAACTTGCCCAGGACTTCATGAATACCGAAGATATCCATTACGGCTATTGTACGGAGTTCATGGTGAAATTCGAAGAGGATAAGCTTGCTGAGAATCCTTATGATGAAGAAGCTTTCCGTAATCAGCTGAGTGAATTCGGTGATTCCCTGCTCGTCGTGTCTGACGAAGAACTGGTCAAAGTTCACGTCCATGTCGAGTACCCGGGTGAAGCTATGACGCTTGGACAGAAGTATGGAAGCCTGATCAATATGAAGATTGAAAACATGAGGGAGCAGCATACGTCCCTCGTAGGTAATAAGAAAGAAAAAGCCGTGCCTGAGAAAAAAGCGCCATATGGTATTGTCACCGTCAGTATGGGCGAGGGGATGAAGAAACTTTTCGAAAGCCTCGGAGCCACAGTAATCATCCAGGGTGGTCAAACGATGAATCCTAGTACCCAGGACTTATCGGAGGCTATTAAAGAAGCGCATGCAGAACGCGTGTTCATTCTTCCGAATAACAAAAACATCGTGATGGCAGCAGAACAGGCTGCAGAGATGGCGGAAGCGGAAGTGGCTGTCATCCCGACGAAGACCATTCCTCAAGGGATGAGTGCTATGCTTGGTTTCAATCCTGAAGCAGATCTCGATACGAACAAAGAAGAAATGACCAGTTTGATGTCAGAAGTGAAGACGGGGCAGATTACCTATGCCGTCCGGGACACCCAGATTGACGGACTTGATATTGAAAAGGGTCATTTTATGGGGATTTCCGACGGGAAGATATCAGCTACCGATAAAGACGCCCTCACAACAGCGAAAACACTGCTGAACCAGATGATTGATGAGGATGAAGATGAAATCCTTACTATTCTTACAGGGGAAGATGTGGACGATAAGGATGTGGCTGAACTGGAAGCTTATGTGGAAGAAACCTTTGAAGATTTAGAGGTGGAAATTCACCATGGTGGCCAGCCGATTTACAGCTATATCTTCTCTATCGAATAAAATGCAGCGCTTCTGGATTTAGAACAGCGTTCGCAGGCTGTCGGGATTTTTCCCGGCAGCCTTTTGTAATGGTCTATGGTCTGAATGCAGGAGCGGAGATGAAAGAAATGGTTTCACAGAGGATATTGATCGACCATTAGACAAACGCCTTGGCGGTTTGTTTTCTAAGCTTGTCATTCTATAAGCTGAAAGCGCAGTTCTCCATTAGAACTGCGCTTTTTTTAACCGTGTTTCCGTCTGCGGGTGCCGGTGCCGTTGAATATATTTTCGAACTGAGAAGATAACGGCAGCAGCATATCCGGCAAGAAGCAGGCTGTAGATGATAACTAAGGTCTGTTCACTCCATGTGGCATAGGTGAGCAGGGTCCGGCTGTTCGTCAAAATGATAAATCCACCCGCCGCTACCCCAAGCACGAGAGGGGGGAGTTTTTTCACAAGCCAGGCAGCGAGGGGGGCTGCAATAACGCCACCGATCACAAAGGCGAGCACAAGCATCCAGCTCAGCTCTTCCCACCCAAGGAAGATCAGGAAGCCGGCCGTAGCAGATAAAGTAACGATGAATTCACTTGTATCTACGGTGCCGATGACTTTTCTGGGAAGGATTCCTTTGCTGGATAAGAGAACAGGTGTATTTACCGGCCCCCAACCCCCGCCGCCCACGGCATCAAGAAAACCGCCCAGAAAACCTAAGGGAAACAAGAAGCGCCGTCGAAATGGTCTTTTTTCTGTATGCAAGGGCTTCACTCGATTCATCAGTAAAAAGCGGATGACCACATAAACGCCAAGCCCTAGTAAAAAAACGGAAATGTACGGGCGGATCAGCTCACCTGGAATCCAGCTGAGCAGAGCAGCCCCGGCAAAGGCACTGATCCCTCCGGGGAGAGCAAGAGTCAAAACGAGACGCTTATCCACGTTGCCGAATTTATAATGGGAAAACCCGGAAGCTGCCGTTGTAGCAATCTGGGACAAATGAATAGAGGCGGAGGCCACCGCCGGAGCCATTCCATAGGCGAGGAGGATGGTGGAGGAGCTTAAACCAAATCCCATTCCGAGGGCTCCATCCATCAATTGAGCAAAGAATCCAACCAGTGAAAATATAAGTAATTTCTTCATCGTACCTCTCCTTTTGATTAAACACATAAGATTACTTGGTTTTAACCATGAAGAGGCACAAAAAAACCTCTTCATCCAGAAGAGGTCAAGCTTCCTCTCCTTATCTTTCAGACCACCGTCTGCTGGAATGAGCACCTTTTCCAATGTGAGGTTGCTGCGGGATCATCAGACCAGTTTCCTCCCCCGGCTCTTTATAAGGATATATGTAGCCCGCGCTGAAAGCGGAATTCCTAAGTACATGAATAATATATTCAAAGCTAAAACATGGATGACGATTTGTCAATGGTTTACAATAAAATAAACAGAAAACTAGTAATATTTAAAATGCATGTTGACATATCTTTAAATCGGGTCTAATATTTGAATCAAATCTTTTGAACAAAATCTGGAAACATTTTTCTTATCGAGAGAGGTGGAGGGACTGGCCCTTGGAAGCCTCGGCAACGGATCTGTCGTCATGAACAGAAGCTGTGCCAATTCCAGCAGGTGATCAACACTTGGAAGGATAAGAAGAACGGTTGAATCATGTATAATGACTCTCCTTTCTTCTTACCATCAGAAGAAAGGTTTTTTTGTTGAAGATAAGAAAGGAGGAGCTTATGAATACGAGTGCACCGACATATGGAACATTCACCGGGGATCCTTTACTTCATATGGATATTGATGATGGACACAAAGGGGCAGAGAGTGTGATTCAATGGGCTTACGGGCATTATGGAAAACAGCTCGTTTATGCGTGCAGCTTCGGTGCTGAAGCGATCGTACTGCTTGACTTCATTGCAAAGGCACAGCCGGATGCCGACGTCGTTTTTCTGGACACTGGACTTCATTTCCAGGAAACCTATGATTTGATAGACAAAGTGAAAAAGAGGTATCCGGATTTGAACATCCATATGAAAAAGCCGGAATTGACAGTGGAAGAACAGGCAGAGGAATATGGTCCGGCCCTTTGGAAAAGGAATCCCGACCAATGCTGTGCCATCAGAAAAATCAAACCGCTGGAAGAAGCCCTGACAGGAGCGGCTGCCTGGATGTCGGGATTAAGAAGAGAACAATCTGCAAGCCGGAGTCATACGAACTTCGTCAACAAGGACGAACGCTTCCAGTCCATCAAGGTATGCCCCTTAATTCACTGGACATGGGAAGACGTATGGACTTATATCCGACTAAATAGCTTGGATTACAATGAATTACATGACCAAAGCTATCCAAGTGTCGGCTGCATCCCCTGCACAGCGAAAGCGCTGGATGACGGCCGTTCAGGAAGATGGCAGGGATTTGATAAAACCGAGTGTGGACTCCACACAGCGGGAGATACGAAACAATAAAGGAGAGATGAATGATGTCCATTATTCAACCGCATGGCGGGCAGTTAATCAATCGTTTTACAGCACAGCCGGATACGCTTCCGGAACAAAGGATCGAGCTTGATGCGATGGCGTTGAGTGATATCGATTTAATCGCTAATGGGGCATACAGTCCGCTTCAAGGATTTTTAACAAGGGAAGATTATGATCACGTCGTTGAAAATCTTCGTTTGAAAGACGGCACTCCCTGGAGTCTCCCGATCACACTGCCTGTTTCTGAAGAGCAGGCCCGTTCGTTACATGGTCAAGCGGCTCTTGTGAAAGATGGGGCAATCTACGGTGTGATCGAAATCGAAGACATTTACAAGCCGGATAAACAGAAAGAAGCTGCAAAGGTTTACTTAACGACAGAAGACGCTCACCCGGGGGTCAGTAAACTTTACAAGCGCCCGGATTATTATGTCGGTGGCAGAATTGAAGTATTCCATCGTCCGGAGCGGGAGCATTCAGACCATTACTACCTTGATCCCGAAGAGACAAGAGAACGATTCCAACAGGCCGGATGGGAAAAGGTTGTCGGTTTCCAAACGCGTAATCCTGTTCACCGTGCTCATGAATATATCCAAAAAGCGGCCCTGGAAAGCGTAGATGGACTATTTCTGAATCCGCTCGTAGGAGAAACGAAAAGCGACGATATCCCGAGTGATGTGCGCATGAGAAGTTATGAGGTACTCTTGGATGAATATTATCCGGAAAACCGGGTGACGCTGGCTGTCTTTAATGCGGCCATGCGCTATGCAGGCCCGCGGGAAGCCATCTTCCATGCGATTGTCCGGAAGAATTTCGGCTGCTCCCATTTCATAGTCGGGAGGGATCATGCAGGTGTCGGCGATTACTATGGTACATATGACGCTCAAAAAATCTTCAGCCACTTTGAAGAAGGAGAGCTGGAAATAACCCCGGTCTTTTTTGAGCACAGCTTCTACTGCAAAGTCTGTGAAGCAATGGCTTCTCATAAAACCTGCCCCCACAGCAAGGAGCATCACGTAATTTTATCAGGAACAAAAGTGCGCGAGCTGCTTCGGAGCGGCCAGAAACCACCGAAAACGTTCAGCCGTCCGGAGGTCGTGGAAGTGCTGATTGAAGGGCTTAACCAACAGACAGCGGATGTAAAGGGGTGAATGGAATGGCAACGAATTTAACATGGCATGAAGCTGCCGTCCAAAAAAAGGATTACCGGAGTAAAAATGGTCATTTCAGTGGTGTGCTCTGGTTCACCGGTCTCTCAGGGGCTGGTAAATCCAGCATTGCCAACCATTTGAACCGCCTACTTTTTGAGCACGGCATCCAAACCTACCTGCTTGACGGGGATAACGTTCGTCATGGATTAAATCGGGATCTTGGTTTTTCTGAAGCCGACCGGACAGAGAACATCCGTCGGATCGGTGAAGTATCCAAATTGTTCACAGACAATGGTTCCATCGTTTTGACGGCTTTTATTTCTCCATTCAGGGAGGACCGTGACCGGGTCCGATCCCTTTTGGAAGAGGAAGAATTCATGGAAGTCTTTGTCGACTGTCCTGTGGAGGAATGTGAAAGCCGGGATCCTAAAGGACTGTATAAAAAAGCAAGGGCTGGGGAAATCTCCGGTTTTACCGGGGTGGATGCTCCTTACGAGGCACCGGTGAATCCGGAATGTGTCGTTCGGTCTGACCAGCATTCCATCCAAACCTGTGCGGAACAGATTTTTCAACTTCTTATTGATAAAAAGTGGCTGAACGACAAGGAGGGATAACGTGACCAAAGTATATATCGTAGGTGCAGGTCCTGGAGACATTGATTTGATTACCGTGAAAGGTCTTAAAGCTGTCCAGAAGGCTGATGTTGTTCTGTATGACAGGCTCATCAATCAGGATCTTCTTGAGGAAACGAAAGCAGGGGCAGAGCTCGTCTTCTGTGGGAAAAGGCCCGATCATCACGCACTGTCCCAGTCAACCATCAATCATCTTCTTGTCAAATACGCCCTTCAAGGGAAAGTGGTCACACGCCTTAAAGGAGGAGATCCATTTGTGTTCGGCCGCGGAGGGGAAGAAGCAGAAGCTCTTGCAAAAAGGTCCATTCCTTTTGAGATCGTTCCAGGAATTACATCCGGGACGGCTGCCCCTGCCTACGCCGGCATTCCGGTCACCCACAGGGATTACAGCTCGTCGGTCGCTTTCATATCCGGGGTCAGTAAGAAAGGAACAGATGAAGAAGCGTACTGGGAGCGGGTCGTCAAGAGCATGGATACGCTGTGCATCTACATGGGTGTCAAAAGACTTCCGGAGATTTGTGATCGGCTGAAAAAATATGGGCGGTCTCCAGATACGCCGATGGCCCTTATCCAGAATGGAACGACGAACAGCCAGAAAATGGTGAAGGGAACAATCGATACGATTGTAGAAAAGAGCCGTTTTATCGAAAACCCTGCCATGATCGTTGTGGGGGAAGTGGTGGAGCTGAGCAGCCACCTCCAATGGTTCGACCCGGCCGGTGAGGACGCCCGCGTATCTGCGGAAACGATTGTAGGCTAGGAAAAGGAGGATGAGGATGGAAGCTGTCCTGTATGTAAGTCACGGAAGCAGAAAAAAAGCAGCCACCACTCAGGCAGAGGACTTTTTACACCGTGCAGCGGAAGCGCATGATCTGCCTTATGAGATTTGTTATCTGGAACTCGCTGAACCTGATATATCAGAAGGGGTGCGGCGCCTTGTGGAAAGGGGAGCTTCCAGCATCGTTGTACAGCCGGTCCTGCTTTTGAGTGCTGGTCACTATTATAAAGATATCCCTGAAGAGATTGATCAAATCTCCCGCCTTTACTCCGGCCTGACGTTTTCCTATGGAGAACCTCTGGGAGTGCAGCCATCGATTATAAAAGCGCTCGCTGAACGTGTGCAGGGAACGGATGTACCGGTTCAAAAAGGAACGAATATCCTCTTGGTGGGAAGAGGAAGCCGTCACCCGGATACACCTCAAGCCGTCAAAAAAATTGCGCAGCTTCTGAAGGATGAAATCAATCATTCCCACGTGGAGGTCTGTTACCTCGCGGCTCTTTCTCCGCGTTTTCCAGAGGCTTTCCACCGGTCCATCGAGGATTACGAACATACAATCGTTGTGCCATACCTTTGGTTTACCGGTGTATTGATGGAAGAAATTCAAGAGGAAGTCTATCAGGCTGTCCAACAAGGATATTCAGCTGCTGCCGCCCATCATCTGCAGGATCACGCGGCGATGGAACACTCACTTCAATTCAGGGTGAAGGAAGCGCTGAACCGAATGTCCAGAGCGGAGTGAACGGTTAATGAAGCCTTTATCCATCGATTTACACAAAAAGAAGGTCATTATTGTCGGAGGTGGCAGAGTAGCAGAGAAGCGTTTGAAATCTCTCTTGTCAGAGGGTCCGGAACTGACGGTGATCAGTCCGGAATTGACAGAAGCCCTTCGTCAGTTATGGGAGAAGGGGGGATTTGAGTGGAAGCAGAAGACTTATTTCAAAGGGGACGCGTCCGGTGCTTTTCTGCTCATTACGGCTGCTGATCAGCCTGAGGTGAATGAACAAGCGGCGGCTGAGGCCGGAGACGTTCCGCTGCTCAACCGTGCAGACAATGGAGGCGGGAATGTTCATTTTCCTGCCCATATGAAGAGGGGAAGACTCTCTGTTTCTGTCACAACAAACGGGGCCAGCCCTGCGTTGTCAGCCGAAATTAAACAGAGGTTTGAAGAGCAGTTTCCGGAGGATTACGGGAGTTATGTCGATTTTTTGTTCACGTTAAGGAATGAACTTCGACATGCCGGCTTTTCATCTGACCGGAGGCGTTTTTATCTGGAGGAGGGATTGAAAGAATCCTGTCAATACAAGGTGAATCAGCACTTATTGCTGGAAGAAATACATAAGGAGAAGGAGGCGGATGACTGTGAAAGGTCTGGCCGGTAAAAAGATAGGTGTGGCAGCTGATCGGCGCGCGGATGAAATTGCCAGGCTGATTCGTAATATGGATGGACGCTCAGCCGGCTATCCCATCCAAGGCTCTCAGCAATATAATCAGGAAACGGCCCGTCGGGATGTTCATCATTATTTAAAAAAGCCCTTTGATTATGTTTTGTTAACGACTGGTATAGGGGCTCGGACATTGGAAGAGGCTGCTGCAGGCATTGGTCACCGCCGTTCATTTGTAAAAAAATTATCTGATGAAATCCTGCTCATCCGCGGTCAAAAAACTGCTGACTGGTTGAAGGAACAAAACCTCGCTTATGAATGGATCGCTGAAGACGGGACAATGGCAAAGCTGTTGTCCTATATGGAGAATAATACCGCAAAAGCAGGAAAAAGTGTGTATTTACAAGCCTATAACCTGGATGATGCTGCCTTAAAAGACCGTCTTGAGGAAATGGGATACGATGTTTATTTATCAAAACCCTACTCATTCCTGCCTCCGGATCCCGATATTTTAGGTAGGCTGCGAAGAGAAATTACAAAGGAAAATCTTGATGCGGTCGTTTTCACCAGTAAAACCCAGGTAAAACAGCTGTTTTCGAAAGAGCAGCAGCCAGTCGTCGATGCCTTTAATCGAAATGTTCTCGCTGCTGCTGTCGGAAAGGTAACGGCAGCCGCTTTGGAAGAGCAGGGGATTTCCTATGTCCTGCAGCCTGAAAAAGCGAAGATGGGCGCTATGATTGTAGCGCTGGAGCGCTATTACCGGGAGGACGCGCACACGGCCGCTCATTTTTGACTATGGAGGTGACAGAATTGTCGTTACAAGTAATCAACAGTCCGTTCAATAAAGAGCAGACGGAGTTACTGAACCAGCTGCTCCCAACATTGAATGAGCAGCAGAAAATCTGGCTCAGCGGCTATCTGGCCGCAGGGGCAGACCGTGGAAGTGGAGCAGCACAGGAAACAGAAGCAGGGGTCCCGGCAGTGGAAACAAGACACGTCACCCTTTTATATGGATCGCACACAGGGAACTGCCAGGAGCTTGCCGAAAAGTTTTCCGGCAGGTTGAAGAAAAACGGACTGCAGGTTTCTGTCGAAGATATGGACCGGTACAAACCGAAGTCCTTAAAAAAGGAAGAAGATCTATTGATCATTACCAGTACCCATGGAGACGGCGATCCTCCGGATAATGCGCTCTCCTTTTATGAATTCCTTTACAGCGGGCGTGCACCAAAACTGGATGGTGTCCGCTACAGTGTGCTTGCCCTTGGGGACAGCTCGTACGAATTTTACTGTCAGACAGGTAAAGACTTTGATAAACGTTTGGAAGAGCTTGGAGCAGAACGTATCGTAGAACGCATGGATTGCGACCTCGATTATGATGAAGAGGCGGAGGACTGGATCAATAAAGTCATCAATTCTCTGGAAACAGCTGAAGAAGGTAAAAAGGTGCAGGCCGCTCCCAATCCCCAATCATCCGGACCGGTGTATACGAAGAAAAATCCGTTTTCGGCGGAAGTGCTGGAAAATATCAATTTGAACGGCCGTGGTTCCAATAAAGAGACCCGGCATCTGGAACTGGATCTGGAAGATTCCAATCTTGCATATGAGCCTGGGGACAGTCTTGGAATCTACCCGCTTAATGAAGAGAAGCTGGTCGATCAATTAATTACTCTGATGCAGTGGGATCCTGAGCTTTCCGTTACCCTTAATAAAGACGGAGAGGTCCGTGCATTACGGGAAGCCCTTTTGTCCCATTTCGAGATCACTGTGCTTACTAAACCGCTGCTCGAAAAGCTGGGAACCTTCACCAGTAATGAAAAACTGCAGGAAATCCTTGCATCCAAAGAGGCGCTTCAAACGTATATGGACGGTCGAGATCTTCTTGATGTTCTCACAGACTTCGGTCCATGGAACCTTGGAGCAGAAGAACTGGTGCAGCAACTTCGCAAAATCCCGCCTCGTCTGTACTCCATAGCGAGCAGCTGGAAAGCGAACCCGGACGAAGTTCACTTGACTATTGGCACGGTTCGGTATGAGAGCCACGGAAGGAACCGGCTTGGTGTATGTTCAGGCCAGTGTGCAGAACGGATGGAGCCTGGCGGAAACGTAGATGTATTTGTCCAGAAAAATTCCAACTTCAAGCTGCCGGAAGATGAATCTGCTCCTGTCATTATGATTGGTGCTGGAACTGGAATCGCCCCATACCGGTCATTCCTGGAAGAGAAAGAAGAAATGGGTTCAGAAGGGAATACATGGTTATTCTTCGGAGAACAGCATTTCACGACGGATTTTCTTTATCAAACCGAATGGCAGCGCTGGCTCAAGGATGGCGTTTTATCCAGGATGGATGTCGCCTTTTCGAGGGATAACGAAGAAAAAGTGTATGTACAGCACAGAATGACTGAGCGCAGCAGAGAACTCTTTGAGTGGATGGAAGCAGGAGCTTACCTGTATGTATGCGGGGATGAAAAACATATGGCCAAAGATGTCCATCAGGCCCTTGTATCCATCGTTCAGAAGGAATCCGGAAGGACTGAGGAAGAAGCAGAAGCCTATGTGGCAGACCTTAGACAGCAGAAGCGTTATCAGAGAGATGTGTATTAACCATCATTGAAATCAAGAAAACGAAAGGAGAGGACAAAGCATGACAAAATCCGATCACCCCTCTCACCAGACACAGGGACCACCGGACGCAATGGAAAAAATCAAGGAGGAAAGCCGGCTGCTGCGCGGATCTCTCGTGGAAAGCTTTCAGGATCCCATTACCGGGAGCATCCCGGATGACCAGACAAAACTGTTGAAGTTCCATGGAAGTTACATGCAGGATGACCGGGATATCCGGAATGAACGAAAAAAACAGAAACTTGAACCAGCGTATCAATTCATGGTGCGTGTCCGGCTTCCAGGAGGCACAGCCACACCGGAACAGTGGCTGACAATGGATAAACTTTCTGATCAGTATGGAAACGGAACATTAAAACTGACGACAAGACAGACCTTTCAAATGCACGGCATTCTGAAATGGAACATGAAGAAAAGCATTCAACGGATGGACCAGGCGCTCATGGATTCCATAGCCGCCTGCGGAGACGTGAACCGGAATGTCATGTGCAACGTATATCCGGATCAGTCCAATGTTCATCACGAAGTGTATGAGTGGTCGAAGAAAGTAAGTGAGCACCTTCTTCCGAAAACAAGAGCTTATCATGAAATCTGGCTGGATGAGGAGAAAGTTGCCGACGGCAAAGAAGAGGAACCAATCTACGGCCCTGTATATCTTCCTCGGAAATTCAAAATCGGTGTGGCCGTTCCCCCTTCCAATGATGTGGATGTCTTTTCGCAGGACCTGGGTTTTATCGCGATTGTGGAAGATGATCAACTCACCGGCTTTAATATCGCCGTCGGCGGAGGGATGGGGATGACTCACGGCGACGAACATACGTATCCCCAGTTAGCGCGTGTCATCGGCTTCTGCCCGGTCGATAAAATAGTCGAAACAGCTGAAAAAGTCGTCACCATCCAGCGCGATTACGGCAACCGGTCCAACCGTAAAAATGCACGGTTTAAGTATACCGTTGACCGGATGGGGCTGGACTGGATCAGGGAAGAGCTGGAAAGCCGTCTCGGCTGGGAACTTGAAGAAGCAAGGGATTACCATTTCGATCATAATGGGGACCGTTATGGCTGGATCAAAGCCGCTGATGGCACCTGGCATCACACCTTCTTTATCCAAAACGGCCGGATTAAAGATGAAAAAGAATACCAGTTGAAAGCCGGATTGAGAAAAATTGCCGGTATTCACGAAGGCGACTTTCGGTTAACTCCGAACCAGAACGTAAGCATAGCAGGTGTGACCGATGCAAAGAAAGAGGAAATATCAGCGGTCATCGATGAGTACGGACTGACCGATGGCAGGCAGAATTCAGCGCTGAGGAGGAATTCCATGGCGTGTGTCGCTCTTCCGACCTGTGGACTGGCGATGGCAGAGTCGGAGAGATATCTCCCGTCCCTCGTCGATAAATTGGAAGATATTCTAGATGAATACGGGCTCTCAGATGAAGAAATCATTATCCGTATGTCGGGCTGCCCGAATGGATGTTCCCGGCCGGCTCTTGGTGAAATTGGATTCATCGGGAAAGCACCGGGGAAATACAACATGTATTTAGGGGCTGGATTTGCAGGAGACCGCTTGAACAAAATCTATAAAGAAAACATCGGGGAAGAAGAAATTCTCCTCGAGTTAAGGCAGATGTTTAAGGAATTTGCGCTTAACCATTCCGAAGGTGAAAAGTTCGGGGATTTCGTCATCCGAGCCGGTTATGTGAAGGCCGTTTCGTCAGGCACAAAGTTCCACACCTCCTGATCATGTGTCACCTGCCGGCTTTCTCTGCATATCTTGTAGGGGAAACGACAGGCAGAGAGGTGTAGTAACATGGATGATAAAAAGAGTCAGCTCCCCGGTTTTTTTGAGCATACGTTTATGGATCTGGTTCGGGCCGTGGACTCGTTTTTTGATCAGTCCCTTCATGCAGCAGAATCTTTCTCCCAAAAAAATGCGATTCCTATCGATGTTTATGAATCAAACGGAGAGATCGTCGTTGAAGCTGTCCTTCCGGATGTGGATGAAAATCAAATCCGTATTGACCGCTCCGGCCGGCAGCTGCGCATTCTTATCGAACAACAGCAGCTGCGGGAAGTGAATGATGAAGGGCGCGATTACTACAGCCGCACCCACTTCAGAAAGACCCGGGAACAGATGATCGAGCTACCATTTGAAGCTGACGTCACCAGCAGCCGTGCTTCGTTCCAAAACGGGGTATTGAAGGTTGTCTTTCAAAAAAGAGGGCCGTTGGAGTCCATACAAATTGAAAGGTAAAGGGGAAGTGTAGCGGCTTCTCTTCTTTTTTTAAAGGTATATAGGAAGGGGAAGGGGGGAGGCTGTGCACCGTTACTGGGTTCCCTATAGCTGGAGGCCGGTCACTCCGATTTATGAAAGACCCGGACCTTCATATCCAGAGGTGGAAGTCTCTTTGTTCAGAGAATCCGCCGTTTCAATGGAGAAACTCATCAAGGATGCGGAAAGACTGGTTGGGAAAATTCACGACGATGCATCCTATGCTGAGCAGATCATGATGGCGGCTCAACAGTCCAATCATGAAAAAGTGGACGGTCTGCTTGGTGAATATGTAGCAAGTTCATTTCAGACCACATATAATCCGGATCGTCTGAAGGTCACCCTTGGATCACAGGACAGCAGACGTGACTGCTGCCGGCTGACACTCGTACTCCGCTGGAGATAAAAAAGCTTGAAGAGAACGTCATGACGTTCTCTTCAAGCTTTTTTTAACTACATGAATCATTAATGTCCAAGCGAGCGTACGATAAATTCAACGAGAAAGATCATGGCGATGAATACGACAGGGGTGGACAATTCCCGATGCCTGCCCAGGGCAAGCTTTACAATCGGATAGGCTATAAAGCCGAAGGCCATTCCGTCAGCGATGGAATACGTGAAAGGAATCATCACGATAATTAAAAACGCCGGCATGGATTCAGAAAGCTGATCAAATGGAATTTCCTTGATGTTCTGAACCATTAGGGCTCCAACGATGATCAGGATCGGAGCAATAGCTGAAGATGGAACCATGGAAATCCATGGGATCAAAAACAGGGTGGCTCCGAATAGAACGGCCATGGTCAGCGCCGATTTCCCTGACTTTCCTCCGGATGCAATGACAGCAGCACTCTCTGCGGAAGAAACCGTCGGAGATGTACCCAGAAATCCAGTGGATAAGGCGGAAAATGCGGTTGCCTGATAGGACCGTTTAAATTTGTCCTCCTGATTGAGCATGGAAAGCTGACCGTGGATCAGCCCCATATTCTCGAAGATGAGAACGATCGCCAACGGGAAAACCGCCATCCAGAAACCAAACCCGAAGATTCCGGAAAAGTCCGGCAGCATCAGAAAGCTCTGTTCCTGGATATCGATGCTTTTTCCACTTTCCCCGAGCAGCCCCGTGAAGTGGGCCAGTACGGTCCCGGCAATCATCGTCACTAAAAAGTTGCCGGGGACGTTTCTTGAGAATAGAAAAATCCCGATAAATAAGGTGATGACACTGGTAATCACCATGGCAGATGACGGGTTGCCAAGCGTGATCAGGGAATGTTCCCCCTTGACAACGAGGCCTCCCTTTTCGAGTCCGATCAGCGTCAGGAAAAGTCCAAGCCCGACGGTGATGGCATGCTTCAAAGAAGCGGGAATGGCATGTTTCAGCCAATCGCCGAGCTTTGTGAAAGCAGTGATCAGAAAGATGATGGAAGCCATCGTCACGACAGCGAGTCCTTCCTGAAAGGACATGCCCGTTCCTTCGACAATCGAGTAGGCGAACAACGCATTGACGCCCATCCCGGGGATGAGAACCATCGGTGCGTTCGCATAAAAAGCCATGATCAAGCAGCCTAACGCGCTGGCAAGGATAGTAGCGACCATACCGCTCTCAAGCGGCAGCCCCGCACTCTCCAGAATCTGACTGTTGACGGCTACAATATATACCGTTGTGAAATAACCGATCAAACCTGCCAGTCCTTCTTTTTTCCAGCCCGCCTGTTGATGTTGCTGATTGAGCATTTCAATCCCTCATATGAAATTATCCCTCTCCCGCCCGGTTACCGAGTAACCCACAATCTATTATTCTACTCTCTCAAAAGAAAACAATCAACCAGTCAAAATATGGAGGGAACGAAAAGGAAGGAAGATTAAAGTGGAATGTGATAAGATGATAAAGGAATGTTAGAATGTAGTAAGCGTTTTCACCACTTACCTGTTCAGGTTTATATAGAAAGGAAAGGGATCTTAATGAAGTATAGATCTGTGTTTGACATCATCGGTCCTGTTATGATCGGGCCTTCCAGCTCGCATACTGCAGGAGCGGCCCGCATCGGCAGGGCTGCCCGCCATTTATTCGGAAGGGAGCCGAAGTACGCCCATATCCATCTTTACGGGTCATTTGCTAAAACCTACAAGGGGCATGGGACGGATGTAGCCATTATTGGTGGTCTCCTGGACTATGAAACCTATGATGAAAGGATAAGCACTTCCCTTGAAACGGCCAGAGCTTCAGGCATGAAAATCCGTTTTCACGAAGAGGATGCCCATACCGATCATCCAAACACTGCCCGTGTAAAGATCGGCGATGAAGACGGGGAACTGGAACTTGTCGGCATTTCCATTGGAGGAGGCAAGGCTGAAATCACGGAATTGAATGGTTTTGAACTCCGGTTATCGGGGAGCCACCCGGCTATCCTTCTTATTCATAACGACCGTTACGGAGCTATTGCATCAGCGACAGCGGTCCTTGCAAAAAATGAAATCAATATCGGCCGGATGGAAGTATCCAGAAAAGCCCAGGGGGAGCAGGCTTTGATGGTCATTGAGGTTGACCAGAATATTGATGATTCCATACTTAATGAACTGGAACGCGCAGACCACATTACTCAAGTGGCTAAAATCTCAGACTAGACATACAAAAGGAGTGTTCGCATGTTTCGCAATGTAGCAGAACTGATCGAGCTTGCTGAAAGTGAGCAGATACAAATATCTGAAGTGATGATTCGTCAGGAAATGGAAGTGAAGCAGCTTTCCAGGGAAGAGGTCTTTGCCCATATGGAAAGGAATCTCGACGTCATGGAAAAAGCAGTGGAAGATGGTTTGAAAGGTGTGCAGTCCCACAGTGGATTGACCGGAGGGGACGCTGTACTCATTCAGGATTACATGAAAAACCATACCCCGTTGTCAGGTCAGCTGTTGATGGACGCCGTCAGTAAGGCAGTGGCCACGAACGAAGTAAATGCGGCTATGGGCACCATCTGCGCCACGCCGACAGCCGGCAGTGCGGGGTGTGTGCCGGGTACTTTGTTTGCCGTTAAAAATCAGCTGAATCCATCACGTGAGCAGATGGTCCGGTACTTGTTCACCTCAGGTGCTTTCGGTTTCGTTGTTGCCAATAATGCATCGATATCAGGGGCTGCGGGTGGATGTCAGGCAGAAGTCGGCTCCGCTGCTGGAATGGCTGCCGCGGCTATTGTGGAAATGGCAGGAGGCACGCCTTCCCAGTCTGCCGAAGCTATGGCGATCACTTTGAAAAATATGCTTGGATTAATCTGCGATCCTGTTGCTGGACTTGTCGAAGTCCCGTGTGTGAAACGAAATGCCATGGGGGCTTCCAACGCTGTTGTAGCGGCAGATATGGCCCTTGCCGGTGTGAAGAGCAGAATTCCATGTGATGAAGTGATTGATGCCATGTATAAAGTAGGGCAGCGGATGCCGTCAGCTTTCAGGGAAACCGCCCAGGGTGGACTGGCTGCGACGCCGACCGGACGCGAACTCGAAGCAAAAGTGTACGGAATATCTTTAAAGAAAGAGTGAATGATGTGCTGCAGCAACCGATTAGTGAAATCAAAGGAGTTGGCGAAAAACTGCAGTCCCATTTAAACGAACTGGGGCTGTTTACGGTGGAGGATCTTTTGTTTTATTTTCCACATCGTTATGATTCCTATGAAGTCAAGCCGTTGACGGAACTGGATCATAACGAGAAAGCGACCATTGAAGGGGAGATTGTCTCCGAACCTGTCGTCAGCTATTACGGACGGAAGAAATCAAGGCTGACCTTTACCCTGCAGGTGGAGCATTTTGCTGTGAAGGCGGTCATGTTCAACCGGGCCTTTGCGAAGAAGCAGCTGCAGCAGGGGGACACCGTCACAGTGACAGGGAAATGGGATCAGCAGCGTCTTCAAGTGACGGTCAGTCAATTCAAAAAAGGGGAGTCGAAAAGTCAGGCGCCGATCCAGCCCGTCTACACATTAAAGGAAGGGGTGAACATGAATACCCTCCGGAAAGTGATGACGGCAGCTTTCCACGAATATGGTGGATCGGTTAAGGAAATCCTTCCGGAGGATCTTGCTCTCGCTTATAAGCTCCCACCCCGGCAGGAGGCCCTGCATCAGATGCATTATCCGGAAAACCGGGTGATGCTCAAACACGCCAAGCGCCGGTTCGTATATGAGGAATTTTTAATTTTCCAGCTGAAAATGCAGCTGCTGCGTAAGCATAACCGCGAATCGACGCAGGGCATTGTTCAAAGGTATGATAATCAGAAGCTGACCGGTTTTGTCCAGTCCCTGCCCTTTGAACTGACTGGGGCACAGAAGCGCTCGCTTGCGGAAATTTTGAAGGATATGAAACGTCCCCACCGTATGAACCGCCTGCTTCAGGGGGACGTAGGCTCAGGGAAAACCGCCGTTGCGGCGATTGCTCTCTATGCTTCCATCACCGCTGGATACCAGGGGGCTTTAATGGTTCCGACGGAAATTCTGGCGGAACAGCATTATCAGTCTTTGTCGGCCATGTTTGAAGGCCGGGCAAGGGTGGAGCTTCTGACTGGTTCTATTAAAGGGAAGAAACGCCAGGAAATCCTCGAAGCAGTCAAAGCGGAGGAGATTGATATTCTTGTAGGAACACATGCGCTCATTCAAGATGAAGTCCTATTCAGTCATCTCGGCTTTGTCATTGTAGATGAACAGCACCGCTTCGGTGTAGAACAGCGGCGGACCTTAAGAGACAAGGGTCTTTCCCCCGATGTATTGTTCATGACGGCTACACCTATCCCGCGGACGCTGGCCATTACGGCGTTTGGTGATATGGATGTCAGTGTCATTGATGAAATGCCGGCGGGACGTAAGCCTGTAGAGACCTACTGGGTGAAAGGTGAAATGACCGACCGGGTCTTGAATTTCATCAAGAAGGAAATCGATCAGGGACACCAGGCCTACGTCATCTGTCCGCTTATTGAAGAGTCGGATCAGCTGGATATTCAGAATGCCATTGATCTGTACCATCAGATCAGCAGTGTCTTTGAGCCGGATATTTCTGTTGGACTGATGCATGGCCGCCTCCATAATGATGAGAAAGAAGAAGTGATGAAGGAATTTGCAGAGAATCATCTGAATATCCTTGTTTCCACAACGGTGGTGGAGGTGGGTGTGAACGTTCCCAATGCCACGATGATGGTGATTTATGACGCCCAGCGTTTCGGCCTTTCCCAGCTTCACCAGCTGCGCGGAAGGGTCGGGCGTGGATCTGACCAGAGTTATTGTATTCTTCTTGCTGATCCAAAAGGGGATGTCGGTAAAGAACGCATGCGGATCATGACGGAGACGAACGATGGCTTCGAACTGTCTGAGCAGGATTTGAAGCTCCGGGGTCCAGGGGACTTCTTTGGGAAAAAGCAGAGCGGATTACCTGAATTTAAAGTAGGGGATATGGTACACGATTACCGCGCGCTTGAAACGGCAAGAAAAGATGCAGCCGAAATGATTGAAGAAGACATCCTGGATCAACATGAATCTTACAGCTCGTTAAAGGAAGTCGTCTATAAGGATAAGCAGATCATGGAAAATGTTCTGGATTGAGTGGAAAAGGGCACGTCCTGACAAGGGGCGTGTTTTTTTTATTTCCGCTTTTCATAGGACAGGCATCCGTATTTTTTCAATGAATGGGTTTTCAATCCTTGCGTTATGGTTTCCGGTATTATATATTACTATTAGTACCTAGTCATAAAAACGAGGCTTATGGCTGGATGAACGGTGGTATTTGTGTGAAAAAAACCAAGAGAGTACGTCAGGAAGAACTGAAGACACGTATTGAGCAAATGCCTTTCACAACGGATGAAGAACTCGCTAAATCCTTTGGTGTCAGCATACAGACGATCCGGCTGGACAGGATGGAGCTCGGAATTCCCGAGCTGCGGGAGCGGATTAAATCGGTGGCCACACAGGAATGGAATGAGACGGTGAAAGCTCTGCCGGTTGAAGAAATCATTGGAGAGGTCGTTGATTTAGAGCTTGACGACCGTGCCATTTCCATATTGGATATCCGTCCGGAACACGTTTTTTCAAGAAACCATATCGCCCGGGGGCATCATCTGTTTGCCCAGGCCAATTCACTAGCTGTCGCTTTGATCAATGATGAACTGGCTTTGACAGCCCGGTCGACGATTCATTTTTCCAGACCGGTTAAACTGGGTGAACGCGTAGTAGCGAAGGCGACGGCCAAAGGTGAAGATGATAAAGGGCGAACGATCGTAAGCGTCCACAGTTTTGTTGGAAACGAGGAAGTGTTTGCCGGTACGTTTGAAATGTACCGCTCGAATCAGTAAAGGAGTCGAATATTCATGAAGTTAGCCATTGATGCAATGGGTGGGGACAACGCCCCCGAAGCCATTGTGAAAGGAGCTGTCAAGGCAGCTGACACGATTGATGGTTTGTCCATCACACTCGTAGGAGACGAATCACAAATCCGTCCGTTTTTGAAGGATCAGCCGAATATAACGGTCTTACATACAACAGAAGTGATTACTTCGGAAGACGAACCTGTACGGGCTGTTCGCAGGAAGAAAAAAGCTTCCATGGTCATGGCTGCGGCAGAAGTGAAAGAAGGACGCGCGGATGGATGCATCTCGGCTGGTAATACCGGCGCCCTTATGAGTGCAGGTCTTTTCATCGTCGGCCGCATGCCCGGCGTGGAACGTCCGGCTTTAAGCCCTACCCTCCCGACGATGGACGGAAAAGGCTTTTTAATGCTGGATGTTGGAGCGAACGTCGATGCCAAACCGGCCCATCTGCTGCAGTATGCCGTCATCGGTTCGATTTACTCAGAAAACGTCCGTAAAATCAACAACCCAAGAGTGGGGCTGTTAAATGTCGGAACGGAAGATGGAAAAGGAAGCGACCTTACGAAGCAGGCGTTTCAGCTCATGAAGGAAGCGCCGATTAACTTTGTCGGGAATGTGGAATCCCGCGATCTCCTTAATGGGGTGGCTGATGTCGTCGTTACAGACGGATTCACAGGAAACGTCGCTTTGAAAACAATAGAAGGAACGGCTCTTACGATGTTTTCCATGATCAAGGAGACATTTATGAGCAGCTGGAAAACGAAAATCGCTGCCGGACTCGTGAAAGATGACCTCCGCGGCTTGAAAAACCAGCTGGACTATAGTGAATACGGCGGAGCCGGGTTGTTCGGCCTTGCCTCCCCGGTTATTAAAGCCCACGGCTCCTCGAATGAGCGTGCTGTGCTGAATGCGATCCGCCAGGCATGTGAAATGGTAGAGCTGAATGTGACAGAAACCATCTCCAGTACGCTGGACCGGATGAAGGAAAAGGAGGAATCAGAATGAAAAAGATTGCAGTCGTTTTTCCAGGCCAAGGCTCCCAGGAAGTCGGAATGGGACGGGCGATGTATGAAGCCTATCCTTCTGTGAAAGAATTGTTTGATAGAGCTGACGAAGGACTCGGGTATTCCCTTACATCCCTGATGTTTGAAGGCCCGGCCGAAGAACTTACGAAAACGGAAAATGCCCAGCCGGCCCTGCTGTTAAACAGTATCGCCATCCAGCAGGTGCTGTCTGAAGAAGGAGTCAAACCAGACATGACGGCAGGACACAGTCTTGGTGAATACAGTGCCCTCACAGCCGCCGGCGCGCTGGATCCGCTTGAAGCGGTTCAGCTTGTCCATATCCGTGGAAAGCTCATGGAAGAAGCGTACCCGACCGGGAAAGGTACGATGGCCGCTGTACTTGGACTTTCCCAGGAGGAAATCGAGGATGTCCTGACAGGGTTCGACGGAGAAAAAGCCGTTGATCTCGCTAATATCAACTGTCCGGGACAGATCGTCATCTCCGGTACGAAAGAAGGCGTGGAGGCAGCTGGTGAACAATTGAAGGATAAAGGCGCAAAACGCGTGCTTCCTTTGAACGTGAGCGGACCTTTCCACTCCCGTCTTATGGAGCCGGCGAGTGAAGAATTTGCGGGTCATCTCAATGACCGTACGATCAGAGATGCCTCCATCCCGGTATATGCCAATGTTTCGGCAGAAGCCGTCACAGAAGCGGAAACGATTGAGCGCCTGCTTGTAGAGCAGCTGTATTCGCCTGTGCGTTTTCAACAGATTCTAGAGGCATTTGTCGAAGAAGAAGTTGATGCCATCGTAGAAGTGGGGCAGGGAAAAGTTCTCAGCGGGCTTGTGAGAAAAGTCCAGCGTCGTATGAAGACGTTCAGCGTCCAGGATCCAGATTCATTAAAGGATTTTGTAAAGTGGTATAAGGAGGAAGCCTGATGTTACAGGAACAAGTAGCTCTCGTTACAGGAGCATCACGTGGCATAGGCCGTGCCATCGCTTTAGAACTTGCCCGCCAAGGAGCTAAAGTGGCGGTCAACTATGCAGGAAGTGAAGATAAGGCGGAAGCGGTCGTGCAGGAAATCATTGCCGGCGGCGGTTCAGCGATGAAGATACAGGCCGATGTTGCCAGCGAAGAAGATGTGAAGCAGATGGTGAAAACAGTCGTCGATGAGTTCGGCCGCCTGGACATTCTGGTCAATAATGCCGGAATCACCAAGGATAACCTTCTCATGCGTATGAAGGAAGAGGAATTTGATTCTGTTATCAATACGAATCTGAAAGGGGTTTTCCTCTGCACGAAAGGGGTTACCCGTCAGATGATGAAACAGAAGTACGGCCGGATCATTAATGTAGCCTCCATCGTCGGCGTTTCCGGCAATCCGGGACAGGCGAACTATGTGGCTGCCAAGGCAGGCGTTATCGGGATGACAAAATCCAATGCCAAGGAATTGGCGGCCCGTAATATTCAGGTGAACGCTGTAGCTCCCGGTTATATCACCACCGATATGACGGATGCTCTTACAGAAGAACAGCGTGAGCAGATGCTTGCCCTTATTCCATTGAAACGTCTGGGAGAAGGGGAGGATGTGGCGAGAGTCGTCCGTTTCCTGGCCTCAGAAGACGCCGCATATATGACCGGTCAGACGCTTCATGTGGATGGTGGAATGGTGATGTAAAAACCACTATGGTTTTTCTCTGCAAAATTTACTATAATGACTGAAGGGAGGTGAGGTTCCAATGGCAGAAACATTTGATCGCGTAAAACAGATTATCGTCGACCGTCTAGATGTTGACGAATCCAAAGTAGTTATGGAAGCTTCCTTCAAAGAAGATCTTGAAGCAGACTCTCTTGACGTAGTCGAGCTTGTAATGGAGCTCGAAGACGAGTTTGATATGGAAATTTCTGATGAAGAAGCTGAAAAAATCAATACAGTTGGCGACGCTGTGAATTACATAAGCAGCCAGTCATAAAAAGGTCAGCTGTCCGTTGTTCAACGGGCAGCCTTTCCTGTATTCAGAAACTTTTAGTAAAGGACAAGGTGATTTATGGGTGATTTCTCCAGTTTCCAGAAGCAGATAAATCAATCATTTCAGAACATTTCGTTGCTGGAGCAGGCTTTCACGCATTCATCTTATGTGAATGAGCATCGTAAAACCGACCGGGAGGACAACGAACGTCTTGAGTTTCTCGGGGATGCCGTTTTGGAGCTGGGTGTTTCCCAGTATCTCTACCGGGAGTTCCCGGATATGGCCGAAGGGGAGCTGACGAAGTTCAGAGCCTCGATCGTCTGCGAAGCCTCATTGGTCGAGTTTGCCAATGAACTGAATTTTCAGGACTTGATTCTTCTCGGCAAGGGCGAGGAATTGACGGGCGGCCGCAACAGGCCTGCGCTATTGGCAGACGTATTTGAAGCCTTTATCGGAGCTTTATATCTGGATCAGGGGTATGAGGCGGTTATTCGTTTTTTGAAGACCTACGTCTATCCAAGAGTCCAAAAAGGTGCTTTTTCTCATGCGATGGATTATAAAAGCCAGCTGCAGGAGTTTATACAGCGGGATAAAAATAGTAAAATTGAGTACGAAATTGTGGAAGAAAGAGGCCCAGCACACAGCCGGGAATTTATCGCTCACGTGATGATCCAGGATGACATCGGCGGTATCGGCGTCGGGCGTACGAAGAAGGAAGCAGAGCAGAAAGCGGCTCAGCAGGCTTTAGAGAATCAAGGCGCTCGATTTTAAAAAGGACCGTCATCAGCCTTAAGCGGCTGTAGACGGTCCTTTTTTTCATCGTCGGTACCGGCCCAGTTCCTGGACAAACGCCTGGATTTCAGAAACACTGAGCTGTCCCTTCATATTAATGATGTCGTAGAGGGATTTGATTTCCTCATATTTGTCTAAATCATAATCCTCCGGTTTCATAAGGGAACGATTGACCACCTGAAGTTTTTCGGCCATATCGTCAATGATAAATGCAAGATTTTCTTGTTTTGGTTCTTGTAAACTCAAAAGCTGATTCCTCCTTCGGCTGACTTCATCCGGTTTAGTACATATGATAAAGGACTTTGTCCAATTATGAAACCCTTTGACGGAAGGAAAAGAACGCTGGAGGCTTCCTACCGTAGGGAAAGCGTTTATGATAAAATATATTAGTTGAGTGAATGAAAGATTGTGAAGATACAGGAGGATGACTATGTTCCTCAAACAGTTGGATACTATTGGATTTAAATCATTTGCCGACAGGGTGACCGTGGATTTCGTTTCAGGCGTTACATCTGTGGTCGGTCCGAACGGCAGTGGGAAAAGTAATATAACAGATGCCATCCGCTGGGTGCTCGGAGAGCAGTCGGCCCGTTCCCTGCGCGGTGCGAAGATGGAAGATATTATATTTGCAGGGAGCGACTCGCGTTCTGCCCTGAATATGGCAGAAGTGACCCTTACGCTCGATAACGAAGATCAGACCCTGCCCCTGGATTACCAGGAGGTCAGTGTAACAAGAAGAGTTTACCGATCAGGAGAAAGTGAATTTTACATCAATAACCAGACATGCCGGTTGAAGGATATTATCGACTTATTTATGGATTCTGGTCTTGGGAGAGAAGCTTTTTCCATCATCAGCCAAGGGAAAGTCGAGGAGATTCTAAGCTCGAAGGCTGAAGAGCGCCGGACCATTTTTGAAGAGGCGGCCGGTGTCCTCAAATATAAACAACGGAAGAAAAAAGCCGAATATAAACTGGCGGAGACTCAGGAGAACTTGAACCGTGTGGAAGACATCATTCATGAAATCGATGGACAGCTTGAGCCTTTGAAAGAACAGGCTGCTGTGGCTGAAGACTACCTGGAGAAAAAAGAAGAGTTGAAGCATATCGAAATTTCCCTTTTAATTACTCAGATTGAGGGTCTCCACAAGGATTGGCAGGTTGTTTTAAAGGAACTGGAAGAGGTCAAGAGCGGAGAAGCGTCGTTGAGGGCTGATATCACTGCCAGGCAGGAATCTGTGGATTCGAAGCGGGACCGCATTCAAAAGCTGGATGAGTCTTTGGAAAGTCTTCAGGAAAAGCTGGTGGAGCTGACGAGGGAACTCGAAAATCTGGAAGGTAAAAAGCAGCTCATGAAAGAGCGGCATAAACATTTCGAAGAGAACAAATCCAAACTTGAAGAAGCCTACGAAGAACTCTCGAACAAACTTGAAACGCTGAAGGCCGTAACGACAGAAGAATCATCCAAATTGGAGGAAGTGCGGGAAAACCGCCGGAAATCCAAGCAGGAGCTCAAGGAAACGAATCAGGCGCTCAATCAGAACCTTCAGGAGATGGAAGACCAGATTGAGGATTTAAAAAGTGATTATATCGAACTATTAAACAAGCAGGCCGCGAAACGTAATGAAAAACACCTTCTGGAGAAGCAGCTATCAGAACTGCATTCTAAAAAAGATGTTCAGAGTGGAAAATTCCAAGGCCTCAGAGAAGAGCGGGAAACGCTTGAAAAAGAGCGCAGCCGGTTAACCGCAGAACTTGAAAGACTGGCGTCGGAACGCAGCGAACTGGAAAGCAGCCTCCAGGAAGTGTCGTCTTCGCTTGATGAAAACAAGCAGGCGTATCAGGAATGGCAGGAAAAACTGTACAAAGGGTATCAGTATCTTGAGAAAATGCGTTCCAAAAAGGAAATGCTGGAAGATATGAAAGAGGACTTCTCCGGTTATTTCCAAGGGGTCAGGGAAGTTTTAAAAGCGCGGCAGAATGGACGCCTCTCTGGTATAGAAGGGGCCGTCCTTGAGTTGATTGACATTCCGTCCGCCTACATGACAGCCATTGAAACGGCCCTCGGAGCTCAGGCCCAGCACATTGTTGTCCAGGATGAAAAAGCAGGAAGACAGGCCATCCACTGGCTGAAAACCCAGCACAAAGGCCGTGCCACCTTCCTGCCCCTTTCAGCCATCCAGCCCCGGTATGTAACCGGTGCCGGTTCGCTGAATCAACAGGATGGATACGTGGGAGTCGCAGCTGAATTGATTCACGTCCCGGAGATGTACGCCAAAGCTGTGCAGCACCTGCTTGGTCATATCGTTGTAGCGGAAACCTTGGAACACGCCAATGCGATTGCCCGGGTGCTGAACCGGAAGTACCGGGTCGTCACGCTGGAAGGAGATGTCGTCAATCCCGGTGGTTCTATGACGGGAGGAGCAAAGAAACAATCCGGCCAGTCGTTGTTTACCAGGGAAAAAGAGCTTCAGGAGACAACCGGAAAAATAAAGGATTATGAAAAGAAACTGCAGGATGTTGAACAAAAGGTTATGCAGCTGAAGCAGAGCCTGAGTGAACAGGAACAAGCGAAGGAGTCCTATGCAGAAAAGCTTTCTCATATGAAAAACAAAGAGTATGAAAAACAGTCCGATGCCAGGGAAAATGAAGTCAAATTGAACCATATTAACAGTCAGCTCCACCTTTACGATCAGGATCAGGCCCAGTTTGATCAAGATCGTACACAGGCGGATGACAGGCTTCAAACCCTGACAGAGAACCTCAGCTCTCTGGAGGAGGAACTTGGCTCGACCCAGCAGCGGATCGAAGCCCTTACTGCAGCAAAAGACAGGCAGAAAGAAGATGAGGAAGCTCTTCAAAAACGGCGTCAGGAACTACAGATCAAGCTCGCCGAGCAGGAATCGGCCGTCCATAACCAACAGGAAAAGGTCAGTCGATATGAAGAGGAGAAAGCACTGATTGAGCAGGAACTTCGTGGAAATAAAGCTTCTTATCAGCAGCTGATGGAAGTGGTGGAATCCAATCAAACCGAAGAAGAATTAACAGAGCTGATCAAAAATGCTGGACAGGAGAAAGCGGCAGCCTCAGAAGACATTCATTCCCTTCGCAAAGAACGGGCGGATATCAGTGCCGATGTGCATAAAGAGGACGCATCTCTGAAGGAACACAACCGGCTGCATCAGAACTACCTGCAGGATATCCAGCAGAAAGAAGTGAAGGCCAATCGTCTGGACGTGGAGCTTGATAATCTCCTCACGTACCTGCAGGAAGAATACGTAATAACTTTTGAAAAGGCGAAACGGGACTACGATACCGTTGAAGATGTGGATCAGGCTGCAACGAGAGTGAAACTGATCAAACGGTCCATTGAAGAGCTTGGGACCGTCAACCTTGGGTCTATCGAGGAATATGAGCGGATCAAAGAGCGCTACGAGTTTCTCAAGGGCCAGCAGGATGACCTTTTGGAAGCAAAAGGAACCCTTCATAGTGTCATTAATGAAATGGACGGGGAAATGAAACGGAAATTCGAAGATACCTTCACGAAGATCCGTGCCGAATTCAATGAAGTATTCCGGACGCTCTTCGGAGGAGGACGTGCCGATCTTCAGCTGACTGATCCGGAGAACATGCTGGAAACCGGAGTGGATATTGTCGCTCAGCCGCCTGGCAAGAAACTTCAGAACCTGAGTCTTTTATCTGGTGGAGAAAGAGCGTTGACAGCCATTGCTCTGCTGTTTTCTATATTAAGAGTCCGCCCCGTGCCGTTCTGTGTTCTGGACGAAGTGGAAGCAGCTCTTGATGAAGCCAACGTCGACCGGTTTGCCCGGTTCTTGAAAGAATTCAGCAGAAATACACAGTTTATCGTGATCACCCACCGTAAGGGAACAATGGAAGAATCGGATGTCCTGTATGGAGTAACGATGCAGGAATCGGGCGTGTCGAAACTTGTTTCCGTCCGTTTGGAAGAAACACCTGAACTATTGGAAGCATAGAAAGGAAGATTGGATGAGTTTTTTCAAAAAGTTGAAAGATAAATTTGTGAAGGGGCAGGACGGCGAGGAGGAAAACAAGGATCAGCACCCTTCTGATCCTGCAGAAGGCAGCGGCTCTGTTTCTTCAGAGGAGGAGTCTCCTGAAGTTTCTGAATCCCTTCCTGAAAAAGAGGAAGCACCCGTGAACGTAGAGCCTGCCGGGGAGGAAGACGCTGATTCCCATGCTTCCAGAACGGAAGAGGACGATGGGGAAGAGGATGTCGATCCAGGTGTAACCGGGACCGAAGAGGACAAGAAGGAAGAAGAAAATGCCGGAACTGAAGCCGGCAATCCTGTGGATGACGACGAGGACGAACGTCCATCCGAGGCTGTAGAGGAAGAGGAAGAGAAAGAAACGATCGCTTCCAAGTTTAAAAAAGGACTGGCCAAAACGAGGAATTCCTTCTCAAGTAAAATCAATGACCTTGTGGCCCGCTATCGTACTGTAGATGAAGACTTCTTTGAAGAATTGGAAGAAGTGCTGATTTCCGCTGACGTAGGAGTAACCACCGTCATGGAAATGATAGAGGAGCTCGAATTGGAAGTGAAACGCCGGAATGTCCAGGATCCACAAAAGGTCAAGGAAATCATTTCTGAAAAACTGGTGGACATTTATTATGGAGACGACGATGCAGGAGAAGTGGAAGGCCTGACGGAAAATCCGGATGGTCTGACCGTGTACTTGTTTGTCGGAGTCAACGGTGTCGGAAAAACGACGACTATCGGGAAGCTCGCCCACCGTTTGAAATCAGAAGGGAAAAAAGTCACTCTGGCTGCCGGAGATACGTTCAGAGCCGGCGCTATTGAACAGCTGGAAGAGTGGGGGAACCGTGTAGGAGTCAACGTCACGAAGCATTCAGAAGGCAGTGATCCGGCCGCCGTAGTTTATGACGGCATAAAAGCGGCTGAATCCCGCGGCGCGGATGTACTGATTTGTGATACCGCCGGCCGCCTGCAGAATAAAGTCAATCTCATGAATGAGCTTTCCAAGGTGAAGCGGGTCATCGAACGTGAAATTCCGGGCGCTCCTCATGAAGTTCTGCTTGTTCTCGATGCAACCACTGGTCAGAATGCCATGAGCCAGGCGAAAACGTTCGCAGAAGTAACAGACGTATCCGGTATTGTCTTGTCGAAGCTTGATGGAACGGCTAAAGGCGGGATCGTCCTTGCCATCCGGAATGAATTGGAAATTCCGGTCAAGCTTGTCGGGCTTGGTGAGAAAGTGACCGACCTGGAAACGTTTGATGCCCACGCCTTTGTCTATGGCCTGTTTGCTGACATGATAGAGGAGTACGAAGAGGATTAAGAAAATACGCTGTAAACCTTGACACACATGGACCTGCTCCGTTAATATTTATGTGTAAAGGTATTTCACTTAACAAGGAGTGCTACAAGCGTGCTTGAAAAGACGACAAGAATCAATTACCTATTCGATTTCTACCAATCGCTGCTGACTCCTAAACAGAGAAATTACATGGAGTTGTACTATCTGGAAGATTATTCTCTTGGTGAAATATCCGAGACCTTTGATGTATCCCGTCAAGCGGTGTATGATAATATCCGCCGGACGGAAACCATGCTTGAAGAATATGAAAAAAAGCTTCATTTATATGAGAAATTCCAAAAACGCCAGCAGGTAATAGCGGAAATGGAAGCTGCTGTTGATAAACAGGAACTTCCAAAGCACACGGCCGTCTGGCTTGAACAATTACAAGAATTAGAATAGGAGGGTTTCTTCGATGGCATTTGAAGGTTTATCCGACCGTTTGCAGGAAACGATTAAAAAAATCAAAGGCAAAGGGAAGGTAACCGAACAAGACGTAAAAGAGATGACGCGGGAAGTCCGTCTCGCCCTCCTCGAGGCCGATGTTAACTTCAAAGTAGTGAAGGATTTCGTCAAACGTATCCGTGAACGGGCAGTCGGCCAGGAAGTTATGGAAAGTCTGACTCCGGGCCAGCAGGTCATTAAAGTCGTTCAAGAAGAGCTGACCGAGCTCATGGGCGGCAATGAAAGTAAAATTGCCGTAGCCAAGCGTCCTCCAACCGTCATTATGATGGTTGGTCTTCAGGGTGCCGGTAAAACCACGACCACGGGAAAACTGGCGAACCTTCTTCGTAAAAGTTACAACCGTAACCCGATGCTGGTTGCTGCTGACGTCTATCGTCCGGCCGCCATCCAGCAGCTGGAAACGCTCGGGAAGCAGCTGGGCATGCCGGTGCACGCTGAAGGGACAGAGGCAGACCCTGTGGATATTGCGCGTAATGCGGTTGCCAAAGCGAAAGAGGAACATCACGATTATGTTCTTATCGATACCGCCGGCCGCCTTCATATTGACGGAGATCTTATGGGCGAACTGCAGCAGATCAAGGATGCTGTCAATCCGGATGAAATTTTCCTTGTCGTCGACTCCATGACCGGACAGGATGCCGTCAACGTAGCGGAAAGCTTTGATGAACAGCTGGATGTCAGCGGCGTTCTTTTGACGAAGCTTGATGGCGACACCCGTGGTGGTGCAGCACTGTCCATAAAGGCCGTCACTGGAAAACCGATCAAATTCGCCGGTATGGGGGAAAAGCTGGATCAGCTTGAAGTTTTCCATCCCGAGCGTATGGCCTCCCGTATCCTCGGTATGGGTGATGTGCTCACTCTTATTGAAAAGGCTCAGACACAGGTCGATGAAAAACAGGCCAAAGAGCTGGAATCTAAAATGAGGAATGCTTCTTTCACGTTTGAGGATTTCCTTGAGCAGATGGAGCAGGTGAAGAACATGGGGCCCCTCGATGAGATTTTGAATATGATTCCCGGGGCCAACAAGATGAAGGGACTGCAGAATGTCTCCTTTGACGATAAGCAGATTGTCCATGTGGAAGCAATTATTCAGTCTATGACCAAGCATGAGCGTCAGGATCCGTCCCTGATGAATGCAGGCCGTAAAAAACGGATTGCCAAAGGTTCAGGTACATCTGTTTCAGAAGTCAACCGTCTTTTGAAACAGTTTGAAGAAATGAAGAAAATGATGAAGCAGATGAGCAATACCAAAGGGAAAAAAGGCCGCGGAATGAAATTTCCGTTTATGTAATGGAAAAAACCTTTACACACCCTTAAAGTTCTGCTAAAATCTAATTCTGTGTGAAACAATTAATTAAAGAAATTTTGGAGGTTGTTAAATATGGCAGTAAAAATTCGCCTAAAACGTATGGGATCCAAGCGTAACCCATTTTATCGTGTAGTAGTTGCAGATTCCCGCTCTCCTCGTGATGGCCGCATCATCGAGCAGATTGGAACATATAACCCGGTTGTAAACCCAGTTGAGGTTAAAATCGACGCTGACAAGGCGATCGACTGGATGTCCAACGGTGCCAAGCCGAGCGATACAGTCCGTAACCTATTCTCTAACGAAGGCATCATGAAGCAGTTCCACGATAAGAAAAACCAATAATAAAATAGTGGTGATATCATGAAAGCCTTAATCGAAACGATCGTCACTCCGCTTGTCGATCATCCTGATGACATCAAGGTGGATGTGAAAGAAGAAGAGCACAAAATGGTGTATCATCTTTCCGTCCATCCGGATGATGTCGGTAAGGTGATCGGAAAAAACGGGCGGATAGCGAAAGCGATTCGAACTGTCGTGTATGCGGCAGGCTCTGATTCTGATAAAAGAATCTATTTGGATATCATGTAAGAAGGGAGAGGGAGAACCTTTCCCTTTTTTACTATGTAATCTTAAGGATAGGGAGGCGGTCAGCGCATGCAGATCATTAGAAAAGTACCTGTCAAACAAGTCCTGACAGATTCCAGCCGGGCCCAGCTTAAAGAAAGGTTCAACCAGAGGGAGCGCCAGCTTGATGAAGAATGCCGGCAGCTTGCTTTTGAACAGAAAAAACTGGAGCGCAAACCCGGTGTATCCAAACAGGAAGTGGAGCGGAGGTTTTCCCGTGAGATCAGCCGCCGGAGAGATCAGCTCAGGTGGATGGAATATCAGCGTAAACAGCTCGATATCCTTCCGGATGGAAGTGAGCTGGAAACGGATGAAGTCGACACGCTAGTCACGATCGAGGAAGGTGACGTGTGGGAAGACATTATCCAGGACCGCCAGATCACCATTAAAGATGGAAAAGTCATACGAGCGAGGTAATAACATGGATAGACAAATGTTTAATGTCGGAAAAATCATTAACACACATGGGATCAAAGGAGAAGTGAAAGTCCATCGAATCACGGATTTCGAGGAACGCTTCCAGCCCGGGCAGCTTTTGTATTGGGTAAGTGATAAACAGGAAACAAAAACTTTGGTCGTCCGCAGTCACCGGGTCCATAAAGGATTCGACCTGATCAGCTTTGAGGATCTTCCATCCATTAATGATGTGGAACCGTTGAAGAACGTGACCTTGATGGTTTCAGAAGAGGAACAGGAAGAACTCGGGGATCATGAATTTTATTTTCATGAGATTATCGGATGTACCGTCTACCTTGAATCAGGGGAAGAACTAGGGGTTATCAAAGAAATCCTGACACCGGGCGCCAACGACGTATGGGTCGTTCAACGCCGGGGAAGCAAAGATCTTTTGATCCCTTATATCGAGCCGGTTGTGAAGAAGGTAAATCCAACGGAAAAAACGATCATCATCGATCCAATAGAAGGGCTGCTGGACTGACATGCATATCGATATATTAACGCTGTTTCCAGAAATGTTCGAAGGTGTCCTGCAGAATTCCATTATGAAGCGGGCTCGGGAGCAGCAGGCTTTTTCATATGAATATGTGAATTTCCGTGATTACACAACAAGTAAGCATAATAAGGTGGATGACTATCCTTACGGGGGTGGAGCCGGTCTTGTACTCTCCCCTCAGCCGATTTTCGACAGCATTGAGGCCATCCGGGAAAAATCGGAAAAGCCTCCACGCGTCGTCCTGCTTTGTCCGCAGGGGGAACCTTATTCCCAGCAGAAGGCGGAAGAGCTTTCTGAGGAAGACCATCTTGTATTTATCTGCGGCCATTATGAAGGATATGATGAGCGCATCCGCCAAGAGCTCGTGACCGATGAAATTTCCATTGGAGACTACGTGCTCACTGGTGGTGAACTCGGAGCTATGGTTGTCATTGATTCCGTTGTCCGTCTGCTTCCCGGGGTGCTCGGAAATGAACAGTCGGCTCCGATGGATTCCTTTTCCAACGGCCTTCTGGAGCATCCTCATTATACACGGCCGGCGGATTTCCGTGGGATGAAGGTCCCTGATGTCCTTCTCTCGGGCAATCACGCTAAAATTGATGAGTGGAGACACAAAGAGTCTCTGAAGCGTACGTATGAACGCAGACCGGATCTCTTAGAGAAAAAAGAGCTGTCGGATCAGGAAAAAACGTGGCTGGAAGAGTGGAAAAAATAACAGCCGGCGGTTGAAGTTTTTCTCCCCGTATGGTATATTAAATTTTGTGCTTAAACGATCGGTTTAAGTGGAAAACGATGTTCCGCTGCCTCTTAGAAGACAAGAGCATTAGTTAAAAAGGAGTGAAGATCATGCAACAGTTGATTCATGACATTACAAAAGAACAGCTTCGTACAGATCACCCTGACTTCCGTCCTGGTGACACTGTCAAAGTACACGTGAAGGTTGTCGAGGGCACCCGTGAGCGTATCCAGGTATTCGAAGGTGTTGTTATTAAACGTCAGAACGGTGGAATCAGCGAAACATTCACAGTTCGTAAGATTACTTACGGCACAG
This sequence comes from Halobacillus sp. ABA4_118, assembly GCF_056160205.1. Taxonomy (NCBI): domain Bacteria; kingdom Bacillati; phylum Bacillota; class Bacilli; order Caryophanales; family Bacillaceae; genus Halobacillus; species Halobacillus sp. ABA4_118. The sequence goes on from NZ_JBSWWS010000001.1 coordinate 3,315,539, forward strand.
GTGTTGAGCGTACATTCCCAGTTCATTCACCACGTATTGCTAAAATCGAACGTTCCCGTCGTGGTAAAGTACGCCGTGCGAAACTTTACTATCTACGTAACCTTCGTGGTAAAGCAGCACGTATTAAAGAAATTATCTAAACCGGTGAAAAGGAGCTTGCGTATGCCAAGCTCCTTTTTTCTACTTTATAATAAGTTCCAGCTGTTATACGATGAAAACAGCGGAGATGAACGTCATAAGACAGGGAAGTGGGGAAATGAAGCAACAGTGGTTGGACTGGGTCAAAGCATTTGCCATCGCTGCTGTTCTGGCAGTGATTGTACGGGTATTTATTTTTGCACCTGTTGTCGTCGAAGGACCGTCTATGCTTACGACACTTCATAGTGGAGATCACCTCATTGTGAGTAAGCTGCATAAACGTCTGACTTCTCCTGATCGGTTTGATGTCGTCGTTTTTCATGCAACAGAACAGAAAGATTACATAAAACGGGTCATCGGTATCCCAGGGGATCACATCGCCTATGAAAATGATCAGTTATATGTGAATGGCGAACGGGTGGAGGAGCCCTTTCTTGAGGAAAGAAAGGCACAGCTTCCGGAAGGCAGCATACTGACCAGCGACTTCAGGATGGAAGAGGACATTCCAGGTGGTTTTGAGAAAGTGCCTGAAGGTCATGTCTTTGTTCTTGGGGATAACCGGGACAATTCCACCGACAGCCGCGTCCTCGGCATGATTCCGGAAGAACAGCTGGTTGGAGAAGCTGTGTTATCCTACTGGCCGCTGGACCGCATCCGTATCGTTAATTAGGAGGATTTACATGAGTATACAATGGTTTCCCGGGCACATGGCAAAAGCGAAACGGGAAGTAGCAGAAAAATTAAAGCTCGTCGACTTTGTCATTGAACTTGTCGATGCCCGAGCACCTTTATCTTCACAGAACCCGATGCTTCACGGGATTCTTCAGGAAAAGCCGAAAATGGTTGTGCTGATGAAAAAGGATCTGGCTGATCCTGCAGTCACAGAGCAGTGGATTGACTATTTCCAAAACAAAAGTATTCCCGCTGTTGCGATTGAAGCCAATCAAAAGCAGGATGTCCAGCGGGTAATTCAGAAGGCAAAAGCCCTCGGGAAGGAAAAAATCGATAAGCTCGTGGCCAAGGGCATTCGTCCAAGAGCATCAAGAGCGATGATTATCGGTATCCCGAACGTCGGAAAATCGACGCTGATCAACCGTCTTGTAAATAAAAGAGCCGCCAAAACGGGAGATAAACCAGGGGTTACGACGAAACAGCAGTGGATTAAAGTGAAGAAAGAATTTGAACTGCTGGATACACCGGGAATCCTCTGGCCTAAATTTGAGGAAGAAGAGGTCGGATACCGTCTCGCGTCCATCGGAACGATCAAGGATCAAATTCTGCCTAAGGAAGATGTGGCCGCCTACGTGATTGATTTTCTCAGCCGGGAATATCCAAGTATGCTTGAACATCGGTTCGGGCTGGACCAGGTTGATGATATGATGGACGTTTTTGAGCACATTGGTAAAAAACGGGGCTGCCTGGAAAGCGGGGGCCACGTAAATTTTGAAAAAGTGTCCGATATTATTCTTCAGGATTTACGCACAGGAAAACTCGGGCTGATCAGTCTGGAAACTCCTGAATAGATGCAGGAATGAGCGCTGCAGGCCCGTGCCTGGAGCGCTTTTTTTATGGGTGTGAACCTTGTAGATCCGACAGTCGAACGAAAAGAAACGGAGGAGCCATCATGTCCAAACGTACAATCAATGAAATTAAAGCCATGCTGCAGGCACAGAAGCCGACAGAAGCCGAATGGGAGGAACTGTCCGGGGATACCCGCAAAGGGGTCCAGCAGCTGTTAAAGCAGTATACAGACAGGCAGAAGAAAAGAGAAGCCCTTCGAAAGCAGTATGAAGACATGCTCGAGTTTGAAAAAAAAGCCTGGGCAGGTGAGCGCCAGTATGTATGCGGTATTGATGAAGCCGGCAGGGGGCCGCTTGCTGGTCCGGTCGTCGCAGGAGCGGTTGTCCTTCCTGATGATTATTATTTGGAAGGTCTCTATGATTCCAAGCAGCTTTCAGAATCCAGGCGGGAAAGTTTCTATGAACAGATTACGAGAGATGCCGACTGGGCAGCCGGTATTGTATCCAGCAGGGAAATCGATCAGCTCAATATCTATCAGGCCGCCAGGCTCGCTATGAAACGGGCCGTATCCCAGTTGAAACACGAGCCGGATCACCTTCTGGTCGATGCGATGACGCTCGGTGACGGATGGAGTGAAACGAAACTGATCAAGGGGGACCAGCGGAGTGTATCGATCGCTGCAGCCAGTGTGGTTGCCAAGGTAACGAGGGACCGGATGATGGCAGAACTCGATGAAGTGTATCCGGGTTACCAGTTCAAGTCCAACCAGGGCTATGGAACAAAAGATCATCTTAGGGCCCTTGAAACCTATGGAATCACCCCTGTACACAGGAAAACCTTTGCTCCCGTTAAAAACATGCTCTAGAAGGAGGGGGCGTTTTCGTTATTGAAACAGCCTCTTCAAAGGAAGCAGGAACAGGGGGGAGCAGGATCGGACCGGTTCCTGCTTCCTTTTGTTTACATAAGATAATTTTTGTTAATCTATTGAATTTTTCGACAGATATCACGCTTTTTATGGACAATTGACAGCGTTTTTTTATACAATGTACATGCAGTGAAAATTGATGGGAGGATGAAACATGAACATTCATGAGTATCAAGGAAAACAAATCATGCGTGATTTTGGCGTTTCTGTGCCAAATGGATACGTAGCTTATACAGTCGATGAAGCTGTTGAGGCAGCAGAGAAGCTTGGCAGCAGCGTTACTGTCGTGAAAGCGCAGATCCATGCAGGTGGGCGTGGAAAAGCGGGCGGAGTGAAAATCGCCAAAAATCTTGATGAAGTCCGTACATATGCCGATGACATACTAGGTTCAACGCTTGTCACCCATCAGACTGGACCAGAAGGCAAAGAAGTTAAGCGCTTACTCATCGAGGAAGGGTGCGACATTCAAAGTGAATATTATGTCGGTCTTGTCCTTGACCGCGCGACAAGCCGCGTAACGATGATGGCCTCTGAGGAGGGTGGTACGGAGATTGAGGAAGTGGCATCTGAAACTCCGGAAAAAATCTTCAAGGAAGTCATTGATCCGGTTACAGGTCTGACTCCTTTCCAGGCAAGACGTCTGGCATTCAATATCAACATCCCTAAAGAAGCCGTCGGTAAAGCGGTCAAGTTCATGCTTGGATTGTATGATGTGTTCGTTAAAAAGGACTGCTCCGTAGCTGAAATCAATCCCCTGGTCACGACTGGAGACGGAGATGTCCTTGCCCTGGATACAAAATTGAATTTTGACGACAATGCTCTGTTCCGTCAAAAAGATATCATGGAGCTTCGTGATCTGGATGAAGAAGATCCGAAAGAAGTGGAAGCATCCAAGTATGACCTCAGCTATATCGCCCTGGATGGCAATATCGGCTGCATGGTTAACGGCGCTGGACTGGCTATGGCGACGATGGATACAATCAAGCACTACAGCGGTGATCCGGCGAACTTCCTTGATGTCGGCGGCGGTGCGACGACGGAGAAAGTCACCGAAGCTTTCAAAATTATTCTATCCGACGATAACGTAAAAGGGATTTTCGTTAACATTTTCGGAGGCATTATGAAATGTGATGTCATTGCTGAAGGTGTCGTTGCAGCGACGAAGCAGATCGGTTTGACGCTTCCGCTTGTTGTCCGACTCGAAGGAACCAACGTCGAGGACGGGAAGAAAATCCTTGATGAATCCGGTTTGAACATTACTTCTGCAGATTCCATGGCAGAAGGCGCACAAAAAATCGTGGAACTAGTGAAGTAGGAAAGGCGGGGAATGAGATGAGTGTATTTATTAACAAGGATACTAAAGTGATTGTTCAAGGGATTACAGGATCAACAGCCTTGTTTCACACCAAGCAGATGGTGGAATACGGCACACAGATCGTCGGTGGAGTAACACCAGGCAAAGGCGGTACAGAAGTGGAAGGCATTCCCGTATTCAATACCGTGTCAGAAGCGGTTGAAAAAACAGGTGCCAACGCTTCGGTCATCTATGTACCTGCCCCATTTGCTGCAGATGCCATCATGGAAGCGACAGATGCAGAAATGGATCTGGCCATCTGCATTACCGAACATATTCCTGTTCTGGATATGATTAAAGTGAAACGGTATATGGAAGGCAGGAAGACCCGTCTTGTCGGGCCGAACTGCCCGGGAGTGATTACGCCGGATGAATGTAAAATCGGCATCATGCCTGGATACATCCATAAGAAAGGCCATGTTGGGGTAGTATCCCGATCCGGTACATTGACGTATGAAGCCGTACACCAGCTTTCTGAGGCAGGGATCGGTCAATCAACAGCCGTCGGTATCGGTGGTGACCCTGTAAATGGAACCGACTTTATTGATGTCTTAAAAGCCTTCAATGAGGATGACGATACAGAAGCGGTCATTATGATTGGTGAAATCGGAGGCACTGCTGAGGAAGAAGCGGCTGAATGGGTGAAAGCGAACATGAACAAACCTGTTGTCGGCTTTATCGGAGGCAGAACAGCCCCTCCAGGGAAACGTATGGGGCACGCGGGTGCCATCATTTCCGGAGGTAAAGGAACAGCGGATGAGAAAATCCGTGTCATGAATGAGTGTGGGATTCAAGTGGCAGAGACTCCGTCTGTCATGGGAGAAACCCTTATTGAAGTGTTGAAAAATGAAAATCTTTTCGATAAATGTAAGACCCATTAAGTGGTAGCCCGGGGAGGCCGTATCTATACAGATGCGGTCTCCTTATCATGAAATCCAATACAAATGAGGTGCTGTATGAATTCCAAACGAATCAGACTGATCGGCCTGCACAGTCTTTCGATAATAAGCAGAGCACGAATAAGAACCCTGCTGACATCGGACCCTGAACTTGATTTCCTCACAAACCTTTCCCCAAAAGAATTCGCTTCTTTAACAGGCACTCCTATCCGCACCTCCCAAATGATTTATCGAAGGCTGAAAGACCCTAATATAATGAAGAAACTCGACAACTATCTTCGGAGGTATACCATTTTAACGTGGTTTGATGACCAGTTTCCTCCTATGTTCCGCACCATTCCCGACCCTCCTCTCGTGTTATATATGGAGGGCCATCCCCATCTACTCTCCAACGTTTTTTCCCTCAGCGTTATCGGTACAAGAAAACCCTCTTCCTACGCTTTCCCGGCAATGAAACAGGTGCTCACCCCACTCATTCATCAGGGAGCTTTGATTGTCAGCGGGATGGCTTATGGAATTGATCAGTATGCGCACACCCTCGCTGTTTATAATGGGGGGAAGACGGCTGCTGTTCTTGGGTCGGGTTTTGAGCATATTTACCCTTCAAACAATCTTTCTTTGTATAAACAAATGGCTGATCATCATATAGTCATTAGTGAATACCCTCCTGATATACCGCCGAAGAAATATCACTTCCCTGAACGTAACCGGCTTATTTCAGGATTGAGCCCAGCCACATTTGTCATTGAAGCAAAAATGAGAAGTGGGACAATGATTACGGTGGATCAGGCTCTGGAGCAGGGGAGAAGTGTGTATGCCCTTCCAGGTCCGGCGGGAAGCCCGACAAGTGAGGGATGCCACCACCTTATAAATGAAGGGGCCAAGCTTGTTCACACGTACCAAGACATAGCTGAAGACTGGTTTGAAAAATTTGAATAATCGGTGACAAAGGTGGTACAGTACTAAGAAGAATTAGTCGTTATTCCCTAATAAAGAGAGAGGACCGGTTTGACAAACGGTTTCATTGTATTTAATAATAGGGAAGATTTATTTTATGTAAAATTTATAGAGAAAACACCTCTATGGGAGGAACCTGTATGGCAGATTATCTTGTAATAGTGGAATCACCTGCAAAAGCAAAAACAATTGAACGCTATCTTGGAAAAAAATATAAAGTTAAAGCTTCCCTCGGGCATGTCCGTGACCTTCCAAAGAGTCAAATGGGTGTGGACGTGGAACATGAATTTGAACCGAAGTACATTACGATACGAGGCAAAGGTCCGGTATTAAAAGAGTTGAAGACGGCCGCTAAGAAGGCTAAGAAAGTCTATCTTGCAGCCGACCCCGACCGTGAAGGGGAAGCCATCGCCTGGCACCTTGCCCACAGCCTGGACATTGATGACCAGTCCAAATGCCGTGTCGTATTTAATGAGATCACTAAAGAAGCCATTAAAGATTCCTTTAAACAGCCGCGGAGCATCGATTCCGATCTTGTGGACGCTCAGCAGGCCAGACGTATTCTTGACAGACTTGTAGGATACAACATCAGCCCGATTCTCTGGAAAAAGGTGAAAAAAGGGCTGAGTGCCGGGCGCGTACAATCCGTTGCAGTAAAAATTATTATTGACCGCGAGAATGAAATCAAGAAATTCCAGCCTGAAGAATACTGGACGATTGAAGCTGATTTCCTGAAGGAGAAGGAGCCTTTTGAAGGGTCTTTCTATGGTGTCGATGGTAAGAAGCAGGAACTTAAGACTCAGCAGGATGTGGAAACGATCCAGTCCCGTCTGGATGGCAGAAACTTTACAGTAGACAAAGTAAACAAGCGGGAAAGGCGGCGGAATCCTTCGCTTCCATTCACAACGTCCTCCCTCCAGCAGGAAGCGGCGCGAAAGCTCAACTTCAGGGCTAAGAAGACGATGATGATTGCCCAGCAGCTTTATGAAGGGATTGATCTCGGCGGCAAACAGGGGATCACTGGTTTGATCACCTATATGCGTACCGACTCCACACGTCTTTCGAATTCTGCAAAGGATGACGCCAAACAGTACGTGGAAAACAATTTCGGGAAAGAGTTTCTTGGTGCCGGCAAAGCGGCTAAAAAGCAGGAAGGGGCACAGGATGCCCACGAAGCGATCCGGCCGACAGGGGCTGATCGAGACCCTAAAGCGATGAAGAGTATCCTCTCCAGGGACCAGTACCGTCTTTATAAGCTGATCTGGGACCGTTTCATAGCCAGTCAAATGGCACCGGCTGTCCTTGACACGATGACCGTACACATGACCAATGAAGGGGTGGAGTTCCGTGCGACGGGCTCTGAGGTCAAATTCAAAGGTTTCATGAAAGTCTATGTCGAAGGCAATGATGACAACAAGAAGGAAAAGGATAAACTCCTGCCTCATCTCGAGGAAGGCATGACGGTGAAGGCAGAGGAAATCAAGCCGAACCAGCACTTTACTCAGCCGCCTCCACGCTATACCGAAGCGCGCCTTGTAAAAACGCTGGAAGAACTGGGGATTGGACGCCCTTCCACTTACGCCCCTACGCTTGATACCATCCAGCGCCGCGGATATGTCGCATTGGATAATAAACGATTTGTTCCAACCGAGCTTGGCGAAATCGTCCTTGATCAGCTGCGCGAGTACTTTCCGGAAATCATTGATGCGGCGTTTACGAAGGAAATGGAAGATGACCTGGATGCCATTGAAGAAGGCAAAGAGGAATGGGTCAACATTATCGGCCAGTTCTATCAAGGTTTTCAGCCGAGACTGGAAAAAGCAGAAAAAGAAATGGAAGAAGTGGAAATTAAGGATGAGCCGGCAGGCATTGATTGTGAAAAATGCGGCCATGAAATGGTTTATAAGATGGGACGCTACGGAAAGTTCCTCGCCTGTTCCAACTTCCCGGAGTGCCGGAATACGAAGCCGATTTTGAAGAAAGTCGGAGTCACTTGTCCGAAGTGTAAAGACGGAGAAGTAGTAGAAAGAAAAAGTAAGAAAAATCGGAAGTTCTTTGGATGTGAAAACTATCCGGACTGCGACTTTATTTCCTGGGATAAACCGATCAGCCGGCCATGTCCGAAATGTGAGTCGCTGCTTGTAGAGAAGAAAGTCAAGAAAGGTACCCAGATCCAATGTACCAGCTGTGATTATAAAGAAGAACCGCAGGCTTGAGTCCTGTTATATTTTCAAGAGCCTATGACTATCCTTATAGTCATAGGCTCTTTCCAATTATTTTAATTGACACGGGTGGAGTTGGACGCTATAATTACGCTTTGGTAAGGCTACATACTTGACAGCACTGATGGCACAGCAGCTGGAGCCGGAAATCCTGTAATCTTTTCCAATTAATTGTTTAGACTTGGAAACAATTCAGAATTTTGTTACATTTTAATTAAATCCATTGTTTATTCAGTCAATGGTGTGATAAAATTTAATCGCCTTTGTGAGGTGAAAAACTCATGCATTCCTATAAAGAATCGTTTATGGAGTACCTTCAGATTGAAAAGAACGCGTCGCCTTTGACAATCAAGCATTACGGCAGAGATATTGATGAGTTCTATACTTTCCTTCATGCGGAAGGGACAGCCATTGAGAGCTGTGATTATTCGACCGTCCGAGTATTTTTAACAAAGCAGTATGAAGCAGGGTACGCGAGAAAAACTGTTTCCAGGAAAGTGTCCAGCCTCCGGAGTTTTTTTAAGTATCTAGAAAGGGAGAATTGGTTTGACAGCAACCCGTTCGCCAATGTGTCGCTTCCTAAAGCGGAAGCTCCTATTCCTAATTTCTTTTATGAACAGGAACTGGATCAGCTTTTTCAAGTCAGTGATCTGACAGATCCACTCGGACAGAGAAATCAGGCTCTTCTCGAACTGTTGTATGGAACGGGGATTCGTGTGAGTGAATGTGTCCAGTTGAAAACAGGAGACCTGGACTTTTCCCTGAACACAGCTCTTGTCCTCGGAAAGGGAAGAAAAGAGCGGTATGTTCCTTTTGGAAAGTCAGCTTCACAAGCGCTCCGAACATACATGGAAGACGGCCGTCTTGACTTATCGTCTAAACAAAAGGACCCTGTCCGGACATTGTTTCTCAATGCCCGGGGTGGACCGCTTACGGCTGATGGAATTCGTTTGATTTTAAATAAAATGGTGAAAGAAGCTGCGTTAACTGTGGATGTTCACCCTCATAAGCTCCGGCATACGTTTGCTACACATATGCTGAACGAGGGGGCTGATATGCGGTCCGTTCAGGAACTGCTCGGCCATGAGCATTTATCTTCCACGCAGATCTATACGCATGTAACCAAGGATCGACTGAGAAATGTATATATGAACAGCCATCCAAGAGCGAATAAGAGGTGAATCATATGGATCAGCAATTTCACGCAACGACTATTTTCGCCGTCCAGCACAATGGGAAGTCAGCCATGAGCGGGGACGGACAGGTGACATTAGGAAATCAGGTAGTGATGAAGCATACAGCCAGGAAAGTGAGAAGACTGTTCAACGATCAGGTACTCGCCGGCTTCGCCGGTTCCGTAGCCGATGCTTTTACACTTTTCGAGAAATTTGAAGGCAAGCTTGAAAGTTATGACGGCAATCTGGCAAGAGCCTCTGTGGAACTGGCCAAGGAGTGGCGCAGTGACCAGGTATTAAGGAAGCTTGAAGCCATGCTGATTGTAATGGATAAGGAAAAAATGTTTCTCGTCTCCGGAACAGGGGAAGTCATTGAACCAGATGACGGAATACTTGCCATCGGATCCGGCGGAAACTTTGCGCTCAGCGCCGGACGCGCATTAAAGAGATACTCCCCGGATCAGTCCGCTCCGGATATCGCAAGAGCTGCGTTGGAAATTGCCGGAGAAATCTGTGTGTTTACAAATGATCAGATCGTTTTGGAAGTTCTCGAATAAGGAGGACCAGGAATGTCTATACAGTTAACCCCTAAACAAATTGTAGAAAAACTGGATCAATACATTATTGGACAGGACAGCGCCAAACGCTCCGTCGCTATTGCTCTTAGGAACCGTTACCGCCGTATGCAGCTGACCGATGAGCTGAAGGATGAAATTGTTCCGAAGAATATTTTGATGATGGGTCCGACAGGCGTTGGTAAAACAGAAATCGCCCGCAGGCTTGCCAAGCTTACAGGCGCTCCTTTTGTAAAAGTAGAGGCCACCAAATTCACGGAAGTCGGCTATGTCGGCCGTGACGTCGAATCCATGGTGCGCGACCTCGTCGAAATGGCGGTCCGTATGGTCAAGGAAGAGAAAATGGACGCGGTCAAGGACCGGGCCGAAGAACAGGCGGATAAGAGACTGGTTAAGCTTCTCGTTCCATCCAAGAAGAAGCAGAATAATAATTTCAAGAATCCTTTTGAAATGCTGTTTAACCAAAATGGCCAGCAGGACAACCAACCCGACGAGTCCCAGGAAGAAGCCGAAATCGAAACGAAGCGGAGCCGGATCCGCCACCAGCTCGATATGGGTGAGCTGGAAGACCGGATGGTGACGATAGAGGTCGAAGAATCGCAGTCTTCCATGTTTGATATGCTCCAAGGTTCAGGAATGGAACAGATGGGGATGAACATGCAGGATGCATTCAGCCAGTTTATGCCTAAGAAAAAGAAAAAGCGCCGCCTTTCCGTATCAGAAGCGAGAAAAGTTCTGACCCAGGAAGAAGCGGGAAAACTTGTGGATATGGATGAAGTTGGACAGGAAGCGGTTTATAAAGTAGAGCAGTCCGGGATGATCTTTATCGATGAGATTGATAAGGTCGCGGCAAAAGGGGACAACCAGGGGAATGTATCCCGTGAAGGTGTCCAGCGTGATATTCTTCCGATTGTGGAGGGATCCACGATTGTAACGAAATATGGACCTGTAGCGACCGATCACATCCTCTTCGTAGCAGCAGGCGCCTTCCATATGTCCAAACCCTCCGACCTGATCCCTGAATTACAGGGCCGCTTTCCGATCCGGGTCGAGCTTAACAAACTCAGTGTGGCCGATTTCAAGCGTATATTAATGGAGCCTTCCAATGCGCTTTTAAAACAATATAAAGCTTTACTTGAAATTGAAGGTATAAAGGTTGAATTTTCTGACGATGCTGTTACCAGACTCGCAGAAATCGCTCATGAAGTGAATCAGGAAACAGATAATATCGGTGCCCGCAGACTTCATACGATTCTCGAAAAACTGCTTGAGGATCTTTCGTTTGAAGCTCCGGATGTCATGATGGAAACTATCGAAATTACACCACAGTATGTAGACAGTAAATTATCATCAATTGTTAAAAACAAAGATCTCAGCCGATTTATCTTGTAGGAGAGATCAACAAGGAGGAAATGCACATGAAACTACTAGATCGTGCACGTAAGATCAATGCAATGCTGCAGAAAACAACAGGAAAGTCCGTCGACTTCAATGATATGTCCGCTACCATGCGTGATGTCATTGAAGCCAACACATTCGTACTGAGCCGTCGCGGAAAGCTTCTCGGCTTTGCGATTAATCAGGAAATTGAGAACGAGCGTATGAAGGCGATGCTTTCTGACCGCCAGTTCCCTCAGGAGTATACCCAGAGTCTGTTCAATATCCAGGAGACAACCCCTGATATTGATATCGACAGTGAATATACCGCCTTCCCTATTGAAAACCGCGATTTGTTTGAGAACGGTCTGACAACCATCGTTCCAATCATCGGGGGCGGACAGCGCCTCGGTACATTGATTCTGAGCCGTCTTAACGGAAATTTCAATGACGATGACCTGCTTCTAGCCGAATATGGTGCCACGGTTGTAGGAATGGAGATTCTTCATGAGAAAACAGAGGAAATCGAGCAGGAAGCACGGAGCAAAGCTGTTGTGCAAATGGCGATCAGCTCCCTGTCCTACAGCGAACTTGAAGCCATTGAACACATTTTTGATGAACTGGAAGGCAATGAAGGCCTGCTGGTGGCAAGTAAAATTGCCGACCGCGTGGGAATCACCCGTTCTGTCATCGTAAATGCACTTCGCAAACTGGAAAGTGCAGGAGTCATCGAGTCCCGTTCTCTTGGGATGAAGGGAACCTATATTAAAGTTCTTAATAATAATTTCTTGCTGGAGCTACAGAAGCTTCGCACAAACTAAAAAAAGCAGGCCGTGTGCCTGCTTTTTTTTAAACCCTTTTTATAACATCCTGCCTCTCTTTGTGCCTATTGGATTATTTTTTTATATTCTAATAAATACATACTATTCGACACACTTTTATGACATAATGTTCATTATAAGATTCTATTCGACAATTTTTCCATTATCATACACTTTATAAGGTATTTAATCATAGTTAATATGTACTATTTGTAATACTCTCGTAAAAAAAGTCAGGATTGTATAGACAAATTTTAAGTAATTTTTTTAAAATTGAAGATGGGATATGGAAAAAATGTCGAATGAAGGATAGAGGTGGAAAGGTGAGCCTGTTTAATGACACGTTTACGTCCCTTCAGGGTGCTCTTGATTATTCTGCGGCCAAAAACAAAGCGTTATCCAATAATATCGCCAATGTAGATACGCCGGGATACAAGGCAGAAGGGGTGGCATTCAAAGATATCCTTGCCAAGGAAACGTCGTTCCAGACGAAAACTACACATGCCGGACATATCAACTTCAGCGGTGGCGCTGGTCAATCCTATACTACATATAAGAAAAACGATTCATCCTATCATCCGAACGGAAACAATGTGGATATAGATAAGGAGATGAACGAGCTGGCACAGAACCAGATCCAATATCAAGCGCTCGTGGAACGTATGAACGGGAAGTTTCAAAGTCTTCAATCCGTATTAAAAGGTGGTGGTTAATCGATGAGTATATTTCAGGCTATGAACGCCAGCGGCAGTGCATTGACGGCCCAGAGGCTGCGTATGGATGTGGCATCATCCAACATTGCCAATGCGAATTCCACGAGGGCTTCCATCAATGAAAATGGAGAGTGGGAACCATACCAACGGAAGATGGTTGTTTTGGAACCGGAGAAGCAGAATTTCAAGCACGTCCTGCAGCAATCCACAGAGACCGGCCATACATCAGGTGTGAAGGCTTCGGAAATTGTGGAGGACGAAGAACCTTTCAAGATGGCGTACAACCCGTCCCATCCGGATGCGGATGATGAAGGATATGTTCAAGTTCCCAACGTGGATCCCCTGCAGGAAATGGTGGATATGATGAGTGCAACACGCTCATATGAAGCAAGCGTTACATCGCTGAACGCTTCGAAAAGCATGCTGATGAAAGCTTTAGAGATTGGCAGATAAAGAAAGGGGATAGATAACGGATGGCAGAAATGATTCCATTAACGAGTGTGAAATCCATATCCGAACCTGTGCAGTCACAGTGGCAGAAAGGGGTTTCCCCGAGTGAGGCCCATCAGTCATTTTCCGGTCAGTTAAAGAACGCCGTGGATCAGTTGAATCACGTTCAAGTCGTATCAGACGAAAAAACGAAGGCTCTTGCCACTGGCGACATCGATGATCTCCATGATGTCATGATTGCATCCCAGAAAGCCGGTATTACGATGCAGACAGCTGTGGAAGTGCAGAGCAAAGTCATCGACGCGTATAAAGAAATGATGCGCATGCAGGTATAGCAGTTCATGAGAAGATTTGCATTATACGATTCGGTTGAATCGTAATTTTTTTGGGGGCAGTTATGAAAGAGCAATTACATGGATATAAAGAGCGGCTGACTGCTTTTTGGAAAAGCCGCAGCAAAGGACAGCGCAGCTTGATGACAACAGCAGGAGCTGTGCTGGTTATTGCTTTAATCGTGATCAGTGTGCTGGCATCCAACACGGGGATGGTACCTCTCTACAAGGATATTACTGTTCAGGAGGCCGGACAGATTAAAGCGGAACTGGATACACGCGGCATCCCTTATGAGCTGGACCAGGGGGGGACAAGCATTCTTGTTCCTGACTCAGAGGTGGAAGGGCTTCTTGTAGATCTGGCCGCTTCGGGCATTCCGAACAGTGGAACGATCGACTACAGCTTTTTCAGTAATAACATCTCGTGGGGGATGACAGACAATGAATTTGATGTCATCAAACTGGATGCTATGCAGACGGAACTGGCTGGATTGATCACAGGTATTCAAGGGATTGAAAATGCAAAAGTGATGATTAACATGCCTGAAGAACAGCTTTTTGCTGCTGATGCCGAAGCGAATGCTTCGGCGTCTGTTGTCCTTGATGTCCAGCCGGGGTATCAGCTGGAAGCGGGCCAGGTTGAAACGCTTTATAACCTGGTTTCCAAGTCTGTACCTGACTTGTCTAAAGATAATATCGTCATCATGGATCAAAATTTCAATTATTTTGACAATCAATCTGAAATGGCTGGACAGGAAGAGATGTATACATACCAGCAGAAGGTCAAATCAGATATTGAAAAAGATATCAAACAACGGCTGCAGCATATGCTCGGAATGATGATCGGGGAGCAGAAAGTGATTGCAACCGTAACGGCAGATATTGATTTTACTAAAGAAAACCGTGTGGAAGAGCTTGTGGAACCGGTGGATCCCGAAACGATGGCAGGGCTCCCTGTAAGTATGGAATTGATTGAAGAGACATACGAGGACGGTGCTGTACCCGAAGGCGGAACGGCCGGAACAGGGGACGAAGATATTCCGAACTATGAAGCCGGCGAAACCGGAAGCGGCGATTATGAAATGAAAAAAGAAACGATCAATAATGAATTCAACCGGATTAAGAAAAATATAGAGGAAAGTCCGTATAAAGTACGTGACCTCGGTATTCAGGTGGCAGTGGATAATAAAAAGTCCGTGAACGAAGACGGCTCTGTTGAGTATTTGACTGCAGCAGAAGAGCAGACCGTTCAGGAAAGTGTTCAATCGATTGTAGACTCGATGATTACAACATCCATCAATGAAGAATACGAGCAGGAGAATACCGACGGAAAGGTTTCGATCGTATTCCAGGAATTCAGCGGCCAAGTGGAATTTCCAACCGGTGAAACGTCTACGGGGCTTCCGTTTTGGGCCTACATCGTGGCTGGAGGGCTGCTTCTGGTCATCATTATTCTAATCTGGAGATTATTGAGACGGAACAAGGAAGAGGAAGAAGAAGAATTTTACGTGTATACAGAGGAAAGCGCCGTACCTGAAGAAAAAACAGAAATTCCGGAAATAAAGGAAAAAGAAGATGAATCAACTCAAAAACGGAAACAGCTGGAAAAGATGGCGAAAGAAAAGCCAGAGGATTTTGCGAAGTTACTGCGCTCCTGGATTTCGGATGATTAAGGAGGTCTGAAGATGGCTTTGAACAAGCAGACACTGACAGGAAAACAAAAAGCAGCCGTCCTCCTCATATCTCTGGGACCCGACGTTGCTGCACAGGTATATAAACATTTGACAGAAGAAGAGATTGAACAGCTCACGTTGGAGATTTCTTCTGTTCAAAAAGTGGAAGCTGACAAGAAAGAAGATATTCTCGATCAGTTCCATCAAATTGCTTTAGCCCAGGACTACATTTCCCAGGGAGGCATCGGATATGCCAAAACAATCCTTGAAAAGGCACTGGGCGTGGAAGAAGCGTCAAATATCATCGGTCGTCTGACCTCTTCTCTTCAGGTGAAGCCGTTCGATTTTGCCAGAAGGGCGGATCCCGGACAGATTTTAAATTTCATTCAAAATGAACATCCGCAGACGATCGCTCTCGTCCTTTCATACCTGGATGCTGAGCAGGCTGGACAAGTCTTATCAGAACTTCCACAGCAGCAGCAGGGCGATGTGGCGAGGAGGATTGCCGTAATGGATTCGACGTCTCCTGAAATCATCAGTCAGGTGGAGCAGATTCTTGAAAAGAAATTATCGGCCACCGTCACAAACGATTACACGGAAACGGGTGGTATTCAGGCCGTTGTCGAAGTATTGAACGGGGTTGACCGCAGCACAGAGCGTACCATTTTAGATTCCCTGGAAACCCAGGATCCAAACCTGGCAGAGGAAATTAAAAAACGGATGTTTGTCTTTGAAGATATCGTCGCCCTCGATAACCGGGCTGTCCAGCGTGTAGTCAGAGATGTTGACCAAGATGATCTGCGTCTGGCGCTTAAGGTGTCCAGTGAAGAAGTGAAAGAAGTTGTCTTCAATAATATGTCCGACCGTATGGCCCAGACCTTTAAAGAAGAAATGGAGTTCATGGGTCCTGTACGTCTGCGTGATGTGGAAGAAGCTCAAACGAGGGTCGTTTCCACTATTCGACATTTAGAAGACATTGGCGAGATCATTATCGCCAGAGGCGGAGGAGATGACATCATTGTCTAACTATCCACAGGATACCGGCAGGGTCATTCAAATCAAGAAAGTAAATCCAGTCCCCCATCCTTCTGAAGAGGAATACAGCTCAGAGAATCTGGAGAACCACAAGGATTCCCTTCAACAGGACATCCATCATCTGCAGACTAGAAAGCAGGAGCTGATCCAGCAGACGGCTGCCGAAATTGAAGCAATGAAACAGACCTGGGAGGAAGAAAGAAAAGTCATTGAAAATGAAGCCTTCCGGAAAGGCTTTGAAGAAGGAACATCTAAAGGGCAGGAGGAAGGCAGACAGGTGTATGAAAGCCGGATCGAACAAGCGAATCTTGTCGTTGAAAAAGCCGGGATCCTTCAAAAAGAAAAGGTAAAGGAAAGTGAACGTATGATCCTGGATCTTGCCTTGACGTGTGCGGAGAAAATCGTAAAAAAACAACTGATGGAACAACCGGAAGCGTTCCTTCCTTTGGTCAGTGCAGCCATTGAAGAAGTGCAGGCGCAGCCAGAAGTGACCATCTATGTTCACCCGGATCAGTTCGGTCTTTTACAAGAGCAGAGAGAAGAGCTTCATGAAGCTGTCCGTCACAATACAGACCTTTCCATATACGTTGAGGCAGAACTTCCTCCTTTTACATGCAGAGTCGAATCCCCATTTGGAATTATCGATGCAGGAATTGACACACAGCTGACAGAACTTCGTAAAGCCGTCTTGAAAGCTGCAGAAAGGGCGGATGCAGATGAATGAATCTTTTTTTGAATCCGTGATCCGCCGGGCAGATACGTATAAGCGCTACGGTAAAATTCACCGCGTCGTCGGTCTGATGATTGAGTCCAAAGGTCCGGAGGCTTCGATCGGAGAAGTGTGTACCATTCATTCGCCGATACATGGACAAGCAACGATTCAGGCGGAAGTGGTCGGCTTCCATGATGAAAACATTCTGCTTATGCCTTATCAGGAAGTGACCCATATCAGTCCTGGAAGTCTTGTGGAAGCTACTGGATCCCCCTTGAACATTCATGTGGGCAGAGGCTTGATCGGGAGTGTTCTGGATGCCTCCGGACAGCCGCTGGACGGAAGCCGTCTGCCCAAGGGTTTGAAGGAATATCCGACGATTCAGGCCCCCCCGAACCCTTTATCGAGGCCGCCGGTAAGAGAGCCGATACAAGTCGGTGTCCGCGCAGTAGATTCCTTGTTGAGTGTGGGCAAAGGGCAGCGTGTAGGAATTTTTGCAGGCAGTGGTGTTGGAAAAAGTACGTTGATGGGCATGATTGCCCGTAACAGCTCGGCGGATTTGAATGTGATCGCCTTAATCGGAGAGAGAGGCCGGGAAGTCCGGGAATTTATCGAACATGATCTTGGAGAAGAAGGCTTGAGGCGGTCCATTGTTGTTGTGGCAACTTCAGATCAACCGGCTTTAATGAGAGTGAAAGGGGCTTATACTGCGACTGCCATCAGTGAGTATTTCCGTGACCTTGGCTATAACGTCAACCTGATGATGGATTCCGTCACAAGGTTTGCAATGGCCCAGCGTGAAATCGGTCTGGCCACAGGCGAACCCCCCACTACGAAAGGGTATACGCCGTCTGTCTTCGCTCTCCTTCCAAAGCTTTTGGAACGGACAGGGGCTTCCAGCAGGGGGACGATCACAGCCTTCTATACTGTTCTCGTAGATGGGGACGATTTAAACGAACCGATCGCCGATACAGTCCGTGGTATTCTGGACGGCCATTTTGTTCTTGATCGTAAACTGGCTGAGCAGGGAAGGTTTCCGGCAGTCAATATCCTGAAATCCATCAGCCGCGTGATGAAGCAGATTGTCACAGAGGAACATGCTCATGCAGCATCCCAGCTCCGTGCTCATCTGGCAACGTATGAAGAGAACAGAGAATTGATTCAAATTGGCGCTTATAAAAAAGGGTCCAGCCGGGACATTGATGAATCGATTTCCTACTTTCCGCACCTGGTGAAGTTTTTAAAGCAGGATGTATATGAACCGGCAAGCTATGAAGGTTCGGTGGAAGATTTGAAAGGGTTATTTGACTAGGGGGATATGTAAATGACGGCCGTTGTCCAAACCTATCAAAAGATTAAGGACTTAAGAGATAAAGACAAGCATGAAAAGCAGAAAGAGTACCAAAAAGCAGTAGAAACCTTTGAAAAACGGGCCCGGGAACTGTATGAAAGGCTCAGGGAAAAAGAGCAGGCAGTTGAACAGTTCAACGACTCCTTATCACGGGGGACTCTCCCGGCCGGCGCTTTCGTTCAACACCGGCAGTATATTGAACATTTAGAAGCCATCGTCGATGATCTGCAGCCGTTCGTCCAACAGGCCCGTATGAAAATGGAGCACGCTCAAACTGTTCTGACAGATGCTTACATCGAAGTGAAAAAGTATGAAAAATTAATAGAAATGAAGGAAGAAGAAGAAGTGCAGTGGATGAAATACGAAGAAAATGCACGCATGGATGAACTGTCCATGAATCAATACTTAAATTTCTTAAACAGGTGATGGTATGGCTGGAAAAATAAAAAACACCCCAACAAAAGAGCGTTCCTTAGGTAAAATCATGCTCGCTGTCTTTATTCCCGTTATCTTTCTTGCTGTCCTCGCATGGGTAGTACTGACACTGTCAGGGATGAACGTTTCCAAAGAGGTTGGAAAAGCGGCGTCTGCCATTCCCGGACTTTCAACAATCATTTCTTCCAATGAAGCAGAATCGACCGGTGAAACAAGTGATCGTCTCGAGGCAGCACTGGCAAACAAAGAAGCTGAAATCAACCAATTGAAGCAGGAGTCTTCAGACAAAGAATCATTGTTGGAAGAGAAGGATAGACAAATCCTTCAGCTTCAAGCCGATTTGGAAGAAGCTTCCCAGCCGGCCGTGCAGGAAGAGGAGGCTGAAGATTCTGTCAAGGATCTGGCCTTGTCGTTCCGTGAGATGGACGCAGAAGATGCAGCGCCCATTTTACAGGAAATGAATCAGGATAAAGCTGTACTCGTTCTAAAAGAGATTACGAATAAAGAACGTGGAACGATTTTAAGCGCTATGGAATCGGCAGCCGCAGCCGAGATTGCCGTCCGTTTAATGGATGAATAAACGACACATTCGATAAGGAGGTGAAGAAGATAACCACACTATTTTCATTAGTACCAACGTCGGTACCCATGCAGCCACTCACGAGCTCTTCTTCTAAGACTGATGGAATTTCATTCAAACAAGCGCTTCAGGCTGTGAAAATGTCTGAGGAGATGGGTACAGCTTCATGGGCGGATACCAGCGAGAACGGTGGCTTGGAAGAACTGACGAATCGAATGCAGCAGTTGATCAATGAAGTTGGGCAGCAGGTAGAGTCTGTGTCCCCAAAGGGTGTCCCGGAAAACGACGGATGGGATATACATAATCAATGGGCCCGGATTCAAGGAGAATTCCAGAAGTTTCTGATGCATACCGGCAGATCATCGAGCATCAAGGCGGATTCGCAGACGAAAATAAAGCCGGTGCAGGGTATACCGTCCGAGGTTTCCAACCAACACCCTCTTGTGAAAACCGGGGCCGCCGGTAATGAACAATTACTGGAAGTGTTAAAGAAATTAGTTTCAATTGGTACGGCCTCTCCCAGCCAGTCGGAAGAACAGAGGGCGGGAAGTCCTCCGATCGTGGAAAAGGACCCGGATTTGGATTATTATTTGACATCGTTTCTACCGAAAACATCCGGGCTCCTATCGTCACCTTCTCACGAATCGGTTCAGGAAGAGGTGACGGCAGGTTTGAACAGACGGTCTCAAAGAAAGGGACAGAGAGATGTTCCCTTCTCATTTGATTTTCAAGTACATTCCTTGATGAAAAATGAAGAAACAGGCCGGATGGTTGAGAAGGTTAGCACAGAAGGAAAGGGCCCTGCACAGGATCGTCCACTTTTTGTAACAAAAGAAGCCGCCGTGACTTTCGTTTCTCAACTGGAAGGTCTATTGGAAACATTGAATCCAATGGCTGGTGCGGATGAAGACCAGGCAGCGATGACAGATCTTGAAGATCAGCTGCACGCAATTGGAATTACGCAGTCCCTGTTCATCCCCAGGGAAACAAAGGGTGATCAATTCCGAATGACTCCTAAAGATGAACTTACAAGTTCAACCCCTGCCCTTTCAAGGGGATGGAGAGATTTTCATCAATCACTCATGCATCAGGCTTCCGGCAGGGAATCCGGTGAAACCATAGACTCTCTCATCGGGAAGTTTGCTCCTGTAGCGGCAGCTTTGCAAAACATGCACCCGGATGATGCAGCGGTTGAAATGGCTTCTCTTTTTCAGGAAAGCCACCCTAAAGTGAAGGACATGCTTACAGCCCTGGTCAGAGGGGGGCAAGTCATTGATGCATCTGCCAGTGTAGAAAAAGGAGACGTTCTGCCTCAGAGTGTTCTCAATCGTGTGCCTGCAAGGGGAGCTCTGGATGTTGAACCCACGCTGATGTCCTTTTCAAAACAGTTCAAGAGTTTGGTTGAGGCCTTCAGGAAGGGTGAGCAGCCAGGATCAGAGTTGAAAAAAATAGTGATTCCGCTGACAAAATCCGTTCAACAGGCTTCCATGGATGTTGGGAAACAGGACGTCGTCGACCGGCTTTTCCGTGATGCTCCGGTTGAGAAACAAATTTTTCTACAGCTTGCTGCACGGCTGGACCAGCATCAAAAGCTTCCTCAAGCCTACCAGCAGCACCCTTTGACGGGAAGAGAGATGGGCAGGTGGGCCCAGGAAGCGTTAAGAAACACGGCTGGTGCGGATGAAGCCCAAACACCTTCCTGGCCGGGGACTTCTGGAGTGATGTCTAAAGTCGAACAATTGGTCCTCCACGTGAATCAAACGGGAAGTGATCAGACCCGTCCTGCTGGTTTTCTGCAGGAGCTGGAGCGGATGGTCCATAACAGCCGCTTGTTGACACATGCTTCCGGGATGAAGGAAATGCAGATCCAATTGAAGCCCGGGAGCCTCGGAAACATGATGGTACAGGTGACCCAGCAGAATGGTGAGATGATTGTCAAACTAATGGTGCAGACCCAGGCAGCAAAGGAACTCCTTGAAGGGAACCTTCATCATTTGAGACCTGTGTTCTCCCCCCAGCAGGTAGTGGTTGAAAAAAATGATGCCCTGGCATTCGCGCAGCACCATTCCAGCGGACAGGCAGATGATGAACAGGGATCGTCTGATGAGTCCCACAGGGAGAAAGAAGACAGTCCGCATGTGAATGAAGAAGAGGAAGGGGAGGATGCCGCCTCTTTTGAAGATATTTTATTGAATGAGAAAGTGTAGGTGGTTCCGTGACTTCGATCGATCCGTCTTATTATCTGAAAAATCAGCAGACCCAAACATCCGGAAGCAATATCCTTGAAAAGGATGATTTCCTGAAAATCCTGATGACTCAAATTCAAAATCAAAACCCGCTTGATCCTATGAAAGATCAGGAATTCGTTTCGCAAATGACGCAGTTTTCAAGTCTGGAGCAGATGACGAATATGTCGACAGCGTTCCAATCCTTCACAGAGCAGCAGAACATGTCATCCTTGATTACCTACAGCCATCTGATCGGAAAGGAAGTTACGTATACTTCCAAGGATCAGGGAGATCTGAGAACAGATGTCGTTGTTGCTGTTAATCAAAAAGAAGATGGCACATATGTTGAACTGCAGTCCGGAGGTCTCGTATCAGTGCAGGATTTGACAAAGGTGAGTCAAGAGAGCGGATCAGGAAAGCAGGAAACTTGATGGACCCGCGCATCCATGCTGTCCAGCCCCCTCTCATGGGAAGGCAGACCAGCATAAGGACAGAGAAAGAAACGTCGGCTTCATTTAAGGATGCTCTGGAGGAAGCAGCGGGGTTGAAAATCAGCAAGCATGCGGAGCAGCGTCTGAAAACAAGAAACATTTCCATTGCGCCGTCTTCCTGGGAACAGATCTCTGCAAAAATGCAGGAAGCTGAAACCAAGGGCGTGACTGATTCTCTTGTATTGACAAATGAAGCAGCGCTGATCGTCAGTACGAAGAACCGGACCGTCGTAACCGCCATGAACCGAGAGGAAACGCAGTCGCAGATTTTCACGAATATCAATGGCACCATTTTTATCAATGAATAGGCTGGACCCGTATGAAGGGAAGCCGCAGCTGGGGCGGAAGGACAGAAGCACCGGCATTAAAAACCGAAAGGGATGTTGACTACATGCTACGTTCACTATATTCAGGAGTTTCTGGAATGAAAGGTTTTCAAACAAAATTAGATACGATCGGCAACAATATTGCCAACGTGAACACATACGGCTTCAAACAGGGACGCGTCACTTTTCAGGATATGATGAGTCAGACGATGTCCAATGCCCAAGGTCCGATTGCCAATGATAATGGTGGCAATGTGACAGGGGGACTGAATGCAACCCAGGTCGGTCTTGGGACACAAATCGGCTCCATCGATACCATCCATACACAGGGGAACCGCCAGTCCACCGGTCGTCCACTTGATCTTGCACTTGAAGGAGACGGCATGTTTGTGCTTGCGGAAGCGGGAACGGATGGCGTTAACGTTGGTGGAGGAAACACAGATCTTTCACAACTGCAGATCAGTTTCACAAGAGCCGGGAACTTTTACTTGGATGATGATGGCTCACTCGTCAATAACAGTGGGAAGTATGTCATTGGTAACGAGGGTGCGATTACTATTCCTGATGACGCACAGAGCTTCAGTGTCCAGACGGATGGAACCGTCAACTACATTGACGCTAATAATAACGTTCAGCAGGCGGGTCAAATTATGCTCGCCAAATTTTCCAATCCCGGCGGTCTTGAGAAAGTCGGCGGAAATGAATATCGTGCCACGCCCAACTCTGGTTTTATAAGCAGTAATGCAAATGACGATGAATTGAATGACGTGTCTGATCTATCCGTTGCCGGTCAGAATGGGACAGGCGGCATGATTGCAGGGGCGCTTGAAATGTCCAATGTCGACCTTGCCGATCAGTTCACTGAAATGATTACATCCCAGCGTGGATTCCAGGCCAATACGAAAATCATCACCACTTCTGATGAGATTCTGCAGGAACTAGTCAATCTGAAGCGATAAGGAGAGACGGAGGGTGCCGACCCTCCTCCTTTCTATGATTACATTGACAAAGTTAAACGGACAATCTTTCACCTATAATGCGATTTACATAGAACAGGTCCAGTCTAATCCGGATACGACCATTACCACTGCCCGCGGTCGTACATTTCTCGTGTTGGAATCAGAGGAAGAAGTGGCTCTGAAGGTAACGGACTATTTTCGCAGCATAGGCCTGATCCAGGCTGCAGATAAGGCAGGTGAGTAAAAAGATGAACATTTTCAAAGGAATGATCATCACGTTAAGCACCTTAACGATTCTCGGTGTTGTAGCGCTTGTTTTCGTCCTGAACGTCAATGGTGGAGAAGAAGGATCCGGAGAACGCAGCATTGATGATATCCGGGAGGCCTCTTTTGTAACAGAGGAGATCACCACGGACTTGAAAGATGGAAGCTATGTGAGGATCAGCTTTCAAGTCGTCACAGACAGCACAGCTACAAAAAAGGAACTGGAAAAGAGAGATTTCCAAATCAGCAATACATTGATTAAGGAATTATCTGTGATGAAGTCGGAAAGCTTTCAATCTGGCATTTCTGATTTAGAGGAAAAGATGAAATTAAAGATGAATGAGCTTCTTACAGAAGGTAAAGTCACGGACGTTTATACCGTAAACAAAGTCCTTCAATAATCGAAGGAAGGGGGAGAAAATTTGGCGGAAGAGGTTCTCTCACAAAATGAAATAGATTCCCTTCTATCTGCACTGTCTTCAGGAGAGATGGACGCCGAGGAATTAAAGAAAGAAGAAAAAGAAAAGAAAGTCAGAGTGTATGATTTTAAGCG
Organism: Halobacillus sp. ABA4_118; assembly: GCF_056160205.1. NCBI lineage: Bacteria > Bacillati > Bacillota > Bacilli > Caryophanales > Bacillaceae > Halobacillus > Halobacillus sp. ABA4_118. Next base: position 3,339,605 of record NZ_JBSWWS010000001.1, read on the forward strand.
GGCCTTGAGATTTTCCAAGGATCAAGTCCGAAGCCTGTCTAGAATTCACGAGAATTTCTCCAGGCTGCTGACGACTTACTTTTCTGCGCAGTTACGCACGTATGTAGACATACAGGTAGCGTCCGTGGACCAGCTTCCTTATGAAGAATTTATCCGGTCGATCCCGGCCATGACCATTTTGAATATTTTCAGCGTCCCTCCACTGGAAGGGCGCATTCTGCTCGAAGCCAACCCCAATGTCGCCTACGCCATGCTGGACCGCGTCCTCGGAGGCCGTGGGAGCAGTGTGAACAAGGTGGATAATCTGACCGAGATCGAAACGACGATTATGTCCCACTTGTTCGAACGAGCGCTTGAAAATTATCAGGAGGCATGGGGATCGATTGTGGACATCGACCCTATGCTTGAGGATTTCGAGGTAAACCCTCAATTCCTTCAGATGGTTTCTCCCAATGAAACTGTTATCGTCGTTTCATTGAACACGACGATCGGAGAAACGAGCGGCATGATCAACGTCTGTATTCCACACGTTGTATTAGAGCCGATCATTCCGAAGCTCTCCGTCCATTACTGGATGCAGAAAGAACAGTCCAAAGAAAGAAATCCGGAGGACTATGAAGCGATCAGCCGGACGATACAGGGAGCAGAGCTTGATGTGCTTGCTGTCCTTGGCGAGGCGGATATGAGCATTGAGCAGTTTTTGAACCTTGATGAAAATGATGTCATCCGTCTCGACCAATCCATCGAACATCCGATGATTATGAAAGTGGATGATGAACCGAAATTTTACATTCAGCCTGGACAGGTGAAAAATAAAATGGCTGTTCAAATATTAGACGAATTTACAAAAGGAGGCGGGGAAGATGAGTGATGACATGTTATCCCAGGACGAAATTGATGCGTTATTGAATGGCGGGGCTGATGCAGGAGACGATAAAGCTTCAGATCTGTCTGCCAAAGAGTCGCATCTGGCCATTCTTGAGGAAGATGCGCTCGGCGAGATTGGAAATATATCGTTTGGAAGCTCCGCAACTGCGCTGTCTTCTCTGCTCAATCAAAAAGTAGAGATCACCACGCCGGAAATCGCTGTCGTGTACCGGAAGGATCTGGCGGACGAATTTCCCAAACCCCATGTCGCCGTCGGAGTGACTTATACAGACGGATTCACAGGAGAAAATGTGTTTGTTATGAAGACGAAGGATGCAGCCATCATCGCTGATTTGATGCTCGGGGGGGATGGTCTGAACCCGGATGAAAACTTGAATGAAATCGCATTAAGCGCCGTTCAGGAAGCTATGAATCAGATGATGGGGTCTGCAGCGACCAGTATGTCCACCATCTTTAATAAGAAAGTGGATATTTCACCACCATCGATCAATGTGCTGGACTTGGAGGAACAATCAGGGGAGGATATGATCCCTGAGGAGGAAACCTTGGTCAATGTGGCTTTTCAACTCAAAGTAGGAACATTGATCGACTCAAAAATCATGCAGTTGATCCCGCTGAATTTTGCGAAAGACCTGGTAGAGCAGCTTCTCGATCCGGAAGGCTCACAACCAAGCAAAAACATTTCAGATGAAAAACAAGTGCTGGAACAGACCGGTCCTGCTTCACCTGAAGAACCACAGACGTCACCGGAGCGAGAAGTTACAGAATACGAAGAGCATCCGGCTGATCCGCAGTATGTGGGGGGGCCTGCAGGCCGAAGTGCTCAGGATGCAGATGTGCAGCATGCACAATTCCAACAGTTCGAGCAGTCTCCATCCATGACAGGAACCGCTCATAAAAACCTTGATATGCTGATGGACATTCCGTTAAAAGTCACGGTGGAACTTGGAAGGACGAAACGGACGGTGAAGGACATTCTTGAATTGTCTGCCGGGTCTGTCGTGGAATTGGATAAACTCGCCGGTGAGCCTGTTGATATTCATGTAAATGAAAAGTTGATGGCTAAAGGGGAAGTCGTCGTTATTGATGAAAATTTCGGTGTGCGGGTGACTGACATTTTAAGTCCAAAGGACCGGCTGACAAAATTACGTTAATACAGGAACGAAATGACAGGAGGAAGAGAAATGGGAGAAAGAATACTGATTGTAGATGATGCAGCGTTCATGCGTATGATGGTGAAGGACATTCTAACAAAAAACGGATATGAAATTGCTGGGGAAGCAGAAGATGGACAGAAAGCGGTAGAGCTTTACAAAGAAGAAAAACCGGACCTTGTCACGATGGATATCACCATGCCGGAAATGGATGGGATTACGGCCTTGAAGGAAATTAAGGCGGTTCATCCAGATGCAAAAGTCATTATGTGTTCAGCTATGGGGCAGCAGGCGATGGTTGTGGACGCAATCCAGGCCGGTGCCAAGGACTTTATTGTGAAGCCTTTCCAGGCCGACCGTGTGATTGAAGCGATTCAGAAAGCGTTAAGCTGAAGCGGGGAATATGATGTTTTCTGCACCAAGAGTATCAGCAATGTTGATGTTTACGGTCCTCCTGCTGACGTTTTTGCCTTTGCAAACGATGGCCCAGCCCTCTGTGAACGAATGTTTATCAAATCCGGAACTCGAGGGCTGCCCTGGTGCAGATGCGGATATGGATGCATCTGAGCCGGCTGAAGCAGCACAGGATCAGCCTTCGCTTTTGTGGAACTTCATGAAGCTCGGACTGGCCTTGGTTTTCGTCGTGGCCTTGATTTATGGATTGCTGAAATTGTTCAACCGTAAAAACCAGTGGGTGAACCAATCAAGAACTATGGAGAACCTGGGAGGGATGAGTCTCGGGCCTAATCGTTCCATACAGGCGGTAAGAGTAGGAGAGCAGGTGTTTTTATTAGGTGTAGGCGATACGGTGGAGTTGATCACGGAAATAACGGATCAGGATACGAAGGCCTCTTTTCAGAAAAAGGACCAGGGCCCTTCCATTCCAACAGCTTCCGTGCAGAATCTGCTGCGTAAAATTCCCGGTCATCAAGAGCCGAAAAAGGATACCTCGACGTTCCAATTCCAACAGCTTTTTGAAACCCAGCTGAACGATATGAAACAGAAACAGAAAAAAGCAGCGGAGAGAGCGAAAGGGGGGCAGGATCATGAATGAATTTGTAGATATCTTTACAAGCTCAGATCCTGAAAACATCGCTACCTCTGTCAAACTGCTGCTGTTGTTGACGGTTTTATCACTGGCCCCGGGTCTGTTGATCTTAATGACCAGTTTTACAAGGATCCTTATCGTTTTATCCTTTGTCCGGACATCGCTGGCTACTCAGCAGATGCCTCCCAACCAGGTGTTGATAGGAATCGCTTTGTTTCTGACGTTCTTCATCATGGCTCCTACGTTTGAGGAAGTCAACGAGCAGGCGTTAACCCCATTGTTTAATGAGGAAATCACCTTAGATGAAGCGTATGATGAAGCGAGTGCTCCGATGAAGGAGTTCATGGGCAAACACACCAGACAGAAGGATCTGGCCTTATTTATGAATTATTCCGGTCTGGAAGCCCCTTCTTCTATCCAGGAAGTCCCGCTTACTACACTGGTGCCTGCTTTTGCCATCAGTGAACTGAAAACCGCTTTTCAAATGGGGTTCATGATTTTTGTCCCATTTTTAGTCATTGATATGGCTGTCGCCAGCGTGTTGATGTCGATGGGAATGATGATGCTTCCACCCGTCATGATATCCCTGCCGTTTAAGATTCTGCTGTTTGTCCTTGTGGACGGCTGGTTCTTAATAACGAAATCATTGCTGGAAGGCTTTTAAGGAGGAACCACGATGAATAGCAATATGGTTATCTCATTTGCCAAGGAAGGCATTTATACGGTGCTGCTGATTTCGGGGCCCCTTTTGATTCTTGCCTTAACGGTAGGACTGGTCGTGAGTATATTCCAGGCTACAACGCAGATTCAGGAACAGACGCTTGCCTTTATCCCGAAAATCGTCGCCGTTTTAATTGGACTGATCGTCTTTGGGCCTTGGATGCTTACCAATATGGTTGAATTCACAGCGGAAATCTTTAGTAACTTGAATATGCTGGTGGGCTGACTATGATCGAATCAATTTCGCTCGTGAATCTGCCGGCATTTCTGCTGGTCTTCGTCCGGGTGGCCGCTTTTTTCGCATCCCTGCCTTTGTTTTCTTATCGGACAGTACCGGTCACTCATAAAGTAGGGTTCAGCTTTTTTTTAGCCGCCTTGATGGTTTTCACCCTTCCTGTTCCTGAACTGACGGTGGACGGGACCTATTTTCTTCTGCTTTTAAAGGAGGCGGCCGTTGGACTCGGGGTCGGCCTTTTGGCTTACATTATTCTGGGCGCCATCCAAATCGCTGGAGGGTTCATCGATTTTCAAATGGGCTTTGCCGTCGCCAATGTGATTGACCCTCAAACAGGGGCTCAAAGTCCTTTGGTGGGCCAGTATATGTATATCATTACATTGCTGTTCATTTTAGTCGTCGACGGCCATCATTTGATGATTGATGGAATTTTTTACAGCTATCAATTCATCGGCCTTGAGCAATTCCTTCCGATGAAAGAAGAAGGCTGGATCATGTTTGTCCTACAGTCGTTCAATAAGATGTTTATGATTGCTTTTTTAATGGCGGTACCAATCGTTGGGTGTCTGTTCCTCGTTGACATCGCCCTTGGAATCGTCGCCCGGACCGTCCCACAGTTGAACGTGTTTGTTGTGGGGCTGCCTTTGAAAATTTTTGTTGCGCTGTCCGTTCTCGTTATTGCAATGAGCTTTTATGTCTATTTGATTCAAATACTGTTCGAAACGATGCTTGAAACCATGAGGGGATTTATGGATGTACTTGGAGGCTGATGAACAATGGCATGGATGAAATTGGATCTGCAATATTTCGCAGCCGATGAAAAGACGGAAAAAGCAACACCAAAAAAGAGGCAGGATACGAGAAAAAAAGGCCAGGTACCTAAAAGTCAGGATGTAAACACAGGGTTCCTGCTGTTGTTTATGTTCGGCGGTCTTTTCCTCCTAGGCGGATATATGAGGGACGCGGTATTACAAATGTACCGCCATGCTTTCACTTATTATGTGCACCAGGACTTAACACAGGAGCAGACCCATACCATTTTTGTTGAAATGACGATGGAAACAGCGAAGGTGACAGCCCCGCTCATGGGTATTGCAGTCGTTGCAGGGATCGCTTCCAATCTTCTTCAAGTAGGAGTCATGTTCACAGGGGAGCCTTTGAAGGCGGATTTGAAAAAAATCGATCCGATTAAAGGAGCCAAGCGGATTTTTTCTGCACGGGCCCTTGTGGAATTGTTGAAGTCTCTGCTGAAAATCAGCGTCGTCGGTGTGATCACCTTCTCTATCATTTGGGTGAACAAAGATCAGATGATGATGATGTCGCAGAAATCGGTGGAAGATGCCGTGTCTTTCTTCGGGACGATTACTGTCATCATGGGAATCGCTTCCGCTCTGGCCCTGCTGGTCTTATCTGTTCTCGATTATACATACCAGCGTTATGATCACGAGAAGAACATCCGAATGTCCAAAAAAGACATAAAGGATGAGTATAAAAACATAGAGGGTGACCCTCAGATCAAAGCGAAAATCAAAGAAAAGCAGCGCCAGATGTCAGCATCGAGGATGATGAGTGAAGTGCCGCAGGCCGATGTCGTCATCACCAACCCGACCCATTACGCTGTTGCGGTGAAATATGATGACCAGAAATCCGACGCTCCGATCGTTGTAGCCAAGGGCGTGGATTTTCTCGCCCTTAAAATTAAGGATATTGCCAGGGCGCACGACATTGTAACCGTGGAAAACAGACCGCTGGCCAGATCGCTTTATGCCAAATGTGAAATAGACAAGCCGATTGATGAAGAGTTTTTTAAAGCGGTGGCGGAAATACTCGCCTACGTCTACCGGCTGCAGGAAAAGATTTAAGAAAGGAGTGCCCTTATGTCACCAAGAGATTTATCCGTCCTGTTAGGTGTAATATTGATCATCATTATGCTTGTTATACCTTTACCTGGGTGGCTCCTCAGCTTTTTTATTCTTATTAATATCACGCTCGCTCTTATCGTTATTTTAGTATCCATGAATATGGATGAGGCGCTCCAGTTTGCCGTCTTTCCGACCCTTTTGCTGCTGCTTACGTTATTCCGTCTTGGTTTGAACGTGTCCACGACGCGTTCGATTCTTTCTGAGGCGGAAGCCGGTGGTGTTGTAGAAACCTTCGGAACTTTTGTGATTGGTGGTAATCCTCTCGTAGGTTTCGTTGTATTCATCATCCTTGTTATCATACAATTTTTAGTTATTACCAAAGGGGCGGAACGTGTGTCCGAAGTAGCTGCTCGTTTCACTCTTGATGCGATGCCAGGAAAGCAGATGAGTATTGATGCCGACTTGAACGCAGGCATGATCAATGAACATCAGGCTAAGGAACGACGAGGAAAAATTGAAAATGAGGCCGATTTTTACGGAGCCATGGACGGAGCCAGTAAGTTCGTAAAAGGAGACGCTATCGCCGGAATTATTATCGTGATCATCAACATCATTTTTGGATTGATTATCGGCATGGTCCAGATGGGCATGTCTTTTAATGAAGCTATTGATACATATATGCGTCTGACCGTTGGTGATGGACTCGTCAGTCAGATTCCGGCTCTGCTCATATCGACCGCAACCGGAATTGTAGTCACAAGGGTCGCCTCAGAAGGGAATTTGAGTTCTGATGTGACCAGTCAGCTGCTCCGCTATCCAAAGCTTCTTTATATTGCAGCCGCCTCCATCTTCCTTCTCGGCCTGACCCCGATTCCCATTTTCTTAACGAGCCTGATCGCCGGAGTGCTGGCGTTTGGAGGGTACCGCCTTTCCAGGCAGTCTGAAAAGCAGGACATTGAAGAACCGGAGGAAACCGATGAAGCAGAAGGGGATCAAATGCGGTCGCCGGAGAATGTGGTTGATCTTATTAGTATGGATCCGATTGAATTTGAGTTCGGTTATGCCTTAATTCCCATCGCCGATACGAGCCAGGGGGGAGATCTGCTCGATCGGATTGTTATGATCCGGCGGCAGCTCGCCATAGAACTCGGCCTTGTCATTCCTGTTGTGCGTATCCGTGATAACATTCAGCTCAGTCCGAACGAATACCGGTTGAAAATTAAAGGAAACCAGGTAGCAGGGGGAGAGCTTCTGCTGGATCATTATCTGGCTATGACCCCGGGTGATGAGGATGACGGAGTCGAGGGCATGGATACTGTGGAACCTGCGTTTGGCCTCCCGGCTAAGTGGATCACAGAAGATATGAAAGATGAGGCGGAATTGTCAGGATACACGGTTGTCGATCCACCATCTGTCGTTTCGACTCACATAACGGAAGTGATTAAGCGTCATGCCCACGCCCTCCTTGGCCGTCAGGAAACCCAGCAGCTGATCGATCATTTGAAGACCTCCTATCCAATATTGGTTCAGGAAGTCACCCCTGATCCACTCAGTGTCGGAGATGTTCAAAAAGTGCTGGCCAAACTGCTGCGTGAAAACATCTCGATTAAAAATCTGCCGGTCATTTTTGAAACACTGGCCGATTTTGCAAAGATGACCAATGATACAGAACTGTTAGGTGAGTACGTGCGCCAGTCTCTGTCCGCACAGATTACGAGTCAGTTTAAGGGTGGGAATGATCAGATGAAAGTGATTACCGTCTCCGGTCAAGTGGAGAAACTTGTTGCAGACCATATTAAGCAGACGGAGCATGGCAGCTATCTTGCCCTTGATCCTGAAAAACAACAGGCGGTGTTACGCTCTGTAGCTGAACAGGTCGAACGGGTCACTCTTCAGGAGGAGACGGCGGTCGTCCTTTGTTCGCCGGCCGTGCGAATGTACATGAAGCAGCTGCTGGACCGGGCACTGCCCCAGGTCGTCGTGCTTTCGTATAACGAATTAGATCCAAGTGCCGAAGTCCAGAGTGTCGGGGTGGTGAATGTATCTTGAGAATAAAAAAGTTTCACGGAGTATCGATGCCGGAAGTTATGAAAAAAGTGAGAAGTGAATTTGGGACAGAAGCCGTAATCTTAAGCTCAAAAGTAATAAAAAGTGGAGGCTTTCTCGGGTTGTTTAAAAAAGAAATGACAGAAGTGGTCGCAGGTATGGACCCGGATGTTCCTGTTGAACGAAAGAAAGCCATGCCCTCTGAACCACTTCTGGATAAGGGGAACAATGGAGAAAACCAGAAGATTCTGGATGAAATAACTCAGTTGAAAGCCATCATTCAAGATAGGTCAACAGAGAATTCGGCTTTGTCCCCATTGATGCAGGAGTTGGAACGGTATTTATCAGGACAGGGGCTTCAAAAGCCATACGTTCAAATCCTTGTATCTTCCATACTGGAAAAGTATGAAACCCCGGACAAACGTGGTGAGGTCAAAAGAATGGCGGTAGAGGAACTGACGGACATGCTCCGGCAGATTCCGTCCGGGCATACGTTTCAGAAACGGTACATCCACTTATTCGGACCGACAGGGGTCGGAAAGACGACCACCTTGGCCAAGCTCGCCGGAGATGCGGTGTTGAATAAGGGGTGGAGGGTTGGTTTCATTACAACCGATACGTACAGAATTGGTGCAGTGGAGCAGTTGAAGACCTATGCCGGAATTCTTAATGCCCCGGTTGAGGTGGCTTATAACATGGAGGATTACAGGCAGGCGAAGGAAAAGCTGGCGGATGTTGATCTTGTTCTCATTGATACCGCAGGGCGGAACTATCGGAATCGTACATTTATAGAAGAGCTCCAGAACGTGATTGATTTCGAAGAGCAGGCGGACCATTTCCTTGTCTTATCCTTAACGAGTAAATATGCGGATATGCAGGCGGTTTTTAATAATTTTTCTTTCTTACCTGTGGAGAAGATTATTTTTACAAAAGAAGACGAAACATCAACGCTGGCGGATGCTGTCAATTTGATCTTGAAGAACAAACGGGGGGCAGCTTATATCACAAATGGACAGGACGTGCCCGACGATATCCAAAGCATGTCTCCCGAACATATAGCTGTCCAGCTTATGGAGGGGTATACCGATGAAGGATCAGGCTGAACTTCTTCGGACACGCATGATTTCCCGTGAATCCAGTCCCCCTGCGCGGGTGGTGGCCGTTGCCAGTGGAAAGGGAGGGGTCGGGAAATCGAACATCACGATAAATATGGGGTTATCCCTGTGCCGCTCAGGAAGAAAAGTGTTGGTGCTGGACATGGATGTCGGGATGGGGAATGTGGATATTCTTTTAGGACGAACATCGGCTTGTAGTCTTCCTGATCTTATACGGAATCGGCTGACGTTTCAGGAAATTATACAACACGGTCCGGGCGGGCTTGATTATGCTGCAGGCGGGTCTGGTTTGACAGAGTTGTTCAATATGAATGCAGTGGACTACGAATTTTTGAACGAGCAGCTTGAAGACGTCTCGAAAATATATGATGTCATCCTTCTTGATATGGGAGCGGGGATTACGGAAAGCAGCCGTTCATGGCTGCTTTCCGCTCATGAAGTCATTATTGTGACAACGCCGGAGCCTACGTCGATTACCGACGCTTATGCCCTGATGAAGCAGCTGGTTCATAAAAACCCCGTACTTCCTTTCTCGTTTATCGTCAACCGGGCGCAGACCAGACCATCGGGGGAACGCACGTTAGCACGTCTTCAGGAGGCTGCGCATAGATTCTTACATGTTGACGTGCATCAACTTGGTGTCGTTCTTGAAGATCGGCAGGTTCTTGAAGCCGTTTTGAACCAGGTCCCTTTTCTGATCCATGCCCCTTCAGCAAAAGCGAGCCGTGCCGTGCATCAAATCACCGGACGGTTTTTAAACCGGACATCATCCAGCATCCATTTGGAAGAACCGGGATTCTTGGAAAAATTAAAACGGCTCGTAAGGAAGGGGGAAGCGCAGTGAAAGAAATCAAAGTACTGGTCGTCGATGACTCAGCCTTTATGAGGCGGGTGCTGAGCGATATGCTCCAGCGGGATCAGCGTATCAAGGTTGTGGGTGCTGCCAGGAATGGACAGGATTGTCTTCAAAAACTGAAGCAGGTTCAACCCGATGTGATTACGATGGATGTGGAGATGCCCGTCATGGATGGTCTGTCCACTCTGGAGTGGATCATGAAGGAAACACCGCTGCCAGTCCTCATGGTGTCCAGTCTTACTAAAGACGGGGCCGAGAGCACGTTGAAGGCGATGGAACTTGGCGCCGTGGATTTCATACCAAAACCTTCGGGCGCGATATCTCTTGATATGGAAAAAGTAGAAGCTGAAGTAATAAGGAAAGTGAAAGGCGCGGCGGAAGCAAGGGTGGGAACATTGCCTTGGAGCCATCCTGTTGAAAATCCTCCCCCTGTTTCGTTCCAAAAAGGGAAGAAGAAACGGGTCGTAGCGATCGGCACCTCTACGGGAGGACCGCGAGCTCTTCAAAAGGTTCTCGCCGCCCTTCCGGAACAACTGCCGGCGCCGCTTTTGGTCGTCCAGCATATGCCGCCGGGATTTACTAAGACCCTGGCTGATCGGCTGGATAAGCTTTCTTCCCTTACTGTCAAAGAGGGGAAGCATGAAGAAGAGTTGAAAAACGGTGTCGCTTATATTGCTCCGGGAGGAACGCATATGACGGTTGTTCAGAAAGGGGAAGGGCTTTTCCTTGAATTAAATGGACAGGCACCTGTGAATGGACATCGGCCGTCCGTCAATACATTGTTTCAGTCCCTTGCTGCTGTACAAGGATGGATGGTTACAGCGGTTGTGATGACCGGGATGGGCACGGATGGACTGGAAGGCATGATCAAGCTTCGAAGCAGTTGTCCGACCTACACCATTGCAGAATCTGAACAATCCTGTGTCGTCTACGGGATGCCGAAAGCGGTCGTTAAGTCAGGACTGGCTGATGAAGTGACAGATGTCTCGAATATAAGCGCCGCAATCGTGCAGGCGTTGGAGAAGGGGTAAAGAAATGGAAATGAATCAGTATTTAGAAGTCTTTATTGATGAAAGTAAAGAACACCTCCAAGCCATCAATGATCATCTGCTTGTTTTAGAAAAGAACCCGCTGGATACTGCTGTCGTCCATGAGATTTTCCGTTCAGCCCATACCTTGAAAGGAATGGCGGCGACAATGGGATACCAGGATTTGTCGGACCTGACCCACAACATGGAGAATGTGCTGGATGCGGTCCGCAATGAACAGCTTCAAGTGAATGAAGGGGTGCTGGACACCGTCTTTGATGCGGTCGACGACCTGGAAGCAATGGTCCTTGATATTGCTGATGGCGGTACTGGAGAGCGGAATGTAGAAAACGTCGTCCGAAGACTTGAGGCGGTTGAAAAAGGTGGAGAGCAGCTGTTAAAAAGTCAAAATCCCATCGTTGTAATGCAGGAAACAGAGCTCCAGATCGATGCATTTACAAAGAACGTGATCCATATGGCAGAAGAGTCCGGGAATAAGGCGCTGAAGATTCACATACACCTCCGGGACGACTGCCTGTTAAAAGCTGCGAGAGTGTATATGATTTTTGAAGTTCTTGAACAAGCGGGAGAGGTCGTCGCTGCCTCTCCTTCTGTTGAAAAACTCGAAAATGAAGAATTTGAGCACAGCTTTACCGTCCTTTTCATTACAGAGGGGTCAGAAGATGACATCCAGGCAAAAATTGAAAAGGTGTCAGAGGTGGAGCACGTTTCTGTTGAGCTGTATAAGAAAGGGGAAACACAGGCGATGGAACAAATCCCGGTTCAACCTGAACCAGAAACAAACAGCAAGGCAGCGAAAGAAGCGGGTAAACCATCCTCCAGCGGGCGTACGATCCGGGTGAACATTGACCGTTTGGATGCTCTTATGAACTTGTTTGAAGAACTTGTGATTGACCGGGGACGCTTGGAACAGATTTCTGCAGATCTTGCGCATCCGGAGCTTCAGGAAACGGTGGAGCATATGACGAGAATATCCAGCGATCTGCAGAGCATCATTTTGAACATGCGTATGGTCCCGGTAGACCAGGTGTTTAACCGATTCCCGCGTATGATCCGCCAGCTTTCAAAGGATTTACATAAACGTCTGGAATTAACCATAACGGGTGCGGACACAGAATTGGACCGCACCGTTATCGATGAGATCGGAGATCCCCTCGTCCATTTAATCAGGAATGCGGTGGATCACGGCATTGAGAGTCCTGACGAGCGTGAAGCCAAAGGGAAACCTGCGGCAGGAAAAATTGAATTAAAGGCTTATCACAGTGGCAATCATGTTTTCATCGAAATCAAGGATGACGGAGCAGGGATCAACCGTACGAAAGTGGTCGAGAAAGCCGTCAAAAATCAGGTCGTTACAAAAGAGCAGGCCGAAGCAATGTCTGATTCCCAAGTGTTTGATTTGATTATGGAAAGTGGATTTTCCACGGCTGACCAGATTTCGGATATTTCAGGGAGGGGTGTCGGCCTGGATGTTGTCAGGAACACCATCGAATCCCTTGGCGGGGCTATAACAATCGAATCGGAGTTTGGAGAAGGCAGCCGGTTTTCCATCCAGCTCCCTCTGACACTTTCCATCATCTCTGTCATGCTGGTCGAGGTGCAGAAAGAGAAATATGCCGTTCCGCTTTCTTCTATTATAGAGACCGCTATTGTGAAGAAAAAAGATCTGCTGCACGCCCATAACAAAAGGGTGATGGATTTCCGCGGCAGGGTCATTCCTCTTGTCTACTTGACAGAACTTCTGCAGGTGCCTGTGGAGCGGGAAGAAGATGATGAATATTCTGTTGTCATCGTCCGCAAAGGTGACAAAATGGCAGCTCTTGTCGTCCATTCATTTATTGGACAGCAGGAAGTAGTTTTGAAGTCTCTCGGTGACTATCTATCCGGAGCGTTTGCTATATCAGGCGCCACGATTCTGGGTGATGGTCAGGTGGCATTAATCCTGGACAGCAATGCGTTAATCAAATAAAAGGAGGGGTTTTCATGACAGAATATAAAGGGCACGCGCAGAAAGTCATCGTTTTTCAAATCCAGGACGAGGAATATACCCTCCCTGTCCAAACGGTGGGGTCGATTGAAAGAATGGTGCCGATCACCCGGGTACCGGGAGCCAGGCCTTTTGTAAAGGGAGTCATCAACTTAAGAGGGGTCGTCACTCCTGTGATCGATCTGCGGGAGAGGTTCGGCTTTGAACCGGCTCCGGAAACCGAACAGACGAGGATCATTACCGTCTCAATCGAAGATATGAACGTTGGTTTGGTGGTGGATGCTGCCAACGATGTTCTCGACCTCGAAGACGATCTGGTCGAGCCGCCTCCTGAAGTTGTCGGTACTGTGGAAGCCGCTTATATTCAAGGCGTGGCGAAAATGGAGGACCGGTTATTTATCCTTTTGAATCTGGAGAAAGTGCTGGACAAAGAAGACGTGTTGGAATTGGAAAAGATGTATGGATAATTCCTGGACCATTTCCGGACAATCCCGGGTGATACACGACCAAAAGAAGCGTATAAGAATCGGGATTGGCCAAATGGCTGCTGCAGGAACGGATGCCTTACTCACCACAACTGGACTTGGATCCTGTGTTGGAGTGGTACTGTACAACGGGAACGGCATGGCCGGCATGATCCATATCATGCTGCCGGAGGCACAAACGGCTCTCCATGGTCGTGTTAACCGGTGGAAGTATGCAGATACGGCTGTTGATGCTCTTGTTGATTCTCTCATCAACAAAGGGTGCAGACCCGGGAGCTTAAAAGCGAAGATCGCGGGAGGGGCTCATATGTTTTCGGTGAAAGATCAGAGTTCAAGGATTCGTATAGGAGAGCGGAATGTGAGTGCGGTGAAAAGCCGCCTTGCGGATCACTTTATCCCGATCATTGCGGAGGATACAGGGGGACGGACCGGAAGATCCATCCTGTTTAATGTGGAAACCAGTGAAATGAACATAAAAAAGGCCGGCGTCGGTGAGCTTCTATTATGAGAGGGCGCGTGCGGGTCTATGAAAAAATGAAAAAATGCGGGGAGGATGAAAATGGCAGGTGGTTTATCTCCTCAGGAACAACAATGGTGGAATTTATGGACGAACGAAAGAGACGGTGAGGCGGCCAACCAGCTTGTCCAGCTTTACGATTATCTGGTGAATTATCACGTCCATCGGATTACAGCACATTTACCGAAAAATGTGAGCAAAGACGATGTAAGAAGTCTCGGAATGCTTGGTCTATATGATGCTTTGAAAAAGTTTGACCGGTCCCGGGACTTGAAATTCGATACGTACGCTTCCTTCCGCATCCGCGGTTCGATTATTGATGGTTTGAGGAAGGAAGACTGGCTGCCGCGTTCGGTGAGGGATCGGACTAAAAAGATTGAACAGGTGACAGAGGAGCTTGAGCAGAAGCTGCAGCGTCCAGTCACGTCCAAAGAAGTGGCAGAAGCCGTCGGAATATCCGCCCAGGAAGTAGAAGCGGCTGTCAAGGACTCCTTGTTTGCCAATGTCCTTTCTATGGAAGAGAAACCGAAAGACGGGGGCGAAGATCATAAGGAAGGCATCGGATACTCGATTCCCGATGAGGAAACCGGTTCTCCGGATTCCTCGCTCATCAAACAGGAAAACTATAAGGAACTGGCGGAGCAGATTGACCAGCTGAAGGAAAAAGAGAAGCTGGTGATCAGTCTTTTCTATAAAGAAGAGCTCACGCTTACGGAAATCGGCCACGTTTTGAATTTAACGACGTCCCGGATTTCACAGATCCATGCCAAGGCGATTTATAAACTAAAGCAGTCCCTCCAGAATGTGATGTAGCTGGGCAGAGGATGAGAAAGAAAGGATGTGACTCTCCTTGACATCATTTTTATTAGTGATCAGTTTTCTCATTGACGGATTAATATTATTCGGCCTTATGATAATGATGAAAAAAATCCGCCGGACAGAAGAACTGGAGCTTCGACAGGAAAAGGTCGCTGCGGAGATCGAAGACTTATTTTCCTCTTACCTGTATGAAATCAAGGAGGAAAACAGACGGATGGAAGCATGGGCATCTTCAGGCACCGGTTCAATGGAAGGGACCATGAGCCCTGTAAATGAAACGAAGGCCGGCGTGTACGAGCCTCCCCTCCCGGATGAAGGAGCAGGAGTGGAGCAGCCCTCCATTCATTCTATGGTCATGAATATGAAGAAGGATGGGTGGTCTGTGGAAGAAACAGCGAAGGCATTGAACAGAGGTAAAACAGAGGTGGAACTGATGTATAAGTTTAATCAGTAAAAATACTGAAAAAACTTGAACCATCCATACCTTTATGGTATATTTACTGACGGTGTCAATACACACGCCTTTGGATCTGCTTGTGAGGTTGCTCCGATACGGAGTTCACAGGAAGGAAATGAAAAGGGCGGAGGATACTAAAAAAACCAAAACAGGAGGAACAAACATGTCTGTAATTTCTATGAAACAGCTTCTAGAAGCTGGTGTTCACTTTGGACACCAAACACGCCGCTGGAACCCGAAGATGAAGAAATACATCTTCACGGAGCGTAACGGCATTTATATCATTGACCTTCAGAAAACCGTGAAGAAGGTTGATGAAGCATTCAACTATGTGAAAGAGGTCGCTGCTGACGGCGGTAACGTTCTTTTCGTAGGTACGAAAAAACAAGCACAGGATACTGTACGTGATGAAGCTACCCGCTGTGGTATGTACTACATCAACCAACGCTGGTTGGGCGGTACCCTTACAAACTTTGAAACCATCCGCAAACGTATTAACCGTTTGAAAGATATCGAGCGTATGGAAGAAGACGGTACTTTCGATGTACTTCCTAAAAAAGAAGTCGTTGACATGCTTAAAGAAAAAGATCGTCTTGTTAAATTCCTTGGCGGTATTAAAGAAATGAAGAGTCTTCCTGATGCAATGTTCGTCATCGATCCTCGTAAAGAGCGCATCGCGATTGCTGAAGCTCATAAATTGAATATCCCAGTTGTAGGTATCGTTGATACGAACTGTGACCCTGACGAAATCGATTATGTCATCCCTGCAAACGATGACGCAATCCGTGCTGTCAAACTGCTTACTTCCAAGATGGCTGACGCTGTCCTTGAAGCGAAGCAGGGGGAAGAAACAGAAACAACTGAAGAAACTGAAGCTGCTGTAGAAGCTGCTCAGGAGTAAGAAGGGTCTAAAGGTGATAAGGGGGTATACCTTTATCACCTTTTTTCAAGAATTCCTTTTATTCAACCAGTTCCGGTACAAGGCCGGACTGTTTAACCTTGTACATTAAAAAGGAGGCTTTCACAATGGCTGTAAATGCTAAGATGGTAAAAGAACTACGTGAAAAAACAGGTGCTGGAATGATGGATTGTAAGAAAGCACTGACTGAAACTGATGGTGACATGGATAAAGCGATCGAATGGCTTCGTGAGAAAGGGATTTCCAAAGCGGCTAAGAAAGCAGACCGTATCGCAGCAGAAGGTTCTGCAGCAATTGAAGTCTCCGGAAACACGGCTGTTCTTTTCGAAGTAAACTGTGAAACAGACTTCGTTACGAAAAACGACCAGTTCAAGGAACTTCTTAAAGATCTTGGGCAGCACCTTGTTTCCCAGAAACCTGCCTCTGTAGAAGAAGCTCTTGAACAGAAGCTTCATGGAGAAGGCGAAACACTAAGCACATACATTACAGAGCGCGTAGCGAAAATCGGAGAGAAAATCTCCCTCCGCCGTTTCTCTATCAAAGAGAAAACAGACAACGACGCATTTGGTGCCTACATCCACATGGGCGGCAGCATCGGCGTATTGACTGTTCTTGAAGGTTCTACAGATGAAGCTGCTGCTAAGGACGTTGCTATGCACGTAGCTGCTGTTAACCCTCGTTATGTTTCCCGTGATGAAATTCCTCAGGAGGAAGCAGAGAAAGAGCGTGAACTTCTTAAAACACAGGCCTTGAACGAAGGCAAGCCTGAAAACATCGTTGAAAAAATGGTGGAAGGCCGTTTGAACAAGTTCTTCGAAGAAATCTGCCTGCTTGACCAGAGCTTCGTTAAAGATCCGGACCAGAAAGTGAAGCAGTATGTTGCTTCCACAGGCGGCCAGATCACGAACTTCGATCGTTTCGAAGTCGGCGAAGGTATGGAAAAACGTGAAGAAAACTTCGCAGACGAAGTCATGAGCCAAGTTAAAAAATAATGATGGTGAAAATAGGGGACACTGCAGGTGTTCCCTATTTTCAAAAAGGCTACATACATGATATACATGCTATGAGCAGCCATGTTCGACTTTTAGAAAAACACACGGGAGGTAACTATGACTACTGCTCGCTATCGGAGAATTGTATTAAAATTAAGTGGAGAAGCCTTAAGTGGAGAAGCAGGATTCGGACTTGAGCCAAGCATCATAAAATCTGTGTCACGTCAGGTGAAGGAAGTAGCTGAACTGGGCGTGGAAGTAGCGGTTGTTGTCGGTGGCGGCAACATCTGGCGCGGCAAAGTCGGTGCTGAAATGGGCATGGACCGTGCAAATGCTGATTATATGGGAATGCTTGCTACAGTCATGAACTCACTGGCTCTTCAGGACAGCCTTGAAAACTTAGGGATCCCAACCCGTGTCCAAACTTCTATCGAAATGAGACAGGTGGCTGAACCTTATATCCGCCGTAAAGCCATCCGTCATTTAGAGAAAAAGCGTGTAGTTATTTTTGCTGCCGGAACAGGAAACCCGTATTTCTCAACAGATACGACAGCTGCCTTAAGAGCGGCTGAAGTTGAAGCGGATGTCATTCTTATGGCGAAAAACAACGTGGACGGCGTCTATACAGACGATCCGAAAACGAACGAAGATGCCGTGAAATATGATGAGCTATCCTACATGGATGTTTTAAATGAAGGGCTGGGCGTAATGGATTCAACGGCTTCTTCATTATGTATGGACAACGATATCGATTTACTGGTATTCTCGATTACGGAAGATGGTAATATTAAAAAAGCCGTTATGGGCGAAAACATTGGAACTATTGTGAGGGGGAAATAAATTATGTCTGAAGCTGTGATTAATGAGACGAAACAACAAATGGAACAAGCGGTGCAAGCTTATTCCCGTCAACTTGCCACGGTAAGAGCGGGTCGTGCGAACCCTTCCATCCTTGACAACGTATATGTGGATTACTACGGTGCAGCTACACCGTTGAACCAACTGGCGCAGGTATCAGCACCTGAACCACGTCTGCTTGTTATTACTCCATATGACAAAACAGCCATTGCAGAGATTGAAAAAGCGATCCTTAAGGCAGACCTTGGTCTTTCTCCATCCAGTGATGGGAATGTTGTACGTATCAACATTCCGGCACTTACGGAGGAACGTCGTAAGGACCTTGCAAAAGTTGTAGGAAAGTATTCGGAGGAAGCGAAAGTACAGGTTCGTAACATCCGCCGCGATTCCAACGACCGTTTGAAGAAGCTTGAAAAAGACGGGGAATTGACAGAAGACGATCTTCGCTCCTATCAGGACGATGTGCAGAAGCTCACGGACCAGAATGTAGAGAAGATTGATCAACTAGCTAAAACAAAAGAAGAAGAAATCATGGAAGTTTGATTTTTCTCTAACCTCATATGCCATAAAGTGGTAAAGCCGCGCTGTAGATGTTTGGCAGCGCGGTTTTCTTTTTTTCACCAGCTGTGGGTCTCGGCATATACGTTCATTTTAGTATATAATAGAAAGATGGAAGAAACGGACTGGAGGATTAACGATGCCAATCAAGTTTCCATTCGCAAAAACAAAAAAACAAGCAGAAACACAGTCGCTCGGCCTTGATCATACTCATCTGCCGAAGCACGTGGCCATCATTATGGACGGAAACGGCCGCTGGGCTAAAAATAGAGGAATGCCGCGGATTGCGGGTCATAAAGAAGGCATGGGTGTTGTCAAAAGGATTGTCAGCTATGCTTCTGACCTCGGTGTTCAGGTTTTGACGCTGTATGCTTTCTCCACAGAGAACTGGAAACGACCGAAGAATGAAGTGGAGTTCCTCATGAAGCTTCCTGTAGATTTTCTGAATACATATCTGCCTGAATTGATTGAGAAAAATGTCCAGGTCCGTACCATTGGTGATTTTGATGTTCTGCCTCCACACACGAAAAATGCCGTCCAGGAGGCCATTCAAAGAACGAAAGACAACGATGGACTTGTACTGAATTTTGCCTTGAACTACGGCAGCCGTTTTGAAATGGTGCACGCCGTCAGGCAGATCGCAGAAAAAGTGAAAGAGGGCGGCCTCGATCCATCAGATATCAGTGAAGAAATGTTTTCATCAGAGCTGTATACGTCTGAGCTGATTGAGCCGGATCTTCTCATCCGCACAAGCGGGGAGCAGCGCTTAAGCAATTTCCTGTTATGGCAGCTGGCCTATGCAGAATTCTGGTTTACAGAGGTGTATTGGCCTGACTTTAATGAAAGCCATTTCGAAAAAGCTCTTTATGATTTTCAAAATCGCAAACGTCGGTTTGGCGGAGTATAAGGTGTGAATGAAGGAATGAAACAACGAACAATTACTGCTGTCGTAGCAGCACTTATTTTTATCCCGATCGTCCTCCTGGGAGGATGGCCGTTTAAAGCTTTTGTCTATTTCATAGCCAGTATCGCTCTCCTCGAGTTGATACGCATGAAGAAAATCGCCCGGTATTCGGTCGCGGCAGGTCTTGGTCTTGTCTTGATGTGGGCGCTCATGTTCCCGTATGGGGTCTTCGACAATGTGGTGGACTCCGATGACCTTATAACGAAATCGGAAATCACTCTGCTGGCCGTCCTCGTCCTGCTGAGTTATACCGTGCTTGTGAAGAACCGGTTCACCTTTGATGATGCAGGCTTCCTGCTGCTCTCATCCATTTATATTGGAATGGGCTTCAACTACTTAATCGAGACAAGGGAAGCGGATTTAACGTACATTCTGTTCGCTTTATTCATCGTATGGGCGACGGATACAGGCGCCTATTTATTTGGAAGATCGTTCGGGAAACGTAAACTGTGGCCGCAGATCAGCCCTAAGAAAACGATTGAAGGCTCTGTCGGGGGCGTGGCACTTGCCTGTGTCGTTGCATTTATTTTTCATCTGATCCAACCCCTGGAGCATTCCTTGATTGTCGTTCTCCTCGTAACTGTGCTCATATCGATTGCAGGTCAGATTGGAGATCTGGTTGAATCGGCATTCAAGAGGCATTATGCAGTGAAGGACTCCGGTAAGATCCTTCCCGGGCACGGTGGTGTTCTTGACCGGTTTGACAGTTTAATATTTATTCTGCCGATTCTGCATTTGATCAACTTTATTCAGTAATCGAGAAGGGATGGGGAATATGAAACACATTTCATTATTAGGAGCGACAGGCTCGATCGGAATACAAACCCTGGATGTCATCAGACTCCACCCTGAACAGTTTTCGCTGTACAGTATGGCATTCGGCCGTAACGTAGAGAAAGCCGTCCCGCTTATACAGGAATTTAAACCAGCGGTCATTGTTGTGCAGGATGAGGATACAAAGCAGCGTTTGCAGAGGGAAATAGACCATTCCCACATTCTTATCGGCAGAGAAGGTTTAATCGAGGCTGCTTCTGCCGATGATGTGGATGTCGTCGTCAACGCTGTGATGGGAAGTATCGGTCTGCCGGCCACTTTAAAAGCCATTCAGGCCCGTAAACAAATCGCCATCGCTAATAAAGAAACCCTCGTAACGGCGGGTCACCTCGTCATGGCAGAAGCCGAAAAATACGGGGTGGAACTGCTTCCAGTGGACAGCGAACATTCCGCGATCTTTCAGGCTTTAAATGGTGAGAACAGGAAAGAAATTGAAAAATTGATTATTACCGCTTCCGGCGGCAGCTTTCGTGATAAGGCGAGAGATGAACTGAAAGGCGTGACGGTGGAAGATGCGCTGAACCACCCTAACTGGAGCATGGGGGCCAAAATCACGATTGACTCAGCTTCCATGATGAATAAGGGACTGGAAGTTATTGAAGCCCACTGGCTTTTTCAAGTGCCATATGAACAGATTCATGTTATTCTTCATAGGGAAAGCGTGATTCATTCCATGGTGGAGTACGTGGACAGGAATGTCATTGCCCAGCTGGGAACGCCTGACATGAAAGTGCCCATCCAGTACGCCTTGACCTATCCGAACCGGATGGACCTTCCAATTACAGAGCATTTGAATTTAGAAGAAATTGCGACCTTGAATTTCGAGAAAA
Source organism: Halobacillus sp. ABA4_118 (assembly GCF_056160205.1). Lineage (NCBI taxonomy): Bacteria > Bacillati > Bacillota > Bacilli > Caryophanales > Bacillaceae > Halobacillus > Halobacillus sp. ABA4_118. The sequence continues at coordinate 3,360,798 of NZ_JBSWWS010000001.1, forward strand.
TGGACATGGATCGTTTCCCATGCCTGCGTATGGCTTATGAAGCAGGCAGAGCAGGGGGATCGATGCCGGCCGTTTTGAACGCAGCGAATGAAGAAGCCGTTCAAATGTTTTTGGAAGGACGGATTTCCTTCCTGGAAATCGAATCATACATCGAAGAAGCGTTGGAAAGGCATGACAAGATTCATAACCCGGACTTGTCTACCATAATTTCTATTGATGAGGAAACAAGGAAGAGAGTCCGTTTCCATTTAAATTAAAAGGAAGGTGCTTCATTTGACTACAGTGATTGCATTTATACTCATGTTCGGATTATTGGTGTTCGTCCATGAGTGGGGGCATCTCATATTTGCCAAACGGGCAGGTATGCTGGCGCGGGAGTTTGCCATCGGCTTCGGGCCGAAAATATATCATTTTAAGAAAAATGAAACCTTGTATACGATCCGTCTGCTTCCCATCGGCGGCTATGTCCGTGTAGCCGGGGAAGACCCTGAACTTGTAGAATTGAAAGCCGGTCATCATATCGGCCTGGAATTCAATAACGACGGGAAAGTAAATCGGATCATTGTGAATAACAAATCCAAACATCCGGAAGCCCGTGTGATTGAAGTCGAAAAAGCGGATCTCGACCATCGGCTTGTTATTGAAGGTTATGAAGTGGATGAAGATGAAAAGCTGTTTTTTGAAGTCGATCCAAAAGCGATGTTTGTGATGGATGAAAATGAAACACAAATCGCTCCCTATAACCGCCAGTTTGCATCCAAAACTGTACCGCAGCGGGCGATGCAGCTCTTTGCCGGTCCCATGATGAATTTCGTCCTTGCGATTATCCTGTTTATGATTTTAGGTTTCATTCAAGGCGTGCCTTCAGATGAGGCCAAGCTTGGTGAAATTCAAAATGGTACACCAGCCCAGGAAGCTGGTCTGAAGGCCGGGGATGAAGTGACCGCTGTGGACGGCGAATCCGTTAGTACATGGGAGGAATTCACGGCTATCATCAGGGATCATCCTGGTGAAGAAGTTACATTAACGGTGGAACGGGAAGGATCCGTCCAGCAGATGAATGTGACCCCTGCATCCATAGAAGATCGTGATATGACGATCGGCCAGGTGGGTGTAGCGAGAGCGTTTGAGGAATCGTTTACTGAAAAACTAACGTTTGGCTTTACTCAGACGTATGAGTGGGCCGGATTGATCCTGACGAACCTTGGTAAACTTGTGACCGGTCAGTTTTCACTGGATATGCTTTCAGGTCCTGTCGGTATTTACGATGCTACGGACCAGGTCGTTCAGACAGGATTCACCAATTTCGTCATGTGGACAGCCATCTTGAGCATTAACCTCGGGATCGTCAACCTTCTTCCGCTTCCTGCCCTTGACGGGGGCCGCCTGATTTTTGTAGGGCTTGAGGGTGTCAGAGGGAAGCCGATCGATCCGCAGAAGGAAGGTCTCGTCCATTTCATTGGATTTGCTCTTCTGATGCTGCTCATGCTTGTCGTAACATGGAACGATATTCAACGCTTATTCCTATGATGAATCCTACAGCTGGAAGTCTCAAGGCAACAGGCGTTACCTGGACTTCCGGCTTTCTTTTATTAACATTGAATTGAGGTGTAGATGATGAGACAAAGTCATATGTTCATTCCTACTTTAAAAGAAAACCCAGCAGACGCAGACATTAAAAGTCATCAGCTTTTAGTCCGCGCCGGCTACATACGCCAGATTGCCTCGGGGATTTATAGTTTCCTTCCGATCGGGCAGCGTGTGCTGAGGAAAGTTGAAAATATTGTAAGAGAAGAAATGGAAAAGATCGGTGCTCACGAAATGGCTATGCCTGCCCTTGAACCTTCAGAACTATGGAAGGAAACCGGCCGCTGGTCTACGTTCGGCTCCGAGCTGATGCGCTTGAATGACCGTCACAACCGTGAGTTTGCTCTGGGAGCGACGCATGAAGAGGTGATTACAAGCCTTGTACGTCATGAAGTGAAAAGTTATAAGCAGCTTCCATTGACGGTTTTCCAAATACAGAATAAATTCCGTGATGAAGCACGTCCCCGTTTTGGCCTGCTCCGCGGCCGCGAATTTTTAATGAAGGATGCCTACTCCTTTAACGAATCATATGAAAGCCTTGACGAAACATACGAGAAGATGTTCCAGGCCTACTCCAACGTGTTCTCCCGTCTGGGCTTGAATTTCCGTGCAGTCATCGCTGATTCCGGTGCGATGGGCGGAAAGGATACGCATGAATTCATGGTCCTTTCCGAAGTCGGGGAAGATGTGATCGCCTATTCAGACACTTCCCGTTATGCAGCCAATATAGAAATGGCACCTGTTACAGCTGTTTATGAAAAGTCTGCAGCAGCTCCCGTCGACATGGAGAAAGTCGAAACCCCGGGCTGTAAAACGATGCAGGAGGTTGCTGACTTCTTTGGACACCAGCTTGAGGAAGGTTTAAAAGCCATCCTGTTCAAAGTAGACGAGCAGTTTGTTCTGGCTGTCACAAGAGGAGATCATGAAGTCAACGATGTGAAACTGAAAAACCTTTATGATGCCGGCGTCGTAGAACTTGCTTCAGCAGAGGATACGAAGCGTCTGATGGGTGCAGGCTTCGGATCCCTCGGACCTGTAGGAGTGCCGGAAGAAGTGGATGTTGTGGCGGATACAGCTGTTGAAGCTCTTGTGAACGTCACCTGTGGGGCCAACGAGGACGGATACCACTATAAAAACGCGACACCGGAAAAAGATTTCCACGTATCCCGCTATGCAGATCTCCGCTTCATTCAAGAAGGAGATCCTTCTCCAGACGGGGAAGGGGTTATCCAATTCGCCCGGGGCATTGAGGTGGGCCATGTATTCAAACTTGGCGAATTCTATTCGCAGCGTATGAATGCAACATTCCTCAATGACCAGGGGAAAGCGGAGACGATGATCATGGGATCTTACGGGATCGGTGTATCCCGGACACTCGCGGCTGTCGTAGAGCAGTATAACGATGACCGCGGCATCACGTGGCCGGCTAATGTGGCACCATTCCAGGTTCACCTTCTTTCCATGAATCCAAAGAAGGAAGAGCAGAAGGAGCTTGCAGATCAATTGTATGACCAGCTGCTTGAATCCGGCATCGAAGTTTTATATGATGATCGTAAAGAACGAGCCGGTGTTAAATTCGCCGACAGTGATCTATTCGGAATCCCGGTTCGTGTGACGGTTGGAAAGCAAGCCGGTGAAGGAATTGTGGAAGTGAAAGAACGAGCGACTGGAGAGCAGAAGGAACTTTCCGCTTCAGAAATCGCTGACTATATAAAAAACTGGTACAAAGCTTAATTGTTTCACAGAAAATACCCTTGCTTGGGATAAGATGAGCAAGGGTATTTCCATGAACGAGCTTAGTCCTTATGGTAAAGGGAGGAATCACGATGAGTGTGAACAGTCAGGAGAAGATGCACTATTTACTGGAACAGATCCAGTTTCCTCATAATCTGATTGAACCTCATTTTAAAGAAAGCCGGATGGAGAAGCTGGTCGTCTTCAAGGAAAAGAAAGCGTGGCATTTTCATTTTGCCATGCAAAGGCCGCTTCCACCTTCTGTTTATGAACTGTTCACAAGTAAATTGGTCCATGCCTTTCGTTCGATTGCTGAAGTAGACTGGACCATTGAAACAGCGGATAAAGAGCTCGCCGGTGAAGATATTGTAGAATACTGGCAGAACTTTATTAAGACGCTGACAAACCTGACTCCGGGATACAAAGATCTGCTGTTGGAACAGCAGCCTGAAGTTAACGGGAACAAGATTATGTTAACTTGCAGGAATTTAGCTGAGAGCCATGCCGTACAGAAAAAGCTGGAAGAGCCTCTTAAGCAGTATGCGCAGCGTGCAGGTCTCCCTGCATTTGTTTTATCTACACAGGTGAAACATGAAAAAGACGAGATCAAGAGGTTCCAGGAAGAACGGCAGAAAGAAGATAAAATCCTTGTCCAGCAGGCTGTGAAGGAACAGGAGGAGCGGGCGAAAGACAAGGACGACCAAAGACCTAAAGGTCCGATTGAAATTGGTTATAAAATCCAGGATGATATCATCCCTATGGAAGAAATTCAGGAAGAAGAAAAACGGATCGCTGTCCAGGGGTATGTGTTTGATGCGGAAGTGAAGGAACTCCGCTCAGGCCGGCATCTTCTGCTGCTCAAGGTCACGGATTACACCGATTCGTTCTCCATCAAAATGTTCTCCCGCGGCGATGATCATGCTGACATGTTCAAGCTCGTCCAGGCGGGAATGTGGATCAAAGCCCGCGGCGGCGTACAAACGGACAGCTTTACCAACGAGCTGACGATGATGGCCAATGATATCAACGAAGTGAAGCCGAAGCTGCGTCAGGATGAGGCACCTGAAGGAAAGAAACGGATTGAACTGCATGCCCATACGACAATGAGTGCCATGGATGCCCCCGTGTCTCCATCCCGTCTGATTAAGCAGGCAGGGGACTGGGGCCATGAAGCGATTGCTATCACCGATCACGCTGTCGTTCAGGCTTATCCTGATGCCCACAGTGCAGGGGAAAAGAATGGGGTTAAAATCCTATACGGTGTCGAAGCCAACCTGGTTGATGACGGAGTGCCGATTGCCTATGGGGAGCAGGACCGCGATTTGGAAGATGCCTCTTATGTTGTTTTTGACGTAGAGACGACAGGTTTATCTGCTGTTTACGATAAAATCATTGAACTGGCAGCTGTCCGTATTCAAGGAGGAGAGATTGTCGACCGCTTCGAATCCTTCGCGAACCCTCACCATCCCCTGTCCCAGACGACCATTGATTTGACAGGGATTACGGATGATATGGTGAAGGATGCACCGGAAATCGAAGAAGTGTTAAAGGATTTCCATACATGGACAGGGGATGACATTCTCGTTGCCCACAACGCAAGCTTTGATATGGGCTTCTTAAATGCCGGCTATCAGGCCATCGATCTTGGGAAAGCGGAAAACCCGGTCATCGATACGCTGGAGCTGGCCCGGTTCCTTGTGCCGGAACTTAAAAATCACCGGTTGAATACCCTTTGTAAGAAGTTCGATATCGAGCTTACCCAGCACCACCGGGCTATTTACGATGCTGAAGCAACCGGTTATCTTTTGTGGAAACTTCTAAAAAGGGCCATGGAACGGGACATTACCAATCACCAGAATTTGAACGATTATATGGGAGAAGGGAAAGCTTATCAACGCTCAAGACCTTCCCATGCCACACTGCTTGCGACAAATAGTACCGGTTTGAAGAACATTTACCGCCTGGTTTCTGAAGCGCATGTGAATTATTTCTACCGTGTGCCGCGGATTCCAAGGTCGCTGCTTAAAAAGTATCGGGAAGGCATCCTTGTCGGATCCGGTTGTGATAAAGGTGAAGTCTTTGAAACGATCATGCAGAAATCGGAAGAAGAAGCTGAAAAAGTGGCTGACTTCTACGATTACATTGAAATACAGCCGCCGGGGAACTATTATCACCTTGTCGAAAAAGATCTCGTACAGACAGAAGCACAGATCCTTGATATTCTGAAGCGTCTCACCGCTCTTGGCGAACGGCTCGGCAAAACGGTCGTGGCTACAGGGAATACCCATTACCTTGAGCCTCATGAAAAGCAGTACCGTCAGATTCTCATATCGTCACAGAACGGAAATCCTTTAAACAGACAGACCCTTCCTGAGGTGCATTTTAAGACGACGAATGAAATGATCGATGAGCTTTCCTTCCTGGGAAAAGAAAAAGCTGAAGAACTCGTCGTAACGAATACGCATAAAATCAATGATATGATCGGGGAAGTTTCCCCTGTGAAAGATGATCTCTATACACCGAACATTGAAGGAGCGGATCAGGAAATCCGTGATATGTCCTACAATAAAGCGCGGAGCATCTATGGCGAATCCATCCCTCAGTTGATCGTGGATCGGTTGGAGAAGGAACTCGATAGTATCATTGGAAACGGCTTTGCGGTCATCTATTTGATTTCACAAAAGCTTGTGACCAAATCCCTTGAAGACGGATACCTTGTCGGTTCACGGGGGTCGGTCGGCTCGTCCTTTGTTGCGACAATGACAGAAATCACCGAGGTTAATCCGCTGCCGCCCCATTATGTCTGCCCATCGTGCCAGTACAACGAATTCTTTACGGATGGTTCCGTCGGTAGTGGGTTTGACCTGGATGAAAAAGACTGCCCGGAATGCGGGACATCTTTAAAGAAAGACGGCCAGGATATTCCCTTTGAAACCTTCCTTGGGTTCAAAGGAGATAAAGTCCCGGATATTGACTTGAACTTCTCCGGTGAGTATCAGCCGCATGCGCACAATTATACGAAAGAGTTGTTCGGGGAAGATAACGTGTATCGTGCCGGAACGATTGGTACGATTGCTGAAAAGACCGCTTATGGCTATGTGAAGGGCTATGCCGGTGATCATCAGCTGCATTATAAGAACGCGGAGATAGACAGGCTTGTCCATGGATGCACAGGAGTCAAGCGGACGAGCGGCCAGCACCCTGGAGGCATCATTGTTGTGCCGGATGATATGGAGATTTACGACTTTTCCCCTATCCAGTACCCGGCAGATGATACAAAATCCGAATGGAGAACAACGCACTTTGATTTCCACTCCATTCACGATAACCTCCTCAAGCTGGATATACTTGGACACGATGATCCGACCGTTATCCGCATGCTTCAGGACTTAAGTGGAATCGACCAGAAGGAGATTCCTGTCGACGATCCAGAAGTTATGAAAATCTTCAGCGGACCTGAAGCTCTCGGAGTAACGGCGGACCAGATCCTGTGTAAAACCGGAACCCTCGGTGTGCCTGAATTTGGTACGCGTTTCGTAAGGCAGATGCTCGAGGATACAAAACCTAAAACCTTTGCCGAACTTGTCATCATTTCCGGTTTGTCACACGGAACGGACGTATGGCTTGGAAATGCGGAACAGCTGATCAATGACGGCATTTGTACACTTCCCGAGGTTATCGGCTGCCGTGATGATATTATGGTGTATTTAATGCATAAGGGCCTTGATCCATCTCTTGCCTTTAAAATCATGGAATTTGTAAGGAAGGGTCGCGGCCTGCAGGACGAATGGATTGAAGAAATGAAAAAGCACGGCGTCCCGGACTGGTATATTGATTCCTGTAAGAAAATCAAATACATGTTCCCGAAAGCCCACGCCGCTGCCTATGTCCTGATGGCCGTTCGGATCGCCTATTTTAAAGTCCATTACCCGATTTACTTTTATGCGGCCTATTTCACCGTCCGTGCCAGCGATTTCGAACTGGAAACGATGATGAAGGGATCCGAAGCGATCCGTACCCGTATGAATGAAATCCAGAGCAAAGGGTTTGATGCGACACCGAAGGAGAAAAGTTTGATGACCGTGCTGGAAATTTCTCTTGAGATGTGTGAGCGTGGGTTCAGCTTTAAAAATGTGGACCTGTACAATTCAAGTGCTACGGACTTTCTAGTGGAAGGCAGTCAGTTGATTCCACCATTCAATGCGGTTGACGGACTGGGTACTAACGCGGCCATCAACATTGTTCAGGCCCGTGGTGAAGGAGAATTCCTTTCCAAGCAGGATCTTAGAGAACGGAGCCGTATCTCGAAAACGGTTCTGGAGTATCTGGATAACTTTGGATGCCTGGAAGGAATGCCGGATGAAAACCAGCTCTCACTTTTTTAGGGGCGTGGTTTTCTCCATCATCTGGCCTCCGGTTGCAAACCATAGGCAGTTATGATATATTTTTTATGGTGAGAAGAGCGATAGGAACGCCGAAAGAGTGGGGGAACCCGCTCTTTTGTCATATTTCAGGCTCTTACTTTTGTGGAAACTTTTCAATGCAGCAGGGGTTTGTATGCCCGCGAAGAGAACCGCTATGATCCATGTCATAGCGGTTTCTCGTGGCCTCTGTAACTGGAAAGCACTGGTACTTAAATGAAATCAGCCCGACCATCTCATACTAAGGGATACGAAACAATGAACAGGCCAAAGGAGGGAAAAGCATGAGCAATCATGTGACATCCGTAGCGGAACGTCTTGTCCAGCCAATCTTAAATGATATGAATTTGGAACTTGTCGACATCGAATACAAAAAAGAAGGACAGAACTGGTATCTGCGCGTCTTCATTGATAAGGAGGGCGGCGTTGATATTGAGGAATGCGGTCAAGTATCGGAGCAGCTGAGTGAGAAGCTGGATGATGAGGACCCTATTGATATCCCATATTTTCTAGAGGTTGCTTCTCCAGGAGCGGAACGCCCGTTGAAAACGGAAGCGGACTTTAAGAAGTATACCGGTCATTACGTTTATATGAAGCTGTATGAACCGATTGATGGGGAGAAGGAGTTTGAAGGGACGCTGAAGTCTTTCGAAAATTCCACAGCTGTCGTAGAAATCCGTATAAAAACAAGAAAAAAACAGCTGGAAGTTCCTTATGATAAGATAGCCAAAGCAAACCTAGCTGTTACGTTTAATTAAGGGGGAGAAATCGTTGAGTAGTGAACTATTTGATGCCATGGATTATCTGGAAAAGGAAAAAGGCATCGACAAGAATCTGTTATTGGAAGCGCTGGAAGCAGCACTTATCTCTGCTTATAAGAAAAACTTTAATTCCGCAACCAATGTTCGTGTGGATATTAATGAACAGGAAAGTACAATGAAGGTACTTGCGAGGAAAGAAATCGTAGAAGAAGTGATGGATCCACAACAGGAAATTTCCCTTGAGGAAGCCAACGGGATCGATCCAAACTACGATATTGAAGACGTCATCGAAGTGGAAGTAACACCGATGGACTTCGGCCGGATCGCAGCCCAGGCGGCCAAGCAGGTGGTAACCCAGCGTGTCCGTGAAGCAGAGCGGGGCATTATTTACGGGGAGTACGTGGATCGTGAAGAAGATGTGATGACAGGAATCATCCAGCGAAAAGATCCTCGTTTTGTTTATGTAAACCTTGGTAAAATTGAAGCACGCCTTCCTGAAGGTGAGCAGATGCCTACAGAAACCTATGAGGTTCACGATCGTTTGAAAGTATTTGTGACGAAAGTGGAAAACAGCAACAAAGGACCTCATATATACGTGTCCAGAACGCATCCGGGTCTGCTGAAGCGTTTGTTTGAAATGGAAGTACCTGAGATTTATGATGGCACTGTGGAAGTCATGAGTGTTGCCCGTGAAGCGGGGGACCGTTCCAAGATCTCTGTGTACGCCCAAGATCAGGATATTGATCCGGTGGGCTCCTGCGTAGGGCAGCGCGGGCAGCGTGTCCAAACCATCGTAAACGAATTGAAAGGTGAAAAGATTGATATTGTCCAGTGGTCTGAGGATCCTGTTGAATATGTTTCCAATGCGCTGAGCCCTTCCAAAGTCGTCGAAGTTCTTGTCGACGAGGAAGATAAAGCGACAACCGTCATCGTTCCTGATTACCAGCTTTCCCTGGCAATCGGAAAACGTGGTCAGAATGCCCGTCTGGCAGCAAAGCTGACAGGGTGGAAAATTGATATCAAGAGCGAAAGCGAAGCACGTGAACAAGGTCTTCTTTCTGAAACAGCAGAAGAAAGTGACGACCTTGATGAAGATCTTTTAGAGGATTAAGGAGGGGGAAAACAATGACCCGTTCCAAAAAACAGCCGCTTCGGAAATGTGTCGTCACTCAGGAGATGCTTCCGAAGCAGCAGTTAATCCGAGTCGTCCGTAATAAAGACGGAGAGGTATTTGTGGACGACACTGGGAAAATGAATGGCCGTGGGGCCTATGTAACTAAAAGTCTGGATGTTATTGAGCAGGCAGAAAAACAACAGCTGCTGAACCGTCATCTGAAAGCTTCTATAAGTAAGGAAGTTTATGAGGATCTTAAATCCAAAGTGCAGGCGGATCCATCATGAGTGGAAGTTACTTGAACCTGATCGGTCTTGCCGTCCGTGCGGGGAAATGCACGTTTGGAGAAGAATCCATCGTTAAGGATATCCGCAAGCGGAAAGCCAAGCTGGTTCTGATTGCCAATGACACTGGAAAACAAACAAAGAAAAAGCTGACAGATAAATGCAGCTTTTATCAAGTACCCTGCTACGAGGTGGATGACAGAGAAGTTCTGTCACAGGCCGTCGGTAAAGCGGGGAGAGTCGCGATCGCAGTTCTGGATCAAGGATTTGCGAAAAAGTTGCAATCGCTGCTCGATGAATCTATTCGGGGGTGAAAGATATATGAGTAAAATGCGCGTATATGAATATGCCAAAAAGAACGAACTATCAAGTAAACAAGTGATTGAGAAACTCCAAAGCCTGAACATTGAAGTGACCAATCATATGTCTACATTAGAAGACGGATCAACTGAAAAGCTGGATAAAGCGTTTGGGAAGTCTGCAGGGAAGCAGAAGCAGGATAACCAACGTGGAAATTCCAAGCCGAACAACAATAATAAAAAGCCTGGGAACCAGAAATCCCGCGGGAACAACCAGAAGAGACAGAAGCCTTCTTCCCAGCAGCAGGCTCCGAAAAAGCATAAGAAGCAGCTGCCTGAGAAAATCACTTTTATCGGCAGCTTAACCGTCGGTGAACTAGCAGAAAAACTGGGCAGGGACTCTTCTGAAATCATTAAGAAGCTGATGTTCCTCGGCGTAATGGCAACAAAAAACCAGGAACTGGATCCAGAATCCATTGAGCTGATCTGTGAAGAATTCGGTGTAGAAGTCGAAGAAGAAATCGTGATTGATGAAACAGATATTGAGAACATGACTTTTGACGACGAACCGGAAGATCTTCGTGAGCGTCCAGCTGTTGTAACGATCATGGGTCACGTGGACCATGGTAAAACGACACTTCTTGACCAGATCCGTAACACGAAGGTAACCGAAGGGGAAGCCGGCGGAATTACCCAGCACATCGGTGCCTATCAAATTGAAGAAAATGATAAGAAGATCACTTTCCTTGATACTCCAGGACACGCCGCCTTCACAAGCATGCGTTCCCGTGGTGCGCAGGTGACAGACATTGCCATTCTTGTAGTTGCAGCTGACGATGGAGTTATGCCGCAGACAAAAGAAGCCATCAGCCACGCCAAAGCAGCGGAAGTCCCGATCATTGTTGCTGTCAACAAAATGGACAAAGAAGGGGCCAATCCGGACCGCGTCATGCAGGAGCTTATGGAGTATGAGCTTATTTCTGAAGAGTATGGTGGAGAAACGATTTTCGTTAAAATGTCCGCCGTTCAGGGAGAAGGTATTGACGAGCTTCTTGAAATGATCGTTCTTGTTTCTGAAATGGAAGAACTGAAAGCGAACCCTGAACGTCATGCGTACGGAACTGTTATTGAAGCAGAGCTTGATAAAGGACGGGGCCCTGTTGCCACCCTTCTTGTTCAAAATGGTACGCTGAACGTCAGTGATTCCATTGTTGTAGGTAACACATGGGGCCGTGTCAGAGCGATGGTCAACGATATTGGGCGCCGCGTGAAGACGGCAGGACCATCCACTCCTGTTGAGATTACCGGATTGAACAATGTTCCACAGGCCGGGGACCGTTTCCTTGTCTTTGATGACGAGAAGAAAGCCCGCTCCATCGGAGAAGCCCGTGCCCAGAAGCAGCTGGAAGTCAACCGTGGTTCCAACGCCAGAGTAAGCCTTGATGACTTGTTCAACCAAATCAAGCAGGGTGAAGTGAAGGAAATCAACTTGATCCTTAAAGGAGACGTTCAGGGTTCTGTAGAAGCACTGGCCGGATCTCTTGAAAAGATTGAAGTAGAAGGCGTGAAAGTTAAAATCATCCACACAGGTGTCGGTGCGATTACAGAGTCTGATGTAAACCTTGCATCCGCGTCCAATGGAATCATCATTGGTTTCAATGTCCGTCCTGACGGGAATGCTAGAAAAGCAGCAGAATCTGAGGATGTAGAGATCCGTCTTCACAACATCATTTATAAAGTTATGGAAGAGATCGAATCAGCGATGAAAGGGATGCTTGATCCTGAATTCGAAGAGAAGATCATCGGTCAGGTGGAGGTTCGCGAAATCTTCAAAGTGTCCAAGATCGGTACCATTGCCGGTTCTTATGTTACGGACGGTAAAGTCACCCGCAACTCCGGCATCCGTGTCATCCGCGACGGCGTCGTTATTTATGAAGGTGAAATTGATGCCCTGAAGCGTTATAAAGATGATGCGAAAGAAGTGGCACAGGGGTATGAGTGTGGAATTACCATCAAGAACTTCAATGACCTTAAAATCGGTGACATTATTGAACCGTATGAAATGCAGGAAATTGAACGCAAATGATAATAAGCGCAGAAGTGGATTGCTTAATCTATGATGCGCAGTCGTTGAAAAATAAGCGTGCTGTATTAAAAAGGATCAAAACGAGACTGCACAATGAATTCAATATCGCTGTCAGTGAATTGGAGTTTCAAAATCTCTGGCAGCGGACACGTCTCGGTCTGGTTACGATTGCCAGTGATAAAACAATTGCTGAGCAGACGATGCAGCAGGCGCTTACTTTCATCGATTCTTTTCCGGAAATTGAACGGACGGAAACACAGATTGAATGGCTGTGATGTTTTGTTTGGAAGAGGTGAATGAACATGAACGATTTACGTGCCAGCCGCGTAGGGGAGCAGATGAAAAAAGAGATGACGGATATCATCAGCAAGAAAATCAAAGATCCCCGCGTAGGCTTTGTCACCGTTACAGAAGTAAAAGTAACCGGTGACCTGCAGCAGGCAAAAGTATATATTTCCGTATTAGGGGACGACAAACAAAAGCATGACACGCTTGTTGGCCTTGCCAAAGCAAAAGGGTTCATCCGCTCTGAAATCGGGCAGCGGATCCGACTTCGGAAGACCCCGGAGATTATGTTTGAGTTTGACGAAGCCATCGAACGAGGAAATCGTATTGAAACGATTCTCCGCGATCTGAACGATACAGAAAGCTGATAGGAATCCGTGCTGTTACAGCACGGATTTATCTTTGAAAAAATAAGGATGCTGGAGGTGGGGGTATGGATGGAATTCTGCCGCTTTGGAAGCCGAGGGGCTTTACTTCCCATGACTGTGTAAGTAAGGCTCGCGGGATGCTGAAAACTAAGAAAATTGGACATACCGGAACACTGGACCCGGATGTGGAAGGTGTGCTTCCGCTTTGTGTCGGAAAAGCGACGAAAATCGTTCCTTTCCTCATGGATACAACGAAAGTATATGAGGCTGTCGTTACCCTTGGATACTCAACGGATACGGAAGATGCCTCCGGAAACACTGTAGAAACAAGCAGGCTGGACGAGCCCCCTGAAATTCAGAGTATAAATGAGGTTCTCGCCGCTTTTACAGGAGAGATCACTCAGACGCCTCCGATGTACTCGGCCGTCAAGGTGAATGGGAAAAAGCTGTATGAATATGCCCGTGAAGGAAAGACGGTTGAACGTCCTTCCAGAAAGGTATACATAAGTGAACTGCATGTAACATCTCATGATGCGTCTCTTGAAGATGGTACGTATTCATTCGGCGTTCGTGCCGTCTGCTCAAAGGGAACGTACATCCGGACGCTATGTGTGGATATCGGAAAAGCGCTCGGCTTTCCGGCTCATATGAAGAGTCTCATACGCACAGAAACGGGGGACATTCAAAAGGAGGACTGCTTCACTTTCGATGCCGTGCAGGAAGCAGTGGATCAAAACCGCGGTGCCGAGCTGTTGCTGCCGCTTTCCAAAGGGCTCTCACACCTCCCGTCGATCAATGTAGACGAAGAAACGAGAGATATGGTTAAGCACGGCCGTGTCCTTGACGAACCTGATGATTTGGAAGCTGATACGTTTACGATTCAGCACGGACAGGAAGTTGTGGCAGTTTATCAAAAGCATCCTACGAAACCGGGGTACATCAAGCCGGTGAGAGTATTTTAAAATTTTGTAAAGCGGGTGACTGCAGTGGAGACCTTTTACTTAACTTATAAATCTGCTGATTTTCCGGTTCCCGATCCTAACGTTATGGCCGTCGGCTTCTTTGACGGTATTCATAAAGGCCATCAGAAGGTTATTGAAGCAGCAGTGAACGAAGCTGGACGTACAGGTGTCCGCAGTTCGGTGATGACGTTTGATCCGCATCCCTCAGTTGTACTTGGCAGGGGGCGTCCGCACGTATCGTACATTACACCTGTTCAGGAAAAAGAACGTATCCTGAGCGCCATGGGCGTAGACTATCTGTTCATCGTAACTTTTGACAGGGAGCTCGCAGCCCTTTCCCCACAAGATTTTGTGGACCATTTTTTCGGGTCATTACAGGTGACGCACGTTGCTGCAGGTTTTGATTTCACTTACGGCCACAAAGGGAAGGGCACAATGGACGATCTTCCCCATTACGCAGCCGGACGTTTTACACAAACGACTGTAGCTAAAGTGGAGGAGGATAAAGAAAAGGTCAGCTCGACGAGGATACGCGGACTGTTGGAAGCGGGAAATATCCAGGAGATCAACCATCTTTTAGGGAGGCCTTTTTCTGTGGAAGGGGAAGTGTGGAGTCCCGGAAGCCGGAACGTCCGTTTTACCCCTTCCAAACAGTATTTATTTCCGGTGGCAGGGGCGTATTACTGTCACCTGAATATTCACAGGGAATCCCGCCCCTGCCTTGTTACCGTTCCGGAACAGGCGGATGCCGGCTGGACAGCAGCTTTGCTTGATGAACTTCCAGTGGAGAAAAGCACAGCGGCCCGCATGCAGTTTTCAGCACGGTCCGAAAGCCCAGAAGAGCCGGGCAGAGAGGATATTGAAAGATTTTTCGGCATAGAATAAGGGTTTCTCTTGCATTTCGCGACAAAAAATTGTACTCTTTAATATGGAACCTTCGCTTGGCGGTTCGTAACTCCGACGACCGCTCGGGGAACGGGAATTCTTAAATATTTACAGGAGGTGTAGTCAACATGGCTATCACACAGGAACGTAAACAGGAACTAATCAACGAGTACAAAACTCACGAAAACGACACAGGTTCTCCAGAGGTACAGATTGCTGTACTTACTGAGCAGATCACGACATTGAACGAGCACCTGCGCGCTCACAAGCAGGACCACCACTCCCGTCGCGGACTGCTTAAAATGGTAGGTAAGCGTCGTAACCTATTGAACTACCTTCGTAATAAGGACATTACACGTTACCGCGAGTTAATCAAGAGCCTTGGCTTGCGCCGTTAATGAGTGGAAAAAGCGGGAGTATTCCCGCTTTTTCTGTATGTTTACATACAGAAGGGTGTAAACTTACAATAGTCCCTTCAGTTGAATTAGAGTTATTGAGAGGAGTTTAGTTCTTTATGGCAGAAGAAAAACAAGTGTTTTCGATTGATGTCGCCGGCCGTACTTTTTCAGTGGAAATTGGTGAACTGGCGAAACAAGCGAATGGCGCAGCACTCATCCATTATGGTGATACAACGGTGCTTTCCACGGCAACTGGTTCAAAAGAACCGAAGGACCTGCCGTTTTTCCCTTTAACCGTAAATTATGAAGAGCGTTTGTATGCCGTTGGTAAAATTCCAGGCGGCTTTATTAAAAGAGAAGGACGTCCAAGTGACAAGGCCGTTCTTGCCTCCCGTTTGATTGACCGTCCGATCCGTCCTCTTTTCCCTGACGGTTACCGGAATGATGTACAGGTGATCAGCTCCGTGATGAGTGTGGATCAGGACTGTTCATCTGAAATGGCGGCAATGCTTGGATCATCTATTTCCCTTGGGATTTCAGATATTCCATTTGAAGGACCGATCGCCGGTGTCATCGTCGGCCGTGTTGATGGAGAATATGTGATCAACCCGACGGTGGAGCAGCAGGAAAAGAGTGATATCGACTTGACTGTTGCCGGTACGAAAGATGCCATTAACATGGTGGAAGCTGGAGCACAGGAAGTTTCCGAGGAAGACATGCTCGAAGCGATCATGTTCGGACATGAGGAAATCAAGCGTCTTGTAGCTTTCCAGGAAGAGATTATTGCAGCGGCCGGCCGTGAAAAGATGGAGGTCAAGCTGTTCGATCTTGATGCAGAATTGAAAGCGAAAGTAGAAGAACAGGCGAAGGCTTCTCTTGTAGATGCCATTAAGACGGAAGAGAAAAAAGCCCGTGAAACTGCAATCGATCAGGTGAAAGCCGATATTACTGCGCTTTATGAAGAGCAGGAAGCTGATGAGGAAACATTGAAGCAGGTCGGTTCCATTCTTGATGATATGGTGAAGACCGAAGTGCGCCGCCTGATTACGAAAGATAAAATCCGTCCCGATGGTCGTGGCGTCGATGAAATTCGTTCATTGTCCTCCCGTGTCGGGCTGCTGCCACGTACACATGGATCTGGATTGTTTACACGTGGACAGACGCAGGCATTAAGCGTATGTACACTTGGAGCTCTGGGGGATGTTCAAATCCTTGATGGTCTTGACCTTGAAGAATCCAAGCGCTTTATGCACCATTACAACTTCCCTAAATTCTCTGTTGGTGAAACAGGACCCATCCGCGGACCGGGCCGTCGTGAAATTGGACATGGTGCTTTAGGAGAGCGTGCCCTTGAGGTTGTGATTCCATCAGAAAATGATTTCCCTTATACCATCCGTCTTGTTTCTGAAGTGCTGGAATCCAATGGCTCGACTTCTCAGGCGAGTATCTGTGCAAGTACGCTTGCTATGATGGATGCGGGTGTACCGATTAAAGCACCAGTAGCCGGTATTGCTATGGGACTTGTGAAATCCGGTGAGGATTACACGATCCTTACAGACATTCAGGGTATGGAAGATGCTCTTGGTGATATGGACTTTAAAGTAGCTGGAACAGCTAAAGGTGTAACAGCTCTTCAAATGGACATTAAGATCGATGGTCTTTCAAGAGAAATCCTCGAAGAAGCACTCGCGCAGGCGAAAAAAGGCCGTATCGAGATTCTTGAGTCTATGCTGGCGACGCTTCCGGAAACTCGCTCCGAGCTTTCTCAGCATGCACCGAAAATCATGACGATGAAAATTAATCCGGATAAAATTCGTGACGTTATTGGACCAAGCGGAAAGCAGATCAATCAGATCATTGATGATACAGGTGTTAAAATTGATATTGAGCAGGATGGGACGGTCTTTATTTCATCCACGGATGCCGGCATGAACGCAGCCGCTCAAAAAATCATTGAAGACATCGTCCGTGAAGTTGAAGTCGGCGAAGTTTACAATGGTAAAGTGAAGCGTATCGAGAAGTTCGGAGCTTTCGTTGAACTGTTCAAAGGCAAAGAAGGACTTGTTCACATTTCTGAAATGGCTGAAGAACGCATCGGTAAAGTGGAGGATATCGTATCCATCGGAGACTTTATCAAAGTGAAAGTAAAAGAAATCGACAATCAAGGACGTATCAACCTGTCCCGTAAAGCTGTTCTGATCGATGAGAAAAAAGAACAGGAATCCAACGTCGAACAATCCTAAACTTTAAAGAAAAGAAACTGGCTTGCCAGTCTCTTTTTTTTGCCTTTTTTTCCTTTGAAGCCAAAGTAGAGGCCGGATCCTGTATGTTCTAAGGTCTAACATCCATCCTTCTTCCATACGATGATAGCAGGGGGGATTGTCCATGAAGTTCCGAACCGCTGCGGCAGGTATTATCATTCTTTCTTTTTTAACAGGTGTGGGACTGGCTGTTCTTACAACAGATAAAAACGTCCCTGTCTACAAGGAAAGCTCCCTGTACCAACAGATCCTGAATGAAAAAGACCGCTATGAACTAAAGGCGGAGGATGCTGTGATTGATTCGGTATGGAAAAAAACACCGGGGATTTCCGGGCGTGAGGTGGATGTCGAAGCTTCTTATCGGAAAATGAAGAAAGAAGGATCTTATAAAGAGGACCACTTGGTATATAAGATGACCCGACCGGATGTATCTCTTGATGATCTGCCAGCTGCACCGATATACAGGGGGCATCCGGATAAAAAGGCGGTATCGCTTTTCATCAATGTATCATGGGGAGAGGAGTACATTCCGGAAATGATTGACGTGTTGAATAAGCATCAGGCTAAAGCTGCCTTTTTTATTGACGGGGCATTTGCCAACGAGTTTCCTCATTTAATACAGATGATTGAGGAAGAGGGGCATACCATTGGAAGTCATGGATACGGACACAAGGATATGGGGCGGATGTCAAAAGCCGAGGCAGCAGATAATTTGAAGCAGGCCGATGATATTCTCTTTGCATTAACAAAGCAGAAAATAGAATATTTTGCTCCTCCATCCGGCAGTTTTCATATGGAAACGGTGGAGGCGGCAGATGAACTGGGGATGGAGACGATGTTGTGGACCGTGGACACGATCGACTGGCAGAAGCCAAGCAAAGACGTTCTTGTCACCCGGGTGCTCAATAAAGTACATAACGGGGCGACGGTTCTAATGCATCCGACACAGGTGACCGTTGACAGTCTGCCGCAGCTTATAGAAGGCATCCGCAAAAAAGGGCTGCAGATCTCGGACCTGCCGAAAATGTTAAGTGAAGAAAGATAGGAGGGCATGGGGATGAGAATGAAGGCGATGGCAAAGAAAGAAGTCATTGATGTGGAAAACGGTGAGAAACTTGGGGTTTTGGGACGGGCGGATTTGATTATTGATCCAGATACCGGCCGGATCATTTCACTTGTCATTTTAAATCATGGGTTGATTGGAATTGGATCTTCCAAGCGGGAAATGACGATTGACTGGGAACAGATACAAACCATCGGCGAGCATACGATTCTATTGAAAAGAAAGTGATGGGCCGCAGCGTGTGCTGCGGCTTTTTTTGTTGGTGGTTGAAATCACTAACTCCGCATTCCGGCATAGGATACAAGGAGATAAGACATTAGAAAAAGGAGACATCCGGGATGCTAACAGGATACCATATTGCAGTTATTGGTGGCGATGCCCGGCAGATTGAGCTGATAAGAAAGCTTAATGAATGGGGTGCTGCCGTTTATCTTGCAGGATTCGACCAACTGAATGAAAGCTTCAGGGAAGCTGTCGATCTTGATCTTGATAGTAAGCAGGTAGAACAGCTCGATGCCATCATTCTTCCCGTACCTGGAACGGATGGGAATGGAAATATAGAGGGGATTTTCTCCAACCAGTTGATTCAATTAAAGGAAGAATGGTTAAAGAAAACACCTCCTCACTGTCAGATTTATACCGGAATCGCCAACGAACATTTATACACACTGGCAGAACGCGCGGACAGAAAATTAATCCCACTTATGGACCGGGACGATGTCGCGATCTACAATTCCATTCCTACTGTAGAGGGGACATTGATGCTTGTGATCCAGCATACAGACTTCACCATTCACGGGTCGAAAGTAATGGTGCTTGGACTCGGGCGTGTCGGGATGAGTCTGGCCCGCACTTTTCATCACTTAGGCGCTGACGTCAGCGTCGGTGTAAGAACAACGAGCAGCTCCGCGAGGGTGCATGAAATGGGGCTGACACCGATTGATATGAAAAGGCTGGAAGGTAGAGACATGTCTTGTGACATCCTGATCAATACAATTCCGTCACAAGTTGTGACACCGGGGATCATAAAACAGCTTCCTTCGCATGCCTTAATTCTGGATCTCGCTTCCAAGCCCGGAGGAACTGATTTTCGATACGCCGATAAGCGCGGGATTAGAGCACTGCTGGCTCCGGGTCTCCCTGGTATTGTGGCACCGAAAACAGCAGGCCGGATCATTGCTGATGTCGTTTCCAGGCTGATCCAGGATCATTCCAGAAAGGAAAATGAAGCATGATAAATTTAAAAGGCAGAGTTATTGGATTTGGATTAACCGGTTCTCATTGTACGTACCACGAGGTTTTCCCCGTTATGCAGGAGCTGGTCGATATGGGGGCCACCGTTGTTCCGGTGTTATCCTATACGGTTCAAAAAACAGATACACGTTTCGGGGAAGCCGCGGATCATCTGAAGAAAATTGAAGAAATTACAGGGGAAAAACCGATCATGACCATTCCGGATGCGGAGCCGCTCGGGCCTAAGCGTCCGCTTGACTGTATGGTCATTGCCCCATTAACCGGGAATTCCACAAGTAAACTGGCCAATGCTTTAACCGATTCTCCTGTATTGATGGCAGCTAAAGCTACTCTCCGAAATGAAAGCCCCGTCGTGCTGGCCGTGTCGACAAATGATGCGCTCGGACTGAATGGCATTAACGTGATGCGCCTGATGGCTACGAAGAATATTTATTTCGTTCCGCTCGGTCAGGATCATCCATATAAAAAGCCGAATTCCCTCGTAGCGGATATGACCCTGATTCCGGAAACCATTGAAGCAGCTCTGGAAGGAAAGCAGCGGCAGCCTGTCCTGATTGAAAGATATCCAAATTAATTAAAAGTTTCTTTTCAGTGATTCTTCCATTTATGATAAAATAACAAAAATAGTGACATGTTTTACTATTCTTACAATAAAACAGCGAAGGAAGGGTGCCGAAGATGAATGATACAAACCAATTCAATGTAGCCGTCGTAGGAGCAACCGGAGCGGTAGGGTTGAAAATGCTCGAAACTCTGGAAGACAGGGATTTTCCTATTGGAGAACTTAAACTCCTTTCTTCCAGCCGGTCTGCCGGTCAGAAATTAACGTTCAAAGGCAGAGAATATATCGTGGAGGAAGCTGTACCTGAGAGTTTTGATCATGTGGATATTGCCTTGTTCTCTGCAGGGGGATCGGTTTCTAAAAAGTTCGCCCCTGAAGCTGTGAACAGAGGCGCAGTCGTCATTGATAATACCAGTGCATACCGGATGGCAGAAGGTGTACCGTTGGTCGTGCCGGAAGTGAATGAAGCGGATATTCAAAAACATAAAGGCATTATTGCCAATCCCAACTGTTCAACGATCCAAATGGTTGCTGCACTTGAGCCTGTAAGAAAGCAGCTCGGCCTCAACCGGGTGATCGTTTCCACCTACCAGGCAGTGTCCGGCGCGGGGAATGAAGCAGCTGATGAGCTGAGGGAACAGTCGATGGACTTTTTGAATGGCGAAGATCTAAAAGCAGAAATCCTTCCGGTTAAAGGGGACGAAAAGCATTTTCCGATCGCCTTCAATGCGCTGCCGCAAATTGACGTTTTTCAGGAAAACGGGTATACCTTTGAAGAAATGAAAATGATCAATGAAACGAAGAAAATCATGCATGCCCCGGATCTATCCGTCGCGGCAACGTGTGTACGTCTTCCGTTCTTTACTTCCCATGCAGAAAGTGTCTATGTTGAAGTAGAACAGTCCGGAGTGAGCGTTCAGGATATTCAGGATCTGCTGAAACAGGCACCCGGCATCACACTCGAGGATGATCCTTCCACCCAGACATATCCAACGCCGCTGACAGCTGCCGGGAAAAAAGATGTGTTTGTAGGAAGGGTCCGGAAAGATCTTGACCACGAAAAAGGGTTCCATATGTGGGTTGTTTCTGACAATCTCCTGAAAGGTGCTGCATGGAATTCCGTTCAGATTGCAGAGCGTCTCGTTGCTAATCAATGGCTGTAAACTTCTTATGAGTTGAGGTGGCCGAATGAAATTGATTGTACAAAAGTTCGGAGGAACATCAGTCCGGGATCTGAAAAGCAGATCCCGGGCTGTCCATCATGTAAAAAAAGCGTTGAATGAGGGTAGTAAAGTAGTGGTGACCGTGTCGGCTATGGGGCGCAAGGGGAGTCCGTATGCCACAGATACGCTGTTAAGCCTGATTCATTTTCCGGACATTGATGTATCACCAAGGGAACAGGATTTGTTGATGTCCTGTGGGGAGATTATCTCCTCGATTGTATTCTGTCATGAATTGTGCAAAGAAGGGATCAAAGCGGTATCCTTGACTGGTGCCCAGGCTGGGATCGTTACCAATGACGATTTTACAAAAGCAAAAATCACGCAAATGAACCCAGGCCGCATATACAGGGAATTGAAACAGGTGGATGTTGTAGTCGTCGCAGGATTCCAAGGGCAGACGCTTCAGGGAGAGACTACGACGATCGGCCGAGGAGGCAGTGATACAACGGCTGCCGCACTGGGAGCTTCACTTCAGGCGGAGTACATCGACATATTCACCGATGTGGAAGGAATTATGACCGCAGATCCGAGGCTTGTCGAAGGTGCCCGGCCCCTCCAGAGCATTACGTACAATGAAATCTGCAACCTGGCTTATCAAGGTGCCAAAGTCATCCATCCCCGTGCTGTTGAAATTGCCATGCATGCGAAAGTCCCCATCCGTGTAAGGTCGACCTATTCCGATTCCCCGGGTACATTGGTGACGGGATTGAGAGACCATACCTCCGGCCGTGATTTAATTGAAAGGACGGTGACCGGGATCGCCCATATCAACGGGCTTACTCAAATTAAAGTTCAGTCCAAGGAAGACCCTTCCAAACTTCAATCCGATGTCTTCAAATCGATGGCATCCGCCAACATTTCTGTCGACTTCATTAATATCTCTCCAAGCGGCGTTCTCTACACCATCAGCGACCTCTATACGAAAAAAGCCCGCCGGATTCTTCAGGATATCGGTTACGAACCGGAAATTCGGGAAGGCTGTGCGAAAGTATCCACAGTCGGGGCAGGCATTACTGGGATTCCGGGCGTCACGGCCGACATCGTGCAAGCACTGACAGACAAAGGGATTCAAATTCTTCAGTCCGCAGACTCCCATACCACCATCTGGGTTCTGATAAAAGAAGAACATTTGATCCAGGCCGTCAATGCCCTTCACGACGTCTTTCAGCTGAGTCATACAACAAGAAAGGGAGAAATGCAGCCATGAGTTTTGGGAAAGTTTTAACGGCTATGGTCACTCCTTTCGATGAACAAAACCGGGTGGATTTTCATCAAACCTCCATCCTTATTGAACACCTCATAAGCAGCGGCTCCGACGGCCTTGTCGTAACGGGGACCACAGGAGAATCTCCGACGTTGACCCGAAGTGAAAAAATTTCCTTATGGAAGCATGTCGTCCAGGTCGTTCATAAGCGAATTCCGGTCATCGCAGGCACGGGCAGCAACAACACGAGGGATACGATTGAAATGTCCCGTCAGGCCGAAGCAGCAGGTGTCGACGCGGTTATGCTCGTAGCTCCGTACTATAACAAACCGGATCAGGAAGGCCTGTATCGTCACTTCAAAGCGGCAGCCGAATCCGTCTCTCTCCCCGTTATGGTTTACAATGTACCCGGGCGGTCCGTAACAAAAATAGAACCGGATACGGTCGTGAGGCTTTCAAAAATCAGCAACATAACATCTGTGAAGGAAGCATCCGGTGACCTCAATGCCATTGCCTCCATCGTATCCCGCACAGGCCCCGGATTTGATGTGTACAGTGGTGATGATCATTTGACCCTGCCGGCCTATGTGATTGGCGCTACAGGCATCATTTCTGTAGCATCACACGTCATCGGAGATGAAATGCAGCGGATGCTTCGTCTGTTCGACCTTGGAAGAGGACGAAAAGCAGGAGCCCTGCACCGGGAACTGCTTCCGATCTTTGAGGGCATGTTTTCAGCGCCTTCCCCTGCACCCGTAAAAGCAGCCCTGCGCTGTATAGGTATTGAAACCGGCGGTGTGAGGCTTCCACTTCGTGCGTTGACGGAAGAGGAAGAGAAAGATATCCAGACACTGCTGGATCATTCTTCTGTACAGAGCTGACCGGCTGATAGGCCGGTCTTTTTCCTTTCCCATCCGCATTCCGCTCCCACAGCATTGGATTCTCTGTATGTTTCTTTCCGTTTTCAGTCATACTACGGGAAAAGAATGTGAAAGGAGCGGAACAGATGAAAGACGAACCTTCCAAAGAAAAAGATCCATCCAAATCCCAGTCATCCCTTGTTGACAAAATCCAGCAGCTTGGGCAGAGCAATGTCCCTCAGCCGGCAGATTCAAATATCCATGTCCTGCCGATCATCGGCCAGGTGGAGGGCCATGTCCAACTGCCTTCACAAAACAAAACGACTAAGTATGAGCACCTCATCCCACAGCTGATCGCTATTGAGCAGAACCCGAAAATCGAGGGTCTTGTCGTCCTTTTGAATACAGTGGGCGGCGATGTAGAAGCCGGATTGGCAATATCAGAAATGATTTCTTCGCTTTCCAAGCCGACGGTATCCATCGTGCTTGGAGGAGGCCATTCCATCGGCGTCCCGATATCCGTATCAGCCGACTATTCATTTATTGTGGAAACAGCCACGATGACCATTCACCCGATTCGGATGACAGGTCTTGTTATCGGAGTGCCGCAGACGTTTGAATACATGGATAAGATGCAGGAGCGTGTCATCAGTTTCGTCACCAAGCATTCCAATATTCCCGAAGAAAAATTCAAGGAACTTATGTTTGATAAAGGCAACCTTACTAGGGATATCGGAACAAATGTTGTCGGTCAGCAGGCGGTGGATCACGGCCTCATAGATGCAGTGGGCGGTGTCAAGGAAGCGATGGCTAAATTGAACGAATTGATTGAAAGCAATAAAAATGCGGACAGTCAGGTGGTCCAATGACGATTTTATATACCCCTCTAAGTGAGTATGATGTTTTTCCTGACGAATCCACCATGGAGATGGTGTATCACGAACAAGAAGACTGTCCCATGATGTGCAGAAAGGGGCAGGACGGTAAAAAGCAGATTGTCCAGATTCTCTCTACAGATCCTTCTCATTTTCTGGATCCGTCTTTACAGCCGGGTCAATGGTTGGACTCGTAACAAGAGGACAAGCTGTGGTATAATATAAGAACTGAATGGCGGGATGTCGGTCGTTTTTCTTCAGCAGTGTATGAAGGAAGCACCGGCATCCTTCTCTTTTCAGTTTTAGTCAGGAGGTGGAATTATTATGGCTGGAAAACGCAAAAAAAAGAAAAAGCAATCCAATTTGAAGAGCCATGTAAAATTTGAGCTCGTGGGTCTTTTGTTTCTTTTTCTTGCTGTGATTGGAAGCGGGGCATCAGCGATCAGCGATGGAGCCATCCCGGGTGGATTGGAAAGGTTCTGGCAGTTCCTTTTCGGCGTCTGGTATTTTATCGCCTCGCTGTTCTTTCTCATTGTAGGAATCTTCTTAATGGTGAAGAGAAGGTGGCCTTCGTTTTTACATAAACGCTTATTTGGTATTTATCTGATTCTTATATCCCTCATTCTGTTTACGCATCTGGAGACTCTGTCTGCTGATTTAGGAACAGGAAATGGATCCATATTAACGATGACATGGGAACGGATTACAGAAATGATGCGCGGAGAGCGCTCCTTCTACAGTGCCGGAGGCGGGTTGACAGGAGCTGTTCTATTATCCATCACCTATTATCTGTTTGCCCAGGCCGGGGCAGCCATCGTCGCCTTTTTCCTATTTATCACAGGCATATTGTTTGTGAGTGAATGGTCGCTGGGGGAACTGTTTGCGGTCATTGGAAAGAATATGAAAAAACTGGGCCGTGAACAGGTGGCCAGAATGAAGAATCAAAAACAAGACCGGAAAGTGAAGAAAGAAGAAAAAGCAAAGGAACAGGAAGAAGAAGAGGAAGCTGTGGTCTATGACATCAGTGATTCGCCTTCCGTTGTGGAAGAAGAATCGAAGAATGAACCGATCATACAGGATTTCACAGAAACCGCCTATGCAGCTCAGGAAAAAGAACAGCCTTCTTCTACCAAGCCTTCAGCCGGTAAACCGGAATCTGATGGCGAGGACGCGGCGCTTGAAAAATCCATGCCGACAGCTGAACTGGAAAACCATGATTATCATCTGCCTGGAATTGAACTGCTGGATGAACCCACATCATCCCCTCAGAGCCAGGGGCGTTCACACATCCAGGCTACGGTAAGAAAACTGGAGAAAACGTTCCAGAGTTTCGGCGTGAAAGCAAAGGTAACCAAAGTTCATGTCGGGCCTTCGGTCACAAAATATGAGGTTTACCCGGATGTAGGGGTTAAGGTTAGTAAAATCGTAAACCTTAACGATGACCTTGCTCTTGCTCTTGCAGCCAAGGATATCCGGATTGAAGCACCAATTCCGGGAAAGTCTGCCGTCGGAATTGAGGTGCCGAATCAGGAAGTGTCGATGGTTTCTCTGAGGGAAGTATTGGAAACAGGCAGGTCAAATCCTGAATCCAAGCTCAGCTTTGCTCTAGGGCGCGATATCTCCGGTGAAGCCGTGATGTCCGAATTGAATAAAATGCCGCACATGCTTGTCGCCGGTGCGACAGGAAGTGGTAAGAGTGTCTGTATCAATGGCATTATTACGAGTATTCTTATGAGAGCAAAGCCCCACGAAGTGAAAATGATGATGATAGACCCGAAAAAAGTGGAACTGAATGTGTATAACGGTATTCCTCATCTCCTTGCGCCCGTTGTGACGGATCCTAAAAAAGCCTCCCGGGCCTTGAAAAAAGTGGTATCGGAAATGGAGCGGAGGTACGACCTGTTTTCTGATACCGGAACAAGGAACATTGAGAGCTATAATGAGTACATTAAAAAACACAATCAGGAACAGGAAGATGAGCAGCCGCAGCTGCCTTATATCGTTGTCCTGGTGGATGAGCTTGCCGACTTAATGATGGTAGCTTCCAACGAAGTAGAAGACGCCATTACACGGCTGGCCCAGATGGCCCGTGCCGCCGGTATCCATTTGATTATTGCGACCCAGCGTCCTTCGGTGGATGTCATCACCGGTGTCATTAAAGCCAATATTCCATCCCGGATTGCGTTCAGCGTATCCTCACAGACCGATTCAAGGACCATCCTCGATTCCGGTGGAGCCGAAAAACTGCTCGGCCGGGGAGACATGCTGTTCACGCCGGTCGGTTCCAACAAGCCGACACGTGTCCAAGGGGCCTTCTTGTCTGATGAGGAGGTGGAGCGGGTCGTGCAGTTCTGTGTCGACCAGCAGAAAGCCCAGTACCAGGAGGAAATGATCCCTGAAGAAGAAAGTGAAGTAAAACAGGAAGTGGATGATGATCTCTATCCTGATGCGGTACAGATGGTCATAGAAATGCAGAGTGCGAGTGTTTCCATGCTCCAGCGCCGTTTCCGTGTCGGGTATACACGGGCTGCGCGCCTGATCGATGCTATGGAGGATAACGGCATTGTGGGTCCTTATGAAGGAAGCAAGCCGCGTTCTGTCCTGGTATCCCAGCAGAGTGAGGAACAGCATACATCATGAAAAAAGACAGCCTGGTTAACCAGGCTGTCTTTTTTTAATAAGCTCTGTTAAAGTCTGTTGTTGATATTTTAAACGATTACTAAATCGTCTCCGCCTGGAATTAGGGGTCCGGTCCGTTGTTTACTCAGAGCATGGGATGGCAGGGAAAACTGTCCGCTTTCCGCGGCTCACGGTACCCCGCGAAAAGGGAGTCATTCCCAAGGCCGCCTCCTGCAAATCCCATGACAGAAAAGGGGGATAGAAGCTCACATGTTAACTAACAACACCAAGCAATAACAGCGCCTTTTAATAAGATGAACATGAAGAATGTGTTCAAAAATATGATCATTCTTAAAGTTTCACATTCTGTCAAAAATGAAGCAAAATTCATAAAAATGAACTAAGTCTATTTATTTATCTGTTGAATAGTGTTATATTATTGTCAAAATATGATGTGTCGAACGTCAGAGGTCAGATCACTGCTGTGACACTGGCTGATCCATAGATTCCGGGGTGAAACATATGTCAATCAAACAGGATACACGTCACCTTTATTTACAGGTGATTGAACAAGTGAAAAGAGATATTGAAAACGGTATCTTTAAAGAAAAGCAGAAACTGCCTTCCGAGTTCCAGCTTTCTAAATCGCTCGGTGTTTCCCGAGCTACTTTAAGAGAGGCGCTGCGGATTCTTGAAGAAGAGGGAGTCGTCACAAGACGCCACGGGGTGGGGACGTTTGTGAACCCGAAGCCTTTGTTTACGTCAGGCATTGAAGAACTCGACAGTGTGACAGGCATGATAACGAAGTCGGGGATGACACCAGGTACCCAGTATCTTTCTGCTGATTTAGTAGAAGCGACCGAAGAAGATAAAAAACGTTTTTCACCTTTGGATGTCGAGCACCTGGCCAAAGTGGAGCGTGTGCGGACAGCGGACGAGCATCCTGTCGTTTACTGCACAGACAAGATACCGGAAGGGCTGCTTCCCATTGATCAGATCAGAGAAGCGGACTCTTTGTTCAATGTACTGGAGAAATACACTGGAAAGAAGATCGGCTATGCCGTCACGCACATTGAACCGATCGGCTTCCATGATCGGATTTCACCAATTCTGAACTGTGAGCCGGATCAGTCGCTGCTCCTGCTTAAACAGATGCATTATTCCCAGGATGATATCCCGATGCTTTTGTCTTCCAACTACTTCAGGGCTGATAAATTCAGCTTTCACGTTTTGAGAAAAAGAGTGTAAGCGTTTACAATTTGATGACTTCAGGGAGGTGAGGCCTCTACAAACTGCCGTAAGTTTCTCTTGCTTCAACTTATACTTAAACCAATAGGGGGGTAAACGTTTTGTTGAAAAGTCGTTTTCTTATGGTATTTGTTTTGTTAGTAACGTTAGGAATGATCCTTGCTGCCTGTGGTTCATCAGATAGTGAAGAAAGTACTGGAGGAGATTCCGGTGAGAGCTCTGGAAATGAAGAGTCAGGCGGGGAAGGCGGAAGTGGAGACTTCTCAGTGGCAATGGTTACCGACGTCGGCGGTGTTGATGATAAGTCCTTTAACCAGTCTGCATGGGAAGGTCTGCAGGCGTTCGGAGAAGAGAATGGATTGAGCAAAGGTGAGGGGATTGACTACGCTCAGTCTGAAAGTGATGCGGATTATGCGACAAACCTGAACCGTCTTGTTCGTCAGGATTACAACCTGATTTTCGGAATCGGCTACCTTCTGCAGCCGGCTATTAAAGAAGTCGCCGGGCAGTACCCTGATACAAGCTTTGCGCTTGTTGACTCCGTTCAGGAAGGGGACAACATTGCAAGCATCGTATTTAAGGAACATCAAGGTTCCTTCCTTGCTGGAGTTGCTGCTGCAAAGAAAACACAATCCAACCAAATTGGTTTCATCGGCGGGGTGGACGGAAGCCTGATCAACAAATTCGAAGCCGGTTTTGTAGCGGGCGTTAAATCCGTGAATGCGGATATTGATGTAGAAATTGAATATGCTGAGAATTTCAATGATCCAGAAAAAGGACGTGCTTTAGCCTCCAATATGTATTCCAAAGGTGTGGACGTGATTTATCATGCTTCCGGCGGAACTGGGAACGGAGTCTTCGCAGAAGCGAAGGATTTAAAAAATGCCAGTCCGGATGAAGACATATGGGTGATCGGTGTTGACCGTGACCAGTATGAGGAAGGCCAGATCGGTGATGCCAACGTTACACTTACTTCCATGGTGAAGCGGGTGGATATCGCTGTTCAGGATGTATCGGAGCAGGCGATGAACGGGGAGTTTCCGGGTGGAGAAGTCATTGAGTATGGTCTTGAGGACGATGCTATCAGCATCGCTGAAACAAATGAAGAAGCGATGACGGAGGAAATTACTTCTTCTGTTAATGAATGGAAGGAAAAAATCATTAACGGCGATGTAGAAGTTCCGAGCACTCGTGAAGAACTGGAATCCTTTGTAGACGCACTGTAGGGAGAAAAGGCTGGTGAGAGCCGGCCTTTTCTTATGTCAATGAAAATCATCAAATGAAAAGCTGTTCCGGCCCTTTTCCTTTGGTGATTTTTAAAGGTCAAACGGGGGAGGAAGAGAGATGGAACATGTTATTGAAATGCTGAAAATCAGAAAAGAATTTCCAGGCATTGTTGCCAATGACGATATTACGCTCCGGGTTCAAAAAGGAGAGATTCATGCGCTGCTAGGCGAGAATGGAGCGGGGAAATCCACCTTGATGAATGTTTTATTCGGCCTTTATCAGCCGGAACAAGGCGAAATAAAAGTCCGTGGTGAACAAGTGAAGATTACGGATCCGAATACAGCCAACGCCCATGGTATAGGGATGGTCCACCAGCACTTTATGCTTGTCGATACATTTACGGTCACTGAAAACATCATTCTTGGCAGCGAGCCTAAAAAAAGCGGTACGGTCGACATAAAAAAAGCGGAAAAGCAGGTCGCAGAGTTATCGAAACAGTACGGGCTGAATGTAGACCCGAGTGCTAGAATCCGTGATATATCCGTCGGTATGCAGCAGCGTGTAGAAATTTTGAAAACGCTTTATAGAGGGGCGGATATCTTAATTTTTGACGAACCAACGGCCGTTCTGACTCCTCAGGAAATCAAAGAACTGATAGAAATCATGAACAATCTGGTGAAGGAAGGCAAATCCATTATCCTGATTACCCATAAGCTGAAAGAAATTATGGAAGTGTGTGATAGGTGTACAGTCATAAGAAAAGGGCGTGGAATCGGAACGGTGGATGTGAGCGGTACGACCCCTGATCAACTGGCAGCGCTTATGGTCGGCCGTGATGTCAGCTTTTCAACGAAGAAAACAGCCGCTCACCCGAATGAAGTCTACCTCTCTATTAAAGATCTTCATGTTAAGGACGGGCGTGGGGTCCACATGGTCAAAGGACTGAATCTGGACGTCCGGTCTGGAGAAATCGTCGGTATTGCCGGTGTGGACGGTAATGGACAGTCGGAGTTGATCGAAGCTGTTACAGGCTTGAGAAAAAGTGAATCAGGGACGATTCACCTGCACGAAAAAGTCATCTCCAATCTTACACCGCGGAAGGTAACCCAGTCCGGCGTCTCCCATATTCCGCAGGACCGCCATAAGTTTGGTCTTGTCCTTGATTTTCCGATTGGAGAAAATATGGTTCTTCAGACCTATTACAATGAGCCGTTTTCTAAAAAAGGTGTGATGAACTTTAAGAACATCTATAAAAAAGCGGCAGATTTGATCGAGGAATATGACGTCCGGACTCCTGATGCCTTTACAAAAGCAAGAGCTCTATCAGGCGGGAACCAGCAGAAAGCGATTATCGGCAGGGAAGTGGACAGATCACCAGATTTGATTATAGCCGCTCAACCTACAAGGGGGCTGGACGTAGGAGCGATTGAGTTCATTCATCGAAAACTGATCGAAGAACGGGATAAAGGGCGTGCCATTCTGCTTCTTTCCTTTGAACTGGATGAAATTATGAATGTCAGTGACCGGATTGCGGTTATGTTTGATGGTTCCATTATTCGAGAAGTAGCTCCGGAAGATACGAATGAGCAGGAGCTCGGACTGCTTATGGCTGGAAATACTGGTCAGAAAGCGGGGGGCGTCTAATGTTCTCCAACCGGATGATTAATATCTTGATCCCCGTGCTTTCTGTTATCCTCGGTCTTGGTGCTGGTGCTGTGATTATGCTTGTATTCGGATACAACCCGTTAGAGGGGTTCACAGCTTTATGGAAGGGGGCTTTTGGGGATTCCTATTTCTTTGGTGAGACGATCCGGCAGGTAACTCCCTACATCCTATCGGGGCTGGCCGTCGCTTTTGCCCTCAGATCAGGCCTGCTTAATATCGGCGTTGAGGGGCAGGTGTTTGTAGGCTGGCTGGCGTCCGTCTGGATTGGGATATCTTTTGAGCTTCCTATGGTCATCCATCTCCCTCTGGCGATTACTGCAGCGGCTTTTGCCGGGGCAGTGTGGGGCTTCATACCCGGACTTCTGAAAGCGAAATTAGGTGTCCATGAAGTGATCGTTACGATTATGATGAACTACATTGCTCTTTATGTCTCTAACGCCGTAATACGAAGTTTGTTGACCGATGGTGCTGACCGGACGGAAAATATCGCTGCTACTGCGTCATTGAAATCAGAATGGCTGGCTGAGATGACGTTTTATTCAAGGATCCACTATGGATTTATTATCGCCATTGCTATGGCGGTCGTCATGTGGTTTATATTGAACCGGACAACGAAAGGATTCGAACTGCGGGCCGTCGGGTTTAACCAGCATGCATCCAACTATGCAGGAATGAATGTGGGGCGGAACATTATAACCGCTATGGTCATATCCGGAGCTTTTGCCGGCCTGGCGGGTGCCATGGAAGGCCTTGGTACGTTTGGTTTCATGTCAATCAAATCAGGCTTTACGAATATCGGTTTTGACGGAATCGCAGTCTCCCTTCTTGGAGCAAATACAGCTGTAGGGGTGGTTCTTGCCGCCTTCTTATTCGGCATTCTGAAGATAGGTGCCCTCAATATGCCGACAGAAGCCGGTGTGCCAACCGAACTCGTAGAAATCATCATCGCTCTTATTATTTTCTTTGTAGCATCCAGCTATATGATTCGCTGGGTCCTTCTACGGTTCAAGAAGGAGGGGAAATAAAATGGAATTTATAGAGGTGTTCAGCCGTATCCTCGGATCCGCTGTTATTTTTGCAACCCCGTTGATTTTCACAGCGCTCGGCGGAGTATTCAGTGAGCGTTCCGGTGTTATAAACATCGGGCTGGAAGGTCTGATGATCATGGGGGCATTTGTAGGGATTGTCTTTAACCTGACTTTCCACACGGTTTTTGGTGCTGCAACTCCCTGGATATCCATGCTGGCGGCAGTGATCGTATCCGCACTGTTTTCCCTCGTCCACGCGGCAGCATCGATTACCTTCCGCGCTGATCAGGTTGTCAGCGGTGTGGCCATCAACTTTCTTGCCCTGGGCATCGGGCTGTTTCTTACAAAGCAGTGGTATGACAAAGGGCAGACAGACTTCATCAAGCAGCCTTTTTACTCTTCGGATGTTCCTATTCTTAACGATATTCCTATTGTAGGGGAGATGTTGTTCAGTGGCTGGTACTGGACGTCTTACCTTGCTATTGCCATGGCGTTTGCCGCCTGGTTTGTGCTGTACAAAACTCCGTTCGGCCTTCGGTTGAGGTCGGTGGGCGAACATCCGATGGCGGCGGATACGAACGGTATTCATGTATACCGGATGCGTTATATCGGCGTGATGATTTCAGGTGCCCTGGGGGGACTGGGGGGTTCCGTTTACGCTATGACTGTAGCGTTGAACTTTTCTCATGGCACCATTTTAGGGCAAGGGTTCATCTCGCTTGCCGCCGTCATTTTTGGAAAGTGGCATCCCCTTGGGGCTCTTGGAGCAGCTATCTTTTTCGGCTTCGCACAAAGCCTGAGCATTGTGTCCTCCGACATTGCCTTTTTAGAAGATGTCCCTTCGGTTTTCATGCTGATCGCTCCATATGTTCTAACGATTCTCGCACTCGCTGGATTTATTGGACGGGCGGAAGCACCTAAATCCCTTGGAGAAGCATATATTAAAGGAAACCGATAAATATCTGTCCGGTGCTTTGGTACCGGGCTGATTTTTTTACTTTTGTCCACATTTCCCTTACTATAAAACTTAGTTATAATGGATGAATATGGACATGTGCGTCTATACTACTAAAAAGTACAAGGAGGATGGAAATGAAAATTACAAAAGAAACGATACTCGAAAAAGATGGGTACCGTCTACATATTTTACCAAGTAAAAAGTATAAAACGATGAATATCGTAGCCAAATTCAAAGCTCCTTTAAAACGTGATGGGATTACGGAGAGGGCGCTTCTTCCGCATGTGCTTCAAAAAGCTACAAACCAGCACCCATCTGTAAGGTCTTTTCAGGCAGCATTTGAAAATCTTTATGGAACAGCTTTATCCAGTGATGGTTCGAAAAAAGGCGAAAACCATGTCATTAGTTTCCGGATGGAAGTGGTGAATGAATCCTACCTGAATGACAACGAACCGATTCTGGAGGAAGCATTCCAGCTGTTCCACAATGTCCTGTTTGATCCGAAAACTGTGGAGAATGGTTTTGACCCTGAAATCGTCGAGCGTGAAAAACAGACACTTGAACAGAAAATCACTTCTATTAAAGATGATAAGATGAGCTATGCCAACCTTCGTCTCATGGACCACATGTGTAAAGGGGAGCCCTACGCCCTTCACGTCCATGGGTATCAGGAGGACATGTCCTCCATTACTCCGGAATCGCTTTACACTTATTATCAGCAGATGATCCAACAGGATATGCTGGATGTATACGTAATTGGAGATATGGATGATAAAGATGTGGAAACATTAACAGACCGTTATTTCCAACGCAGTGGCAGCACGAACGAAGATAACGATCAGGTTTCTGTGTCCAAAGATGTCCAGGAATCTGCAGAGATCATTGAACGTGAAGAGGTCAATCAGGGAAAACTTCATCTCGGCTATCGTACATACACGAAGTTCGGTGATGATGACTATTATGCGCTGCAGGTCTTTAATGGTATCTTCGGTGGATTTCCGAGCTCGAAGCTGTTCATGAATGTGCGGGAAAAGCACAGCCTCGCGTACTATGCGGCATCTAGATTTGAGAGTCATAAAGGCCTTCTGCTTGTCTTCAGCGGGGTGGACCCGAAGGACTATGATCAAGCGAAATCCATTATTCTGGAGCAGATGGAAGCGATGAAAAATGGAGACTTCACAGTAGAGCAGGTGGAGGAGACGAAGGAGCAGGTCATTAATCAGCTGAAAGAGACGATGGATAATGCCAATGGATTGATCGAAGTGCTTTACCATCAGATGCTTTCCGGAATCGACATGCCGGCGGACCAGCTTATCGAAAATATCCGCGGAGTAACCAAAGAGCAGGTCGTTCAAATGGCGGAAAAGATTAAACTGGACACCATTTATTTCTTAACAAGTCACGAGGGAGGGGAAGAGTGATGGAAGAGTTAGTCTATCAACAATTGAATGAAACGGTTTATCAGGAAACACTCGACAACGGTTTGAAGGTATTCCTTCTATCAAAGCCTGAAATGGCAAAAACTTTCGGGATCTTTACAACCAATTACGGTTCTATAGATCAAACATTCACGCCGATCGGTCAAGATGAAAAAGTTACAGTTCCAGAAGGGATTGCTCACTTTTTGGAGCACAAGCTGTTTGAAAAAGAAGACCGGGATGTTTTCCAGGATTTCACCCGCCTCGGGGCTTCTGCAAACGCCTTTACGTCCTTTACGAAAACCGCCTATTTGTTTACAGCGACGAGTCAGGTGGAGAAAAATGTCCAAACTCTGCTGGATTTTGTACAGGATCCCTATTTTTCGGAGGAATCGGTAGAAAAAGAAAAAGGGATTATTGCACAGGAGATCCGCATGTATGACGACCAGCCGGACTGGAGATCCTTTTTCGGAACCATCCAGAGCCTTTACCATAATCACCCGGTAAAAGTCGATATAGCCGGTACGGTGGAAAGCATTCAGGAAATAACGAAGGACGACCTATATACGTGTTATGAAACGTTTTATCATCCGTCCAACATGGTTTTATTCGTGGCCGGTAACATTGAACCTGAATCCATGATGACATTGATTCGTGAAAACCAGGGACAGAAAGAATTCCCTCCAGCACCTGAAATCAACCGTTCCTATCCGGATGAACCTGCTCATGCCGCCCGCAAGGAACATTCCATTACGATGCCGGTAACAACGGCAAAAGCCATGGTTGGTGTTAAGGAGGATGTCAGCGGGTTGAAAGGAGAAGAACTGCTGCGGCGGGAACTTCTTTCCAGCATGATTCTTGATTATTATTTCTCCAAGAGCGGAGCCTTTTATGAAGAATTGTACAAAGCGGATCTTATTGATGACAGTTTCCAGTTCGAAACAGAACTCGACCGTCACTTCGGCTTTACGATTCTTGGCGGCGATTCAAGAAAACCGGATGAAATGGCTGGCCGGGTGAAGGAAATGCTGCATGAATTAAAAGACATGCGGATAGCTGATGAAGACTTTACTCGTATGAAGCGTAAAAAAATCGGTCAATTCATGCGTGCGCTCAATTCACTTGAATTTATAGCGAATCAGTTCACTCATTACC
Source organism: Halobacillus sp. ABA4_118 (assembly GCF_056160205.1). Classification (NCBI taxonomy): domain Bacteria; kingdom Bacillati; phylum Bacillota; class Bacilli; order Caryophanales; family Bacillaceae; genus Halobacillus; species Halobacillus sp. ABA4_118. The sequence goes on from NZ_JBSWWS010000001.1 coordinate 3,396,602, forward strand.
ATACGCTTGGTGTTGATCTATTCGAAGTGCTTCCGGTGATTGAATCATTGACAGTTGACGATGCTGAAGAATACCTCAAAGACTGGCTCAATGAAGAAGCCATTGCTGTTTTCCAGGTAAAACCACAGTCCAATGAATCGTAAACGCTGCCTTATCCTTGGAGCGAGCGGGGGGATTGGTGAAGCAATTGCCCACCGGGTCGTCGAGGATGGCTGGGCCGCAGGCGTGCAGTATTATACCAACGAAGAGAAAATCCGTTCGATGCAGCAGGATGTTCCGGAAGATCAATGGGCGGGCGCTTTTCAAGGTGATCTTTCGACAGAGGAAGGTCTGAATGCCTTTCTCGACCTGCTTCCAGCTGAATGGGATGCGGTTATCTTTGCCGGCGGCCATATGTACAGCGGATTGTTTCAGGATATGGATGCCGGGGATATGGACGCGCTGTATTATGTTCACGTGAAAGCCCTGTGGATGACAACCCGGCATATACTGCCGTATATGATTCAGCAGAAACAAGGGAATATCATCGTTATATCCTCCATTTTCGGTACAGAAGGAGCAAGCATGGAAGTTGCCTACAGTTCCGTCAAGGGAGCACAGAATGCATTTGTGAAAGGACTGGGACAGGAGCTTGCTCCCAGTCATATCCGGGTAAATGCGGTGGCTCCTGGTTTGATCCAGACGAAGATGAACGAACACCTTACTTTGGAGGACCTTCAGGCTCTCGAAAATGATATACCTATGGGTCGTGCCGGAACTCCAGATGAGGTGGCTGATGCTGCCGGATTTTTACTGGGTGGAGATTCCCGCTATATGACGGGACAGATTCTCCATGTCAATGGCGGCTGGTCTTAATTTCATGAATAAGACCTGTTCTTCCTTCTCATACTAAGCTTGAAAAAATTCAGAGGAGGGAACAGACATGTCTGTGCTCGATAATTGGGATTCTTGGAAAGACTTTCTTGGTGATCGTCTCCATCAGGCGGAAGGACAGGGGATTAATAACGGAGCCGTTTCCGAACTAGCGTATGAAATCGGAGGGTACCTGGCCAATTCTGTAGACGCTAAAAATAACGAGGAAGCCGTTCTTCGTGATTTGTGGAACGTCGCAGATGAAAAAGAACAGCATGCAATCGCTAATATGATGGTGAAGCTTGTTCAAAATAACGGTTCCCAACAGTAATCGAAAAAAATCCGTACAATTTGTACGGATTTTTTATTTATGTATTTCTGCTATTTTTTTGCAGAGATCATAGTTCCCGCCTTTCCTATTTAAAGAAAATCCTTTATGATAGATAAAAGAGTAGATCAATCCAAATATCACTCGTCTTTGACAAATACCGACATTTTTTTAGAGGGGTTGGAACATGGATAAAACAGAATGGTATCTGGAATATGAAATTCAATACAACCGTCCGGGACTTCTGGGGGACATCTCCTCCCTGTTGGGTATGATGGCCATTAATATCGTGACGATCAATGGAGTTGAAAATTCGCACAGGGGCATGCTTCTTCTCTGCAAGGATGACGAGCAGATCACCCGCTTAAAATCGATTTTAGATACAATGGACACGATTAAAGTAACGAAACTCCGCCGCCCGAAATTAAGAGATCGTTTAGCAGTCCGTCATGGAAGATACATACACAGTGATATCGACGACCGCAAAACCTTTCGTTTCAACCGGGAAGATCTTGGACTCCTGGTTGACTTTATGGCGGAATTGTTTATGAAGGAAGGCCATAAGCTTGTCGGGATCCGTGGCATGCCGCGGGTCGGTAAGACTGAATCGGTGGTGGCGGCAAGCGTTTGTGCCAACAAGAGGTGGCTGTTTGTCTCCAGTACATTGTTGAAGCAGACGGTAAGGAACCAGCTGATCGATGAGGAATACAGCGATGATAACCTGTACATCATTGATGGAATCGTTTCTGCAAAACGGGCCAATGAGAAACACTGGCAGCTCGTCAGGGAGATTATGCGTCTTCCGGCGACCAAAGTCATTGAGCACCCGGATATTTTTGTTCAGGAAACCGAATACAAGCTGGATGACTTTGATTACATCATTGAACTTAGAAACAATGAAGATGAAGAAATTACTTATGAACCTGTGGAAAAACCGGAAATGAAGATGAATGAGGGATTTTCCATGTTTGATTTTTAAAATTGGATGGTGTTACACATGGAGATTGGAGCTAGATTAAAGGAAGCAAGGGAGACGAAGGGACTTTCGCTTGAGGACCTTCAAGAAACAACGAAAATACAGAAACGGTATCTTCAAGCTATAGAAAGTAATGATTTTCAAGTTCTTCCGGGGAAATTTTATACCCGCGCATTCATTCGTGAATATGCTTCTGCTGTCGGTCTGGATCCGGAACAGGTAATGGAAGAGCACAAAAATGAACTGCCCACATACGAAGAGGAAAATACGGTCCAGTTCAGCCGGGTACAGAAATCAAAGCAGGAAGCCGCTCAGAAAAGCGGAGGCACTTCCCGCTTCCTTCCTACTTTCCTTACGGTAGGGCTTGTCGTCGGTGTGATATTAGTCGTTTGGATTTTCATGCAGAGCGGCAGTGAAGACAGCGGAGCACCTGCGGACAGTTCATCATCAGATGAAATCAGTGTTCCGGCCGGTTCTGAAGAAGACACGGCTGAAGAAACGTCCGGTTCTGAAGAAGAAGCACAGGCGGATGAGCAGGAGCAGAACGAAGACAGCGGTTCTGAGGAAGAAAAGGCTGAAGAGAAAGAAGAAGATCGTGAGCCTGAAGAGTCCGGGGAAGAACAGCCGGGCGTGGAACTTTCGGAAGAGGGGACAGGTTCATTCCCGATGCACACTTATGAAGTGGTGCCGGCTGGAGATTCCAAAGTAACTGTTGAATTTTCCGGAAATGTCTATATGGAGGTTCAATCCCCGCAGGGGGGAGAGAATCTTGTGACTCCCCGTGAATATACATCTGCTGACTCTCCTGTCACCATTGATATAGGAGACAAGCAGGAAGTATACATTAAAACCGGAAATGCTCCCGGTATGACGGTAAACGTGGATGATCAACCAGTCACTTTCCCTGATCCTGAGCTGACAACGCAGAAGTTATTGTTGCAAATGAAGGAATAAAATCTATATAATCATGAACGGGCTGCCCTTTCAATATCGACAGAGTGACAAAGCCTCTCGATTGACCGGGCAGCCTTTTATTTACTGTGTAGTAGGAGTGTGGAGAAATGAATTTACCAAACAAGATTACGTTATCCAGAATTTTTCTAATTCCCATTTTTATTATTCTCATGAGTGTACCTTTTGGATGGGGCACGCTGGAAATGGGAGAAAGAGAACTTCCAGTGGCTCACCTTGCCGGTGCGGTTCTCTTTATTATTGCATCCACTACGGATTGGATTGACGGGTATATTGCCCGTAAATATTCACTCGTGACCAACCTCGGGAAGTTTCTCGATCCTCTGGCCGATAAACTGCTTGTAAGTGCGGCCCTCATCCTGCTCGTAGAGATTGGACTTGCTCCGGCATGGATTGTCATTCTCATAATCAGCCGCGAGTTTGCTGTTACAGGGCTGAGGCTTGTCGCAGCTGGTGAGGGAAGTGTACTGGCTGCCAGCCAGATGGGTAAACTGAAAACATGGATTCAGATCATCGCCATTTCAGCACTGCTTCTCCATAACTGGCCATTTGCTTTTATCGGTTTTCCCTTTGGTATGATTACGCTGTATCTTGCCTTAATCATTACGGTGTATTCCGGCTATGATTACTTCAAGAAAAACTGGCATGTGATGAGAGATTCTAAATGAGAACTGAAATTATTGCCGTAGGAACAGAACTGCTTTTAGGTCAGATTGCAAATACAAATGCCCAGTGGATATCACAGAGAATGGCAGAACTCGGACTTCCTGTATACAGTCACGCCGTGGTTGGAGATAACCTCGACCGTGTCGCGGGTTCTTTCAGGGAAGCATCGAGACGTTCGGATATTATTATTGTTACAGGCGGCCTCGGACCGACAGAGGATGACTTGACAAGAGATGCCGGGAGTATGGTCCTCGGAAAGTCTGTCCATGAACATGCTCCGTCTATGGAAAGAATCGAAGCTTATTATAAAAAAAACAATAAAACAATGAGTTTGAATAATAGAAAGCAGTCCCACGTTTTTGACGGGGCATTCGTACTTGATAACAAGGAAGGAATGGCCCCCGGCCAGATCATTCAACAGGGAGAAGTCATCTGGGTGTTCCTTCCAGGGGTGCCCCGTGAGATGAAGGCGTTAATGGAAAGCGGAGTGATTCCTTTTCTTCAGAAGTCCTTTTCTCTTCAATCAGAGATTGTTTCGGAGATGCTCCATTTTATAGGCATCGGGGAATCGGATCTTGAAACACAGCTGCAGGCGCTCATTTCCCATCAGACCAATCCGACCCTTGCCCCTCTGGCCAGTGAAGGCGAAGTGGGTTTACGGTTAACTGCAACAGGGGAAACGACAGATGAAGCAAAAGCGAAAATTGCTGAGTTGAAAAAGGTTGTTCTTGATAAGGTTGGGGATTTTTATTATGGAAGTGACGATGAAACGATCGAAAGCACCGTGCAGCGCCTTCTTTCCCGCCGAGGGTATCGTCTTGGGGCAGCAGAGAGCTTCACAGGTGGAAAGTTCATAGAACGTATGATTGCCCTTCCTGGTGCTTCAGCGGTCTGTCAGGGCGGTCTGACGACTTATACGGCCGAAATGAAGGAGCAGGTCCTTGATATTCCAAAATACCTGATCAGAGAATACGGAACGATCAGTCATGAGTGTGCCGAGATGATGGCTCTGAATACCCAGGCCCTGCTTCATGTGGATGCTGCTGTCAGTTTTACAGGAGTGGCCGGACCGGATTCAAGTGAAGGGAAGGAGCCTGGAACCGTATTTATCGGCCTCCAGATCAGGGACAAGAGTCCTGAGGTCCACCGGTTCCAGTTCCCGGGTGGTCGTGATCAAGTAAGGGAACGTGCAGTGAAGAAAGGCTTTGAGCTTTTATTTCATCACTTGAAAAATTGAATTTTGAATAATGGAACGCAAAAGGTTTTTGATATTCTCTCTGGGAGAGCATCAAAAACCTTTCGTTCCCAACAGGTAAAAAAACGGGAACAAATATTCGCTTTTCGGTTGGCAAATCCTTTAAAACAAGTTATGATAAGTATAGAAATTTTGAAAGGCGGTATACAATGAGCGATCGTAAACAAGCATTAGATATGGCATTGCGTCAAATAGAGAAACAATTCGGAAAAGGTTCGATCATGAAGATGGGTGAAGGTGCGGAGCAGAGGGTTAACACCGTTCCCAGTGGATCACTGGCTCTTGATGTGGCCCTTGGGGTCGGCGGCTATCCGCGCGGCCGGATTGTGGAAATATACGGACCAGAATCTTCAGGTAAAACTACTGTTGCCCTTCACGCGATTGCGGAAGCACAGAGGAAAGGCGGTCAGGCGGCATTCATTGATGCGGAGCACGCCTTGGACCCGGTCTATGCAAGAGCTCTGGGTGTCGACATTGAAGAACTTCTGCTTTCCCAGCCGGACACAGGGGAACAGGCTTTGGAAATCGCTGAAGCCCTCGTACGCAGCGGGGCCGTAGATATGGTGGTCATTGACTCTGTGGCTGCTCTTGTTCCAAAAGCAGAGATTGAAGGGGAGATGGGTGATTCCCACGTAGGTCTGCAGGCACGCTTGATGTCCCAGGCTCTTCGTAAGCTTTCCGGTGCGATTAATAAATCGAAGACGACGGCTATTTTCATCAACCAGATTCGTGAGAAGGTCGGCGTAATGTTTGGTAACCCGGAAACGACCCCCGGCGGGCGCGCCCTGAAATTCTACTCTTCTGTCCGTCTTGAAGTTCGTCGTGCAGAAACATTGAAACAGGGGAACGAAATGGTGGGGAATAAAACCCGCTTGAAAGTGGTTAAGAACAAGGTGGCACCGCCATTCAGACAGGCCGAAGTAGATATTATGTACGGAGAAGGAATCTCCAGAGAGGGAGAACTTGTTGATATTGGAACAGACCTGGATCTCATTCAGAAGAGTGGATCATGGTATTCATATAATGACGAACGTCTCGGTCAGGGTCGCGAGAACGCCAAACAGTACCTGAAAGAGAACGTTGAAGTTTATGAGGAAGTGAAACGTCTGATCCGCGACCATTATGGTATGGAAGCTGACGAGGAAAAGACTGAAACTTCCAGTAAAGACAGCCAGGAAACGCTGGACGTATAAACCGTTTCTGCGGGCAGAATGAAGAAAGCAGCGCTGAAAAAAGCGCTGCTTTTCCAATATTTCCAGAAGCGGGAATAAACTGATAGTTTTAAATTTTTGCATATGTCAGCAGATACATAGCGGGATTCCTTGACATTCCGCATAGTCAGGCATAAAATGAATGTGTATCATTTTCATCTTTATACCCTTAATTTAACAAATGAAACTGAAAATGAATCGTTTGTATTTACCGACAAACGGACCAAGTTCATAGCAAGAGGAGGTGAAATTATGGATTTGATATCCTCGCTCATCTTCATTTTGCTTGCCCTTATCATCGGTTCTGTTGTTGGTTATCTTATTCGGAAGTCGATAGCGGAAGCGAAAATTTCCAGTGCTGAGGAATTAGCCAGGCAGATTGTGGAGGAAGGACACCGCAATGCTGAATCGGCCAAAAAAGAAGCTCTTCTTGAAGCGAAGGAAGAGAATCAGAAATTCCGCCAGGAGGCTGAAAGTGAAGTTCGCGAACGCCGCTTGGAACTGCAGAAAACCGAAAACCGTTTGAATCAGAAAGAAGAGAATCTTGATCGTAAGAGTGGAACGCTGGATCAGCGTGATCTTTCACTCGAGAAGAAAGAAGGAACTCTTGCCGAGAGACAACAACAAATTGAAGAAATGGAAAGCAAAGTGAAAGCTATGCTTCAAGAACAGCAGACAGAGCTTGAAAGAATTTCAAGCTTAACATCTGATCAGGCCAAACAGGTTATTTTGGAACGTGTTGAACAGGAAGTCTCTCATGAATCGGCGCTTATGATTAAAGAAGCGGAGAACCGGGCGAAAGAGGAAGCCGATAAAAAAGCAAAAAATATTTTATCCCTTGCTCTCCAGCGTTGTGCCGCTGATCACGTAGCCGAAACCACCGTATCTGTTGTCAATCTGCCTAATGATGAAATGAAAGGTAGAATTATCGGCCGGGAAGGACGAAATATCCGTACGTTGGAAACGTTAACTGGTATTGATCTTATCATTGATGATACACCTGAAGCGGTTATTTTATCCGGTTTTGACCCAATCCGAAGAGAAACAGCACGTATGGCTCTTGAGAAACTTGTTCAAGATGGACGTATACACCCTGCGAGAATTGAAGAAATGGTTGATAAGTCCCGCCGCGAAGTGGATGATTACATCCGCGAGGTCGGGGAGCAGACAACCTTCGAAGTCGGGGTTCACGGTCTTCATCCAGACCTTATCAAGATTCTCGGCCGCCTTAAATATCGTACGAGTTATGGTCAGAATGTCCTTAAGCACTCCACGGAAGTTGCCTACTTATCCGGTCTTCTGGCCGCAGAACTAGGTGAAGATGAAATGCTTGCCCGCCGTGCCGGACTTCTGCATGACATCGGAAAAGCGATAGACCATGAGGTAGAAGGAAGCCACGTTGAAATTGGTAAGGAACTTGCCATTAAGTATAAGGAAAACGACACGGTCGTAAACGCAATCGCTTCCCACCATGGAGATGAAGAGCCTACTTCAATTATTTCTGTACTCGTTGCGGCTGCCGATGCCTTATCTGCAGCACGCCCGGGCGCAAGAAGTGAAACGCTCGAAAATTACATCAAGCGTCTTGAAAAACTTGAGGAAATTTCTGAGTCTTACGAAGGTGTGGAGAAATCCTTTGCGATTCAGGCAGGTCGTGAAGTACGTATTATGGTCCGCCCTGATGAAATTGATGATCTTGAAGCAACAAGACTGGCGCGCGATATCCGGAACAGAATCGAGGGAGAACTCGATTATCCGGGACATATTAAAGTAACGGTCATTCGTGAAACGCGCTCTGTCGAGTATGCGAAATAAATAAAGCGGCCTTAGCGGCCGCTTTATTTATTTTGTAGAGGAAAAACAGGAAACATTACACAACTAAAGGAATGAATGATCTATGAGAATTTTATTTATTGGAGACGTTGTTGGTTCTCCGGGCAGAGATATGGTAGAGACCTATCTTCCAAAATTGAAAAAAAAGTTTCAGCCGGCCGTCACGATTATCAATGGGGAAAACGCAGCCTCCGGAAAAGGGATTACGGAAAAGATTTACCGTCGGTTCCTGGAACTGGGTGCGCAGGCAGTGACTCTCGGAAACCATGCGTGGGATAAGAAGGAGATTTTTGAGTTTATTGATAAGGCGGATTATCTTGTCCGACCGGCCAATTTCCCGGAAGGTACGCCGGGGCGGGGCCTTACGTACGTAAAGACTCCAAAAGGGGAAATTGCTGTGATTAACCTTCAGGGGCGGACGTTTATGGCACCTAACGATGATCCGTTCCGAAAAGTAGATGAGTTAATAGAGCAGGCATCTAAGCGCACCTCTTTAATTTTCCTGGATTTTCATGCGGAGACGACCAGTGAAAAACAAGCCATGGGCTGGTATGTGGATGGGCGAGTCAGTGTTCAGGTCGGCACACATACCCATGTTCAAACGGCAGATGAACGGATTCTTCCGGAAGGCACAGGATATATTTCAGATGTAGGAATGACGGGTCCTTACGATGGAATCCTTGGAATGGATAGAGAAGCGGTGTTGAAACGTTTCAAAACGAATCTTCCTGTACGTTTTGAAGTACCTAAAACGGGAAGAGCACAACTAAGCGCCTTCTTGGTGGATGTGGATGATAAAACAGGGAAAACGGTGAAAGTAAAGCGGATCTTAATCAACGACGACCATCCTTTTTTTGAGTGATTATTTGAATTTTGCGACAAATTCATTCATAATGAAAAGGTAATATCCTACATCTCCAAGAATATAGTAGTTATGGAACAACTATAGTGATTGAAGGAGGAACTAGTAATGGAAGTCTTAAAAGTATCAGCAAAATCCGTACCTAATTCTGTAGCAGGAGCTTTAGCGAATGTCGTAAGAGAAAGAGGATCAGCTGAAATGCAAGCCATTGGTGCAGGGGCTCTAAACCAGGCTGTAAAAGCGGTAGCCATTGCTCGAGGATTTGTCGCCCCCAGCGGAATGGATTTAATATGCATTCCAGCTTTTACGGATATTCTAATTGACGAAGAAGAACGAACAGCGATTAAACTGATTGTCGAACCCAGATAACTGATCCTTCAGGGAGATCCATTACTTTACATTACCTGTTTCATTTTAACGGATAAACCGCACTTAATCAGTGCGGTTTTTTTATATGGATTCCCCGCAGCACCCGCCTCTATCGAAAGCGGTATCATTTTATGATCACTTGTGTTTTTACAGTGGACATGAGAATTTGATTATTTACCTATTCATGTTAGAATGGCTTTATAAAGGGATAAAGATGAAATATATTCAGGGGAGATGTTCACTGTGAATGGAAAGATGAAAGCAATCATAAAACATCACCGCGGACCCGGAGCGAAGCTTGAGGAAGTGGATATTCCTCAGGTTAAGGATGATGAAGTACTCATCCGTGTCAAAGCTACCTCCATCTGCGGAACGGATGTACATATTTATAACTGGGACGAATGGTCAGAAAGTCGTGTCCAGCCGCCGTATGTGTTCGGGCATGAATTTTCCGGAGAAATTGTGGAAACAGGAACAAATGTGGAGCATTTTAAAACAGGGGATTACGTCAGTGCGGAAACACATCTTGTCTGTGGACACTGCCCACAGTGTTTGACAGGAAAGTATCATATCTGCGCCCATACAAAAATCATTGGCGTTGACACACAGGGGTGTTTTGCTGAATATGTGGCTCTTCCAGCGGAAAATCTATGGAAGAATCCGGAAGATCTTCCTTCTGATATCGCCTCCATCCAAGAGCCGATGGGAAATGCCGTTCATACCGTCTTGAACGGGGAAGTAACAGGAAAAACCGTTGCGGTTATCGGCTGTGGTCCTATAGGCCTGATGGCTGTCGGAGTAGCTGTCGCTGCAGGCGCCTCCCAGGTGCTGGCCTTTGATTTGAATGCATACCGTCTGGAACTGGCGGAGAAGATGGGCGCAACAGCTGTTATTCACTCGTCTGAAGAAGATCCCGTAAAAAAAGCATTAGCACTGACGAATCATGACGGAGTCGATGTAGTCTGTGAAATGAGCGGGCACCCTGTAGCTATGGATCAAGGTTTTAAGATGGTGACTAATGGAGGGCGTGTTTCCATTTTGAGTCTGCCGACCAAGCGGGTCAGCCTGGATGTCACGAACGATATCGTATTCAAAGGAGTGGAAGTCCAGGGGATCACGGGCAGGAAGATGTATGAAACGTGGCAGCAGGTCTCCCGTCTTCTGCAATCCGGTCAGGTGAATGTGAAACCGATCATCACCCACCATTTGAAACTGGAGGAATTTGAAAAAGGTTTTGAATTAATGAATGAAGGTTTATGCGGAAAAGTAATTCTTCACCCATAATTAAAGGAGGATGAACGATGAAAGGTTTTGAGTATTTACAGAAAGAGCTGGATGAAATGCAGGAACAGGGAACATTCCGCCGCTTGATTCCATTGGAGTCCGCTCAAGGGTCCAAAGTGACAATCAAAGGAAAGGAAGTTATCCAGCTTTCTTCCAATAACTACCTGGGGTTGACTTCCCATCCAAGGTTAAAAAAAGCGGCAGAAGAAGCGAATGCGGAGTATGGCGTTGGAACAGGTTCCGTGAGAACCATTGCAGGTACATTGAAGATGCATGAAGATTTTGAAGAAAAACTGGCTGCATTCAAACATACAGAAGCTGCCCTGGTCTTCCAATCCGGGTTTACTACCAACCAGGGTGTATTATCCTCCATTCTTGGTAAAGACGATGTTGTCATCTCTGATGAGTTGAATCATGCTTCGATTATAGACGGCATCCGCCTGACTAAAGCCGACAGGAAAATTTACAAGCATGTGAACATGGAATCTCTGGAAGAGGCATTGAAAGAGAGTGGGGACTACCGCACACGTCTCGTTGTGACGGACGGTGTTTTCTCCATGGATGGTAATATAGCGCCGCTTCCAGAAATTGTCGAATTGGCTGAGAAGTATGATGCGCTGATTATGGTGGATGATGCCCACGCGAGTGGTGTGCTTGGTGATAATGGTCGAGGCACAGTGAATCACTTTAATTTAGACGGTCGTGTTCACATCCAGGTGGGGACTTTGAGTAAAGCCATCGGTGTGCTCGGCGGTTATGTAGCCAGTACAAAAACGCTGAGAGAGTACTTGATTCATAAAGGACGTCCATTCTTGTTCAGTACATCTCATCCACCTGCTGTGACTGCTGCCAATGAGGCTGCGATCGATGTCCTCCTGGAAGAGCCGGAATTAATTGAACGCCTCTGGGACAATACCTCTTTCTTTAAGGATGGTTTAACAAAGCTTGGGTTTGATACGGGTATCAGTGAAACGCCGGTCACCCCGGTTATGATTGGCGATGACGCTCTGACTCACACCTTCTCCGATGAATTATTTAAAGAAGGCGTTTTTGCCCAGGGCATTGTCTTCCCGACTGTGCAGAGGGGGAAAGGTCGTATACGGACGATTGTAACGGCGGAGCATTCCACGGAAGAGCTCCAGCAGGCTTTGAACGCTTTTGAGAAAGTGGGAAGAAAGCTGAATATTATCTAAATCAAGAGGACGTATGTAAGTCTCTGTGATCAATTGCAGAAAGACAGGTAAATAGAAAAGTCTAAAAGGATCGTTGCGTTAGGTCACTGCCGGAACGGTCCTTTTTGTTCTGTATTTTTCCATTTGACTTAATTTATCATGAAAAACTTGATATAATGAGACAGTTAGAAGGATCGGCTTGAAAGGAGATTATAATGAACGAACAGCAGAGAAAAGAAATGTCTCAGATCCGTCAGACTGATATTTCCGCTGCAGATCAGGACAATTTGAACCGATTGAAACAGCAGTCAAGTGAAGATTACGTCAAATATTTCCAAACGACCTATCAGCCTCCGAATATGAGGGATGCCCAGCGCCGCAAACGCAAGGAAACAGATATCCATTATGATTTTGAAATACCGGAAGATATGGATCAGGCCGGCCGTGGAAAGAAATATATGATTCGTACATATGGATGCCAGATGAATGAACATGACACAGAAGTTATGGCCGGTATTTTTGAAGAAATGGGCTATGTGTCCACGAATGACACGAAAGAAGCAGATATTATCCTGTTGAACACGTGTGCCATCCGCGAAAATGCTGAAAACAAAGTTTTCGGAGAAATCGGACACCTTAAACCGTTGAAAATGGAGAATCCGAATCTGATTATTGGAATCTGCGGCTGTATGTCACAGGAGGAATCCGTAGTCAATCGTATTTTGAAGAAGCACCCATTCATCGATCTGATCTTTGGTACCCATAACATCCATCGTCTCCCGCAGCTTGTAAAAGAAGCGATGTTCGGGAAGGAAATGGTCATTGACGTATGGTCCAAGGAAGGCGATATTATTGAAAACCTCCCCCGTTCACGAAAAGGGAAAATTAAGGCATGGGTGAACATTATGTACGGCTGCGATAAGTTCTGTACATACTGCATCGTTCCGTATACCCGCGGGAAAGAGCGGAGCCGTCTCCCTGGAGACATCATCCAGGAAGTCCGTCATCTCGCAGCGCAGGGCTATAAGGAAGTGACGCTTCTCGGCCAGAATGTGAACGCTTACGGAAAAGATCTGGATATGGAATACGGACTCGGGGACTTGATGGATGAACTTCGGAGCATCGATCTTCCCCGTGTGCGTTTTACCACCTCCCATCCAAGGGATTTCGATGACCGGCTGATTGAAGTGCTGGCTAAAGGCGGCAACATGCTGGACCACATCCACCTTCCTGTCCAGTCCGGGAATACAGATGTTCTGAAAATTATGGGACGGAAATATTCCCGGGAGGAGTATCTGGAGCTTGTCCGTCGTATTCGCAGCGCTATGCCGGGAGCTACGCTTACCACAGATATTATCGTCGGTTTTCCTAATGAAACAGAGGAACAGTTTCAGGACACCCTTTCCCTTGTAGAAGAGGTGGGATTTGAAGCGGCTTATACGTTCATCTACTCCCCAAGGGATAATACACCTGCAGCGAAGATGAAAGATAATGTATCGATGGAGGAGAAGAAAGACCGTCTCCAGCGTCTGAATAAATTGGTGAATCAGCAGTCAGCCGAAGCGATGAGTCAATATGAGGGCGAAGTGGTGGATGTTCTTGTCGAAGGGGAAAGCAAAAATAATCCAGACGTCCTGGCCGGATATACGAAACGGAACAAGCTTGTGAATTTCCGGGGGCCCCGTTCCATTGTCGGAAAGATCGTACCTGTAAAAGTAATCAAGGCAAAAACTTGGTCTCTGGATGGAGAACTGGTAGAATCTAGCGTAGAGGTGAAATAAATGGCACAATACACACGTCAAGAAGTAGTCGATGAAGCAAAAAAACTGGCAAAAATGATGGCTGATATAGAAGAGATTGACCGTTTCAAGCAGCTGGAATCCAAGTTGAATGAAAACCAGAAGGTGCAGTCGCACATTAAGAAAATTAAAGCGCTCCAAAAACAGGCCGTGAACTTCCAGGCTTATGGAAAAACGGAGGCGCTGAACCGAATTGAAAAAGAAATTGACCGTCTGCAGGATGAGCTGGATGAAATCCCGGTCGTGGCTGAGTTTAAAGAAACACAAACGGTCATCAATGATATTTTACAGATGGTTTCGAGTACGATTTCCCGTGAAGTTACCAATGAGGTGATCCGTTCCACAGGAGGAGATCTTCTACAGGGAGAAACGGGTTCTTCCAACAATCAAAGTCATGGCTGCAGCCGTTGATGCATACACTTCCGTCAGAGGGGTTTCCCTCCGGCGGATTTTTTTTCGTACAATTTTATAGGCTCGTGCATACAATGAAGTAAACACGTCCTTAGGCTTTTCTCATGGAATCACCATTCGCCCAGACCATGCATAGGATGGGTGGTAGAATAAGGAGGAATGAGAGCTCATGTCTTTTTTTGAACGGGATTACAGAGAAATTATTACCAAAGCTGTAATCGGTAAAGGTAAAAAGTTTACAGAATCCACGCACACCATCAGCCCTTCCCACCGTCCAACAAGTATTCTGGGATGCTGGGTTATCAACCACATCTACAACGCGAAGAAGAAAGGGGATCACGTAGAGGTATCCGGCAGTTATGACATTAACGTCTGGTATTCCTACAACGACAATACTAAGACAGAGGTCGTAACAGAACGGGTGACCTATTGCGACTACGTTAAGTTGAGTGTGAAAGACGACAACTGCATTCATGATGATTTTGAAGTCATTGCGAAAGTCGTCCAACAGCCGAACTGCCTGGAAGCTACGATTTCCGGCAACGGCCAGAAAATTGTAGTAGAAGTAGAAAGAGAGTTTGTGGTTGATGTCATTGGTGAAACCAAGCTTTGCGTAAAAGTGGACCCGCATGGCTGCGGACACGATGACGACTATGAGCAGGATTTGTCATCAGATGATTACTCAGCGATTGAAACGGACTTCCTTCCATCTTCTTCAAGCAGTGATGACCATGACGATAAGCATTAACTCCCTGATCTTTCAGCAGGGGGTTCTTTTTTTTGGAAAGGCTTTGAAACACAGGGTTCTGCGTCAATGCTCTGCGTTTGGCATGGAGATTTCTTAAGGTTTACCTATGAGCGATTTGTTAAAGAGGGTTGTTTCCATGTGCTATAATGGATGAAGAATTCTACGTACGTTTTGGAGGATTGACCGAATGGCACAGTATACACCAATGATGCAGCAATATTTAAAGATTAAAGCCGATCAGAAGGACGCGTTTTTATTCTTCAGGCTCGGGGATTTTTATGAGCTTTTTTTTGAAGATGCCCTGAAAGCATCGCAGGAACTTGAAATCACCTTAACAAGCAGAGATGGCGGGGGAACTGAACGCATTCCGATGTGCGGCGTCCCGTATCACTCGGCAGAAAACTACATAAGGCAGCTGATTGAAAAAGGCTTCAAGGTGGCGATTTGTGAACAGGTGGAAGACCCGAAGGAAGCCAAAGGCGTTGTAAAAAGGGAAGTCGTCCAGCTGATTACGCCGGGTACCGTAATGGAAGGCAGCATGCTGGATGAGAAGGAAAACAACTACCTTGCTTCATTGAGCGCTTTTGAAGATGGATCATATACCGTGAGCTACAACGATCTAACTACCGGAGAGAATAGCACAGCCTTAATTCCCGGAGGGTTTGACGCAGCCTTGAGTGAATTGTACAGCCGACCTGTTCGTGAAGTTGTCGTTGCCTCCGATTTTGATGAAGAGCAGCAGTTGATGCTGAGGGAGCGCCTCGGCTACACACTCTCCCACCAGGATGAGACGACCATTAATCCGGACCTCTCGTCACTGACGGCAGGAATCCAGCAGGACAAGCTGTTAACAGGATTCGGCCGGTTGTTGAACTACATCCAGCATACGCAGAAGCGCTCGCTCGATCATTTGCAGCCGGTAAAAGTCATTGAGCTGAAACAGTATATGACGCTCGATATGTACTCGAAAAGGAACCTTGAGCTGTTGGAAACCATCCGTAAGCAGGGGAAAACAGGCAGCCTGCTTTCAGTGGTAGATAAAACGAAGACATCCATGGGCGCACGCATGCTGAAAAAATGGATGGAGCGTCCGCTTCTTTCGAAACAGGCCATCGAAACACGGCATGAGCAGGTGGAGGGTTTCCTTGATCAATTTTTTGAAAGGGAAACGCTGCGGGAACAGCTCACCAACGTGTATGATCTGGAACGTCTGGCGGGGCGGGTGGCTTTTGGAAACGTCAATGCCAGGGATCTTCTCCAGTTGAAAAATTCCCTTGCGCGGATTCCTGAAATACTTGCTACGCTTCAGCAGTTTGACAACACTTCAGTGAAAGAACTATATCAGACGATTGATCCTCTGGAGGAGCTTAAGGATTTGTTGGAGCATAGTATTGCCGAAGATCCTCCTATCAGTGTGAAAGAGGGTGGATTGATTTGTGACGGGTACGACCAACAGCTCGATGACTATCGCTCAGCTTCGAAAAATGGTAAGCAGTGGATTGCTGAGCTTGAAAAGAAAGAGCGGGAAAAAACAGGCATTAAATCCCTGAAGGTCGGGTATAATCGTGTCTTCGGCTACTATATTGAAGTGACAAAAGCCAATCTCCGCTACCTGCCCGAAGGCATGTATGAGCGGAAGCAGACATTGACCAACGCAGAGCGCTTTATAACACCGGAATTAAAGGAAAAGGAAACGTTGATTCTTGAGGCGCAGGAAAAGAGTGTGGAACTTGAGTACCAGTTGTTCCTCAACGTCAGGGAGAACGTCAAGTCCTATGTACAAAGACTGCAGCATCTGGCTGAACAGATCAGCCGCATTGATGTGCTGCAGGGTTTTGCCCAGGTGGCGGAATCGTATCAATATGTCCGCCCATCTTATAACGACCGCCGCATGGTCGATATTCAGCAGGGCCGGCATCCGGTGATTGAACGGGTCATGCAGGATGGAACATTTGTACCGAATGACATCTATATGGATGATGAAACGGATGTCCTTCTGATTACCGGTCCGAACATGTCCGGTAAGAGTACGTATATGAGGCAGCTTGCTTTAACATCCGTTCTTGGTCAGATGGGAAGTTTCGTTCCGTGCGGTTCTGCCTCTCTTCCGATATTCGATCAGATTTTCACACGAATCGGAGCGGCAGACGATATTGTGTCCGGGCACAGTACGTTCATGGTGGAAATGCTTGAAGCCAATCACGCCCTTACACATGCAACAGAAAACAGTATGATCCTGCTGGATGAGATCGGAAGAGGAACGAGCACCTATGACGGAATGGCGCTGGCCCAGTCCATCGTAGAGTACATTCATGGAAGAATTAAGGCTAAAACATTATTCTCCACCCACTACCATGAATTAACATCATTGGAAAATGAACTGGATCGTTTGAAAAACGTCCACGTAAGGGCGGAAGAATATGAAGGAAATGTCGTCTTTCTGCACCAGATCAAAGATGGCCCAGCCGATGAAAGTTACGGCATCCATGTTGCAAAA
The DNA here is from genome assembly GCF_056160205.1 of Halobacillus sp. ABA4_118. NCBI lineage: Bacteria > Bacillati > Bacillota > Bacilli > Caryophanales > Bacillaceae > Halobacillus > Halobacillus sp. ABA4_118. The sequence goes on from NZ_JBSWWS010000001.1 coordinate 3,413,837, forward strand.
CTGGCCGATCTTCCGGATCCGCTGATTAAACGGGCGACAGAGCTGCTGGAACACCTGGAAGGGGCATCCGGACCCAAAGAATCGGCTGCAGGGGATGAAGAAGAGCAGCTCAGTTTATTTGTAGAAGAACCAAAGGAAAAACCGAAACAGGAAAAGCAAAGCGCCAGCCAGATTTCAAATCTTGAAAAGCGGCTCTCATCTCTTGATTTAATGGAGATGACACCGATGGACGCTATGAACGAACTGTATCAGCTTCAAAAAAGCTTGAAGAAATAAAGGAGGTTCACGTATGGCACGCATTCGACTGATGCCTGATCACCTGGCCAACAAAATCGCAGCCGGAGAAGTGGTCGAGCGGCCTGCCTCTGTCGTAAAGGAACTGGTGGAAAATAGTATTGACGCAGGTGCATCCTGGGTGAAGATCGACTTGATGGAAGCCGGTCTTCAGCGCATTCGTATCATCGATAACGGAGCAGGGATGGAGGAAGAAGACTGTGAGCGGGCTTTTCACAGGCACGCAACGAGTAAAATTCTGGATGAAAATGATCTATTCCACGTGCGCACCCTCGGCTTCCGGGGAGAAGCTCTGGCAAGTATCGCTGCCGTCAGCCGGCTCAGCATTCAGACGTCTACAGGTGAAGAAGCAGGAACAAAACTGGACCTTGAGGGCGGTCACCTTATGCAGAAGGGACGAGGAGACGCGAGGAAGGGTACAGATATCACGGTGGAAGAGTTGTTTTTCAATACTCCGGCACGGTTGAAATATATGAAGACGATCCATACAGAACTTGGTCATATTACAGATGTGTTGAACCGGATTTCCCTGGCCCATCCCGAAGTGCAGTTCGTTTGCACGCACAATGAGAAGCAGATTTTCAAAACCAACGGACGCGGGGATCTGCTGCAGGTGATTGCCAGCATCTACGGCATGAATACAGCGAGGAAAATGGTTCCTGTGGAAATGGAAACGTCGGATTTCAAAGTGAAGGGGTATATAGCGAAGCCGGAAGTGTACCGGGCTTCCCGGCAGTATATGTCCACGATCATTAACGGCCGCTATATTAAAAGCGTGCCTTTGAATAAAGCCGTCCAACAGGGGTATCATACCCTTCTGCCAATTGGGAAAAATCCAATTGTTGTCCTGAATATTGAGATGGATCCGATTCTTGTTGACGTCAACGTCCATCCATCTAAATTAGAAGTACGGTTCAGCAAGGAAAAAGAGCTGTATGCTCTCCTTGAAGAGACGATCCGCCATACATTTCGTAAGGAAACCCTCATTCCTGATGTTCAGGAAACGAAAGCGAAACCGAAAAAGGAGTATTCCGAACAGAAAACGTTTGCGTTTCATGAAACAAGGAAAGAAGAAGCTCATAATCAAAGAGAGTCTGCTGCCGATCATCTGCTGAAAGAAGAGCCGCCGGCTGCACCGGAGATGAAAGAAGAGCCGTCCCCTGTTTTTGCAGGAGAGCAGGAAGCGATGCTGAAGGAAATGACGGCTGATTTTAAACCGGAAACCACCGAGGAAGAAGCTGCTGGAAAGCCGGATGAACAGGAAAATGAAGCGTCGTCTAAAAAGGAAGGCGGCCGCCGCGTTCCCGTCATGTACCCGATCGGCCAGCTTCACGGGACTTATATACTCGCCCAGAATGAAGAAGGGATGTATATCGTCGACCAGCATGCAGCACAGGAAAGGATCAAATATGAGTTTTTCCGGGATAAACTGGCTCAGGTTGATCATGAGGTCCAGGAGCTGTTAATTCCATTAACCTTTGATTTTTCTAAACAGGAAGCATTGAAAATTGAAGAATATAAAGAGGAACTCGAAAAAGTTGGCTTGTTCTTTGAACCATTCGGTGACAACACGTATATCATCCGCAGTCACCCGACATGGTTTCCTGCTGGATTTGAGCAGGAAGTCATTGATGATATGATCCAGCAGCTCGTTCAGGATGAGCGGATAAACATTCTGAAATTGAGGGAGGAAGCAGCCATCCTTATGTCCTGCAAGCGATCCATCAAAGCCAATCATTACTTGAATCAATCCGACATGTTTCAGCTTCTTGAGGAGCTGAGGACGTCGACGGATCCATTTACCTGTCCACACGGACGACCGATTATTGTTTTCTTCTCTGAATATGAGATGGAAAAAATGTTCAAGCGTGTTATGTAAATAGAAAAAAGACAGCCGGATTTAGATCCGGCTGTCTTTTTTTTATGGACAATATATAAACAGATACAAGTAGTTTACGTAATATTATTTCTGTATGTCTGCATTAATTTTCAAGAACAGGGGAGGGTCAGGAAATGTTTTTCTGCTGGAGCAGAAAACGAAAGTAATTATCGATCTGCTTAATATCTTCCGGCTGTATTCCGAACCAGGCTTTTTTATCAAAAAACACAGGTTTTGAATATCCCTTCGTTTCCAGAAGGTGCTTGATTTCCCTCATTTCATCTTCCAATTCGTCGCTCAATCCAAGGAGATAATCTGCAGTGGTATGAAGAGCATGAGCAATCTTCGACAAGTCTTCTAGATCAGGGGATGTATAGCTGCGCTCCCAGTTGGATACCACTTGGGGAGAAACACCGACTTTTTCAGCCAGCATAGCCTGAGTCAAACGTCTTTCTTTGCGAAGTGTGCGAATCCTTTCATGAACCACGGTAGACGCCTCCTTTTTTTATACTATAACACAAACTAACGATATGCGATAGTAAGACTAACGAATATTTTGAATTTAACTAACGGAATCCGTTACTATGACTAACGGATTCCGTTGATTAAGTCGTTGAGGTATGATTGTAGAGCCATTCATGTATAATAGAGATGGAACAAAGGAGGTGGAAGTTTGAAACCAATGGTAGCTGCTGTTGTTGGACCGACCGCGGTCGGTAAAACAAAGCTGGGTGTCCAGATTGCCCAAAAGTTTAATGGAGAAGTTATCAGTGGCGATTCCATGCAGATCTACCGGACTATGGATATTGGAACAGCCAAAGTGACCCGGGACGAAATGCAGGGAATTCCTCATCATATGATTGATATCAAGGATCCTGAAGAGTCTTTTTCTGCAGCTGAATTCCAAAGGAAGGTCCAGTCATTAATATATGAAATTCAAAAGCGGGGGAAACTCCCTGTTTTAGTAGGTGGAACCGGCCTTTACATACAAGCAACCTTGTTTGATTTTGAGTTTACAGAGGAAAAGAAAGACGAAGCAGTAATGAAGCGGCTTGAAGAAGAGGCAGCCGATCAAGGTCCCGTGCATATGTACGAAAAGCTTAAAAGCCTGGATCCTGACCAAGCAGCTAAAGTCCATCCAAATAACAGCCGCCGGGTGCTGCGTGCGCTCGAAATTTATGAAACAACTGGGAAAAAGATGAGTGAGCAGGAGGCGGCGAAAGCCTGGGATTCTCCATTTACCCCTCTTTTGATCGGTCTTGAGATGGACCGGGAGCGTCTCTATGAGCGTATTAACAACCGGGTGGATCAAATGGTGGAAGAGGGTCTTGTGGAGGAAGTCCGCCGCTTATATCAGGCAGGACTTAAAGATGCCCAGTCCATGAAGGCCATCGGCTATAAGGAATTGATTCCATTCCTGGAAGGGGAGGTGGACCTTCAGGAAGCGGTTGACCTTCTTAAACGGAACTCCAGGCGCTATGCCAAGCGGCAGTACACGTACTTTAAAAACAAACTGGATGTCCACTGGTATGAGGTAACACCTGAGAACTATGAGGATAAATTTCAAACGATTTTCGCAGATTTAGCAGGAATGATCGATAAAAGCGGCGAATCGTAATATTACAGATAGAAAAGAGGAGGAAGATCCATGGCTCAATCCGTAAACATTCAAGATAACTATTTAAATCAACTACGCAAGGAACGTATGCAGGTGACAGTCTTTCTTACCAACGGCTTCCAACTGCGTGGAGTAGTGAAGGCTTTTGACAATTTCACTGTTTTATTGGAAACCGAAGGGAAGCAGCAGTTGATATTCAAGCATGCCATCTCTACATTCGCACCAATCAAAAATGTATCGCTGGATAAGGAATAAGGCTTACATAAGTCTTGAGTGAATGGGAAAAGCGGATGCTCTTGAAGCATCCGCTTTTTTGTGGTTTTATCAGACTGTTTTTGCTGTGGGCGTTTGTCACAGGTTCTTTCCCTGATGCGTATGATGAAGCAGAGTAAGGAGGGATCCACGTGTATCCGCAAGCTAAAACAGCAAGGCCTGGTACGATTAACATTGTGCTTCAAGATGCAAAGGCAGGGCCTGCACCAGAAAGCAGGGTCCTCACCAAGGAACTGTCCCCCCCGCCCTTCCAGATGATTGATGATTTCTTTTCTTCCATAGTAGGTCTTGAAGGTTTGAAAAGGCAGATGAAAGAGATCTATGCGCAGGTGGTCATTGCTGGGAAAAGGGCTGATGCCGGGTTGAAAAAGAACCAGCAGGTGCTTCATATGGTGTTTAAAGGGAATCCCGGAACCGGAAAAACGACATTGGCCCGTATGGTCGCCCGCCTTTTTCATGAAGCGGGAGTGCTTGAAAAAGGTCATTTTATTGAGGCGGACAGAAGTGACCTGGTGGGAGAATACATTGGGCACACCGCTCAGAAAACAAAGGATTTAATCCATAAAGCCCTTGGAGGGGTTCTTTTTATTGATGAGGCGTATTCACTGGCGCGTGGTGGTGAAAAGGACTTCGGTAAGGAGGCGATTGATACCATTGTGAAATGCATGGAGGATCACCATGATGAACTCGTCATCATCCTTGCCGGGTATCCGGAAGAAATGGAAGATTTTCTAACCATTAACCCCGGCCTATCCTCCCGGTTTCCATTAAAGCTTTCCTTCAAGGATTATTCGTGGCGTGAGTTGTCTTCCATAGCCGGAGGGATGCTTAAAGACAGGGAATACCAGTTGGCTCCTGCAGCTGAGGTGAAACTTCACGAACATCTGCGGTCCGTCTGCTCCCGCTCCCGTTTGAATTTTTCCAATGCCAGATATGTGAGGAATATGATCGAGGAAGCTGTCCGGAGGCACGCGTTTCGTATCATGACAGAAGAGTCCCCGGCAAAAGCGGTACTGATGACGCTTGAAGCCGAAGATTTTTCATTTCCAAAAGACGAAGGGCGTGTCCATTAAAAGGGGATGATACTCATAGATCCCCTTTTTCTGTTATGATGAAGGTGGATGATACAGGTGTAGAAAAGAAGGTGTTTAGATGAGCGCAAATGAACGCGTCATTTTAGTAGCAAGAAAAGATCCGGCGGAGCTGGAGGAACGCTTCCAGTCTTCTTTGGAAGAACTGCAGTCCCTGACAGAAACCGCCGAGGGAGAAGTGTGTAAGATTATTACACAAAAGCGTGACCGGGTTCATCCGGCCACGTATCTTGGTGAGGGTAAGCTGCAGGAAATTAAGGAAGCCGCCGAAGATAATGAGGCGGAACTGATTATATTCAATGATGAGCTTTCTCCAGGACAGCTTCGAAATATTCAGGACATCGCTGAGGTCAGGGTCATTGACCGCAGCCAATTGATTCTGGACATATTTGCCGGCCGGGCACGGACGAAAGAAGGGAAGCTTCAGGTAGAGCTCGCACAGCTGCAGTACCTCCTTCCACGTCTTTCCGGGCAGGGAACGTCACTGTCCCGACTCGGGGGTGGAATCGGAACCCGTGGTCCTGGTGAAACAAAACTTGAGACAGACAGGCGTCATATCCAGCGCCGGATTGATGATATCAAACGACGGCTGGATGCTGTTGTGAAGCAGAGGGAGCAGTATAGAAAGAGGAGAAAAGAAAACCGGGCGTTTCAGGTGGCTATTGTAGGTTACACCAACGCAGGAAAATCGACATTCTTCAATAGAGTCACAGACAGCCGGTCGTTCGAGGAGGACCTTTTGTTTGCGACGCTTGATCCTTTGACACGGCAGATGAGCCTGCCTTCGGGCTTCCAGGCGCTCGTATCGGATACGGTCGGTTTCATTCAGGATCTTCCAACAACGCTGATCGCCGCTTTCCGTTCCACATTGGAAGAGGTAACGGAAGCAGATTTTATCGTTCACATGGTGGATGCGTCCCATCCGGATCACATCCAACAGGAGAAAATCGTGCTGTCGCTGCTCGGAGACCTCGGTGCTTCGCAGCTTCCCATGCTTACGGTCTATAATAAGATGGACCTTCTGAACGAAGATTTCATTCCGGATTCATTTCCTTCTATAACTGTGAGTGTCCATGATTCCATCGATTTGAAGCGGATCCTTCATAAACTCGAAGAGGTACTTAAAGAAGAATGGGACGAGTATGACGTCTTCATCCCTGCTTCTGAAGGGAAACGTCTGCAGCAGTTCAAAACGTACAGCATGGTCACATCGCTTACGTTCCATGAGGATAAGGAAGGGTATGCCCTTCACGGATATATCCATCCCGACCATCCATTGAAACATCAGATTTATTAATAGAAAGAGAGTGCAGCATGAATATTCAAGCTTTGAAAGAACAAGTAGAAACACAAATTACAGATCAACACAGACACATTGCGCGCATCGTTGAAGAAAACCAATCCAAGGTCCTTGATGCCTTTCAAAAACTACGGGTCAGTGATTCCCATTTCAATCCAACAACAGGATATGGGTACGATGATTTCGGCAGAGATACCCTGGAAGCCTTGTATGCCCGGATTTTTAAGGCGGAGGATGCCCTTGTCCGTCCTCAGCTTATTTCAGGCACGCACGCGATTACGACGACACTGTTCGGCGTGCTGCGCCCGGGAGATGAGCTTCTCTACATATCCGGGGATCCTTATGACACGCTGACAGAAGTGATTGGTACAGAGGGTGGAGAGGATAAAGGTTCCCTTAAAGATTTCGGTGTAACGTATCGGTCCACCCCTCTGGATGAGGCGGGTGATTTTTCCAAAGGAAAAATCAAGGAAGCTGTATCGGAGAAAACAAAGGTTGTCGCGATTCAGCGCTCCAAAGGCTATGACAACAGACCTTCCTTCCCCATTAAAAAGATAGAGGAAATCATTTCGTTTGTTCGCAGCTTGAAAGAGGATGTCATCATTTTTGTTGATAATTGTTATGGCGAATTTGTGGAGACAAAAGAACCTCTTGAAGCAGGAGCAGATCTTATCGCGGGATCTTTGATTAAAAATCCTGGTGGAGGGATCGCCCGCATCGGCGGATATATAGCCGGGAAGAAAAGTCTCATTGAATTGTGCAGCTACAGGCTGACAGCTCCGGGGCTCGGTAAGGAAACCGGGGCCAGTTTGAACAGTCTCCAGGAAATGTACCAGGGGATTTTCCTCGCTCCCCACGTCGTAGGGGAAGCGCTGAAAGGAGCTGTCTTCACATCCAGATTTTTAAGTGAATTAGGCTTTGATACGAATCCGTCCTTCGATGCTCCGAGAACAGACTTGATCCAATCCGTCAATTTTGAAAGTGCCGATCAGATGATCCGATTCTGTCAGGCTATTCAGCAGGCATCTCCGGTGAACTCCCATGTAACCCCACAGCCGAGTGCCATGCCTGGTTACGAGGATGAGGTCATTATGGCTGCGGGGACCTTCATACAAGGGGCGAGCCTGGAGCTCACCGCCGACGGTCCTGTACGCCCGCCGTTCACCGCCTATGTACAAGGCGGCCTTACGTATGCTCATGTGAAAACAGCTGTGATGAAAGCGGTGCAGGGTCTTGCCGATGAAGGAATGGTAAAGGTGGATTCCAGAGCCTACTAAAGCCCTTACAAAAAAGCGTGGATATAGTGTAAACATTCCTCACATATGTTGACATCTTCCCTCTGTCACGTATAATAAAAGTATCATCTTTACGGGAGGAGGCACATCGATGAGTGATGAAATTCGTCGTTCTATGCCGTTGTTCCCGATGGGGATTGTTCAATCGTTAACAGACCTTACAGCCAGGCAGATCCGTTATTATGAGCAGCACGAGCTGATCCACCCTGCCAGGTCTGAAGGGAACCGTCGTATTTTTTCCTTCAATGATGTCGATCGACTGCTTGAAATCAAGGACCTCATTGACCAGGGAGTGAATATGGCGGGAATAAAAAAAGTTCTTAAGCTTGAAGAACAGCCCGAGAACGAGGTATACGATGGAGACCGTGTGAAGGAAGTTCACAATGAATTGACCGATAAACAGCTCCGCCGTATGCTGCAGCAGGAACTATTCACCGCGGGAAGACAAGGGAAACTAGCCATCAGGCAGGGAGAAATGTCAAGATTCTTCCATTAATGAATTTTTGTTGGAGAGGGGTATTTCTATGGGTTTAACAAGAGAAGAAATATTTAAGAAAATCGACGAGGAAAATGTCAAGTTCATCCGTCTGCAGTTCACGGATATGCTGGGCACAATCAAAAATGTGGAGATTCCACTAAGCCAGCTCGACAAAGCACTGGACGGAAAAATGATGTTTGACGGATCCTCCATTGAAGGATTTGTTCGTATCGAGGAGTCAGATATGTACCTGATCCCTGACCTGGATACGTTTGTCGTTTTCCCATGGACGTCAGAAAAAGGGAAAGTGGCCCGATTCATCTGTGATATTTACAACCCGGACGAAACTCCTTTCGAAGGATGCCCGCGCTATAACTTGAAGCGCAACATTAAGAAAATGGAGAAACTCGGATTCTCTGCCTTTAATATCGGTACAGAACCTGAATTTTTCTTGTTTAAATTAGACGAAAAAGGCGACCCATCCCTGGAGCTGAATGACCGTGGCGGTTATTTTGACCTCGCTCCTACCGATCTTGGGGAAAACTGCCGTCGTGATATTGTGCTGGAACTTGAGGAGATGGGCTTTGAAATCGAAGCCTCCCACCACGAGGTTGCCCCGGGTCAGCATGAAATTGATTTTAAATATGCAGATGCTGTGAAACACTGTGATGATATCCAGACCTTCAAGCTTGTTGTTAAAACGATCGCGCGTCAGCACGGTCTGCATGCAACCTTCATGCCGAAGCCTCTGTTTGGTGTGAACGGATCTGGTATGCATGCCAACATGTCCCTCTTTAAGAATGGGAACAATGCGTTCTTTGACGAAAGTGGAAAGGAACAGCTTTCCGATGTGGCTTATCAGTTCACAGCAGGCATTATTAAGCACGCAACAAACTTTACAGCGGTGACCAACCCGACTGTAAACTCCTATAAGCGTCTCGTGCCGGGATATGAAGCGCCATGCTACGTAGCCTGGTCCGGACAGAACCGCAGTCCGCTTGTTCGAGTACCGACGTCCCGTGGCATCAGCACACGTATTGAAGTGAGAAGTGTGGATCCGGCCGCCAACCCTTACATGGCAATGGCTGTCCTGCTTGCTGCAGGTCTTGATGGTGTGGAAAATGGACTTCAGGCTCCAGCACCAGTAGACCGCAACATTTACGTTATGGATAAAAAAGAACGTGAGGCTCACGGTGTCAAAGACCTTCCTGCAACATTATATGATGCATTGGAAGAGCTTCAGGAAGACCCGATCATGGTGGAAGCTCTCGGTGAGCACCTGTTCGAGCATTTCATTGAAGCGAAGGAAATCGAATGGGATATGTTCCGTACCCAGGTTCATCCTTGGGAGCGCGAGCAATATCTGCAGACCTATTAAATAGAAAGACAGAAGGCCCTGACTTACATAAGTCGGGGCTTTTTTATATTTTCCTCAGCATCTGCCGTTGGAATCACCCCGAATCCTGGGAGAAAATCTAACATGGTTCATCATTTTATAGGAAAGGCCGACACCAACGTTCTTATCCAAGCATACATTTGGAGTAGGATGATAGAAGAATGTCCTAGTAAACCCCCTTTTCCAGGAAGGAAGAGTGGAGAGAGGGATGTATATGGCAAGATTAATCAATCCAACAGGGAAATGGAATGGACGTACAGTAGCTTTGGATGATGGACATGGAATGGAAACTCCGGGAAAAAGAACGCCATACATTCAGGAATTAGGCAGACAAATCAAGGAGAACGAATACAATCGTAAAGTTGTACAGTATTTATCGAACATTCTGCTGGATCATGGATTCCGCGTGCTTCTCGTAGCACCGACAGATGAAGACACACCATTATCCTACAGGACGAGAGCGGCCAATGAGAACAATGCGGATATTTATGTATCCGTTCACTACAATGCTTTTGATGGGTCCTTTGGCGGGGCAGATCCAAACGGAATCGAACTTTACGTCTATCCCGGATATTTGAACCGGTCCGCCGGGCGTCTTGCTTCATCACTTGCGAAATACTTACGCCAGGGCACCGATCAAAACTTCAGAGGGATTAAAGAAGCGAACTTCCACGTTCTACGTGAAACGGATATGCCGGCAGTGTTAACAGAGAACGGCTATATGGATAACAAGCGGGAAGCATTATTGATGATTGACGAACGCTTTCAAAAAGAAGTTGCAGAGGAGCACGCCCGGGGCATTTTAGAATACTTTGGAGTTCCGTTCAATGGCGGAATCGACTATCTTTCGCTTGGGGATACCGGCGCGGAAGTCAAGGAAATGCAGGAGAACTTATTAAAACTGGGTTATACCATGAATGGTTATGGAGCTGACGGCAGCTTCGGTCCTGCCACAGAAGCGGCAGTCAAGGCTTTTCAAAAAGACCAGAAGCTTGAAGTGGACGGCTTTTATGGACCGAAAACGAAAGCGGCTGTGCAGAAAGCCTTGGAAGACCTGGATAAAGGAGAAGAGGAAATGGAAAAATTGGCAGTTGTCATAAATTCTTTTGCGGATTTTCCTGCCGTTGAAGCGCTGGCAATCCGTAAAAATGCATTAATTGCACTTAGAGCCGTAGCAGAAAAACGTCAGGTGGCTGAACAAATTATTGTGGCTGGAGGAGGCACAGATGGGCTTAAGGGGAGTAATTTTATTGACTTGACGGGAAAAACCAGATTGGAAACCTCCCAAAACATTAAAAATTATTTAAGTAAATAAAAGAGCTGCAAAACATTCCAGTGTACATTTCCCTTGTTCCTGCATATAATAAATGTAGAACAAATGTTCGGTTAAGGGGTGTGCAATATGGAAACGATTTTCAAACAGTCTGTAGAAAATAAGAAGATCATCGATATGATCTATTTATCTAAGGGGAAACATTGGTCTCAGCGTTCTGTAAGAGTGATTAAAAACCATCCTGATGCCATCCTTGCTTATTGTCTGCAGAAGAAGAGCGTCCGCACATTTTTGAAGAAGAATATTTATTCTGCTGATTTCCGGAGACGGAATAAAAGAAATCGTACGGGGGCTTCTTAACGTTCATATTCTCATGTTCAATACAAAAAACGGCGGGATTGCTCCCGCCGTTTTTTGTACGTGTATTAATGAACGGTACGGTATAAGCCGACGACTCTTCCGAGAATGGATACATCATTTAAAATGATCGGTTCCATCGTGGCATTTTCAGGCTGAAGACGGATGTGATTCTTCTCTTTAAAGAATCGTTTGACAGTAGCCTCTTCCTCTTCCGTCATAGCCACAACTATATCCCCGTTCTGGGCAGTCTGCTGCTGTCTGACAATGACCATGTCCCCGTCAAGAATGCCCGCCTCAATCATACTTTCTCCTTGAACGATAAGGACGAACGTATTGTCTTCCGATCCTGCAAGCGTATCCGGGAGGGGAACATATTCTTCAATGTTCTCTACCGCCGTAATCGGTGAACCAGCCGTAACTTTACCGATGACAGGGGCATAAGTGGCTTCCCCGCGGGGGATACTGTGGTCTTCTTCCAGCTCAATCACTTCGATGGCCCTTGGTTTCGTAGGATCCCTGCGGATATATCCCTTTTTCTCAAGACGGGATAAATGACCGTGGACGGTGGAACTGGAGGCCAGCCCTACAGACTGACCGATCTCCCTTACAGATGGGGGATATCCTTTTAGTAGAACCTGTTCTTTTATGAAATCTAGTATTTCCTGCTGCCGCTTTGAAAGTTTGCTCATAGATTAGCACCTCGTACATAGGATTATAGTAACCACATTGTACCATGCCATCCTCAAAAATACAAACAAGCGTTCGAAAAAAGTCGTTGACAAGAACATACATTCGTCTATAATAGGTATTAGAAAACGCGAACAGAGGTTCTTAGGAACGTTCGTTCTTAAATGGAGGGTTAATTATGTTTAATAAACTATCAAAACTGGACTACACTTATATCGTTTTGTTTATTGTTAGTTTTGCTATTCTCTATTATTCTATGGTTACAAGCGGATAAATCTTGAAAACCAGTAGAAGCGGGGACATACATCATGAGAGTAATCCTATATTGTCGCGTAAGCACGGAAAAAGAGGCCCAGGTCAGCTCCTTGAAAAGACAGAAGGCAGAACTGCATGCCATGGCCGAACATCATGGAATGGAAGTGGCTGCCTGTATAGAGGAGCAGGCGAGCGGGTATGAGATTGAACGGGAAGGTGTTTTCCAGATGCTTGATGCTTTTTCCAATCACGAAGCAGAGGCTCTGTTGGTTCAGGATGAGACGAGGCTTGGCAGGGGAAATACAAAAATCGCTTTGTTCCATCAATTGAACCGGTTGAATGTTAAGGTTTATTCCTTAACCCATAACGGGGAACTGCATCTTTCCGAGTCAGACTCCATGGTTCTTCAGATTGTGGGCATCGTTGAGGAGTACCAGAGAAAAATTCATAATATGAAAATCAGGCGGGGGATGCAGAAAGCGGTCGCCGAAGGCTATGATCCATCTTCGAACCTGTCCAATCAGCATCTGGCAGCGGGGAGAGAGAGGAAGGAATTTCCGATCGAAGAGGTTGTCAGGCTCAGAGGGAGTGATTTGACGTTCAAGGACATTGCGGCAACACTAAGAGGGCTTGGGTATGATGTATCCAAGGCAACGGTTCACCGCCGCTATCAAGAGTACATATCACTTGAAAAAGAAGAATAGGCAGGTTACTATAGGAACATAAGGGAGACAAGAGTCTTAGGGCTGCTTGTCTTTTTCATGTTCTAAAGCTGATCCAGACTATAAAAAAAAGGAGAAGGATCTATGTTATCTCAAGAAAAATTGGACCGTATAAACGAATTAGCCAATAAATCAAAGCAGCAGGAATTATCGGAAGAAGAGAAAAGCGAACAGAAGAACCTGCGTCAGGAATATTTACAGAGTGCCCGTAAATCATTCAAAAACCAGTTGAAAGGTGTCACGGTTATCGATCCTGCCGGGAATGATGTGACCCCTGCCAAACTGCGTCAAATGCAGGAAAACGAAAAGAAAAACTAAACGACTGGACCGATCCGCATCTTCTTTAAAAGGTGCGGATTTTTTTCGTTTAATTCTACAGAAACACGGGGAAATTAAGGAAGGGCGGAGGACAAAAGTTTGCACAACGCCTTGTTTCATTATAGGATAATACATGGTACATATACCTGTACAGAAAGGGGATTATTGGAAATGGCAAAAAGTCTTGAACAAACTTCAATTGATACCATTCGAACACTAACGATCGACGCAGTAGAAAAAGCAAGTTCCGGTCACCCGGGTATGCCTATGGGGGCTGCTCCAATGGCTTATAAACTCTGGACGGAATTTATGGATCATAATCCTAAAAATTCAAACTGGTTCGACCGCGACCGTTTCGTCCTCTCCGCAGGACATGGATCCATGCTTCTATACAGCCTTCTGCACCTTTCCGGCTATAACGTGACAATGGATGATTTAAAATCATTCCGTCAGTGGGATTCTAAAACTCCCGGACACCCGGAATATGGACATACAGACGGTGTGGAAGCAACAACCGGTCCTCTGGGACAGGGACTCGCAATGGCAACCGGAATGGCGATGGCTGAAGCCCACCTTGCCGGAAAATACAACCGCGAAGGCTACAACGTCGTGGACCACTATACATTCTCCATCTGCGGTGACGGTGATTTGATGGAAGGAGTTTCCCAGGAATCTGCTTCGCTTGCCGGCCACCTTGGTCTTGGAAAGCTGGTTGTCCTTTATGACTCCAACGATATTTCTCTTGATGGAGATCTTGACCGTTCCTTCAGTGAAAGTGTTGAAAAACGCTATGAAGCATATGGTTGGGAAGTTATCCGTGTTGAGGATGGTACCGACGTGGAAACGATCGGACAAGCGATCCAGCAGGCAAAAGCCAACACATCCCAGCCTACGATGATCGAAGTGAAGACTGTGATCGGCTATGGTTCTCCTAACAAGTCCGGTAAATCTGATTCGCACGGTGCTCCACTGGGCGAAGAAGAAGGAACAGCTGCCAAACAGTTTTACGGATGGGAACACGAACCATTCCATGTTCCTGATGAAGTATACCAGGACTTCCAGGATAAAGTTCAGAAAAATGGCGAGGACAAAGAGCAGTCCTGGAACGAATTGATGGCTTCCTACAAAGAAGCTTATCCAGAGCTTGCTGAAGAACTGGAAGCCGCTATCCGTGGAGAGCTGCCTGAAGGATGGGAGAAGGAACTTCCATCTTATAAAGTCGGCGAAGACAGTCCGGCTACCCGTGCAGCATCTGGTGACGCCATCAATGCATTGTCCAAAGCCGTTCCATATTTCTTTGGTGGAAGTGCGGACCTTGCAGGATCCAACAAAACGGCTGTGAAAGGCGAAGAAGATTTCTCCCGTGAGAATTACGCCGGCCGCAACATCTGGTTCGGTGTACGTGAATTCGCTATGGCAGCTGCCCTGAACGGTATGGGGCTTCACGGCGGATTGAAAGTTTATGCTGGAACATTCTTCGTATTCAGTGACTACCTTCGTCCAGCGGTTCGACTGTCAGCTCTTATGAGTCTTCCGGTCAATTATGTGTTCACTCACGATTCCGTTGCTGTAGGGGAAGACGGCCCGACCCATGAACCTGTGGAACAGCTGGCTTCTTTAAGAGCAATGCCGAACCTTTCCGTGCTTCGTCCGGCGGATGGGAACGAAACCAATGCAGCGTGGAGGCTTGCTCTTGAGTCCGAAGATAAGCCATCAGCCCTTGTGTTGACTCGTCAGGGACTTCCTACACTGGAAGGAACTGAAGAGCATGCATACGAAGGTATGAAACGTGGGGCTTACATTTTGAGTGATTCAGATAAAGATGAGCCGGATGCCATTCTTCTTGCTTCTGGTTCAGAGGTTCAGTTGATTGCTAAAGCTCAGGAAGAACTTAAGACAAAAGGCTATGATGTCCGCGTCGTGAGTGTGCCTTCCTTCGACCGCTTTAATGAGCAGTCCGCTGAATATAAAGAAAAGGTTCTTCCGAACAGCGTGCGTAAGCGCCTGGCTGTTGAAATGGGAGCTTCCTTCGGCTGGGAGCGCTATGTAGGTCTTGACGGATCTGTCATTGGTATCGACACATTCGGTGCCTCAGCTCCAGGTAATACAGTCATTGAGAACTACGGTTTTACGGTTGAAAATGTTGTCAAACATGCTGAAAACCTTATGAAGTAAGTGGAGAAGGCTGTTCCTATAGGGACAGCCTTCCTTATACATATGTGAATCTCATGTGATAAACTTTTACGATAGAAGCATCCAGCCGTTTTATAAGGAACAAGCTTGTGACCTTTTCGAAAATGGCTTGACTTATGGTATAATAAAGAGTAAGAATGAATGTTGTTTCTCCCAGAGGACGGAAACCGGGTACTTTACTCATCCAAGGGGTATCTTCACCATTGGAGTCGTTTATGAAGGCTGCAGAGGTGGAGAGGAGGCCGCGTTAGAAATGGCTATTGTATTCTATTAATCGTTTTACTATACTGTTATGGGAGACAACACGAAGGAGGAAGACGAAGACATGACATTGGGGATCGTTTGGGTTATCATCATTGCTCTATTGACTCTTGTCGGTGGTGTTGCACTAGGCTTCTTCATCGCCAGAAGATATATGATGAACTATTTGAAAAAGAACCCGCCAATCAATGAACAAATGTTACGTACACTGATGATGCAGATGGGGCAGAAGCCTTCTCAGAAGAAGATCAATCAGATGATGCGTTCCATGAACAACCAAATGAAATAATCAATCAAGCCTTCTTTCCCGGGAAAGAAGGCTTTCTCTATGAGGGCCGTTCAACAGATGTTCACATCGCCGTGTCCTTTTAGCAGATTCATCTGCTAAAATAGACAGCGGATCATATCATGAAATAGGAAGGGGAGACTGATTATGGATGTTAATTTATTCCTTGCCTTTGGAGCAGGCTTTTTATCGTTTATTTCCCCATGTGTCTTTCCTTTATATCCCGCCTTTCTTTCGTACATAACAGGAATGAGTGTGCAGGAATTAAAAGAGGACAATGGCATGTTGAAGCGGACCAGTTTTATACATACGCTGCTTTTTCTGCTGGGCTTCACAACAATTTTCCTGATTTTAGGTTTTTCCGGCTCGTTCTTTTCCCAGTTTCTTATCCAAAACGAAACGATCATCCGGAGACTGGGGGCCATTCTCATTATTTTCTTCGGGTTTGTCATTATTGGTGTATTCAATTTCGACTTCTTAATGAAAGACCGGAAAATCACCTTTAAGAACAGACCATCCGGGTACTTAGGGACATTTTTAATCGGCCTTACGTTTTCGCTCGGGTGGACCCCGTGTACCGGACCGATTCTTGCTGCTGTCCTTTCCCTGGCTGCTGATTCACCTGATTTGTTTCTCGTGATGATGATCGCCTATTCCCTGGGTTTTTCAATTCCTTTTTTTGCGCTTTCCTTCTTCATCGGACGTCTGGGATGGATCAGAAGGCACAGCGCGGGTATTGTAAAAGCAGGTGGGTACATTATGATTGCCGTAGGAATTGCCCTGTATTTCAACTGGATGTACATGCTTACGTCCTATTTAGCAGGTCTGTTTGATTTTCAAGGGTTTTAATGCGTGGATTTTACCCGTTTTTTGTATTATCATGAAAATAGAAAACATATCACTAAAGGAGAAATCGTATGACCCGGACCAATGACATCATTTTACGAACCACTACAACGCTGATCGCCTTCATTCTGCTTGGGTTTTCAGCCTACTTGTTTTTCGCCGGCCACAATGCGCCGGGAGGAGGCTTTATTGGGGGCCTCATGACATCAGCGGCTATTGTGCTGATGTATATGGCCTACGGAATCAAATCGATGGAGAAGATTCTTCCGATCAATTTCAGGCATGTGATTCCTGTTGGACTGTTGATTGCAGCATTGACGGGTATCGGTGGTCTTTTATTTGACCAGCCGTTTTTGACCCAGACCTTTGCCTATTTCCAGCTTCCTGTCCTGGGTAAAACCGAGCTTGCTACAGCACTGCTGTTTGATCTTGGAGTGTATCTTGCTGTCGTAGGCGTGACGATGACCATTATTCTCACCATTGCGAACGACCGCGGGGAAGAGGAAGGTGTGTAAGGACCTGTGAAATCACGGGAACTTTCGCTGAAGGTGAAAGGGACCGCGGTGATCCTCAATTCTTGATCCGGACCGGATGGAACAGAAAGAGTGGATTTATATGTTTTGGTTGATTGCAAGTACGGTGGCAGCCGCTTTCATGGCTACAGCGATGATCTTCGTGCGCCTGAGAGCAGCTAGAAAGCCTGCCAGTGTGAAAAAAATTATTCTACCGCCATTCTTTATGAGTACAGGCGCCTTGATGTTTGTTTTACCGATTTTTCGTGTCGAGTGGACGCAGGTTCTCGAGGCTGTATCCATCGGAGCGCTTTTTTCTATCTTCCTCATCCGGACCTCGAAATTCGAAGTCCGGGATGGCGATATTTACTTAAAACCTTCAAAGTCATTCATCATGATTTTGTTCGGACTTCTTGCTGTAAGGATCATTTTTAAATTGATCGTCGGCCAGCATGTGTCTCTGGGAGAGACGAGCGGTATGTTTTTCCTGCTCGCCTTTGGCATGATTATTACCTGGCGCCTTGCCATGCTGAAACAGTACTTAAGCCTGGAAAAGAAGATACAGACAGGAAAGGACCCCGCCTGAACAGCGGGGTCCTTTTTTCAATTCTCCAGAAGCGTCTGGTACGGAGTCATATCGATTTCTTTTTCATTCAACTTCCTGACCAGAAACTTATGGTCCCTTTTCGGTGTGGCAAGAATGTAGCCTTCGATGAGAATTTCTTCTGTGATTTTTTTCTTGCGGCTGCTGAGGGCAAGTTCACCAATGCGGCCGGCAATTTTCTGGCGTGCTACATCCCTGAACAGTTCTGGAACAGGAGAAATCAGTTCCTCCAAGAGCTCCTTCTGATCCTTCGACCACATATGCCGGGTCTTGTCCACATAGTATTCTTCCCAGTCTATGGTCGATTTTCCATCCTCTTTTGGGAGTCGTTTTAAAAATTTCCGGAACATAAAAAATCCGCCGATGGCCATCAGGCTGACCATAATGATTATCCAGCCGACTATAAAGAGTGCAAAACCACCTGACATAAGATCACCCGTTTCATATTCAAATCTTTGTTAATTTTATTATAATTCGAAGTGTAAGCAAACTCAAGTAGAGATGGAATGTTGTTTTTTGTTTAAAAAACTCCCAATTCAGAAAAATTTGCTGTCATTCATTTTACTTATAAATCGTTTTCATTTACAATTAATAGTGCGGATTTGATACCTGGGTAATACATAAGGGTTCAAATGTACAAATTTGGGGAACAATGACGCCTCTATAAAGGCCATTGTTTGAATATTGATGAGGGGGTAAAAGGAAAATGGCTAGCAATGCATTTCAAGCTCGCAAACAATTTGACCTAAACGGCCAAACCTATAACTATTATGATCTGAAAGCCTTAGAAGATGCGGGACACGGCAAGATTTCCCGTCTGCCTTTCTCCATCCGTATCCTACTGGAGTCTCTGCTTCGTCAGCACGACGGACGTGTCATCAAAGATGAGCACGTGGAGAGTCTAGCAAACTGGGGAACTGAAAAATCAAAAGGGGAAGATGTACCATTCAAACCTTCCCGTGTTATTCTGCAGGACTTCACCGGCGTACCGGCTGTTGTTGATCTTGCTTCCTTGAGAAGAGCAATGGTCGACATGGGCGGAAGTCCAGACAAAATCAACCCGGAAGTACCGGTGGATCTTGTCATCGACCACTCTGTCCAGGTGGATAAATACGGCACACCTGATGCACTGAATGTGAATATGGAGCTTGAGTTTGAACGAAACAAAGAGCGTTATGAATTCCTTCACTGGGCCCAGAAAGCTTTTGATAACTACCGTGCTGTTCCACCGGCAACAGGTATTGTCCACCAGGTAAACCTTGAATATATTGCAAATGTCGTTCACGCGCTGGAAGCGGAAGACGGCACCTATGAGGCTTACCCGGATACACTTGTAGGTACAGACTCCCATACGACGATGATCAACGGTCTCGGTGTTCTTGGCTGGGGTGTTGGTGGCATTGAGGCTGAAGCTGGAATGCTTGGTCAGCCGTCTTATTTCCCTGCACCGGAAGTCATCGGGGTCAAGCTGAATGGCAGCTTCCCACAGGGGACAACAGCTACGGACCTTGCATTGAAAGTAACCCAGGTGCTTCGTGAGCAGAACGTTGTCGGGAAGTTTGTGGAGTTCTTTGGTCCAGGACTACAGGAAATGCCATTGGCTGACCGTGCTACGATTTCCAACATGGCACCGGAATATGGAGCTACATGCGGCTTCTTCCCGGTGGACGGGGAATCTCTGGAATATCTCCGTCTGACTGGACGAAGCGAAGAGCAGATCAACCTTGTCGAAGAATATTCCAAGCGCAACAACCTCTGGTATGATCCATCTTTCGAAGA
Source organism: Halobacillus sp. ABA4_118 (assembly GCF_056160205.1). Lineage (NCBI taxonomy): Bacteria > Bacillati > Bacillota > Bacilli > Caryophanales > Bacillaceae > Halobacillus > Halobacillus sp. ABA4_118. The sequence continues at coordinate 3,433,557 of NZ_JBSWWS010000001.1, forward strand.
TCCTGAATTTACGTCATTGGTTGAAATCGATCTCGGGGAGCTGGAGCCGAACTTGTCCGGTCCTAAGCGTCCACAGGATTTGATTCCATTATCCAAGATGAAGGACTCCTTCGAAAAAGCGATCACCGGCCCTGCCGGCAACCACGGATTCGGACTTGATAAGTCTGAATTTAAGAAAGAGGCGGAAGTCCAGTTCGAAAACGGCGACAAAACGGTCATGAAAACAGGTGCTCTTGCAATCGCAGCGATCACGTCCTGTACAAACACCTCCAACCCGCACGTTATGCTTGGAGCCGGACTTGTTGCGAAAAAAGCGGTGGAAGCCGGACTGCAGGTTCCTGACTATGTGAAGACGTCCCTTGCACCGGGCTCCAAGGTTGTAACCCGCTATCTTGAGGATTCAGGATTAATGGATTACTTAAACCAGCTTGGCTTCAACCTTGTCGGGTACGGCTGTACAACATGTATCGGAAACTCCGGTCCGCTTCTTCCTGAGATTGAAAAAGCGATTGCTGACAGTGACCTTACCGTGTCCTCTGTTCTTTCCGGTAACCGGAACTTTGAAGGGCGTATCCACCCGCTCGTGAAAGCCAACTACCTGGCTTCTCCGCCGCTTGTTGTTGCGTATGCACTGGCTGGTACGGTTGATATCGACCTGAAAAATGAGCCGATCGGTAAAACAGCGGATGGAAAAGGTATCTACTTTGACGATGTCTGGCCTTCCCAGGAAGAAATTAAAGCGGAAATCGCCCGCGTAGTGACTCCGGAAATCTTCCGTAAAGAATATGAAAGTGTCTTCAATTCCAATGAAAAATGGAATGAAATCCAGACGACAGATGAGCCATTATATGATTGGAATGATGATTCCACATATATCCAGAACCCGCCGTTCTTTGAAGGTCTTTCCAAAGATCCCGAGACAGTTAAACCACTGAATGGAATGCGGGTTGTTGGTAAGTTCGGTGATTCTGTTACGACGGACCACATTTCACCGGCAGGAGCGATTCCAAAAGATATGCCGGCAGGAGAGTACCTGCAGGATAAAGGAGTCAGCCCGCGTAACTTCAACTCCTACGGTTCCCGCCGTGGTAACCATGAAGTGATGATGCGCGGAACGTTCGCCAACATCCGGATCCGTAACGAGCTTGCGCCGGGTACAGAAGGTGGATTTACAACTTACTGGCCGACAGAAGAAGTCATGCCGATTTATACGGCAGCTATGAAGTATCAGGAGGATCAAACGCCTCTGATGGTCATTGCCGGTAATGATTATGGTATGGGAAGTTCCCGTGACTGGGCGGCCAAGGGGACCGACCTTCTCGGCATTAAGACAGTAATCGCTGAGAGCTTTGAGCGTATCCACCGTTCCAACCTTGTCATGATGGGAGTTCTTCCACTGCAGTTCAAACCGGAAGATTCTGTTGAATCCCTTGGTCTTACAGGCCGGGAGACGTTCGACGTTGAAGTCGGTGAAGACGTGAAGCCGCGTGACCTTGTTAAGGTAACCGCTGTGGATGAAGAAGGCAATAAGAAAGAATTTGATGTCATTGCCCGTTTTGACAGTGAAGTGGAAGTGGATTACTACCGCCATGGTGGAATCCTGCAGATGGTTCTGCGTAATAAGCTTAAATAATGGGAAAGAGAGGCCGCTCTTTTGAGCGGTCTTTTTTTATTCCCTGCTTTACGGACATAATCTTTTTTTATATTCTTATACATAGAATAAGGACAACCAGAAGCGGGGGAAATCTATGCAGAAATGGATCGCTGGTCTTTTTTTAGCCGGACTTCTCATATTCGGCCTCTTTTCTGTAACACAGGAAAAAAGCGCGGAACATCAGACTTCAGATGAGCCTGGAATCAGCGGCAGTCAGGACGGTACAGGGATGACGGCCCCCAATGCTCCTGAAGGGCTGCAGGTGGGAGATACTGCTCCTGATTTTACGTTGGAAACTCTCGAGGGTGAAAAGGTCAGCCTCTCTGATTTTAAAGGGAAAAAGGTGTTTCTGAATTACTGGGCGACATGGTGTCCGCCGTGCAGGGAAGAAATGCCTGAAATGCAGCGTTTTCAGGAAGCATATGGAGAAGAAGTCGTTATCCTTGCTGTGAATGGGACAGGTTCTGAAAAAAGCATAGAGAATGTTGCTACGTTCGTAGAGGACGGAGGCTACACGTTCCCAGTGCTGCTGGATAAGGAATTATCCTTGAATCAGGATTATCAGATCATTTCGATACCGACCACCTATTTCATCGGGACAGACGGCACTATCCAGGAGCCCCGGATCGTAGGGCCAATGACATATGAGGATATGGAAAAAATGAAAAATGCGCTAAAATAGGAATAATTTTTGTCCAAAGTGGAAATCATACCAGTAAAGGAGAGATTTCCATGAGAAAACATAAACCTGTTTCTTTTGAAGAGCGTGTAAAAGAAAACATAAGAACGATTGAGTCTGATCAAAAGCTGATGGATCAGATTGATGATCGTATAGAAAAAAGACATAAGGACCGTTTAAAGCAGATTCCGTCATAAACCGGAATCTGCTTTTCTTTTTTTACGTGTTCATAAATCCGTCCTTTATGGGGAAAGTAAGGATGACTCCATGAGGATGGGGCGATTGAACGCAGACAGGAGGGTTTTGTATGTCTCATAAACAACAGCATATGGCCAATCAAAAACCAAATCCAGATAACCGTGCCGACAATGTAGACCGGATTCAGGAGAAAGTGCAGAACACGATTGAAAACATTGAAGCTTCTCATGATGCTCTTGCGTATGCTACAGAAGAGGAACAGCATAACATTGAAGACAAAAACAAACGGAGAAATGAGTCTCTCCGAGCGATGAGGCAGGAGATCAAAGAAGAGTACGCCCATTCCCGACATCAACAATATTAAAGAGCTGACCGCTTCTCTAAAAGGAGAAGCGGTTTTTCATATCGTGTGCATCTTCATCTACATGTTCCGGTGACTATGATAAAATGTAAACCGGTGATAGAAAAGGAAGTGATGTAGATGCTGAATACGTTGAGACAATGGAAAAGTATAGATCAGGCCCCTCCTATTACAGAGGTGGAGGCCCTCCGGTATGTGAATGAAGGGACGGAGGACAAGGAACTGAAAGCGGTCCTTTATACCGCCCTTGCTTATCACAGGATGAAAAGACACCCCGGGGAAGACCCACTGGCCGATCAGTTTATTGATGAAGCCCGCCGGCTGGAAGGGTCCCACTCCCTGGTTACCGACCTTTATGAGTCAAAACAGCTGATGAAGGCGTACGCCATACTGAAGGAGACACCTTTGGAGCAGTGGATCCTCCACGAGACGGACCATGACTCTGCAAAAGCTAAAAAAGTAAAATCGATACATGAAGATGTGAAAGAAGTCATCAGTCAATGGAATCATGACCTGGCAGAAAAGCCCCTGCTTGATGTTTCCAGTCGTCTGAAAATTTACCAGGATATTTATAACGAGCTGGTAGAGCTGAAGGAGATGCTTGAAGAAGCCATCCATTCCATTGAGAATCGGAGAATCCGTGTACCGGTCAAGGAAGTGAATGAGCGGACAAGGCAGCTTTCTGATAAACAGGATGACATCCACCGGCGGCTGCCGGAGTTTTTAACGGAAACAGCAAGCCGTAATCCGTTGGAAGCCCTGGATCAAATGGTCGGCCTGCAGGATGTAAAAGACTACATCCACCGCTACTACCGCTTCCTGCAGTATCAGCAGGAACGGAAAAACTTCGGCTTTACCATGGTGGATGAACCAGGGTTACATATGATCATTACAGGTAACCCCGGGACAGGGAAAACGACGATGGCCCGACTGTTGGCTAATATTTACCATGAGCTTGGTATTCTTGATACGAAAGAGGTTGTTGAAGTCAACCGTTCGCATCTGGTCGGTTCATATGTCGGTCAAAGTGAAGAGAACACGATGAACTATGTGAAACAGGCCATCGGTGGGGTGTTGTTCATTGACGAAGCCTACAGCCTGCGCAGGGAAGGTCAGACAGGCAATGATTATGGACAAGCCGTCATAGACACCCTGGTGTCTGCCATGACAAGCAAGGAATACGGCGGAAAGTTTGCGGTCATCATGGCTGGGTATCCAGAGGAAATGCGCCAGTTCTTATGGTCCAACCCAGGACTAAGGAGCCGATTCCCGGAGCAGAATCACATTGAACTCCCGGACTATCAGATGGATGAACTCATGAATATAGCCGAACAGACGGCGCTTGAGAATGATTTCTTTTTTACAGAACAGGCCAGAAAGCAGTTTGACTCCCTGATCGATAAAGAACGGGTCGATGATTCATTCGGAAATGCCAGAACAGTAAAAAACCTGGTGTTAAAAACGGTGTTTCACAAAGGAGCACAGGAAGCAGAGCGTGATAAACAGCACTGGCTTGATCATATGCGGATTACGACGGAAGACTTATCGTGGGATAAGGACGATAAGCTGGAAGAACGTTCCCCTATGCAGCGGCTTGATGAATTGATCGGTCTTTCAAGTGTTAAAACAGAAGTCCGGAAGTTGTCATCATTCGTGCAGGCCCAGCAGAAACGGAAAGAAAAAGGATACCCGGTTGTACCTATTCAGCTTCATTCCGTTTTCTCAGGAAACCCGGGAACAGGGAAGACAACCGTCGCCTCCATCTATGCCGATGTATTAAAAGAATGCGGTCTATTGAAGAGGGGGCACATGGTTGTCGCATCCCGATCTGATCTTGTAGCCGGCTATGTCGGTCAGACCGCCATAAAAACCAAACGAAAAATCAGAGAAGCGCTCGGCGGCGTTCTTTTTATCGATGAAGCGTATGCCCTTTATAATGGGGGACGTGATGATTTCGGAAAAGAAGCCATTGAAACACTTGTAGATGAGATGACAAAGCATAACGAGAACCTCGTTGTCATTTTAGCGGGTTATAAGGTCGAGATGGAGCAGCTGGTTGAAAGTAATCCAGGGCTGTCGTCCCGATTCAAGAAATACTTTCAGTTCCCTGATTATACAGAACAGGAGCTGTTGGAAATGACCCACTACCATGCACAGAATTACGGTTACTTTTTCAATGAATGGGCCGAGTCGTACCTGCTCGAAAAATATGCCGGGCACTATATTCGCGGAAACGGACGTTTTGTTAATAATCTAGTAAATGAAGCCGTCCAATACCAGGCCATCCGTATGCTTGAAGATGAGCCTGAGGATATGAACGAGCTTGAACTGCCAGACTTGGAAAAAGCCTGGAGTGCAGTGAGAAGGGAGTCTTAGTGATGAAAATTGTGGAAACACCAATCCAGGTCAGGTATCAGGAAACCGATATGATGGGGGTCGTCTATCATGCCAATTATTTGATTTGGTTTGAAATCGGCCGGACCGCTTTTATCGACGGCCTGGGGTTCAGCTATGCGGAAATTGAAAAAGAAGGAGTCGTTTCACCGGTCATTGACGCACAGGTCAGCTTTAAAAAACCTGTCCGCTACGGAGATGATGTCTGCGTGCGCACATGGGTGGAGTCCTATGACGGTCTCCGGGTATCCTACGGGTATGAAGTGGTGCACGCTGACGGGTCTACAGCCGTGACTGGTGTCACCAAGCACGTAGTTGTAAAAAGCGGCAGTTTCCGCCCGGTGTCTATCCGAAAAAGCTTTCCTGCATGGCATGAGGCTTATCTTTCAGCAATGGAGACGACAGGCTGATGGCGTTCGGTGTAAAAAGGGAAGAGCTGCAGGCGTGGAAACATCAAGTCCAGAATGGGGAAGTGGCATTTCTTACACATTTCTGGATCGATGATCGTTTTCCAGGCTGTGATACCGTGACAAAAGCCGGATGCAGTGACCTGGATGCATTAAAGAAGTGGGGAAGCCGCTACGACCTTCACCCGGGATGGATCCATCTTGACCCTTATCCTCATTTTGATTTGTTCGGAAATAAACAGTATGAGATATTAAAAGCGGAAGGTAGATGGGATCATATTGAGCGTTTCGCGCTCAGGAGAAAAGAGACATAAATAAAGACGCCCCAAGGGCGTCTTTATTTTTTATATTCGAAGGAAGGTTCTTCCCATTTTGTATCATATTGAACTTCCAGGGAATGATCATCAAAATACCAGGCATCATCTGATTCTATAAAGAAATGAATCCGTCCTGTTTTTGTTTCGGCGACCGGTTCAGTAGGTTCCTCCAATTTAATTGCCAGGGAAAATCCAGGCTGAAGGCCCCCGGTCCCACCGTACCTGACGTAAAAACGGAGATGGGCCTGTTCATCAATATCGAGTTCATTTTCGTACCATTCGGCAGCTTCTTCGGTTACAGTTAAATTCATATCTCAGCTCAACTCCTGTCATTAAAAATCATCTATATCCTGCTATATCCGTAAAGAGGAGAAGGTAAACGTTCCGTCTCCGCTTTACTTGTCTGCGTGTTCTTTTTTCATCGGTACAGGGTCGAATCCACCCGGATGGAAAGGATGGCATTTTAAAATCCGCCGCGCCGTCAGCCATGTTCCTTTAAAAAAGCCAAAGCGCTTATAAGCCTCAAGTCCGTATGAGGAGCAGGTAGGCTGAAAACGGCAGCTCGGTGGAAAAAAGGGGCTGATTCCCTTTTGATAAAAACGGATCATGCCGATCATGACCTGTTTCATCGTTCTTCCTGTGTACGCTCCAGCTTCTTGTCGTAGCTCAAGGAAGCCACTGCGTCGTGAAGGTGAATCGATTCCTCATTCCGGCACTGAACTTCAAAGGATTCCACAAATGGATATTCATACAGATCGGCAGCGACAAGACGGACGATATCCTCGACAAACCGGGGGTTCTCATAGGCCTGCTCCGTGACCATTTTCTCATCCGGACGTTTGAGCACCGGGTGGATCCTGGCACTTGCATTGCTTTCAGCGGCTTCCAGCAGGGCAGCTTTCCAATCGATCTCCTGTTCATTGAAGTCGTCTGTCAGTTTGACCGTCATCGTCACATTCCCGCGTTGATTGTGCGCACTGTACTCACTGATTTCCTTCGAGCATGGGCACAGCGTCGTAATTTTCCCAGTCAGGGATACCGTGACATCATGACCGGTCTCCTGATCGTACTCCACCCGGATAGTGGCATCCGCATGATTCATTCCTGTCAGGTCGGAATAAGGACCTTTCCTCTCAAAGAACCATGGGAAGGTGACTTCCACTTCAGCGTCCGTCTGTTTCAGGCGTCCGGCCAGTTCTTCGGTGAACTGCTTCAATGTTTCAATATCTATGGCAAAACCTTCGTTGTGATATTTATCAAGCTGTTCAGTGAACCGGCTCATATTCGTTCCTTTACTGCCTTTAGCAATCGAGGAACCAAAGGAAAAAGTACCGATGGTCGTTTGTATCTGCGGGGTCATGCTGCTTGGGATACGGATCGGATGCTTCACGTTGGAAATACCGACCATATCAATATCGAATAGAAAATCTTTTCTTGAATTTTGAAGATCAGCCATCTGATCTTTTTCAACGGGTTTCGTGCGCGGACCTGGATCGACAGACCCGAATAATTTATGTCTTTCTTCTTTAGTAGGCAGCTGTTTTGTCTGATTTAGTTCGGTTTTATTCATAGCAAGGACTCCTTTCAGGCCTTCTTTCTATGTCAAAGTATACCTTATGTATTTCTTTAATGACAATGGAATGCTTATGGAAATGTGCCGTCTATCTAGGATGCTTCAATTAAAGAAAGCCTATCCTTGGAGGACAGGCTTTCGTGTTACATCCACGTGATTTTAGGTTCTGTCTTATTGATGATTCTTTTAATATTAGAGCGGTGCCGGTAGATGACAAAAATCGTAAAGACAGATATCACCATCGTCAAGCCATACTCCTGCAGAAGGATGGAAGCTGTTATCCCGACAAGCCCGCACACCATTGAGGAAAGGGATACATATTTGGTCAAATATAATAGGATGAAAAACGATAGCACAAGTACAAGAAACACCAGAGGGTTCACTCCGAGAATCACGCCTCCGGACGTAGCGACGGCCTTCCCTCCCTTGAACCCGGCAAATACGGGATACATATGACCAATCACGGCAAAAATACCTATAATAAGCGGGATGACTTCTGCTCCGAGAAAAAATGGAAGGGCGGCAGCCAGCGTCCCTTTTAAAATATCGGCAATCGTAACGATCAAGCCGGCTTTTACTCCGAGAACGCGGAACGTATTCGTCCCACCGAGATTTCCGCTGCCATGTTCTCTGATATCTGTGCCATAACCCACTTTTCCAACGATCAGTCCTGATGGAATGGAGCCGAGGAGATAGGCGGTAAGGGAATAGAGTAGATATTCCAATAAGTTCAACTCCTTCATTACTTTCTTTTATTTTATCATGACGACGTTGGAGAAAGAACGGAAAATTCTATCAGCTTCTCTTTCTTCCAAGAACCTCTATGTATATGACGGAAAGCTGCAAATCAAACGCCGCAACATCTTATTATACCAATCAGAAAAGTTGTGACAAGGCTTTTCCACCGCTTTTGTGCGGGAAGGTTGAATAATTGCAATAGGTTTCAAGGTGTGTGAATGTGGGTAAATAGTACGGTCTTTAGTTTATGAAGGAGGAAATGCATGATAACTTTTACAGATGTGTCCAAAACGTACCCGGATGGGACGGCGGCTTTAAAACATATAAATCTCGAGGTGAAAGAAGGGGAACTGCTCACCCTGATCGGTCCGAGTGGATGTGGAAAGACAACGACGATGAAAATGATCAACCGGCTCATTCATCCAACTGATGGGACGATAGCGATACATAATAAGGACATTAAAGAATACAACGTTCATGAACTGCGTTGGAACATCGGTTATGTTCTTCAGGAAATCGCCCTCTTTCCACACATGACGATTGAGGAGAACATCGCCATTGTTCCTGAAATGAAGAAATGGAAGAAAAAAGATGTATCCGCGCGGATTGATGAGTTGATGCAGATGGTCGGTCTTGACCCTGAGAAACACCGGAAACGTAAACCGAGTGAACTTTCAGGTGGACAGCAGCAGCGTGTAGGGGTGATTAGAGCATTGGCAGCGGACCCGGATATTATCCTCATGGACGAACCGTTCAGTGCCCTTGATCCAATCAGCCGGGAGCAGCTTCAAAAGGATATCCGGAACCTGCAGCAGGAAATTAAAAAGACCATTGTGTTCGTGACGCACGATATGGATGAAGCCCTGGCCCTGGGAGACCGCGTCTGCCTGATGAAAGAAGGCGGGATTGTCCAGGTCGATACACCGCAGAATTTCCTTCTCCATCCGGCGGATGATTTTGTCCGTGATTTTATCGGAGGCAGGAAATCCCCATGGCTGACAGCTGTGGATATCATTATGGATCAGTCCGGAAGCAGGATTTTCCCTTATCACGACTTTCAACAGGGGCTGATTCCGGACAACGGATCGTATGTTCTCACCTCAGAAAAAGGTGTGTATCAAACAGGCGTCACGGACGGCAGGGAAGTCATGATGCCGGTCCTGAAGAACGGAACGGTTCTCCGGGAAGCCGTCTCTGAATTTGAAAAAGGCTCCCACCGGGTTCTTCCCGTTATAAAAGGAGACCAGCTCGTCGGTACTCTTTCCTATAAAGATATCGTTCATTACTTAAAAGAGAAATCTGATGAGGAACAGGGGGCTGTTCAGCTGTGAATGGATTTATTCAGGTTTTTGCAGAACGACAGGATGTACTGTGGGAGAAAGTGTGGGAGCACCTGCAGATCTCCATTATTGCCCTTGTGATCGCAACATTGATTTCTGTACCGCTCGGCTTGCTGTTAACGAGAAAATTGAACATTGCTGAACCTGTAATCGGGGTGACAGCGGTTCTTCAGACTATTCCCAGCCTGGCCGTCCTCGCTTTCTTGATTCCTTTTTTTGGAATCGGCGAAACGCCCGCCATCATAGCTTTGGCAGCATATGGACTGCTTCCAATACTCAGAAATACGTACACTGGAATAAAAGAAGTGGATCCGGCATTAAAAGAAGCGGCTACCGGGATGGGAATGAGTTCCTTCAGACGGTTATCCCGCGTCGAACTGCCGCTTGCGATGCCGGTCATCATGGCGGGTATCCGGACATCGATGGTCTTGATTGTGGGTACGACGACCATTGCCGCACTCATTGGAGCTGGAGGCCTTGGTGACTTGATCCTGCTCGGTCTTGATCGTGGAGGCGATGCCAATTTGATCCTTCTCGGAGCGATTCCTGCGGCTCTGCTTGCGATTCTGTTGGATCTTATCCTCCGATTGTTTGAACGGACATCAGCAAAGTCCGGGTTCCGCTCGCTCGTCAGTCTTCTTGTTATTGCCGCACTCATCGCTGTAGGACCGCTGCTGTTCAGCAGCAAATCGCAGAATGATCTCGTTCTCGGGGCTAAACTCGGGTCCGAACCGGCCATTTTAATCAACATGTACAAACTTCTCATCGAAGAGGAAACAGATCTTCAGGTTGGTTTAAAACCAAACCTTGGGAAAACAGACCTTGTTTTCAGCGCTCTTGAAGAAGGAAGCATTGATATTTATCCTGAATTCACAGGAACTGCCATCGTTTCCCTTATGGGAGAACAGGCGCAAAGTAACAAGGAACAGGAAGTTTACCAGCAGGCAGCCGATGGAATGAGTGAACAATATGACATGGCCTACCTGGAGCCGATGCAGTTCAATAATACGTATGCTGTCGCAACGACGGAAGAGCTTGCCGGGCAGTACGGACTGGAAAGCATCGGGGACTTGAAACAAGTGGAAGATCAAATAACAGCCGGATTCACCCTCGAATTCAATGACCGCCAGGACGGTTATCAGGGAATGAAGGAAGTGTATGATCTTGATCTCGGGGAAGTAAGAACAATGGATCCAGGTCTCCGCCAGGGAGCGATCTCCAATGGCGAAGTGGACATCATTGATGCCTATGCCACAGCAGGGTATATGGTGGACTTGAACCTCAAAGTGCTGGAAGATCCGGAAAATCTGTTTCCTCCGTACCAGGGTGCCCCGTTGATGAGACAGGAAACACTTGATCAGTATCCGGAAATCGAAGATGCTTTAAATCAACTGGGCGGTAGGATTACCGGAGATGAAATGCGGGAAATGAACTATGAAGTGGATTTTGAAGACCGTTCACCAGAAACGGTGGCCCGTGAATATCTCGTTGAAGAAGGGCTTATCGAAGAATAGGAGGAATGGACATGCCATTTGAACATCCGTCTCCAGAGGAGATTAAGAATGTATTAAAAGAATCTAAAACAATTGCGGTTGTCGGACTATCCGATAAACCACACCGCACGTCCTACCAGATCAGTGAAGCCATGCAGGCGGCAGGGTACAAAATTATTCCTGTAAACCCGACGATAACGGAAGTGCTTGGCGAACCGGCCGCCGCTTCGCTTCAGGAGATCGAGGAGCCGGTGGATATTGTAAATGTGTTCCGCCGATCTGAATACCTGCCGGGAGTGGCCGAAGAAGCCCGGAGCCTTGGGGCGAAAGCTTTCTGGGCTCAACAGGGAGTGTATCATGAAGAAGCGTGGGAACAGTTGAAAGATACTTCCACAAAGGTGATTATGGACTCCTGTATCAAGGTTGCGCACAGCTTATACCGGTGATCAAATAAAGATGAATTTGAAAAATCCCTGTCCTTTCAGGGATTTTTTCACGTTATCTGGAAGAATTATGTTTGCGAAACGATGTAAAATCGCTACAATATAACAAGCAGTGTTTTTTTGAGAGCGGTTGTATAAACAGCATCCATTTCACGAAACGATATAAGCAGGCATAAGACAGGCAGCAGAATAGAACGGGAAAAACCCTCTGTTCCACTGCGTGTCTTATAACTGAATCTGCCCGTGTAAACAGGAAAGTCATTTACACAATCGAACGTTTGTTCTATCATGATAATTAGTTGCTGTGTAAGAGAAAGGAGCCGATGGGAAATTGTCGAGTCAAAATCATACGTATTCAGATGATTCTATACAAGTATTGGAGGGGCTGGAGGCTGTCCGGAAGCGACCGGGGATGTACATTGGATCTACGGACCACCGTGGTCTTCATCACCTCGTCCACGAAATCGTGGATAACGCCATCGATGAAGCTTTATCTGGATTCGGACAAAAGATGACGGTTACCCTTCATAAAGATGGAAGCGTTTCTGTGCAGGATGAAGCCCGCGGTATGCCTGTAGGGATGCATAAAACCGGTAAGCCGACACCGGAAGTAATTTTAACCGTTTTACACGCCGGAGGTAAATTCGGTCAGGGCGGATACAAATCCTCCGGCGGTCTTCACGGCGTCGGAGCATCTGTGGTTAATGCTTTATCCGAATGGCTGGAAGTTCATATCTGCCGTGATGGGGAGAAGTACTATCAGCGTTTTGAAAAAGGGGGCGTGCCTGTTACCTCCCTGGAAAAAAAGGGAGCCACACGCAAAACAGGGACAACCATCCGGTTCAAGCCGGATCCTGAAATTTTTTCTGTAACGAAGTTTAATTTTGAAACCCTTTCGGAAAGACTGAGAGAAGCGGCTTTTCTTCTGAAAGGCTTTCGTATCATCTTAGTCGATGAGCGTAAGGATGGAGAGAAAGAGGAATACCAGTATGATGATGGACTGGTTTCATTTGTTAAATATTTAAATGAAGAGAAAGACACCCTTCATCACGTCGTATCGTTTGAAGGCATACAGTCAGAGATAGAAGTGGACTTTGCGTTTCAGTTTAACGATGGATTCGCAGAAAATATTCTTTCCTTCGTCAACAACGTTCGTACAAAGGATGGCGGAACGCATGAATCGGGAGCGAAGACAGCCGTTACCAGGGTGTTTAATGATTATGCACGCCGAACCCAGCTGTTGAAGGAAAAAGATAAGAACCTCGAAGGAAACGATATCAGGGAAGGCTTTACAGCGATCATTTCAGCAAGAATCCCTGAGGAGCTTCTTCAGTTCGAAGGCCAGACGAAAAGCAAGCTGGGGACATCCGAAGCCCGGTCGGCTGTTGACAGTGTGGTAGCCGAGAAACTCACTTATTTCCTAGAGGAAAATCCCGATTCGGCCTCGATGCTGATTAAAAAGGCGATCAGGGCGAAAGAAGCAAGGGAAGCCGCGAGAAAAGCGAGGGAAGACGCCCGTTCCGGTAAGAAAAAGAAGCGGAAGGATACGCTTTTAAGCGGAAAACTGACTCCGGCGCAGTCAAAAAATGCGGAGAAAAACGAACTGTATCTTGTAGAGGGGGACTCTGCGGGCGGTTCAGCCAAACAGGGGCGTGACCGCAAATTTCAGGCTGTTCTTCCTCTCCGCGGTAAAGTCATTAATACAGAGAAAGCTAAAATTGCGGATATCTTTAAAAACGAAGAGATTTCTACGATTATTCATACTATCGGTGCAGGAGTCGGAGGGGATTTCACCCTTGAGGACTGCAATTACGACAAAATTGTCATCATGACCGATGCGGATACAGATGGTGCCCACATCCAGGTGCTGCTGCTTACCTTCTTTTACCGCTATATGCGGCCCTTAGTGGAAGCCGGCAAAGTGTTCATCGCCCTTCCACCGCTTTATAAAGTATCCAAAGGCAAAGGAAAGAAAGAAAAAACCGAATACGCCTGGGATGAGGATGGGATGCAGAAAATCCTGAAGGAATTCAAAAATGGGTATACGATACAGCGCTACAAAGGTCTTGGTGAAATGAATGCCGACCAGCTGTGGGAAACGACCATGAATCCAGAATCCAGAACGCTGATCAGGGTTACAATTGATGATATTGCCCGTGTGGAACGAAGAGTTACGACATTGATGGGAGACAAAGTAGAACCTCGCCGAAAATGGATTGAATCCCACGTTGCCTTCGGTCTTGAAGACGAAGCAAACATTCTGGAAAACGATAAAATCCAATCATAAAAGGGGGACGTTCTGTTGGCTGAGGCAGAGAAATTTTTAGATTTACCTTTAGAGGAAGTTCTCGGAGACCGTTTCGGGAGATACAGTAAATATATTATCCAGGAAAGGGCCCTCCCTGATGCCAGGGACGGGCTGAAGCCTGTTCAGCGGAGAATCCTGTATGCGATGCATCAGGAGAAGAATACGCACGATAAAGCGTACCGGAAATCCGCAAAAACGGTGGGTACCGTTATTGGTAACTACCACCCTCACGGAGATACATCGGTGTATGATGCCATGGTACGTCTGAGTCAGACATGGAAAGTACGCAAACCGCTTGTGGAAATGCACGGAAACAACGGAAGTGTCGACGGCGACCCGCCGGCTGCCATGCGTTATACAGAAGCAAGGCTTTCAGCGATATCGTCTGAACTGCTGCGGGATATAGAGAAGCAGACCGTTGAATTCATTCCTAACTTTGATGACACGATTGAAGAGCCGACGGTGCTCCCGGCGAAGTTTCCCAACCTGCTGGTGAATGGATCCACAGGAATTTCAGCCGGATACGCAACCGAAATTCCCTCCCATAACCTTGGCGAGGTCATTGACGCGGTCATCATGAAAATTGACAAGCCTGAGGCGGAAGTATCGGAGCTGATGACCAAATTAAAAGGTCCGGACTTTTCCACTGGAGGAATCATTCAAGGCGTAGACGGAATCAAAAAAGCCTATGAAACAGGGAAAGGGAAAATCATTGTCCGCGGCCGCGCGGAGATCCAGGAACAGCGGGGCGGACGTGAACAGATCGTCATTGATGAAATCCCATTTGAAGTCAATAAGGCCAGCATGGTTAAGCGGATGGATGAACTCCGTATCGATAAAAAAGTGGAGGGCATTGCAGAAGTACGTGATGAAACAGACCGTACAGGCCTGCGCGTTGTGATTGAATTGAAAAAAGATGCCAACAGTGAAGGTGTCCTGAATTACTTATACAAGCATACCGATCTTCAAATTTCCTATAACTTCAACATGGTCGCGATCCACGACCGGACTCCGAAGCTTCTCAATCTTCCGATGATGCTCGATGCCTATATCGCACACCAGAAAGAAGTCGTGACCAGACAGTCCATTTATGACTTGAATAAAGCGAAACGCCGTGCGCACATTGTGGAAGGATTGATCAAAGCGATTTCAATCCTTGATGATGTCATCACTACAATTCGTGCGTCCAAAGATAAGGCAGATGCCAAGGCACGGCTGATCCAGGAGTACGCTTTCAGTGAGGAACAGGCGGAAGCGATTGTAACCTTGCAGCTGTACCGTCTGACAAACACAGACATTACAGCTCTCCAAGCAGAAGCGGAAGAGTTGAGGAAGCAGATTGAAGAGCTCGAAAAGCTTCTCACAAGTGAGCGGGAAATGCTGAAAGTCATCAAGTCCGACCTGCGGGCCATGAAGAAAAAATACAAAGATGACCGACTGACAAAAATTGAAGATAAAGTGCAGGAACTGAAGGTGGACTTGGATGTAATGGTGGCCAGTGAAGATGTCCTCGTTTCCATTACAAAACACGGCTACATTAAACGGACGAGCTTGCGATCCTACGCGGCATCAAATGGCGAGGATTTTGCTCTGAAGGACGGTGACCACCTGCTGCGTCTGGTGGAAATGAATACAACCGATACGGTTCTGCTGTTCACGAATTTAGGGAAGTACCTGTTTCTACCTGTTCATAAACTGCCGGATATCCGTTGGAAGGATTTGGGTCAATTTATATCCAACATCGTTCAGGTGGAAAAAGACGAATACCTTGTGGAAGCTATTCCAATACGGGAATTCAATGATGAGGATTTCCTGATGTTCTTTACGAAAAACGGCATGGTTAAAAAGAGTGAACTCCGTCTTTATCAGGCGCAGCGGCATTCCAAAGCCCTCGTGGCTGTGAATTTGAAAGGCGATGATGAAGTCGTCGATGTTCATATGACGGAAGGGACAGGGGATATTTTTCTCACCTCCAGCAAAGGTTACGGCCTCTGGTACAAGGAAGATGAAGTCAATACCGTGGGACAGCGGGCGGCCGGCGTCAAAGCCATGACATTGAAAGAAGGCGAACGGGTCGTATCCGGACAGATTTTCAAAGCGGAAGAAGACCCTTCGGTCGTCATGACCACTCACCGCGGGGCTGCCAAGCGGATGAGACTGAAGGAATTCGATCGTACGTCCAGAGCCAAGCGCGGTGTAATTATGCTTCGGGAGCTGAAGAAAAACCCGCACCAAATTGTAGATGTTCATCTCGTTCAAAGGGAAGACCAGATTGTACTCATGACAGAAAAGCAGGAGACGACGACGGTTAATCCGATGGACTTGAAAGCGAATGACCGGTACAGCAACGGATCTTACGTCCTCGATGTGGATCAAAAAGGAAGTGTTGTCGAATCCTGGGTGAAACCAGGGTACGAAGTGCCTTTTAAGCTGGAAGATGAAAACAGCCAGTAAAAATCAACGCCGACGGTTCAAAGCTCATGAACCGTCGGCGTTCTTTATTCAAACTTAGTAGCAACTCCGATAGATAAAACAAAAAAACCATCAATAAGAAAAACCGGAAAATCAAAAGAATGTACGTTTTTGACGCAGGAAAGAAATTGGATATGATTGTATTTTCAAAATACTATGATAAAATGAAGGTATATTCAGTTGAAGGGAGATGATGTATGAGCCGCTTACGCAGCACCATTCTCGAAACTTCTCTGCGCTTATTTGATGAACACGGTTTTCACGGTGTGACGGTTAACCAGATTGTAGCAGCCTCGGGGACATCCAAAGGGGGCTTTTACCACCATTTTCAATCCAAGGATGAACTCCTATTCGTGATTCATGACACCTTTATTACATACGTATTGAAAGAGGCTGGAGCAGCCAACGTGATTCACACCTCACCAACAGCCAAAATACAGGCTGTCATCCATTCTTTTGTGAAAGTTTTTGATTTATACAAACCACATATTTCTGTCTTCTATCAGGAAAGCAACTACTTAAAGCCGGCCTACGAGGAAAAAATTAAACGGAAACGGGATGAATTTAAGGACATCATTTTCGGGATTATCCATGAAGGTCAGGCGGACGGTGATTTTAGAAAGGAACTTCCTCTTGAAGTAACCGCTATGGCTGTCTTAGGGATGGTCAATTGGATATACAAGTGGTATCAGCGGGATGGAAGGTATTCCATTGATGAAATTGCGGAGGTGTACATTGATTTAATCCTTCACTTTTTACTGCCCGGAAGCAGCGAGCAGCTCATGCATCATATGAATAAAGTCCCTTTTTTTTACGATGTTAAGTAAACGCTTTCATTCTTTTTGTGTGCTTTACAGACCAACCAGTCGGTCTAAAATACAGCAAGGGGGAGTAAAATGAACTTTGAACTGACGAAGGAACAGGAAATGACACGGAAAATGGTACGGGACTTTGCGAATGACGTTATTGCACCAAGAGCGGTGGATATTGATCGAAATGCGGAGTTTCCGAAGGACATTTTCGATGAGATGGGGAGACTCGGTCTGCTTGGCATTCCATTTCCTGAGGAGTACGGCGGGTCCGGCGGAGACACGGTCACGTACGCTCTGGCTGTTGAGGAAATCGGCCGTGTATGCGGGTCCACAGGGCTGAGTTATGCTGCAGCCGTATCTCTTGGAGCGAGTCCCATCTATTATTTCGGTACCGAAGAGCAGAAACAGGAGTATCTTATTCCGCTTGCTAAAGGAGAGGGACTTGCTTCTTTTGGTTTAACAGAGCCAAATGCAGGTTCGGATGCCGGCGGTACGAAAACACGCGCTGAATTAGTGGGGGATCATTATGTGATCAATGGAGAGAAATGCTGGATTACCAACGCAGAGTATGCCAGGTCCATTACGGTGACGGCAGTCTCGGGAAAGCGTGAGGACGGAAAAAACATCATTTCCGCGTTCATCATTCCTAAAGACACCAAAGGCATGAGCATTACCAGCCCTTACGAAAAAATGGGTGTCCGTGGTTCCAATACTTCAGAAATCATATTGGAAGATGTGAAAGTACCGAAGGAAAACATTCTTGGTGATCCTTCCAAAGGGTTTCATCAGTTTTTGTATACATTGGACGGCGGCCGTATATCTATTGCTGCCCTTGCTGTCGGTATTGCTCAGGCGTCTTTGGATAAAGCCCTTGCCTATGCGAAGGAACGGAAGCAGTTCGGGCAGTCCATATCAAAATTTCAAGCCATTCAATTTAAACTGGCGGATATGGCCATGGAAGTGGAGCTTGCAAGGAATATGGTGTTGAAAGCCGCCTGGTTAAAGGATCAGAAAAAGGATTTCACGAAGGAATCCGCGTATGCGAAACTTTTCGCCTCTGAAACAGCGTTCCGTTCATCCAATCAAGCCATCCAAATCCATGGCGGGTATGGATACATGAGGGAATATGAAGTCGAACGTTTTCTAAGAGACGCCAAGCTTCTTGAAATAGGAGAAGGAACATCTGAAATACAGCGTATGGTCATCGCACGCCAGCTGGGATGCTAATTGAAGGAGGACGAGAGAATGACACTGCTCGAACAAACAGTCGGACAGCTGTTGGAGGAAAAGGCTTCGCTATATCCAGATCAGGAAGCTTATGTGTATCCCGAAAAAGGGATTCGTAAAACGTATGCGGCATTTAATGAAGAAGCTGATGCGGCCGCAAAAGGACTGATGGCTCTAGGGATAGAAAAAGGCGATCATCTGGCTGTTTGGTCTGATAATAAGCCGGAGTGGCTGATCACGCAGTTTGCTTCAGGGAAAATGGGCGGTGTGCTCGTTACCGTAAATACGAACTACCGCGCGCAGGAGCTTGAATATTTGCTGAAACAGTCGGATGCCTCTACGCTCATTCTTGCTGAGGACTTCCGCGGAGCCTCCTATATGAACATTTTGAAGGAAATCTGTCCGGAACTGGAATACTCAGAGAAAGGCAGCCTGCAGAGTGAACGGCTTCCTTTTTTAAAGAACGTTGTTGTTCTGAGTGATACTCCGCATAAAGGGTGCTATTCCTGGCAGGACGTTGTCGATATGGGGATGACCATTCAGGATGAGGAGCTTGAGGCAAGAAAACAGTCGCTGACGTCCACAGATGTCATCAACATGCAGTACACCTCTGGCACGACCGGCTTTCCTAAAGGCGTCATGCTTTCTCATTATAATATTGTGAACAATGGAAACCAGGTGGCCGGCAGCATGAACCTGACGCATCAGGATCGTTTATGCATTCCTGTCCCGTTTTTCCACTGCTTCGGATGTGTCCTGGGCACGCTTGCTGCGGTTTCCAAAGGCGCGGCAATGGTCATTTTAGAACAGTTTGAACCGAAAAAAGTCCTGCAGGCAGTGAAAGATGAGGCATGCACAGCACTGCATGGGGTCCCGACGATGTTTATCGCAGAACTCAATCACCCAGAATTCGAAGACTTAAAACCTACGACCCTCCGCACGGGTATTATGGCGGGTTCGACATGCCCGATGGAAGTGATGAAAAATGTCATTCATAAAATGGGGGCGGAGGAAATCACGATTGCTTACGGGCAGACCGAGTCCTCACCAGTCATCACCCAGACCAATGTGCATGATCCTGTCCACCTGCGGGTCAGCAGTGTCGGCCGTCCTCACTCTAATGTAGAGGTGAAAATCATTGAACCGGCTACGGGTGAAGAAGTGGAACCAGGTGTACCAGGGGAACTTTGTACCCGGGGCTATCTTGTGATGGAAGGCTATTACAAAAATGAGGAAGCGACAAGCGCAGCCATAGACCCTGATGGATGGCTCCATACCGGGGACCTCGCTGTCAAGGATCACGAGGGCTATATTGAAATAACCGGAAGGATGAAAGACATGATTATCCGCGGCGGAGAAAATGTGTATCCAAGGGAAATTGAAGAATTTCTGTATCAGCATCCTGATGTACTGGATGTCCAGGTGGTCGGTGTGCCGGATGAAACGTACGGGGAAGAGATTATGGCCTGGATCATTCCAAAAGAAAATACGCACATAAATGAAAGCGATATCAAAGAATTTTGTGAAGGGCGGATTTCCAAACATAAAATTCCGCGTTATATCTTATTTACGCAGGAATACCCGATGACTGCCAGCGGAAAAATCCAGAAATTCAGATTGAGGGAAAATGCCCTCGATCTATTACAGACAGGAAAATGAGGGAGGAATTGGATGTTCAAAAAAATATTGATTGCCAACCGCGGGGAAATTGCAGCCCGCATCATCCGTACATGCCGGCGGATGCAGATCCAAACCGTTGCTGTTTATTCTGAGGCCGACCAACAGGCTCCTTTTGTAAAAATGGCGGACGAAAGTTATTTGATTGGAAAACCCAGGGTCAATGAGTCTTATTTGAACATCGATAAGATTTTGGAGGCGGCATTGAAATCCGGGGCTGAAGCGGTTCATCCAGGATACGGATTGTTAAGTGAAAATGCGGGGTTTGCACAACGAGTAAAAGAAGCAGGCCTCACATTTATTGGACCAGAAGCTGATGTCATCGCAAAAATGGGAGACAAAATTGCTGCGCGTGCCGAAATGAAGCAGGCCGGTGTGCCTGTCGTTCCAGGTACTGAAGAAGCGGTGGCTTCTGTAGAAGCAGCGAAAGCAGCAGCTCAAACGTTCGGATATCCGGTTATGTTGAAGGCAGCTGCCGGCGGAGGCGGGATCGGTATGCAGGCCGTCCATTCTGATGAGGAACTGGAAAAAGCATTTGAAGGAAATTCCAAACGGGCCAAAGCATTTTTCGGAGATGGAAAAATGTTTATTGAAAAGTTAATAGAAGAGCCGCGCCACATCGAAATTCAGGTTCTTGCGGATCATCACGGCCATGCTGTTCATTTGTTTGAACGGGAATGCTCCATTCAAAGAAGGCATCAGAAAGTGGTAGAGGAAGCTCCTTCGCCGTTCCTTTCAGAAAAAACCCGCAGGGAAATGGGAGACAGTGCCATCAAGGCTGTGGAGAGTCTGCAATACACCAATGCCGGAACGATTGAATTTCTTGTGGACCGGAATGAAAACTATTATTTCCTTGAAATGAACACCCGTCTGCAGGTGGAGCATCCTGTAACAGAGGAAATATCAGGTGTGGATATTGTAGAGCAGCAGCTGAAGATAGCCGCTGGTGACAAACTACACCTTCAGCAGGATCGTCTGCAGATCAACGGACACGCGATTGAAGTACGCATATATGCTGAGGATCCGAATACGTTCTATCCATCACCGGGGACGCTTTCGAACCTGGTGCTTCCGGAAGGGCCTGGAATCAGGCACGAACTGGCCGTGGAAAGTGGATCAGAGGTCACGCCCTTTTATGATCCGATGATTGCTAAATTGGTCGTTCATGGCAGTGATCGAAACCAAGCGGCTGAACGTCTTGCCAAAGCACTCCATGCCTATGAAATTGAGGGAATCAAATGCAACCTGACAATGTTAAAACGCATCATCACCCATGATAGGTTCCGTGAAGGAGATACAACAACAAGCTTCATTCAAAACTATTATCTACCTACTTTAACCAACCACTAAAAGGAGGACTACACATGTTTGAAGTAAAAGCATCGATGGCAGGAAGTGTATGGAAAATCACAGCAGAAGAAGGGGCTGAGATCAATGACGGGGAGGATGTCGTTATCCTAGAATCGATGAAAATGGAAATCCCCATCTCCGCAGAAACGTCCGGGACGATCAAAGAGCTGAAAGTAAGCGAAGGGGACTTTGTCAACGAAGGCGACGTTATTGCGATTATTGAATCATAGGAGCGGATGGTATGCTGAACCTGCCTGATCATGTAACGATAAAGGAAGTCGGACCAAGAGATGGTCTTCAAAACGAAGCAGAGGAAATCCCAACCGAAAATAAAGTCACTTGGATCAATCTGTTATCTGCAACGGGATTGTCTTCGATAGAAATCAGTTCGTTCGTACATCCGAAGTGGATCCCGCAATTGAAGGATGCTGCAAAGGTCGCCGCATCCATAGAACGGAAACCTGGTGTTACGTATGCCGCTCTCGTTCCGAATCAAAAAGGTCTGGAGGCAGCTTTAACGGCTGATGTCGATGAAGTCGCCGTCTTTATGTCCGCCAGCGAAACCCACAATCTAAAGAACATTAATAAAACGATTGATGACACGTTCCCTGTGCTGGAAAACGTTGTACAGACAGCTAAACGTGAAGGGAAACAGGTGCGGGGCTATGTGTCTACAGTCTTCGAGTGTCCTTATGACGGGAAAACCTCACAGGACCAGGTCCTCCGGGTAAGTGACCGATTGTTGCGCATGGGCATTGAAGAGTTATCCATGGGAGACACTCTCGGGACAGCGGATCCAAAGCAGGTGGACGAAGCGCTTGACTATTGGAAGCAGCACCTTCCATTAGAAAACATGGCGATGCACTTTCATAACACGAGAGGAATGGCGCTGGCGAACATCGTGGTATCCATGCAGCATGGAATCACCACCTTCGATGCGTCTCTCGGCGGTCTTGGCGGCTGCCCTTATGCGGACGGAGCCTCCGGAAACCTTGCAACAGATGATCTTGTTCATATGCTCCACCAGATGGGGGTTCACACAGGAATAGATGAATCCGCTCTCCAAAGAGCAGCGGATTACATGCAGCGTGTCCTTGGAAAACCGCTTCCCAGTCACGGCATGCAGATCCTGAATAAGGAAAGGGTGTAAGTCATGAATGAACTCATCCGTATGGAAGAGCCGGCGGCCCACGTTTGTCAGCTCACATTAAATCGACCGGACGCGGCCAATGCTCTTTCTCATGCGCTTTTAGATGAGCTGTCTGAAAAAATCGACCATATTCAATCCCGCTCCGATATCCGGGTCGTCTTACTTACAGGAGAAGGAAGCAAGGCGTTTTGTGCGGGAGCGGATCTAAAGGAAAGGTCCGGAATGTCGGACGAGGAAGTCGTCAAAACCGTGCGGAAAATCGGGGATACTCTTCGTAAATGGGAAAAAGTCACTGTTCCTACGATTGCTCTCATCAATGGAGCGGCTTTCGGAGGCGGACTTGAGCTTGCTCTGGCCTGTGATTTACGTATGATGAGTTCTTCAGCGAAAGTGGGGCTCACGGAAACATCCCTCGCGATCATCCCCGGGGCAGGCGGTACCCAGAGACTTTCAAGATTGATCGGTCCGGGGCGGGCAAAGTCGATGATTTATACAGCCAAACCTGTGGAAGCAGCCAAAGCATTCCAGATGGGGCTCGTTGAATATATGTATGAACCGCAGATGCTTATGGAAGAAGCACAGGATTTGGCTGCCTGTATAGCAAGAAACGGCCCTTTAGCTGTAAAGGCTGCCAAAAACGCAATGGATACCGGGTTTGACATGCCGCTGGAGGAAAGCCTTGAAATTGAGCACGCAGCGTACAAGTCGACCATCCCGACGACAGACCGGGTCGAGGGTCTGAACGCTTTTAAGGAAAAACGCAGACCGGAATACAAAGGAGAGTGAGCACGTGGAAAAAACGATGTCGGATCAGCAGTCGTTTGAAGAACGGGTGAAAAAAATCGCCCGGGGCGGCGCAGAAAAATATCATGAAAAGAACGCAGAAAAAGGTAAGATGTTTGTTCGCGACCGCCTCCAGTTGTTGTTTGATGAGGATATTGATATCGAAGATGCTTTTTTTGCCAACTGTCAATCAGAAGGACTTCCAGCAGACGGGGTCGTTACAGGAATCGGCAGGATGAACGGCGAAACCGTGTGTGTGATGGCCAATGACTCTACAGTAAAAGCAGGTTCCTGGGGCGCTAGAACAGTGGAAAAAATTATACGTATTCAGGAAACCGCTCTGAAAATCAATGCTCCAATGCTTTATCTGGTCGATTCAGCGGGGGCAAGGATCACCGATCAAGTCGATATGTTCCCAAACCGGCGCGGAGCGGGACGTATTTTCCATAACCAAATCAAATTATCCGGACGAGTTCCCCAGGTTTGTCTGTTATTCGGACCATCTGCTGCAGGAGGGGCTTATATTCCAGCCTTTTGTGACATTGTCGTTATGGTTGATGGCAATGCCTCCATGTATCTTGGTTCTCCAAGAATGGCAGAAAAGGTAATCGGGGAGAAGGTATCCCTTGAGGAGATGGGTGGTGCGTCCATGCACTGCTCTGTATCAGGATGCGGAGATGTGCTGGCATCAGATGAGAAGGAAGCCATAGGGTATGCCAGGACCTATTTGAGCTACTTTCCAAGTTCCTATCAGGAGCGTCCGAAAACAAGGGAAGCAAGAGAACCGCAGGCGTTTGAAAAAACGATTGAAGAGTTGATACCTGAAAACCAGAATGCTCCTTTTGATATGTATCAGTTCATCGACCGGATTATTGATGAGGACTCCTTTTGTGAAATTAAGAAGAAGTTTGCTCCGGAATTGATTACAGGACTCTCCAGGATCAACGGAAAATCTGTCGGCATCATCGCTAATCAGCCGAGGGCCAAAGGAGGCGTGTTATTTCCGGATTCAGCAGATAAAGCCGCCAAGTTCATTCAATTGTGTGATGCCTTTAATATCCCTTTGTTGTTCCTCGCGGATATCCCGGGCTTCATGATTGGAACGAAAGTGGAACAGGCGGGAATTATCCGTCACGGGGCAAAAATGCTGGCGGCTATGAGTGAAGCGACGGTTCCTAAAATCTCTGTCATTGTCAGAAAGGCGTATGGCGCAGGGCTGTATGCCATGGCAGGACCCGCTTTTGAACCGGACGCTTGTCTCGCCCTGCCTACAGCTCAAATCGCTGTGATGGGACCGGAAGCGGCTGTGAATGCTGTCTACGCCAACAAGATTGCTGCCCTTCCGGAAGAAGACCGTCCTGCCTTCATTAAAGATAAGCAGGAGGAATATAAGGAAAACATCGATATTTACCGGCTGGCTTCAGAAATGGTCGTCGATGATGTCGTGAAACCCGGCCGCCTCCGTCACGAATTGAGTACACGCTATGAAGCCTATACACGTAAAGATGTCCAATTTACAAATCGAAAGCACGGGGTCTACCCGGTTTAAAAACAAACGCCTGGATCTTTTTTGAGATCCAGGCGTTTGTCATGATTCTGTGCCGGCTTTTCTACCAAGATCAGAGATTTCCTGTACACTTTCAGGGTTTTCAAGGGCGCTCAAATCTCCTGTGGACTGGTTTAAATAAGCAGATTTAACCGCACGGCGCATCACTTTGGCATTTCTCGTTTTAGGAAGGTCTGATACCAGGTGGATGATGTCCGGTGACAAAGCTTTTCCGAGCTTCTGATGCAGATGCTTTTTCAATTCTTCAATCAAAGACGCTTGCTCCACCGGTTCATCGTTAACCACTACAAAAGCGACCGGTTCTTCCCCTTTGGTTTCATGAGGGATACCGATGACGCCGGCTTCCAACACAAGAGGGTGGTCCACGAGTACCGTTTCCACTTCCGAGGGACCCAGCCGTTTACCTGCTACATTCAATACGTCATCAGACCGACCGGTAATTGTAAAATAGCCTTTATCATTTTCTACCACCCAGTCTCCGTGCACCCATGTATCCGTAAAGCGGCTCCAGTATGCTTCTTCGTACCGCTCGTCATCTTCAAAAAAACTGTTGGTCATGCCTGCCCATGGCTTACGAATCGCCAATTCACCCACTTCATTAATCACACGTTCTCCTTGATTATTCAATACGACAGCATCCATGCCAGGCAGGGCAGCATTGAAAGTGACCGGCTGGATCGGCTTGATCAGGATATTTCCAAGAATGCCTCCGGATATTTCTGTCCCTCCTGAATAATTAAAGATCGGTACCTGTTTATGACCTGCATGTTCAAACAGCCAGTTCCATGGTTCTTCATTCCAAGGCTCTCCTGTGGATGCAATCAGTTTCAAGGAGGTAAGAGAATGACGATGCAGCCATTCAGGCCCGTACTTCATCGATGTGCGTACCAGCGTTGGAGAAAGACCGAGATGTGTCACGTTATACGTGTCGACAATCTTCCATAAGCGGTCAGGTCTGGGATAATCCGGTGTGCCTTCAAACATGACGATGGAGGCGCCGTTAATAAGACCTCCGTAAACGAGGAAAGGCCCCATCATCCATCCCATATCGGTGTACCAGAACAAAGTATCCTCCTTAGTAACGTTCATACAGATTCCCGCATCAAAAGCGGCTTTTATCGGAAAACCCGCATGTGTATGAACCGCACCTTTCGGTTTACCTGTCGTACCTGATGTGTAAATCAACATGAAGGGGTCCCCGGCTTTTGTAGCGGCTGATGGAAAAGGACCCTTTTTTTTCTGCAGTGAAGACCAGGCAACGTCCCGCGGCTCATGCCACTGGATATCGGTACCGGATCGCTCAACTACAAAGACATGCTCCAGAGAGGGACACTGCTCTGCTGCTGCATCTGCCTGATCTTTCATTTGAATGGTTTTTCCGCGCCGGTAGAAGCCATCGACCGTTATCAGGGCTTTTGCTCTTGAAGCCTGGATTCTTGCAGCTACGGCATCTGCTTTATATCCGGAGAACGCAGGGGAAAAGACAGCACCGATTTTAGAAAGGGCAAGCATACTGATCAGGGTTTCCGGAATCATCGGCATATAAATCGTCACAATATCCCCTTCCGCTATACCATAGCGCTGGAATCCGTGTGCAGTCTGATCGACAGCTTCCTGAAGTTCTATAAAAGAATAGGAGGATGAATCGCCACGATCTCCTTCCCAGAACAAGGCCGTTCTATTTCTATGCTCCGGGTCTTCCGCCCATTTGTCGAGGGCATTATGAGCCGCGTTGATTTCACCTCCGACAAACCATTGGGGATACGGGAGGCCCCGGGACAAATCAAGCGTCTTTTTGAAGGGAACAGACCATTCGATGCCGAGTTCCCGGCACGCTTCCTCCCACATCCATTCCACCCGGTCTG
This sequence comes from Halobacillus sp. ABA4_118, assembly GCF_056160205.1. Lineage (NCBI taxonomy): Bacteria > Bacillati > Bacillota > Bacilli > Caryophanales > Bacillaceae > Halobacillus > Halobacillus sp. ABA4_118. Next base: position 3,460,365 of record NZ_JBSWWS010000001.1, read on the forward strand.
TTGTGACTTTATGAAAGGTATCATAATCCGTAAAGCCTGATCTTTTCATCCACTGAAACAAGCGGGTGGATTCTTTCTGCTTTTGTGTCGGATTCCATACATTTGGATATGTACGCATAGAAACTTCCTCCTCATTCAGGAATGACTTGAATCCATTATATAATAAAGCGTTTTCATAAACTATAAATGTACAGATTTCACAAACTTTATAAAAAAATCCAGAAAATCTGAAACAAAAGGAGGGGGTTTTTCGATATGCTAGACAGCCCTTCTTTTTACAAGGGACTAATGGAAGGAGTGGATGGTATGTTCGAGGGAGCTTTAACGGTTATTATTCTGGGAGTGCTTGGTGCTGCCTTAATCATCGGCGGAATTGTAACCTTTATTATTTTCCGTCTGCGTTATAAAACGGCAAGTTCCAATGAAGCTTTGATTGTAACAGGGCCGAAGCTTGGAGATCCGGAACAGGAAAAGAACGTGTTTGAAGATGATAACGGAAGGTCGGTTAAAATCATTCGGGGCGGCGGGTATCGTCTCCGGATGTTCCAGACAGCAACACCCATTGATTTAACGTCCTTTCAACTGCAGGTCAATTCTGAGAAGGCCTACACAAAGGAAGGGATTCCGGTACGCGTAGCCAGTACAGCGGTCATCAGTATCGGCAGTGAGCTTGAGATTATGGCGAACTTTGCTGAGAAGTTTCTCGGGAAGAAGCAGAACGAGCGGGAATCAGAACTGAAGGATGTACTGAATGGACATTTGAGGTCCATTATCGCCTCCTTGCCGATTGAGAAGATTTACAACGACTTTAAAGAAGTCAACACGCAGGTGAAGCGGATTGCAGAAGCAGACTTGAAAGGCATGGGTTTTGAGATTACATCCTTTGCTTTGAATGATGTGGAAGATGTAGACACCGAGAACGGCTACATAGATGCGCTCGGGCGCCCTCATATCGCTGAAGTACAGAAAAAAGCGAATATGGCGGAATCGGATGCAACGAAGGAAACACGCATTTATCAGGCTAAGAACGATCAGGAAGCGCAGGATGAGGAAAACCGACGCCTGACGGCTGTTGCATCTTCCACTAAAGAAAAAGATATTAAGGAAGCGGAATTCCAGACTGAAACAAACCGGGCGAAAGCGAATGCCGACCAGGCTGGTGAACTGGAACGCCAGAAGCTTGCTCAGCAGATTAAAGAAGAGGAATTGAAAGTTCAGTATATTGAAAAGCAGCGGGCCGTGGAGCTTGAAGAAGAAGAAAACAAGCGGAGACGATCCATTGCTGATGCGGAAGCTTATGAAGTCACGAAACGGGCCCAGGCAGAAGCAGATAATGAGCGGATCAAAGGGGAGTCTGACGCCGAAGTTATCCGTCAGCGCGGTATAGCGGAAGCGGAATCGAAAGAACGGATGGCCAAAGCAATGGAACACTACGGTGAAGCGGCGATTACGGAAATGCTGATTAAGGTTCTTCCTGAATATGCAGAGAAAGTGTCCGCGCCGATCAGTCAGATCAAGGATATGAAAGTGATTGATATGGGTGGTGCAGACTCCAGAGGTGGTTCTTCTAAAGTTGCAGGCAATGTAACCTCGACAATGCTTGGGATTCAGGAGTCTTTGAAGGAAACAACAGGCATGGATCTGAAAGCGATGCTTGAGAGCTATGTTTCCAGAGGAACCGTCAATGGTTTTGCTTCTGAGGATAAAAAAGGCGCAGAGGAAGCGGCAGCAGCAGCTGAATCGCCTGAACAGGATGAAGAATCAGCAGGGGACAAGCCAGAAGAAAACGAAGAAAAAGAAGAATGACGAAGCGGCGGGGAGCGGATGATGCTTCCCGCATTTTTTATCATTTCAGGTTTAAACTATTGGCATCGTGGGTAAAATCTCATTTAGGTCTCAAAGTCCGACATATTTCGTTTTCTTCTGAGTGTTTATGGAGTTTACAAAGAATTAATTGTTTCAAAATTGAATTAATGGTAAAGTCAAAAACGTAGAGACCATGACTGAACAGGAAAGGCATACCGGTTTGGTGGAATCTTTCCAGTTTTCGAACATTAGTCAAAAGTGTTACTCTATAAAAGAGAATACGAGTATGCAAGATGTAACTAGGAGGTAGATTATGAGAATTATTGTAGCAGGGGGAGATGGTTTCTGCGGATGGCCGACTGCCCTGTACCTATCCAAGCAGGGTCATGATGTAACCATCGTGGACAACTTAGTACGCAGAAAGTATGATGACGAGCTTCGCTCCAATTCAGTAACACCCATTGCCACACTTGAAGAGCGGGTGGCAAAATGGAAAGAAGTATCAGGGAAAGAGATTAAAACCTTTATCGGCGATCTCAACCACTATGATTTCCTGAGTGAAGTTTTCCGTCAGGTTGAGCCTGAGGCGTTCGTTCACTTTGCCGAGCAGCGTTCTGCTCCTTATTCCATGATTGACCGTGAGCATGCGGTGTATACGCAGACGAACAATGTCATGGGGAACTTGAACGTTCTTTATGCCATCAAGGATTTCGCACCGGAATGCCATTTGATCAAACTGGGCACGATGGGCGAATACGGCACACCCAACATTGATATTGAAGAAGGATATATTGAAATTGAACATAAAGGAAGAAAAGACACGCTTCCGTACCCTAAGCAGCCGGGCTCTTTCTATCACTTATCCAAAGTGCATGACAGCCATAACATTACGTTCGCCTGCAAAATCTGGGGTATTCGTGCGACAGATTTAAACCAGGGTATCGTTTATGGTTTACATACCGAAGAAACACGTATGGACCCGGTGCTTGTGAACCGTGTGGACTATGACGGTGTGTTCGGGACGGCTCTGAACCGCTTCATCAATCAGGCAGCAATCGGGCATGATATTACGGTGTATGGTTCAGGCGGACAGACGCGTGCGTTCCTAAACATTGAAGATACCGTGCGCTGTGTGGAAATCGCCGCTGAAAACCCGGCAGATAAAGGGGAATTTCGTGTATTCAACCAGTTTACAGAATGGTTCTCCGTTCAGGAGCTGGCTGAAAGAGTTTATAAGATCGCGAAGGAGGAAGGTCTTCAAACAGAAGTGAAGAAGATTGAAAATCCTCGTATTGAGAATGAAGACCATTATTATAATGCGGTCAATACGAAACTCCGTGACCTTGGTCTGGAGCCTCATCTGCTGACAGACGATGTGATCCGGGATATCCTCCGTACAGCTGTTGAAAATAAAGATCGTATTATCCAGGAGAATGTTCTGCCATCAATTACCTGGAAGTAAGGAGTTTTCCGCTTTGAAAATCGCCATCATTACAGAAACTTTCCTGCCATCAACAGATGGAGTAGTTACAAGACTGAAGGAAGCCATTACGTATCTCCTCAATCAGGATCATGAAGTGGTTGTCATTGCTCCAGATCTTGGTGTGAAGGAATACAAAGGAGCGATTGTTGAAGGGGTTAAAACGACAAAACTGCCTTTTTACAGGTCCAAGGAATTCAGCCTGCCGCAAAAACGGGTGAAGGATCTGCTGCAAAAGCACGATCCTGACCTCGTTCACGTGGTCAACCCAGCCCTCGTCGGGGTTTCTGGTGTGTATTATGCGGATAAGCTGAATTACCCGCTGATTGCTTCATACCACACACACGTGCCGAAATACCTGGACTATTACAGGCTTTATCCATTTAAACCGCTTGTATGGTGGTACTTCAGAAAGCTTCATAACTACGCCCATGTCAACTTATGCACATCACAGGCGATTAAGACGGAGCTGGATGATAAGAACTTCCATAATGTCAGCGTATGGGACAGAGGTGTAGCTGTGGATCATTATCATCCCGGACACCGGACCGAGTCTATGCGCAGCCGTTTATCCAACGGTAAACCAGAAAATAAGCTGCTTGTGTTCGTCGGAAGACTGGCACCTGAGAAAGAAATTCATAAAATCAGGCCGCTGCTGGACGAACGGGAAGACATTTCTCTTGCGATTGTGGGGGATGGTCCTGTCAAAGGAGAACTCGAGGAGGCCTTTAAAGGGACGAATACAGTGTTTACAGGCCTGCTTCATGGAGATGAACTGGCTGAGGCATTTTCTTCTTCAGACGCGCTTATTTTTCCGTCGGTGACCGAAACACTGGGTCTTGTTATATTGGAGGCTATGGCGTCAGGTTTACCCGTCATAGCAGCCAAGAGTGGTCCGACAATGGAGCAGGTGGAAGATGGCCGCACAGGGCTTTTATTTGAAAATGAGAATACCGAAAGCATGATTGAAGCCATCAACCGTTTGGAAGATACCTCTCTTTATGCCGACCTTTGCAGGAATGCCAGGAAGGAAGCTGAAAAACACAGCTGGCAGAAGCCTTCTGAGCAGATCTTGGACTATTACTACAAAACGCTTCGCGTGTACGAGGAAAGTACAGCTCAAACACCGAAAAAATCGAAAGTTAAGGTCACAGAGTAATAACTCTGTGGCTTTTTTATGCAGTTTTAACTCCAATGAAAGAATTATAACGAAATAAGAACATACGTTCTATACCCAAAAAAGAGGCACATTTTACACTTTATCATAATATTCTTATTTATTACTTAGTAGCAACTCCAATAAATAAAAACAAACCATCCATAACACGTAACAAATCGAAAGGAGGTCAAACTAGTACAAGTTCATATTCAAATCAAGGAGCTGTTTCAATGGAATGACAGGCAAAATTGGTATCAGGCGCTTATATGAAGGAAACGAATCCGTGTGACATGCAGCAGATTGAGCATTTTCAAACCAAAATACTTAATAATGAAGATCAATGGATTCATCTAAATGAATATTTGAAAAAACAAAGAAATGATAAAAGTCATGGGTTAACCATCAATGATCTTATGCTCGTGCCGTTAAACCGGATGGATGTTCATAGGATTTTGGAAGATGTTACGGCAATTCGAAATTTCATCAATGAACTGAAAGATACTCAATGATCATTATGTGCTGAGATAAAACAGTAACATTTAATTTTTAACTGGATGCGGAATGTCTACAATCCTGTTTCATTTTGTTTTGTCTCAATAACATGAGTAAACTTAATATTTGAGACAGAATTACATGATTTGCACTAGCTCAGTATAATATATATTATGTCTACTAGAATTAAATAAAAAAAGAGAGGCATTTATAGGTGCTTCCCCTTTTAAAAACCAATATTAATTCAGCAAGTTTAAGAACGTCTTGTACTTTCTTTCCATGTATATTCCTTTATCGGCATAAATCCAATTGAAGAAATTCAGAACATCTTTTTTACCACTAACATAAAGTCTGAAATAAGTATCAAAGGTCTTTATTTGACTTCTAATAACTTGTTCCTCAAGCATATCGCTTAATGAATAAATAAAGTCTCTATACACACCCATCACCATCGAAATAACCTCTGATGAAATGTGATCTATAATTTTCCGGTATCTCAGGCATTTGTATTTTCATACTTTTCTTCGGTGTAAAACCATGAATTTGTAAAAGATCTTCTTTTATAATCTTGCTGTTTATATTTAGAATACAGACATCAGTCGCTTCATTTAAAATGATTGGATGATTAGAACATAATTCTTGTTTGATTAGATCGAGTATGTGTCTATCTTTTTGGGAAAAGCTGATTTGCTGACCTTTAGTAGGTATCATTCCATCTGCAGCAAAAAAACCAAGAATATAAGCCATATTGTTAGACCATGTTTTAAAGTAATGCTCGTTGACGTGATATTTACGTTTCCAGCTGCCGCGGGGACGCATAGGCACATTCATCTTTTTCAGAATAAGACGAATGGCGGCCGGAGTAATGCCCGCCTCTCCTGCAATCACTGTTGTACTTTCCCCATGTTTGTACCGTTCTGCAATTTCTTCATTCGTCAGCCGGCGTCTCCTTGAACTCGATCCATTCGATACCATGATCAGCCTCCTTAGACTAGTTAAGATCATTATACCGAACATTTGTTCCTGTATCCATTTTTCCGCACTTTTACATGCCACACCTTTTTTTTCAATCCTTTAAGTAAGCGTATACATCATTGCTGTTAAAGGATTCAGCTGAGATGCTCAAGGATACTTCGCTTTCGAGTATTTGAAATAACTCAGCGATTGTGAGGAGCGCCTTCCAATTCTCATTGTAATCACTTCCTGTATAGGTGGCTTGATAAGATACCCAAAGTTCTTCAGGAAGAAATCGTTCAAAATATTTACCGGAACTGCCGACAGAGACTGAAAAATCATGTTTTGAGCCAATGTACCAGCTCATCATTTGGTGCAGCATCCTTCTCACAGGACCCTCCAACATCGTTTTAGCATAAGGCAGCTGCTTCCGCTCCAAGCCTTTAGCCACATACAGGCTGACCCACCAGAATTCATTGCTGCAGCGATAAACCTCTTCCTGCACAGGTTTCTCAACGATGTAATCGCTGTTGTCTGGAGCAGGAATTTCCGGAAGACACCCATCTTTGTCGAGCAGAACTTCCGTTAAACTCTCGAATGTTTCAGGAAGATCGTGGACGTCAACGAGAGTCAAATCAATTCTTGTCCCATCTGTAAACTGCATCAAATAAGCAAACCGTCCCCTCCTTCCACCCTCATCGTATAAAGGATAATGATCAGGCATCTGTGTGATCAGCCGCTCCCCGAAAACATCAATCCATGTGTGATCTTTCATAAAGGACGAAAAATCAGACACGATATACTGAATGTCGTAATCCTGAAGAGCGTCATGTTCTGCACTCGCATTGACCCTTGATCCATTTAACAGCACCGCTCGTATCCGCTCATCCTGCTCAGCCGTATGTAAAACCAAATCATACATCTCCTGTTCTGTACGCACCTTTAAACCCCTCTCCGATAGTTGTCATTCTTTCATCCATTGCTTACGATAAGAATGAGGTGGTGTATTATGAAAAAAATGTCCGTTTTGATCATTACCATTTTCGTTTTTATTCTCTATCGTCCTAAAAGAGTCCATTCCTGTACATTCGACCCTGCAGAGGTGTTACCAGGAGATGTATTGTTTTCTCCTATCGGTAAACGGGAGTCCAAATATGTAGGCCATGCAGGTATTGTCACGACAGATAAAAAGGTTCTACATTCCATTCCTTCCGGTTTGGTCAAGGATGAACCTGACGTTTACAAAAGAAAGTTCCGCAGAGTTTCTCACTACCGGGCACATGAGGAAGACACAGGCCTGCGTTCTGCTGCGTTTGCTGAATGTTTATACCAGAGATACCCTGAAGCTTTGTATCGTATTCACACCCCCTTAAATGGCCCTGAGGACGTTCAGTACTGCACAAAAATTGTCTGGCAGTCCTATTACGCTGCTGGAGTTAATTTAGGATTTCTGCCTGAAAAAGCCAGAGCCGTCCACCCCCTTTGGTTAAGGGACAGCAAGCATTTATATCCATTAAAGAGGCGTTCAAACCGTTGAACGCCTTACATAATTCAGGAAATCCGCTTCTGATAAAATCTCGATCGATGCTCCCTGGCTTAACAATGTCTCCGCTCTTTCCAATTTGGACGTTTTTTCTCCTGCGGTGTACCGCTCATACGTTTTGGTTCCAACGACCACAAAATTGGTGGCTGCTTCAATATCATAATGAAACACTCCTCCGTGCTGAATCACCTTCTCAACAGCTTCCTCCCTCTTCATATGGGAAAGCCGTCCGGTAAAGGAAACCGAAGCCTTGTACAAAGGATGAGAAGGATCCAATTCTACGGATGCTGCTGTGAAAGAAGAAGCTGATGGCTTCTGTGCTCTACGCTTTTTATTCAACCGCGCCGGTTCATAACCCCCTTCATACATCATCCCGTTCGTTGTCCCTGATTTATCCACGAGATCTTTAGAGTCGGCCGCTTGCAGCTTTTCTTTTGCCTTCATGAAAATATGAGCCGCTGCTTTTGCATCTTCAAGAGCATGGTGATGGGAAAATGAAAAGCCCAGATGATCCGCTACACGATTCAAATTGTATTTAGGAAGCTGCCACGTCTTCCTTGAAATATTCAATGTACAGTTGTAGGCAAGCATGGGATAAGGAAGGTTGTACTCATCGAGGACGGCTCTTAGAACACCCATGTCAAACTGGGCATTATGAGCGATCAAAAGCTTTCCTTCCACCATGGATTTAATTTCATTTTCCCACAACGTATGAAATTCCTCGGCATCTTTGACATCTTCCTTGGTAATTCCGTGCACGCGTACATTTATGGGAGCAAAATAATTCTTCTTCGGTTTCACCAAACGGTAATATTCCCTGACAAGCCGTCCGTTTTCATACTCCACAAGCCCGATGGAACAAACCGACCCTTTGGATGCATTAGCCGTTTCAAAATCAAGCGCTGTAAAATTCATAACAATCTCCTTTCCCCTTCCTTTCTTTATGATAAAACGCTTCGGATGATTCGTCTAATATAATCCATCCGGACTGCATAGAGAACCCATCATCCGCTTATGATAAGAAGGAAAGGAGTGGCATAAATGACCTTCGATTTCGCACGCCTCCCCTCAGATCAGCTGCAGCAGATCAAACAGCTGGAGGAGAAATACAACATTGTATTGATTGCTTACGATGACAAATACATGAAATAGAAAAAGGTGCCTGATCCTATGGGCACCTTTTGTTTATCCACCCGCATAGATTTGCGGATTCTATAAAAACTAATGAGGATAAAGGAGGGATGATGATGAAGCGTAGAGGAAAACGGACATTTTATAAAGGAGCAGTCTTTCTTATGGCTCTTTTGTTTCTTTCCGTGTCCTTCAACCACGTGTTTGCCCAGCCTGATTATGCCAAATGGGGGAAAGCAGCGGTTGAGGAAACGGATAAGAACTATCCAGATTACGACCTGGTGAATTATGATTATCAGGGGAAAGTAGCCATTGCAGATAACCGGGAGCAGTATACCTTCCTTTTTACTATGGATCAAGCGGGCACAAAAAAGAACGTACGCGTGTATGTCCTGGTCAATCCTGCAGAGGATCAATTGATTGAGATCCAGTTTGAAGACATAGCGTCTTCTTCTCCGTAAAAAAGCACACCTCCTGAGGGGTGTGCTGGATTTATGGTGTATAAAGGGTGAATTTATCGTCTATGGACGTCCTTTTTTTAGGTTCTGGTTTTTCGTCAAAGTACCCCATGTGAATGAAGCCGACAACCTTTTCATCCGGCTGAATCCCAAGCAGTTCATGAACCTCCGGGTCATAGATGTGGGGATTCGTCTTCCAAACCACGCCAAGGTCTCTTTCCCATGCCAGCAGCTGGAAGTTTTGAAGCAGACAGCTGACGGCTCCGAAATTCTCCTCCCACACTTTCTGCCTTGGATCTTCGTCCATCACAACAATTAAGAAAGCAGAAGGCTTGCTGAAATAATCTCTGCGGTCTTCCTTCCGTTCTTCCGGAAACGTGTCGACGAGGGAAGATACAAAAGCCTCTTTCTGCTCAGAAGGTACATAGATGAACCGCCATGGTTCACGCATCCCGTGGGTTGGTGCCCATACGGAATCCTCCAGAAGTTCCTTCACGAGTTCTGTCGGTACAGGTTTATCCAGATAGCCGGTTTTGATGGAGCGTCTTTCTCTAATAACCTCTGCTAATTTTGATTTGTTTTCATTCATGCCTCTCACCCTCATTATCATCATTATTTATGGTAATGATAATCGTTCTCAGTGATGTTGTCAAGGCCGCATCCTTTAAAGCAGAAAAAAAGACAGGGGAATTCCCTGTCTTATGCTTTATCAAAGACCTCTAAAAACTCCCCGTAGCCTCTTTCCTCCATTTCATCAACAGGAATGAACTCAAGAGCGGCACTGTTCATGCAGTAGCGGAGCCCTGTCGGTTCAGGTCCATCATTGAACACGTGGCCAAGATGGCTGTCTCCCCCTTTACTGCGCACCTCTGTCCGCATGCCGAAAATGCCCGGATCGTCTTTCGTGACTATATTCTCTTCCACCAGCGGCTTTGTAAAACTCGGCCATCCGGTCCCAGATTTGTATTTATCCTGCGAGCTGAACAACGGTTCCTTGGAAACAACATCCACGTAAATGCCTGCCTGCTTGTTGTCCCAGTATGCATTATCAAACGCCTTTTCTGTTCCATCCTGCTGGGTGACTTTGTATTGGATGTCACTCAGTTGATCATTCAGTTGTGCCTTTGTCCATTCAACAGTATCCCCGTTATACATTTCAATCGTTTTCGTGCCGGCTGACGCCTTTTTTTCAGGATCGGATGAAGCTCCCGTGTTTTTACTCCATGTGAAAAGGCCGATGCCTGCAACGACGATTATAAGGGAAAGCCAGATCGATAGACTTTTCATAAATCATCCTCCTTTGATCGGATTATCTTTATTTTAACATGCAGCAGGAACGATGAATAAATTTGTGCCTGCTGCATGTGTTATAAACAAGAGACAACTCGGCTATCCTGATTAACAGACAGGAGGTGCAATTCAATGCATACATGGATCTTGCTCATATTTTCTGCCTTCATTCTCCTTACTGCCTGCGGAGAACCTGCCGGCGAAAAGGAAGCAGAGACAGCCGAACTTAACGCCGTAGACAATATATCGTATGAGTTGGCGGATTCGACCGCCGGTGCTTTTTCATTTACTGCCTTTAATCTCGATGTTCACTATCCCGGAGGTGTAACCTACCGCGTGTACTATTCAGCTTATGATCAAGGAGCGCAGGCGGTTGTGTACGAAATGGGCAGAGAAAGAATCTCAGGGACGAAAGCCATGAATCAGTTGACGCCCCTCTTCCGGGAAATGAGCTTTGATGCAGATTCCCCGGATGCCCTTGTCATCAACGACGTCCTGCACATTTTTGGACTGGATACCGGATATGAACACTTTTCGCTGCGTGTCACCTATGCAGACGAGCCGGAGCGGCATTATGAAAGCAGTAAAAAACAGCCCCTGTCAAACCAATGACATAGCGGCTGTTTTGTTTTTTTGTTTAAGATTGGAGTTGCTACGAAGTTCGAAGTGCAGATACTCAGTTATGCTTTATAACGGTGCGTCCGTCTTTCTGCTCAATTTTGTCCTGTTTCATCAGCTGGCCAAGCGCACGTTTGAAAGAAGCCTTGCTGATTTGGAACGTTTCCCGGATTTCATCAGGAGAGCTTTTATCATGAAGCCCCATGACTCCGTCGTTCTCCTCAAGGAATTGGAAAATCATCTCGGCATCTTCAGACATGCTTTCCTGTTTTAACGGTCTTAGAGATAGATTGATCGTACCATCTTCCTTGACGTCAATGACACGGCCCTCAATCGTCTGTCCGAGACGCGGTTCTTCTTTACGCTCATGCGGATGGATAAACCCGCGGTAGCCTTCGCCTGTCAACACAGCTGTACCGGCTTTTATGGCCCGGTAAACCCTTGCTGTCACTTCTTCCTTCAACAATTCCGCAGGGGCCGGCTCAAGATCGTCCATCACTTCCTGCTCGCTGATGGGTTCGCCTGTCAACCGGCCTTTTTTATCCAGTTCTAAACTTATAAATAAGTGATCCCCTTCTGCCGGCCAGACTGATTTAAACAGGGGCATATGGTCAGAGGACACAAGAATATCCTTATCCGGAAGTCCGATATCAACAAATACCCCTGTGTTTGGAGAAATTTCGACAACTTCGGCCCAGCCGTAGGAGTCACGGGTGATTTCCGGAAGATCTGCCACCGCTGCCGCTTCTCCCTTTTTATTCATATATAAAAAGCATGACAGTTCATCACCAAGTTCAACAGACTCGTCCACTTCTTCATCAGGAAGGAAGTATTCTTCATTTCCTGCCGTCACCTTGAATCCATGGGTCACTTTTTTTGTTAAAACAGCTTTTTTTACTGTTCCTAAATATTGTTGTTTACTCACTTTATTCACCCTTTTTGACAAGTCATGTCGTCCATTATATCCTAGTTTGTCTCATTTTAAAATATCACGGGGAATGGAAGCATAAAAAAAGCACGGGGGAAACCCGCGCTTCTGCTTATTAGCACCACCAGGAAGCTCCGACAATAATAAGGAGAATGAACAATACAACGATCAGCGCAAATCCTCCACCATATCCTTTACTCATACTTATTCCCCCTTTCCCTTTTATATATGAGAAAAAGGAGGAATTGGTATGGGTGAATGACTCATTTTTCTCCCGAAGCCATTACGTACGGAACTGTTCAGCAAGCAGACGGTAGGATTCTTTCTTATCCTCCAAGTCGTAAATATTCGTAATGATGAGGAATTCATCAGTCTGGTATTGCTCTGACAATTCGAGCAGACGCGCCTTCACCTGCTGGGGGGAGCCGATAACCGCACGCCGGCGGTTCTGCTCGATTTTTTTCTTTTCGATTTCAGAATACGTACAGCTTTCCGCCTCTTCTATAGAAGGAACACGGGTCTCGAGTCCTTTTTCAACCCGAAGGAGCCACAAATCCTGACTAAGCGCCAGCTTTTCTGCTTTTTCCTCTGTCTCTGCACAGACAACAAAAATACAAACATTCACATCCGGCTGGTCGAGCGAGGGGGAAGGCTTGAACTTTTCCCGGTAGGCCCGCAGTGCATCCTCACCATTGTCTGGACTGATAAAATGTCCGAGTGTGAATCCGGTGCCATTCACTGCTGCATGACGTGCCCCGCGTTCAGACAAACCGAGAATCCACGTTTCCGGCTGTCCCTCTGTTGAAGGCCTTGCGGTCACACCGTAGTAATCGCTTCCCTTAGGCATGGTCCCGTGCAGAAACTGCTGCAGCTCTTTCACCTGACGCGAAAAGGAGCTGAGCGGCTTTTCCAACCCATCCGTCAAGGCCAGTCGCGTTTTCCGGCCGCCCCCGGGTGAGCGTCCAAGACCAAGGTCGATTCTCCCCGGATAAAAAGCCTCCAGCACTCTGAAATTTTCCGCTACTTTCAACGGACTGTATTGAGGGAGGAGGACTCCCCCGGAACCGACACGCATCCGGCTGGTAGCTGCCGCAATCTGACCGATCAGGATTTCCGGAGAAGATCCGGCCAATCCATTCGTGCTGTGATGTTCGGCCACCCAGTACCGGTAATAACCTAGTTCCTCCGTCCAACGGGCCAGCTCAATGGTGTTTAGCAGCGCCTGTTCGGCAGAATCCCCTTTGGATATAGGGCTTTGATCAAGTACACTCAGTCTCACTTGTTGTCATCCTTTCGGGCTTAACGATACACATCTTTCATAATCTGGTTCAATATCTGAATCTGTTCTTCAAACAACAATTTATACCGCTTCTTTAAAACGTCAAATTCTTCTTTCCCCTGGTCGGTTAAATAATACCAGTAAACCTTCTGACGTTTCTTATCGTGGGATTTATAATCTTCTTTCCGATAGAGTAACCCCTGCTCCGTCATTTCATGTAACGTATCCAGAAGTGTTGAAGGTGCCGGAATCCAGTTCTTCGTCAGTTTTTTAAACTCCTGCTTAAAATGTTCACTGATCATCGGCTGGCGGATTTGTAACAAGTGCATGATGTAAAATTTGGTGAACTGAGCTGCGCTCATATTTAATGCAAAACGCTTCGGGTTGTTTTTATGTGACACGGCGATCCTCCCCTTCCTTATTGAATACTTTCATTCTACAATAAATGATGGTAGATTTGTCCAATCATAAGCACATTTGTTCGCTTGATGATGGTTTTATTTTTCATTTCGGAGTTGCTACTAAGTAAGAAGAGAGAATATTATGACATTTGAAAGCCTATTTTTCCGAAGTTTTTAGTATCACGGATGTACGTGAAAGCTTCCTCCGCTTGATCCAGCGGGAATATCCTGTCGATTTCCGGACGGATGTTATGGTGTTCGATAAAAGCGATCATCGACCTCAGCTCCTCTGCACTTCCCATCGTAGACCCCAGCAAATTATACTGTCCGTAAAAGAACGCGCGGATATTCAAGGTGACTTCGTCTTCCGTACTGGATCCGAATGTAACAATCGTTCCCCCTTTACGGACAGCACGCAGTGATTTATTGAATGTCGCGGCTCCTATACTCTCAATCAATAGATCGACGCTCTCACCAGCCAATTCTTCACTCCAATCCGATTCGGTCAGGACTGCTTTATCCGCTCCTGCGTCCAACGCCTGTTTGAGCTTCTCCCTGGACCGTGACGTAACGATCACTCTGGCCCCTTCTGCCTTAGCGAATTTGAGCGCATACGTTAGGACGCCTCCGCCGATTCCTGGAAGCATCACGGTGTCTCCTGATTTAAGGTTCCCTCTTGTGAACAAAGCTCTGAAAGCCGTCAATGCAGCCAGCGAAAGGACCCCTGCTTCTTCCATAGTCAAGTGCTTCGGTTTCATCTCCAGATGGTCTTCTGTACATATGTAAGTCTCCGCAAACGTCCCGTGGTCAGGAAAGCCGACGATCTCAAACCCTTCCGGGGGAACATCACTGTTTTTCTGCCAGCCGAGTCCGGGATTGACTATGACTTCATCCCCTTTTTTAAAACGCGTCACATCTCTGCCTGTTTCCTCAACGATCCCTGAGGCATCTGAACCGGGAATGACAGCTGGATCTTCACCTTTATGCCTTTTTGTAACCACTGCAAGATCCCGACGATTCATCCCTGCTGTATGGATGCGCACCTTCACTTCACGGGAGTCCGGCGTTTTCTCCTCCATCATTTTCACCTGAAGACCTTCCAGACCATCTTTTCCTTCATGTACAATCGCTTTCATCATTTGTCTCCTTTCCAACTATAAGATGTCTTAAGTCTATCAATAAGACTTCCTATATAAAAGAAAAAAGACCTTTTCAGAAGGACTGAAAAGGTCTTTTCGTTTGATAATATTGAATTTAGTCCGCAAGTACCTGTACTTTTACAGTCTGGCGTCCGAAATCAAGAGCGTCACCGCGGTCCTGCATATAAAGATCAACACGGTTTCCGTTGATGGCACCGCCGGTATCACCAGCAATGGCTGTTCCGTAGCCTTCCACATATACTTTAGAACCTAATGGAATGACGTTCGGGTCTACAGCAATAACTTTCTGGTTTGGATTCGCATTTAAATCAATACCTGTGGCTGTTACGCCGCTGCAGCCTGTGCAGTTTGCCGTGTAGGCCGTTGCTTCAGCTGTGATTTCCTTAACTACATCATTGCTCGTTCCTTTGTTTGTGTTCGCTTGAACAGCTTCAGTGGACTCAGCAGATGTTTCTTTTGCGGAAGCATTGCTGGAGCTGCTTGATTTCTGGCTGCTCTCACTGGACTTGGCTGTGCTTTCTTTGGCAGGAGCTGTAGATGTCTCCGCAGCTTTCTGTCCGTCAACCTTGAATTGTTCCCCTGGGTAGATGAGAGTGGAAGATAAATTGTTCCAAGCCATCAGCTGATCGACGGAAATATTGAATTTTTGGCTGATCGCGAACAACGTATCTCCGGATTTAACCGTGTACGTGGATGCGTTCGAAGATTTAGTAGTAGAAGTAGATGCTTGATTGTTGTGTGCGTTAGATACGGCTAGTGTTTGACTTGGATAAATTAGATTGGAATTCAGATCGTTCCAAGATTTCAGATTGTTGACAGATACGTTGTATTGTTGAGAGATGCTCCAAAGAGTATCCCCTTTATTGACGGAATATTGTTCAGATTCGTGAGCACTCACAGATGTGGCAAATGCTCCAGTCAAGGCTACGGTTGCTGCAACAGAAAATACAGTTTTTTTCATAGGATAGTGCCTCCCCTTGTTTGTTCGATCACTTTGTATTTTTTGATGTGATCAATTCACAATTACTAGATTACCAGATATTTCGTATAAATGAAGAACAAACAAGCAACAGTTTCGTTGCAAACGTAACATCTATATTTCACTATCATTACAACAGGCAGAAAACCAGCGCCTTTTCGATGATAAAAGCGGAAGATTGACAAAATCCGTCACGCTTCAAGGCACGTTTCAAGGGGATTTAGTCATTCAAAAGGTCGAACAAGGAGGAAATCAAGGGGGAAAAAGAAGAAAAAAAGCCTGTCATTTTGACAGGCTTTTCAGTATTTATGCGTATTGAGCAGCGACCTGCTTTTGAATTTCCGGATCATTCAAATAATCATCATACGTCATTTCCTTGTCTACAAGACCACTTGGCGTCAATTCAATGATGCGGTTGGCGATCGTTTGAATAAACTCATGGTCATGAGAAGCAAAGATAACAGATCCTTTGAAATTGATCAACCCTTTGTTCAAGGCTGTAATGGACTCAAGGTCCAGGTGGTTGGTTGGTTCATCCAGAAGAAGAACGTTTGCACCGGACAGCATCATCTTAGACAGCATGCAGCGGACTTTTTCTCCTCCGGACAAGACGTTCGCTTTCTTCAATGCTTCCTCTCCGGAAAACAGCATACGGCCAAGGAATCCGCGCAGGAACGTTTCTGTTTCATCTTCCGGTGAATACTGGCGGAGCCATTCAACGAGGCTGCGCTCAGAATCGAAGAACTCGGAGTTGTCTTTAGGGAAGTAGCTTTGAGAGGTCGTAACGCCCCATTTATAGCTTCCTTCATCAGGTTCGATCTCACCCATAAGAATCTGGAAAAGCGTGGACTTGGCCACTTCGTTCGCACCTACGAGAGCCACTTTATCATCTTTGTTCAATGTAAAGCTGATGTTGTCCAGCACTTTCACACCATCAATGGTTTTGGACAGGTTTTTAACCGTCAGCAGGTCATTCCCGATTTCCCTGTCCGCCTGGAAGGAAATATACGGATACTTACGGGAGGAAGGCTGGATATCATCCAGGGTGATCTTATCCAATAGTTTCTTCCTGGAAGTTGCCTGTTTGGATTTCGAGGCGTTGGCACTGAAGCGGGCCACGAACTCTTTGAGATCCTTGATTTTTTCTTCCTTCTTCTTATTCTGCTCCTGGGCCAACTTCATTGCAAGCTGGCTGGATTCGTACCAGAAATCATAGTTTCCGACATAGACCTGGATTTTCCCGAAGTCAAGATCGGCGATATGGGTACAGACATTGTTCAGGAAGTGACGGTCGTGGGATACAACGATTACAGTATTTTCAAAATCGATAAGGAAATCCTCAAGCCACTGGATCGCTTTAATATCCAAGTGGTTGGTCGGCTCATCGAGAAGCAGAACATCCGGATTGCCGAACAGCGCCTGGGCAAGAAGGACTTTCACTTTTTCCGAACCGGCAAGCTCACTCATCTGCTTCGTCTGCAGTTCTTCACCGATTCCGAGTCCTTTAAGAAGGCGGGCCGCATCGGAATCCGCTTCCCACCCGTTCATTTCTGCGAATTCACCTTCCAGTTCAGCCGCACGCATGCCGTCTTCCTCGGAAAAATCACCTTTCATATAAATGGCGTCTTTTTCTTTCATGACTTCGTACAGGCGTGTATGGCCCATAATGACCGTTTCAAGCACCTGATATTCATCGTATTCGAAGTGGTTCTGTTTCAAGACCGCCAGACGCTGGTCTTTTTTCAGGCTTACATCTCCGATTTGTGGTTCAATTTCTCCGCTCAAGATTTTAAGGAACGTGGATTTACCTGCTCCGTTTGCCCCGATTAACCCGTAGCAGTTTCCCGGGGTGAATTTTATATTGACGTCTTCGAACAGTTTCTGGTCACCGAATCGAAGCCCTACGTTATTAACTGTTAACATGTCTGAATCCTCCATTGCTTTCGTTTGTAGAACAAGAAAAGTATATCATTCATCCGCTTCATAGAACAGTCATCACGGAGATTTCACGTACTCATTTTCACGACACCATTCGAGAAACAGCTGATAATCCGTGCTGACTCTTTCCTTGTAATGCCTGGACCATAAATTGAGCTCTGTCTGGAAATCCGCCTTATGCCCGCGAATAACCTCCATAATGGCATCCTCACTATGATAGGAAAGGATACCTTCATCGATATCTGCATCCGCCCGCGCATGAATTTTGGCACTGATCTGAGCCATTGTTTTCAGTGTCTTCTTCAGCCGCTTCTCCTCCAACAGATGTTTCGGTTTAAGATCTTTGGAATAAGGCGAACGTTCGCGCACATAATAGTCGCTGTTATTCATCGTAAAGTACCCAAGATACGGGTCGGACAAATGGTGCATCGCCTGCTGGGTGTGAATCACCCGCCGTCCCTGCTGACGATGTTCCGTCCAGAACTGTTCATCATATGGGAAGAAGTAGGCTGGAATGGGCGTGCGCGCTTCCTTGGCTTCCAGTATGATGTCATCTTCATGACTGTCCCCCGATTGGCCTTCTATCAAGATGTAATACCGGTTGAGGCCGGTAGAGCCGATCCCCGAGCCTCGCTTTTTCACGATATCTTTGATCCGGTAAAATTCACGCGGCCGGCGCAGTTTTTGATCAAGGGACTGGTAGTAATCGTCCCATGCTTTAACCAGCTGCTCATATTCCTGTTTCGGTACCGATGCCAATTTCTCTTTGCCGATATCAAAGGAACGGATGGAATCATGCTTGACGATCGTCTGTTTCTCCAGTTCATGGGAAGCCCGGCGTTCTTCTACTTTTTGAATCGCTTTTTTTACAGCGCCTTTACTTTCCTCTTTGGTAAAGTACATCGTCTGTGGATCCTGATCTCTATGATGGAAGGCTTCCATCTGCTTCACGTAATGTTTCAGATAATGATCGACCATCGCATCATGACTGTCTTCAGGATAACCCAGTTGATCCATAGTTAAACGGATACTGACAACCATACGCATCACGTCGTATAAATACGAACCGAGATAGCCCTCATCGAAGTCATCCACATCAAAGACGATATCCTTGTTTTCATTTTGAAACACACTGAAATTATCAAAATGGAGATCTCCCATGATCCATGTCGGCGTTTCATCAGGGGTATGGAACCTGAACGGCAGTTCCGTGGCATCGTGAAAGAATAGATAGGCGCTCCCTCTGAAAAAGCTGTAGGGACTCTCCATCATCTTTTGATACTTCTGCCTGCGCTCCTTCTTCGATAATTTCATTAAATCCCCGTCAAAGCGGTCCAAAATCGTGCCCAGCGTATTTTTTCTGAGTGCTTGTTTCGTTTCCAGCATCTGCTTTACTTTGTTATCCATGGCTGGTTTCTCCTCCTCTCACGGAAAAAAGCGACCGCCCGTGAGCAATCGCTTTTTTTACCATATCATGACTGAGATTTATAATACAGGCTGTTGTTTTCCACAACTTGAAGGACTTTGTTTTCTTCCTTCATATCGCTGCCGCACATTGGACATTTCTTCTCATTGTTCGTACGGAAATTATCCCTCTGCCAGCAGTTGCAGTCATCGGATGAACAAACCCAGATTTTTGTGTCTTCTTCTTTCACTTCAGCTTGATTTTTCTTTCCGAATGCCATTGAAGCAGCCCCCTTTAACTCAATTATGATAGAAAAAAGACTGACTTGCTAAAGCCAGTCTTTTTATGATTTTATAATTTCGTTACGTTTGCAGCTTGTGGTCCGCGATTTCCTTCAGTTACTTCAAACTCTACAGCTTGACCTTCTTCAAGAGATTTGAAGCCTTCTTCGTTGATTGCGCTGAAGTGTACGAATACATCGTCTTCGCCTTCAACCTCGATAAAACCAAAACCTTTTTCCGCGTTAAACCACTTCACTGTACCTGTTTTCATGGAATGGATCCTCCAATATTTCTAAATTAATATGCGTTTTGCTTTAATGAAAAAATCACATATTATAAAAAGTACCAATAGAATTGATCACTCTTTATAATAGGTGATTGGGAAGAATGAACTTCTTAATATTGGTAATTCAACCTTTATACTTACTATACTACGCCTGCGGTATGAAGTCAAGTACACTCCCTTCACATCACTCTACTTCCATTATATCCGTTAAGGAGGAGCATTATTCCTCCCCATGATGATTTATCCGGATTGAATGACGGCACAGGCGATTCTTTTCCCTGAGCGTCCGCTGGGCTGGGACTGATAATCATCCGGACCTTGATGAATGATGACACTTCTTCCGATAATATCACGGACTTGAAAACGATCGGTAAAGAAAATCATCCGAGCCCTTCCCTGATTGGAAAAAAGCACAGGGAAATCTCCCGCATGATTGCCGTGCGGCTGCTGATCAGGATTCCAGTGCCCCCCGGCCGTTGCAAACGGATCGCTCCCGTCCCCAATTTCACACAATCCCTTTTCGTGGATATGAAAGCCGTGAGGGCCCGTCTGAACTCCGTTTTTTTCCTTTTTAAACGAAGGCAGTCCTTCCACATAAACGAAAACCTCAACACCATACGGCATCTGGTAAAACTGAATACTCCCCTTCAGTCCGGGGGCAGTGGGGCTTGACGAAAACTCAGCAGAAGCTGTCTGTGATGCATACTGCTGCCGGTACATTCCCTGGTTCGGATTATACAACATGTTCGTCACCCTCCTTTCCTGTACACTGTATGCGTCTGATCAGCGGGTGATGATAAAAGAATTTCCCCGGCCGGGGAGGAGGAAGAGAACCCCGGCCGGGGAAAATCGTCTTAGTCTATGGTATGTTTTTCTGTTCTCATTTAGACCTTGGAAAGCTGATCCCAGGCTTTCTCCACCTGTTTCCGGTTTACAGGGGTCCTGTAGTGATTGATCAGCTGATCGAACTGCTTTGCTGTTTCATCGATCCAGGAGCGGCGGGCCGTCGCATATACATCTGCCCATTGAGTCTGGTAATAAGGCGTTACGTCTTTGGAAATCTGCTCCAATTGCTGATGCAGAACATCCGATGCACGTGGAGCGGCCGCTTCTTTCATTTTTTCTTTTTCATTTTTCTCAAAGAAGGATTTCGTCCCCTTGAACATTTTCCTGATCTGATCCTGTTCCGCGGCCGTAAGCTCGATCTCCCCTTCGATCTTTGGAATAGGCATATCAGGAAGCTCAAGTGTATCGAGATGGATGGACGCTTCGATGTGATGGAGGTTTTTTTCAATTTTAGCCCTCGTCTCATCGAGATGCTGTGTAATAAACTGCTCCACACGGACACATACAGCCTTGACTTCCTCTTTCATGTCAAAGGTCATCTCTTCAAACAACTGTTTTTGTGCCTCTTTCACCTGTTCTTTCACATCCTGGTGCCATCCATTAATAGCCGCAGGGTTGAAATGGCGCTTGAACAGATCGTTGAATTGAAGCATCATCCGTTCATGGACATAATGAAGCTGCTTATCCATTTTGTTCTGCACCGCTTTTTCAGCCCCGCCGTCATACTCTTTTTCGAAAAGATCCAGCGCCTGCTGCCTGCGTTCTTCCAGTTGTGCCTTTTTCTTTTTTCTTTCTCCTTCATCCATGTGGCTGCTTTCCACCATGGATTGGACATAATTTTTCACACGCTCCAAATCACTTTCAATGGAAGCCGTCATCACTTGGGATAACTCCTCTTCCAAAAAGGAAGAAAAACCGTCTTCAAATGCCCCCATACCGGAATTTTCATCTTGATGGTATTTTTTCTCTTTCAACCCCAGCAGACTTGAGACCGGGTAAAGCCTCGGATTCCGAATTCCGAATGCACTCAGCTGGGTTTCCACATAGCTTTCCACCTGCTGCAGTTCTTCCTTGGACTGCGCAAGGTCTTTGGCATTGATCAGGAAGAACATCTTATCCATGGCAAAACTGTCCTTGACCCTGCCCAGTTGTTTCAGAAACGTTTCATCGGCTCTTGAGAACGGGTGGTTGTAATAGGTGACAAATAAGACAGCATCGGCATCTTTAATGTACTGAAAGCTGACATTCGTATGACGGGCATTGACGGAATCGGCCCCCGGTGTATCAACAAGCGTCACGCCAGCCCTTGTCCACGCACAATCGTAGTACACATCCATCGACTCGATAAAACAGGACTTGTCCTCTTGGGAAACAAAAGCAGCCAGCTGCTCCCAAGGCACAGACATCCTTTGTCCCAGATGTTTCTTCATCTGCGGATATCCATCGTAAAAGGCTTTTAGGAATGAGCGCTCTTTCTGCTCCCGTGATTTCCACTCCTCCACTTCCATTTCATCCAGTTCCTCCCAGGCTGTTTCCAAGGAAGAAAAAGATGCGTACACAGCAGCAATGTCCTCCAGCATATCCATTTCTGACTTTACGGCAGCTTCTGCCGATTGGTGCGGATGATCACTTGATACAGGAGATATCCGGTTGATGGCTGCTGTTGTCGGATTGGGGGACACAGGCAGAACGTCATCTCCGAGAAGCGCATTGCCAAACGAGGATTTCCCCGCGCTGAAGGCACCGAATAAAGCTATTGTAAACGTCCGGTTGTCAAGCCGGGTCACTTTTTCCTCCAGCCGGAGGGAAAGGTCATCCATGCTTTCCAAATCCTGAATAACAGCCAGGGCCTTCTCTGTCCTGTCTTTCACCTGATCCACAGTTGAACTTGGAGAGGGAGCCGGCCTGCCTTTGGATGGTTCTCCCACTATAAGGTTCTCATCCTCGTCCATGACGCCTGCTGGATGTTCAGGAGCATCAGACACCCGCTCTTCCATGCGCTCCTCATCTTCTTCTGCCTGTTTCCTGTTTTCTGCAGATATCGTGTCAGAAAAACTTTCATGAAGGCGGTTGGAGAACTGCCGGACCTTTTCAATGATGAATTCCAGTTCCTCGTCGATCTTCTCTAAGTCTTCATACGCAGAGAATGCTTGGTCATGTTGATGCAGCACATCCTGTTTTTTTGCTGATACTTCTTCCAAAAAAGCTTTTTTCCATTCTCCGAGAAAGGCTTTGGCCTGCCGTTGAATATCAGCTGCCACTTCATCGGTATATCGAAGAACATATGCCCCTGTAACCGAAGCCCCTGATTGAACCAGTGTTTCCAGACGTTCTTTTGGATAGTGAAAATCCATTTCCTGAACGATTTGAAGAAGCTCCGTGGAATGGATGCCGTAAGCGTCCAGCAGTTTCATCATCCGTTCCCGCACCGGCCATTTCAACTGTTCTTCCATCGTTTTTTCCAAGGCCTCGTAAAAAGCGTCTTCCCTCATCTGTTTTTCTTCCTCGGTTTTTTTCTTCGCAAACAGCAGACCGACTTTAAAGTCCGGCTGCCGGGAGTGCAGGTAAGCTTCCGCATACTCACGGAGGGCGCTCGGCATCAAGTAGGCATTGGAAACAAACTGATAGATCCGCTTTTCAAACGCCTCGTCGGCCGCTTCTTGCAGTTCGCTGTACTCACGGATCAGATCCGGATCCATCGGACTTTCGTCAATGGCCGATTGAAGGTTTTCTCTCTGTTCAAGAAGTTCTTCCCGCTTCTCTTCAAAGGTCTCTTCATAATCTCTGACGGTTTCTTCCATTAAAGCAGCGGCTACGTCATCCGCCTGCTGTTCTATGAGGGAAAAATCCCTGTCAAACAACTGTTGGAAATGGTATTTCAACTGCCTGTACTCATTTTCTTCCATTGCAAAGTCTCTCATGGATGTATAATAGACCGATTCCGGGTGAATCCCCCACTGTTGAAAGGCCGCTTCAACACTTTTTTGGTAGTCGCCAAAAGTAAGCTGGTCTTCTACATGCTTATCCACCTGGTTGATCACCACGGTAAAAGGGGTGTTCCTCTGCTGCATTTCCAATAAAAACAATAGATTTACTTCCGACTGGACATGGTTGTAATCCATAACATAATACATGTAGTCCATCACGTGCAGAGAAGATTCGGTGATCAGCCTGTCTGCATCATTCGTAGAATCTACGCCAGGGGTATCCAGGACAGAAACGTGGGGTGGAAGGAGACTGTCCGGACGGCTGATTTCCAGTCCGGTCACACGTTCACCGTCCCTGCACCATGCCTGTATCGTCTCCGGCTCTACATCCGCTTCGTATTTCACAGGCGCATCTGAAGTGAAAAACGCCTTTGTATAGACGGGCCCTGTTCTCAAACGGACAATATTGGCGCTCGTCGGAATAGGACTTGAAGGAAGGAGCCGGCTTTCCAGCAGCGTGTTGATCAATGTGGACTTGCCGGCGGAAAAATGGCCGGCAAAACCGATGACCATTTCCTCCTGCTTGATTTTTTTGATCAGATCCATAACCTTATCTTTTTGTCTGCTCATCCCTTCTTGTTTTAAAAAGGCATAAAGGTTTTGAAGTTTCATGGCATTTTTACGTGTCGTTGTCTGCATCAAAGGTCTCCTTTACGGTTTACGTCTATCCTTATTGTACGCCGCAGACCCCTTCATCTCAATATGGTTTTTCAGGTGATGCCGTCCAGATAGGGAATATCCATAACTGTATCAATCCATCCGAACATTTTTTTAACAGGGGAACGGCGTCCCTTGATCCAGTTGTCGAAGGAAAACGAAACAGCCTGTGCATCACCGCCAAGTCCGAATCGGAGAGAAAGCGTCTCCGGGGAATAACCAGCTGTATGAATCGTACCCGAAGACCGTTCATACTGATCAGAAAAAATCGGACCCGAACGATCGTTCAAAAATTGAAAGGCGTCTTGGGCATCCCACTCCTCCTTCTGTCTGACGATCATTTTGGAAAGCCGCGTTTCTGAATCTGACAAGTGTCTGCGGTTCTCCTGGGGCATGTGGGAGAAATGGTTGGTACAAGCCTGTCCTTCTTTCTTGATCACCCCTCTGGGGGATCCTTCCAAAATAGAAGATCTGCCGGCTTTATCAAAAAGGACATAATTGAATGAATGGCGGTGGGGGAGCTCTTTCAGCAGCTTCTCTGCTTCAACGGTATCCCGGCAGCTCTCCAAAAGAATTCTAGTCAATGTACAGCAGATGAATCCATCTTCCGGGTGAAGACGATTGACGAAGTTGTAGCCAGCACATAATCCATGTTCATTCATGCCATCGGTGCGTCCGATGATCCGCTGACCCGGACCGATGGATGCGGTCCCGTTATCCGGCTGGTAAATCAGGAACCGCCCTTCATAGGTTTTCGGGTTGTAGTCATAGTTGCGGATCATATAGTTGCTGCCAAGCATGATAGAGCATCCGGAACGATCCCATTCCTGCTGCCAGCCGCTGTATTCATGAACGGTTTCTTCAAGGGACCATTGCAGACCTTCCGAAAGCCCCCTCAGCTCTTCCCATAGGATCGGCGCCCAGTGCATAAGCATCGCTTTCACATGTTCTGTATCTGTATGATAATGACGGATGGACCGCGGTCTGCGCTGAAGGTGACCTTCATAAAGGAGGGTCTGTTTCAGTCTTTTTCCCTGCTCATATCCGAAATCATCGGCCCGGCCCTTGAACTGGATGACTTCACTGGACAGTTTTTTCATTGACAGACTCGTCCATTTCTTGAATGATCTTATGAAAGCCAGCGTCATACAAGATGTCGTTATGATCGGCCCCTGTAAGAATATCGACTGGACGTTCCCAGATATCTTCCGCCCACTTCTTCAATTTCTCTGCTTCGATTACCTCATCCTCACTGCCGACAGCAATGGTCACTGGTGCCTGCACACCTTTCAGCAGGCCGGGGGTCACTTTCTCGGGAAATCGGGAAACCAACAACCTGAAGGAAAGGGACAGACGGCCGGTATCGGCGAATTCGTCAGGAATTTCAGCGGCTGGAGCCTTTTCAAACCGGTGGATATTCATTTTATATAAGGTCATTAACACCATGACCTTTTTCGTATAGACGGTGTACTCGACATCATCTCCTTCTCCGGAAGGATCAGTTGCGTCGTTTTTATAAACGGGAACGGCCGGATGAAAAAATGGAGCCGTGAAGATGTAGGCATCTCCGATGGCAGGATTTTTCTTGATCAGGCGCAGCAGGTTGGCACATCCCATGGAATGCCCCATCAGTGTGATCCGCTTGTACCCTTTTTTCCTGATATAGTGAATGAAATCAAACAAATCATCATCATACTGTCCGATATAATCCAGGTCACCGCGCTTATTTTTATGATCATAGCCTCTGAGGACCGGAAGAAAAACGTCCGCATCTCTCCGGCAGGCGGAGGCGAACTTTTTCTGCTCCGTTAATTCTGCCGTGATGCCGTGAATGATGATTACCGCCTCGTCGCTATGGGCGGATTGATGGTAAGACATATAGGAAAGCGTAGAAAAATCACGCGCTGTATACATTTTCCATGTGGCTTCAGTCATAGGAACGGCTCCTTTTCTCCATGTATTCTTGGAAATGCTGCACTTTTAAATCATCGAGGAACCTTTGTTTCAACGCCTCGATGTACTCCGTGGATAAGTAACGCTCTCCGCCGCGGACAATCTCTTCAGCATAGTGGAAGGGCGGAGGTGAGTCTTCTTTCTTAGAGAGCACGGTGAATGTGACAGCCTGCAGGACTGAACCATCATCCGTTTTCACCGGCACGATGGCAGGTCTGTATGCCCCTGCTTCCACCCCTTCCCGTAAAAAAAGGTATTGAAGGGCCTGCTTGTTGATTCGATAAAGGACACCTTCCACTTTTTGCTTCACGCCCTCTCTGATATCCGCTCTTGCTCCATCATTCAAATGGTAAGAAAAGGCTAAACAATAGTCATCCAGCGTTCCTCTTCCTATGACATCCCCAAAGAGATGGTGGACCTTCTGGGTAATGAACCGGGCATCATCCATGCAGGACCCGTAGGCGAAATAAATGTAGGAGTCTTGCTGAAGAAACTGATGAACCTTCCAGTCGTTGTGAGGAATCGATTGCTTCGCCACTCCATTCCAGTAATAGGTTTCTGCCATAACGGAGTCTGTGTCCCAAAAGACTTCTGTTTCTTTCCTATACCAATTCCCATCCCCACTTCCTGGTTGAAAGCCTTCGAAATCATCAAGCAAAGATAATAAAGCGGGCGGAATATGATAGAGTTCTCCATACGTCCATGTATGCTGGTCTTCCAAAAGAAGCGGTTCATATAAGGGCCCGGAATGAAGCGTGCCCCTTACAAAGGCCTGAGCGGATACAAGCTCTGCTTCTCCCAATCGGTGATGATTGTCCTGACCTGAACATAAGGATCCATAAACAAATACGTACACGGGTGTCATCCTTTCTTGTGAAAATCCTTGGCTGCTGGATATTCTTCCGTGGAAGCACTGGACAGCACGGCATTCAGCACCGCTTTTTCCATACACCATGCAGCAGCAGCCGCTAGAGCGTTCGGGTCACAGGGAACCTGATTGTCCGACATACAGAAAATCGTATCCCCGTCCACAAATGTATGGGAAGGGCGGATTGTCCTGGCCAGACCGTCATGAGCCGCATCGGCCACTTTAGATGCCTCTGCTTTCGTCAAAGCCGCATTTGTAAGGATGGTCCCAATGGTCGTATTTCCTTTGAAACGATTGGTATCCGTATCTTCCATTTGACGAAGAAGCTGCTTTTCTGTATGTAAAAATTCATTTCCTTCATAAAGACCCGCGATCACTTTTCCTGTGGCCGGATCGACCACATCGCCAAAACTGTTGACCGCTGCAACAGCTCCGATTTCCACTTGCCCGATTCGGCAGGCCCAGCTTCCGATTCCGCCTTTCATGCTGTGTGTCTTTCCCAGCGCTTTTCCTACCGAAGCCCCGGCGCCCGCTCCGTAATTTCCCATTTGGAACGCAGGTGCCTCATAAGCGGACCGAGCAGCCTCATAGCCGAGTTGGGCGTCCGGACGTTCGACGGCGGGATCGTCGGTCAAGTCAAACAAAATGGCTCCTGGAATAATCGGAACTTTAGCCACCTGCACATCAAAGCCGATTCCTTTTTCTTCGAGAAATTTCATGACACCGGAACCGACATCAAGTCCGAAAGCGCTGCCGCCGGAAAGGAAGAGGCCGTGAATGTGCTGGACAAGGTTTTCCGGCCGCAGCAGGTCGGTCTCCCTCGTCCCCGGCGCACCGCCCCGGACGCTTACACCTCCGACAGCACCTGTTTCATGAAGCACAACGGTACAGCCGGTACGGCCTGATGGATCTTCTTTCTGTCCGATTTTAAACGGGGACAAATCCGTAATCTTCATTTCTTTCATCCTTCTTCCTCCTTATTGAGGTTTGCCTGCAGGGGGACGCAGGGAATTGTTCAGAGAGGAACTGGAGGTGCTGACACAATGGAAAATAATAGAATTCTTGTACATGGACGCGTTCAGGGAGTCGGTTTCCGGGCTTCTGCCAAGCAGATGGCTGAACAACTCGGCGTAACGGGCTGGGTCAAAAATCAGCCGGACGGAACCGTCCTGATCGAAGCTGAAGCTGAAGAGGATCAGTTGAAACGTTTCATTGAAAAAATCAATGAAGGTCCAACTCCTTTCAGCCAGGTTGAATCCCTTGATATAACTAGTCAAGATGAAATTCAGGGTTACAGCAGATTTAAAGTTGTCCATTAAAAGATGACCGCTTCCCGCGGTCATCAATGCTTGTAGAAAAACAGAAGTTTTTCTACAAGCTTTTTTTTAGATGTCTCTTTTTGCTCAGGCCTGATGCAGCGGTCGTACAATGATTTCATTTACATTTACGGATTTCGGCTGTGTCACAGCATACGAAACGGCGCTGGCAATATCTGCAGCTTCAAGGGGCTGCATACTGCGGTCCTTAAACATATCCAGAACTTCTCCGTCAGTGATGTGATCGGTGAGCTCTGTTTCTACCGCCCCGGGAGAAATGTTGGTGACGCGCACACCGGTTTTGGCCAGTTCTTTTTCCATACCCATGGACAGCGCTTTTACTGCGTACTTGGTCGCGCTGTACACCGTGCTGGAAGGAAACACTTCATGGCCCGCCACTGAGGAAACATTGATGATGTGGCCGGAATCCTGTTCAAGCATAACGGGCAGTCCGGCATGAATGCCGTACAGCACACCTTTAATATTCACATCCACCATCTGTTCCCATTCGTCTACATGATCATTTTTCAGGAAGGAAAGCAGCATAACACCGGCATTATTGATGAAAATATCCAAACGGCCGAAGGCATCTTTCGTTTCCTTCACGAGATTTTCGACATCCTCCCGCTTCGTAACGTCCGTTTCGACCACTTTCGCTTCTACTTGATACTGACTTGTAATTTCGTCAGCAAGCTCCTGCAGGCGTTCCGCGCGGCGGGCTGCCAATACGACATGAGCTCCCTGTTCTGCGAGGGAGTGAGCGATCGCTTTACCGATTCCGCTGCTTGCCCCTGTAATAACTGCTGCTTGATTTTGTAACGTTGTCATAAAATAGCCTCCTATGTCCGAATTCTTTATGTATCTACCCGGAATTCAAGATAATTATTCATTGGAATGCTGTGAAGAAATGGGATAATAAAAAACGCCCTCCTTAATCGTAAGGAGGGCGTTTTTTTGTATGTGCCTTATTGTTCTTCGAAGAACTTGCGGTTGATTTCGATGTATGGGGTTTCCTCTTCAGGAACTTCATCCTCGATATAAATAGCTTCTACCGGACACACAGCTTCACATGCGCCGCAATCTATGCAGATGGCAGGATCGATATAGAACATATCTTTTCCTTCCTCGATACAGTCAACCGGGCACACATCCATGCATTCTCCAGCTTTTTCATCTTTACAAGGGGATGTAATAACAAATGCCATTTCGTTTTCTCCTCCTTTAAGTGGAATTAAGTGTGCTTACATTTCTATATTCACCTTGAATAGCTAAGATAAACACCACAATCTATCATAACGATTTTATGTCAAAATCGCAATCCGAGGTCTGACAACAGAAGAAATAAAGAAAGGAAAGATGACAGCCGAGCTGTCAATCTTCCCAAATACGTTCCACAATATATTCTCCGCCCTGTTTCTGGACAAGAAAAACATCCGGGCGTGACAGCCGTTTCCAATCATAAAATCCAATTTCACGGTTATACTTCTGCAGCAGCAGAGCAAGAAGATTCCCGTGCGTTACGAGGAGGACATTTCCACAGTCTTGATTTTCCAGCTCCTCAATGAGCGAGAGAACCCGGTCCTTCGCTTCTACAGAGGACTCACCTCCGGTTAACTTCAAATCAGGATCCTGAAACGTATCGTGAAGGACTTCTTCCCAGTCATCCAATGGTTCGTGACTGAGGACCCTTTCCTCCAGGCGGTCGTCTCTTTCAATTTCCATGTCCTTGGACCGGGCATAGGGTCTGATGGTCTCAACGGCCCTCAAATAGGGACTTGAGATAATACGGTCAATGGTTACACCAGACTGATCCAGCAGGACCGCCAGTTTCTGTGCTTGACGTATTCCAAGCTTAGTTAAGGGTGAGTCTTCATGCTGCCCTTCTGTTTCACTGTGGCGGACGATAATTAGTTTATCCATTTCTACCCATCCTCCCCTTTCCGTCACCTTACTCTTATTATGGATGATGGAACGAGTGTTTACAAGAAAAGTCGTACTTATCTTTTATAGACCCTTTGTCCTCTGTGCCAGGTTTCCAGGACACTCAACTCGTGCAGGTGCTCCGGTTTGATTTCCTCGGGATGCTGATCCAGAAGAACAAAGTCAGCCTGATAACCACCTTTAATGATGCCCTTGTGATCTTCATTGTATTCAAGTTCCGCCGGTGTTTTTGTAAATCCGGTGTAGGCCGCCTGAAGGCTGATCTTTTCCTGCGGCATCCATCCACCTTCAGGGCGCCCGTCCAAGTCGGTCCGGTTCACCGCTGTAAAAATCGTCACAAAAGGATCCAGGGCGCCGATAGGAAGGTCCGAGCTCAACGTAATCGGAATCTGTTCTTTCAGAAGAGTTTCATAAGCGTCAGCGTATGGAACGAGACTTTCCGGCGACCAGTGGTGTTTTTTATCCCATTCATCAAGCAGGAAGGAAGGCTGTGTTTCAATATAAGGGGCAGCCTCTCTCATGCGTTGGATAAGATCAGGAGCGAGCGTCTGGGCATGAATAATCCGGTGGCGGAACCTTTCCGTTTCTGCTTCCGGCTGTTCAAGGGCTGTCAACGCCTGCTCCACCGCCCGGTCTCCAATCGCATGCATAGCTACCTGCATCTTTTGTTCACTCGCATAACGGACCATTTCATTCAATTGATCCTGGGTATAAATCAAAATGCCGTCCGTATCCGGCTGAACGGGGTAAGGGCTGCGCATGGCTGCTGTAAACAACCGTTGTGTCCCGTCAAGGAAGATTTTCACTGATCCTACCCGCACCCGTTCTGTTCCCCCGCCCGTACGGAGGTCATTATGAAGGCAGTAGTTTTTCAAATCATCGATATTGAATATATAATGGTGCAGATGAACATCGATGGGAAGTTCCCCTTCTTGTTCAAGCTGTGTATACGCTTCCCACAAGCGTTGATAAGACCCGATGAAGTTGATGTCATCGGTATGAACCGACGTGATACCACAGCGGCTTAAATAAGGTATTCCGGTTTTCAGCGCCTCTTTCGCATCCGCAGCGGAACGGCCCCAGAAATGGTGTTTAATGTAATGAACAGCAGTATCCTTAAAGCGTCCGTTCCATTCCCCGCTTTCATCTGTTTCCTTGAATTCATCCGGTTCCTGTTTAAACGCTTCCTCCTCTTTCAAACGCTCCAACGCTTTCTGGCTGATTACGCACTCATGTCCATCCTGATGCATGAAGTACATATTGGCATCAACGTGAATCTCGTTCAAATCCTCAGCGGTAAGCAGACCATCCAAATCGTCAAAGTTCCCATCATTGAACCCTTTTCCATAAATCCAGTCATTCTGTTCAATCTTGTCATAGTGGTCCTCGACCATCTGTTTCATTTCCTTCCAGCTTTTCGCTTCGGTCAAGTCCAGCTCCTTTTTCAAAAGACTGTAGCGTAAAAGGTGCATGTGGCTGTCATTGAAAGAGGGGGCCAGGACTTTCCCTTTCCCATCTATGACCTCCCCGCCTTCTAAAGGCTCTTCAGAGATTTTTTCGAACGTTCCGCCATTTATTTTAACCGCATACGTTTGATCATCATAAGGGTGGGAAGGATCGTAAATTCGGACATTATTTATAATCATAAAGAAGGCATCCTTTCTTCTTATAGGCTTATACCCCCCATACCCCCGCCAATCTTGACTGTAAACGTCCAATTCTCACAATATTCGACATTCGTACAGCCAATAAAAAAGCTGAAGGGCATCCCTTCAGCTTGTCTCATACTTCTTTGAAGTAATCTTTGTAGAAACCACCGATTCTGCCGGAGTTGTCTACTACAAAGTAAAATTCTTCGCTTTCATTTTTAACGTCGTACACCTTACCTGGGGTGAGGACGTTGTTGACAACGAATTTAGCGGCGTCATTATGGACGCATTCGATTTGTTTTATCGTTTTATTGTTTTCCCAATCTTTATGAATCACAGCACTACCTCCTTTGTTCCCTGCCTTCTATCATACACGGAACAAGGATGTGACTCAATACAGACACCATTAAAACTGCGCCGCATACCACTCGGCGGCTGCCCGTACTTCCTGTTCAGTCAACTGGTGCCCCATCCGCTCCCAGTGATCCGTGACATGGGCTCCGGAAGCTTGAAGCAGTGATTTTAAATCATGGGTTTCAGAAGCCGGACAGATCGGGTCGTTTTCACCGGCACCAATAAATACGGGAATTCCCGTCTGATCAGGAAGCTCTATCCCCCGTCTTGGCACCATCGGGTGGAACAACACCGCACCAAGCAGACTCTTTTCATAATGAAACAGAAGGCTGCCAGCAATATTCGCCCCATTGGAGTATCCTGCGGCTACAATCTGATCCCGTCGGAAGCCGTAATGAGCGGCAGCTTCATCCAGAAATTCGGATAATTCCTTCGTCCGCTCAACCAAATCCTCTTCATCGAAAACCCCTTCTCTAAGCCGCTTAAAGAAGCGCGGCATTCCGTTTTCAGAAACGTTCCCCCGGACAGACAAGACGGAGGCTTCAGGATCGATCATCCCTGCGAGTGGGAGAAGGTCCTGTTCTGTCCCCCCTGTCCCGTGCAGAAGCAGAAGAACTTTCTCATTCTGCCCTTCTTTGAAGATGTGCTTCATATTCATGTGAATCCCTCCGTTTTTTCTTTATCATCATATTTAAAAACATAATATCTTTAATTCAAGATATTGTCAAAGAAAGAACCGCCTTTTTAAAAAGCGGCGGGTTCATTCGTTTCTTTGGGACAAACCGTGTTCCATCATATGGAACAATTGCTGCGTCATATCCTCTGCTCCGATTTTTTTTCGGTTGGAAAATAAAATCGAATGAAAAATAACGTCGGAGATGAGCGTGGAGGAAACATCTGTCGTCCACAACCCAGCTTCTTTCGCTTCTTCAATCCAGCTGCCCATAAGTTGTTGGGTTTTCATGAGATCCTTATGAACTTCGGTTTTATATAACAGGGCTACCTGCTTATCACTCGTTTGAAGTTCGTGAATCATTTGATCAATGTGATACGTATCGGCGTGCTCCAGAAAAATGTGAAGCAGCTGCTTTAATTTTTCGTTGGGAGGAAGATCCGGCGGCACCGCCTCAATTTTTCGATTCATTTCATCCATCATCGCTCTCATGTACGAGAGAATCAGTTCCTCTTTATTTTTGAAATACTCATAAAGGGTGCTGCGGCTGACTTGAAGCTCTTCAGCCAGTTTTTTGAAATGAACCTCCTGGATACCACCGTTTCGCAGTACTTCCCCGGTTACGGTTAAAATTTCATCTTTGGTTAGGATTCGTTTTCTGCCCAAGGTCCGTTCCTCCTCATCCAATCATTATAGCATTGGATGACAGCTGCTTCTAACCCTGACTCTCTGAACAAGCCATTCAGCGGAAAAGATGCTTCAAATATCCGTATCCTTTTTCGTCCATCTGATCTTTCGGAATGAATTCGAGCGCTGCAGAGTTTATGCAGTAACGAAGTCCTCCCTGGTCTACAGGGCCATCGTCAAAGACGTGTCCGAGATGCGAATCGGCTCCACCGCTCCTGATTTCCGTACGGAACATGCCGTGGGAAGTGTCTACTTCCTCTTTGACCTGCTGTTTCTCAATCGGCTTGGTGAAGCTCGGCCATCCACAACCGGCGTCATATTTATCTTTCGAGCTGAACAGCGGCTCTTTAGAAACAATATCCACATAGATGCCTTCCTCTTCATGATCGAAATATTCATTATCGTAAGGACGTTCCGTCGCATTTTCCTGTGTTACTTTATATTGAATATCACTCAGCCGTTTTTTTAGATCTTCAGGATCCTTTTTATAACTCCAGTTGTCCTGGATAAATCCAGCACGTCCGGATCCTTTTTTGTAACGCTTGTAGTGGAACGCGTTCTTCTTATAATACTCCTGATGCTTGTCCTCCGCTTCATAAAAGACGGCAGCGGGAAGGATTTCTGTAACAATCGGCTGGCTGAATCTCCCTGATTTCTCCAGCTCCTGTCTGCTTTGTTCAGCGACTGCTTTCTGTTCTTCGTTATGGTAATAGATGGCTGTTGTATAGGAATGGCCCCGGTCAGCAAACTGCCCTCCGTCATCTGTCGGGTCTATCTGCTGCCAGAATAGTTCTACGAGCCGTTCGTAGGGGAAGATTTCCGGATCGTATACGATTTGAACAGCTTCTCTATGTCCGGTTGCTTCTGAAACCACCTGCATGTACGTCGGATTTTCCGTATGTCCTCCGGTGTATCCAGAAACAATGGATTCGATCCCAGGTCGTTCATCGAAAGGTTCCACCATGCACCAGAAGCACCCTCCGGCGAATGTTGCTTTTTGTAATGTATTAGTCAATATGAAGCCTCCTCCGGCATTGTGTAATCAATGACCTTTGTTCCTATTCTTGCTAATTCATAAAAAAAAATCAAGCCACACGCACAGCCTAAATAAACAATTTAGGCTGTGATGTTCCTTGACTCTTTTTCTTTTTATGCGATTTGGAGGTATGTTTACTCCTCCCTTTCCCCCTGCTGGAGCTTTCTCTGGACTCCCAGCTGTAGGAGGAGGATGGTGATTCACCCGATTTTCCTGATGACTCATCTGCCTCTTCTTCATCCGGCTCATTCATGATTTTCATCATATTAATCATTGCTGGGATATTTTTGATCATCGGACCGTACTGCTGCATCATCGGCGCGGCAGTCTGGACAGCCTTCAGCGCTGTCTGCATATGCCCAAGCCACCCGGCCCCTCCTGTTTTGGCAGCGGCGCCGGCCGCATTCAACGCATTGGAACCAAGGCCTCCGCTACCGAGAAAGCCCGCTCCGGGTACAGATCCTAATCCGGCATTCCCGAAAAACCCGGGAGCTCCAGCACCAAAACCGCCTTTACCAAGCAGACCCGGCAGACCTCCGAATCCACGGGAACCGGCATTTGCGAGAGGTCCCATAGAACGCATCATCTGTGGACCTGCTGCTTGTTGAAAGCCCGGGAACGCCCCCATGGGAGGGTATGGTGGTTGACCAGTAGGAAACATAACAACCCCTCCGAAACTTTAGAATACTGTAACATATGCCCTGGGTAACCGTATGGTCTGGGCTCAAGCCTCTTCAGGATTGACTGGAAGCGCCCAGTTCACAGGAGATTCCCCATGCATGTTCAGAAACTCATTAGCCTTGGAAAAAGGGCGGCTGCCGAAAAATCCACGATGGGCAGCAAACGGACTGGGGTGGGAAGATTCGAGAACGAGATGGCGCTCCCGGTCTACAAAATCAGCTTTCTTTTGAGCATGTTTTCCCCACAATAGGAACACCACAGGCTGTTCTCTTTCATTGATCTTCTGGATTACAGCGTCGGTGAACTTTTCCCAGCCGATTCCTTTATGGGAATGAGGCTCATGCGCGCGCACCGTCAAGACATCGTTGAGCAACAGGACACCTTCCGCAGCCCATGACTGGAGGCATCCGTGGTTGGGTTTCTTTATGTTCAAATCCTGTTCCATCTCTTTATAAATATTACGAAGAGAAGGTGGAATAGACACGTGGGGACGGACCGAAAAGCTGTATCCATGAGCCTGACCCTCATTGTGATAAGGGTCCTGTCCCAGGATGACGACTTTCGTATCTGAGAGTGCCGTTCCCTTCATAGCGGCTAAAACGTTCTCGCGCTCAGGGAACACGTGCGCCTGTTCATATTCTCTTTCGATTTCCATTTCAAGCTCCCGGAAATATTCTTTCTGCTTTTCCTGCTGCAGCACCGGTTTCCAGTCATTTTCAATCGTAAGCAATCCGCTCTCTCCTCTCTGTCATTGGCAGGGGTGGAGCAACTATTTCCCGGGCAAGCGCATCATTAGACAATAGTCTTAGAGCCGGATCTTCTCCTCGGGACGAATTTTGTTGGACAACGTCACTCCCTGCCCTTTTCCGGCAGGTTTTGCTCCTCAACCAAAAAGGAGCAACCCTGTTCTTTACCGGTTATTGAAAAATAAATTGAAGCGAAGACCCTTTAGGACCGGTATAAACTTGTAGTTTGGCCGGGATTTCCTCTTTCAGCTGGGACACGTGGGAAATAATTCCGAGCATGCGGTTTCCATCCTGAAGTGCCCGCAGACAACCGATGGCCTGCTCCAGTGATACTTCATCAAGGGTTCCGAACCCTTCATCGATAAATAAGGTATCAAGCTGAACCCCTCCCGCATGGGATTGGACAACATCAGCCATACCCAGGGCGAGACTGAGTGAGGTTTTAAAGCCTTCCCCGCCTGACAATGTCCGTACAGATCGCTGCTGTCCTGTATGATGATCGATCACTTCAAGATCCAGGCCGCTCTGCGCACCTCTTTTGGCAATTGCCCCGCTCCGGACCAGCTGATATCGGTGGTCCGTCATTTGATCAAGGCGGATATTCGCCTGGACTAGAATTTCATCAAGGAAAGAAGCCAGCACATAGCGTTCAAGCGAGAGCCTCATAGGGTTATCTCCAGCAGCAAGCTGGGCCAGTTCAGCCACATCATAATAATCAGCAGCCAGTGCTCCAACTTCCTCCACGAGACGTGTGATATTTTTTTCGACGTCCCTGTTCTGCTTCAACATTACCTGAATTTCATTTAAGTGCTCCTGCCTGGCGTCCCGGGCCGCCTTTTTCTCCTCCAATCCCTTATGGAGAGCATCCATATCAGGTTTTTCGGTTTCTTTCAGCTCACGGTTCAATACACCCAGCCGTTCTTCTACCATTCCTTTCCGCTTATCATGTTCAAGAATTCTTTTCTCCATAGCCTCCCGTTCAGAAGAAGGTTTAAGAGCCTCCCTGTACGCCTCTATAGAGGGGAAGGAAAATTGGTCAAGCGTTTGATTCATTCGTTTTTCCCGATCCTCCACAGCTGCTTTCATTTCCTCTACATACGCAAGGCCTTCCTCTACGGCAGTCTGGACCTGCTGCCGTTCTTCCCGTTTCTGCTGATAAACGGCCTGTGCTTTCTCCCAGCTTTGTTCTGCTGCAAGATATAAAGCTTCCTGATTCTCTGTTTCCTTTTTCAACGTTTCTGCATCGGTCGTTTCAAAGGCTCCATTCTTTTCCATCGCATGGATGTCAGCCTGAACATCAGCAGTCTTCTGGCGGGAAGACTGGAGAGCTTCCTGGAGATTCTCTGCCTCCCCGCGGAGCTGGACGATCGTACCCTCCAGCTCTTCCAACTGTTTGTTTTCCTTTTGGAGGCGTGCTCTCTTTTCTTGAAGACTTTGAAGTTCTTTATTGTAAGAGTCAAGATGCTCCCCGGCTGTGTCCACAGCTTTTTGAATCGATGCATCCGTCATGTCTGTCATATCGTCCTGCAGTTCCTGGTACAGACGGTCGGTCAGCTGCCGCTGGGTTTCGCCTGCTGATTTTACCTGGACAAATTCCTCTTGAAGCTTGGAGAGCTCCTCGTCGTGTTTTTCATAGACTTCTTTAAGCTGCTGGATCTCCGCTGCACTTTTAACAGCTGTCGGTTGCCGGGCAGGTTGAGGATGGTGGTTCGAACCACATACCGGACAGGGCGTGTTCTCCACGAGGTTCATGGAAAGTGTATAGGCATGGTGCCCCTGCACCTCTTCAAGAGCAGATTCATAGGCCTCCTTGGATTTCTGCTGGTCTTTCTTGGCTGAGTCAAAGCGGACCATGAACGATTGATAGGTTTTCCGGAGATTCTTCAACTGCTCCCATTCCCGGCTCAATTGCTGGAGCTTCTGCTTTTTATTACCCATGTTTTCCTGCTTCTGCTTTAATGTGTATTCTTCTTCAGCGAGAGAAGGATCTTCTTTAACGCTTTCCTTCAGCTTCTCAACTGTTTGAGATGCGTCCAGCAGCTTTTTTCGATTGGTTTCGAAAGCTTCCTGATCTCGGCGGAAATTTCCCTTATGCTGCTTGAGCACCTCCACCAGCGAAAGGTATTCCTTCAGCAGTTGTTCTTCTTCCTGCTTCTTTTTCCATTTATTTTTCAACGTTTCGCGATGCGGGGCGTTCTGTTCCTCTGTACGGTATTTTTCTTCAGCTTCCTGATACTCCTTTAACAGGGAAGCTCTTCGCTCTTCTTTCTGTTGGAGGCTCGTCTGCCACTTTTCCAGTTCAGCTTTACGATTTTTATAATCCTTTTCATAAGGAAGGACCTCCGCAGCCTTTGCCGCCCACTGTTTTTCCTCCTGCAGCCGATTCACTTCAGGCTGCCGGTCTTGAAGCTTCTGCTGTTCACGGACCAGATGCTCTTTTTCCTGAAAAAGTTCTGTCACCCGCTGCTGTTGATAGACATGTTCCTGGAAAGCGTCTGTCTCCTTTTTGATTTCCTGCAGCTTCTCCTGCTTTTCATGATAATGATTTTCCTGGTCGATAATCCGCTGTTGCAGACGTTCTCTCACTTTTGAAAGCTCCTGGATTTCTTCTTCTTCCTGCTGATCCGGGTGCCAGTGAATTTTCTCTTTCTCTTGTTCGATTCTCCATTCAAACTGCTTCATCTCATCTTCAAGTTTTTTTGCTTCAGCCTTGAAATGAGAGGTCAATGCGTCAAAAAATTCAGTTTTAAATATGCGTTGGAGAATTTCTTCTCTTTCTTTACTATTTTCTGAAATCAGTTTCCTGAATTCTCCCTGCGGAATCATGATCATTTTTCGGAACTGCTCATAGTCCAGCCCCATCAATTCCTCGATGGTATCGTTCACTTCCTTGATCTTTGAAGCAAGCAGCCGCTCCTCATCATCCATGATCTGATACAGCTCTGCCCGGGCCGGCTCTTCTTTATATCCTTCGCCGCGTTCCTTTTTCTTCTGCTGTTTCGGAAGACGCTTGATGCGGTAGGTTCTGCCTCTCAATTCGAATAGATAATCCACATAAGTGAGGTCCTCGGGAGAAGCAAAATGACTTCTTAAGGTATCCTGATCGCGGTCACTCCCGCTGGCCCGCCCGTACAGGGCAAAACACATCGCATCAAAAATCGTCGTCTTGCCGGCTCCGGTCGGTCCTGTAATTAAAAAGATCGATTCGCTGCCAAGGGTCGTAAAGTCGACCGTCTGCTTATCTCTATATGGTCCGAAAGCATTCATCGTTATCGTTATGGCTCTCATATTACTGCTCCCTTTCCTTTTTCTTTAACGCATGAACGGCCTGTTCAATCATGTCCTTCCGCTTTCCAGGCAGGGGATCTCCTTTAATATCTTCATAGAAAGAGGCGAAAAGTTCCGAGTGAGAGAGAGTCTGTCTTTTCTTCACATGCTCCAGATCGTCCATTTCAGGGTTGGACATCGATCTTTTTCTTTCTAAATGAAGGATGTTCGGATAAACTTGACGGAGTTTTCCCATCGGATCAAGCAGTTGTCCGTCATCCAATAGACGAACATGCAGATAGTCCTCTTGATTGGACACTGCATCACCCGAAAGAAGATCTTCAAAATACCCTTCAATCACTTTGAAATCGCGCAGCGGATGTAAAGGGATTTTCTCTATCTCACACGTGCCGTCCTCATCCATATGGACAAAGGTTACGGATTTATTGTGACTGGCTTCCGAAAATGAGTATTTCAGCAGCGAGCCGCTGTAGCGGATATAATCCCGGGTCACACGCTGGGGTTGATGCAGATGACCGAGTGCCGTATACGCAAAATCCGTAAACAAGGAGGCATCCACATAAGGGCTGCCCCCGATCATTGAAAGCCGTTCTTCTGATTCGGATTCCATCCCTCCGGCGAGGAACGAATGACCGATCCAGACATGTCTCTCCGCTGAATTAAAGCGCTGTTCGATATCGTTGATAATTTTTTCTGCTGCCTGGTGATGGGATTTTATCGAGTCATCATCAAAGACCTTTGCTGCTTCTGCCGGCTCTAAGTAAGGGATTAAATGAAAATGGACAGGCCCGTGATCGTCATATAACGTGACAGGCTTCCGATCTTTCTTTAATTTAGAATCTAAGAACAATCCCTGCCTGCGGAACATTTCGCTTCCGAACTGTAAACGATCTGGACTGTCGTGGTTGCCTGAAATCGCAAGAACAGGGATCTGCAGTTCATTGACCAACGTCGTCAGTGTATCGTTCAACAGCTCCACAGCCTCTTTAGGAGGTATGGAACGATCGTATAAATCGCCTGCGATAATAATACAATCCGGCTCTTTTTCTTTGACTATATCAATGAACCGCTCAAGCATATAACGTTGATCATCCGTCATATGTACATAGTTGACGATTTTTCCTAAATGCCAGTCGGCGGTGTGAAGGAACTTCATTGGATCACCTCATTCTTCTACTTTTTCATATTCATCATAAAGCCGGTCAAAAAGGCTGAGAGCCCCTGCAAAAGGAGCATTCCACTCCAAATAGCGGCTGATTTCATCATAGGAGACCGACTGTTTGGGAAAGCTGTGATCTTTGAACATCCACTCAGCCAGCTGCTTCTCCTCATCCATTTTTTTGTTTCCGCGGTAACGCATCATATAATGATAAAAAGATTTCATACAAATCCTCCTGTCTCTCTTTCTATAGTTTTATCACGAATAAAAGAAGCCGGCAAAAAATTCAAGCCGGTCTTCCTTGAAGAAAAAAGATCCCCGGCCGGGGATCTTTCCTATTCTTCGATATCCGATTCCATAAATTCTCTGTGCTTTTCAAGCTTTTTCCGATAAACCATCCGCGATAAAACGATACTGATTTCATATAAAATAATTAAAGGCACGGCCACGACCAGCTGCAGAATGAAATCCGGCGGAGATATAATCGTGCCGATAATGACCAGCACAAAGTAGGCATACTTTCTGATCTTCACGAGTAGGACAGGGTTAACAATACCCAGGCTGGTTAAGAACATGACGATGACCGGAATTTCAAATAACACCGCAAATGGAATCGTCACCCGGAATAAAAATCGGAAATATCGTTCCACTGTATAAATCTCATTGAACATCCCATTGTTCAGCGACAGCAGAAATGGAAGGATCAACTCTACGAAAACGAGATACCCGAACGTCAGCCCTCCCAGAAACAAGATGAAGATGGCTGGTATGTAGGAAAGAGATGCCTTCCGTTCCTTAGGGGTCAACGCAGGTTTAATAAACAGCCACAGCTGCAGAGACAGAACAGGAAGAGTTCCGACAACGGCAACCAGTGTGGCAAATGTAAAGATGATCCAGATGATTTCACCTGGACTGGTCATGTTCAGTTCAAAGGGTAGATCTTTGATGAAGAAGTATTGAATTTGATCTACGTAGAAGAAGCCGGCAATAAAAAAGGCGGCAAAAAAGACGAGCGTCCAGATTACGCGTTTCCGTAATTCACTTAAATGGTCGGTTATGTTCATTTCGATATCTTGAGATATATTTTCGTCGGACAAATCATTCACCTCCAGGCTTCCTCCAGCCTGACAAAAAGGAAGATGCAAGGGGAAACCCTTACATCTCCCTTATTCATTTAGTCTGTCTTTTTCTTTTCAGTTTTCCCATTGTCCTCATCGGACATGATATCGCCGGTCGCTTTTTTGAATTCCTTCAGAGAGCTTCCAAAGGCCTTGCCGATTTCAGGAAGCTTGGAAGGGCCGAAGACGACCAGAGCGATGATCAAAATCAGAATCAGCCCGGGTACTCCAATACTTGATAACATGGAAATCACTCCGTTTATGCAGGGTGGTGGTTATTTTTCGGTCTTCTTTTCCTCTGAATCACTAGTCAGATCGCGGGCCGAATTCTTGAATTCCTTTAATGTCTCTCCGGCAGCCTTTCCGATTTCAGGAAGTTTCTTTGGACCAAATATCACCAAAGCAATCGTCAGAATTAAGATCAACCCCGGAATACCAATACTTGAGAGCATATCCTCACCGCCTTTTTCTCAAAACGACTAGTCCTTGACCCGGAACCGTCGTTGATGCTTGGAAAAATTCTCTTGATAGCCTTATCATATCATTCATGACGGGGGTTTGTCTCTATCCCTTCGTCTTTTTTCAACCATTCCTCCGCCTTTCTATAATCGGACGGTGTATTCATGTTGAAGAAATGCTTGTCCAGGACATTTAGAGGGATGGGAGAAAAATCGTTGATGTCCTTCGTTCGGATCCCGGCCAGGAATTCTCCTACTTTTCTTCCACCCTGCTGTATGAATGTGTCCAGGGTATGTACCGTCCGTTTGTGATACAAACCGGATAATGGATGTCTGCGGCCGTTATGGCAGGGAATCACCGCGTCCGTTTGGGAATCCGCATACGTGAGCAGATGGCGGTAAACCTCCGCGGAAAGAAAGGGCGTATCACAGGCCGTAACGGCTATCCACTCCGCTTCCGCATGGTTCATGACAGCATGGATACCCCCGAGCGGCCCCGTCTGCTCAAAATGTTCCGGAACTGTCGGATAGACCGGGTGTGCATCGTGTTGATTAATGATCAAATGCGGCGTCAATACAGCAAGGCGGGACAAAATTCTTTCCAGCACCGATGTGGGGCCGAGCCGCAAAGAACTTTTATCCATACCCATCCTCGTCGACCCCCCTTCATTCAGAACAGCTCCGCATACGGGCTTCATGAAATCCGCTTCCGGTCGTAGGTTCGGAAGTAATAGTCATAAGGGTTTTTCTCGTCCTTCATGCCTTTCGTTTCGGAGGATAACGTCCACTGATCATAATTGAATGGCGGGAAATAGGTGTCGCCTTCGAATTCAGCGTCAATATAAGTGAGATACATACGGTCGGCATAAGGAAGCATTTTCTCGAATAATACACTGCCTCCGATGACGAACCATTCCTTATCGGGCTGCTCCTGCTCCAGTTTCAGAATCTCATCCGTGGAGTGTATGACGGTACAGCCTTCCCTGTCATAGGATTCGTTTGATGTCAAAACAATATGCTTTCGTTCAGGAAGCGGACGGCCGAAGGATTCGAAGGTTTTTCTTCCCATGATGATGGTTTTCCCCCAAGTCATATCCTTAAAGAATTTAAAATCGTTGGGGATATGCCAGGGAAGGTCGTTATCTTTTCCGATTAGTTGATGACGATCCATCGCAAAAATAAATGAAATCACAGTCTCACAGCCTTTCTATGGTTTACACCGCTACCGGTGCTTTTATTCCCGGATGAGGGTCATAGTCTTCGATTGTAATATCCTTCATCTCAAAGTCGAAAAGACTTGAGATTTCACTGTTCAGGTGAAGCTTCGGCAGCCTTCGGGGTTCTCTGCTGAGCTGTCGTTGAATCTGGTCTATGTGATTGGTGTAAATATGGGCATCTCCAAGCGTATGAATGAACTCTCCGACCTCGAGGCCGCATTCGTGGGCGATTAAGTGTGTCAAGAGGGCGTAACTGGCGATGTTAAAAGGCACACCCAGGAAGATATCGCCGCTCCGCTGATAAAGCTGGCAGGAAAGCTTACCATCCGCTACGTAAAATTGGAACATGGCATGACACGGGGGCAGTGCCATATTGGAAGGAACGTCCTCCGGGTTCCATGCCGTTACGATATGGCGACGGGAATCAGGATTGGATTTGATGCTTTCCACCACATTTTTCAATTGATCGATGCTGCCGCCCCTGCTCGTCTTCCATTCCCTCCACTGCTTTCCATAAACAGAACCAAGCTCACCGTAGGTATCAGCGAACGTATCATCGGTAAGGATTTTCTCCTTAAAACGATTCATCTGATCTTCATAAACCTTTTGGAATTCCGGATCCTGCTGACTCCTGCGGCCGAAGTCCGTCATATCCGGCCCGTGGTAGTCCTCACTTTCCACCCAGGTTTTGAACGCCCATTCATTCCAAATATTGTTATTGTGCTGCAGAAGATATTTAATATTTGTATCTCCTTTAATAAACCAGAGCAGCTCACTCGCAATCAGACGGAAAGGCACCCGTTTGGTCGTTAAAAGAGGGAAACCTTCTTCTAAATCAAAGCGCATCTGATGGCCGAACACAGAATATGTACCTGTCCCTGTCCTGTCGGATTTTTCACTGCCTTCTTCCAATACGAGCCGGCACAAATCAAGATAGGCCTGTTCGTTATTTGTCATGATGATGAACCTCCTCATTGGTGATGAAAATATCATTTTGCATTTCTTCAAGGAATTGTACCATAAATGAATGGCGCCTGGAGGCCTCATTTCTGCCTGTTTCCGTATTCATTAGAGAGACCAGTTTCAGTAACTTTTCCTCAAAATGACTGAACGAATCGCGGGATCCATCTTCTGAATACAACGGCTGTCCATGTGCTCCACCATAAGCAAACGTGCGTGCGATACCAATGGCACCTATCGCATCCAGCCGGTCAGCATCCTGGACGATTTTTCCTGTCCACGTTTGAGGGATACGTCCTTTTGAAAACGACACATCACGGATT
Organism: Halobacillus sp. ABA4_118; assembly: GCF_056160205.1. NCBI lineage: Bacteria > Bacillati > Bacillota > Bacilli > Caryophanales > Bacillaceae > Halobacillus > Halobacillus sp. ABA4_118. The sequence continues at coordinate 3,504,870 of NZ_JBSWWS010000001.1, forward strand.
GATGCATCCAGTTCTTCTACCTCGCTGTGGGTCAGGGACAGGGAAAGAAGAAACGAATCTCTTTCTTTCAACGCCTGTTCAGGATGTTTTGTCAGCTTCCGGTCTCCAATATCGTGGAGCCAGCCGGCCGCTTCACACATAAAGGGGTCCCCCTTCTCCTTCCTGGCAATCGCAGCCGACCAGAAGGCGACCCGTTTCATATGCTCGTAATCATGGCCGGTCGCATCCCCTGAAAACTGCGAGGCCGTATAGGTCCGGATTCTTTCCAACATCTCTGTCTTCTTCATAGAACCTCCTAAAAATTGAATAAATCCATCTGTCTTGGATTTAAATCGTTGTAATGGATGTTCAGCATTTCCTGAAACTGTTTGGCATTGTCTGCGGCATCCCCGCCGGAATTATTGTTGAATAGGAGCGTAACCTCAGGGGTCTCCTGTTCGAGCTCCCGGGCCCGCTCCGCCCATTCGGCAAGCTCATCATGGCTGTACCGGTAAAGAAAACGGACTTTACGCCAGTCTTTCCGGCCATTTTTGTTCCATCCGTGTGTATTCCGTCCATGAAAACGCACGAGCGTCTTATTGGGATGGGTCGGCACAAGAATACGGGGAACGGACCCTTCTCCTGCCTGTGGTTCATCACAGATGCTGTGAATCCACTGCTGGTCCTTCATAAAGGAAAGCGTCTGTTCTCTGTACTCCTCCTGAAACCACGTTCGGTTCCGGAATTCAAGAGCGATCGGATACGGCTCCAGCCACTCCCGTATATACCTCAATTTGCGGATGTGCTCTTTTCTTACATCAAACCACGGAGGGAATTGAAACAGCAGGGCGTTTACTTTTCCAGCTTCCCATACCGGCTGGACCGACTCCTCATAACGGAGCATAAGATCTCTCGCTTCCTGAACGGACCTGGATTCCCTGTCATGTCCTGTCAGCTGGTTGAATGCTTTAATAACAAAAGAGAATGAGTCCGGAGTCTCTTTCAGCCACTTTTCGTAGCGGGACAGCGGCTGGATCGCATAAAAAGCTGTATCCACTTCCACTACAGGGAAATGAGAAGCATATTCGGAGAGCTTGTTTTCTGAACGCGTTTTCTCCGAATAGAGAGAGGCGTGATCGCCCCACCCGGTAAGTCCAATATTGATCGTCATCGATGTCCCTCCTCTTTGTATAACAGCGTCCACAGGAAGATGATCAAAGATTAAAACAATCCTTTTACAACTCCGGACGCATCAACATCCATCTGGAGAGCTGCCGGATTTTTAGGCAGCCCCGGCATCGTCATGACATCTCCCGTCAAAGCTACCAGGAATCCAGCACCGATGGAAGGATATAGGTCTCTCACAGTAATCGTGAAATTTTCCGGACGTCCAAGCTTCGATGGATCATCGGAAAGAGAGTACTGGGTTTTGGCCATACAAATCGGCAGATGGTTGAAGCCCAGGTTGGTCATCTGGCGTATTTGTTTTTCAGCTTTGGATGAGAATTCAACGCCCGAGGCTCCATAAATCCTGCGGGCAATTTTTTCTATTTTCTGCTCTATGGCATCTTCGAGCTCATACGTGTAGGCAAGCGGCTGATGTTTTTGGTCTGCCGCAGCTATGACTTTTTCAGCAAGATCCAATCCACCGCTGCCGCCTTTCTCATGGACCTGGACAAGAGAAACGGACGCACCCTCCTGCCTACACCACGCTGTCAAAGCATCGATCTCTGCTTTAGTATCTGTCGGAAACTCATTGACAGCAATCACATAAGGGACTTGGAACTGCTCTATCGTTTCCATATGTTTTTTCAAATTGGCAGCCCCTTCCATTAAGGCGGCTGTATTTTCGTTGTGAAGCTCTTTTTTGTCCACTCCTCCATGCATCTTCAAGGCACGGATCGTTGCCACAATCACAACGGCATCAGGTTCAAATCCGCCTGCACGTGTTTTGATATCAAGGAATTTCTCTGCACCCAGGTCTGCTCCAAACCCGGCTTCTGTTACGGCGTAATCGCCGAGTTTCGCAGCCATCTTCGTAGCCTTGACACTGTTGCATCCGTGCGCAATATTGGCAAACGGCCCCCCGTGTATGATTGCCGGAGTATTCTCCAAAGTCTGAACCAGATTGGGTTTAGCAGCATCCTTCAATAGGAGAGTAAGAGCGCCTTCATAACCGAGTTCCTGAACGGTTACAGGTTTTCTGTCATACGTATACCCGATGACCATGCGGGCCAGGCGTTCTTTTAAATCCTGAAGATCTGAAGCCAGACAAAGAACAGCCATAATCTCAGAGGCGACGGAAATCATAAACCCATCTTCCCGCGGTACACCTTTGACAGGCCCTCCCAGTCCTACGACGACTTCTCTTAAGGCCCGGTCGTTCAAATCCACCACCCGCTTCCATGAAACACGACGAGGGTCGATATTCAGCTCGTTCCCCTGGTGTATGTGATTATCTATAAAAGCCGAGAGGGCATTATTCGCAGAAGTAATCGCATGAATATCTCCTGTAAAGTGCAGGTTGATTTCCTCCATAGGGACCACTTGGGAATACCCACCACCGGCGGCTCCACCTTTCAATCCCATTGTCGGCCCAAGGGAAGGTTCCCTCAAGGCGATGACCGCCTTTTTGTTCAGCTTGTTCAAAGCCTGCCCAAGCCCCACAGTAACCGTGGACTTCCCTTCACCGGCAGGCGTCGGATTAATGGAGGTTGTGAGGATGATTTTTCCGGATGACCGGCCTTCCAGCTTTTGTTCAAGTTTGTCAGAAAGCTTTGCCTTGTAATGTCCGTAAGGTTCCCAGTCCTCTTCAGAGAGATTCAATCCGGCTGCTATGTCCTTGATAGGTTTCATTTGTGCTTCAAGGGCTATATCAATGTCTTTCTTCATATGTATCATCCTTTCTATTTTCCACCTCTATTGTACCTTACACCGCTTGATAGTTATAGTCATCCACTCTTGCGGACCCTCCCAACGTGTATCCGTTTCCTTATCTTGATTTAAAAGGTTTTTTGAAGAAAAAAGTATAGTCTGAATGTTGACGCTTTTTTTCTCATAAGATATATTTGTAGTAAGCAAATATCACGATCGGAAAGATAAATGACTGGTAAAGCCCATAGGAGTGACCGGAATTTATGTTCCGCACTTGTATGGTTTTTTTATTTCGGTCTGTATTTGTAATTCCCACGTTTGACGTGCAAGATTTAGGAGGAAACAACATGCAGAATGGTACAGTAAAATGGTTTAACGCTGAAAAAGGATACGGCTTCATCCAGGTAGAGGGCGGCAACGATGTATTCGTTCACTTCTCTGCGATTCAGGAGGAAGGTTTCAAATCCCTTGAAGAGGGACAGGCCGTAACATTTGAAATCGTTGAAGGCGACCGTGGTCCACAGGCGGCCAACGTTGTAAAAGCATAAATCTCCAAAAAAAGCAGTCTCTTTTGAGATTGCTTTTTTTCATTTGCCGTTATCCTTGCATTCCTGCCTGTTCCGTCGTATAATTTAGCGCTGTTGTACGCATACGCGGTTCGGGAACTCCCGCGTTACCAAAACTAGGAGGAATAACAGCATGAATAACGAAATGATATGGCTGATTTTTGCAATCATAAACTTCATACTTCTGCTTGGTGTGTACCGGATATTCGGTAGAACCGGCTTGTTTGTCTGGATCGGTATGGCTACAGTGGTGGCCAACATCCAGGTCGTGAAAACCATTGAGTTGTTCGGTCTACAGGCGACACTTGGAAACATCGTCTATGGAACAGCCTTTTTAGCTACAGACATATTAAATGAAAAATACGGAAAGAAAGAAGCTGGAAAAGCGGTTTGGCTCGGATTCAGTTCTCTGCTTGCCATGACTATCCTTATGCAGGGGGCTCTCCTGTTCACGCCAGGATCCAATGATATCGCCCACCCCGCACTGGAAACATTGTTCGGTATTGTTCCGAGAGTAGCAGCCGGAAGCCTGGCCGCCTATCTGGTGAGTCAATATTTTGATGTGTGGCTCTACGCCCGGCTGAAGAAACGGTTTGCAGATGATAAATTTTTATGGATCCGCAACAACGGAAGCACCATGATCAGCCAGCTTCTGGACACAGCGGTTTTCTGCTTCATCGCCTTTTACGGCGTTTATCCATTTGACATATGGCTGGAAATATTCCTGACAACCTACATCATTAAATTTATAGTATCCGCTTTGGATACCCCATTCTTTTATATAGCAAAAAAATTTCCACGCTCTGAGTGAGGAGGGCCTTCATGATTGAAATATACACCGATGCTGCCTGCAGCGGCGATCCGGGTCTGAGCGCCGCAGGGATTGTGATCAAAACCAACAATCAAACCGAAGAACACCAGTGCTTTCTTGGGACATGGACCAATCATGAAGCGGAATTCCTTGCGGTCAGCCGCGCTCTGGAATTGTGCCGGTCGTATTACCCGGGTGAGATCATTTCCATCCGGTCTGATTCAAAAATCGCTGTCGATACACTGGATCGGAAATATACGAAAAACAAAAAGTTCCTTCCTTTATTCGAGCACATTCAGGAGCTGGAACAGTCCTTTTCCTTTGTATTTTATAAATGGATCCCAGATAAACAAAACCGGCATGCAGACAAGCTCGCCCGCGAATGCCTGTTGAAACACGCACAAAACCCAGATCAATCCTGATCTGGGTTTTGTTATGACTTCTTTAAAGCCAGCTTCTGCTCCACCACTTCATAGGCCCGGCGCTTGTTTGTAATCGATGCGTCTGCAATAAGTTCCAGCACACTGATAAAGAAGCTGGCGTCAAAGGACTGCTGTGCTTTCAGTGTCGTCCGGACGGCAATAATGGTTTTCCACTCAGCTGCATTCGTCGAATTTTTACCAAAGTAAATAAACTGTACATCCTCATCACTCAGTTTAAAGCCTCTGCTCCATAGATCCTCAAGAAAATAAGCCAAGTCATGTTTTCGATTCATAGGACGCTCCTTCGTGCATAGATCGTTGAAACCTTCACGTTCGCGAAAGAGTGCAAAGCCACTCTTTCTGTCCGTCCCCATTATAGCATCTTTATTCGACAAATTTCTTCTCTCTCTGCTTCTTTTTCAAAAATAAAGCCAGGTCCCAGGGCCTGGCGGAGATGGATGTTTCCTATTTTTTTCTCGTTTCCTCGAGGGATGCACGTTTTTGTAATTTCAATCGGTCGATGGCAGGAGCAGCCCCGACATGAGCTGTTATATAGATCATAAGCACACTGTACACCATCATCACAGCAAGAAGAAGCAGAACCATCATCTGCACACCTTTCTAATTGAAAATGATTTTCATTTCTATTTAGAAATTATAGCAGAGCTTCGGCAGGTCCGCAACGGAAAATCCCTCCTATACCCGCTCCTTCAGCGCTTTTTCTTCTTCCGGGATCCGGACCGTTAAAACCATGAGATGAAGAAAAGGAAAAACAAGGGCAGTCGCATAAGCATGAAACAATACAGGAATCACCAGCAGCTCAAAAAATACAATCACATAATTAGGATGCTTCATATATTTATATAATCCACGGCTGATTGGTTTTTCCTCAGGAAGAACGAGAATCCTTGTGTTCCATCTTTTCCCAAGCGTAGAAATGCACCATATTCTCATCCCTTGGAGAACTATAAAAAGAAAAACGGCGGGATAGAAGATTGGTTGAAACACAAAAGTAGTAAACGTGTATTCTGCTATGATGGACAGAAAAAACAGGGCATGCAGAAGGATGAACAGATAATAATGATTACTTCCCCATTCTTTCGCACCTTGAGAAAGCATCCATTTCCGATTTCTTGCTGCCATAATAAGTTCACCCAAGCGCTGAAAAATAATCAGCGAAAAGATCAGCCACAACAGCATCTCCATCTATACCCACTCCAAACTGATAATTTCTGAACTAAAGCCAGGCCCGAGAGATGTCATCAACGAACGCGTGCCCGTTTCAGGCCGCTGATCCATGATATGCTCCAAGACAAAATGGACGGTTGGTGAAGACATGTTTCCATGCTGCGCCAATACGTTTTTGGAGGAAATCAGCACAGAATCCTCCAGATGGAGAACTTCCTTATACGCCTCCAGTACTTTCTTCCCTCCGGGGTGCGCGACGATAAATGGAAGCCCGTTGACATCCCATTGGTGTTCATTTAATACTTCACGTACATGGACACTCCAGAAATCCTTCACTAACCGTGGAATACTTTTTTTGAATATCACTTCAAAGCCATTGTCCACAACACGCCATCCCATTACATCTTCACTATTCCGTTTTGTTTTGGAGCTGGCACTAATTATCGAAGGAACCGCTTCTTGAACCTGATTGTTCATTTTCCATGTATCACCTGAAACAAGCACGGCAGAAGCACCGTCTCCGAATAATGCTGTTCCTACAAAGTTGCTTGTTGTTGCATCATCCAATTGAAATGTCAAACTGCAGAGCTCCACACAAACCACCAGCACGCAGCTATCCGGATGTCCCAGCAGCCATTCATAAGCTTTTGCTACTCCACTCGTTCCACCTGCACAGCCAAGACCAAAAAGCGGGGTTCGTTTCACACTTTCTTTAAGATGCAGTTCATTCATTATGTAGGCATCGAGGGTTGGAGTGGCAATTCCTGTTGATGAGACAAAAATGACGTGATCGATGGTTCCATAGTCAAAATCTCCTCCAAACACCTTTCCTACACAATTTTTCACTGCTTTTAAACTGTACTGGAGAGCTTTATCGACGTACAAGTCATTTCTTTCCTTTAATCCGTGCTGTTTTTTATACCAATCCAATGGCTGCGCAAACTGTCGTTCATGTACTTCCGCATGTTCAAAGATGGGAAGCAGTCGTTTCATTTCGTGAGGTTTCATGGGAAACAGTTCTTTTACGAGATGCTGGACATCTGTTTGAGGACAGGGATATTCCGCACGGGCCGTTCCTGCAGCAATAATGTAAGGCATTGTCATCCTCCTTTTTCTTACTATGTGTAAAAAAAGGAGATTTATGTTTGTATCGATTTCTTCTTATTGATGGTTTTTTCTTTTTTGCAGTTCGGAGTTGCTACTAAGTTTTAAGTTAGAATTATAAAGCATAGATTGCGCCATGGATGATGGCTGTTTTGTTCGTTTTTTAGAAACCGTAAATGGTCATGCCTCCATCTACAAGGAGCGTCTGTCCTGTCATATAATTGCCGGCATCTGAAGCAAGAAATACGGCTGCGCCGCTGAGTTCTTCCAGCTTCCCTATCCTGTTTAACGGCGTCCGTGCGAGAATCTCTTTCACATACTCTTCATCCTGAAGCAGCTTCTCTGTCAGGGAGGTTGGAAAATACCACGGCCCGATTGCGTTCACATTGATGTTGTGCTTCCCCCATTCAAGGGCAAGATTCTTAGTCATCTGAATGAGTGCACTTTTCGTCATGGCATAAACCACACCAGTACGAAGAGCGGTGTGCCCTCCCACAGAAGAGATGTTAATAATCTTACCTGCCTTGTTATCCATCATGATCCGTCCGGCATATTGAGAAAGAAAGAAGGCGCTTTTCATATTGGTATTGATGATCTGGTCCCATTCCGATTCGGAGACGGAGGCAGCTTCACTCCGGATATTCATGCCGGCGTTATTCACCCAGATGTCAATGGGTCGCCCCTGCCTTATGTTCTCGACTTTTTCAATGATAAGGTCATAATGATTAATGTCTTCTACTATTGGAAAAGCCCGCTGCCCCAGTTCCTCTACGTCATCCTTCACTTGGTCAAGGTCCCGGCTGTTTCTGGCAATGATGATGACGTCTGCACCGGATTCAGCAAAGGCCAGTGTAATGGCCCTTCCGATCCCTTTCGTTCCTCCCGTGACAACAGCTAAGCGGTGATCCAGTCTGAAATTTGGCAGATACATAGGTTATCCTCCTGTTTATTCGATGAATTTTCAGTATATTGTAACATTTTTGCTAATTCTTTACATTTTCCTCCTGCTTTTTTACAATAAACGTTGTAACTACATAAGGGGGTCATAACTTTGAAAAAATGGTTGATTGCTCTCGGTGTAACTTCGGCATTGATAACAGCCGGTTGCAGCGGAGACACAGAAGAAAGCAGTGATTCAGAAGGACAAAACGAAGAAACGGCTGAAACTGAAGAAGATAACAGCCAGAATCTTAAACAATCACTGATGGATGCCCAGATGGAATTGACCGATACATTTAAACCGCACCAGCAGAAAATTTCCGCCTATCAAGCAGCGGCTGCTGAGGAAGAGCCGGATACAGAAACCATTACATCAGCAGGCGAAGAAGCGAAAACAGCTGTTGGTGAAGCAGCGGCTGCTGCTTCAGACTACACAATAGAAACCGAACTTCCTGATGAAACGAAAACAAAAATCCAGGAAGCCATGCCTTCTCTTCAGGCCTACTACGAGGAAGTAGAAAAAGCATTGGATGAAAACATAGAAGAAGCCGACTTCTCAGCTGCCGATGAAAAAGCAGCGGAATTCAATGAGCAGTTTGGTCAGATTCTAAAAGATGCAGGCTTCCCAGCTGCTCCGGATTTAATTGGTGAAATGTCATAATGATAAGATACCCAGCTGCATGCAGCTGGGTATCTTTTTAATTACTTGGATAACTTATAGATGTTCTGGTATTTTTCAGTGACGTACGTAATGAGGTAATCGGGGTTCAACCCTTCTCCTGTCACATCCTGGATAATTTCAAGCGGCTTCTTCATTTTTCCATACTTGTGAATGTTCGCCGTCAACCACTCCTGAATCGGTTTGAAATTCCCTTTTTCCATACATTCATCCACATCAATATCTTTCCTCATCGCCGCGTTTATCTGGGCTGCGTACATATAGCCGAGAGCGTAGGAAGGAAAGTAACCGAAATCTCCCCCTGACCAGTGGATATCCTGCAGCACTCCCTCACCGTCGTTGGAAGGGATGATGCCAAGGTAGTCCTCCATCTTCCTATTCCATAACTCAGGAAGATCCTTCACTTCAATTTCCCCGCCGATCAAGGCTTTCTCCAGCTCATAGCGGACCATAATATGAAGGCAGTAGGTCAGCTCATCCGCTTCAATCCGTATGAATGACGGCTTCACTTCATTTACAGCTTTATAAAAGTCACTTAAAGGAAGCTCCTTAAAGCTTTCGGGTGCATAGTTCTTGAAGACAGGGTAATGGTTTTTCCAGAAGCTTTCACTTCTTGCGATAAAGTTCTCCCAGAAAAGGGACTGGGATTCATGGATTCCCATGCTTGTCCCATCCGCCAGAGGAGTGAAGGCCAAGTCTTTTGAAATGTTCTGCTCATACAAAGCGTGCCCCCCTTCATGAATGGTCCCGAATACAGCGGTCCGAAAATCTTTCTCATCATATTTCGTCGTTACCCGCACATCCTTCTGGTTCAATCCGATTGCAAATGGATGGATGGTTTCATCCAGACGTCCCGCCTCAAAATCATAGCCCATCCGCTTCAAAATCTCCTCACTGAAGGCTGCCTGCTGATCTTTAGGAAAATGTCCCTCCAGAACCGATGGGTCGGGTTTATTATCAGAAGCTTGAATATCAGAAAGCAGACCTGTCAACGCTTCTCTTACCTTAGGAAAAACCTCATCAAGAATCCGGACGGTCATGCCAGGCTCATAACTGTGCAGGAGCGCGTCATATTTATGCTCTTCATATCCCCAATATTCAGCAAAGCGTCGCTTATAGTCCACCAGTTCTTCTAAATAGGGCTGGAATAAGGCAAAGTCATTGTTGTCCTTTGCTTCCGCCCAGACCGCTTCCGCCCGGCTCTGCAGTGTCACGTATTCCCTGTATTCTTCTGCCGGGATTTTCACCGTGCGAAGGTACGTTTCTTCCGCTTCCTCGACTGCTCTCTCCATCAGCCGACTGGATGTCCGCCCCTTCAATTCACTGATCATCGTTTTCATATGATCAGAGGTCTGGATTTCATGCACTTTGGAAGAAAGGACTCCAATCACCTCTGAACGTCCTTCTATCCCTTTTTTCGGTGCTTTCGTCCGCATATCCCAGGCCATTAACCCAATAGCTTCTTCATAGGACGCCTGTTCCTTCAGCAGAGCCTGAAATTCCTTCTCTGTATGACTGCTCACTATACCCTCTCCTTTTTACATCATCGTTATGTAGCTGCCTTTTCATTATAGCAGTCTTTCTCTTTACACACAGGAATAGAAAAAGACCGCCCGGTCATCCGGACGGTCTTCTCCTTCACTCTTTAAAACTCTTTGGCTGTCTGTTTTTTCTTCTTCCCGAAATATTGATAATAGTCCGTCTTGATATATCCATTGAAGAGCTTCCTCTTCTTTGTAGCGGACTGGCCGTACAGCTTTTCGAATCCTTCGTGGGACGTCAGGATGTAAACGCTCCATGATGGATAATCACGCATGATCGTACCAAGATCTCTGTACATCTGCTCCACTTCTTCACGGTCACCGATCCGCTCCCCGTAAGGTGGGTTGGATACAATATATCCCCCATCATGCTTCGGCTTCAAATCATTCATCTGCATCTGCTTCCACGACACAAGCTCACCAAGTCCCGCTTCCATCGCATTTTTTCTGGCGATTTCAATCATTTTCGGATCAAGGTCTGACCCTGTAATGTCGAGAGGCTGATCATAATCGGCGGCATCCTCCGCTTCCTGAAAGGCATCATCCCAGGCTTTTTGAGGAATGAATCCCCAACCTTCCGATGCAAATTCGCGATTAAACCCTGGTGCAATATTCTGCCCGATCAAAGCGGCTTCGATCGCGATGGTTCCAGAACCGCAGAAAGGATCGACAAACGGCTTGTCCGGATGCCAGTTCGTAATCTGAACGAGTGCTGCGGCCATTGTCTCCTTCAACGGGGCTTCCCCCTGTCCCACTCTATATCCGCGCTTATGGAGACCTGAACCGGATGTATCGATTGTAAGAAGGGCTTCATCTTTATGAATGGCCACTTCCACTCTGTAAAAGGAGCCGGTTTCCTTCAGCCACGAGGCCACTCCATGCTTTTTCTTCAACCGTTCCACAATCGCTTTTTTAACAATCGCCTGACAATCCGGAACACTGTACAGTTTCGATTTAACCGATTTTCCTACAACGGGGAATTCACCGTCTTCTTCAATGAACGTTTCCCATGGCAGGGCTTTCGTTTCTTCAAACAATTGATCAAAGCTTGTCGCTTTGAACCGGCCGACCAGCAGTTTAACCCGGTCTGCTGTCCGAAGCCACAAATTCGTACGCGGAATGGCTGACACATCGGCTTTGAAAAGGACACGTCCATTTTCCACTTCCACATCCTCATACCCGAGCGCTTTCACTTCTTTACTGACGATTGACTCCAGGCCCATCGCCGCTGTCGCAATTAACGTTACTTTTCCCGCCATATTTTCTCCCTGCCTTTCCATTTACATATGAAAGTCAAAATAAAAACCCTTCTAAAAAGCATAGGGCTTTCCAGAAGGGTAGCTTATACATAATGAACGACCTTTGAATACTCTGTAAGCCATGTTCTGTTCCATCGTACTGCCAGCGGTGGTCAGCCTCGTACTCCGGTGGCAATCATCTATCTGCCGTAAAACGGCCTTTTCTCCGGTTCGTTTCCCTTCAAAAAGTGCCCCTACCTAAATTTGGGTTGCTCGCTCGCGGGGTTTACCTCGTTCCACCCGGCATATTTCTATACCGGCTCCGTCACTGTGGCACTTTCAAGGTAGTCATTCCCTATCCTTAGACGTAGGAATTTTCCCTGCCGTAAGTTCAAAAGAACTCCCCTGACTTATGATTTCGTCAGGCACGAACACTACAGACATCTCAGTACTGTGCGAGCATGGACTTTCCTCTGCACAGTCAAGCTGCGCAGCGATTACCCGAGTATTCAAATGTATGTTGTCATCTGTTTCATTTACGCTTTAATGACGCACTGATAGAGTATACCAGAATCCTTCGCTTTTGTCATGTGGATTTTTTTGTCATTCTTCGGCGTATTTGTTTCCGAACACAGCTTTTTCCAGATTGGAGACCCGCTTCAGAATGTCGTAATTGACCTGCGGTGTGCTGCCTGTGTTCTGCTTCTGCCTGGAAGCCGTCTCTCTTGAGGACATTTTCTTCAAACGTTCATTTTCGTGTTGGAGGCGTTCAATCTCCTGCTGGAAGCGGTCATAGTCCTGAATAATTAAGTCCAGATACTCATCCACTTCTTCCTGGTTGTACCCCCGCATGGATGTTTTAAAGTCTTTTTCCAGTATATCCTTACCTGTCAAATGATACTCTTCTAAGTTCATTCTTTTCACCTCTGTTCCACACATTACCTACATTTTTTCAAATGGAGACCCAATTGTCAATTTCATTTTTGTATAAAAAATCACTGACTCCAAAAATCCGGATCAGCCATCCGCATTTCCTCAACGGTTTCCTCCAAATCAAACGGGGTAATATATAGAATCTGATAATTTCCTTTTTCCACAGCTTTTTCCGCCATATTTAGAAAGAAGCGTGGACTGCCCTCGGTCTCTTCATTATATAAAACGAGGCAGGCATCCGAGTGTTCAATAAGAAACTGATCTCTGGCCTTGAACTGATACGGTCCTTCATACCCCTTATTATAAACAGGTTGGAAAAAATCAGCCGTCATCGTAACTTCCTCATAAATCATCTGCAGATCTTCCGGCCAGCGCTCCTGCTGGTTCTCAAAAGGAGGAATGATGCCGAGGTTGACCGCATAATCTTCATCCTTCAGGTCAAGAACGACTTCAGCGGTCCAGAGTTCCACACCCATCTGCCCGGAAACAAGCACCCATTCAAGACCTTCATCGATATATGTAATCAGACGCCTTTTGATGGTTTCCTTTATAAAGGAGACTTTATCATCCTGTTGTTTGAATATACCTATTTCCATAGGTTTGTAACCGGTAACCACTAACGTTCTCACAGACGCACCGCCTTTCATTTGTTCCTTGATTTCTCTATTTTACCCATGTTTAAGACAAAAAGAAAATAAGCCACTGGTGTGGTGGCTTATTGATTTACTCTCCGAATCCCGGACCCATCATCGGCATCTGGCCGCTCATCCCAGGCATCTGCCCCTGGTTCATCATCGGCATCTGGCCGTTCATTCCAGGCATCTGACCTTGATTCATCATCGGCATCTGGCCGTTCATCCCAGGCATCTGGCCTTGGTTCATCATCGGCATCTGGCCGTTCATTCCGTTCATTCCCGGCATCTGGTTCATTGGCATTTGTCCGTTCATATCTGCCATTTCGCCTTCTTCCATATCTCCCATAGGGCCCGCACCCTGCTGGTTCATGTTTTCCATCCAATTATAGTCTGGAGAAGACCCTTGAGGGTAGGCAAATTCCTGCGTTTGGAAATTGTTTTGTTCGGAAACCATGTATGGGAAGTAATGGTTATTGTTCAACAAGTGGTTATTTCTTACGAGAATGTGTGTCGGGTGAATGTAATCCTGATTTTCACAGAAAAAATTGTCTACAACACAATGTTGGACCGGACATACAATTGGACAGCGGTTGCTGCACTGTGACATCGGTCCACAGCCGCACGAGTCATGCATTGAATGGTGATGCATTCTCCTTCACTCCTTGTTCTGTTATTCCTTATCAGCGTATGTCATAAACGGGAAGGATGTACTAGGCGAAATCATCATATCTCCCGCTCCTTCTGCTTGTACACCAATAATTAGAAAGAAGAACAAGCTTCTTTTGAACGGTAAAAAGCCCACGTAAATCGCTGACTCACATGCCGATATCCAAAGAATGTCAGCGAATACATAAAAGAAAGACTGCCGTAATTTCGACAGTCTTTCTCGTCATTCAAATCCATTACTCTTCCGGAAGATCAGAAGGCGCAAAGGAAAACGGCAGGATTTCATCCATCGTAAATGTTTTGGAATCACCGTTTAAATTGGTTGTATAAATCGCTACTGAGGAATCGAAAAATTCACTCATCACCTGGCGGCAGGATCCACAAGGAGGTACAGGCCTTCCTGTGTCAGCCGCTACAGCAAGAGACTTGAACTTTTTATGTCCATCGGAAATGGCTTTGAATATAGCGACGCGCTCTGCACATAAGGACACCGGATACGCGGCATTTTCAATATTACACCCTGTATACAGGCTGCCGTCTTCTGTAATGAGCGCTGCTCCTACAGGAAATTTGGAATAAGGTGTGTAAGCCGTACCTCTGGCTTCAACGGCATGTTTCATCAATTGTTTTTGTTCCAACGTCATCCCTCCCTATTAGTGGGAAGGTCATTATATATGAATGAAAAACAAAAGTAAAGCGATTTCAATAGAGGAAACCCGGCACATTGAGCAGGTTGATATTTGACACATGTGTCGGAAAAAAGCGTATACTGGAGAAGCACATAAAGAATAAGGGAGGAAAGCACATGAAGACACTATTACAATACAACAAGATTGTATGGGTATTTATTTTACTATTATTGTTTACAGGTATCTTCACGTACCTGCAGCTTCCCAAACGGGAAATTCCTGAAATTAACGTGAACGTCGCTTCCATTTCCACGGTTTACCCTGGAGCCACGCCCCAGGAAGTGGAAAGTACCATTATCAACCCTCTTGAAGAGGAATTATCTTCGCTTGAAGGTGTGGACGAACTCACTTCCGCCTCTACATCAGGTTTCGGGTCTGTAACAGCGTCCCTGGCAGGCGGGGCCTCTGTAGATACGGTGAATTCTCAAATCAGACAAGCCGTATCCGATGTTTCCCGCGGGTTCCCTGATGAGGTTCAGGAACCTGAAGTCAATACAGACACGACTATGTCTGCTGTCGCTTCCTATAACCTGACTGCTGATGAACAGGAAAGTCTGTATGACCTGCGCAGTGACATAAAGGTGTGGGAAGAAAAACTCACCTCCATCACAGGGGTCCAGTCGATTTTGGTCAAAGGGCTGCCGGACGAGCAGTTGACCGTTTCACTAGACAATGAATTCCTCGAGGAAAACCAGCTCACACCTGTGGCTGTCATTCAAAAACTCCAGCAGGAAATCAGTCCTTCCGCTATTGGAACAGAGGAAACCAATGGTGAAATTAAGCAGCTGCTGTTTCAAAAGTACGAAAGTGCAGAGGAACTGGGCGGGTTAAATATAGGCACCAGCCCTGACGGATCCCCTCTTTCCTTATCCGATGCAGGGGAAACGACAATCACAGACAAAGCATTGGAAGATCGTATTATCTATAAAGGAAAGCCGGCTCTTTCTGTAACGATTCTCGCTGAAGAAGGAGTCAACATATCCGCACTGCAGGAACAGATCACCGGACAGGTCAAAGAATTGAGCGGGGATCTGCCTGAAAACATAGAAGTCGAACAATTTTATACCCAAAGTACCGTTATTGAAGAAGTGTTTACGAACTTAATCACTTCCTTTGGAATATCGCTGCTTGCTGTTATCGTAATCATGGTCCTGGGTCTGCCTCTATCATCGGCCGTTCTGGTCGCCCTGGCTATACCTGTTTCCATCATAATCGGCTTGATTCCGCTTCCGTATGTAGGCGTTGACCTTAACCAGATTTCCATCATCGGCATGATCATAGCCATCGGTATACTGGTTGATGACGCCATCGTGGTCAACGATAATATACAACGCAGGTTTCAACTGGGAGACGGTCCTCTTGAAGGTACGGTACGAGGAGTAAGAGAAGTAGGAAAATCCATAGTGACCTCTACATTAATGATCATTTTCAGTTTCTTTCCGCTCATGTTCCTTTCAGGGACTAACGGCGATTTCATTCGAGCGCTTCCTTCTGTATTGATTTTTACAATCACCGCTTCCACCATCATCGCACTCACACTGATTCCAACGGTCCAGTATGCGAGGAAACGGAAAACCAAACAAAAGAAAAAATCTAAAACAGGCTTGCTGGGCGGACTTTTCGACCGGCTTGAGCGTGTCTATGCCGGCCGTCTGCTTCCTAAAACGACGAAACGGCCATGGGTGACGGCTGGATCCGGAATCGTGATCTGCATCCTGCTTGCCCTGCTTGCCGTTAAAATTCCATTTGAATTTTTCCCGGCTGCCGACAGACCTGAAGTGACTATCAATGTGGAAAATCCGAAAGGAACAACGCTTGAGGACACAGAAACAACCCTGCAGGATATGGTACGCTTTATCGAGGATTCGGAGGAACCCGTAACGGAAACAGCCACTTACGCAGGTACAGGCCTTCCGAATCTGTTCAGCTCCGGACTCCAGCAGACTGGAGAAAATACCGGACAGGTGCTCATCCGGGTGGACAGGGAAGAAACAAGCGCTTCCGCTTTTATTAAAAAATGGGAGGAACCGCTTCGCAATGAGTTTCCAGATGCAGAAATATTCCTGGAGACCATCGTATCAGGTCCGCCGCCTTCTCCACCTGTTCAAGTGAAGATTCAAGGCCCGGATATCAATCAGTTGTTTGAAACGGCTGAGCAGGCTGAGCAAGAGTTTTCCTCTATTGAGGAATCCGAAATTGTAACCATCAACGCCGATAAAAATCAGCCGTTTGTTGAATATATCCCTGACAGAGCTCTGCTTGCTGAGAATGGCATTGCCGTTGATACCGTTATATCCCAGCTTCAGCTGGCCAATTCAGGCGCACCGCTGGGTACATTCGACAATGGTGTCACACGCCTGCCTCTCCAAGTCATCCTGGATGATGGCAGCGAAGAAGGAGCAGCTCTTGAAGAACTCCGCGTAGCTGCTTCAAACAGTGAAAACGGGCCGCCTGAAACGTTTACACTGGATGAAGTAGTCTCTGTTGAGGAAACGGAAGGCATCGGAGTCATCCCTCACTTAAACGGAGAACGCACATTAACGATCGAAGCCTATCCACAGGAAGGTTCCGAGGATGAATTTTCCAGTAAAGCTGAAGAAGTGACTGCCTCCATTAAAGAGAACCTGCCTGAAGGTTATTCTCTTGTAGAAACCGGACAGAATGACGCGCAGACGGAATTCTTCATTGAAGTATCCAAGTTATTTGTAATCGTTCTGTTCCTGATCTATTTAACCATTGCCGTTCAATTCAACTCCCTGTTTATGCCGCTGCTGATTACTGGAACGGTATTCCTCGCTGTCACGGGTGCCATTGTAGGACTATTCGTTTCAGGTGAACCACTCAGCTTCCTGGCTGTTCTGGGTATCGTATCCTTGTCCGGCATAGTCGTTCGAAATTCCGTCATTCTGGTGGAATTCATTGAGCAGAATCTCGGCTCCTATGCGACGACAACAGAAGCCGTCATTGAAGCAGGACGTGCTAGAATCCGTCCCATTGTCCTGACTTCCCTGACATCCATCGCTGCATTAACACCGATCATCTTTTCCGGCGATGTCTTATTCAGGCCATTAGCTGTATCGATCGTTTCCGGGCTTGCTTTTTCCACAATACTCACATTACTGCTCGTTCCTTCGTTCTATTTGATTTTCGCAAAAGTGACGAAAAGGGAAAAGCGGGCCTAACAAATAAAACCGGAGCTGACTTCATCAGCTCCGGTTTTATTGTTTTCTTACGATGACCTTTTTTCGATATCACTCAAAATCATATCCAGCACATAATGGGATGACTGATATAATTCCTTGAACCGTTTGCGATCCACATCCAGGTAATAGCTGTGGAGAATGATCATCTCAATATTTTCATGTGTCGATTTCACCTGATTCGGGTGAACGGACGATTCTCTATTTTTCACAAACTGCTCCGATTCCTCCATCCATTGATGGTTGACCTCGAACATCGGTTTCGTTTTTTCCTTCACATGTTCGAAGAAATCCCGGTTGTTTCTGTCCACAGGTCCATCTGTCTGGAGAAAGCGTTTATGCTGTTGATCGATCAAGGATTTCAATTCCAGTGTATATTCTTTTAACGACATCCTCCCACACCTTTCCTTTCTACTCTATCATGCGGGCAGGGATGGCATCAATTTTATCCGACAGACCTTTTCTTAGCCTGCTGCGCGATTCTTCCCATGTAAGCCTGGCGTTTTTCTTTTTTCATATGCCTCAACTCACCCTGCAGGTTCAAAACCTCTTCCTTTAAATCATCCACTTCTTTCCGGTGGGCGACCGTCATGGAGAAAACAATCTCATCCGCTTTCAAGGACATTCTTCTTTCAAGGAGTGAGAATTTTTCCTGCAGCTGAAAAAGCTGACGCTCAAATTCCTCAGGCGTGACGACAATCGGCTTGGTCATGGGCATCTCCCCCTTTATTGGATACATAACAAATTCTCTTCCCCATGCATATCTCCTTTAGGAATGACAAGACTAGAACTAAAGCAACAAAACAAGTCAAAACCATCATTACCTTCGACATTAAAGGAGGAGTACACATGGCAGGAAAAAAAGATAAGAAGAAGAAAAAACCGGTGAAAGCCGAGACTGACAATCCTAAGCTGGCGGGAGAAAACCGACCGGCCACATAAGGATGATGCTGCTGCTATTTCTTTTAGCAGCAGTTTTTTTATCCTCACAAACGAAAAGGGATTTTCGAAGGACTATATATACAGGTTTAACATGTCTGTTCATAGGGAAATTTCCCTGGTGCTGAATCTTTCTGTGTCGGAATTGTGACAAAATGAAACTTTCCTCTGGTTCAAACGTCTATAAGAATTGAACCATTAGTATATATGCGTGGAGCGTAAATTTTGGTATGATACTCTCATGGCTACAGGGAGGGAAAAACATTGAATTATCCCAACGGGAGACGCAGCCCAAGCCGTCATGCTGCTCCCCAAGGAAAGACAAAACCAGAATTCAGCAACAGAGGAATGACCCTTGAAGAAGACATTAATTTAACGAATGAATATTATCTGCAGGCCGGAACGGCGGTCATCCACAAAAAACCGACACCCGTACAGATCGTTCAGGTGGATTACCCAAAGCGCAGTGCGGCCGTTATTAAGGAAGCTTATTTTAAACAGGCGTCCACGACAGACTATAATGGTGTCTATCGTGGCAGGTACATTGATTTTGAGGCAAAAGAGACGAAGAATAAAACGTCTTTTCCACTCAGTAATGTCCATCAGCATCAGGTGGATCATATGAAAGCCGTGGAAAAACACGGGGGCATCAGCTTTTTCATTATTAAATTCACACCCAGGGATGAGGTCTACCTTCTACCCTCTTCGACGCTGTTCGCCTATTGGGATGATCAGCAGAACGGAGGTCGGAAATCGATCCCCTACAACAGTATTGACAAGGAAGGTTTTCGTATTCCTTTTCGTTACCAGGCCCGGATTGATTACGCCGGGGTTTTGGATAAGCTTTATTTCTGAAATGGAGGATATGTAACATGGCAAACGATAGCCAGTCGCGTACAGCACGACGAAAACAAATGAAATCATCGAAAAAAACTAAAGGAACATCAAAGTTCAAAAAAATCTTTATGACCCTGTTAACTATAGGAATTGTTCTGATGATCGGTGTCGGTGCATTATTTACTTATTATGCTGTTTCCGCCCCCGCTCTGGATGAAGAGAAATTATCCGATCCTTTTTCTTCGAAAGTGTATGACGATGACGGTGAGCTTATTGCTGATCTCGCCGGGGATGAAAGGCGTACAAAAATTACGTACGATGATATTCCTGCGGTCATGGAAGATGCGGTGCTGGCAACGGAAGATGTCCGCTTTTACGATCATATCGGTATTGACTTCCAAAGAATCGGCGGGGCCATTCTAGCCAACATCACAGGCGGATTTGGTGCCGAGGGTGCCAGTACAATTACCCAGCAGGTTGTCAAGGAGTCCTTCCTGACAACAGAAAAAACGATTAAGCGAAAAGTTCAGGAACAGTATCTGGCCATTAAACTCGACCAGGAATATTCCAAGGAAGAAATTCTGGAGATGTACCTGAACAAGATCTATTACGGCGCAGGTGCCTACGGGGTAGCAGAAGCCGCAGAAACGTATTTCGGTAAAAAAGACCTGAATGAACTAACTCTGCCGGAAGCCGCTTTGCTTGCCGGTCTGCCCCAGCGTCCAAGTGGATACATGCCTTTTGAGAACCCGGATCTTGCCAAAGACAGGATGAATACCGTCCTGAGCCTGATGGTCCAGCACGGGAAAATCACAGAAGCCGAGGCTGATGAAGCGAGAAATGTTGAAATTGAGGACATGCTGGTCGAAAGACAACAGGAAGAAGCGACTCCCTACCAGGCCTTCATTGACAAAGTAGCCAAGGAAGTTGAAGAAAAAATGGATGGCGCCGATATTTACAAAGACGGATTGAACATTTATACAACCTTGGACACGGATACACAGGATTATGTCCAGCAGCTCCTCAGCGATGAAGGCGGTATTTCCTGGCCCGACGATGAACTGGAAACCGGTCTTGCTGTAACGGATACCCAGACAGGTGCTGTCAAAGCCATCGGTGGAGGAAGGAACTATCAGAAAGAAGGCTTCAACTTTGCAACAGACATCAACCGTCAGCCCGGCTCCACTTTCAAGCCGATTGCTGCTTACGGGCCGGCGGTTGAATACAATAAAATTTCCACCTATCATCAGCTCAATGATGAACAAACAGACTTTGGTGACTGGTCGCCGAATAACTTTGACAATCAGTTTAGAGGCTGGGTTACTGCCCGCTACGCCTTAAGCCGCTCATTGAACATCCCTACCATTAAACTTCTGCAGGAAGTCGGCGTGGATAAGGCTCAGGACTTTGCCGAAGGACTCGGCGTTGACTTTGGAGAAGAAGGCATGTCCTTGAACGATGCCATTGGAGGAGGATCGACAGGAATGAACCCTCTTCAGATGGCAGGCGCATATGCGGCCTTTGGCAATGAAGGCGTCTACGTGGAGCCTTACACTGTTGAAAGTGTTGAAATTCCCGGGGAAGGTACGATTGACTTAAAACCTGAACCGTCTTCAGCTATGAGCAGTGCCACCGCTTATATGGTATCCAACATGCTGCAGACCACGATGAGTGAAGGTTCAGGTGCGTCCGCCAACGTGCCCAGCCTTCCAGAAGCCGGGAAAACAGGAACCACGAACATTGGAGATGTAGCCAACAACTCATGGTTCAGCGGTTATACGACGAATTATTCCATCTCCATCTGGACAGGGTACGGAGAAGATAACTCCCGTGGACTGTCAGATGCAGCTAGAAATATTCCTAAACAGATATTTAAACCTTTGATGACCCAGATTTCTCAAGGTAAGGATACGGCTGACTTTACGAAACCTGATTCCGTATCCTGGGTGGACGTTGAGGAAGGATCCAATCCCGCCCGCCTTCCGAGTGATTACACCCCGGAAAGCCGGATCGTTACAGAGCTCTTTCATGTAGACAATCAGCCTTCCAAAGTGTCACAGGTATTCCAGAAGCTTGACCCTGTTGAAGGGTTGTCCGGTCAATTCAATGAAGAGTCATCGACGATTGATTTGAACTGGAAATATGGCAGTACTGATGGCGTAACTTTCCGTATCGCTGCATCCATTAACGGCAGTGAAAGCAGACAGCTTACAACGACGAAGGATACCAGCGTGGAAATTACCAGCATCGACCCTGCTGCCACCTATGAATTTTCCGTCGTTGCCATCAGCGATAACGAAGAAGCTGAAAACAGCGATCCTGCCACTGTCCGTGTTCAGACACCTGGTTCTATCGGAGATGAAGAACCGGAAGAAGAACCCGAGGAAACCGAAGAAACCGAAGAAACCGAAGAAAATAGTGATGAAGAACCACCTTCTGAAGAGCAGGAACCAGCAGAAGAAGAAACCGAGGAAGCTGATGAAAACTCCGATGGAGAAGAAGGAAACGGGGAGGAAAGTGAAACCCCTCCTGAAGAAGAACAAGAGAACAATCAAGAGAACGAAAACAACGAGCAGAATAACGAAGATAACAGCAATTCGGATGCTGATAATGGAAATTCCGGAGAAAATTCTGGTGAAGGAGGCGGCTCAGAAGAGCAGCCTCCTCAGGAAGAAAATGATACAGAGCTGCAGCAAAATGAAGAAGATGAAGAAGATGAGTAAAAAATACCCGTACGCTTTTATGCGTACGGGTATTTTCATCCGTTTTTTTCTTTCTTTTTCATTCTCTTCTGCCCCTCCCTGCAAAGGGAAAGCAGTGAACATTCTTCACAGTTGGGACGCTGGGCTTTGCAGTGATAGCGCCCGAAAAAGATCATCCGGTGATGCGTGACGCTCCACTCCTCTACCGGGACTTTCCGCATCAATGTTTTTTCTACTTCAAGGACGGAATCCTTCCAGCGGCAGATGCCAAGCCGCTTGGAAACACGTTCCACGTGTGTGTCCACGGCGATGGCTGGTTCATCAAAAGCGACCGAGGCAACAACATTTGCCGTTTTCCTCCCCACCCCGGCGAGGCTTTCCAGCTGTTCTTTTGTGGGGGGAACTTCGCCGTCATACTTTTCAAGCAGGGTCTCCGACAACTTTTTAATATTTTTGGCTTTGTTACGGAATAGTCCGATCCGCTTGATGTCATTCTGGAGTTCTTCCAGCGGTACGTTCACATAATCTTCCGGACTTTTATATTTGGCAAATAAATCCGGAGTCACTTTGTTCACCAGCGCATCCGTCGCCTGAGCGGATAAGACGACAGCTACAAGAAGTTCAAATGGGTTGGTATGGTTTAATTCACATTCAGCATCCGGATACATCGATTCGAAAATATCCAGGCAGTAACGAATTTGTGATTTATTTAACATGAGCCTTTTTTATGAATCCTCCTCCAGCCAGTTGTAATAGAGAGAAATATCCCTCTTTTTTCTTTCCTGATTCTGTGTCCGCTGAGCGGGCTGGCCCTGACGGAACTGTTTCCCCTGCTCTCTGGCCTGCTCCACCGTGCGGATCCCTTTTTTCTTCCATTCCCTCAGGATACGGTCGATGTATTTGAAATTAAGCTTGCTCATCAATACAGCTTCTCTTAAAGCAGCTTTAATTAAAGCTGGCGACTGTTCTTCCTCATCCAGCCAGATGTTGATCGTTTCAATCTCAAATGGTGACAAAGGTCTGCCGAATTCCTGTTCAAATAATGGAAAGATGTTATCATCATAATTCGTTTCCTTTTGCGGACGCGCCTTGTTCACGGTGAACAGTTTCTCCCATAATGGTTCAAGAGAATAACGCTCATTGAGGACCTGATGTTCGTTATGGTTCTGCTCAATGGTCATCAATCGTTTTTGAATAAGGCTGCGCAGAACTTTTGAACAGTCCTGGCTTGTGATAGATAAATGCTCTGCGATTTGTTCAGGTGTCGGAAAATCATTTCCTTCTGTTCCGAACCTGTGAATCTGCAGCAGGACAACCAATTCGGTTTCATCCATATTCAACTGGTGATAATGCATCAGCAGCTGTTTGGGAACGACTATTTGGTTATCAAGGATGTCTTGAAAGCTTTGGTATTTTCCCAAATGAATTCCTCCGTTCCTATACTTGCTCATGGAATGAAAAACACCGATAAGCCGTAGGCTGAACATCGGTGTTTTTCTCTGCCGTCTATTTTATCATGGATACAGGCGGTTAAGCAGACGTGGGAATGGAATCGTTTCACGCACGTGTTCGACACCTGCGATCCAGGCGACTGTACGTTCTAAGCCCAGTCCAAAACCTGAGTGAGGCACGCTGCCATACTCACGAAGCTGCAGGTACCATTTATAGGCATCTCCGGAAAGGCCGTGTTCTTCATAACGCTGTTTCATCAGCTCAAGATCATCAATACGCTGGGATCCACCGATGATTTCGCCATACCCTTCAGGAGCGATCATGTCTGCGCATAATACTACTTCCGGACGTTCCGGATCCGGCTTCATGTAAAATGCTTTGATTTCTGCCGGGTAATTGGTGATGAACACCGGTTTGTCATAAGCTTCGGCAATAGCCGTTTCATGCGGTGCACCGAAGTCTTCTCCCCACTCAATGTCATCAAATCCTTTTTCCTTCAACAGCGTCACGGCATCATCGTAGCTGATTCTAGGGAACGGTGCCTTGATTTTTTCCAGTTTTTCTGTGTCACGGCCGAGTGTATCGAGCTCGATTCTGCAGTTGTCCAATACTGACTGGACCACATGGCTGACATACTGTTCCTGAACTTCCAGGCTGTCCTCGTGATCCATAAAGGCCATCTCCGGCTCAATCATCCAAAACTCAATCAAGTGACGACGTGTTTTAGATTTTTCCGCACGGAACGTTGGTCCAAAACTGAAAACGCGTCCGAATGCCATCGCTGCCGCTTCCATATAAAGCTGTCCACTTTGAGAGAGATAGGCATCCTCTTCGAAATACTTCGTATGGAACAGTTCCGTGGAGCCTTCTGCTGAGGAGCCGGTCAGGATTGGTGGATCAATTTTTGCATAGCCGTTTGTATTGAAAAATTCATACGTTGCACGGATAATTTCGTTCCGCACTTTCATAACCGCATGCTGACGTTTGGAACGGAGCCACAGGTGGCGGTGATCCATAAGAAATTCTGTTCCGTGTTCCTTTGGCGTAATCGGGTAGTCGACGGCTTCCTGAATTACTTCAAACCCTGTCACCTGCATTTCATAGCCGAGGGGGGACCTTGTATCCTCTGCAATGACACCGGTCACATAAAGAGAGGTTTCCTGGGTAAGTCCTTTGGCCTCCTGGAACTTTTCTTCGCCGATGTCCGCTTTAACGACGATCCCCTGCATGAATCCTGTACCGTCACGGAGCTGCAGGAACGCGATCTTTCCGCTGGAACGCTTATTACTTAACCAGCCACCAATGGTGACTTCTTTTCCAATTTGTTTTGCTGCTTCTGAAATCGTTGTTTTCACACGAATACCTCCAACACTGCTTTATGATTGATGTTTCTCGACGAACCGCTTGATCCGTCCGGCTGCTTCCTCCAGCTGCTCCAGGGAGGTTGCATAAGAAAGCCTTACGTTCTCAGGACTTCCAAAACCGGATCCTGGAACCAGAGCGATTTTTTCTTCATCCAATAGTGCTTTCACCATGTCGTCAACAGATGAAAATCCGCATAGGGAAGCGGTCTCCTGAACGTTCGGGAACAAGTAGAAGGCACCGGAAGGTTTGGCACATTTCACTCCAGGAATCTCCAGAAGGAGCTCATGAAGAACGTCCAGCCTTTCCTTGAATGCTTTTTTCATTTCCACTACTTTTTCTTCTGAGCCTTTATAGGCGGCAAGTGCCGCATACTGGGCAATAGAAGTTGGATTTGATGTGGAATGGGAAGCCATATTGGTCATTCCTTTTATAATCTCTTTTGGACCCGCTGCGAATCCGATTCTCCATCCTGTCATAGAATGGGATTTGGATACCCCATTGATGATCACTGTCTGATTGTATAACTCATCAGATAGCTGCGCAATGGAAACATGCTTTTCTTCGGTATAAATCAATTTTTCATAAATTTCATCCGACACGATTAACAACCCGTGTTCAAGACAGATTTCTCCAAGAGCTTTCAGTTCCTCTTCAGAATACATCATACCTGTCGGATTGCTCGGTGAATTGATAATCACCGCTTTGGTTTGATCGGTAATGGACGCTCTCAACTGCTCTGGAGTCAATTTAAAGTGATTGGCTTCTTCAGCCGGCACAATGACCGGATTCCCCTGTGCCAGTTTGATTTGTTCCGGATAGCTCACCCAGTAAGGAGCAGGAACGATCACTTCGTCCCCTGGATTCAAAATAACCTGGAAGAGCGTAAACAGGGCGTGTTTGGCTCCTGTTGTTACAATGATTTGTTCGTTGGAATACGTCAGCGCCTGATCGCGCTTCAATTTATCGGTGATGCTTACTTTCAATTCAGGAATTCCACCCGCTGGTGTGTATTTGGTCAATCCATCATCCATGGCTTTTTTTGCAGCGTCCAGAATATAAGAAGGCGTATTGAAGTCCGGTTCTCCCGCTCCAAGTCCGATGACATCGTGTCCTTCTGCCTTCAACGCTTTCGCCTTGGCTGTAATCGCTAATGTAGTGGATGGTGTTAATGATTGTACACGTTCTGCTAACTTCATGAACCTCACTCCTTAATTGTTTTGTCGGAACGCAAACCTCTGATCAAAGGATTCTCCGCTTAATGTAAAATAATCAAGTACATATCTGCCCTGCTCATCAGTATAAACGAGCTCATAGACAGGCTGTTCCTCTTCGTATCCGTAGGAGACATCCTTGAAACGGCAGTCCGGACAATTCGAGGACCACCGGCTGATCAGTTGTTCTTCTGAGAGAACTTCAGCTTGATTCACATCGGTCAAAACCGTGTCGACTGCTTCATTGATGAAAACGAGCGAGGCTTCTCCGTCTGACGCTTCCCCTTTTACGACGAACACTTCTGTTTCCCCGTTGTACGTTTCAACCTGATCCACGGCCGTCATATTCGTTTTCTGCAAGGCAAAAGCTGCGGCCTGTTCATGCCCTGCGGTTCTGTCCTGATTAATTTGTGTATACATCCAGATGAAAAAAATAAGTAAAAGAAGAACAAGTCCAGCGAGAATTCCGCCGCCCCATTTGACCCACTTAGGTACGGTATATGGTGAAGACTGCGGTTTCAGCATCGTCATCATCCAGCGCCATTCCAAACATTAGGTTATCTTCTTTCAATGTGCGATTCAATGTGTCTACCACTTTATAGAGGTCATCTGTCTTTTTAATTTTAACTGTAGATAACGTTTCTATTTTGTTTTCCATCGTTTCTTCCTCCCTTTACCAGGCCTGTGCCCGATTGTAATTATAACAGCTCTTTCCGCACCAGGGTATCGGTTACAGCCAGTTTTCAATCCGGTCCATTAGTTTTTTTGTCGAATCATAAACGACCGGTATATCAGGAAGGGATGATAAGAAATACTTCCCATACTTCGATTCCATCAGACGCTGATCACACACGATGACAACGCCTCGGTCACTGCTGCTTCTAATCAGCCGCCCGAACCCCTGTTTAAATCGGATGATTGCCTGCGGAAGGGACTTTTCCATAAACGCGTTTTTCCCTTCCTGCTTCAGACGTTGATCGATCGACTTCTGCACAGGTTGATCCGGGGGTGCGAAAGGCAGCCGCACCATCATGAGACAAGACAAGTCATCCCCTGGAATATCCACACCTTCCCAGAAGGAACTCGTCCCGAGAAGGATGGCCTGATCGAATGCCTGGAAATTCTTTTTCAAACGGTCTCTGCTTCCGCTCGAAATCCCTTGTGCAAAAATCATAAATTCTTCAGGGTCTATGAATTCCTTTAAGAGACTGTATGTCCGGCGGAGCATATCATAAGAAGTGAAGAGCACCATCATCCGTCCGTTTGTGACATGTGCTGTTGAATAAATCGCTTCACTCAAAGCTTCAATAAATGTATCGGGATCGGTTTTAATATCAGGAAAGTCATCCGGTACCAACAGCTGCACCTGTTCGTGGAAAGGATATGGAGAAGGAATCGACGTCTCGATGACATCAGGTTCATCTCCAAGACCCAGCGATTCACGGATGTACTTGAAAGAATCTCCGGTTGTAAGCGTGGCACTGGTCAGTACGACGCTCTTCTTCTGATTGAACAACCGTTCCTTCAAAATGCCGGGAGTGTTCAATGGTTCGCTGTACAAGTAAATCGAATTGGCTGCCCCTTCCCCTTCAATTTCAATCCAGCGGACACTCTCTTCATCCTGACTATCAAAATAGTTGATCAACTGATGCCGGATATCCAGACAGACTTCCTTTTGCGTGTGGATTCTCGAAAGAAGGATAGGAATGCCATGGTCTTCTTTTAATGTAAGAAGAATCTGCAGTTCATTCTGCATGGACGTCAACTGCTCGGTTATGACAAACACCGCAGACAAAAAGCGGTTCGACATTTCCTTCGCACTCTGCATGAACGAAGCGGACCGTTCTTTTTCCAGAGTCATCTGTGTCCGCCCTACATCACTTCTGCCTCTGTTTGAATTTCTTTGCTTTTTCACATGCTGGTAAATGTACCTGGAAAACTGGCTGAGTTCTTCCTTAGCTTCATCCACGGCCTTTTGGAGTTTGTTCAGGTGACTGTAAAAGGACTGCGGGACAGGCCATCCCTTATACAGACTTTTCTGGGCAAGTTCCGTCGTCTGCGTTAAATACCTCTGGAGATCCCTGTAGTTCATCCGCAGGCCGAAATACCTTCCGGCTACGGCTTCCAGGTGATGGGCCTCATCCACAACGGCACGATCATAGGAAGGCAGGGATGTTTCTTCTTTGATGATATCCAGACAGAACAGAGCATGGTTTGTAATGATGATATCAGCCTCTTCCGCTCTTCTCAACGCCCACTGGAAAAAGGAATCATCCGTATACCCGAGCTGTTCCGTTTTAGAGGACTGCTCGGCTGAAACCTTATGCCAGAATTGACGGCCGTTCGAAGGAAGCTGAACTTCATCAATATCACCGGTTCGTGTTTTAGTGAGCCAGACGAGAAGCATAGCTTTCGTCAGAGCTGTATCATAATTATCCTGATAGCTGCGCTCAAGCTCATATTGAAAGTGAATCAAACTGATGTAATGACCTTTACCTTTGTATAAAACGGCACGGATTGGTCTTGGAAACATACGTTCAATTTTCGGAATTTCTTCTTCCAGAAGCTGTTTCTGCAGGCTGTTGGTATGTGTCGTTATTAAAATACGCTCATCATTTTTCACCGCATGATAGACCGCAGGAAGAAGGTAGGCGGCGGACTTCCCGGTACCGGCCCCTGCTTCGATCACAGCGTGACGGTTCTCTTCCAGAGCCTTGTGGACATGGGAGGTCATTTCCTGCTGTCCCTTCCGGATTTCATATTCCGGAACCATTGATTTCAGACCGTTCTCCCCTTCATATACCTCTTTGTTCCACTGCTCAAAAGGTGGAAAGATTGAGGAAGAAGCGGAACGCACCTCATCCGGGCGGCGGCTCCGGACAGCTATACCGTACAAAATTTCGATATCGGTGTCTTTTTGATTCCGATACCTCGCTTCCTCTACCGCAGACTCGAAAAAGGACCTCAGGTCACTTTTCAGTTTTGCCTCGATTTTCAGTAGCTGGGATAGTGTCCTTTCCGGAAGGGCCTGCATCTGTTTCAGCAGATACTGCAGCAAATCAGCAGTCACCTGGGCATCTGAGAGCGCTCTATGCGGGCGGTCATGGCCCATGTCCAGCTTTTCAGCCAGATGTCCGAGTTTAAAAGCAGAGGAAGTCGGAAGCATGATCCTGGCCAGTTCTACTGTATCAATGATGGGATTATGTAAGCGTGGAAATCCGCATCTCTGCAGTTCATCATTTAGGAAACCAAGATCAAATTCAATGTTATGCGCCACGATATAAGCATCTTTGAATAATGGATGAATGTCCCCAGCTATTTCTGAAAACAATGGCGCATCCATGACATCCTCTTCATCAATCCCGGTCAGAGACGTAATAAAAGGTGGAATGTCTCTTTCCGGATAGATCAAAGAAGAGAATTCACGAATCACAGAACCTGCTTCATTCATTAGAACGATTCCGATTTCAATGATCCGGTCTCCTTTAGGTGATGCGTTTCCTGTTGTTTCTAAATCTACGATTGCAAATGTTGTCATGTTACCCCTACTTTCACCACAAAAAGGAAGGACCCTGCCTTCACGGACAGGCACAGATCCTCTTCTCATGCTTTAAGCTTTCAATAAAGTGGAAGCGTTGATAAAGGCGGCTCTTCCTCTATCATTTCCACCACCTGATTCTGTTCATTCATGAG
Organism: Halobacillus sp. ABA4_118; assembly: GCF_056160205.1. NCBI lineage: Bacteria > Bacillati > Bacillota > Bacilli > Caryophanales > Bacillaceae > Halobacillus > Halobacillus sp. ABA4_118. Next base: position 3,534,533 of record NZ_JBSWWS010000001.1, read on the forward strand.
AGCAATTTTTGGACGGAATTCCCCAAGCTCTTCCTCACTGAGCATGGCATAGGCTACGATGATTACGATATCACCCGGCTGCACGAGACGGGCGGCTGCTCCGTTCAGGCAGACGACGCCACTGCCTCTTTCTCCGGCTATCACATAGGTCTCCAGCCGGGCACCATTATTATTGTTGACGACCTGGACTTTTTCGTGGGGAAGAATCCCCGCCTGATCCAGAATATCCTGATCTATCGTAATGCTTCCCACATAGTTTAAATTCGCTTCCGTAACACGGGCGCGATGAATTTTTGATTTCATCATCGTTCGAAACATCTTGTTTCCTCCCTGTGCCTCACCCTGTTGTTATCTTTCCATTCCGGTCAAAAACCACATTATCAATCAGCCGGGCCTTTTCATAGAAAACGGCAGCGGCCAGAATAACAGGCCTGTCTATGACGTCCACAGATGTCAATTCAGGATAAGATAGTAATTCAATATAGTCTATTCTACCACGAGTTCTGCTTTCGAGAAACTTTGTAACCGATTCTATGATTCGGGCGGGGCTCCTCTCCCCATCCTCCACCATCCGCCTTCCTGCCTGCAGCGATTCCTGAATCGCCGGGGCCTCATCTCTTTCCCCTGCTGTGAGGTGAACGTTACGACTGCTCTTGGCAAGGCCGTCTTCCTCACGCACTGTAGCTACAGGGACGAGTTGGATATCATAATTGAAGTCGTTGATCAGCGCATCAACGACAGCCACCTGCTGAGCATCCTTCATCCCGAAATACGCTTGATCGGGCATCACGATGTTGAATAATTTAGTCAAAACCGCGGCCACCCCGTCAAAGTGTCCGGGCCGGCTTTTTCCACACAGCACATCCGTCCTTTTCTTGACAGACAGCTGAATCGACATAGGCTCCGGATACATCATGGCTGTGGTTGGGAAAAATAAAACATCCACGCCGTGTTCTTCCGCTAGGTTTCTGTCCCGTTCTTCATCGCGGGGATATGTATCCAGATCTTCTCCAGCTCCAAACTGCAGGGGATTGACGAAAATGCTGAGGATAACTATGTCATTTTCGCTCCGGGCGGTCTCGATCAACTTCAGATGTCCTTCATGAAGGTAACCCATCGTTGGAACAAACCCCACGGTCCGGCCTTCCTTTTTCACCTGTTTTACATGCTGCTGTACATCTCTAATGTTACCAAATACTTTCATTCCCAATCACTTACTCCTTTGGAAGACCCGACATATTCATTGTAAACGTATGTTTTTCCTCAGGAAATGCCCCGCTTTTAACCTCTTGGACATAGCGGGTAATCCCGTCCCCAAAAGCTTGATTTCCATCGGTGTAGGACTTCACAAATTTAGGAAGACGCCCCACTCCATAGTTGAGAAGATCATGGTAGACCAGAACCTGCCCGTCACAGTCGGCTCCCGCTCCAATCCCGATGGTAGGGATGGCCAGCTTTTCGGTTATGAAAGAGGCCAGTTGACGAGGAACACATTCAAGAACGAGCATCATCGCCCCGGCCCTTTCGATTTCCAATGCCTCATCCAGTAAACGCGCAGCGGTTTCCTTGTCTTTTCCCTGCACTTTGTATCCACCGAGCACATTGACCGACTGCGGCGTCAGTCCGATGTGTCCGACAACCGGAATGCCGGCTTTGACAAGCTTAGCTATGGTTTCAGAGACTTCTCCGCTTCCTTCCAGTTTCAAAGCCTGTGCGTCTGTTTCCTGGTACAGCTTTTTCGCGTTGCTGAGTGTATCAGCTGTGGAAATGTGATAAGACATGAACGGCATATCTACAACTTTGAACGTTTGGCCTGCCCCGCGGCTGACCGCTTTTCCGTGATGGATCATATCCTCGACGGTCACAGGAATCGTGGATTCATAACCGAGGACGGTCATACCAAGACTGTCGCCGACTAAAATCATATCAGCTCCCGCTGCTTCCACTAGTTTCGCAGAAGGATAATCGTAGCTTGTCACCATCGTTATTTTTTCTTGATCGTGTTTCATTTGAAGGAACTGCTGTTTGTTAAGCAAGGTATCCACCTTCTCCCCAATGAATTTCCGCTGAATACAATTTCTCTTCTTCCCCTGTCTTTCTCCTGGCGCGCAGAGCTCCATCCGGTTCGATTCCGAGAAGAGTCGCTTCCCACGTCTCTTTCATCGTCGAAATCGTGACGTCCTCCCCGATCTTATATCCGTACTTCTCCCAGTCTTCTTTGACCGATTGGAAGCCATCACGGATGAACTGGTCGTAGGAGGATTCAAACAATGTAAGAAAATGCTGGATCGTTTTTTGTATGTTCCAATCAACACCGGACTCGGTTTTAAAGGAAGAGGCTTTATAACGGATATCAGAAGGGATGTCTTCCTCCTCCTGATTGACGTTCATGCCGATGCCGAGCACGATGTACTGGATCGTATCCTGTTCTGCCTGCATTTCTGTAAGAATTCCCGACACTTTTTTGTGATGGATCAACACATCGTTCGGCCACTTGATCTGTGGCTCAAGCTCGGAGCGCTCATCAATCATTTTAGCAATAACCGTAGCTGCAAGAAGGGTCAACTGCGGCGCTTCCACGGGTGGCAGATCCGGCTTCAGCAGAAAGCTCATCCATATCCCTTTGCCTTTCGGTGAGTCCCAGCTACGGGCCATGCGTCCTTTTCCTCCGACTTGTTCATCGGCGACCACAACGGTTCCATGTGGTTTCCCCTGCTTGGCCATCTGATGGACGATTTCCTGTGTGGAATCCACCTGATCATAATGATACAGCTGGTGTCCCATCCACCGGGTTTCAAGACCCCACTGTAATGTGTTTTCGCTGATCTTGTCCGGGAACCCTTGGATTTTATACCCTTTCCGTTGAACCGCTTCGATTTCATAGCCGTCTTTTTTCAATTCATTCATATGCTTCCATACAGCGGTCCTTGATATATTCAGCTGTTCAGATAACTGCTGTCCGGAAATATGACCTTCCTGCTTCGTCAATAATTCAATCAGATGTTTCCGGGTGGATTCCATGTGATGACCCACTCCTTTATTTTTTCATAATCGTTCTCCAGCACCCCTTCGACTACATTTCGCTCCACGGCCTTCATCGTTTCTGATATCCAGGGGCCTTTCGTTTTTTCCGGGTGCAGGGCAATCAAGTCCATCGACTCAAACTGAAGGTCTTTTCTATGGCCGATAGGCAGGTGATGCTTCTGATCCAACAGGCGTTCTTTTATGCCACGATCCATTCCTGCCGCTTCCGTGACACGGTCAAATGAACTGTACAATGATTCGGGAAGACAGTAGGCCAGCCATGCGGTCACATCTTCTGCGTCCGTATAAAGGGTCATGGCTTCCATCAGTTGATCCGTTTCTCTTTTTTCCTGATTCGATCGTTTCCATGTTTTAAGAAAAGCAGATGCAGGAAAAGAAGAATCCTGAAGACAGAGAAAGTTTGCTATCTCCGGCCACGATTTCAAAGGGCTGAGCGGAGGATTTTTAAAAAGCCCCGTTTCTTTAAGAAAAGGAAGCTGATGTAACAGACCGGTTTCCTCAAGAAGCCCCAGCGCATTCTTTATGCCTTGACCAGCGAAGGTTTTTCGTGTCTCTTCCGCCACTCGTTCCATCGATATGTTCGCGAGTAGTGGAGCCTGCTTTATCAGCGCCTCTTTTGTGGCCCCTGTCACTTCAAAACAAAGCTGGCTCGAAAAACGGACCGCCCTCATCATTCGTAAAGGGTCTTCCTGAAATCGGTCGCAGGGATTACCGACAGCCATTATCTGTTTATGTTTTATTGCCTTTCTCCCATCAAAAGGATCAATGATCCTGCCCTGTCTGTCCATGGCCATAGCATTCATCGTAAAATCCCGCCGGGCAAGATCTGTTCGAATATCAGAGACGAAGGTCACCTCATCGGGATGCCTGTAGTCCTCATATCCGGATTCTGTTCGGAAGGTCGTCACCTCATAGGAGATGGATCGGTGTCTGACGATGACCGTGCCGTGCTCGATACCAACAGGAATGACCTTTTCAAAGATTTCCTGGATTTTCGAAGGAGGCAGGGATGAAGCGATATCGATATCACCAACCGCTCTACCACTTACATGATCCCTTACAGCACCACCGGCTATATACGCTTCGCCACCGGCTTCCTCAATTCTCTGCATCACCTCAAAGGCTTGTTCAAAAAGAGGGTCATGCTTCATCAGCAAGCACCTGCCGATACAATTCTTCATATTCATTCAAAATGGTGGCTGTGGCAAATTTATCCTGCACGACTGTTTTCGCCCGTTTAGACATTTGGTGATGATGGTCCGTGTCAGCAAGGATTTTATTGGCAAAATATGCCGTCTGTTCAATATTCCCCAGTTCAGCTATATAACCCGTTTCACCGTGATCAATAACTTCAGGTATCCCTCCGATATTCGTGCCGATGGACGGAACACCGCAGGCCATCGCCTCAAGGAGAACCAGACCGAAGCTCTCTTTTTCGGACAAGAGAAGCTTAAGGTCAGCAATGGAAAGCAGATCACTGACATTCTCCTGCTTCCCAAGGAATAATACATCACCATCCAATCCGAGGTCCTGAACAAGCTGATAACAGGCGGAATACTCCGGACCGTCACCGACGAGAAGGAGCTTTGCAGGTCTTTCCGATCGGACTTTGGCAAAGGTCTGGATCACATCAGGCACCCGCTTAACCTTCCTGAAATTGGAAATGTGAATCAAGACAGCATCCTCATCTTTGATGCCGTAATGGTCCTTCAAGTGCTGGTTCGACTTCCGGTAATATTCACGTTCATCAACGAAGTTGTAAATCACATCAATGGAACGATCTGTATGTAGCATTTCCTGTGTCTGGTCCACAAGACTATGAGAGACAGCGGTCACACGGTCAGACTGTTCAATACCGAATTTGATCATTTCCTGAAGGCTCGTATCGATCCCCAGTACAGTAATATCCGTCCCATGAAGGGTCGTTATAATTTTCACATCACGGTTACACATCTGCTTGGCTAAAATAGCACAGACCGCATGCGGCATCGCATAGTGCACATGAAGAATATCCAGTTCTTCACGATTGATGACATCCGCCATCTTTGCTGCTAATGCCAAATCATAGGGTGGATGCTGAAAGACAGGATAGCTGCTGACCTCCACCTCGTGGTAATAAATATTCGGATACACCCGGTTCAGCCGGAAAGGTACCTGTGAGGCCACAAAATGTATTTCATGCCCATTTTCAGCGAGCAGCTTACCCAGTTCTGTTGCGATGACACCTGATCCCCCGACAGTCGGGTAGCAGGTGATTCCTATTTTAGCCATACTACGTTCACTCCTGTTTTCTGTTCTCTTCTATGATGCTGTTCCATTCAATATCGTCATGATCGAGAGCTCTTACCATAATCTCTGCGCCTGCCAGGTTCGTTGCAACTGGAATCTGGTGGACATCACAAAGGCGTAGAAGAGCGCTGATGTCCGGCTCATGAGGCTGGGCAGTGAGCGGGTCTCTGAAGAAAATGACCATCTGCATTTGTTCGTCTGCAATTCTCGCTCCGATCTGCTGATCCCCGCCGAGCGGGCCGGATTGGAAACGAGTCACGTTCAATCCAGTTTCATCCGCAATCCGCATACCTGTCGTTCCCGTTGCGAAAAGTTCATGCTTCGAAAAAACAGCGGCATGCTTTTTTGTAAACTGAATGATATCTTCTTTCTTTTTATCGTGGGCAATTAAAGCAATGTTCATGGTCAAACTCCCCTTTTAATCGAGTAGATGTTCCAATCCATAAACCAGCGTATCCAGTTCAACAGCTTTTTCAACAGCAAGCTTCACTCCACTCATGAAAGACTCCCTGTGAATGGAATCGTGCTTGATTGTGAGGGTTTCTCCAAGTCCACCGAAGACGACTTCCTGGTGAGCGACGAGCCCCGGAAGACGCATACTATGAATTCTCATTCCCTCTTCATCAGCACCACGGGCGCCCTGCAGGGTTTCTTTTTCATCCTTGTGGCCCTGATGATGAGGATTGCGGACTTCCTTAATCAACTCCGCCGTCTTCACCGCTGTACCTGATGGGGCATCAAGCTTCTGGTCATGATGTTTTTCAATGATTTCAACATCAGGAAAATGCTTGGCGGCCCATTTGGAAAACTGCATCATTAAAACGGCGCCGATAGCGAAGTTCGGTGCAATCACGGTACCCAGCTGTTTTTCTTCGGCAAGGCTGGTCAATTCCTGAAGCTGCTCCTGCGTAAACCCCGTTGTGCCGACCACCGGACGCACGCCATTGTTCAATGCAAGCTTCGTATGGATATACCCGTTATCCGGCGTCGTAAGATCAATCAGTACGTCCGCCTCCACCTCATTCAGGCAGACTTCGGCATCCGTGTAGATCAAAGCGTCCAAGTCAGGGAGTCCCTGGATATCCCTTATATTCATGCCGTCATTTTCCCTGTCAATACATGCGGCCAGGCTCAAGTGCTGCTCCCGTTGTATCATATTCAAGGCTTCACTGCCCATTTTACCACGAGGTCCTGCTACAATCACCTTAATCGTTTCCATTACTCTTCCTCCTTTTTAGTCCAACGGTCTTTATCCCGAGTTTCTATTTTGCTCATGGACTGCTCAAATGCCTCAGACAGGTCGATATCAAGAGAGTTTGCGAAACAAGTCAGCACAAAGATGACATCGCCAAGCTCCTCTTCCAATGCTTTATCCTTTTCGGTCTTTTTCTTAGGTTTCTCCCCATATCTGTGATTGACTTCCCTTGCCATTTCTCCAACTTCTTCTGTAAGCCTTGCCTGAAGGCTGAGAGGTGAGAAATACCCCTCTTTAAATTGTGATATGTAGTTATCGACACGTTTTTGGATGTCCTGTGTTGTATATTCCATTATAAGTCCCTCTTTTCCTTCACGGATTCTCTCTAAATGTTAGCCAAAAGGAGCTCATTTGACAAATTTTCCGTTTATTCCACCTTCTCCTGCCTGTTCATATTGCCGCTCATTCGACAAACAACTATAATGATAATCGTGCAGATGACCTTGGAGGTGGACATATGAAAATTTTCGGACTGCGTGTGAAAAATATAACCCTGATTATACTGGGGTCCGCTGTGTTTTCGTTCGGGATCGTTCATTTCAATATTCAGAATGAACTCGGTGAAGGCGGCTTCACAGGGATCACCCTTTTACTGCTGTATTTATTCAACTGGGATCCTGCTGTGATGAACATTGTTTTGAACATTCCCGTCCTTTTTATCGGATGGCGGATTTTGGGACGTACGACATTTTTGTACTCCTTGATTGGAATTGTCGCGGTTTCCGTATTTATAGCTCTGTCCCAGCGGTATATGATTACCATCGATCTTTCGGATGATCTTACACTGGCTTCGCTGTTTGCGGGGGTGTTTATCGGCGTCGGTTTAGGAATCATATTCCGATATGGCGGAACAACCGGTGGTGTGGACATCATCGCCAGACTCATCAACAAATACCTTGGCTGGAGTATGGGCCGGGCGATGTTCGTTTTTGATGCTCTCGTGATTTTCATTTCTGCCATTACTTATTTAGAACATGTCCGAGGAATGTATACGCTTGTCGCGGTTTTTGTCGGTGCGAAAGTGATTGATTTCATCCAGGAAGGTGCCTACGCTGCCCGTGGAACGACCATCATATCGGAAAAGAGCGAAGAGATCTCACAAAAAGTTATGCAGGAGATGGATCGAGGTGTGACCGTACTTGACGGCCGCGGATCGTTTTCCGGTTCTAAACGGGATGTTTTATATTGTGTTATAGCGAAAAACGAAATTGTGCGGCTAAAGACCATCATTGAACAGATTGATCCCCATGCGTTTGTAGCCGTCAGCCACGTCCATGATGTGATGGGTGAGGGGTTTACTTTGGATGAAAACAAAAACCCCATTGACTAGGACCATCCTGGAAAACAAAAAAAGACCTCCGCTGCCGGAGGTCTTTTTTCCTGTCCTTTACTCTTCGTTCATCCCAATGAACATGAATACAAAGCGGAGAAGTTCGGCAAGGGCAACGAGTGCACCCGCCACATATGTCATTGCCGCAGCATTGAGGACCTTCTTCGTTTTCCGTTCTTCATCATTCCGGATGACGCCGGTCGACACCAGCTGTGCCATGGCACGGTTGGAAGCATCGAATTCCACAGGCAGTGTAATCAGCTGGAACAGCACGGCTGCTGCGAAGAAGACAATCCCGACAAAGACAAGACCTGTCATCTGAAGCAGCATACCACCAATCAATAGGAAGATAGAGATATTGGAACCAAAGCTTGCTACCGGGACGAGGGCGCTTCGGAAACGAAGGAAAGCATAATCCTCCGCATCCTGTATGGCGTGCCCCACTTCGTGTGCTGCCACTGCTGCACCGGCTGTGGAGCGTCCGTGATAAATGTCTGAAGAAAGACGAATCACTTTGGAGCGCGGATCGTAATGGTCTGTCAAATGGCCGCGGACTTCTTCCACAGCTACATTAAAGAGGCCGTTGTCATTAAGAATTTTTCGTGCTACTTCAGCACCTGACATGGACGATGAAGTAGGGACTTGTGAATATTTTTTGTACGTAGACTTCACTTTAGACTGAGCCCACAAAGGGATAATAAAAATCAAAGCAAAGTAAATGATAAAACTCATTTGTCATTCCTCCATAAGAATGGTTCTTAGGTCAATTTTAGTCAAATCCCTCTGGAAAATCAACTATTATGTTCTTTTATTGTGTGTCTAATTTTTGAACGGGAAGGGTGCTTCATCACCCCTACATAAAAAAGAACCGCAAGGATAAATCCTCCCACCCCGGCAGCCGTTCCCTGCAAAGACACTCCTTCACCACTGCTGCCCTGAACCAGCGCATCGACCATTGCAGAGGCATAGGCAGCCGTTTCGGCCGTCGGTTGAAGATGATGCTGTTCAAGTGCCTGCCGGAGCTGTCTGGTATCTACAGTGTCATACACGTGCATCACGACCGGCTCAAGGTTCTCCCAGTCCAGAAGAACCTGCTCCGCCGGAGTACTATACAATGCCTCATGGAAAGCTGCTAATTTTTGTTCCACTGCTGTTTCTCTGTCTGGTGCAGTAAGCACTTCAAAGAATAGGAGAGCCGCTTCCGACGGCCGGTCTCCATTTTCGGACATGTTCAAGTTCTCCCAGACGGTTCGGTCCTCTTCAGACACCCCGCGCATATAGGTTTCCATATCCGTCCACCTGCTATGCAGGAGCCTCTCTGCTGCCTCAATTTTTCCGTCATGAAGAAGTGACCTGTACTGGCTGTAAAATCGTTCCCACTGCTCCGGGGCTCCCTCACCCCACCCATCATGCAGGCTCAGCGGCATGAGTGTGAAAATCAGGGATATGAACACAACTTTACACACCTGTCCCATTTCACTTCTCCCCTCTCATTATCCCGATTAGTTACATGTTATGAAAGGGGATCCACATTTAGACGTTCTGTATCTTTTTCATAAGGGAATAGGCTGCACCTATACAGATCAGACTCAGCCAGAAGGTGAAATAGCCAATTTCCTTCATATGCTCCATAATAGCCGGATAGACAGGCATCTGTTCAAAGACATAGTCAATGACATCATTATGAAGCGTCCATACAGCAGCAAAAAGAATATGCCTGATCCGCATTGCATAAAAGGGCGCATACAGAACCCCCTGAACAGCCATGGCACTATGAGAAAGTATAAGCATGTAACCGGTCCACGGCAGAGCGCCATACTCCATAAAGGTAAGACCGTTCATCACCACCGCCCATACCCCATATTTAAGCAGTGTAATGAGCGCGAGCGCTTCTATATATGGGACATTCCTTCCGAATAGATAAAAACCAAGAAAGATTGTAAAAAACAAACTGGCTGTGGGGCTGTCAGGAACAAACAGGAGGAAGATCGGTTCTGTTACCTCCAGCTGCGGTTCATACCATAGATACCCGTAAATCGTTCCTCCGAGATTAACAAAAAATAATACGATTAAAAAAAGCCGGTGCGTCAAAATATATGTCAACATCTGTTTCATGCGAACCTTCCTCCTGTAACAAAAGAAACCGCGCATGTCTCAGCGCGGCATCCATCGATCTATTTCGTTCATTCTTCAGAAGAACCGTTCTCTTCCTCGGAATTTTCTTCTTCAGAGCTTTCTCCCTCAGTAGATCCTTCTTCTCCAGAAGAACCTTCATCTTCGGAAGATCCCTCTTCTTCAGATGAACCTTCACCCTCAGAAGATCCTTCTTCTTCAGATGAGCCTTCACCCTCGGAAGATCCTTCTTCTTCAGAAGAACCTTCTCCTTCAGAAGAACCTTCTCCTTCAGATGAGCCTCCTTCACCACTGCCTGCCCCGACAACAAACTCAGCAAGCTGCTGGAGTTCCTCATCCGTTCCGTTAAAGATTCCAGCCGGCATGGCGCCTTTACCATTCACTGCAATGTCCTTCACTTGGTCAACCGTCAGCTCTGCATCAATTAATGATGGGTAGCTTCCCTGACCTTGAAGGGCATCGCCGTGACAGCTCAGACAGTTGGCTTCATACACGGCATAACCCGGAGCTGATTTATCAATTGTGGATTCAACCGCTTCCACGTTCACACCATATTTCTCCGCACGCATTTCGTAATCTGCATGTGTGACGGATTCATAGGTAAGCCAAAAGGTGGCTGCGAAACCAAGAAGCATCAGGCCTACAGCAATTGGACGCTTGTGAGGACGTCGTTCCGGTCCACGGTCCAGGAACGGTGCCAGCAGAAGTGCACCGAAGGCAAGACCCGGCATAACAATCGCTCCGAGAACAATGTAATCCCCGCCGGCAAATTGATATTTAAGGAATTGATACAAGAACAGGAAGTACCAGTCCGGTAGCGGAATGTAACTCGCGTTGTTTGGATCCGCCTGCTGCTCCAGCGGTGACGGATGGGCAGCGGTAAGTATTAAAAACCCGATCAGAAAGACCGATCCTACCAGCCACTCTTTCAACAGGAAGTTGGGCCAGAACGCTTCCGTGCGGCCTGGATATTCTGAATAGTCTTTTGGTAAATTGGCTTTTTGTTCGGCAGTGACCCTTGAATCACCGACGAACTTCATCCCTTTTCCCCTATGCACAGCTTTCCCTCCTTCTTTTGCTATTTTATAGTGGTCCGGAAATACCTTGTTTACGGATTAGGACAAAGTGGAAGGCCATTAATCCGAACAATGCTGCCGGAAGGAAAAATACGTGGATAGCAAAGAAACGTGTAAGCGTTTGAGCACCAACAATCGATGGGTCACCGGCAAGCAGTGTACGGATTTGATCTCCGATAAACGGTGTTGCCGCTGCAATCTCAAGACCTACCTGAGTAGCGAAATAAGCTTTGTTATCCCATGGAAGCAGATACCCTGTAAAACCAAGACCAAGCATGACAAAGAACAATAGGACCCCAATCACCCAGTTCAATTCACGCGGCTTTTTATAAGCGCCCTGGAAGAATACCCGCAGTGTATGTAAGAATAACATCACAATGACGAGACTGGCGCCCCAGTGGTGCATCCCACGTACGATTTGACCGTAAGCAACCTCTCGCTGTAAGTAATAAACCGATTTCCATGCGTTCTCAATATCTGGTACATAGTACATGGTCAGGAACATTCCGGACAGAATCTGAATGACTGTTACGAAGAATGTAAGACCACCAAAACAGTAAACAAATGCTGAAAAGTGATGTGCCGGGTTGACGTGCTCAGGAACTTCGTGATCCGCTATATCACGCCATAACGGGGTTACATCGACACGCTCGTCCACCCAGTCGTAAATTCTCTGAAGCATGTGTTATGCCCCCCCTCTGTCTTTTGCTTCACCTAAATAAAGCATACCTTCTTTGGTTTCGTGCTCAAAAACAGGTAATGGTGCGGTCGGCGGTGTGCCCGGAACGTTATCGCCGTCTTTTGTATAACGGCCCCCGTGACACGGACAGTAGAACTCATTCGGGTACTCATCATTGGAACCCCAGTCCACTGTACAGCCTAAATGGGTGCAGATCGGTGACAGGGCAACGATTTCATCATTGTCATCCTTGTATACCCAGGCTGTTTTCTGTACTTCAGATTCGTACCAGCCGTCCACCTGGTCGATGGTCCACTCGAAGCGCTGCGGCTCTTTTGTGATCTCATCGACAGAAGCAACCGATTTCAAATCGCCGCCTTCTTTGGACTTCAAAACGGGATCGATTGCGAACCGAACCATCGGAGCAAGCATACCGGCAGCCATGAAACCGCCTACACCAGTGAGCGTGTAGTTCAGAAACTGACGTCGGGACACCCTCTTTTTATCGCTCATACTTTTCCCCCCTCTATGCTGTAATCCATGCAGCATGGATCGATCACACATGGTTTAACTAGGACATTACCATGATAGCGCAATCTTATAGCCTGGTCAATAAAATATCAAACCTTGTCGGAAGTTTTATCCAGTCACCAATAGGCCTGGATCAGTTCACTGATGCCGCGGGCCTGTTCCTTCACAAATGCCTGTGTTTCTGTCGATTTCATGCTGCCGCTCGACATCCCCGGCACCCAGATTAAACGGCCGGCCAAATCATCCTCATGTTTCTTCCAGCCGCTGTCGAACGTAAATAGGAAAACGTGTTCAAACGGCTGTTCCCTGAAACGCTGAATCCACTCATTTAATCTTTCTTTCTCCTTTTCGTATCCACCCTTTAAATAGGCATAGTCAGGGGAAAGAAAGATCCTGCCTCTGTATTCTTTTTCAATCAGGTTCATAAACACCTGATTCAGCTCCCGTTGGAAAGCCTGCCCGACCATCTGCTGGTCCCCGGCGGGGTCAAAGGGTATCAGTGGAATCATTAGCGTGTCCACGTATTGTTTTTCCGGTAAGTACTGGGTCGTATCTGCTTTCGTCCATTTCATAAGTATCCCCTGCCTTTGTTATGTACGTTTTTCTATATTTTACTACATAAAAATAAAAAATAAAGTCAGCGAACATCATAGGATGCTCCTGACTTTATTTTTTAATAAAACGCACTCAGTTCCTCTTTCACTTTTTCGAGCCGGCCGCACAACTCGGTAAAAACCGTCCGTTCCCCATTGATCAGGGATTCATCAATCTGTTCTTCAATCTGCTTTCTCCGATGTTGGAGAAGGCTGATTTTCAACAGGCGGTCTGCTTCATTCTTATCACGGTCATTCAAATAATAATCTTTGGGGAGATATGGATTCTCTTCAAGAACAAGCGCATATTTGGAACACTGCTGGGCATTCTCGAAGTTCATCTGAATATAAACCGGCTCCCCCTGATTCATACGAAGATCATGAAAGGATTTTTCCGCATCGTTGGTCATGACCTGACCTTTATAAAACCGGAAAGGGGGATCAGAGACTCCCTGCGCACTAATTTCCATACCACGGGGACAAAACTTCACTTCCTGGACGAAATGAACACTGGATAAAAGAGATTCATGATTCATTAAATAGTTAAGAATCCAGACACTTTCCCTCTTTTTCAACTGAAAGTGATTCAAAAACCAGCGGACAAAATCTTTTTTCTCATCCACAGAAATTGGTGTCTGCATATGCGCCCCTCCTGCGCTTTAGTTTTCCATTTATTCCTCATTCAGACGCTTAACGAAATCCTCGATCTCAGTATCAGCAGGGTCGATGGCAAGGTATTCCTTGAAGACACGGACACCTTCTTCCATACGGCCGTCCTCAACGAGGAAGTATCCGTAGGATTTGAGGAAGTCGGTGTCTTCCTTAAGGGAAAGATAAGCCTGGCTGTATTGTTCATAGGCTTCCTTGAAACGCTCTTCCTCTTCCAGGGCATGGGCAAGCTCCCATAGATAATGGGGGTCTTCCTCACCTAAGGAAATCAGTTCTTGAATTAAGTCGATGATCTGATCATAGTCCTCATCGGATTTAAAGTTTTCAATCAGAAACAGAACAGCTTCTTTATAGCCGGGGTCCAGGGCGACCGCTTCCCGCATGAGACGGTATCCTTCTTCCTTATTCCCCTGACGGTGGGAAAGACTGCCGGCAAGGTGATAAAGTTCTTTGTTGAATTCGTCTTTAGCAAGGCCTTTTCGAGCCATATCAAGGGCTGCCTGAGGCATCCCTTCGGACTCATAAGCCTGAGCCAGGTGTGGATAAACCGATTGGAAGTAAGGATCTTTCTCAATCAGTTCCTCCCAGACGTGAATCGCGATATCATTACGGTTGGCCTGGAAAGCCACAAATCCATAACGGAAGAGAACATCCGGATTGTCCTCTTCCACCTTCTGGAAGAATTCCAACGCCTGCTCAAATTCCCCATTGGCCGCATAGGCTTCAGCCAGTCGTGTGGCCACTTCTATATCACCAATCACCGGCTGATGGTGCATGGCATTTTCATAATACGGGATACTCTTGGAGTACTCCCCATTTGAAAACGCGAGTTCACCAAGAGCAAAATCAATAATGGCTGAGTTTGGTTCCACGTTTTTAGCAGCTAGAAGTTTTTGTTCGGCTACTTCATACAGCCCCTGGGCCTGATACAAATCAGCAAGCTGTACCAGCGCCTGAAGATAGTCTTCGTCTTCAGGTCCGAATTGGTTCAGCAGTTCGATTGCTTCATCATCCTCATCAAGATCGATGTGAATTTCTGCCATCATCACTTTCAATTCCTGTTCTTTCGGATAGCGTTGAATCAGTTCGTGAAGCACCATTTTCGCTTCTTCCAGCATTCCCCACTGCATGTACAGTTCTGCAATGGTAAAACGCTCCTCTTCATCCGCCTCTGGCAGATATGTTGTCAGTGTTTTTATTGCATCTTCCGTCTTATGGGCCTCCATTTGACGAATGGCTTTTTGTATTTCCTCCATGATGACATCCTTTCCACGTTAAGCACATGCATGTGATTCTTCACTTTATTTAGATCGGATGGAGTTTTCCATCCGTCCGCTCGTATTTTTGTTTATTGGAACAGCACTATGATATCTGAAAACATCCTTCTCTTCAAACGTTCCGGCTCTCCATCGGAAAACCACGTCTTTCAGATTAATCATACCATAATGTCCATACAGTGAAGACCACATTTCTGATTAGTCGTTCGACGATATTCCATTCCGCTGACGAATTTTGTCCAAGGTTTCCATTCAGGAGCGGGTAAGATGAAAAGAAGAATAGATGTCAGGGTGCGGATGTCTGTTTATGTACAACAGACCTCTTCATGATGTGGTCATATTCCAGATATCTGCTGCGTAAGCTATTCACTAGGTGTTCAAACCGAAGAAGCAGGTCTCTCTTTTCAGTCATAAGCCGCCGTCACATAATCCCACCAGGCCGAATGCGCTTCCATTACCATAAAAATCTGTACGCCCCATCCCTTTCCTCGTGGTGACCCTCTCTGGTGGACATCCCTGAATCATCTTCTCTTTTCTTTTACGCAAAGAAGCTCTCTACGATTACCTCCACCAGGCAGGCTTTTTATATCGTATGAGAGCTTCAATGAAACTATGAAGTTATTTTAACGGAGGACTCCATTTAAATGCTCAAAAAAGGAAGGATAGGAAATATTGATGCAGTCCTTGTCCTGAATCGTGACCGGCTCAGCACTGATAAGAGAAGCGACAGCCCCCATCATCCCTATTCTGTGATCACCATAAGAGTGGACGCTGCCTCCTGTTAAAGAAGCTCCTCCATGGATGACCATACCGTCCTCAGTGGCCTCTGCTTCAGCTCCGAGCTTCGTAAGAGTAGTCACGACCGCTTCAATACGATCGGTTTCTTTGAATTTCAGTTCTTCAGCATCCTTAATGACGGTTGTTCCTTCGGCTTGTGTCGCAGCAAGGGCAATAATCGGGATTTCGTCAATAAGATTCGGGATCAGCTCACCATCCAGCTGCAGAGCCTTGAGACGGGAGCTTCTGACCCGGACGTCTCCGACCGGCTCGCGCCCGATATAGGTATGGATATCCGTTTCAATATCCGCCCCCATTCTTTTCATCGCGTGAATAATGCCGTCTCTGGTAGAATTCAACCCCACATCTTTAATCAGGAGATCACTGCCTGGAACGATGGCAGCAGCGACAATGAAAAATGCGGCTGATGAAATGTCTCCGGGAACTTTTATATCTGATGCCTGTGGCTGCTGACCACCCTCGATGGTAATGGCAGCTCCCTCTATGTTAAGATCCACGCCGAATTCAGGAAGAAGCATTTCTGTATGATTTCTTGTCTGTCCGAGTTCGATCACTTTGGTCTCCCCTTCGGCCAGCATGCCTGCAAGAAGGAGGGCTGATTTCACCTGCGCGCTTCTAACGGTAAGCTCATGTATAGTCCCTTTCAACTTACGGCCCCTGAATGCGAGAGGAAGCAGACGATTCTTATCCCTGCCGGAGATATCCGCTTCCATCTGCTTTAATGGGACGACGACACGATCCATCGGCCGCTTGGATAAGGATGCATCCCCAAAGGCCGTCGTAAATAAAGGCAGCCCTGCCAAAACCCCGCTCATCAATCTTGCGGTTGTTCCGGAGTTGCCGAAATTCAATGGAGAAGACGGCTCCTTGAGGCCTTGAATTCCTCTTCCATATACCGTCAGACGGTCATCCTGCTGATCAATTCTGACACCCATCTCACGAAAAGCTTCGACAGTCCGAAGGCAGTCCTCTCCCGTTAGGAAATTGGTAATATGTGATGTTCCCTCTGCCAATCCCGAAAATATAACAGACCGGTGGGATATTGATTTATCGCCAGGGACAGACATAGTCCCCTGCAGCTGTTTCTGTGTCGGCTGCAATTGTATCTCTGTCATTCTTCTGCCTCCCTTGATTACTGCTGCACCATAACTTCATATTTTTTCTCCTGCAGGACTTTATGACTCAGCTTCTGCTCTTCGCTTGTAGCAAAGCTTACACGCAAAACTCCTGTAATCCCTTCACGGATTTCGAGGATTTGAATGTTTTTTATGCTGATTCCATCCGCTGCCAAAAGACCAATCACATCATGGATAGCCCCCGGCTGGTCATGAATATCTACATAAATGTCATAAAAAGCGGGAATGGCTCCCCTTTCCTTCACAGGAAGACCGTCACGGTAAAGCTTGGCTTCTTTCAAGTATTCATATGTTTCCTCTTCCGCCTCCTCCTTCAGGAAGGTGCGGACTTTATCCATTTCGTTGATCCAATCCTCAAGCATTGCAATAAGGAGGTCCCTGTTTTGAAAGAAAATATCCTGCCAGAGCTTCGGGTTGCTGGAAGCGATCCGGGTGATATCCTTAAAACCGCCGGCAGCCAGATGTTCAATGTATGGGTGGGTTTCCTGCCAAACCTTCGCCTGATGCACGAGGGAGGAAGCAATTAAATGTGGAAAGTGGGAAATGACCGCAGTCATTTCATCATGTTCACTTGTCGAAAACGTCAGGAAACGAGCGTTTGTTTCGGATAGTAAATCCTTAAGCCTTTCCGCTTCCTTCTTTGTGCCATTAAGGGCGGGCGTGAGAACGTATATCGCATTTTCAAACAGATGAGGTTTCGCCGCTGTATAGCCCTGCTTGTGTGAGCCGGCCATTGGATGGCCGCCCACAAAGGAAAGCAGAGGGTGTGTCAGGCGGTCCGCTGCTTTTAAAACCTGATTTTTCACAGATGACACATCCGTAACAAGCAGCGGTTTAGTCAGCTCCACGTTTTCCAGCTGATGGAGAAAATCGATGGTGACTGAAATAGGCGTAGCCAGAATACATACATCCGCCTCCACCACTGCTTTAGAAAAGTTAAAAGTTGCCTGGTCAATGACGCCCTGCTTCAGCGCCATATTCAAAGCTGCTTCGTCTCCGTCCATACCGATGACAAAAACATCTTCTTTCTTAGATACATTCATTGCAATCGATCCGCCGATTAATCCTAAACCGACGATGAGGACCGTCTGTTTCATGACTGCTTAACCATTTCCAGCTTCTTTTTCATGGCCTGTTGAATCTGGAGCATGTCGTCTTCTCTGCCGATAGTCAATCGTATGGAATTCGGCAGTCCAAGCGCTTCGCCGGAGCGAACGATAAACCCTTGAGTAAGGAGGTATTCAAACATCTCATCCCCGCTGATAGGGAGCTGGATCATAAGGAAGTTCGCCTGGGTGTCATAATAGCCCAGACCGTTTTCATCACAGAAACGCATCAAGGCTCTTTTATTTTTATGGGTGGCTTCCACTGTTGTCGTAATAAATTCCTGATCGTCCAGAGCGAGTATCGCAGCAGCCTGGGCAACTGTAGATGTATTGAACGGTTCTCTTGCTGGTTCAAGTACCTGAATGACCTCCGCTGCGGCCAAGCCGAATCCGATACGCAGGCCGGCAAGACCATAAGCTTTTGAAAAGGTACGAAGAACCATTACGTTCGGGTATTGATTTAATGCAGAGACCGCATCAAAAGAATCTTCCGCTTCCAGGTATTCGTAGTAGGCTTCATCAAGCACGACCAGCACATGTTCAGGGACTCTGGCCAGCACGTCTTGTATCGTTTCTTCGTTGATGTGAACACCTGTTGGGTTATTCGGTGTACAGATCCATAAAACACGCGTGTTTTCATCAATTTGACGAATCATTTCCTCGAGGTCATGATGACCTTCCTTCAACGGAACTTCCCTCACTTCCGCCCCTTCTATCAAGGCATTGTGACGGTACTGGGGAAACGTCGGAGAAGCCATGACCGTATTGGCACCAGGCTCAAGGAATGTGCGGCAGATGATTTGGACAACTTCATCCGATCCATTTCCAAAAATGATCTGGTCTTCATCCACCCCAAGAAAACTGGAAACCTTCGTCCTCACACCCGCTGCATAGCCGTCCGGATAAATTTCCAGTTTGGAAACGAGCTTTGGAAGCTCTTCCTTCACCACAGGAGAAAAGCCGTATGGATTTTCGTTGGAAGCCAGTTTGACAATACGGTCAAGCCCGTACTCTTTTTTCACCTCTTCAATGCCTTTGCCGGGTTTATAAGGTTTCATCGTCTTAAGAATATCTTTTGCTTTCATGAAAAAACTCCTCTCAACTCTTTAAATCAGGGCGAAGTCGAACGGCCTGATGATGATATACATGCTGAATCTTTGCCTGCTCAATATCAGTCCGGGCCGTCACCATCACGCGGATGCATTTTTCAAGGCTGCCAGGTACGGGAATCTCCCTCATGCACATGACAGGCACATACGTCCATCCATCTATCTGCCTCAAGCTTTTCGCTGGAAAGGTATCCGTTAAATCTTCGGTAACGGTAAAGTAAACGGAAACGACATCATCCGCATCCAGCTGGTTAGCCGTGATGATCGCCTGCATCATTTCTAATGAACGGTTGACGATTTCATCCTGTTCATTGTTTTCGACGGTCGTAGCTCCTCTGATTCCTCTGATCATCATCCGTTCCCCACCTCTTCTATGACACATTTTAATTCATTTAACAGGAGACTGTCATCCATGGCCTGGACATAAGGATGTCCTATTCCATCCAGCAGAACAAAGTTAATCTGCCTGCCGATCGTTTTCTTATCCC
Source organism: Halobacillus sp. ABA4_118 (assembly GCF_056160205.1). Classification (NCBI taxonomy): domain Bacteria; kingdom Bacillati; phylum Bacillota; class Bacilli; order Caryophanales; family Bacillaceae; genus Halobacillus; species Halobacillus sp. ABA4_118. The sequence continues at coordinate 3,554,047 of NZ_JBSWWS010000001.1, forward strand.
ACTTCATACGATCCACCAGTTTTTCAGCATCAAGGCCTCTCAATAGATCAAGCGGGTATTCATTTTTTCTTAACCAGTTTACATAATCATTTACTCGTAAATCTTTTCCGCTTGTTATGCTGCTCAATTTCAATGCATATAAAAGCCCGAGGGCTACAGCTTCTCCATGTGTCACTCTGCCATAACCGAGCTCGGATTCAACCGCGTGGGCAAGCGTGTGCCCAAGATTCAAGTACTGGCGGATATCCGCTTCCTTCTCGTCTTTTTCCACGATAGAGGCCTTCACTTGAATGCCTCTATATAAATCTTCCTCCAGCTGCCTGCTTGTCAAGGTATCCAGCGACACATCAAGAAGGCTGTCAAGCCAGTTTACATCACTTAGGAACGCGTGTTTAATGACTTCTCCGTAACCGGAGCGGATTTCCTTCCGGGAAAGTGTAGCGATGGTTTCAAGGTCATAAACGACTTTCTGAGGGTTGAAAAAGCTCCCGATAAGGTTTTTTCCTCTGTGATGATTGATGGCTACTTTCCCGCCGACACTGCTGTCATGAGCCAGAATTGTAGTCGGCACTTGGATATAATCGATACCTCTTAAGTACGTTGAAGCGGTAAAGCCCGCGAGGTCGCCAATCATACCGCCGCCAAGGGCGATGATCAATGAGCGGCGGTCCAGCTGATGAGTCGTGCAGGCATCGAGGAGCTGCTCATAACATTCCATACTTTTCGATGCTTCCCCACTTGGGACCACAGCAGTATAGACGTACCGGTCACTGGTAAACGACTGCTTTACATCTTCGAGGTAATAATCCGATACCTGATCATCGGTGATGATCAGGATGGACTGATAGTCTTTTTCCAACATGTCAGGAATCCTATGACGAATCCCTTCTCCAAGGACAACCTCATATTCATGTGTACTTGCCGTGATCTGTAATGTCTTCATCAAAAATCCCTGATTTCTTTTCTGTAATCATCAACCGCCCGCTTAAGACGTGGGAAATAGTCGGATGGAAATTCTTCTGTTATCACCTTGGCCAGTTCAAAAGCAACGATATGTTCCATTACAACAGACGCTGCCGGTACTGCACAGGAATCTGAACGCTCGATACTTGCATTAAATGGCTCTTTCGATTCGATATCCACACTCTGCAGAGGCTTGTATAACGTCGGAATCGGCTTCATAACGCCTTTGACCACAATCGGCATCCCTGTAGTCATCCCGCCTTCAAACCCGCCAAGACGGTTCGTCCTGCGTGTGTAACCTTCCTCTTCACTCCAAAGGATCTCATCATGGACCTGGCTTCCAGGTTTTCTTGCTGCTTCAAAACCAATTCCAAATTCCACCCCTTTGTAGGCGTTGATGCTCATCACGGCCTGGGCAATTTTAGCATCAAGCTTCCGGTCGTACTGGACATAAGAGCCAAGCCCTGCAGGCATCCCTTCTACGTAAACCTCTGTGACCCCTCCGATGGAATCTCCATCCTTCTTCGCATCATCAATGGCTTTCATCATTTTTTCAGCCGCCTGTTCGTCAAATGTACGGACAGGAGAAGCCTCGGAAATTTCACGGCGTTCGCTCAGGGTAAGATTTTCATCTACATCACTGACGATGCCCGCGATTTCTCTTACATAACCGGCAACTTCAATGCCAAGTTCTTTAAGGAGAACTTTCGCGACCGCTCCTGCACCTACCCTTGCAGCTGTTTCCCTTGCTGATGAACGTTCCAGCACATTCCGCATATCACGATGACCATATTTCATTCCGCCATTTAGATCGGCGTGACCCGGGCGGGGCTTCGTTACAGTCCGTCGAATTTTATCTGTACCTTCGGGAAGGGGATCTTCTCCCATAATATCTGTCCAATGCTTAAAGTCATCATTATGTACAACAAGCGTAATGGGTGACCCTAACGTATATCCATGTCTTACACCACTTGTAATTTCTACGAGATCTTTTTCGATCTGCATCCGTTTTCCACGACCATAGCCACCCTGGCGGCGTATGAGTGATTCATTGATCTGTTCCCTCAACAGTGGAAGATGAGAGGGGATGCCTTCCAGTATTGTTGTCAGTTGTTTTCCGTGTGATTCACCAGCGGTTAAGTAGCGCATGAATATTGTACCTCCTGTATAGGTACCCCCGGATATAACGGGGGATAAATTTTAGATACTACTATATCATAAGGAATCCCGTTTGTAACATCGAAAAATTCAATTTTTTTATTAATCTTTCATGAAAACGCTTTTACACCCGAGGCCGCCGATGCTCTATTTACTTTCTGGTAAAAAAAGGTATCAAAAACCTTGAAATGATAGTGTTCCGGTGAAAAAATCTGCTCCGTACTGCCTACAAAGAAAATGCCGTCCGCCTTCAGAGACTGGTTGAATTTAACATACAGTTCCTTTTTGGCCTCTTCCGTAAAGTAAATCATGACATTGCGGCAGACGATCAGGTCGCACTTGGAAGGGAAAGCATCGGCCAGCAGATTGTGTTCCTTAAACACGACGCGGCTCCTGATATCTTCGTGAACACGGTAAAATGGACCTTCTTTAGTAAAGTGCGCCTGCTTTATATCATCAGGAACTTCTTTGAGTGACCGCTCGTGATACACGCCTTCTTTCGCACGCGCCAGAGCTAGAGGATCGATGTCTGTAGCGATAATTTCCAACTGTTCCCGAGGGAAAAAACGCGAAAGGATCATCGCCAGGGTATAAGGCTCCTCCCCCGTAGAACATGCGGCACTCCATATGCGCAGACGCTGATTCTTTTTCGATAAATGAGGAATCACTTTCTCTTCCAGAACATCAAAACGCTGCCGGTTTCGATAAAATTCTGAAACGTTGATCGTGACTTTATTCATCAACTCTTCCAATAGTCCATGGTCCCCCTCCAAAGCTTGAAAGTAGCTTATAAAACTGGGGTACCCTCTTTTGTCACGCAGTGAGGTAAGTCGCCGTTTCATCTGCGTCTCTTTATAGAGAGAAAGGTCAATGCCTGTCTTTGCATAAATATTTTCCGTAAAGCTTAGGTAATCATTTGTCATCCCCGCGCCCCCTGCTTCTATAATCTACCCTTAAGATTACGCTACCGCCTGCTTATTGTAAATATAGAGAGGTAGAAACAAAAAAACCGCCCGCAGGCGGTTTTATCGTTCATTCATAGACCCAGGCAAGGCTGTCTTTTTGATAATCAACCAGTTCTCCTTCGTTGAAGAACAGGGAAATTTCTCTTTCTGCACTTTCTATTGAATCGGAGCCATGGATGACATTCTTCCCAACGATCATGCCAAAGTCCCCGCGGATCGTCCCAGGAGCTGCGTCTGAAGGCTTTGTAGCCCCCATCATCTGTCGTGCGGCCGCTATGACGTCCTCCCCTTCCCATACCATTGCAAATACAGGACCGGAAGTGATGAATTCGACCAATTCACCGAAGAAAGGCTTCTCTTTATGCTCGCCGTAATGTTCTTGTGCCAGTTCCTCTGGAATAGACATCAGCTTGGCACCGGCCAATTTGAAACCTTTCCGCTCGAATCTTCCTGTGATTTCTCCAATCAAATTACGCTGTACACCGTCGGGTTTTACCATTAAAAAAGTCTTTTCCATGACAAACACCTCATCTTATGTATAGTCTGAAAGCGCTTTTAATAAGTGCCATAAAAAGTCTATCAAACAATGAAAGGAAAGGCAATAGAATCATGCCCTTCTTTTTCCAATATACTTGGCGATTCCTTTCAAAGTCTGCTTGGCACGCCCTGCTGGAAGTCCATTGAGTGACTGATAGGCTTTCTGCAGATAAAGATCGCTGATTTCAAGAGATCGTTCAATCGAACCATTTGTCTGGATGGTCCGGATTAGAGGCTTCAGTTTTTCTGTCGTTTCCGCTTCTGTGCCTGTAAAAGCTTCCTGAAGCTGCTTCTTGAAAAGCGGGTCTTCCATAGAAAGAAGCACCGGCAGCGTCACATTTCCCTGCAGAAGGTCACTGCCCGCCGGTTTACCAAGCTCCTCTTCAGAAGCTGTAAAGTCCAGCACATCATCGATGATCTGATAGGACATCCCTACATTGTAGCCATATCGGTAAAGCGCTTTTTCCCTCTCCTCGGCAACATTCGCAGCAATGGCTCCCAGGCGGCAGCTGGCCGCGATAAGCAGAGCTGTTTTCCTTTTGATCCGTCGTAAGTAGGTGCGGAAATTCTGGTGGACATTGTATTTGTCCTTAATCTGTTCAATTTCACCAAGACACAATTCCACCATCGTTCCAGCAAGAATCTGATGGGCCTTCGGGTTTTCAAGAACCGACAGCGTTTCCAGAGAGCGTGCAAATATGTAATCCCCTGTATACATCGCAATGCGGTTATCCCACCTTGCTTTAATGGTTGGTTCCCCTCTTCTCAGCTCCGCTTCATCTATGACATCATCATGGACGAGAGAGGCTGTATGGATCAGCTCTAAAGAAACAGCAACGGCTTTCATCCGCTCAATATCATAATCGCCGAATTTGCCCCCGAGAAGAACGAAGACAGGGCGGATCCTCTTGCCGCCTGCCTGGAGAAGCTGACTGGACGCATCTCTTAAAACCGTATTGTTGGACTGAATGGTATCATTGACTGCATCTTCAATCACAGCCAGGTCATTTTTTAGAAAAGAGTAGATCATAGCTAATTTCATTCTAGTTCATCCTCGGTTAAAGCTTTTCACCCATATGCATAGCTGCTACGCCGCCTGTATAGGATTTGACAATGACGTTGGAAAGGCCGGCATCCTCAAACATCATTTTTAATTCTTTCTTGCCGGGAAAGTCCTTGGCTGATTCATGAAGCCAGCTGTACTCCTGATAACTCTTTGCAAACACCCTGCCGAAAAGCGGCATGATATTTCCAAAATAGAAGTAATACATCCGTTTAAAAAACGGATTTGTCGGCTGGGAGGTTTCCAAACAGACGACTTTACCGCCGGGCTTGACGACCCGGTACATTTCCCGAAGCACCTGCTGGTAATCAGGCACGTTCCTTAAACCAAATCCAATGGTTACAAAATCGAATTGATCATCCTCAAATGGAAGTGCCATCGCATTTCCATGCTGAAACTCAACCTGACGCACTCGACCGGCCAGCTTTTTCTTGATACCGACAGAGAGCATGTTCTCACTGAAATCCAGGCCGGTGACTTTTCCATTGCTGCTGACGGCTTCTGCCAAAGCCATTGTCCAGTCCCCCGTCCCACAACAGACGTCAAGGGCCGTATCGCCCGGCTGGACATTCATGCGCTTCATGACGTCCCTGCGCCAAAGCCTGTGCTGTTGGAAGGAAATAATGGAATTCATACTATCATAACGTCCGTATATTTTCTCAAACACATGGTGTACCCGTTCTTCTTTCGTCTGTGGATCCATAACTTACCCTTCTTCCGCGATCTGTCTATGATTAAATTGATGATGAATAGCTGCATGAACGTAGGATTTCAGCCAGTTGAAATGAATGGGCAGCTGGGCCACGGCTGCCTCAAGATGGTTTACATGACTCTGCAGCATCTGTTCAAGGCTTCCGATCACCTGTCCGTGATTCCCGAAAAGGCCGGGCCTTTTCACAAGGGCTTCAATCAACGGCGATACGTTCCCCTCCTGATAACTGCGTTTTTCCTCCATCAATTTCTTAGCCAGCAGCCATTCCCCTGCCATGTCATTGATGGCTGTTTTTTGAACATAAGCACCTACTCTTTGTATGAGCAGCGATTCAATTTTCTTCACACCATCCAGAAATTCCTGAAAAGACTCCACATCCTTATAGTAGAGTTCCATTTTGAGCTCATTGATTTCCTTTATGGCTCCCGCAAGGGTATGAATCATGGGAATATCATTCAACTGGGATAATAAATAATAGTAGAGTCCGCTGAAATAATCACCAGCCAGAACCGTGAGCTGGCGGCGCCTTACTGTTTCTTTATCATCTTCGTCATCAGTCAAGGTAACCAGATCATGGGTGTCCAGAGCAATTTGTACGAGCATAGTCGTAATAATATACTGCTCTTTCTTCTCCACCGGCAGTGTTGTATGGTTCATAATGGAAGATAAGATAACAAGTTTGTCGTCATCGATGTGCGGCTCAGGTATAAAACGAACCAAATAAGGATGGCGGACCTTGGCTGCGATTTTACTTTTGAGCTGCTTAATATCGTTATCTGAAGAATTCAACATGATCACCCGGTCCCTTCCTGAACACTAATAAACATTCCTAATTATAGCATATTTCGCCATTCCCTGTATGTATCGGACACCAGAGGATATCCATCACTCTGTGTCGTTGGTCATTTCCCCGTGGCTCGTCTGAATAACCGCTTTTCCGCGTACCTTCACAGCAGATGTATGCTCTGTAAACTGAGCAATCATCACTTCATTACGGTCCAGCTTTTCGGAATGGTGGAATCTTGTGTCCGTTCCTCTTGTAAGACCAATGACATTCACACCATCTTCCAGTGCTTTAATTACAAAAAAATCGTTGTTGGATGCAGACATCGCAGGAGCCCTCCTTCTTTATCTTAACTATGTCTTAATGAGCCGCCTTTGTCAAAATATCCACCCTGTTGAATGGGCCTGAGATCGCGATTCAACTACAGTATGGACGCATAACCGGCTTTTTACTATGAAAAAAAGGAAAAGGGTGCAGTGTGCACCCTTTTCCCAAGCCCTATGTAGCTGATTATTTAACCGCATCTTTAAGGGCTTTACCAGGTTTGAACGCTGGTACTTTGCTTGCAGAGATTTCAATCTCTTCACCAGTTTGTGGGTTACGGCCTTTACGTGCCGCACGCTCACGAACTTCAAAGTTACCGAATCCGATCAGCTGGACTTTGTCACCATCTTTAAGTGAATCCATGATAGATTCGAATACAGAATCTACAGCTTGAGTCGCATCTTTTTTAGAAAGATCTGCTTTTTCAGATACCGCATTGATTAGATCTGTTTTGTTCATGACATTCACCTCCTCCCGAGAAGGTTAAACTCATTCAAGCGGTGTTCACCGCTATAAATGTTTATTTAACGGTCATCATTTGATGACAAGCCTTATAATAAACGAGTTTTTCATGAAATTCAATAGACAATCCTTTAAAAATCGCGTTACAATGCGATTTCAACGCTGAATTGTGGTTCACTTTCCATTCAGACGCGGAAATGTCCAACAATTACAAAAATAACTGCAAAGCCTGTCATGACAACGTTTCTACCAGTATGAACATCTTCTCACAGGTTAATACGACGTTGTTGTAAAAAAATCCTTCATTTCAAAGTTTTTCAGTAAAAAAATTTTCAAATCCTTCGTCCAGAAAGCCTGAAAAGACGCGGTTTTCACATTTCACCCCATTTGAAAGCGCCTCCCGGATTGCAAGGAGCAATCCGGAATACCATCCTTATGTATGCCTTTTGATCAGGTACCAACGTTCTTCCAGCTGCTTTTTCTGATAAAAACCCAAGGATGCAGATCAAAAGCCATAATAAAAATAAAAACGGCTCTTAATAAGAGCCGTTACAGAATGATTGCGATCATACCGCCTGAACCTTCATTGATAATCCGTTCCAGTGTTTCCTGAAGCTTGTAGCGGGCATTTTCAGGCATTAATGCCAGTTTCGCCTGGATACCTTCTCTGACAATAGAACTCAGGGAACGCCCGAAAATGTCAGAATTCCAAATGGAAAGCGGGTCATCTTCAAAGTCCTGCATTAAATATCGGACGAGCTCTTCACTCTGTTTCTCTGTTCCGATAATCGGCGAAAATTCAGACTGCACATCCACTTTAACCATATGAATGGAAGGGGCAACCGCCTTGAGACGCACACCAAACCTCGATCCTTGTCTGATAATTTCCGGCTCATCCAGCTTCATATCTTCAAGAGAAGGAGCTGCAATCCCATAACCGGTCTGCTTTACCATTTGCAGGGCATCAGCCACTTGATCATATTCGCGTTTTGCATAGGAGAAATCCTGCATGATTTCCAACAGGTGATCCCTGCCCCGGATTTCTTCACCTACAATTTCCTTCAGGACATGATCATATAAGTGCTCCGGTGCCTGCAGGTCAATTTCAGCGATCCCTTCACCAAGATCCATGCCCGAAATATGAGCCCCTGTTATATACTCATACTGATCGAAGCTGCCTACGACATCGTCGACATCCCGGAGACGCTTGATGTCTTTGACAGTATCTTCGATCGCCGCCTGCAGGTTCGCTCTCAACCAGTGCCTGGAGTCAAGCACCATCACCCAGCTCGGCAGGTTCACATTCACCTCAAGGACCGGAAATTCAAACAGCGCTTCCCGAAGGACACTCTGAACATCCTGTTCTCTCATACTCTCTACAGAAAGAGCCAGGCACGGGATATCATATTTCTCCGCAAGGGACTCCCGGAGATGTTCGGTGTTCGGATGATGAGGCTGGGCGGAATTGATGATCATAATAAAAGGTTTTCCAACCTCTCTCAGTTCTTCAACAATTTTCTCCTCGGCCTCCACATAATCCTGCCTTGGTATTTCGCCTATCGTCCCGTCTGTCGTGACTACAATTCCAATCGTGGAGTGCTCCTGGATCACTTTCTGTGTCCCTATTTCAGCTGCTTCATGAAACGGGATGGCCTCCTCATACCACGGCGTGTGAATCATCCTCGGCCCGTGTTCATCTTCATAGCCGACAGCCCCGTTAACAGCATAACCCACACAGTCCACCATTCGGACTCTGATATCCAGATGGTCATCTATTGTAATATTAGCCGCTTGGTTAGGGACGAATTTAGGCTCGGTGGTCATAATCGTTTTTCCAGCTGCACTCTGTGGCAGTTCATCCAAAGCACGTTCCCTGTCAGATTCCTCATCCATGTTGGGCAGTACAACAAGCTCCATAAATTTCTTTATAAATGTTGACTTACCCGTGCGTACAGCACCGACAACACCTAAATAAATATCTCCATTTGTCCGTTTGGAAATATCACTGAAGATATCAACCTTTTCCAAAGGATCCCCTCCCAAATGTAATTTCACCACCATACAAGCCTAGACACTCTGATTCTATGACGTTGTCCCAGGTGAATATGCCAGAAATCTATAATCAAGCGGCACAAGCACCTCAGCCTGGGAAAGGAACGTGAAAGAGAAAGACATAAAAAAACCGCTCCCACAGGGGGAACGGTTCAATCAGGAAGATGACGGGGCGGTTAAAAATACCGGCTCTCCCTCTTCCACCGTATAGGCCGTTGAATAGGCAGGCACGATCGGGGTATAATCCGTCAGAAGAAAACGAATGTCCTCTCCTGCCTCATACGCATGGTCCTCTGATTGAAGATACGCATAGAGGTCTTTCCGGTAATCGATATAGACCTGTCCCTGCTCATCCAGGTAAACCGGAAGACGTTGATCAGAATATGGACTGTCCACCATTGGCGGCTCATCCATTCCGATCTTCTCATAATCCAGCTCGTACACCCCTTGGGACACGAAATCTCCTAAAGGAGGATAGCGGTTGTTATCCGTATAGAATTTGACTTTCACCTGGAGTGACCTGACTTCTTCTGTCGTCCGCAGGTCCAGCACTTTCACCGTCGGATCCGTTTCCGGATGAATAATGACATACTGGTAATGGCCCCCGTTCTCAAAAGATGTCCCCGGGAGTTCTCCAAGAATGTTCATTTCCTTCAGCTTGCTGAACTCAATAGGATATTTTTGAAAAAGCGGTGTATCCTGATCTTTCGTCTTAATAGGAAGAAGCCCGTCTGTTCTTTCCTGATAAGTATCGACAGCGTCCTGTACCATGTTCAGCTGCTGATCGTTGGGAACCTGGTTTTTCTGAAGTCTTTCTTGAGGATATAAGCACCCGGTTAACAGGAAAAGAAGAATGAGCAGCCCTGAGTAGTGAAAAATCTTCATGCTGTTTCCTCCTTCGTTAAGCGGTTGGGCCGCTGAGTACAATGTAAAAAATAATCAAGCCGCCCACGATCATAAACAGGTAGGCAAACACGGCGGTAACGGCTGAAAAAATGCCCTTTAACTTAAATCTGCTTAAGTAGATGAGACCAATAGCAAGGAATAAGGAGATGATTCCAGCAAAGGATATGTACATATTCAGCATGGATTCAGACATAAATGGCCCTCCTTTGGTGTACATTCGACTTTTGACATTATACCATATCCTGTTCGTAAACGGATACATAAAAAAACCGGGGTGCTCCCACCCCGGGTGACTAAACAATTCCCTGACCAGCTCATGTGTAATGATTGCTGCGTGATATCTTATGCATACGATGGAAAGACCGCCTCCTCAGGCGCCCACCAGTTCGCAATTATTTCAAGAATTTACCTAACGTATTCATATCCAGAGGCATATTCTGACTAATAACGGCTTCGACGATTTTGTCTTCCTTCTGCTTGGATATGTTTTTGCCGGCGACCGCTGACAACTGCCGGACCAGCCCCCGCACCGTTTTTTCGTCCGAAAAGTCTGCGTGCTGGACCTTATCAGCGACCTTGAATACATCCTGAGCATCGATGTTTGCTTTTTTCTTCAGGTGATCAAAAATACTCTTTTGAAAATCACTCATGAACAATTGACCTCCTCGTGCATTAGGTTCTGTGTAGTATATGCACAGAGGTCATGATGTGTCAGTCTTTCAACTGCTGGTCAAGGATATTTGTCAAATCCTCCATTTCATGCCTGCGGATCCGTGTCATTAATTGATCCACGACATCACGCGGACCCTTGTCCTCAAACAAAATCTGGTAGATTCCTGTGGTGATGGGCATGTCGACATTCTGATCGGAGGCGAGTTGATAGGCCGCCTTGGCTGTGCGAACCCCTTCCACAACCATCCCCATATCTTCAAGCACCTGTTCAAGTCCGCTGCCCTGACCAAGCTTATACCCGGCACGCCAGTTTCTACTGTGTGAACTTGTACATGTAACAATCAGGTCACCGATTCCAGTCAAGCCTGAAAACGTCAGGGGATTCGCTCCCATGGATGTACCCAGACGTGCGATTTCAGCAAGGCCTCTCGTGATAAGCGCCGCCTTGGCATTATCTCCATAACCCAGACCATCGGAAATCCCCGCTCCTAAGGCAATGATGTTCTTCAAGGCTCCACCAAGCTCCACCCCGACAAGATCCGGGGAGGTATATACACGGAAATTATGGTTGATAAAGATATCCTGCACTTTTTCGGCCACGGTTAGATCGGCAGCCGATACCGTTACCGTCGTCGGCTGCCGGCGGCTGACTTCCTCCGCATGACTCGGCCCTGACAATACAACAATATCTTCATAACTTTCTTTTGGAATTTCTTCAGCTATGATTTCAGATACCCGTTTGTAAGTTCCGGGTTCAATCCCTTTCGCTGCGTGAGTGAGGATGACTTTATCCTGTAGAAGATCCTTCAGCTGGGTGCAGACCTCCCTTATGGCTTTCGTCGGAACAGCCAATAGGATATGGCCGGCCCCTCGAACGGCTTCAGCCATTTCATGTGTGGCCTGGAGCTGTTCAGGAAGTGCTACACCTTCCAGGTATTTTTCGTTTGTATGTGTGCGGCTGATCTCTTCAGCCAGACTTTTCCGATGTGCCCACAAATGGACATCATGGCCATTATCAGCGAGAACGAGAGCCAGGGCCGTCCCCCAGCTTCCCGCACCTAAAACCGCTATCTTTTCCACAGTATCGACTCCCTTCCTACAGCTTAACTCCGTTTTCTTGCAAAGATTTTAATAGGAGTTCCTTCAAATCCAAATGCTTCCCGGATCCGATTTTCCAGGAATCGTTCGTACGTGAAGTGCATAAGTTCAGGTTCATTCACAAAAACCACAAAGCTTGGTGGTTTCACGGATACCTGGGCAGCATAGAAGATTTTCAGCTTCTGTCCTTTAATGGAAGGAGAAGGATTCATAGCCAGAGCATCCATGATGACTTCATTCAACACGTTGGTCTGCACCCGTTTGGCATGATTTTCGCTGACTTCCAGCACTCTTGGAAGCAGGGTATGAATGCGTTTTTTCGTCTTGGCAGACAGATAGACAATCGGTGCATAATCAAGGAATCGGAAGTTATCCCGGACTTTATCTTCGAATTCCTTCATCGTTTTTTCATCAGTATCCAGCGTGTCCCATTTATTCACGACAATAACGACCGCCTTACCGGCTTCATGGGCATATCCGGCAATTTTCTTATCCTGTTCCTGGATCCCGGTATCTGCATCAATCAACGTTAAAACAACGTCGGAACGCTCAATCGCTTTCAATGCACGGAGAATGCTGTATTTCTCTGTAGATTCATACACTTTTCCTCGCTTACGCATTCCCGCGGTATCGATGATGACATAGTCACGACCGTCTTTCGTAAATGGTGAATCAACCGCATCCCTTGTCGTTCCGGCTATATCGCTGACAATCACACGCTCTTGACCGAGCAGGCTGTTTACAAGCGAAGATTTTCCGACATTCGGTCGTCCAATCAAGCTGAACCGGATGGTATCATCATCGATTTCCTCCTCGATCCGTTCAGGGAAGTGTTTAACCACTTCATCAAGCAGATCCCCAAGGCCCAGGCCATGTGTGCCGGAAATCGGGAAAGGTTCACCGAATCCCAGGGAATAAAACTCGTAGATATTCTCCCTCATCTGCGGGTTATCCACTTTATTTACAGCCAGTACGACAGGCTTATTGGATTTGAAGAGCAGTTTTGCCACCTCTTCATCGGCTCCGGTAATGCCGTCACGGCCATTGACCATGAAAACGATGACATCCGCTTCATCTATAGCCACCTGTGCCTGAGCACGCATCTGCACAAGAAGAGGCTCGTCCCCGATTTCAATGCCACCTGTATCAATGACATTAAAGGTGGAGGTGAGCCATTCGGCTTCTGCATAAATCCGGTCTCTGGTTACCCCCGGCGTGTCTTCTACAATAGATATTCTTTCTCCAACCAGCCGGTTGAATATTGTTGATTTACCGACATTCGGTCGTCCTACGATTGCAATTACTGATTTTCTCATGAAAGGATCATCCTTTCTTCATTCTATTTTCATTATTTCATGTTTCAACAGCAGTGAAAAGCAAAAAAAGACTGCTCCCCTACGGCTTGATGGTTTCCGCCCATCACCCGAAGAACAGCAGCAAGCCATTAACTTTTTTATCTTAGCAGACTTTAGGAAAAGAAACAATTCTTTCTTCAACGTTCAGTGCTTGACAATAATATAGAGCTGGTCACTCAACCGGTGGGCGATTCCATCTAAGATGGCTTCCAAATTAGCGGCCACCGCCTCCATCTCCTCTTTTGTTTCACACTTGAAAACAGCCGCACTTCCCTGGACTTTATTATCCAGTGTCGTAATGGAGGCGAGGATCGCTTTTTCCATTTTCATTTGCTATCACCCACTCCGTTTCCCTGGTTTTTGTATCGCATTTTCCAGCACCGGTACATTGGCTATGACTTCTCTGGCACGGGCGGGATCCTTCTCCTGGGGGAGGATGAATACACCGATCCGTCCATCATTCAAGTCACGCTTAATGAGTGGCACAAGAGCCGGAGTCCCGGAATCACGGAAGACCCCGAGCGTTACAGACACATCATGAAGAATTGCCTGCCGCTGGCCGAGGTTGGCAATCGTAGAACGGATATTAAAAGATTTAGGCGTCAGGATAAACCCCATCCCATACCTCAGAATTTCATCCTGCCGTTCAGGGAGACCAATATTCATAATATAAATGTTATCTACGTAAAGACCAGCCCCATCGAACGTGAGCTCCCTCTGTTCAATCGTTACGATATCGCCCAGTTTAGAGCCACTCATTAAGATAGAGGACAATACAAAACAGGCCGCTGCCGCCCCGAGAGCGGCCCACATATTCACTGCAAGGTAGCAGAGCGTTACGATGAAAGATGTAAAGATCACCAGATAATTCCGGCTTTCAAAGGCTACAGCAATCCCTTCGATATACGTGTTCCCACGAGGTACGAGTTCATAGCTGTCCATTTCAGCCAGTGTATTTCTCTCCATGTTCCGCACCTCTCTGAACTGGGACGCAGCCAGCGTCAGAAAAGTAACAGCTGTGAATTCCTTTTCCATAATAGATGGAATGGCAATGGTCCCGAGAGCAGCGGCAATAAACCCCAAAGACAAATGGATGATCTTTCCATGCAGATAGGTCGGATACTGACGGTAATCCGTCCGCATCATAAACACCCTCAAAACGGTTCCTGCGATAATCCCAAACAAAATGGGATATGTATATTCATTCATGCATATGCGTCTCCCTTATGTTTACTTTTTCCTGCTCCTGCATTATTTTTCTTCAATGCACGTAAACCATGCACAAAAAGAAGAAATAACAACCCTTTCAGAACAAAAACAAGCATCGGCTGGGCCGTTACCACCCCTTCCTTCCCATAGAAACGAAGGACAACATTGGTGAGGGTCATACCTGAGCCGTTGATCAACAACCAGAGACCAGTCATTCCTCTCAAATCAGTCACAATCATCCTCAAAAGCAGGACCACGACAAACCCTATCGAAAATCCAGGCAGGTGCATCCAAACCGGATGAATGATGATAAAAAGGCTGGCGGACGCATAACCAATGCTTAAGAAAAACAACCATAAATAAACCACCAGCGGCCTTTTGTGAAAAGATATGAGATATAGACCAAATAGGATAAGAAGGGCGAGGTGGGCATAAAGGTAGGCGGATGGGGAAATGATACTCCAACTGTATGTACACATAAGGATGAAAAGAAAGAACAGCAAGGCTGTTCTTGTTCGGGTGTGTTTCATAAAAAACCAGGCACAGATGACAAGCACCCAGGCATACCAGTAAACCGCCATACTTTCCAACTCCTTCACTGTCATTATGGAAGGTTTTGGACAGCTTTAAACATGGAGCACATAAAAAAAGACCTATGACTTCACTGTCATAGGTCTTTCCCGCGGGTAAGCCCGCGGTCATCTGCTTTTTTCAAGGATGGAACAGGTTTAAGATATACGGACAAACTTCTGATACAGAAAGTATACCTTATAAAAAGCTTCTTTCAAGATAAGTCTTCGTTTCCATCACCTCTAACAAAAGAGGATTGATAAAAACACGGCTGCCGTCATATTTCCGGCAGCCCGAGAGATTACCAGCGGCCATTCGTTATCCTCTGCTCCTGCCACGCTTTTGTTTCTCCTGTCAGAACAAAAGGCTTATCTGGAAGTTCTTCAGGGCTGGAGGCGTTTAAAAGCATCATAGCCATCTTCAATTCCTGGTGGATATGATGGATTTCATCGATTAAAGCTTCCCTGCCTTCCTCTAGAAGAACTTTTAACAAAGAACCAGCCATCCCGAATCCGCAGGCTCCAAGAACCATAGCTTTCGCCCCATCCAGTCCGTGCCTGATGCCTCCTGAAGCGAATATGTGCATGTTTTGGCTGCTCCGCGCTTCAAGAATAGAGGCTGGTGTAGGTATCCCCCAGTTATTAAAGGAAGAAAAAGGCTTTTCCCTCCGGAGGTTTTCCACTCGTGAGAAGTTGGTTCCCCCCCGACCGCCGACATCTATATAACGCACGCCGATATCGTATAGCGTTTGTGCCGTTTCCATCGACATGCCGTATCCGACTTCCTTGACGACCACAGGGAGATCCATCCCGTGTGCGATTTTCTGGATGTTCGTCATCCGGGCAGTAAAGTCCCTGTCCCCTTCCGGCATGATTAATTCCTGCAGGGTATTGATGTGGATCTGCAGCGCATTCGCGTCAATCATACTGGCAGCTTCTTCCGCCTGCTGCAATGATGCCTCACTGCCCACATTGGCGAATACCACCCCATCCGGGTTCATTTCTCTTACGACTTCATAGGTTGATCGTTCTTCCGGTCTTTTGATTGCAGACATCTGGGAGCCGACAGCCATCCCTATACCGGTTTCCCTTGCTGCAATAGCAAGATCGCGATTGATTTCTCTTGTCTTTTCTCCGCCTCCACCAGTCATGGCATTAACAAAAAGAGGGGAACTTAATTTAAGTTCCCCCGCTTCTGCCGTTAACGTGATTTGATTGAAATCCAAACGGGCCAGGCTTTGATGAACGATTTTCATATCATCAAAATGGTTATAAGGCGCCCGTTCATGACCTAAAGCATGGCGGATATGATCAATTTTTCTTTTTGATCTACTCATATCCATCACCACGTACGATTTATTTTTTGTATTTATCCAGCTTGTCACCAATCATATCGCTTAGAGAAAAGCCGGAATTGTCTTCTTCTCTTTCATATTGTTCAATATCCGCACGCGTTTCATCACGCTCCAGTTCTTTCATGCTTAGAGACAGGCGTTTCGCCCCTTCATCCACATCCAGAACTTTCACTTGAACAGTCTGGCCTTCTTCGAGCACCTCATCCGGCGTCCCGATATGGCGGTTGGAAATTTGAGAGATATGCACAAGACCTTCGACTCCAGGGAAAACTTCCACAAAAGCACCGAAGCTTACAAGGCGGCGTACCGTACCTTCAAGAGTTTCTCCGGAGTTCACCTTATTCTGGATATCGTGCCAAGGTCCCGGCTGTGTAGCTTTGAGGGAAAGAGAAATTCTTTCATTGTCGCGGTCAACAGAAAGCACTTTAACCTTCACGGACTGGCCTTCTTCAACCACATCTGCCGCTTTCTCCACATGCTGGTGGGAAAGCTGGGAGATATGTACAAGACCGTCAATACCTCCGAGGTTTACAAACGCGCCAAAGTCAGTCAGGCGCTGTACTGTACCTTCGATGACCTGTCCTTCCTCAAGGGATTGAAGAACTTCCTGCTTCTTGGCTGATTCCTCTTCTTCCACGACCGCACGGTGAGAAAGAATGACACGGTTCTGCTCCCGATCAAGCTCAACCACTTTAAGAGAAAGTGTTTTCCCTTTGTAGTCTTCAAAATCTTCCACATAATACGTTTCAACGAGAGAAGCTGGAATAAATCCACGAAGACCGATATCTACAACAAGACCGCCTTTTACAACGTCCTTGACTTCTGCTTCGAAGATTTCTCCACTTTCGAATTTAGCCTCAAGATCCTGCCACGCCTTATCGGCGTCTACAGCGCGCTTGGAAAGTACGATTTCATCGTCTTCCACCTTTTTCACCTGCAGGGTCAGTTCGTCCCCTTCATTAACTGCGTCTGATGCTTTTTCAACATGAAGGCTGGATAATTCACTGATGGGTACAATCCCCTCGACTTTATATCCAACATCTACAAGGACTTGTTTTTCTTCGATTTTCACGACCTTACCAGTCACGATGTCCCCTGCAGAGAATTCTTTCATTCCTGATACTTCCTGATTCATTTCATCCATACCAAGCTACCTCCTTCAATTTCCGACACAACCTAATAATACAGAAATGCCCTTTTGTCTAACTTCTAATATTTAGAGCATTTTGTCAAGTGATTACGCCATATCATTCATGAATTTTATGCAATTGTCTGATTTCTTCCATGATCCGGTCTGTTACGACCTGGGCCGACGCTTTCTGTTCACGGTATTCCGACATGTCTATCGGTTCTCCATAAACGACCTTCAGACGCTTAAACTTTTGATAAGGTCCGATGATAGCACACGGAACGATCGCAGCTTCAGATCGAAGGGCGAAGAACCCGGCACCGGCAAGTCCCTGACCGATTTCCCCGCTCTTCTGTCTTGTCCCTTCAGGGAACAGCCCAAGGGCGTGACCTTCTTTAAGAATATCCAGACCCTTGCGGAGAGCATTTCTGTCTCTCATCCCGCGTTTAATTGGGAACGCGTGGACTTTTTTCAATATTCCCCCAATCAAAGGGTTTTTAAACAACTCTTCTTTGGCGAGGAAGTAAATATTCCGGCTGCTGGTAATTCCAACCACAGGCGGGTCTACATTCGAAATATGATTGGAACAGATAATAACCGGTCCATCTGCCGGAATATTTTCCTTCCCTACAACCTTAATCCGGTACAGGGGATAGAAAATGACACTGCAGAGCAGCTTACCAATTTTATAGAGGCTCATCGTTATTCCCCCTTTGGACTTTTCTGTTTCACGATTTCCAGGATACGGCCGACGACTTCTTCAATGTTCATCGATGTGGTATCCACTTCAACGGCGTCATCCGCTTTGAGGAGCGGGGATACAGCACGGTTGGAATCCAGCTCATCACGGCGGCGGATTTCTTCTTTTAATTCCTCAAGGTTTGAGGGATATCCTTTTTCCACATTTTCCTTATGGCGGCGCTCCGCTCTTTCGTCGACAGATGCGATCATGAAGATTTTCACTTCCGCATCCGGCAGCACATGGGTTCCGATATCACGACCGTCCATCACAACACCTTTGTCCTTAACCAATTCCTGCTGACGGCGTACCATTTCCTCCCGCACTTTCCTGTGTTTTGCTGTAATAGATACCTGGTTGGTCACTTCTGCCGTGCGGATGCGCTCAGATACATCACTCTTATCCACGAGGACACGCTGGCCCTCATCCGACTGGACAAGATTCAAATCCGTTCTGTTTAAAAGGGAAAAAAGAGCGTCCTCATCCTCAAGCGAGACATTTTCCTCGATGGCTTTCCATGTCAGAGCACGGTACATAGCTCCGGTATCCACGTAGATAAATGAAAGTTTTTCTGCGACTTTTTTTGCTACTGTACTCTTTCCGGCAGCCGCTGGACCGTCAATTGCAATCGTGATTGTGTTCATCATACGTTCTATTTCCTCCATCTGTCCTGACTACAGGGTGGAAACCGATCCTACCCTTGTAATGACTACTTTTACCATTGTTCAGAATAACACAATCCCAGGGAGAAAATCTATTTAAAAAGCTAATTCAGCGCTTTAGCCCGCCACTTCATCTGTTGTTCAAAGCAGTAGCGGATGATCTGCTGGCGGTCTCTTTCCTCTATATCCGTAAACTCTACCGATATACGGGCCGTTTGACTGGAAGTAGCCGGGACCACCCGGACAACCGAACCTGCTGCCAAGAGATAAAAATAATCTCCGGCATTCATAGGAAGCACAATGGTGAAGTCCATCCCATCCCCTTGTTGAATGTCATGATGCGGAGGCTTCGTAAACATCATCCCCCCACCACTGATGTCACTGGTTACGGTCGTGAAGGAATAATCAGAAGAGCGCGCGGCTACATCCACGGCTGCATCCACCCGCACGTAACGGCGCCGTTGAATACGCACAAGACCATTCACCCCCGGAAAAGAAAGGACAATGACTGGTATGTTTTTGATTTTCCGTGTCAACACTTCTGTTTTAAACCAGTACACGCAATCATCTTCTCCCACAAAACTCGCATGAAACAGCGTCCCTTCATAAAAGAAACCTGTTTTTCCTGTTTCCGTATGGATGGGATAATCAATGTATATCCGCTCCTGTTCAATATCCACGAGTCTGCACCTGTACTTATCGGGCACATCTTTTGAATGTCCGCCCGGAACCTCCAAGATGACGGATGTTCCTATAGGAAAAATCTCCATTTAAAACCCTCCCTTGACATGAATCAGTTAAGGGAATTATCTCATTATAAAGAAGAAAAAGGAAGAATATAGGCACAAAGTTTTAAGAAAAAAGACACCATCCTGTTGGAAAGTGTCTTTTTCCTATTAAATTTCCTGATTGAATTTCATTTCTGCTTTCTTCAACGTTTCGACCTTTTCTTCTTCTCCTGTGGATGCATTTATGAATATACGGTAGGTTGTATTTTCCATCGTAGTTAGAAATTCATAACACAGCACCTGTTCCTTCAAATCATTTTCAATCACAGACAAATGATGTTCCTGGACATCCACGTTCGGATTCACTTTGGAGCGTGCTTCTTCCAGTGTAATTTCCGGCTCATTCAAATCCTGGTCCTTATGATAATCGTAATAATCTCTGGCCGACAGCCCCAGGACCTCGCCATTATCCAAGGCAACTTTAACAACGACGGCATCCGGGAAAAAGCGGACATCGTTTTTCGTATAAAGGAAGCGGAATACACCCATTTTGTCATACTGGTTGCTTTCTACAAGTTCAAGATTGTCAATATCCAATCCGCTGACAAACTCCTTGGCCTTCTCAGAAGCCTCATACAGACTTATTTCAGGATCATTGACGTCCCGGCTGATCATCATAGTCAACGGGTGTCCACCTTTTTCAGTAAGGTCGATATACCCGTTTTTATCTCCTTCCTGGAAGGAGGCTGTATAAGTAGGAACATCTGCTCCTTTTCCTGATTTCGTCAGCGTAAGCTTCTCGGTATCCACTTTTTCAAGCCATTGGGAAGCTGTTTTCTTCGCTTCTTCCTTGGTCAGGTTTTCTCCTTGAAGATTGCGGTAATTTTTCTCAGGCCCGGAACTTCCAAACCCGACCTCTGTAACAGAGCTTTCAAAGCTGTCCATCGATTTTTCAACTGTTTTAAAACCATTGACAATCGTATTATCACCGGCTTCATCATTCGTGGCCAGCGCCAGCTCCACATCCATCCAGCGAAGGTTGTCACTCAACACTACATTCTGCACTTTCCTCAGTTCGCTTTCAATCTCCCCTGACTTTTCGTGCAGTTCTTCCAGCAGTTTAACCTCTTCATCACTCAGCGGTTTTTTCTCCAAGTCCCTCACCGCTGTGCGGTAGGCAAAATCACCAACGTCGTAGAGAAATTCTTCTGTCTTGCTAAACGGAAGCAGCGTCAGGGGCAGCTGCCCGACATCCGAATTAGCTTCAGAAGAAATTTTCCATATGTCCGCGAGCTGCGGGGAAAGACTCTGCTTGGAATTCATAGCCAGGCTGGAGCCGATCTTGTCATGAAGGAGATCGATGTTAAACGTAAGGTCATGAAAAGCGCGTTGATAACTGTTTTCCGCTTGAATAAGAACCGCATTTTTATCCTGATTCTCCTGATACCCCCATACGCCCAGACCGACAGCGGCAATACTTAAGACAACAATAAAAGACCACCTGATCATACTCGCACCTCCTATTTACAAAAGATATGTTTTCCAATCTGCTTGATTTGAGGTCTTGTCCAAATCCAGTCTGAAGTGGCGGTATTTGGATTAAAGTAGTACAACGCCTGTCCGGATGGATCCCATCCATTGATGGCATCCATGACCGCCTCCTTGGCCTGATCGTTCGGCTCGAGCCAGATCTGACCGTCTGCCACGGCTGTGAATGCCCGAGGTTCAAATATGACCCCCGATGCTGTATTCGGGAACGAAGCACTCTGAACTCTGTTCAATATGACAGCCGCAACAGCCACCTGACCTACATAAGGTTCCCCCCTAGCCTCGCCATAGACGGCATTCGCCATAAGCTGAATATCATTTTGTGAATATCCGCTCGGAACGTTGACAGCTGTCGGCTCATCCGGCTGTCCCCCGCCCTGGTCCCCTCCCTGGCTTTCCGGCTGTTTTGAAGATGGAGGAGATTGACCGGAAGGCTGCTTCGTCTGCTGGCTTTTTGGAACGCCGCCATAATGGGTGAAGTCTTTGCCTTCCTGGATCTGTTTTTTCACATATCCTTCATCGTAATTACTGGCTTTGACAAGCTTATCCTTCACTTCCTGACCGGCCAGGCCATCGATGTCCAATCCAAATTCATACTGGAAATTCCGAAGCCCCCAATAAGTCCCCCAGCCGAACACACCATCAATATCGCCATTATAAAAGCCGAGATACTGAAGCCTTGCCTGCAGTTCAATGACATCATCGCCTGTTGCCCCCTGCTGGATGACCTGACTGGAAAATCCATGAACCGGTTTGCTCCATGTGCCATCTGCTATTGGGAATATCAGCAGGACCAGACCTGCAGTAACGACCATTGTTTTCTTCCATAACATCCACCATACACCCCTGACGCAATAATTTAGTTATGGAAGTAGTTTTTTACTTACGCCCGACTTTATACATTCCCGTCATCTGTACTCGTTGAAATGGATTTTTGTAAAAACGCCTTCAGGTAATTTTTTGATTGGAAAACAGGTGAATAGCAGTAAAAAAAAACACCCTCATCAGGGTGTCTCTTGATTTCTATGATAGATGGATTCATGATGATCGTTGGCGAGTCTGATTTTTCGAATTCCGACTATCCATAAACCGACCATGAACGGGGTGATCCAATACGCCCACGTATCCGTCTGAATCGTGATGATGTAATCATAAATCGTATGTAATACAACAGGGATGATAAGCGCACAGGCCAGAGACTTTCGGATATGGACCGTTGTAAACTTCGCCTTACCCATATAATACCCCATGATGATGCCGAACAGGGCATGGGAAGAAACAGGAAAGACCGCCCGGAGCATCGCAATTTCAATCCCTTTATTAAAAAGGAAAAGAACATTTTCGATCGTCGCGAACCCGAGACTGACCGCTCCACCGTAAATGATGCCATCATAGTGGTGATCGAAATGAGAATGTCTGTAGGCGACAAATAATAGAAAAAACCATTTGAAAAATTCCTCCAGGAGACCTGCAAGGAAGAAGGATACAAATAACTGGTTTGTAATGACCTGTTCCGTCTCAAAGGCATACTGGATAAACATGATGGGAAAAACCATAATGACGCCGATAACAAACATCCGTATAATAAGAGGGAGAGGCTCAAGTTCTATACGCTTGCTTAAGTATATGAATGTCATGATGGCCACAGCAGGTGATATGGCAGCGGTCAATATGGCCAAGGTAATCAACCCTCTCTCTTTCTTTCAACTAAGATTCATCGTATCATGAAGAATAAAGAAAAGGAACTATCGATATAGAAAGTTGGTGGATGATTCATGAAGCGCATTTTAATCATACATACAGGTGGAACCATCTCAATGAAAGAAGATAAGGAAACCGGTGAAGTCAATACCTCCTCCCGCCATCCGCTGGAGGAAATCACAACAGTTCTTCAAGGACAGGTGGAAATTGAGGATGATATTCTATTCTATCTTCCTTCCCCGCACATCCGTCCCGACCATATGTTGAAACTCGGCCGCTATATCCATGAAAAAATGGCCAGACGAAATTATGATGGCGTCGTAATCACTCACGGAACAGACACATTGGAGGAGACAGCCTACTTCCTGGATTTGTTCTTACAAACAAGAAAACCCGTCGTCGTAACAGGAGCGATGCGTTCAAGTAATGAAATAGGAGCGGACGGGCTCTACAACCTGCTAAGTGCCATAAAGGTGGCGAGCTGTGATGAAGCCCAGGACAAAGGTGTGCTCGTCGTTATGAATGACGAAATCCACACAGCCAAAAATGTAACGAAGACGAGCACAAGCAATGTTGCGACTTTCCAGAGCCCTCAATACGGGCCTATCGGAATTACGACAAAATCGGATGTCTTTTTCCACCATAAGATGACCCGGCATGACTCCTATCCGATCCAAAACATAGGCAAACGTGTGTCTTTGATTAAAGCATACGCAGGGATGGACGGCGATTTAATCGATGCGGTACGCGAAAGCCGTGTGGACGGGCTGATCATTGAAGCACTCGGACAGGGCAACCTCCCTCCTGAAACGATGGAAGCACTGGAAAGGACAATTAAGGAAGGCATTCCCGTTGTCCTTGTTTCCCGCTGCTATCAGGGAATCGTCCAGGACACTTACGGCTATCCTGGAGGCGGACGACAGCTTAGAAATATGGGCATCATCTTCGCAAACGGCCTGACAGGTCCAAAAGCCCGCATCAAGTTAATGGTGGCTCTGGAGATGACGGCGAATATGACAGAACTCGAGCATATGTTCAGCTGAAAAAAAAACGTTCAGGCGGGTGCCTGAACGTTTTTTTACGCTTTTGATTCCGCTGCGATGGAAGCAGCGATTTTCCCGCCGTGGTGGCGTCCGTTTTCAATAAAGATTTCATTGTTGTTATATCCGGCAGCGATGACACCGGCAATATAAATGCCTGGAACATTCGTTTCCATTGTGTCCTCATTAAAGGATGGACGCCCGGTTTCCTCGTTTATCTCCACGCCCATTTTCGTCAGGAAGCTGTGGTCAGGTTGATAGCCCGTCATTGCAAAGACAAAGTCGTTCGCCACACTTTTTTCTTCCCCATTGCATTCATATCGGACGGCATCCTGAGTAATCTCTTTTACGTCGGCACAAAATTCCATGGTAACGATTCCTTTTCTCACAAGGGCTTCAAACTGAGGGAGAATCCATGGCTTGATACTTTTCGAATAATCTTCACCACGATACAGAACGGTTACCCGAGCACCTGATTTTTCCAGTTCCAAAGCAGCATCCGCTGCCGAGTTTTTTCCACCGATGATGACGACATTCTTGTTGTAATAGGGATGCCCCTCTTTGAAGTAGTGCATCACTTTAGGAAGCTCCTCCCCCTGGACACCCATGAAGTTCGGCTGATCATAATAGCCTGTCGCAACGATTACCTGGTTCGCTGCATACGATGATTGTTCACCCGATGATTTTTCTGTATGGATGATGAACCCGCTAGTTTCTCTTTCAACCTTTTGAACCTTTTCGTACGTATGCACCCGCAGGTTCTCTCTCTCCGCCACCGCACGGTAATAAGCAAGCGCCTCATTACGCACCGGTTTCTGCCTTTCAGAAATAAAAGGAATTTCACCAATTTCCAGTTTTTCACTGGAGCTGAAGAAAGTTTGATGGGTCGGGTAATGATAAATAGAATTTACAATATTCCCTTTTTCAATGATTAACGGTTCAATACCAGCCTTCTGAAGTTCAATAGCTGCACTCATCCCACAGGGACCGCCGCCGATGATGATGGCTTTTTCTTGTTGATGCACGTATAACACTCCTCTTTCCAACAACGTTCTTCCGTTCATTTCAAAAAAATGAATCTCCTACCATCATCATGATAGGAGATTCCATTTATAGAATCAAGTTATATCCATCCACGGAAACGGGATGCTTCTGCCATTTTTCTGACCCCGACCATATAGGCGGCCAGTCTCATATCCACGCGCCTTGTTTCTGATGTACGGTAGACATTGTCAAAACCTTTGACGATGACTTTATGAAGCTTCTCTTCCACTTCTTCTTCTGTCCAGTAATATCCCTGGTTGTTCTGTACCCACTCAAAGTAGGAAACGGTTACGCCCCCGGAAGAAGCCAGTACATCCGGCACAAGAAGGATGCCGCGCTCAGAAAGAATTCTCGTTGCTTCCAGTGTCGTTGGCCCGTTCGCTGCCTCTACGACAATGTTCGCTTTCACGTTATAGGCGTTATCTTCTGTAATCTGGTTTTCAATAGCTGCGGGAACAAGAATATCACAGTCAAGCTCCAGCAGTTCTTCATTCGTAATCGTATTGTTGAACAGGTTGGTCACTGTGCCGAAGCTGTCACGACGGTCCAGAAGATAGTCAATGTCAAGACCATCCGGATCGTGAAGCCCTCCGTAGGCATCCGATATTCCGACCACTTTAGCACCTTTATCATGCATGAATTTCGCAAGGAAGCTTCCGGCATTACCAAAGCCTTGAACGACGACTCTTGCGCCTTCGACATTGATGCCTTTTTTCTTGGCGGCTTCTTCAATGCAGATGGTTACGCCCTTCGCTGTCGCGGTTTCCCTTCCGTGGGAACCACCGAGCACCAGCGGTTTACCTGTAATGAAACCCGGGTTGTTAAATTCATCAATGCGGCTGTATTCATCCATCATCCACGCCATAATCTGTGAATTGGTAAATACATCGGGAGCGGGAATATCTTTCGTCGGGCCTACGATCTGGCTGATCGCCCGGACGTATCCGCGGCTGACTCCTTCCAGTTCACGGAAGGACATTTCCCTCGGATCACATACGATACCGCCCTTTCCTCCGCCGTACGGAAGATCGACAATACCGGCTTTTAAACTCATCCAGATGGAGAGCGCTTTGACTTCTTTTTCAGACACATTTGGATGAAAACGGACGCCGCCTTTGGTTGGACCTACAGCATCATTATGCTGGGACCTGTACCCTGTAAAGATTTTAATCTGATCGTTGTCCATTCTTACAGGAATTCTTACGGTCATCATGCGGACAGGCTCTTTCATTAATTCATATACTTCATTAGGGTATCCTAATTTATCAAGTGCTTTTTTAACCACGGTCTGCGTGGATTTCAACACGTCAAGTTTGTCATTTTTTTCGTTTGCATTGTCTGCAGGCTTATCGGCTACCATCCATTTACCTCCTATATCATCCATTCGATTAGGGCTCTTCTTTCAGTGAATAGTATACACGTTCCTCTGCCTGTTGGAAAGGTCGAAACCAGCTTTTTCATCCGTTTTCACAAAGAAGTTGTAAGCGATTACACCTTTTTCTCATATGCAGGCTGGGACAGATCTACGAACGATTGGATTAAATCATCATAACTTAAGCCGATCTCTTGAGCGGCATCAGGAAACAGACTCGTCGGCGTCATTCCCGGCAGGGTATTGACTTCAAGAATAACCGGTTCATTTTTATCATTAATAATGAAATCCACGCGTGAATAAACGTCACATCCCAGCAGCTGATGAGCACGAACGGCATCTTCCTGAAGCTTCGCCGTCATATCAGCCGGCAGTTCAGCTGGTACGATATGTTCACTTCCACCTGGTTGATATTTTGAATCAAAATCGTAATAATCATTCTTCGGAATAATTTCAATGACCGGAAGAGCCTTCTCTTCCCCTCGGCGCCCCATGACGGGTACAGTTACTTCTCTTCCTTTTACATAGTCCTCTACTAGAATCATAGAATCCGACTGTGCTGCTGTTTTAACCGCCAGGCCGGCATCTGCCTCATCCTTTACGATGGTCAGTCCCAGTGTGGACCCTTCCTGGTTCGGTTTAATGACATAGGGAACCTGAAACTGCTGCTTGATCGTATGTTCAATCGAAGACCATTGACTCTCATCTGTAACATCAAAAGCAGCGCTCTCCGCTGTGTTCAAGCCGTTCAGGGAAAAGATCTGCTTGGATTTAGCCTTATCCATCGCCAGAGCAGAAGCCAGCACCCCTGAACCAACATACGGGAGCCCCTTCATATCAAGAAGACCTTGAATCCTTCCGTCTTCGCCAAAGCGCCCGTGCAGCCCGATGAATACAAGGTCCACATCAAGCGCTGTGACCTGGTCCAGATGATCCGGGGAAAAATCGACGGCCGTAACCTCATGGCCTTTATTTTTCAATGCTTGTATAATTCCCTTCCCTGTAGACAAGGAAACTTCCCGTTCCCCTGAGGTTCCTCCATATAACACCGCAATCTTCATTTCCTACACTCCATTTCCTACCACGATATAGATTTGCCAACCTTTATAGTAACACGTTTGACAATAGGCCTTCTATCCATAAATAAAAAGAACGAGCTTTTCTTCAAGACTCGTTCCTTCATCATTAAGAGAAATGTTTAGTTATTGATTCACAGGCATCTTTGTCCATAATCGATTTCCCATATTCCATCAGCCGGTATGAGGTTACGGCTGTGGCTGAAGCGTATTCAGAAAGCAGGGCAATGACCTGATCCTGGTCCAGGTGATCTATTTCTTTATCTTCCAAAAGCATATAATAGGAATCCTCATAATGATAAATACTTCCCCCTGTCACACCAAGCTGATGCAGGTGGATCCCCGCCTGGATGACGTGTTCGAAATCAGAAAAGGAAAACATCATTTCCTTGCTCTCATCAAGGGTTACCTTCATTTCAAGGTAGTCTTCGTCATCTTCCTCAATATCAGCAGGCTCTGTTCTTGTCACAACGACAAGCATGCCTTGTGCCTGAAGCAGATAAACCTGCACGAGCAGAACTCCTGTAAGCTCTACTCCGAGCTCTATGCCTGCGTCATACATCATATCGCTGAATATCCGGTGTACGCGAGGTAGATCATTCCAGAGTTCCTCGCGGGAGAGGCCCCGGTCCATTAAATCGTCAAAAGTAAGGAAAATCTTGAATTTTTCACTCGTCATTCTCTCTACTCGCATATGATCGCCCCCCTGGTCACGATGTGTTATCTATATAGTATGATGACCGGCGCCAATATGGCACCTTTTTTCAAATTATATCCGACATTTGAAGCCGGGGGCAAATATAATTTCCCAGTCCATCAGTTCATTTGCAGCCACTGTTCCCATGCACGCTTGGAATTTCCAACGATAAATGGCTGTATCCGTTTCTTGTCCAATTCAGAAAGCCGGTCATAGGCATATCCGCCGAGACCTATCTTAAGAGAAGGAAATTCACGCTGAAGCGCCTCGGCCAGACGAATCGTGATCGGTATATTTTTCTTTAGTGTACAGGACATAAACATATAAGCGGGGTCAATTTCATTGATCACAATATCGATATCTCCTCCTGCGATGCTCTGGCCGAGATAGATGACATCATAACCTTTCCGCTTCAAAAAGAGGGCAAAAATAAGCAGGCCCAGTTCATGCCGTTCATTCGGGCCGCATACGAGCAGAGCTTTAGGAAGCATACTGTCCGAAGGAATGGAAAGAAGCATCATGCCTATACGGGAGCGGATAAACTGACTGGCAAAGTGCTCGTGGGCGCTTGTGATTTTGTTTTCCTCCCACAAATCCCCGATTTTCACGAGAATCGGACCGATAATATCAATCGCCACCGTTTCAGGCGTGAACAGACTGAATGCATGATCAAGATGCCGCTGAGCGTCATTCTCATTAAACGAAAGAAGGCTGTCCAGCAGCTGATCACCAATTTTATCAAGCTGTGTGCGGTTTTCTGAGTGCTCATTATGGGTGACGGCGTCTTCATTGCTTTCCAGGAGTGAAACCGCCTGTGATATCGTAAAACCTTTATCCACTTTTTCCATCAACCATTTTAATATCCTGATATGCTCATCTGTATAAAGCCGATGACCTGCTTCATTGCGGGAAGGACGGATCATTCTGTACCGACGTTCCCAGGCTCGGAGTGTTCCAGGCTGGATGCCCAGCATCTGTGACACCGCTTTAATATTATATTTTGCTTTAGTCGTAGCCATAAGCCTGCCTCCAAGTAAGTCTTTTACTTTAATTATATAGGAATCAAACGGATTGTGTAAAATTTGTATATTCTTTATGCAAGGTTTTTAGAAGAATCCTTTACATATCCGCTGATGTCAATGACGTGACACTCTGCTCTTGTCCCAAGTCTTAACGGCAGAAGGGATGTTCCGTACCCTTCACTCACCAGGTGAGGAACAGAAGCCCTTCTGCTCCATCCTCCGCGCTGATAGGGACCTATGCCGAACAGCCTGATCTGTCCCCCGTGAGTATGACCACTCAATACGAGATCATACTTGTTTTTTTCCTGGAGATTCATCTGACTGTATACATAGGGATCGTGTACGCATAAGATCCGGAAACAGGAAGAATCAGCCAGTTTCAGCGACCGCCTCGGCTTCAGGAAATAAGGGTCAAGACCCGTTACTATGAACGGTGTGCCTCCTATTCCTTCTCCTTCCAAATCTTCATTGGACAACGTTACAACCCGATGTCTGTCCAATACGGCCGTCAGTGGTTCTTCGATCAGTTCATGATCATTGTTGCCTGGTATAAAGTAAACCGGTACTTCCCAGTGTTTCAAACGTTTCAGGTTCGTCTCAAGTTTAGAAATGGATGTCCGTTTATCCACCAGGTCTCCACCGATAATGACGGCATCCACCTTCCCGGCTTTCTTTAATGTTTGTTCTTTAATGATGCGGTTATGTATATCAGAGATAAAGAAAATACGCAGGTGGTCTCCGTCTTTTCCAAAGGCGTTCTGCACCTTTTCCTCTCTGACATGATCTTTACCAGCCAGGTACCTCATATACAACAGCACACTGAGCCCTGCCACAGCCAATACAAGTATCCATATCACCAATTCCAGCCCACCTCCTTGTTTTCCGCAGCGAAAATATCATGATAGCATATCCAAAAAAACACCGCTATGCCTGGATAGGCACAGCGGCAGTGGTTATACATGTTTGACGCTTAAGATTCGAAAACCTGACTTTTCAAGTTTTTTCGTAAAGGCTTCTATATTATCATTTTCCTCGATTTTCAAAACGATTCTCCTTGCCAGCTTATCTGTCTCGTCAAAGGTAGCAAGAGAAATCACGTTTTCGTGATAGTTTTTGATGATGTCCCCCAGCCGTTCAATCCGGCCCTCAGACTCTTCTGACGTAAAGGCGATCCGAATGCCTTGTTTCTTTACACCAAAGGCACTCTCAAATTGTTCAATCACATCATACCGTGTCACAAGCCCTTGAAAAACACGATGGTCATCCACCACCGCGAGTACGGCAAAGCCCTTGAACATTGGTAGTGTGCGTTCAAACACTTCTTCATTGGTAATACAGAAATCTTCATATCCGGCCGCTTCCCCAGCAGGTGTTTCTTGCAGGAAAGTTCCCGTGTCTTGCAGACCGTCCTTTTTATAGCAGGATTCATAAATCATTTCCTTCGAAATCATACCTTTGAAAAGGTTCCCCTCCAGTACAGGCACAGCTTCGATGTCTTTCTGCTCCAACAATTCCAGCACGTCTTTCAAACTGGTGTTTACATCTGCTGTAAATGACTGATGAACTGGTTTCATGATCCCTTTTACAAACATACCTGTCACCTCTTTCTTTTATGGTCAGTACCTTATTCGCCTGAAGCCGGCGGTTCTCCTGCCTTAATCAGAATAGGACAACATTTGGACACATATATTTTTGGAGACAAAGGGAGTGTTGAAATATGTATACACCAGTGAAGTGCTACCACCCTTATTACGGGCCTTTTGATCCGTGTCCACCCATCAGGACCAAGTGTTACCAGACACCACCTAATTTATACCTCGGATTCCAGCCAATGAACCTGCAGCAGTATCCTCTGCAGGAAGCTTTGTACAAAGGAACCTTATGGCCCTGTCTTTATGACCCCTACCCGACGCCCGTACCTAAAGGAGGAAAAGGATGAAGCAGGGTCAATCCCACGATCAGGAGCGCTATTCCTTGATGGAAAAAATTCAAATGGTCGATTTCGCTCTGGTTGATTTAACGCTTTATTTGGACACACATCCCGAAGATACGCAGGCGGTTCAGCAGTTTAATCAGCTTGCAGTGGAAAGCCGGGATTTGAAAACCGTCTTTGAACAGAAATACGGCCCCCTCCGGCAGTATGGAGGCAGTTTTTCCGGGTATCCATGGAACTGGTCCGATGCCCCTTGGCCATGGCAGGTGTAAATCTTTGAACTTTAAGGAGGTAGAACATGTGGTTTTATGAAAAGAAACTGCAGTATCCGGTTAAAGTAACGGAATGCAACCCCAGACTGGCCAAATATCTCATCGAACAATACGGCGGAGCGGACGGGGAACTGTCGGCCGCTCTCCGTTATTTGAATCAGAGATATACCATCCCTGATAAAGTCATCGGTTTATTAACAGATATAGGAACAGAAGAATTCGCCCATCTTGAAATGATTGCAACCATGATTTATAAATTAACGAAGGATGCTACACCTGAACAAATGAAAGAGGCAGGGCTTGGTGCGCATTACGCCAACCACGATCACGCTTTGTATTATCAAAACGCAGCAGGTAGTCCTTGGACAGCTACATATATAGCAGCCAAAGGAGATCCCATTGCTGATTTGTATGAGGATATAGCTGCCGAGGAAAAAGCACGGGCCACTTATCAATGGATCATTAATATGTCCGATGATCCGTGCCTCAATGACAGCCTCAAATTTCTCAGGGAGCGGGAAGTCATCCACTCCCAGCGCTTCCGTGAAGCTGTGGAGATTTTAAAATTCGAAAAGGACCGGAAACAATTCTTTTGAACGTTCAGCGCTCCACCGTGATTTCTTCATGGTAGGGCGCTTTTTCATTCAGATTCAGCGGCTGAAAAGATATCCCCTTGAGCCATTCGCCCCATAAAGGATAAGAGAAGATAAAGCAGATGAGAACTATGAATACGATAAACCAAAAACTGATCCAGGCGGTGCTGACTTTCCACCTGATTCTTCCCGTTCTGCTCGTATGGACCTCCTGCCGCCGCGGCAGCCCCAGCACATCGAGGTCTTCCTGTTCTTTTTCTTCATGGATTTCACGTTTATCCGTCTGATGCATGCTTCTCCCCCCATTTCCCGAGTCTGATCCAGACACCGAGAACAACATCAATGATGAAATGAGCTGTCATGGTAACAGGAAGACTTCCTGTTACTTCATACATGTACCCGATAAAGAAACTGACAAATAAAACCGATAACAGCAGCACCACCCGTGTTAAGTAACGGATATGCAGAATGGCAAACAGTACACTTGCCGTTATATAACCGAATTCATGATGGAGGACGCCTCTGAACAGCATTTCCTCGCTTACGGCAACGAGCAGAGTGATGAAGATAATTCCAGGAAAAGACCGGCTCGCAAAAACCTTTTTATTGACTCCTCCATCATCATAAGCCCTCACAGGTAAAACATACAGGAGAAACAAATCAATGAGAAGGACAATAAGTCCTGGAATGACACCGTAAAGCCACCAGTGCCTCCAGTTTATGTGAAATTGCTCCTGCCATTCCGCAAGAAACGGGTCAAAAAGAAAGGCACTTGCTACGACAGCGGCAGACATAATGAGCACCTGCGTCAAAAGGAGGTGAAAGGTGATTTGTTTGTCTGACATTTCCTGGATCATTTCCTGCTGGGCCTCACGCATGGGGCGGCCCCTGATGAAAAATCATCTGCAGGCGCTCTCTCCAAGATTCTGCTGCCGGAGTTTCCAGTGACTCATGAAAGGTCAGATGATTTACAGAAAAACCACAGGCATCACAGCATGGAACATAAGGCGGCCGGATATGGTCCTGAAAAGATTGGTATAACGCTTCCCTGCGGCATCCTGTATGATGGATCCATGTCAGCATTTCCGTAAGTTTCCCCTGTTTATAGGTCCACCGTTCCCGCAGCAGCGCATGCAGCCGGCTCTCGAAATCCATCGGAAACGGCTGAACCTTTCCATGATCCAGCACGCCCCGCTCTTCTGCCTGGTATTTGATGAAATTCCACTGCGATTCAGAAAGTTGAAGCTGCTCCATGATCGATGCGTCCTCCAAAAGTCCGCGTCCTTCCTGACGTTTCAAATAACCAAGGACCACATCCAGCTGCTCCCGCTCAGGCAGCTCACTCTGGATAAGCATTTGAGGAAGGTAGTGATCTTTTTTTGTAAACAAAACGAGACTGGCAGAAGGTTTTCCGTCCCTTCCCGCACGACCGATTTCCTGAATAAACGACTCGGTCTGGGCCGGGAGGTGAAAATGAATAACCAGACGGATGTCTTTTTTATCCACGCCCATACCAAAGGCACTTGTACAGCAGATCACATCCAGCTGCCCATTCATAAACTGCTGTTGAACGAGCATACGGTCCGTCTGTTCCATGCCTCCGTGATAGAAGGCGGTCCGGTGGCTGAGCTTCTCTCTCAGCACAAAGCTTACCTTCTCCGCCCACTGGCGGCTGGAGAAATAGATCATCGTCGGTGCGTGTATATGGGAGAGGATGTTTACGATTCTTTCTGTTTTCTCATCAGGGCTTTGGACTTCCTCCACTGACAGGCTGATGTTCTGTTTATCCATAGGATAGATATGGCGGACCATCCCCGGGCGGTTTAGTTTCTCCATGATATCCCCCTGGACTTCAGGTGTAGCGGTGGCGCTCAGAGCAAGCACAGGAGGGCTCCCTATCGAATCAATGATCCGGTGCAGTTTCAGATAATCTGTACGGAATTCGTGCCCCCACTGGGAGATGCAGTGAGCTTCGTCAATGACAAAAAGTGGAACGGTCATACGTTTAAAGTCCTCCTGGAGCCGTTCATTTTGAAGCATTTCCGGTGAAATATAGACAAGATCATACTGATCAAGGTTCTGAATCACTTGTTTTTTTTCCTTTATGTCCATAAAGCTGTTCAATGCTGTGACCGATTTATATCCGGCTGCCTTCAACTGCTTCACCTGATCGACCATCAAGGATATAAGCGGGGAGACAACGATGGTTGTTCCTTGGAGAAGCCGTGCGGGCAGTTGATAGCATAAGGATTTACCCGTGCCTGTTGGAAGAATCCCCAGAACATCGTTTCCGTCCATCACATCCTGAATGACATCTTCCTGCCCTTCCCGGAACTGGTCAAAGCCGAAATATTTTTTTAATGCTGCTGCTAGCTGTGTACTCAAGATAATGGCTTCCTTTCTATGTGCGTGCTCCGCCCATGAGCCAGAGCCAGGCGGATTTCAAAGTAATCATAGACGCCTCCAAGATCCTGATGAATGTGCTTCAGCCGCTGGGTATTCAAATCAACCGCTTTTTGATTGATCTCCACGACCTGCTCCGCCGTCAAAAAGGGAGAGACGTCAAAGTCAGGAGTTACAAGGGCGGCTTCCACAATATGATCCTGTATCGTGCTTTTCTTCAAACGCCGGATAGTCACAATCTCTTCAAGGGAAAGCCCCTGGGCAATAAGCTGATAGGTTTTCCCCGCGGACGCTGTAACGAGATGGGAGGCTTGAAGACCGCGGGTGCATAAATGGAGGACAGGATAGGCATCCTGGTCCATTTTTGCCTGCTGAAATAGATAATAGTAC
This sequence comes from Halobacillus sp. ABA4_118, assembly GCF_056160205.1. Taxonomy (NCBI): domain Bacteria; kingdom Bacillati; phylum Bacillota; class Bacilli; order Caryophanales; family Bacillaceae; genus Halobacillus; species Halobacillus sp. ABA4_118. The sequence goes on from NZ_JBSWWS010000001.1 coordinate 3,588,580, forward strand.
GTATGTCTCAGCCCCAGCAGGACATCCTCCTTGGACATCCTGAATTTTTCTTTAAGCTGATCCATAGTCAGACCTATCCACCCTCCACCCGTAAGGCGGTGAGTAAACAGCTCCGCCTGGATTGGATCATGAGCAGAAAGAAGTCTGTCCAGCTCTTCATACAAGGATTGGTTGAGGCGGGCCAGCTTATTCTGGAAAGTGGCGAACACCTTTTTCACCCATAGCTGGGCTTCTGGATTGTCAACGATGGCTACATAGGACTGAATCCCCGCTTCTTTATTCGAAGACGCCTGTACGAGAAGGTTTAAACGGGAAATGAAGGCCGGGACCACTTCATGCCAGGTCATCCCCTGAAAATACGGGAACGTGTGCGGAGACGGCTGCCGGCTGTTTTCTGTTATGTGTGGGAAACTCTGCTCATTCAGAACGATTTCTCCACGATGAGACATCTGGTCGATCACGGTATCCAGTCGTCTGCGGTCCAGCTCTGGAAAAATACCGAACAGATGATCAAGCTGATATGCTTTGGCATCCTGCATGGTCTGGGAGGATCTTTTCCCTGTCAGCATATTAAAAATACCAGATACCGTCCGTTCCCCTTTAAAACGCTGGATGCAGTGAAGGACAATAGATTCAAACATCCACCCACCACCTTTCTCGTTTGATTTTTTCATCGTTCGTACAACACGCCCTGAAAAACAGCTCCATGTCAACCATTTGAAAAATACAGGGGGGAGATTTACAATAGGACGTGGACCACTTTCATAGACAATGCCTGTCAATATAGAATGGTTAGAAAAAGGAGGGGAAAACCCTTTGGCGAAATACACGATGGTCGATAAAGAAACCTGTATTGCCTGCGGGGCCTGCGGGGCTGCTGCTCCGGACATCTATGATTATGATGACGAAGGACTTGCCTTTGCAGTGATGGATGATAATGAGGGGACGGAAGCTGTACCCGATTTATATGAGGAAGATATGGAAGATGCCTTTGACGGCTGTCCAACCGATTCTATTAAAATTGCGGAAGCTCCTTTTCATGGAGATCCGTTGAAATTCGAATAATATACACCGGCCCCTTCTAAAAGGGGCCTTTCTTATATGTCACGTGCTATCTTCTCCAAATGGAGTTCTGCCTCCACACGATTCCATGTTGAAAAAAGCCTCGTTCCCGCTCTACTGATGCGGAAATGTCCGCTCCTTTCATTTCGTTCGAGCTTAAAACTGCTTTTTTCAGTGATGACCGTCCACGTCACCGGCAGGGTGGATGGGACTTCCTCCCCGGCGTTTATATGAAGATGGGCAGCCGTTTCCAATATTTCCAGAGGCGCATCGCCCAAGACTCTCCTGATGATCTCACTTTCTCTGAAGAGCGCACAGACCGCTGTGACCGTCGTCCACCCAGCCGTCGTTCGCTGCTTTTCGATTTGAACAAGGGTCTTTTTGGACAGACCGATGATTTCAGCCATCCGGTTCTGTGTGTATCCATATTCTACCCGGATAAGCTTCATTTTTCGAGAAATTAATTGCTGTATCTCCATTTGATCCATCTGCATGTCTCCTTTTTCAGACGGTTCTATTTTAACATGCATCAGCCGGAACGTCCCAAAAAAACTCCCCTGAACATGGGGAGTTTGGTAAGGATCATGATTCTACATTAAAGGGACCGGGCAGATCGACAGGTTTTGTTAAATCATACCCTCCTACTTCCTCCACTCCCATTCCACCAAAGGTGACCCGGGACATCCCGAAATGGCGGGCCGTAGCTGAAACAGCCTCAATCATCAGAATGAGTTCCTGTTCGCTCTTCCACTCCTGATGAGTAATGTCCAGCTGTACATGCCCTTCTTCAACCTTATCGACGGCAAATTCCACATGGTCTGGTACAGAGGGTCTGATATACGTTCCTCCACCTTTCTCCTTCATCAAGTTCAACACGTCTTCCAGCGATGATGTCCCTTCCGTAGGAACCGGAGCCAGATAAGAGGGGGACTGGGCGTTATACTGGTACAGCTTAAACATATACTCCCCTTCCGAAATCGGGTCCAGGCTGTTCAGTTCCCCGTAATTCCCCATCGGGACCGAATCATAGGAAGGACGATTCAACGCAATGGTGCGCACTCCTTTTCCTTCCAGCTCCCAGCGGATACTTTCCATGAGCATTTGCACATACGCAGTTCCTGCCGGCTCAAATTCATCCGGAAAAGTAACCTCCGCCTTTTTCGTCTCTTCATCAATATCAATCTCGACGTTCTGTAGAAGCCTGTCTGACAGCCCTTTCTCCTCCGCTTTTTCCTTTGTATAAGGAAGAGCATCGTGAGTGGAAACCGGAATAACAACTTCCGCATTCCTTCCCGGATAAGCGAATGTAAACCACTCATCCTCCTTGATAGAGAACGATCCATCGGGCGCCTCAGAAGACTCCCCCTCTTCCTTCGCAGCGGATCCTGCAGAACTTTCTTTTTCAGGGCTCTCCAGAGACGGGGAAGCTTCATCACTGGTCTGTGTGGAAGGCTGGGTATTCAATTGTTGATTCTGTGCCATAAAGACAGGGATAAAGACGGCGAGCAGTACGAGCACGGCACAGACGGCAAATCCAGGCCCCAGCCACGAAGGGATACGTTTTTCCTTCCGGTGTAACTTTTGGTTGACTGCCTTGTAGAGAACATCTCTGGATTGATGATCTTTTATGGAAGGAAGCCTGGATAACTGCTTTTCCACGTTCTGTCTATTAGATTTTTTCATATTCTCCTCCCCCTCCTTCCACTGAATCTGTATATTCTTTCACGGTTTTCAGCGCTCGATGCTGTGTCGTTTTCACTTTACTTTCTGTCCAGCCCGTAACCTCGGAAGTTTCCTTAATCGAAAGCCCCTGGATATAACGGAGGATCAAAACGGTCCGCTGATCGACAGAGCAATGGTTCATCGCCAGGTAGACATGCCGCACATCCTCACTCTGGATAATGATTTCTTCAGGGAGTGGAGCGCGGTCAGGAAGCTGGGCGCCCTTATCGCCCCAGTCAAAAAATTCAGCCACACGATCCCGCGTCCTTTTCTGACGGCGGAAGTGATCGATGGTTACGTGACGAGCAATGGAAAACAACCACGTTTTTTCCGAGCTTTTCCCATGAAAAGATTGATAGGATTTCAACACTTTCACGTAAACGTCCTGGACAAGATCCTCCGCCAGGTTACGGTCTTTTACCATATAAAAAATGAACTGAAACAGGTCCTGGTGGTAATGATCATAAAGTTCATCAAAGAACGCTCTCAATGGCTGTACCTCCTGCGATACTTATTTAGACGCTCCTATGTATCAAACGTTACACTTTCATCTTAAAGTCTTCGTTTAGAAAAGAAAACCAGATCTTTCAAACGTCCAAAAAAAACGTAGAAGCAGCCTGCAGCAGGCAGCTTCTACGTTACGGATGGTAAGGGATCTTGAAGGTGAAGGTTGTCCCTTCTTTCAGCCGGCTGTGAACACTGATTGAACCTTCATGAGCCTCTACAATGTTCTTCGTGATGGCAAGACCAAGGCCGGTCCCTTTCTTGTAATTCTTATTTTCACGCTTTCTTGATTTATCTGCTTTATAAAAACGCTCGAATACAAACGGCAGATCCTCTTCAGGAATGCCGAGGCCGGAGTCACTGACCGCCCCCACCCATGCCCCGGTTCCGGCTTCCACACGAATCATGACTTCGCCGCCTGTTTCTGTATGACGGATGGCATTATCAATCAGGTTGGTAAACACCTGCTCGATCCGGTCGGGATCAAAAGAGGCCGTTTCCACTTGAGGATCTATAGCTGAATGAAGGATCACGCCCTTTTCATTCGCAACCCCCTGGAACTTCCTGATGATCTTATGCATGTAGGATTCCATATCCAACGTATCCATGGACAACTGGATATGCCCCGCCTCCATACGGGCCAGATCGAGCAGTTCATTGACGAGCCTGCCGATCCGAAGCGATTCATCATGGATAATCTGAGCCAGTTCATTCTTTTCCTCTTTGCTTTCCGCGATGTCGTCCACAATAGCTTCACTGTAGCCCTGGAGCATCGAAATAGGCGTGCGAAGCTCATGGGATACATTGGCAATGAAATCTTTCCTTAGTTTATCCAGACGCCTCTCATCTGTCATATCCCTTAGAACAGCCACCGCACCACGGATTTTCTGACGATCGTATAGAGGCGTCATTAAAATCACCCATGAACGCCCCTGCAGAGTTGCTTCTGTCATCAGCTCCTGTTCTTCGATAATGACGCGCTGCAGCAGTTCCTGTAATGGTTCAGGAAGATCTACGTGTCCATCTGCCCCTTGATTTTCAAACTCATATGCCTCCAAGTACTGTTCAGCAGGCGGATTGGATACAAGAACATCCCCTTGACGGTTCACGGTAATAACCCCATCCGCCATGGACCGAAGAATCCCGGACAGCTGTTCTTTCTCATGATTCAGGGCATTAATATGAAATTTCAGCTCCCGACCCATCCGATTAAAAGCCATAGCAAGCTCGCCGATTTCATCATGAGTACGGATCGGGATTTTCGTATTGAAGCGGCCTTTAGCAAGTTCAAGGGCGCTTTCCCTCATTTTTATCAAAGGCGAAGTAATTCTCGTCGACAAGAAGAAAGCAAAGATGGTAGTTAAAACAATGGCAATCCCTGCACCAAGGAAGATGATTTTAGTCGTTTGTTCAGAAGTCTCTTCAATCGTATCCAGCGACTGATAGACAAACACCGCCCCCTGACCCTCGGTGAGGGGTGTACCTACAACCATAATGCCGGTTTCTCCGGCACTCAGATCAGCTACCTTTTTCACGTCCATGCCTTCTTCCATAACCGTGGATAAATCAGGGTCGCTTCTAAACCAATCATAATTGATGACAGGAAGATTCTCAGAGGAGCTTTCCGCCGCAATCTGACGGTCCGGGCCCCACGTAATGACAGCCCGGCTCGCAGGATCTTTGACGAGTTCTGTCGTAGACAAAAGAAGATCCTCATCCGACTCATACCTCTCCACCACTTCCGATATTTTATCAGCGGTCTGGAGAAGATGCCGTTCCGCCTCAAGAATGTGGTAATTCTGAAAAAACTCCAATAAAAGGATGGTTAAAATAAACAGAACAAAACATACGAGAAAGAGGATGGTAAACCACAATTTACCTACGACACTACGCCAGAACATCAATCGCCGGAGACCTCAAATTTATAGCCGATGCCCCATACCGTTACAATCATTCCGGCAGCTTCTGCGGACACTTTACTGAGTTTTTCACGCAGTCGTTTCACATGGGTATCGACCGTTCTCAAATCCCCGAAAAATTCGTACTGCCATACCTCTTTCAAAAGCCTTTCCCTATCAAAAACCTTATCCGGGGCCTGCGCCATAAAATGCAGCAGTTCATACTCTTTCGGTGTCAAAGATACTTCATTCCCATCAGCGGTTACACGGTGGGCATCATTATCAATCGTCATATGAGGAAAAACAAGGACGTTGCGGGCAGAGGTTTCCGTTTCCAAAAACTTCGTCGAGGAAGACCTGCGCAGCAGGGCCTTCACCCGCAGAACCACTTCCCTCGGACTGAAAGGCTTCACAATATAATCGTCAGCCCCTGCTTCAAAGCCCTGGACACGATTCGCTTCTTCTCCTTTGGCCGTCAGCATAATCACCGGTGTCGCTTTCTTCTCACGCAGTTCACGGCAGACGTCAATGCCGTCTTTCCCCGGAAGCATCAAATCCAACAAGATCACATCATAATCTTCCTGGACCGCTTTTTGGAAGGCTTCTTCGCCATCCTCTGCCTCCTCAATCACGTAATCTTCTCTTTCAAGATACATACGGATCAACCGGCGGATACGTTCCTCATCGTCCACGACCAGTATTTTAGCTTCTCGTTCCATAATATCTTCCTCCATTACCATTTAAATCGATTGAATGTACAGCAAGGGCAGCACGATTCAAAACCGTCTGCCCTTGATCTTATGCATAAGAATGCAAACCTGAAATGATTAAGTTAACGGCGATCAAATTAAACATAATGATACCGAAACCACCAACAGCCAGCCAGGCAGACTTCATCCCCTGCCATCCGCGGGAAAGGCGGAGGTGCAGATAAGCGGCATAAAAGAAGAAGGTGATCAAAGCCCAGACCTCTTTCGGGTCCCAGCCCCAGAACCTGTCCCATGCCTGCTGGGCCCAAATCATAGCGAAGATCAGTGCCCCGAGCGTAAAGACCGGAAACCCGATGGCTACCGCCCGGTAAGACACTTCATCAACAAGCTCAGGATTAACCTTTTTCAACAGCGGCTGAATGACAGCCGCAATACGTCTGCGGAAAACGAGGCGTAAGCCCCAGTAAAGAACAAGTCCGCCAGCGACAGCCCAGAGGAATGTATTGAATTTCTTCGCTGCATCTTCGCCACGCATCCATTCAGGAGCATCAAACAAAGGAGATACCGCATCTTCAGTCAGTAATTCCCCTCCAGCAGGGCCTGCAATGGCGGGCATCTCATAGGTGATGGTCATCGGCTGTCCTTCGACTGGTGCTTCAAAATCCGCCTGGTAATTAAGAGCACTGAAGGTTGAGGAAAGTACGATAAACGCAACTGTAGCGGCAATGATATAGATGACAAACTCAAGCCACATCGTATGCTTGGATCGTTTCGTCTGATCCACCTGCCGGATAAGAAAGATTAAACCGGCGACAAAGCTTACGGACAGGATTCCTTGACCGAGAGAAGCTGTCGTTACATGAATATAAAGCCAGTGCGACTGCAGGGACGGGACGAGAGGTGAAATCTCTGTCGGAAACATGCTCGCAAATGCAATGAGAAGCAGAGCAATCGGCAGGGCAAACAGACCCAGCAGATCCACACGGTAAATAAAGTAAAGGACAATAAAAGCAAAAACGAGCATCATCCCAAAGAATGTCGTGTATTCAAACAAATTACTGACTGGGGCATGACCACTTGCTCCCCACCTTGTAAAGAAATATCCAAGCTGCGTAAGAAATCCTATGATGGTAATCGTAATACCGATATTTCCAGCCACTCTGCTGCTGCCTTTCTTCTTATCTCTTATTGTTCCCCCGAAGAAAAAGGTAGCCGTCAAGTAGATGAAAAATGCCGCATAAAGCAGGTTACTGCTTATGGTCGTTAAATCTCCCATGTTCATCCTCCTGACTCTATGATTTCATTTCGTGCTGATCGACGGGAGCTTCTATTCCTGTTCCCTCAATCGCTTTATCAATCTCCATCCTTAATGCATACCAGTTTTTATTCGTATGCCCTGCAATCCAGACACCATCACTTCTAGGCTGAAGCCAGATTCTGCGGTGGTTCCAGTACATGCCCTGGGCAACACCGATCATAAAGACAGCGCCTCCAAAAGCAATCAGCCAGAGCGTTTCATCCTTTTTCACGGTCAGACCGGTCACATCCCTGACATCAAATTCAGTCAGACCGAGCTTGTACTCATTTTCACCACCAGCATCAACATTGGCTCCTATACCGAGAAAACTGGTTTCAGGTTCAGACTCCCCTGGAGGAAATAATTGAAAAACAAAGGCCGGGTTCCTTGGATACTTCGACACGGAAACCGGTTCCCCATCTTCCAGTTCATAATCAGGAAAATAGTTGGCGATTTCCACCCTGTAGCCTCCGTCCAGTTCATATGTAGATTGAGGATCTGTCAGATCGACGGTGAATTCTCCATAGTTGGTCGATTCGTCATCCTTGTCATGAATCTTAAAGGACATTTCTTTGAATTCATTCAGCTGATAACTGGCTTGATAAAGGGCATAATCACCGAATTTCAAAGGATTGTTCATCGTGGATGCCCCTTCTTTGACCTGCTCCAGCTCCGGTTCAGCTCCCGGGACATCCGAATTGGTGCGCTCATAGATCACAGCATCCGTCCGGAAGGTTTTAGGAATGGCTCCATTCTGATTTTCAATCGCTTCTTTAAACCGGGCATCATCAGGATTATCCTTGTCATACGTTTCCAGTGTAAAAGCTTTATTTTCAATATAATACTGCCCATCCGTTCCGGAAATTAAAATGGTTTCCCCTTCCCGGACCCAGATGAATTCATCGACATAAAAAGCCGGGACGAATCGGAGAAGAGCCCCGATCAGAAAAATGATCAGGCCGATGTGGTTGACATACGGTCCCCACCGGGCAAACCGGTTTTTCTCCGCCAGCAGATGACCATCCTGTTCAAACACACGAAAACGCCGTTTCTTCAGGTTGGTTTTGAAACGCTCCACATCCACTTTCTGAGTTTCTGTCGTTCCGAACACCCGCTGTTTCTTCATAAACAACTCATGCCGTTTCGGCTTCTGGTTTTTCAAGGTTTTGTATAGAGGAAAAAATCGGTCGATGCTGGCAATAACGATGGAAATACCGATCATGGCAATCAGCAGCATATACCACCAGGAACTGAATAAATCATGAAAACCAAGCTGATAATAAATCTGACCTGCGATTCCGTATTGATCCCGGTAGTGGGTGGCCGGATCAGCATTCCCAGGTATAAACACTTCCTGTGGAAAAATCGTTCCTACTGCTGAAGCTATGACAGTAATAAAAATGAGCCAAACGCCCACTTTAACAGAGGAAAAGAAATTCCATATTTTATCAACCATCGTCCGGTTATACGTCTGGGACCTGCGGGCACTGCCATCATAGCGCATGTTCAGCAATTCCTTCTGATCATTGCCGTCAATATGCTGATTCCCCTCGATCGGTTTTCCGCAGGACTCACATAAAACGGTACCTTCGGGGTTTACGTGTCCACACTCACAGGTAATCTCATTCATAATAAAACCTCACAATATATAAGTAGACTCTATTCCTCTGGTGAAATCTCCTGCAGGTACCCCTCCAGTTTTTCCAATGTCAGCGGGCCGATCACCTGCTCTTCAATATCACCTTCCGGATTGATGAATAAGGTCGAAGGGATCGGACCGATGTTATACAGATCCATCACCTGTCCTTTTTTATCCTGAAGAATCGGGAAGGAGAGGTTATATTCATTCACAAAGTTTTCTACAACCAATTCTGTTGAATCCAGGTTGACGGCAAGGATCTCCACACCTTTTTCCTTATACTCGGCGTATAACTCTTCCATATAAGGCATCTCATCCTTGCACGGACCACAATAGGTGGCCCAGAAGTTCAGCATGACTCCCTGCCCTTCCAAATCACTCAATTGAACCGTTTCTTCCGTACCGAATTTCTTCAATTGAAAATCAGGCGCCTCTTCCCCTTTGGCAACAGCCACCTGATCTTCTTTTCCATTTGCCACGAGAGCAAAAACGACAAGGCCAATCATAACCGTCAGCATGGCAGCCCGGAAGATCAGCCTTTTTTTCTTTTTCCGGATGGTTTTCTCTTTCATAGCCGTCACTCCCAGATCATTATATCATCGATTGGAAAGTCAAAATATGAACGTTATTCAACATTTTCTTCAGCGAGCTGGCGCAGCTGTTTCACTTCAAAAGGCTTCAGAGGACGATAATCTCCGGCATTCAGCCCTTTAAGGTCCAGCGTTCCGTATCGTTCACGTTTCAGTTTATCTACCGGGAAACCGAGGGTATCGAACATACGGCGCACCTGACGGTTTTTCCCTTCATGCAGAATAACCTGAACGATTGCTGTATTTTTTCTGGAATCCGTAGAGTTGATTTTTGCATGGACAGCTTTTAAATACTCCCCGTCCACCGTGATCCCTTTTTTCAACTGCTTCAACTGTTCAGGCGTCGGAATCCCTTTCGTTTTTGCGATATATACTTTGTTGACTTCATGGCTGGGATGCATAAGCATATTAGCGAAGTCCCCGTCATTAGTGAGCAGGATCAAGCCGGATGTATCATAATCCAGGCGTCCGATCGGGAAAATCCTCTCTTTCACTTCAGGAAGAAAGTCCGTTACGACTTTCCGGCCTTTGTCATCGCTTACACTGGAAATCACACCTCTTGGTTTATAGAGCATGAAATAGACAGGTTCCTCTTTATCGATCGGGACACCCTCCACTTCAACATCGTCGTTTTTTCCAACCTTTGTTCCAAGTTCCGTGGTAATTTCACCATTCACTCTCACTTTTCCATCCAAAATCATCTGTTCTGCTTTTCTTCGTGATGCAACACCGGCATGGGCGATCACCTTTTGTAGTCGTTCCTTCTCTGCCATACGACCGTCACCAACTTTCTTCTGTTTCTAAAATCTCTCATGTCCCCTGCAGCTTTCCTTAAGCAAGTGAACATACCATTTACATTATACACATTCTATATAGGTTTGAACAAAAAAATCATCCTATCATTGGAATAGGATGATCACAATTATGATTGATGCCAGTATACCAACTAAATCTGCAAGGAGTCCAACCTTCAATGCATCGCCCATCCGCTTGATTCCTACAGCACCGAAATAGACGGTGATGATGTAAAGCGTAGTATCTGTGCTTCCCTGCATGACGGATGCCAGATAGCCGATGAAAGAATCAGGGCCGAACGTGCGGATCAGTTCTGTTGTCATACTCAATGCGGCCGTTCCCGAGATGGGCCGGATAAAAGCCAGCGGCAGAATTTCCTCCGGTGCGCCGAAAGCATTCATAACGGGTTCGAACAATACGAGCACCGCTCCCATAGCTCCTGAGGCCTGAAAGACGGCGATGGATACCATCATGCCTAGAAGGAAGGGCAGCAGGGACACAGCAATCTGCAGCCCTTCCTTACTCCCTTCTACGAAAACCTCATAAGAGGGAATCTTTTTTATGGTAGCCGTGACCAGTACGAGGCAGATGATTCCCGGAATCAGCCATATACTGATCATAATCCAAGCCTCCGCTTTCTCCTGTAATAAAAATAGCGGTCGATGCAGAGGGCGGCGCAGGTGGAAATGATTGTGGCCAGTATGGTAGCCCCGATGATCGATGTAGGGTCAGAGGATCCATATTTCATCCTGACCGCTATAACGGTTGTAGGAATCAACGTTAACGAGGATGTGTTGAGGGCAAGCAGGGTAATCATGGAACGGCTGGCATGGTCCGAACCGGATAGATCCTTCAATTCCTTCATCGCCTTCAGCCCCATCGGCGTCGCTGCATTCCCCAGCCCGAACATATTGGCCGTCATGTTCGATAAAATGTATCCAAGTGCAGGATGGTTGTCCGGGATATCTGGAAAGATCCGGCGGACTACAGGTTTAAATAACACAGCAAGTCCTCTTAACAATCCAGCTTCTTCCGCGATCTTCATCAGCCCAAGCCAGAACACCAGCACCCCCGCGAGACTGATCGTAATCATAACAGCCTCATCCAGCGTCTGAAATATCGCCTGGTTGACCTCTTTCATTGTGCCGTTGAATGCCGCATAAACAATACCGATGATTGCAAGAAGCGCCCAGATCAGGTTGACCATGGCGCCACCCCCATCATCCGGTGAAGAAAATCACCGACTTCCCGCAGAAAAGACTGCGACGGCCGTTCTTTCCAAACGGCTGCTTCTACGATTGGGACGCGGCCCGACTTGTAATAAGTAACCCCTGCCATGATTTCCGCCCCTTCTTCTACAGGGTAAAACACGGCCTCCAACTGCTCTTTTTCAGATGGAAGTAATGGATAAGCTAAATCTCTCGGTACATAATAGGTTTCTCCCCCCACGTTCACCGTGCCTTTCTTCTGCAGAAGGACGGTTTCAAAATGGGCGAATCCCCACTCGAACATGTTTCTATGATCATTCCAATCGTCCGGTGCATTCAAAGTGACCGCAATCAATTCCATTCCCTCTTTAGCAGCAGAGGTGACCAGCGTCCGTCCTGCTGCCTTGGTGAAACCTGTCTTTCCACCATTTGTCGGATCATAATACTGAGTGAGCATTTTGTTCTTGTTCATCCACGCATAGTCCCTGTTTTCTGAAAGGTAGGACTCGCTTCCCGTAATTTCACGAAACGTTTCATCTTTCATTGCATAAGCCATCAGCAGGCCTAAGTCGTAGGCGCTCGAAAGATGGGATTCCCCGTCCAGGCCGTGGGGGTTTTCAAACCGGCTGTCATTCATACCGAGCCATGCGGCCTTATCATTCATCATCTGGACAAAGCCTTCAACACTTCCTCCCACATGTTCAGCTATAGCAACCGCCGCATCATTCCCACTCCGGAGCATGAGACCATAAACAAGATCCTTTAAGCGGATACTTTCTTTTTCTGTTAGATAAATGGAAGATCCCTCTGTATACACGGCTCTCTTACTTACGGAAACCTTCTCATCCATTTTGCCTGATTCAACGGCAATCAACGCCGTCATGATTTTGGTTGTACTGGCAATCAAAGCTGGTTCGTAGGCATCTTTTTCATACAGGACCCGTCCGGATGCTGCATCCATCAAAACCGCATGCTCGGCTGATACAGACAGCGCTCCTTCAGCTTGAACCGGGTGTAAACTAAACCATTGGAAAGCGAGCAGGGCGGTCAAAATCATATATAAACACCTTTTCAAGAGGAGCTCCTCCCATTCTAGTCGTTTGCTACACCTTATGCCTGAATGTACAGGCATATGAATCATGAAGTTCCCGCCCAGTCGTAAAAAAATGCTGCCCCTGGATCAGGAGCAGCAAGTGTCAGTCTTCATCATTTAATGGATCTTTCTCAAATGTTTCAAAGAAAAGATCGGCATCTCCTGCCATATCCTCAGGGTGTTGCAGGTCCTCAAGAGGTGGAAGGTCGTCGATCGATGTCAAACCAAAGTAAATCAAAAAGTCCTTCGTCGTTCCGTAAAGAATTGGACGACCAATAGCGTCCTTGCGTCCTTTTTCTTCAATCAGACCTCTATTGACAAGGGTTTGTATAGAGCGGTCACTTTTCACCCCGCGCAGATCGTCCACTTCAATTCTCGTTATCGGCTGCTGATATGCGATGATCGCCAGCGCTTCCAGAGACGCCTGCGAAAGTCTGGTTGCGCTCGGGGAATCCAACAGACGTTTGTAGTAGGACGCATGCTCGGGTTTCGTTGTGAGATGCAGGGTCCCCTGGGACTCCATAATCATCAGCCCCCGGGATGGATGCATATAAGCTTCCTGCATACTCTCAATCAAATCATCTACAGAAGATTTGTCCATTCCCAACAAATCCATCAACTTCTTTTTCGGCACTCCTTCTTCACCGGAGGCAAACAGCACCCCTTCTATGATTGCTCTGTATTCCTCTAATTCCATGGGGCATCCTCCATCTTAAACACAATTAACTCTTCAAAATGCTTCTGCTGCACGCAGGTAATATCATTGCTTTTCATTAACTCAAGAAGGGCAATGAACGTAACGACAATATGGGGCCTCGTCCGTTTTTCGAACAACTGGTAAAACGGAGTCCCTTCTGGCGAACGCTGCATTTGATGTAATATTTCGTCCATACGCATCTGGATGGGAATTTCATCGCGCCGGACCCTGGCTTCATCGGGCTGCTTTTCTTTACTACGTTTCATCAGCCTGCCCATGGCCTGGATCATATCATAAACCGATGCTTCTCCCGGACGGACTTCCACCTTTTCCTCTTCCTGGTCCTCTACACTTAAAGGTGGACGCGTATAGATCCGATTGGCATCCAGCTCTTTCTGCTTCAATTCATCCGCGGCCTGCTTGTATTTACGGTATTCGATCAAGCGCCGCATCAATTCTTCCCGTGGGTCTTCTTCGAGTTCCATATCTTCCATATCTTCTTCCATTTGAGGCTGAGGAAGCAGCATCTGTGACTTTATAGCCAGCAGTGTTGCAGCCATCACCAAATATTCACTGGCAAGATCAAGTTCTAATTCCTGCATCGTGTGAATGTAATGCATGTATTGATCCGTTATCTGTGAAACAGGAATATCATAGATATCAATTTCGTATCGATTGATAAGATGTAAAAGAAGATCCAGAGGCCCTTCGAAGCCTTCCACTTTCACTTGGTAGCTTTTTGTCATGTTATTCTTCCTTTACCACTGATTCTTCTCTTTTATCATATCAGAAATGTTCTTATGCCAACAGGTGGTCTAAACGGTGCCCCTTGTAGATGAATGGGTGTATCCTATAAACTATAGAAAGCGGGCACGCCGGTTTCGAAAAAATGACGCGGACCAACAGGCTTCCGCTTGAAATGGAGTAATTGCAATGTACCCATCTCTTTACTTGGAATTTCTGGCCCATTTTCATGGGACAAGGGATTACTTTGAATGCCACGAAGTGCTCGAGGAGCACTGGAAAAATACAGACCCCGGCAACCGGCAGTCTGTATGGGTTCTGCTTATACAAACAGCTGTGGCTATGTACCATGACCGGCGGGGCAACCAAAACGGCGCTGTCACTCTTTTAAAAAGGTGCGTCCATCATATGCCTGCACAGCGGGAATCCCTTGTACATCTGGGGATTGATCCAGTCCACATGGAACAAAAGCTTTCCTCAGAACTCTGTCGTGTACGCAGCGGTGAACCTTATGTAAGCTGGAACTTTTCCATTACGGACCCACAGCTTTTACAGGATGTTGATGAAATCTGTCAAAGTTGGGGAGTGGCATTCGGGTCACCCAGCAGGATGGAAGATGAAAGACTGATTCATAAGCATAAGCGCAGAAGATAAATTTTCCCATGAGAAAAGAGGTGCCGCAGAGGCACCTCTTTCATCTTACAACTGGGAAGAAGCACTTTCCTCATCACATTTTTCAATGAACGTTTCTGTAGCTGTGTCAGCACAGATTTCACATTGATCTTTAAAGTGAAGACGGATGCTTTGAATCATCCTGCGTCCAATCCCCTGATTACGGTGGGATGGATTAACGGAGACGTGCTGTACGACGGCTCTGCCGTCCTCCAGACGGACGCCCACCGCCCCCAGAATATCTTCTTCTTTCCATAAAAACAGATACCAGTCAGGATCTGCATCATACCGCCGGATGACATCCTGCAGATTGCGGACGTCTGTAACTTCCGGCATAAAGGAAAGCAGACCCATAGCTATCTTTTCAAAAGATTTTTTATATCGAATCAGCATATTAACCCCTCAATTATGAAATAACTAATCGTATTGGTTATCCACATACATTTAAGTCATATCATTCTATTCAAGTAATTGTCCACTTGTCTGTCAGGCCGGACACCACGATTTTACATAACAATGCCAAACCAGTAAAACAGGCCCCAGCCAATGCTGAATAAAGCGAGAATGGTAAACAGTGTCCAGTTTTTCCATTTCATCTTGTATCCCCCGGTCGAACGAATTTCTTATCCCCGTTCAATAAGAATATAGCAACAGGATGAAATATTCAACCCTCTCTCCACAAGCGCAACAGACTACTTACGAGTAATGATACGCATGGCGCCTGTGACGGGAATCAGGCGGACACCCGGTCACCTCACGTCTCCCTCTCTCAATGAATGACTCACCGTTCATTTCATAAGCAGATGTAACCGCTCTTTTCCTCCCCGCCGGACAGAAAAAGAGGAGCCGCTGATCCAACAATGGGTCATTGTCTTTTCAAGCCGGCTCATCCAATACCTTATTTATCTTCTACTCTTACCTTCTGCATAACGTCACCGACACGTACACGGTCAACGATATCCACACCTTCAATGACTTTTCCAAATACCGTATGACGGCCATCAAGGTGAGGCTGCGGAGAATGACAGACAAAGAACTGACTTCCTCCTGTGTCCTTGCCGGCATGGGCCATAGACAAGGATCCGCGCTCGTGCTTATGCGGGTTTCCTTCTGTTTCACATTTAATTGTATATCCAGGACCACCAGTACCTGTTCCGTTCGGGCAGCCTCCCTGAATGACAAAGTCAGGAATAACACGGTGGAAAGTCAGGCCGTCATAAAACTCATCGTTGGCCAGTTTCTCGAAATTGGCTACCGTATTCGGCGCAGCTTCCTCATAAAGCTCAGCCACCATTTTCTCACCGTTTTCAAATTGAATCGTTGCTTGTTTCATTTCTCTTTCCCCTTTCCATTCTCGTATGACAAATCCAGTCTGGTCATATCCTGATAACTTTCTCTTTGGACGACCAGCTGATGTTCCCCGTTTTCCACAAACACAACTGCCGGTTTTTGAAAGCGGTTATAATTACTTGCCATAGCATAACCATACGCTCCTGTACTGAAAACTGCAAGTGTATCTCCATGCTCAACAGCAGGAAGCGCCACATCCCATATTAGCATATCTCCGGATTCACAGCACTTCCCGGCAATTGAATAGGTATTTTCTTTAGGCTCATTCATTTTTTCCGTAAGGGCGGCTTCATATTTTGCATTATATAAAGCAGGCCGGATGTTATCCGTCATTCCCCCATCAACTGATAGATAAGTCCGCACGTCCGGAATGTTTTTCACAGAACCTACTGTATAAAGGGTCGTACCCGCTTCTCCCACAATCGCCCGACCGGGTTCAATCCAGATCTCAGGCATCGGGTAGTCGAACTGACGGGATAAGGCTTTCACCTCTTTAATAAGAGCGTGTGCGTACTGATCCAGTTCAAGCGGCTGATCCTCTTCCGTATACTGAATCCCGAATCCTCCACCAAGATTGACGACAGAAGCTTCATAGTGATAGGTGTCCTTCCACTCGTGAAGGGTGCGGAATAGGCGCTGGGCAGCCATTTGAAAACCATCCGTTTCAAATATCTGGGAACCGATGTGGCAGTGAAGTCCCTTCATGTGTATATTCGGGTCCTCCTGGACTTTCTGAAACGCCTCCTCGGCCTGGCCGCTGCTCAAGTCAAACCCGAACTTGGAATCTTCCTGACCTGTGAGAATATAGTCATGGGTATGCGCTTCTATCCCTGGTGTAACACGAAGAAGCACATCCATCGTTTTATTTTGTTTTTTCAATACAGCGCTCAGCAGTTCAATTTCGAAGAAGTTATCGACAACAATGCATCCAATGCCGCAGCGCACAGCCATCTCAATTTCCTGGATGTTCTTATTGTTTCCATGCATATGGATTTTTTCTACTGGAAAACCTGCTTCGAGAGCAGTGTGAAGCTCTCCCTGGGAAACGACGTCAAGGCTAAGCCCTTCCTGATGGGCGACTTGAAGGATCGCTGTGGAAGAAAAAGCTTTACTGGCATAAGCGACCTGGGCAGGAACGTTATATTCTTCGAATGTACGTACAAACGCCTGCGCATTCGCACGGATTCGGTCGACATCATAGACAAATAACGGCGTGCCGTAGTGGTGGGCGAGCTCATTTGCCGGCACTCCGGCAATCATAAGCTGCCCTTGTTCATTTACTTCGTGATTCATACCATCCCGCCTTTTTTGTTCAAACGTATGTACTTGGAATAAAAAGAAAATGCCCTTTATTGGTAAAGGACATTTTTTTAATTGTCTATAATTTATCACATTGCTGAAAGACCGGCAATATGATTATTTCTGCCGCTGGTTATTTTGAGGGTGGACCACACTCGGCCGCACCTTGAGTGACGGCATACTGAGCCGCAGTATAATCTGCAGCGCTGCTTTGGCATTGAAAGGCAGGAAAGGCCAGAGATAAGGCGTGTTCAGCGATTTTGTATGAGCCAGTAGTAGAACGAAGCCAAGGAAACCGATCATTAAACCTTTGATACCAAAAGCGGCTACTAAAATGACAAACAGCACACGGGCCATCTTATTGGCCACGGACAATTCATAACTGGGAGTGGAATAGGACCCGATTGCGGCAACGGCTACATAGAGGATAACCTCCGGGACAAACATCCCCACGTCAATAGCAATCTGCCCGATCAGCACGGCCGCAATCAGACCCATAGCTGTCGATAACGGTGTCGGGGTATGAATGGCGGCAATCCTGAGCATTTCGAGACCAAGATCCGCAAGTAGAATTTGAATAATGATCGGTATGGCCGTCTCTTCATTCGGGCCGATAAAGGCCAGCGCCTGAGGGAGCAGATCCGGCTGCATTACGAAAAGCATCCAGAGCGGCAGTACAAATATGGATGAAAAGATTCCAAAAAAGCGCACCCAGCGGACAAATGTACCTACGGCCGGTGCCTGCCTGAATTCCTCCGCATGTTGAACATGATGGAAGTAGGTCGTCGGCGTAATAATCACACTCGGGGAGGTGTCCACCATAATGACGACGTGCCCTTCAAACAAGTGGGACGATGCCACATCCGGTCTCTCCGTATAGCGGACAAGCGGAAACGGGTTCCTCCCCTGCTTGACGAGGAATTCTTCAACCGTCTTATCTGCCATGGAAAGTCCATCGATATCGATGTTTTTAATTTCACTCTTAATCAAATCGACAAGCCCGGGATCTGCGACATCCTTGATATAAGAAATGCAGATATCGGTCTTTGACCTTTCTCCTACTTGGAGAATTTCATGACGAAGACGTTCATCACGAATTCTCCGCCTTGTTAAAGCAGTATTTTCAATAATATTCTCGGTAAATCCATCTCTGGAGCCGCGGATCACTTTTTCTGTATCCGGCTCTTCCGGTGTACGGCCCGGGTAGGTACGGACATCCACGATGAACGCTTCTGTCTCCCCTTCTACAAAAATGACGATCAGCCCGGATAACAACTGGGTAATGCACTGGTTCATATCTGAAGAGGATTCCACCTGCTGGTGTGGAATATCGTTCTTGATCCGCGAGCGGATGGAATCCTCTTTTTCCGAACCTTCATTCAATTCGAACAACTGTCTCATAATTTCTACTATGATGGGCGTTTCTACAAGACCTGTCACATAATACACATTGACTTCTGTTCCAAGAATATGAACGGTGCGGAATCCAAGATCAAAGGATTGTTCAACCCCTATCCTCTCGTTCATTGCTTTTCTATTCTGTTCCAGTTTCATAACGATGGGTGCTTCTTTTTGATCCTGCATTCCTTTCACTCCTTGAGGCATCATTATCCTTTCGGTTTAAAAAACACAGCAACGATAAAGCCAAACAAAATGGCAGAGGCAATTCCTGCAGACGTTAGTTCGAAAATGCCGACAGCTATTCCGATGAACCCATGCTTTTCCGACTGTTCCATCGCTCCGTGCAGAAGGGAATGTCCAAAGCTGGTAATCGGCACCGTAGCCCCCGCCCCTGCAAACTCAATGAGTTTATCATATATGTCGAAAGCATCGAGAACCGCCCCCGCCACAACAAAGGAGGACATCACGTGGGCAGGTGTCAGTTTGAATACATCAAGCAGGATCTGGCCGATGACACAGATTCCTCCCCCTACGATAAAAGCCCATAAAAAGGTCATGAGGCTCCCTCCCCACGCTTTAATACAACCGCATGCGCTATACCTGGAATCGATTCCTTCTGCTGAATCATCATCGGACTCATCAAAGCTCCGGTGGCTGCAACGAGCACCTTGTTATATTTTCCGTTTATCAAATCCTGTATCAGTTTTCCATACGTAACCACAGCGGAACAAGCACAGCCGCTCCCCCCGGCAAATACAGGCTGATCGCTGTGATAGACAAGCATGCCGCAGTCTTTATGGACTTCACTAAGGTCATACCCATCCTGCTTCATCATATCTCTGAAAATCGGCGAACCTACAGATGATAAATCCCCCGTAGCTATCACATCATAATCCGAAGGCATCCTCCCCATATCCTCCAGGTGGGTTTTAATCGTATCCCATGCCGCCGGAGCCATAGCGGATCCCATATCGAAAGGATCCTTGATGTTATAATCCACCACCCTTCCGATTGTTGCCGCTTCAACTTGAACAGGGGAAGGAGTCCTGGAAAGAAGAGCTGCACCGCTTCCGGTTACCGTATACGTCGCTGTTTTCGGCTTCTGTCCTCCATATTCCGTCGGGTAACGAAATTGGCGTTCGGCTGTACAATTATGGGAACTGACCGCTACTAAAGCCTGATCTGCAAACCCGCTGTCGACAAGAGCCGCGCCTGACGCCAGGGTCTCCATGCTTGTCGAGCAGGCACCGAACATGCCGAGAACGGGAATACCAAGCTGGCGGGCCACGTAATTTCCAGTCACGTTTTGATTGAGAAGATCACCCGCAAGGAACAAATCGATGGCGGACTGATCGACTCCTGCTTTTTGGAGACACGCGTATACCGCATCGAACATCAGCTTCCTTTCCGCCAGTTCCCAGTTGGATTCTCCACAATGGAGTTCCTCATGGATCACATCGTACGTCGACCCGAGAGGTCCTTCCCCTTCCATCGGTCCGACAGCTGTACCTGAAGCCTGTATATAAACTTGATTGGAAAATGTCCATGTGTGCTTTCCAGCTTTACCCATTCCTGTTTCCTCCTAGAATATAAGTGACCAAAGGTATCGGAAAATCCCTAAAACATAAGCAGCCACGACACCGAAGACAATGACCGAACCCGCAAGTTTAAACAGGTTGGTCGCCACCCCGAGAACAAGGCCTTCCGATTTATGTTCAAGGGCTGCACTCGTAATCGAGTTGGCGAAACCAGTCACCGGTACAGCCGATCCAGCCCCCGCAAACTGCCCCAGCTTGTCGTAAACACCAAAACCTGTCGCGAGCGCTGCTAAGAGAATAAGGGTGGCCACGGTAGGATTCATTGCATTTTCTTCATTATAGTCAAACCAATGTATATACATTTGTGATAACAATTCTCCAAACACACAGATGAGGCCGCCTACAATGAATGCTTTTATGCAGTTCATTACATAAGGCGGCTTCGGTTGATAGGATTTGACGGCATGTTCAAAATTCTGCTCATTCAAAGGCTGCTTATCCATACATATCCCTCCAATTTGCGGATTATCTGACAAAAATGATCCATTGAAACAGCGAACCTGCGATTTTCCCAAGCACCAGCGCCATTAATAACGTAAAAAGATAACCATCGACTCCTATCCTTTTAAAAAGCAGCGGAAAAACGTTCAACACTTCTGTGAGAGCCGCTGCAAGCATACCGATGAAGATCCCATGAAACAGCCCCCACACGCCGAGCCCCCACCATGTCATCTGAAGAGGAAAGCTGCCAAATGATAAATAAATCCCGAAAAACACACCGCTGATGACCGCCCATTCGTAATGCCTCAATTTTGATTCCGAATGGCTCAACTGCATGAGACGCGGTACAATACCGAGGACAGTCAGGAATGCTACAAATCCTGTGCCGACGGCAATCCCTGAAGCCAGTCCGATTAAGATTTCAACGATCCACATCCTTTTTTTCCACCTTATTTTCTTTAATGGCTACATAATGATCCAGATCCTCCTGGTAGTTAAAGATCTCCACTTCCATGGGACTCGGTTCTTCATTGAACCTTTTCTGGAACCAATGGTTAAAAAATAAGATCATACCGATTCCCAGTCCGATCGAATAAGGAATTTGTATCCATAATGGATATTCGGCTTCCCGTCCTGTCAGCATCAAGTGCAGCTTCTGCTGCACGGACTGCATGCTGACATCGAAATGGAAATTCATAATGGCCATGGCGGCTCCGATAAATAATAAGATCCAAATAGCACTGATCAACATGGGATTTGGTTCCTTCCCGTGTTTCTCTACATGCACGACGCAGCAGGATGGGCCGATCAATTGGACTTCTGTACCAGGCTGTTGATGAAGGATCTGCTCCACAATCATGAACGCATCAATGACGACAATGTTCTGGTCCTCGGGTGTCACGGCATGCAGAACGATTTCCTTCAAAGGGGCGATCTGCTGTTCAGCCCCTGTGATTCCAGCCGTATCCTTAAGACGAATTTCTGCCTGAGGATGAACGTAAATGGACTGCTTCAGACGAATATAGACAGGTGCTGCCATCTTTTCCGCCCCCTGTAATGGTTAGATACGTTTATTATGCGTGGTGCAGCGAAAATCATACGCCACCCTCTCCTCGCTGCAGCAGGTGTCCAATAAAAAAACTGCACCTTCAGCAGGCGCAGTCCTTTAACTCGTATCATTCATGGTAGCTTTCATATCCGCCAGAATCTTTTTCTCCAGCCGGGACACCTGGACCTGAGATATGCCAAGCCTCTCAGCAACTTCTGTTTGTGTTTGGTCTTTATAATACCTGAGATAAATGATGAGACGCTCCCGTTTATCCAGCCGGCTCATGACATCCTGCAGTGTAAGCTGATCAAACCAGCTGTCATCCTCCTCAGCGATTTGGTCGACAAGGGTAATGGGGTCTCCTTCATTTTCATAAACGGTTTCATAAATGGACTGAGGTGCCCGGCCGACATCCTCTGCCTGGACAATTTCCTCCTTGGACATACCGAGAGCTCCGGCCAGTTCATTGACGGTTGGCGACCGGCCATATTCCTTTAAAAGCTCTTCTTTTTTTGCCCGGACTTTATGATTCAGTTCCTTCAGGCTGCGGCTCACCTTGACACTGCCGTCATCCCTGATAAACCGTTGAATTTCACCAATAATCATGGGAACGGCGTACGTAGAAAAACGCACATCATAACTAAGATCAAATTTATCAATGGACTTTAAAAGACCGATGCAGCCGATTTGATAAAGATCATCCTGATCATACCCCCGGCGCAGATAACGCTGCACCACCGACCAAACAAGCCTGGTATTCTTTTCAACAAGAAAATCCCTGGCCTCTTGATCTCCTGCCTGACTTTTCTTAATCAATGCCTTTACATCTTTATCCGACAGACGTTCTTTAGTGGCATCTCCCATAGGCGCAGCCTCAATTACAGAGCGCACGGGTGGACGTCAGCTGCTTGGTCATACGGATGGTCGTCCCGACCCCGGGCTCAGATGTGATATCCACTTGATCCATAAAGTTCTCCATAATTGTAAATCCCATACCGGAACGCTCCCATTCCGGTTTGGAGGTATATAAGGGTTCCTTGGCAAGATCGATATTATCAATACCGCTCCCATGGTCCTTGATAATCAATTCAATTTCTTCTCCATCCATGGCACAGGTAAGAACAATTTTTTCGTCATTCTTTTCTTCATAGCCATGAATAATCGCATTGGTAACCGCTTCGGATACAACGGTTTTAATATCTGTCAGCTCCTCCATCGTCGGGTTGAGCTGACTGATGAAGGAAGCGACGGAAACCCTGGCCAGAGATTCATTGGCGCTGATACTTAGAAACTCAAGCGTCATTTCATTCCGCATGATGCCACCCCCAGACTTTCCAGTGCAGCGGCTTCATTATCCATCAGCTGTATTATTTTGAATAGACCGGACATATCAAACAAGCGTGTAACTTCAGGGGATACAGAACAAACGACCATGACATTCCCTTTAGCCTGTACTTCTTTATAACGACCAAGCATCACACCAAGGCCGGAACTGTCCATAAAGGATAGTTTTTCCAAATTGACGATCACATGTTCTACCGCTTCATTTTCCAGATGTTTCTGCCAGGCTTCCCTCAAGTATCCTGTTTCATGATGATCGAGCTCTCCATTTAAACGAACGATTAAAACATTTTCCCTGACAGCGAATTGACTTTGAAGACTCAAGTGAATTCCTCCTCTGACATTTAAGAGTCCCTAAGTCTTTTCGTCCTTTTCTGAGTCATTTCCTGCTCTGGTACAATACTAGTGGGAAAGTGCTAAAACCTCTGAAAGCTCGTCAAATTCCTCCAGGACCGTTCCCATAACTGGAAAAATCCTGCTTCTTCCACTGATTCTGAAGTTTCCAGACGTACTTTGGCGACTTCCTCACCACCATTTTTTACAACAACCCATCCCATGTGCGCCCCTTTTTCATAGGGAAGACTTCGACTGTCGTCTACCTTCAACTCTGTTTCATAATCTGTCTTTTTGTCATTTTTCTTCTTCAGAACAACAACATCTTTCTCCGGTTTCAACACCGCTTGACGAGGCTCTCCCCTTGTCAGGTTCAGCGTTGTCATCGCATCATCCTTGGAATAAAGCTTAACACCTTCAAACTGGGAAAACCCATAGTCCAGCAGACTCGAAACATCAGCATTGCGCTCTTTCGGGGTGGCCGCCCCCATAACGACTGCAATCATATGCATATCATTCCGCTGGGCGGATGCAGTCAGGCAGTATTTCGCTTCGGAGGTGTAGCCTGTTTTCAAACCATCCATTCCGGGATAGGTTTTGATGAGCTTGTTCGTATTCACCAGCCAAAATTCATTATCCTGTCCTTTACGCAGATAATCATCATAAATCTTTGTATAGGTGGTTACTTCATCGTGGAGAAGTAATTCACGGGCCATAACAGCCATATCACGGGCGGTACTCAGGTGGTTTTCAGCCGGTAGTCCCGTCGGATTTTCAAAATGGGTGTTTTTTAAACCGAGCGCCTCTGCTTTTTTGTTCATCATCGCTACAAATTCTTTTTCACTACCGGCAATTCGTTCAGCCATTGCTACGCTGGCATCATTACCGGAAGCTACGGCGATTCCTTTGAGAAGGTCTTCCACTGTCATCTCCTCCCCAGCTTCAAGGAAAATCTGCGACCCTCCCATGGATGCGGCATGTTCACTGACGCGGACCATTTCCTCCAGAGTGATTCCGCCCTTTTCCAGTTCCTCCATGATCAATAAAAGCGTCATGACCTTTGTCATGCTTGCTGGAGGCAGCTTCTTATCTGCATCCTTATCAAAAAGTGTCCGCCCGCTGTTTTTTTCCATCAGCACAGCCGATTTGGCTGAGTTCACAATATCCAATGACGCCTTTTCCTCCGCTGATATGCCCGCCGGAAGGACAGCGGCGGATAAACACATAGTCAGGATGACACCTATTAATTTTCTCATTCCCTAAACCTCCCATATAGCTGTAAGTGCCCCTAGCTTTCCCTTTCCATGATCTTCTATACAAACCTCTTTGCCGCATGTTTTTTATGATCATCCCCATAAAAAAAGACGGAGCCACTGGGACTCCGTCTTCCGGTTTATTTAATGATGTTGTGGATCAACGTAGGTTTTTCCACCTGTTCGTTCGAAATCGTATACGCCTGCTGGACCTTTTGGATCGAGTCTTCCGGCTGTTCATCATCACTTAGAAGAACGACGAGAGGTTCTCCCGCTTTTACCGAATCACCAATCTTTTTCTTCATCGTAATTCCGACGCCATGGTTGATTTCATCATCCTTTGTCGCACGACCTGCACCGAGGTACATAGCGGCAACACCAATGGATTCCGCGTCAATAGCTGAAACGAATCCATCTTTGTCGGCTTTTACTTCTACTTGATACTTCGCCTGCGGAAGTTTGGAGAGATCGTCGATCATGGATACATCTCCCCCTTGTGCTTCAATAAGGTTGCGCAGGGATAGAAATGCCTTGCCGTTTTCAATATTGGCTTCCAGCGCTTCATATGCATCCTCGTAACTAGGGAACTTATCAGCCAGTACAGCCATATGGGAAGCGATTTCCAAGGATAGTGTACGAAGGTCTTCCACAGGGCTTCCCTGTAGTATTTCCGCCGCTTCCTTAATCTCGTTCGCATTTCCAACTTCATAACCGAGCGGCTGGTTCATGTCACTGATCACTGCTACGGTTTTTCTTCCCAGGTTATTACCAATATTAACCATTTCACGCGCAAGAGCTTCGGAATCCTCCAGTGTCTTCATGAAGGCACCCGTTCCTGTTTTTACATCCAAAACGATGCTGTCTGCCCCGGATGCAATCTTCTTACTCATGATTGAACCGGCGATGAGAGGCAGGGAGTTGACTGTTCCAGTTACGTCCCTCAGTGCATAAAGCTTCTTATCAGCTGGTGCCAGATTGCCTGTCTGTCCTGCAACCGCGAGCTTGAATTTGTTGACATTCTCGATGAACTTCTCTTTGCTCATCTCAATTTCAAGGCCTTTGACAGATTCCAGCTTGTCCAGTGTCCCGCCTGTATGACCGAGGCCGCGCCCGGACATTTTCGCAACGGGAATACCAATGGATACAACAAGAGGCCCTACAATAAAGGTCACTTTGTCGCCTACACCTATATCCTAACTAAAAACAGTCATTGTGTTTATTTATACTTAATGCGACTTATTTACGTCTCTAATTAATTTATTTCCGCCTCTAAATTCCTCTACTAGATGAACATTTTCTAAGCCTTGGTCTTCCCAAATTTCCTTAGGTATATGTTCTACAATAATCATTTGGAATTTATCCCCTCTTGCTTTCACTTTTTTCATAAAGAAGTTTAATACATCGAATGCGATTGATATTTTTTGTTTATCTGTTCCTTGTAAAGGTTCATTTAATTCTGGCTTGCTGTCATAGTAGGGTCTACTAGGTTGATCAAAGAACAAGAATTGTGGAACAAAGGGTGATTTTTTTAGTAATAACAAGTCATGAATCCCTAAGAAAAGTGCTATGTGAAGAAATAAATCATTAGAGCTACTTCCTACTGTATTAATAATATTTGTAGTGTTAGGTTCTCTTAATTTTAACGCTTTTCTTTTATAGTCGAATACAGCTTTATACCCTGAATAGTTATCTAAAGCTAACTTACTTCTGTCAAGATATTCTTGAATCAATTCTTGTAGTAAAGAAAGAATTGTCTGCTTAACTTCATCTCTTGAGTTAATTTGGAGGTTTAATAATTTGAGTTCTTCTTCTATATCATCCATCTTACCATCGTAATCATCAACTAACTCAGGAGTATCATACAATGACAATTTAGTTTTTATTTCACCCAACACCATATACCTGTTAACGTAATCATCATGCTGTTCAGTTCTCTCGTTATTAAACATATCAATTTGAGTTTGGATTTTTTCCAATTCTTCTCTATACTCTTTAATCTTATTATCAGTTTGTATAGTTATTGGAGACTTCTCCTTAATCATAATTTTTATATCCTTTAATTGTCGCTCTAATTGGTTTATGAAATCTTCAGAGTTGCTATTTTGAATTAATTCAGTTTCGTTATTCTTAATGTATTCAATAGGTAGAAGACTTTCGTAATTCTTGTTTAGAATTGACTTATATTCTTTATACTCACTAATGAACTTATTCAAGCTTCTAATCTTCCGCTTAAAGAGCCCTTGTTTGTATAATAAAGACTCTAATTCAGTATTGTCATTAGTCATCTTATCGTTTAATTTCGATCTATCATCTACAATTTCTCTTAACTTATCTAGGGCTTCATTATAATCAACTATATTCTCATCAATTAGAGTATGTTTTTTTGCTTTTCTAATTAACTCTGATAGTTCTTGATAAAACACTTCTTGTTGCTTTTCGAAAGCAACTTTTTTTCTTTCTAGTTTGGTTAATTCTTTATGTAATTCGTTAACTTTTTCCCTAATTAAAGTTCCTTCAATAGTATCAATTGTTAAAGCCAAATCAAAAATTCTTTCTAATGCTTCGGAGTACTTAGTATTACTTTGTTTATCAAAAAAAACATTGTCATCAATAATTACATTTTGGGTCTGTGTATTAAACAGCAGAAAGTACCTAAAAGAAACCTTGCTACCCTTTCTAATAGCCTTACCTCCGTAAGGTACTCTAACATCGTTATTTATAGAAAATTCAGTCTCTAAAATTCTCCTTATATTTTGCTCTTTAATATTATCAATTGGGACTTCTGGAATCTTTCCTTCCCCTGAAAAATAATATACTGAGGCAGGCTTTTGTTCTGCTAGGAAAGAATTTCTTGCAATAGTGTAAATTTGATTGTTGAGCTTTACTCTAATACCATACCAAATAACATTTTCGCCAATTGTCTTTTCAGGAATGTTAATTTTGTCTGAATTTAACAAACAATAATCTATTATTGACCAAATAGCTGTTTTGCCCGTCCCACTCTCTCCAGTAATTACATTAATTTTATCTTCTTCGAATTTAAGCTTTCTAAGAGTACCATTTTCACACCACAATAAAATATTTAATATAGAAAAATTCATAGTTCCACCCTTAATTGAAGATATAGAAATTCTGTTTCGGCTTCTAAGACATTTCTTACATTCATTGCTGATTTAACTACATTATTACCTCTTTTTCCAAGTTTAGCTTCCTCAAAATTAATTTCTTTTTGGAGGGTTATAACACCGTTATTTATTACCAATACACCCATATCTTCTAATAGAAATAGAGAGTTAAGTCCAATAGGCAATAAACTCTTATATCTCTTATTGAAATTGGCTAATAAATGGTACTTATCAGCAATTAGTTGCTCTAAACTCTTTAAGTTGACATTCTTTAATTTTAAGTAATTCATTGTTGGTTCATGCAACACTAGCGGGAGTATTAACATTGACTTGGATATTGTAATACTTTTCATATGTTGTAAAACTGAACATATGGCAACCATACCTATAGCTTCGTTATTTATTGTATAAACATTGTTGTCGCTCTTCATCATCCGTATTTATCCTTCCAGTCATAGATCCAACCTATCATCCCACTATTTGATAAGTAATAAAATTGACCATTACTTAATTGAATATCTAGTTTTGTCCCATCAAGTTCCAAGTCTATTCCCCTTACTTCATCAAGACAGTTCAAGGCTGCATCTATCTTTTGTTCTTCCGATAAGTTACCAGGAGACCTTTTTAACAACCTTGTAATTTCCCTATGGTTCCTCTTATGAGAGTTAGACCAGTGTGTGTAACTATTATCAATAAAGTCTTTTTTATCTATCTCCGTTAACTCTCCTTCAGCAATCCAATTTTCCATATTATTTGTAAGCTTTAACATGTGAGTGTTGTATTCAGCCATTTGAGTAAAGTCATCCTCCTCAACATCCTCAATATCTATTAATTGTTTGATAAAAGGTAATTGAGTTAAATCTTCTACACTTTCAATAGATGTATCTACATATCTTTTAGGTAATATTCTCCTCCGACTATCCTCGAAACATTTATTTAACCTTGTAAATGCATCATCATAGCTTACTATTATCTTCTGAAACTTTTTTACTTGATCATACTTCCAAATCCTTGTATTGCCTTCAATACAATAAAGAACCTGCTCAATTCTTTCTTCAGAAATAAAATTATTTTTTATTTCATCCTTAATCAATTGAATAATGTCCTCAATAGAATATTCAAAGTTTATGTTGAAAAAAAATAAGGATAGCACATTTTCTTCTTCCTTTAAGATATTCCTGATATATCCTTTAATGTCGCTGTTTTTTGTTTTTCCCATTAATTCTTCTATATAAATATAGAGTTCCTCAAAAGTGATTTTCTTATTTTGATATTTTTTAAGCTTAGATAAAAATTCATTTCTATTACTTTCATTTTTATTTGTAGCTAAAATGAATTTTGTATTTTCAGTAAACCTTTGCGCATTATCTTTCTCTTCAATCTGACTTATCCAATTACTCAAAGTCTTCCATAAATCCCCATCTAACTCTGTCAGATTTGCAATAGTTCCATCTTTATTTTCTTTGAGAGTATGTTTTACTTGAATTAAATCAAGACCCTCTTTACTTTCAATGTGGACATCGTCTCTTACCTCGTATCCTAAACTTTCTCCTTCTCTAAGTTTCAATAATTGGTAAATAAAATAATAATGTTGATACTCAAAACCTAGAGAAGTTTTATCAGCTGAGGTGCTTTCTTCGAAATTTTTTGCCATACAACATCATTCCTTACCAATATTTTCTTACATCAATGATACTATTAGAGGTAATATTCATCAATAACTATAGTTTAAAGAAGTTCTAGAGAAATCAACTCCAAAAATTCTTGAAATAAAAAAATCAAGCCAAGGAATGGCTTGATTTTTACTCTTACTTAATGACTTTGTGAATTAAAGTTAGTTCTTTAGGCTGTGAGTCGCTTATTTCGTACGCGCTTAATACTTTATCCACCGAATCAGTTGGGTGCTCATCATCAGCATTAAGTACAACTAATACTTCCCCTTCTGAAACTTCATCGCCAATTTTCTTTTTCAACGAGATTCCTACTCCGTGATTGATTTGGTCATCTTTTGTTGCTCTACCTGCTCCTAGGTACATAGCCGCCACACCGATCGACTCTGCATCAATTGCTGAAACATACCCACTCTTAGTTGCTTTTACTTCAACCTGATATTTAGCGGATGGTAGCTTGCTCAAGTCATCAATCATCTCTACGTTTCCACCTTGAGCTTCAATGAATTTGCGGAATGCTTTAAATGCTTTACCATTCTCGATGTTCTCTTCTAACTTGGCATATGCTTCTTCATAGGAATCAAACACTTCAGCAAGTACCGTCATATGTGAAGCAAGTTCGAGTGAAAGTCTTCTCAAATCATCTACACGTTTACCTTGTAGAACCTCAACCGCTTCTTTAATTTCATTGGCGTTTCCAACTTCATAACCTAGAGGTTGGTTCATATCACTTATTACAGCTACAGTATTTCTTCCCAAATTATTGCCGATGTTAACCATCTCACGAGCAAGCGCTTCAGAATCTTCAAGCGTCTTCATAAATGCTCCTGAACCTGTTTTTACGTCGAGTACAATACTATCCGCTCCAGAAGCAAGTTTTTTACTCATAATGGAACCAGCAATTAGAGGAATTGAATCAACGGTAGCGGTTACATCTCTAAGTGCATAAAGCTTCTTGTCGGCAGGGGCAAGGTTTCCTGTTTGTCCTGCTACAGCAAGTTTATTTTTATTTACATTTTCAATAAACTGCTCTTTAGTAATTTCTACGTTAAAACCACTGAGTGATTCCAACTTATCTAAAGTACCGCCAGTATGACCAAGACCTCTTCCGCTCATTTTTGCTACTGGAACCCCTACAGAAGCTACAATCGGTCCAGTTAAGAAGCTAATCTTATCTCCAACTCCGCCAGTTGAGTGTTTATCTACTTTATGACCTTGGATGGAGGATAAATCAATCGTCTCCCCAGAATCAACCATTGCTTGTGTTAAAGTAGCTGTTTCTTTGTCATTCATACCTTGAAAGTAAACTGCCATCATTAATGCTGAAGCTTGATAATCAGGTATGCTTCCTTCTGTGTATCCTTCAACGAAGAACTTAATTTCCTCTTCAGTTAGTTCTTCACCATTTCTTTTCTTCTGTATCACATCAACCATTCTCATAATAATCACCTCTCCAATAATTTTGGTTTAAGACCGCTATTAAGCAGACTGAAAAAGTTGTTGACACTCATGTTTAAACGGAGCATTGCTATAACACCTTCTATAGGATAATTAAGAGCATCAAAAACTCGAAGCATGTATTTCTTTCTAGGAATACAATTACCATTTAGATATCTCCTACAGGTATGTTTTGTAATACCTGTAACTTTACTCAAGTTTGAAGCAGTGGGTTCAAGCCCCATCGATACAAGGTTTACAGTTATACATTCAGGGAAAGCTTTTTTCACTTTCTGATGAAATTCTTCAATCCAATGCTGGTAATCATACGTCTCGCTCTTGGACAATGAAGGCATGCTCAATTTGAATCTATATCTTGGTTCTGGTTTAACTCTTAAGTAATCATTGATAT
Source organism: Halobacillus sp. ABA4_118 (assembly GCF_056160205.1). NCBI lineage: Bacteria > Bacillati > Bacillota > Bacilli > Caryophanales > Bacillaceae > Halobacillus > Halobacillus sp. ABA4_118. The sequence goes on from NZ_JBSWWS010000001.1 coordinate 3,619,919, forward strand.
CGAACATAAATTATACTCCATATACTTATTTCACACATTTATTGAATTGGGTTTAAAATTCTTCGACCACCTATTAGTTTGTACTAGGATGTCATTAAAGACACGAGTGTTGACGAAGGAAAAACCTAAATAATCAATAAAATCCTCAATGGTCTTCCCAAATGAGGCTACCAATTTTTCAATTGTGGCAGGATTCGGTAAACATTGTCTGTGATTTAAATAAGACCTACAACTGTAATAACTCATACCAGCATGTTTATGTAGGCGATAAGGGGTGAGCTTATTGCCTATTAGTAAAGGGTTAGATACTTGGATGAGAAAAGATTTGAAATGAGAACGAGTTTTATTGTAAATGTGATTTTGCCATTCAAAGTAATTGAGCTTCAATCCCTTTGAAAGGTTGAGATGGAATTTTATTGTCTTTGTCGGTGTAGCATCACCGACACCGCCTGTCGAGTGCTTATCCACTTTCTTCCCATCAATTTCCGAAAGGTCGATCGTTTCACCAGAGTCGACCATCGCTTTCGTCAACGTTGCCGTTTCCTCCTGTGTCATCCCCTGGAAATAGATGGCCATCGTAAGGGCGGACGCCTGGTAATCAGGAATGTCTCCTTTTGTATACCCTTCCACAAAAAACTGTATTTCTTCTTTGGTGAGTTCCCCCCGTCACGTTTTTTAACAATTACATCATACATTCTCATGTCCTATCACCCTTTGCTTTTACTAAGAATTTCAGGCGGTGACTGAAGAGCCACCACCTTAGCTGCTTCATTTCAAACACGTCAAACAGAAAGTGTACGGAGCAGTTCCTTAACAAACCCGAGAAAATCTTCACGAACCTGTGCTGTTGTTTCAATCACTTCATCATGGGTGAGCGGCTGGTCAAGAATACCAGCAGCCATATTGGAGATACAGGAAATACCAAGAACTTTCATCCCTGCGTGGTTGGCCACCATGACCTCAGGTACCGTGGACATACCTACAGCGTCTCCACCAAGCGTACGGAGCATGCGGATCTCCGCTCCCGTTTCATAGGCAGGACCCGTGTTGCCCACATACACACCTTTTTGGATGCCAAGGTTTAACTTCTCCGCCGCCTTTTCTGCATGAACAACCAATTCACGGTCATAAGCTTCAGACATGTCCGGGAAACGGGCTCCCAGTTCATCATCATTTGGTCCGATCAACGGGCTGTCCCCCATGTTATTGATATGATCGGTAATCACCATCAAGTTCCCAGGCTCAAAGGAAGTATTGATGCCGCCGGCAGCGTTTGTGACAAATAGAGTGTCAACCCCGAGCTCTTTCATCACGCGTACCGGGAAGGTAACCTGCTTCATCGTATAGCCTTCGTAATAGTGGAAGCGGCCCTGCATAGCAATGACGTGCTGTCCTTCAAGCTCTCCGATGACGAGCTGCCCTTTATGACCCGAAACCGTTGATTCCGGAAAATGAGGAATTTCAGAATAAGGGATGGCTGTAGGGTTTTGGATTTCTTCCGCTAAAACCCCCAGGCCGGAACCTAAAATCAAGCCTACCCCCGGCTGTCCGGTGAGCTGCTGTTTAATAAATTGAGATGCTTCTTTTACTTGCGTTTGATTCATGATCATACCCCTCCCTATTGGATATCCTTTAAGAAACTCTGCCCATGCTCAGGCATTTGAATGTCAAAGTTATCGGAAATGGTGGCCCCGATATCTGCGAACGTCCGGCGCTGCTCCAGTTCTTTCCCTACATCAATTCCTTTATGGTAAACGACAAGGGGAACAAGTTCACGCGTGTGATCTGTACCATGGTGGACCGGGTCATTGCCGTGATCAGCCGTAATGATTAACAAATCATCGTCTTCCATCTTTTCCAATACTTCGGGAAGGCGCTCATCATAAGCTTCCAAAGCTTCCCCATATCCTTGAGGATCACGGCGGTGGCCGTACTTGGCATCAAAATCAACCAGGTTCAAAAAGCTCATGCCACGGAAGTCTTTATCCATGGATTTCACTAACTGGTCCATTCCGTCCATATTGTCCTTCGTTCGAACCGCTTCTGTCACACCTTCTCCATCATAGATGTCGGAAATTTTACCAAGAGCTACAACATCAAGACCTGCATCTGCCATTTCGTTCATGACTGTGCGACCAAATGGTTTCAAAGCATAATCATGACGGTTGGATGTACGTTCAAATGCGCCGGGCTCGCCAACAAACGGCCGGGCAATGACGCGGCCGACCATATATTTCTCATCCTTGGTAATCTCCCTGCAGAATTCACAGATCTCAAACAGTTCTTCGGGTGGAACGACATCTTCATGGGCAGCAATCTGAAGAACAGAATCAGCCGAAGTATAAATAATTAAATCGCCGGTTTCCATATGGTGTCCGCCAAGCTCTTTAATGATTTCTGTTCCTGAGGCCGGCTTATTTCCTACGATGCCTCTACCTGTCTTTGCCTTGATTTGATCCAGCAGTTCGTCAGGAAAACCATCGGGGAAGGTGCGGAACGGCTGGTCGATGTAAAGCCCCATAATCTCCCAGTGACCGGTCATCGTATCCTTCCCATTGGAAGCCTCCACCATAGTCGTATAATGCGCCTTAGGTGCAGAAGCTTGTTCAATTCCCTGAATCCTTCTGATGTTGCTCAATCCAAGCTCTCCCATATGCGGCATATTCAAGCCGTTCATGTGGGCGGCGATATGTCCGAGTGTATCTGCTCCTTGATCACCAAACTTTCCTGCATCCGGGGCTTCCCCGATCCCTACGGAGTCCATCACAACCAAAAATACGCGTTTAAATGAATTCATCAACGATCCCTCCTGTTTTTTAATTTCCCAAATTCGTCTGAAACTACCCTTTTTCCATAGATGTAGGATGTCAGACATCTGTAAAGCAAAAAAAGTTTACGCTCGCGGATGATACGAGCGGTAAACATCTTTCAACCTTGTTTTTGAGACGTGTGTGTAAATCTGTGTCGTGGAAATATCTGCATGTCCCAGCATTTCCTGTACTGCTCTTAAATCCGCTCCGTTCTCAAGCAGATGAGTGGCAAACGAATGGCGGAGCGTATGTGGAGTCAGTTCTTTCTCCACCCCCATCTCTCGAGCAACCGCTTTCAGAATCTTCCAAAATCCTTGCCTGGACAGCTTATTCCCATGATGATTCACAAATAATTCTTCCGTGTTTTTCTGTTTGACCAGCGCACCACGGCCTGTATCCAAATAATTTTCCACGGCTTCTTTCGCCATATCCCCTAGAGGAATGATCCGTTCTTTGGATCCTTTGCCAAGGCAGCGGACAAATCCCATCGTCAAATGGAGATCACTGACCTTCAGAGACACCAGTTCCGTTACACGGAGCCCTGTGGCATAAAGCATTTCAAACATGGCTTTATTCCTTGAGGAAAGAGGATCCCTGGCATGGATGTTCAAGAGTTTATCCACGTCATCCGAAGAAAGAACTTTAGGAAGCCGGCGTTCCTTTTTCGGTGTTTCTATATGTAGGCTCGGGTCATGCTCTGTCTTTTTCTCCCTGATCAAAAACTGATGAAAAAGACGGATGGAAGACAGAAAACGTGCCGTCGTAGCCGGAGATCTCCCTTGATCATTCAAGTGGTGGAGGTATTTCATAATATGGGCCCTCGTCACCACATCCCACGATTTAATCTGTTCTTTTTCCTGCATAAACGCCGTGTACTGCGTAAGATCCCTTTTATAGGATTGTATTGTGTTGGGTGAAAGTCCGCGCTCCACCGTTAAATAGTGATAAAAATCTTCAAGAGCATACTGCATCTTCCACCTACTCTCCTAATCGAAAAAATATCGATAGACGATCGGCCCAATCAGAATCTTGAGAACTGGACACCTTTACGGCTGATCCCCCTGGAGGATCATATCGATGCTGCCTTTCGTATTCTCCATGAACCATTCTCAATGCCATGTAAAAGACGAACGTGCAGACAGTAAAAACTAAGAGGACTTTGACTAAATCTCTTAAACTATGCCGAAGCCGGCCCACTCCATCACCCCCACCGCTGTCCTTTATTCAAGGATATGCCGGAAACAGCTCAAAATATACGCAGCGGAGGTGAAAGCATCCGTATCTAGAACACAAGTCCATCTAGCATTAACGTACACGATTTTTCTTCATTTGTAAATAAAAACGAGCAGATGCTTAACATCTGCCCGGTCCCTCTATAAAAAAAGCCACTATGATTCTGCATAGCGGCCTCCGGCGTTCATTTTTTATTTTCTTCCGCAGATGAAGCAGCGACCGCCTGCTTTTGACAGACCCGGCAGATGCCGTGAAAGGTCAAACGGTGATCCTTCACTTCAAACCCCCACTGACTTTCAACTATTTTTTCAACATCAAGTAGAAGGTCTTCCTCGATTTCCTCCACGGATCCACATTCGATGCAGACGAGATGGTGGTGGAAATGTTCGGCCCCTTCTTTTCTAAGATCATAACGGGAAACGCCGTCTCCAAAATTGATTTTGTCGACAACTTTCAATTCTGATAAAAGTTCAAGTGTACGATATACGGTAGCAAGACCAATTTCAGGTGCTTTCTCTTTTACGAGGAGGTAAACATCTTCCGCACTTAAATGATCTTCTTCGTTTTCCAGTAAAACCCGTACAGTTGCTTCCCGCTGTGGTGTAAGCTTATAACTTTGGGAATGCAGCTGCTTCTTTATCTTTTCTATACGATGTTCCATATCGTTCGTCCCTCCCTCGTCTTACCATTCTCATTATAATCAGAGACAGAACGAGTGTCAAATTATAATCATTTTAATCTGTTAATGATAATCGTTATTATCTGGCGGCGGATTTATTCATTCGTAAAGCCACTTTAAAACCAGTTCCAAAATAGAATTTGAAATAAAAACCTCAATCACGGAAGATACCATCAGCACAGCCATCAATGCGCCGAACAATCCACTGTACCGGACGAACCCCTTCATAAGAGGCTGGTGCACCCTTCTTATAAAAAGCTGCTTACAGAGGGTAAGTGAGAATATCAAGGCAAGAGAGCCGGCGATCAGGTAAACGGGAATGATAATCAAATTCTGGGGTGCTATGGAAACGGTGGAAATCAGCAGACCGTACCATCCCATCTGGTTGACAAGAAAGCCGACGGAAAAGCCGAGCACCAGTCCTTTAATGAATAGCAGCACAGTAATGACAGGCATACCGATGACGGAAATGCCCAGCAGAAACAACAGCAGCATATACTTTACATGGTAAAGCACACTGTCCTTCCATAAAACAGCTTTTCCCGTTCCAGGAGACGAAGCCTGCTGCTCAAAAAACTGCTTCAAATAGAAAAAGAGATCTTGTTTTTGTACAAAGTTCATACTGTTTACGATGACAGCCCCGAAAATGATTCCCATAAGAAACAACACAAAAATGAATACGAAAATATTCATATGCGACTGTACATCATTTTTAACCATCCGCATGCCCTGGTGCATTATCCCTCATCCTTTCTCCTACCTGGTCTATGACCAATCTATGAGAAAAAATGAAAAAGTAGACCTGAAAAAGCTAGCGGATCCTCCCGTACTTCCCTCCCCCGCCTTTGGAGATAGAAAGCCGCCCCTGCCTCATATCGATCATTTTTTCAATGGTCGGTTCGGGCAGGATACCGGCCAGGTCCTGTTCGGCTGTGTGATGAATGATATTCATCTCATTTTGAAACGCTTCTATCAGCTTTTGATAGGTTTTCGGGCCGATTCCTGGAAGGGTATGGAGAGGCACCTGTGGAATATATGGCGGCCTTTCCCGCTCCTGACGCTTGTCTGACAACTCACGGATTCGATCGGACACCCCTTTGATCCATTTTCCTTTCCCGCAGGAAGGACAGCGTCTTTCCTGATTGTCAGACTGTTGCTGCAGACAGGCGGCACATACCGTCTGAAAGTATTTGCCCATTCTCGGATTCATACCATAGTTGACCTTCACTTTCCTTCCTCTAAGATTGTGCAGAGCCAGACGCAGCTCTTCAAATGAAGGGGTTTCCATCTGAATGGTTTGGTATTCCCTGGCCATGTTGGCCGTAGAATGGGCGTCTGAATTGGTTACATACGTATAAGGCTGAAGTTCAAAGATATGCGAAGCCATCTCCGTATCCGCACTCAACCCAAGTTCAACAGCATCAATGGCGGTACTGTCCAATACTTCTATTAATGACGTCCGCACTCCCCTGCCATAAAGGCTTTTGAAAGGGGTGAAAATATGGGCCGGGATAAAGAGTCCTCCGTGCTCCCTGACATACGACTGGAGCTCCCGGGCTGTACCATAGAAACGCTGGGAGCTCAGGGAGATGTTTTTCATTTTGTTGGAAAGCCAGCTTGAAAAACGAACCATATCCCTCAAATACGGAAAATAACAGAGCAGATGCACAGGACCTGAACAGGAAGCATCATATACTTCAATCTCTGCTCCAAGAATCAAAACCGTATGCTTGTATTGAATACCGCCATCCTGAAGCTCCTTTGCCTGACCGTTCGTTATATGGGATTGAATTTCATCCTGGACAGCAGGAGACTGGGTATCAATAACCCCTACCACATCCAGTCCTTTGGAATGGGAAGCTTCTTCAACCACGTTCGTAAGGGTCAGCTTCTTGGATCCGGTAATTTTCACAGGACCACCGTTCCAGTCGCGCCCGATATGGATATGTAAATCTGCGAAGTAATCCTTCATTTCTGCTTCAACTGCAGATATAGGAGGGCGTAGGCTGTTTTCGCATCATGAATTCGCTGGTCTTTCTCCAGCTGGACCGCTTCGTCCAGAGTCAGTTCCATCACTTCTACAAATTCGTCTTCATCCCCGTCCGGCTGGATATCCATCGGCTTGATATGATCTGTGAAATAAACATAGACGAGCTCATCTGCAAAACCCGGGGATGTGTAGAAAGATGTGACCAGTTCCAAATCTTCGGTTGTATAACCGGTTTCCTCCTCAAGCTCTCTCATGGCGCATGCTTTCGGTTCCTCTCCCGATTCCAGCTTGCCCGCAGGAATTTCAACGATGCTTTTCTCCATCGCTTTTCGATACTGTTCCACAAGGACGAGTTTCCCTTCCTGGGTCGTCGCGATAACCGCCACCGCTCCCGGATGTCTGATGAGCTCCCGTTTAGATGTATGCCCATCGGGTAAAGTAACACTGTCTACGTCAAGCTGGACAATTTTACCTGTATATATGGTTTCGGTCTGGTAGGTTTTCTCTTCAAATTTTTTCATCGATTTCATCCTCTCTGATTATCTACCGCCATTCTATCACAGGAGTAGCGTCTACAATGAATATTACGATAAACTATACAGGAAAGGATGATTCTATGAAGAAACGACGCCTTGGAAATTCAGATTTATACGTATCAGAAATCGGGCTGGGGTGCATGTCCCTGGGAACCGACTACGCTAAAGCAGAAGACATCGTCCACGAGGCTCTGGACTCCGGCATTAATTATCTGGACACCGCTGACTTGTACGACTATGGACAAAATGAAGAAATCGTAGGTCAGGCCGTTAAAGGACGCCGAGATGACGTGATCATTGGTTCAAAGGTCGGTAATAAATTCACCCCCGGGGAAGAAGGCTGGACCTGGGACCCTTCTAAAAAACACATCAAAGAAGGGGTGAAGAGCAGTCTGAAACGGCTCGATGTGGATTATATCGATTTATATCAACTTCACGGGGGCACGATTGAGGACCCTGTAGATGAAAGTATCCAGGCTTTTGATGAACTCGTGGACGAAGGATTGGTGCGCGCCTACGGAATATCATCCATCCGCCCGAATGTGATTAAACAATACGTGGAAAAATCGAACATCGTAAGCATAATGATGCAGTACAATGCCTTGGACAGGCGCCCGGAGGAGCTTCTCGACTATCTTTCTGACCATGACATCAGTGTATTGGCCCGCGGTCCATTAGCCAAAGGAATGCTTTCAAGCCAGGGGCCTGAAAAAGCAGCGTCGAAAGCAGAAGACGGGTATCTGGAATACAGCAGGGATGAAGTGCTGGCCATCGCTGAAGAGTGGCCGTCCTTAACAGATTCAGATAAAAACGCAGAAGCGCTCGCCCTTCAGTATGTCCTCCACCACCCTGCAGTGGCCTCCGCCGTTTTTGGCGCGCGGACGACGGACCAATTGGCTGACAGCCTGACATACAGGACCGCTCCTGCTCTAACAGATGAAACGTACAGGAAGATCCAGTCGTTAACAAAACCTCTTACTTATCAAAAACATCGTTCTTAAATAAAAGCCTCCGGGATCTGCCCGGAGGCTCTTTTTATTCTTTCCAGGTCTGCTCCAGCACCCTGACCCAGTTTTTATTCGTCAGCTGCTCCAGTTCGTTCTTTTTCCACCCTCTTCGCTCAAGCACACTTAAAAGCATGGGAACCCCTGTGACATCCTTCATAGCATCCGGCACCATCGTACCGTCAAAATCTGACCCTAAGGCAACATGGTCTACACCAATCCGGTTTCTGACATAATCGATATGATCAGCAATATCCTCCAGGGAAGCCTCAGGATCCCCTTCAGCACGGGGGGTTACCATATTCGGATCAATGCTGTACGTCACCCCTATCAGACCACCGGACTGCCCTATCTTATCGATTTGAGGATCTGTTAGGTTCCTTGATACCGGGCAGATCCTGTGAACGTTGGCATGTGTAGCCACTAAGGGTTTATCGGAAATCGCTGCCACATCCCAGAATCCCTGCTCATTTAAATGAGAAAGATCAACCATGATACCCAGTTCACAGCACTTTCGAACGAGTTCTTTCCCTTCAGGTGTCAGCCCCGGGCCGGTATCAGGAGAAGAGGGATACCCGTAAGGGACGCCCTCCCCAAATGGATTCGACCTGCTCCAGACAGGCCCGATGGACCGAAGCCCTGCTTTGTAAAACACATATAGCAAATCAAGATCTTTATCGATGGCCTCTGCGCCTTCCATGTGGAGAATCCCTCCCATCCATTCCCCGTCTACGGCTCTCTTCAAATCTGTTATCGTCCGTATCGTTTTGAAGGTTCCCTTTGACAATTCTTCCAATTGGAAAAAACGGGTCATTGACCTGGCAGCAGCAGCGAGTGCATATTCCCTTGAAAGTCTTGGAGGCAGAGATTTCATATAACCTGCCTGTGTATGGACAATGCCGGGATCAGGATCTGATTTTGGATTGGGAGCAAAAACCGCAAAGAACCCGGCCGCAAAACCTGCTTTTCTTCCACGGGTAAAGTCCAGATGAGCAGATGGGAGTCCCGTAAAGAAAGCGTCAGATCCATCATTCAGTTCCAACAGCGTATCGTGATGTCCGTCAATAAATCGAAGCATATGTATTTCCCTTTCCTAATTAATGGATTTGTTTTTTCTTACCAGCGCGCGGATTTGACCTCTGTGATTGATTTCATCTTCCATCACATGAAACCAGAGACAGCAGGGATTATGGACGACACCGTTCGGCCATGTCCTTGGTTCATAAAGCCACTCATCCTCTTTCTCTTTGAGCCTTTCCATTGTCCTGCGGCGGACGTCTTTCAATTGTTTAATATAAAAGGAAACGGGGGCCGAATGGATGGACTCCGCCGCTCCTCTTCCGAGCATCAGGGCATCTCCCCACCGCTGTTCCTCCTCTTCATTCAGGTCTCGCTGTTCAAAACTGATCACCTGATGGACATATTCTACAGCAGCCGTATGAAGGAGGAGAGCTCCAATAGAATTTCCCCCTTCCTCCCTTTGATCCAATTCGTCCACGGTCAAATGACGGATCTCTTCCACCGTGACCGACCGGACGTGATTCATCATCCAGACCAGCTCTCCAATTTTTGTGCTGAACCCTTCCTCAGACTGAAATTCATAAATAATCAAGATCAGACCTCATTTCTTTTTTACAAAATGTTCATGAATCAGCTAGAATAACAGAACTTTTCTTTTCCTCTGCCTGTTTATTCGACAAAACTATGTGTTTACCTCTCTATTACAGAAACATCCATCGAATTATGTAGATATTTTTGTGGTTTAAAACCGTTGAAATGACGGTATATGCTAAGTACTAACAAATCGGTTCTCTCCGTTCGCCACTTGTCACCAAATCCATTCAAACCCCTGAGGAGGAAAACCAATGAAAATCAAAGTTGGTATTTGGACGCGTTTGACAAACAAGGACAAAATGATTCTCTTAAAAGCAGTAAGCCAGCAGTCCATCTCTAAAAAATCCGCATAAATCTTTCTACTTTACCCATGCCCCGGAAAAGAAGCGGAAACCGACAACCATCCTCCTATACGTATGTTCAAACCTGCCCAGGCAGGTTTTTTGCTGTTTCCAAATGTACATTATGAACGCTGTGTAAAGTTCACCTGGATATCCGCCTCCTCCGCATAATCGTTTTTTCAGGCGAATAAATAAATACCAGTAGACATGCGTGAAAAACATGGAGGGGGAAAATCATGAAAGTCGCCATTTTCACCGATACCTACGCACCTCAAATCAATGGGGTTGCCAAAACGCTGAAGAAATGGACAGATTTCCTGGAAACCAAGCAGACGTCCTACCGCCTATTCGCCCCGAATCCCCTTGAAACCTGTGATTATAATGAGAACATCCACCGCTTTAAGAGTCTTCCTTTCTGGTTATACCCGGAATGCCGGCTGGCCCTCCCCCGTCTATCCCATATTCGAACGGAACTGGAACAGTTCAAACCAGACATCATTCACGTTGCGACACCGTTCAATATGGGGTTGACAGGGCATCATTATGCCCGGAAATTGAACATCCCTTTGGTCGGGTCGTACCATACACATTTTCACAAGTACCTGGACTTTTACAAAATGTCCTGTTTAACCCCGCTGATCTGGAAGTATATGCGGTGGTTTCACAAGCCTTTCAAACGGATTTTCGTCCCGTCCATAGAGACGAGGGACGAGCTGCTTAAGAAAGGATTGTCCAATGTGTGCATCTGGTCAAGAGGCGTCGACAGTGATCATTTCCACCCACAGCCACAGTCTACTTACCTGCGAGACACATTCGGGGTCACTGAACCATTCATCTTAACGTATGTCGGCCGGCTGGCTCCCGAGAAGGGACTGGACATTCTCATGAAAACAGCTGCCGCCCTCCCGTCAGAATGGCATCCGTATATTCATTGGATGATAGTCGGTGAAGGGCCTTTATATCAAACACTTCAACAGGAAGCACCGGCCAACATGACCTTTACCGGTTACAAAAGTGGCATGGATTTGAGCCGGATCTATGCAGAATCCGCTCTGCTCGTCTTCCCCTCTGCGACGGAGACATTCGGAAATGTCGTGCTGGAGGCCCTGGCATCTGGAACGCCGGCCGTTGTAGCAGATTCCGGGGGCGTCAAGGAAATCGTCCAGCACGGGAAAACAGGATGGACCTGTACACCAGATGACCCTTCCAGTTTCGTTTCAGCAGTCACATACCTGCTGCAGGATCCGCTTTTACTGAAGGCCATGAGCGAAAAAGCCAGAGCCTATGCCTTAACCCGTTCTTGGGATGCTGTGTTCTATGGATTGCTGCAGGAGTATCAAACCATCGTGGAAGAAGTACCGGTGCTGTCTCATGCGTAAAAAGGAGATGATGATGTGAATAAGCTGGCTGTCATTGGAACAGGGTATGTGGGACTGGTTACAGGAATCTGCCTGGCTTCCCGCGGACACCATGTCACTTGTATGGATGTTGATGAATCTAAAATTGACCAGATCAGCCGGGGACACCTCCCTCTTTTCGAGCCGGGATTACAGGAGCTTCACGAAACATGTACAGCCGCCGGCAGCCTTTCTTATACGACAAGTCCGGAAGAAGCTGTCCAGCATGCAGAAGCGGTTTTCATTGCTGTCGGGACACCTTCGCGCGCAGACGGGGGTGCCGATTTATCGTACATGCATACCGCTGTCCGCGATATAGCTCCATTTCTTCAAAGCCATACGGTCCTCATCATCAAAAGTACAGTTCCTGCCGGTACTCATGCAGATATTAAAGTTCGGCTGGACCGAACGACCGGCCGATCCGTCCAAGTGGTTTCCAACCCCGAATTTTTAAGAGAGGGCTCCGCCGTCAACGATTTCTTTTACAGTGATCGTATTGTTATCGGTTCAACCGATCCTTATGCCGCTGCCTTCGTTGAGCATATTTACGAGAGTCTCCCTGCCCCGGTGCTTCATACAGATCCACAGACAGCAGAAATGATCAAATATTCATCCAATGCCTTTCTGGCAGCCAAAATCAGCTTTATCAATGAGATGGCGTCCTTATGTGAAGCTGAAGGAGCCGACATCACGATGGTGGCTGCAGGAATGGGGATGGATAAACGGATCGGTGAAAGTTTCCTAAGGGCCGGTATCGGTTACGGCGGCTCTTGTTTTCCTAAGGATACAGCCGCTCTGCTTTATTCAGCCGAGCAGAAAAAACTGCCCGTCCCCCTGCTTTCCTCTATCAATGAAGTCAATCGAAAACAGCCGGGGACTTTCTTACAAAAGATCCTTGACCGGTTTGGCTCTATAGAAGGAAAAAAAGCCGCTGTGCTTGGTTTAACGTTCAAGCCCAATACAGATGACCTGCGTCTTTCTCCCGCCCGGGAGGTCATTAATCTTCTTACCTCGGAAGGAGCAATGGTCATTGGATATGATCCTCTTATCAGTAAAAGCAGGAAACGGATATGGCAGATTCCTCTGGCAGAATCGATGGAAGAAGCATTGACAGGTGCTGATTTGGCCGTCATCTGTACAGAATGGAAAGAAATCGTAGACTTCCCTCCAGCCCGTTATCCTTCTCTGATGAAGGAAGCCAATATTTTTGATGGAAGAAATTGTTACGAAATTAAACAAGCTTTACATCTGCCTCTTTATTACTCCTCTGTCGGCCGGCCTGTGTATAAAGGAATATAACAAGGAAGCCTTCAGCAAAGAACTGAGGGCTTTTTTCATACCCCTTTTGTTTACATAATAATATATCTGTCACCTATGAGAGCAGAATGTTTTTCCCGGTGAAGAACACGGCGTATAATGGACGTTTAGTAAGTTCAAAAAGGAGGAAGGAATGTGTCTGAACAGACCCCCAACCGAATCCTGATGGCAGCTTTACTGCTTGCAGGATCGTTTATAACCATATTAAATCAGACGCTGATGATCACAGCCATCCCACCGATTATGGATGAAATGAACGTGTCGGCCAACTCGGCCCAGTGGCTGACAACCGTATTCATGCTTGTCAACGGCGTCATGATACCAGTGACCGCCTTTTTAATTGAGCGTTTTTCCACCAGGCAGCTATTTTTAAGTGCCATGGGAATTTTCACAGTAGGGACCATCCTCGGAGGGATTGCCCCAAACTTTCCTATGCTCTTATTCGGCCGGGTGGTCCAGTCCATGGGAGCAGGTGTGATGCTGCCATTGATGCAGACTGTTTTCTTAATGATCTTCCCTGTCGAACGGCGCGGCACGGCCATGGGTTACATTGGACTGGTCATTTCTTTTGCACCGGCCATCGGCCCCGCCTTGTCAGGGTGGATCACTTCTGAATTCAGCTGGAGATTTTTATTCTGGCTTATTCTCCCGCTGCCCATTCTTATCATCATTGTTGCGTATTTCATATTGAAAAATGTAACAAAACTGACCTATCCAACGGTCGATCCCTTATCCATCATCCTGTCTTCAGCAGGATTTGGAGGACTTTTGTATGGCTTTACACTGGCAGGAAACGCCGGATGGTCTTCGCCATTCACACTAGCCGTGCTCGCCGGAAGCTCAGCTGCCCTCGCTTTATTCATAACAAGGCAGTTGAAAATGGAGCATCCGATGCTGGAATTCCGTGTGTTCCGCTATCCTGTTTTTTCAATAACGACCGGAATTGCCATGATTGCCTTTTTAGGCTTAATCGGATCGGAAACCTTGATCCCTCTTTACATGCAGGACATGCGTGAATTTACAGCCTTCGAATCCGGACTGGCCCTGCTTCCGGGTGCCGTTATTACAGCATTCATGTCTCCGATAACAGGAAGGATTTTTGACAAAATCGGTGCCCGGCTGCTGGCGGTCTGTGGACTGATCATCCTCACCGGTGCCACAGCTGCCTTTTCGTTCCTGGATATCCAGACAACATTCACGACCATTACAGTCCTGTATGCCATTCGGATGTTCGGTCTCTCCATGGTTATGATGCCTGTGACAACGGCAGGATTGAACCAGCTGCCTAACCGGTTGATTCCGCACGGGACTGCGATGAGCAATACTATGCGGATGGTGGCTGCATCTGTTGGCACAGCCGTCCTTGTAACGATTATGACATCAACAACCCAATCAGCTGGAGCTGATCCCGCCATTGATCATCCTGCGATTTTTGGAGTGAACACGGCCTTCATGGTCATTACAGCCTTATCTATTGTGGGAATTGTGCTTGCATTTTTTGTAAAAAAGACCCACCCGCCTGATGAAGCAGAAGCAGCTTCTCCTGCACCGGAAACGGACAAAGAAGAAGCTTCCCTTCACACGTCATAGGGACATCCCAAATAAAAAAAGCGTGTAGAGAAACTTCATGTTTCTCTACACGCTTTTTTCATAGAAAGTATCCGGACATGGTTCTGAATCGATGTTCAAATAGACTAAATCACAGGCTCTTACTTAAATAAACGATCTGTAGTATAAGGACTGACGTCCATGGACGTATCCTCCCCTGCTGCAAGTGCAGCCAGCTGGGCGCCGACATAGGGTCCACTCGTCAGCCCCGATGCCCCCAAACCGTTGGCAGCAAGGATATGCGGCTGATTAGGCAGCCGCCCGAAGACAGGGAGCGATCCAGGGGTGAAAGGTCTGAACCCTACCTTCGTTTCTACATAGGCAGCTTCCTTCAACCCCGGCGCTGTGCGAAGAGCTTTTTCCAGCAGTTGATGAATGCCACCAGCTGTAACCCGTGAATCATGCTCTTGAATCTTTTCTTTCGTCGCTCCAACAACAAGTTTCCCTTCTTCAAAACCAAGCATATAGTGGCTGAAAGGCGGCAGGAGGACCGGCCAGTGCTCCGTTGCATACCCGGTCAGATGAAGGTGGATGATCTGCGCTTTCTCGAAGGTCACCCGAGGGCTCAGGGCAGAAGGCGCAAACAATTCCCGCATCCAGGATCCATTCGTAAGGATCATTTGATCGGAATGCTGCGGCACACCATCAATGTCGACACCTTGGATTTCCCCTTTATATGTACGCAAAGAGGCGTTCCCATAGATAACTTCTGCTCCTTTCCGCTCGGCCGCTTTCAAAAGAGATTCGGTGACACGGCTGCCATTTACTCTCCCCGCCCCCGAGAGGTGAAGAGAGCGGTAATGTTCCGCAAGAGGTGGAAACATCTCCCTTGTTTCTTTTGGAGACAGCTTCGATATCTCCCCCATTTCCGGCGTTTCCATTTTCCGCATTTCTGCATATGCGGCTTTCCGGTCAAGCTTTTCTTCGGTATCGAATATATTGAGTGCGCCCACCCTTTTATAACCCGGATCAGAAATACCAGCTTCCTTAAGCTGCTCCACCAGTTCAGGGTAATATCCAGCGCCGTTGACAGCGAGCTGGTACCAGTCCTTACTCGTCCGGTTTGTCAGCCATGGACAGATGATCCCAGCCGCATTCCGTGTAGCCTGTCCACCTTCCCCACGGTCTACAATCGCCACTTTTTCTCCTTTGGAAGCTAAATGGTAAGCTGTGGAAGCTCCCAGTATCCCAGCTCCTACAATGATATAATTCATTCTATACACCTACATTTTCATTCATTTTCTTATGATAGTTTAAAGCAAATATGTCTGGAAAGATAGGGAGCGCCACTATTTTCAATGCACCTCCCACTGCAGAGACTCGTTCTTTGACGCCCGTCAAAATATGATAGGATGGATGAGTAGTTCCAAAAAGGAGTGAATCCGCTCATGAATGAACAATTAAAAACAGGAATTGCCTTGATTGCAAGTTTTTTCCTGACTTTTGCGGGAGCAAGCCGGGTGTTAACAAGCCAGCTGGAAGATATGGCGGTATGGACGGCATGGTTGTTTATCATTACCGGTGTGATCGGAATCATCGCCAATGGATTGAAATGGAAAAAAATCAACCGTACCCCCGGGACATCCAGCCCTAAGAGAAATCATAAGTAAAAAAACGTCCAGCAGCTGCTGGACGTTTCCGGGATAATCCTTTATTGATACTGATGAACATCGGTCTTCATTTCGTTACGCAGGTTCAGTACTGTCTCACGGTCCGAAGTAAACGGACGTTGATAGGACTGCTTGTATGTTTCATGACCTTTGCCGGTGATTACAATGACGTCTCCTTCCCTGCCACCCTCGACGGCCGTTTTTATGGCTGAGGTTCTATCAGGAATGATCCGCCCGTGAGACCGGCCTTCTTCTTCATGTAGTTTATAGAGGGTGGCCGTCATTTCTTCATAAGCCACCGCGTTCAAATCGTCAAGGGTCAGGATATAGCCGTCACTCCACTCTGCCGAAGCTTGCAGCATAGACGGCCGCTTGGACTCATCCCGATTCCCTCTGAATCCGAACACATGAGTTATATTCCCGTCAAACTGCCGGGCAGCGGTTTGGAGGATGTGACGAATACTGTCTGCTGTATGAGCATAGTCGATGATCACATGCACACCATTCGGCATGGAATACTGCTCAAAGCGACCAGGAATACCTGGGAACGATTCTAAAGCATCGACCATTTTCCCTTTTGAAACTCCTAAACAAGCAGCAGCTGTACAAGCCTGAATCGTGTTATAGCTGTTGTAGATACCTGTAATGGGGGTTGGATAATAAAAAGAGTTTCCATCTTCAAAGACGCGGACTCCTTCGTCATTGACCTCATCGATCCGGATATCACAAGCGGCATTTTCACCTATAGAGGTAACCGCAAGTCCTTCGTCTTTAAGCAGGCTTGAGAGTCTGTCCCCCCATGGGTCATCCACATGAATGATGGCCTGTCCCCTTTCCTTCATCATAAAGAAGAGTTTGGACTTCGCCTTAAAATAATCTTCCATTGATGGATGGTAATCCAAGTGATCCTGCTGAAGATTGGTAAATAGTGTGATATCAAAGGACACCCCCTCCAGGCGATGCTGGTCCAGCCCATGGGAGGAGACCTCCATCACGACCACATCGTCCCTGCTTTCATACAACCATTTATGAAGGTCCACCACGCCGGGGGTCGTCTGGAACCCTTCCACGGATTTCCCATTCATATAATTCCCTACCGTTCCAAAGCGTCCGCAGGAAAAACCGCTGGACTCCAGAAGATGATGAAGCAGATGTGTAATGGTCGTCTTTCCATTGGTCCCCGTCACTCCTATTATCGTTTTGCTTCGTGCGGGATATTGATAAAAAGCCGCTGCCAGTATCCCCAGCGCTCTTCTCGGTTGTTCGACATACAAAAAAGGTACGGGGATATTTCCCGGCTTTTTGCTTCCTACAATGATTGCGGCTCCATTACGGCAGGCTTCGTATATATAATCATGGCCATCTGCCTCATGACCTTCTACCGCTGTAAATCTTTGACCAGGGCTCACCTGTCTTGAATCATCTGTAATTCCTGTTATGTCTTTTTCCAGCCCAAGTGCTGTAAAGGGCTGGGGGTCTATGTTTAACAGTTCGAATACCTTCTTGATTTTCACGAGGACGTCTCCTTTACTGCGACATTCATGTACAGCCCTTATTTTAAAACAATTCAGGCTTTCACGTACAAATATTTTCATGATGTTATTGAATTTTAATGTCATCCCCTAAATCCTGGTTCATCAGGAAAATTTGAAACCAACCCCTTCCCCGATCCGTATAGTAATTGTCGATAGAAATTCGATGAACATGTATACTATGGAAGAGATTGAAAGGAGAGTACATATGACAAAAAGAATTACCGCGGCAGTCATTGCCGGTGCCCTGCTGATCGTAGCGATTGCCGTCCAGGCGGCTGGAGCATTTTTATCACAGGAAGATGAGGAAAAGAACGGCACGATGTCCCTTTTCTCCTCCAGTGAAAAGTTGGAAGAAAAAGTGGTGGAGAAAGGGTCTGGATCCAACCGCATCGTAGAAATCAACCTTGAGGGAGCGATTATGGACAGTCCAGGTTCCAACACCAATCCGTTCAGCGGTGGAGGCTATCAGCATGACCGTTTCATGAAAAAACTCGAGCAGATCAAAAATGATCCAACCATCAAAGGTGTGCACTTATATGTGAACTCGCCGGGCGGCGGTGTTTATGAGAGTGCAGAAATCCATGATAAACTGATTGAGATTAAAGAAGAAGACAAAATGATCTATGTATCCATGGGGAACACGGCTGCTTCCGGCGGGTATTACGTTTCTGCGCCCGCTGATCAAATTTATGCTTCCAACGACACGTTCACCGGCTCCCTTGGTGTCATTATGCAGAGTGTGAATTATCAGGAGCTCGCTAATGAGTACGGCGTCAAATTCAACACGATCAAAAGTGGCGAGTTCAAGGATATTATGAGTCCCACAAAAGAAATGACGGAGGCTGACAGGGAAATTCTCCAGACCTTGGTCGATGAATCCTATCAACAGTTCGTTGACGTTATTTCTGAAGGAAGAGATATGTCTGAAAGCCGTGTGAAGGAACTGGCTGATGGAAGAATTTATTCCGGTAAGCAGGCAGCTGAAAACGGACTTGTTGACCAGATCGGCTTCCGCGAAGATACCCTTGCTGCTTTAAAAGAAGAAATCGGTGGAGACCCACAGGTGTTTGAATACAAGAATACAATCACATCTTTGTTTGATTTCCCAATGGCGCAGAGCTTGATGCCAGACAGTGAGATCCGTTATATTGAACAGCTGATCAGTGAGCGTCAAGGTCCGACATTGATGTACATGTACACGGAATAAGGAGGAGTAAAGATGGAAACTACAGAATTTGAACAACCCAGTCACCCATTATCCACTTTAGTCCTTCAGCAGAAGGATGATATACAGAGAGTCATTTTTGCGGGATTTATCCCCCGCTTTTTTGCCTATCTCATCGACCTTCTCGTCATCTGGAGTGTGAATTCCATCGTAACAAAACCATTGCTGCGCCTCGTTAACCTGGAGGATGCGCAAATGTGGATCCCTTTGTTCAGTGCAGAAAATATCATGACGTCCTTGATTTTCTTCCTGTACTTCATTCTGATGACCAAGTTTTTCCAGGCATCACTCGGGAAGATGGTGTTCGGTCTATCCGTTGTGTCTCTGACCCGCAGCAGGATGAGTAATGGTCAGATTATCTTCCGGGAGTGCATCGGACGTTATATCAGCATGGCCCTCGGAGGACTTCCCTATCTTGTCGTGGCCTTCACAAAACGCCACCAGGGCATCCATGATTTATTTGCTGATACTTCTGTCATTAAAAACCGATTTACAAAATTGAACGATCAAATCGAAGAAAACAACCGGTAATGAAAAGCCTGCTCCCCAAAAGGGAGCAGGCTTTTTTCAGCGGTATGGATCTTGTTTTCCTGTACCATTCTTTTCCCCTTTTTCTCTTCGAAGTGCATTTAAATCCTTCTTGCTTTTATTTTTCGCTTTTTTTCCCATGTTCCACCCTCCTTTCCTTCTTATCCTTTGTTATTTTTCTGCAGCTAATGAAGCAGTTTCTTCCATTTCGAAGGCTGTTCCGCTTTTCAGGGTAATCCCTCATGATTGGCTCATACTAATAAAAATTCCAAGAATCTTATGGAGGGCTTTCCGTTGAATGTCAAGGAGTACCTGTCCCAGAAGAAAAACGATGACTGCGTTACGATCAAAACCATCCCATTTGATTCCCACAACATTTATGTTTTATATATGCCTTCTATTACAGATATGACCAAGATCCAGGATTCCATTCTTGCCCCGCTTCTTGAGTGGAACAACCCGGAGGACAAAACCGTAGAGCATGCATTTTCAGCAGAACCTTTGACGATCCTTTCTCAAGCAAAGGATATGGACAGTCATCTTCTCAATGGATATACACTAATGCTCGAGAGAGAAACTGTATATGCTGTTGAAACGTGCGGATTCCATTACCGTGCTGTATCAGAGCCTGTATCTGAAATGACTCTCCGGGGAGCCCGGGATGGGTTTATTGAATCACTGGAAGCAAACATCAAGCTCCTCCGTGTTCACTTGAGATCTACACATTTAAAGTTCGAACACCTTTCTCTCGGTTTGAAAGCTTTCACCCATGTAACCATTGCCTACGTGGAAGAGGAAGCCAACGAAAAATTATTGGAAGAAGTAAGAAAGCGTATAAAGGCCGTTAAAGAAGACTACCTCCCGGATGGAGGGGTGGTTGAACAAAGCCTGGAGAAAAATACGTTCTCTTTATTTCCTGAGCTCCAGGAAACCGAACGACCGGCTAAAGTCGCCAACGCCCTGGCTGAGGGGAAGGTGGCCATCTTCGTGGAAGGCTCCCCTTCTGTACTGTTAGCACCTGTAACCTTGAATTCCCTTTTTCAGACATCAGATGATTATAACTTCAAATGGATTCCTGCGTCTCTCATTCGTCTCATGCGGTTTGCTGCTGCATTTCTTGCTGTTATGCTGCCATCTATCTATATCTCTTTGATTTCCTTTCATCATGGATTAATTCCAACAGATCTGGCCATCTCCATATCCAAGACAAGAGAAGGTGTGCCTTTCCCTTCATTCATGGAAGCATTTGTTATGCAGATGACGATTGAAATCCTCCGGGAAGCCGGCATTCGTCTGCCTAAGCCTATTGGACCGGCTGTCAGCATTGTAGGAGCCATAGTAATAGGTGAGGCAGCTGTAACAGCCGGAATCGTCAGTCCATTAATGATCATCGTCGTCTCCTTTGCAGCTATCTGCTCCTTTACCATTGTCGACTACAGCCTCAGCCTTGCGTTAAGAACGGTAAGTTTCGTCATGTTGTTTGTCGCTGCTATGCTCGGGATTTACGGCATAATCCTCGCCGTCTTTATTCTGAGTATCCATTTGATTCGGTTGAACAGCTTTACAGTCCCTTACCTGGAACCCTTTGCTCCTTATTACCCAAACAGATGGAAAGACACATTGATCCGGTTACGATTTGATAAAGAAGGTGGTTTGGATGAGTGATTTAAGACAATTGACTTCCCTTCAGCTGATCGTCATCTTTATATCAGCGATGATCGGCGTAGGGATCATTTTGATGCCGCGCGACCTGGCCAATGCTGTGAACTCCCCGGACTTATGGGTCAGTATCATCATCGGCGCTTTTCTTATGTGCCTGATCGCCACTTTGTATGTTTTATTAGTGACCCGTTATCCAGGTCTCACTTTCTTTGATATGTCAAAAAAGATCACAGGCAGATGGATCGGAACGCTGATCAACCTCTTTTTCATTTTTCACTGTCTCATTGTAGCCTCCTATATTTTAAGAGTGACGACAGCGATTATAAAAAATTACCTGTTGGATACCACTCCCTTATATATCATCATTGGATCATTTCTGCTGGTCAGCCTTTATTTAATCAGCAACGGACCTGGAGATGTCGTCCGTTTTTTCCAGCTGTACTTTCCTGTCATGATGTTCATGTTTCTCATTCTTGCTCTTCTGAGTTTCAAAGATGTGGATGTTCAAAACTTAAGGCCTGTCCTGAAAAGCAATCTTATGACAACGGTCACCCAATCGAAGATTTCTTTCTTTTCATTTATCGGCATTGAATTCCTGATGATTTTCTCTCCCCTCATAAAAACGGAAAAAATAAAAAAACTGGCTTTATCTGTATGGACCAGTATTATTGTGACAGCTGTGATCTATGTGATTTTTCACATTTTAACCATCGGTGTTTTAGGCATAGCGGAACTAAAGGAAATCACGTTTCCCACAATCGAGATGGCCAAAAGCATTGAATTTCAAGGTTTCTTCTTTGAACGTTTTGAATTGATTTTCATTTTCGGCTGGCTGATCACTGTATTCACTTCATTCGTGACTTACACTTATGGAATGATTCTCGGCATTGGGAAAGTAACGAAGCCGGGCTGGTGGTGTATGGCTGCCGCAGGCCTTTTGATTTTCACTATCACCCTTTATCCGGAAGGTCTTACAGAAGTGTTGGATTACTCCTCTCACATTCAATGGATCAGTGCGGCTGCGGTCATCGGATTTCCTGGACTGTTACTGCTCGTATCATTGATGAGGAGGCAGACGCATGACACTTAAACCTATTTTCTGTCTGGTTTGTTCGGCTTTCCTGTTAACTGGGTGCTGGGATATTAAGGAAATTGAAGATGTCGGTATTGTTACCGGACTTGCTTTAGACGTTGCCGAAGAGGACCGCATGTTAATGATTAATCAATATGTAAAGCCTGGACAGATTCCTACACAACAGGACAGTTCCCAGCAGGACAGCCCGTATCAAAATCTCGAATCAACCGGAACAACGCTGTTTGAGATGATTCGTGAGAACTCACTCGAGAGTAACCGTCCGCCAAACTATACTCATTTAAAATCGATTTTATTTTCAACCAAACTGCTCGAAAAAGAACAACTCAGTCAATTGATTGACCTTTATATCCGCGACCACGAATTCCGCCGGACTGTTCCAGTATTCATTACAATGGATCCTGTTCAGAACATATTCAACGCCCAGCCGGAAAAAGAGCTGTTTCCATCCATCCAAATTAAAGAATTAAGTGAAAACTACCATAAGAATAATACCAACCCTAAAAACTTAACGATCGGAGATATGTCCCAGTATATTTCAGAAAAAAGAAGCTTTATTATACCTGGAATGGCTATGATTAATGGAAATATCAAATCCTACGGAGCCGGCGTCATTTCAGGAAAAACGTCCCAATATATCGGCTGGATTCCACTTGAAAAGATGGAAGGCATCCGTTATCTTCATAACAATGTGGAAGGCGGGTACCTTTATTTAAGCGAAAAAATTATAGCGGACGGACCGGTGGTACTGGAAATTAAGGGGGCCGATTCCAAATTTGACGTTTCTTTCTCAAACGGGGAACTCTCCATGAGTGTTGATGTAAAGGTGACCACATCCCTTGGTGAGGACTGGGGCGTCGACCGCAACGTTTTCAAAACGGGCTGGGAAGAAGGAATAAAGGAAGCCGCGGACAAAAATATCGAGGATAAGATCAATGCCATTCTTCAGATTGGCCAGAAAGAATTAAAAACGGATTTTGTCCACCTTTCCCAGTGGGTCCGCATCCATCAGCCGGACTACTGGAAAGAACATAAAGACGAATGGGATGAAATCTTCCCCCAGATAGATATTGATGTGAAAGCAGAAGTTCGTATTAAGGACTTTGGCACACAGAACTTCAACATGGAGTAACATTTTTTGATTCCTCTTCTTCTTCGGTTTACACTTTAGGAGAGAATGTTGGAGAGGATGATTAAAATGGGACAGGAAATCAAGGGAAAAACCGCCTACATTACAGGAGCCGGACGCGGGATCGGAAAAGCCACCGCTCTCAAACTTGCCTCTGAGGGCGTGCACGTCGGGTTAATGGCCCGCACAGAAGAAGAGTTAAACAAAACAGCAGATGAAGCAAGGGCTTATGGAGTACAAGCCGCTGCAGTCTCTGTGGATATTGCCCGGCAGTCAGACGTAGAACAGGCGGTTGAACAATTAAAAGAGCGTATCGGCTCTGCCGATATCCTCATTAACAATGCCGGCATGGGGCTTTACGGGGATTTCCTGAATATCGATCCTGAAGATTGGAAACGTACCTTTGAAGTCAATGTATTCGGTACCTACCATGTGACCAGGGCGGTCCTCCCCGATATGATGGAGAAAAATCATGGGGATATCATCAACGTTTCTTCAAGCAATGGTATAAAGGGAACTGCAGGATCCACTTCCTACAGCGCCTCGAAATTCGCCGTACAGGGAATGACGGAAGCGCTGATGCAGGAAGTGCGCAGAAACAACATCCGTGTCTTCACCCTGAACCCGAGTCTTGTGGCTACAGAGCTTGTCTTTGGAGATCATTTGGAAGAGCAGGATAAGGAAAAATATATGCAGCCGGAGGATATCGCCGAGTATATGACGGCTCAATTGAAGCTTCATCCAAGAATCTTCATTAAACAGTCCCTTCAATGGGCTACCAATCCATTCTAATTTTCAATGGTGTAAAACCCGTCCTGTATTGGAGACACTTCCACGCGGGACGGGATTTATTATGTCATTTCGCTGCGAATAATCCTCAGCTGAGACAGCTCTTTCAACCACTATGCAGATGGAAGATATCAGTGCCTGTTTAAGTCATTGGTAACCTGCCTCTTCCTTATTTATCACTCCAACGGAAAAACCTCGCGGCTAATACTGTAGAAACGACGGAAATGCCGATCAATACAAACACTTCAAATCCATATTCAAAAATGGGTGCTTCGTTCCACGTCCCCCTCAAAAGTTCAATGACGTAATAAAGCGGAAGTATTTTCGCCGTGTATTGAAGAACTTCCGGCATCATTTCCAGTGGAAAGGTCGCTCCTGACAAGAAGATCATCAAATTCAAAAATAAAGAACTGATCGCCGCCGCAGACTGTGTATTTTTAGCCAATGATGTAATAAAAAGAGCAAAAGGGAAAAAGGCAGCGATACTTAGAAAAAGAGCAGCTAGTGTGCTTCCCATATAAAGTGGAAGTTCCAGGTCATACATCAACATTCCAAATACAAGAAGGAGCAGAGCAGAACAAAGAAAAATCACCGTCCCTTGAACTGTGTGAGCAGCCAGGATCTTCCACGTCTGTAAAGGGGTGGATTGATATCTGCGCAGGACTCCGGTTTCCCTGTAGCCGGCCAAAACGGTTCCCAAGGTGAAAAAGGAAGTGGTCACGATATTTACTCCGATCCAGGAGGGTACAAATAACGCAGCAAATGAAAAGTTTCCTTCAGCATTGTCTCCAAACATGGATCCAAACAGCCAGATCATGACGACTGGAAATAAAAAGGTCCAGAATACGCTCAGACGGTCGCGGAAAAACATTTTCGTTTCCAGCTGTGCAAGCTTCCATACGACATTCATCTGGCTTCCTCCTTCTCCAAATACTGGACAAAAAGATCCTCCAACGTCCCTTTAGCAAATTGGAAATGATTTAAGGATAGATTCTCTTGATGACCATAGGCGAAGAGATGATAACTGGTGAGCTGCAGATCGTCACTGTACACTTTAAACGTATCTTCTTCTTTTTCAACTTTGACCACCCCCGGCATAGATGGAAGCTTTACATAAGGAAAATCATCGCTTTGGAATGTGATCAGCATGGCACCACTCTGCTCAAGCAGAGCGGAGGGCCGGTCCATTGCTTTCAGTTCACCACTGTAAATCATTGCCACCCGGTCACAGAGCTGTTCAGCCTCTTCCATATAATGGGTTGTCAACACGATAGTGCTTCCCTTCTCTCTCAACCGGCGGATCAACGTCCACATTTCCCTTCTGGCGTGGGGGTCCAGTCCCATACTCGGTTCATCAAGAAAGATGATTTCCGGCTGATGCAGAGTCGCCAGTGCCAAGGTCACCCGCTGCTTCCATCCTCCTGACAAATCTTCGAAACGGACATTCATTTTCTCCTCCAGCCCCAGCATTTCCACAAGCTGTTGTTTCATTACTTTTCCTGGGTAAAAAGCAGCAAATAAATCCAGGGCTTCTTTCACTTTCATTTTCTTTTGAATGGATGTCGCCTGAAACTGAACACCAATCCGCTGATTCAATTGTTGAAGTTCCCGATTCGGCGTAAGTCCCAGCACATCAATGGTTCCACTGTCAGGCTTCAAAATTCCTTCAATCATTTCCAGCGTCGTTGTCTTGCCCGCTCCATTGGGTCCAATGATCCCAAAAATTTCTCCCTTTTTGACGGAAAATGAGACGCCTTTGACAGCCTGCACTTTTCCGAAGCTTTTGGTCAATCGGTCCACTTTGATTACAACCTCCATTTGCTCTCCGCCCCTTCTTCGTCCTTTCTGATCTTTCTTACGTATCATACACAGATAAGTTTCAGAAAAGCAGGAAAATTTGAACGCCTGCTATAGTTCCATCATAAGACCGATGGTTGAAAAATTCCTCCAGTTCTGTCCGACACGTCAGATCATCCCGGTCAAATACCTTCGTTCCTTCTTCACCTGCATAAACCTCCATTCAAAAAAGCCGCCTTCCAAGGGAAGACGGCTCACATGTTATTCTTCTTTCATCCATTGTGGCTTACCAAAGCCTTCAAACTTTTCATCCATGATTTCCTCAAACTCTTCCGATTCCACAACTTCCTTAATATCCTTCGTAAACTGGGCATCCAGATCTTCGGTCTTCACAGCTACCCGGTTTCTATAATCATCCGGCATATCTTCGAGGGCGAGAGCACTCAGCAGATCCATCTCGGCAGCAAGCGCATAGTTACCAGGAACCATGGATAGATCCTCGCTGTCCACCAGTCGTGGCAGCTGGCCGGCTTCTACTTCAACGAATTCGATTTCTTTTGGATTTTCTACGATATCGTTCAAAGAGGCACGAAGAGGGTCTACATCTTCCTTCAAAGTGACCAGACCTTCATCTTCAAGAATGATCAGCGCTCGGGCCAGGTTCGTCGGGTCATTGGGAATACCCATCGTACTGCCTGTTTCAACACCATCGATATTCTGATACTCACTGGAATAAATACCCATAGGTGCTGTTGGAACAACAATGACCTCGGACAGATCCAGGTTGTGTTCTTCGGCAAAGGACTCTAAATAGATTTTGTGCTGGAACAGGTTGGCATCCAGATCACCATTGGCTAACGCTTTGTTAGGCTGCACATAATCTGTAAACTCTTTATTGGTTACTTCATAGCCTTTCTCCTCCAGCAGCGGAGCAATCGCTTCGGTGACCATATCACTGTAAGGACCGGATGTTGCACCGAATCGGATGGTTTTCTTCTCTTCTGCATCTGCATTTTCTTCTCCGCCACCACAGGCAGACAAAAAAGTAATGATTGTTAAGGCTGCAAACAAGGTTACGATTTTTTTCATTTTATCTTCCTCCTGAACTTCGTTTCGTCTTGGATTAACTCTTTTTCACTGTTTTTGCCAGGAAATCCCCAGCGTACTGGACTACCTGAACAAGGACGATCAACACAATAACCGTTGTAAACATGACGAAATTATCATAACGGTAATACCCGTACCGGATGGCGAGGTCGCCGATCCCTCCACCGCCAATTGCGCCGGCCATTGCGGAATACCCGATCAAGCTGATGGCTGTTATCGTTAAACCACTGATCAAGCCCGGCTTGATTTCAGGAAAAATGATATCTTTAATAATCAGCCATGGGGAAGCCCCACATGCGATAGCCGCTTCTATGACGCCTTTATCAATATCCCTGGCGGATGATTCTACAATTCTTGCATAAAAAGGAATCGCTGCGGCCGATAAAGCAACGGAGGCGGCAATCGGTCCTGTTGTCGTACCTAAAAGAAAATTAGTAAATGGGAATAAAAACACAAGCAGGATGATAAATGGAATGGAACGGACAAGGTTTACAAAAATGCCCACAGCTCCTTTGATCCATTTGTTTTCCAAAAACAAGTCACGGTCGGTAACAAATAGCAGCAACCCCAGAGGCAGACCGGCGATAACGGCTACGCCAAGTCCGATCCCTACCATGATCAATGTTTCCATAAATGATTTATTCAGCTCGGGCCACAGGTTGATCAGCTGATCGATCATGATTCAGCACCTCCACTTCATCCAGTATCGTTTTCAGATTTTCCACAGCTCTCCCTACTTCCTGCGGGTCACCGGTTAATTCCATAACAAATGTACCGAGGGCTTTTTCCTGTATATAATCCACATTTCCATGCAGGATGTTTCCCTTGATTTTATAGTTCTGAAGCAGATCCGACACAACCGTATCCCCGGCCTGTCCGCCGGTAAACTTCATCTGGACAATGGTGCCGCGGCTGTTTTTCAGCAGTTCTTCCGGAACATGGAAATCGATCACTGTTCGAATAAACCGCTTTGTCAAAGCATTTTGAGGAGAGGCGAAAATTTCGTAGGCCGCCCCCTGTTCTACCACTTTTCCTTCTTCCATGACCGCACAACGGTCGCAGATTTCTTTCACCACTTCCATTTCGTGTGTAATCAATACAATGGTCAGTCCGAGCTCCCGGTTGATTTTCTTTAATAGTTTCAGGATCGACTGTGTCGTGTTCGGATCGAGTGCGGAAGTTGCTTCATCGCACAGCAGCACTTTAGGATCGTTGGCCAGTGCCCGGGCAATACTGACCCGCTGCTTCTGCCCTCCACTCAATTGAGCGGGGTACTGATCGGCTTTATCGCTAAGACCTACAAGTTCCAGCAGACGCCTGGCACGATCATTGCGCTCCTGTTTTGGTTTACCGGCCGCTTTCAAAGCAAAGGCCACGTTCTCCAAAACCGTTTTCCCCATAGCAAGGTGGAACCCCTGGAAAATCATGCCGATGGACTGTCGTGCTTTTCTAAGGTCCTTTTTGGAGAGAGAAAGCAGATCGATCCCATCGATATAAACCTTTCCTGATGTCGGGCGTTCCAATATGTTCATGCATCGGAGGAGTGTACTCTTACCAGCTCCACTGTATCCGACGATTCCATAGATTTCCCCCTCCTGAATATCGAGAGAAACCTTGTCCACCCCGATCACCTGTTTTTTCTTGGATGTGTAAATTTTACTGAGCTCCTGGATGGAAATCATAACCGTCCTCCTTTACCTAATAAAAAAACTCTCTTCCTTATCAAGAAGAGAGTTTCGCATAACTATCAGCCAAACTCTTATCTCCCGGAATATCATTCCGGCGGATTTAGCACCACTCCACATGGAAGGTTGCTGTGACGTCTACGGGCCTTTCCCTCAGTCACTCTTGATAAGAATTAGTTGTTGCTATTCGTTTATGATTTACAACTTTAACGCATCATTCTGCATTTGTAAACAATTTTCCCAACATTTCATCAATGGACAGGGATGTGCCGGGAAGCCTATTACGTTGTTTAAGTGACTGGAAGAGGAAGGAATAAAAGGAATAACAAAGAAAAGGGAGAGTGAAAGAATGAACAAACAAGGAGAAGACCTGCTTAAAGAATATAGAAATGGCATTGAAACCCTGACCGAACACCTGCCGGAGGCCACAAAAGAATACAATCACTTTACCGGCTCGTTCTTTGAAGACGGAGAACTCAGCAAAGGTACCAAGCACTTAATGGCTCTTGCCATCAGTGTGAAAGATGGAGATGAAGCCAGTATGGCCTATCACATGGATCAGTGCGTCGAAGCAGATTGTTCGGACAAGGAAATTTATGAAACGATGGGTGTATCAGCTGCTTACGGCGGGGGCTCTGCCATGAGTCAGGCCGTCACCACAGGTCTGAACATTCTTCAGGAATTCCGAAACCGTTAAGCTGCAAAACCGGGGGGCCTGCTCCCTGTTTTGTTATTGACATATTATTCTGTCATCTGGATAATGATGGCTATATCATTACCAGAGGTGATCAACCATGAAAAACGTAACTGTACAAGGAGCACCTGCGATTTATAAAGCTGAGCCTGGAATTTTAAGGAACATCCCTGAATTGTTGGAAAACCAGGCCTTTGCAAAAGCAGGAATCATTCACGGTGAGCAGTCGTGGAAGGCTGCTCAGCCCTATTTTCCAAAGCTGACGATGCCGGTCCAATCGGAAGCCTATAACGGGGAGTGCTCCCATAAAGAGGTCATGCGTCTCAGTGAAGCCCTGCGGGACTGTGACGTCTTGATCAGCATCGGAGGCGGAAAGGTCCTTGATCTCGGAAAAGCCTGTGCCGATCAATTGAATATTCCAGTCGTGCTCATTCCTACACTAGCCTCAAACTGCGCACCTTGGACGCCGCTCAGTGTGTTTTACGATGATGAAGGGAATTTTGAGGAATACATTATTTATCCACGTAGTACATGGATGCTGCTTGTAGAGCCTGATCTGCTCGTTCGTGCCCCGGAACCTTATCTCAGGGCCGGCATCGGCGATACGCTCGCCAAATGGTATGAAGCGGATGTTCTCACAAGGTCTCTCGCCTCCAAACCGATTTCCGTAGACATTGCGCTGCACGCGGCCGGATTATGCAGGGATGTTCTCATACAAGATGGCAGAGAAGCTGTGGAAGCCGTTCGTCAGCAAGCCGTCATACCTGCCTTCATGAGAGTCGTGGAAACCATTATTATGGCTGGCGGTATGGTCGGTGGATACGGGGATAGTTATGGAAGAATCGCCGGAGCCCATTCAATCCATAACGGCTTAACCAAAGTACCGGAAACCCACGCTTTCCTTCACGGAGAAAAAGTGGCTTATGGTATTCTCGTCCAGCTTGCTCTGGAAGGCCGCTTTGATGAAATTGAAACACTCACCCCTTATTACCAGGAGATGAACCTGCCGGTAACCCTCGATGACTTTAACTTGACCAACAAGGCAGAAGCCATCTCCATAACAGCGGAACATGCTGTAAAACCGGGGGAATCCATCCGATTAATGAGCGTCATGGATGCCGCCCAAGTGGAGGAAGCGATGACTCAGATTGAAAATGGTTAACCGCTGATACGGTTAACCATTTTCAATTTTCTTGTTGCCTGGTATGGAAGAGCATACCCAAGTGAAGCTACTCCATACAACGATTTGTATTTCCTGCCCAAGTCAGCCCAGGCCGGGACCGCGGCAGGCATCCACCGGTCAGCCGGACGCGAACATCCAGATGAGAAGGCATGATCCAGGACAAGATATGTTTTTTCTAAAGGCTGAGGAAACGATCGTTTCCTTTACCCTCCTATTACCTCTCCGACATAAATCCCACTAGCCGCTGCCTGGGACAAGGAATGAGTGACGGACGAGCAGTCTCCGACCAGAAACAGTCCCGGGACGTCCGTTTCAAAATTCCTGTTGGTTGGAATAACTGGTTCGTAGAATTTAGCATCAAGCCCATAAAGCAGCGTGTCAGGATCCACCGGTTCACCTATCGCTGCTTCGAGAGAGGTCAGGAACTCGATGAGAGCCTCTATATAAATATGTGGCACTTCTTCTATCAGCGATCCTTCGTCAGCGGAAAGAGAAGGAATCACGGAGTTTGCATGAAGTGAAGTCGTCCCCTTTCCCTTTTTCAAATCTTCAAGACGCTGGACCACGATTCTTCCCCTCGAACGATTGATTCCTTTAATGACGCGTGATGCTTCTTCCACCGCCTGCTTTAGACTCGGAAAGTAACGGGGGACAAACAAAGTGAAATTCAAATTTTCTCCCGGTACCCCTTGTTCTCGTGAATTCTGACCATCAGGCATGACAAGTTCATGCTGATGTTTTCGAATAATCCTGCCTTTGGGATTCATACAGTATGTGTAGGCCGTAAAACGTGACGTTTTTTTCAAAAGTTTCGTTTCAAATGATTCTTTTAGGAGAGCATCCAGCTGGCCGCCCCGCATTTCCACCCGTACACCCAGGTCCAGCCGCGTCTCCCGCGGTTCGATGCCAAGCGGTTCCGTTATCCGTGCGAACCACTCCCGGCCGCTGTTTCCTGTCGCAAGCATAACTTTTCGACTTAGAAACTCCTCACAATCTGTAACGAGACGGAAACTTTCATCCACCCGTGTAATGGAATTGACATGGGTGTTAAAAGAAAAGGAAAGTTTATTGACTATGTGTTCATATAGGTTTTGAAATACCTCCTTCGACAGGGAAGTACCAAGATGGCGTACCTCCGTCGTTAAAACGGTCAAGTCACCACAAGCAGCCCTTCTTTTCACATGCTCGTTATCCGTTGAATACATGTCCACACGGTCTCCTCCAAAACCGGTTAGAATGCGGTCCACTTCTTTCATAAGGCGGGCGGTTTCCTTTCCGCCGATTTTTCGTGGAAGCTCTCCACCAAAAGCGTTGGTAAAATTGAATTTTCCCTCTGACTTCCCAAGACCGCCAAAGCCTATGTACTGATCGCAGGCTCCAGAGCACGTGCAAGGTTGTCCATGCTCATGTGCGCAGGATCTCTCTTTCAACGGTTTTCCTACGTCTACGACTTTCACTTGAAGTCCGGGGTGTTTCTGGACAAGGGTGTAGGCCATAAATGTTCCCGCTACACCAGCACCGACAATGGTCACATCATACATATTCCTGCCTCCGCTCTTTAATTTTTGCGTAGACACACGTGTCTGTCAGCTGTTTCCCATCCACGGATCGATCATCATTACGCAACATTCCTTCAAGATGGTAGCCAAGTTTTTCGGGAACCTGCCTGCTTTTTTCATTTTCCCTTTCACATCGGATTTCTACACGCGCTCCACCGAGATCATAAAGAGCCAGCCGCGTTATTTCACGCACGGCTTCCTGCATATACCCATGTCCACTCCATTTGGTGTCGATCCAGTACCCGATTTCAAACTTCGGAATATCCCAGTCAATAGTATGAAGTCCAGTCGTCCCAACAAACGCTCCATTCTCCTTGTGAAAAACAAGATACCGGAGTTTTTTTCTTTCCATAAAATCTACATGGGCCTGCCTGATATTGCTTTCTGTATCTTCAATCGAAGGCATCTCCTGCACAAAAGGAAGCCACGGCTTCAATTCCTGTTCCGACCGATGAACAGCTTCATTAACCGCCGGGCCGTCTCCAGCCTCCGGCCTCCGTAGACGAAGGCGTTTCGTATGCAGCACATAGGGAACGTCGATATGTATAGGATCCATGGTTTCCTCTCCCCTTTCTCACTAATAGAATACCAGACTGTTAACCTCTTTGAAAAAGGATTTACATTCATCTTATATAGAATAAAAAGAGGAAGAAGGGCCTTCCCCTTCTTCCTCTTTTTATTCATTTATGAAACCGCCACCTTACCCTTCCCTGCAGCGATACGGTAATAATGGTTTTTGGCTTTCCACCTTTGATACCCGGAATAAAAACCGACCCCCAGACTAAACACGGAGAGAACAGCTGCCATAACCCAGGAAAAATCCGTTGTCATAATAGCCGGAAGCCAAACTTGAGCCGATTGGGAAAATGACGAGCGCAGACTATAGAAAAACGGCCGTTCCAGCCAACGCTCTTCCCAAATCTGCCATAATTGTTCATTCGTCTTACGTGCCATTGTTGTTTCATATAAAAACAGCCCGAAAAAGAGCATGGCAGCTAGATAAATGATTCCAGTCACCGATTCAAAGAAAAGCTGAGAAACCCCCACCAGAGAGGCCATAATCAGAAAGTTGTACCACATGGATTTCCGGCTTTTCATCCGAATGGAAATTTGATCCACGCTTTCTTCATCCAACGCTTTTTCCATAACATGCTCCCTTCCTGCCTTTTTTGTTAGGTTACCAAAAAAATACAGAAAAGGAAAACACCCCTTACATCAAAGGTTCCCTTGTTTTGAATCTGCTGGATACGTACCATCTGCATCGTGTTTTTCCCGCCCCTGTAAAGGTGGATTAAACACACAGATCATCCGCATATCCGTGAAGGCACGGAGCACGTGTTCATCATGCTGATCCAAGGCGTATAAAGTGTTTTTGCGAATGGGCCAGGTCCTTTGATCAGAAACAGTCACGACCTCGCCTTCCCCTTCTATACAGTAGACCGACTCGAGATGATGCTTATACCACATTTTCGTTTCCGTTCCCGCCCTGATTACAGTATCGTGGACAGAATAACCCATATGATCTTCAGCAACAAGTAAACGCCGGCTGATCCAGTTCCCTCCATCCACTTCCCTGTTGGATCCAACAACATCTTCCAGTGCTCTCACTTTCATCTGCCATCCCTCCTTGCCTTACTTTATTCCATAGACACCAACGTAGACCCTTTCATCACATTCTCTTTCTGTAAACAAAACAAGCCTGAGGGACCATGTTTTCGATGGTTCCTCAGGCCTTCCTGCGAGAAGTGGAATGTGCCGCTGTTCAGGCAAGCAGACATGCGTGATCATACAGATAGGCGTATCTCAAATCAATGAAAAGAAAATGCTGATCGGTTAATGGAAAACTGAATGTACGGACCATTTCTTTCGTTTCAATATCCGAGTAAAGGTCCGAAAGAAGACCGGCGTGCGTTTCCCTCATTTTCATCACATTTTCCAGAAAATACGGGCGGAAAGCCCAGTTGGATCCTCTTTTATCCGTTTCCATAAACCAGTCGTCTTCTTTTTTACGGAAGTTGGAGGATACTTGTTGACCGTCCATGTGGCAAATGAACATTCGGAAGCTTTCATTGTGAAACTTCTCCGTCACCCCATCAATAAACGCATCGGATTTCTTTGGTCCTTCCCACCTGGCCAGGAGCTGTCTCACCTTGGCTTCCCAATGTTTCACATACTGCTGACGATCTTCCAACAGGCGTTTTTCCCGCTGTACAAAGCCGCTCATCCGTTCTTTGATATCCACCGACAGCGCCCCTTTACCTATGGGGTCGAAGGATGGGTGGGCAAGGTAATATCCCTGATAGAATCTGCTGCCGTGCTTCCAGGCAAAATACAATTGAAAATCATCCTCGATATTCTCAAATAATAGTGCCGCCCCGATCCGATGGGCGAGCATAGATAACGAGTACATGATATCCTGAAAAGCATCTCCATCCTGTCTGCGGATGATCCCTGTATCAATTTTTAAAATATGGGGTTCCAAAAGTCTGATCCGGTCGATATTCGAGCTCTTTGCTCCAACATGATCCACGGCAATCTGGATACCGTACGTTTTAAAATACAGCAGAAGGTGGTTCAAGGTTTCAAAGTCTTCATCAAAATCATGTTCAGTCACTTCAATGACAATACGACTCAGGTCAAATCCCTGGTCCTTGAATTGAAGGAGCGACTGCAGGAGATCATCCCCATTGTTCACCATCAGCTGCTTAGCATTGCGGTTGATAAACAGCAGACCTTCTGTTCTGTTATCCATCATCATGTGGACCGCTTGAGTGAGGACGACTTGATCGACCTCCACTTTGAATTCCTCCGGCACGTCCGTATCATGGAAAAAGGGACCAAGACTCTCCCACGTCTGATTTTCTTTATAACGGGCCAGCACCTCATATCCGATCACATCGTGATTAATTGCACTGACAATCGGTTGAAAGACAGGCTTTATTCTATGTAAGTTCCCTACAATATCCAGTGGATCCATGAGTCTCCTCCTTTTCACGTCATTCTATTATTATACAATACAAGCCGTAGTCAGCTAAAGCATGTGTTTGACAAGGTGATTTTGCCGCTTCATCCATACAAGCATCTAAGAAAACTCATATACTAAAAGAGATTCTTGAAAGGAGAAAGATTGATATGAAAACCATTGTCATTGACCCGGGGCACGGAGGTACAGATCCAGGTGCCGTTTACCAAGGGTATCAGGAAAAGACCTTTAACCTATCCATCGCCCTCAACGTCCAGCGTTATCTTACGGAGCATTATGAGGTTGAAATTGTCATGACGAGAACGTCGGATGTAACGGTTTCCTTGAGCAGGCGGACGGCGGCTGCTAATTCCGTCAACGCTGATTTCTTCCTATCGATCCACAATAATGCCGCCGGTGGAAGCGGATTTGAAAGTTATATCTATAACGGAACTCTTGCTCCGAATACTCAAGCTTACCAGTCCATCATCCATAACACGATTTATCAAACAGCTTCAAAATACAGCGTGAACAACCGGGGCATGAAGCAAGCCAACTTATTCGTCACCCGCGAAACACAAATGAGTTCCCTTTTACTCGAACTCTTATTTGTCGATCATCCCGACGATCTGTCCCTGCTGAGAAACTCCGCGTTCATCAACGACATATCCAGAGCTATCGCGGAAGGAACAGCCAAAGCTCTACAGCTGCCGAAGCTTTCCAGCACCGCAGCGACTGAGAGCTCCACGTTATACAAAGTGATGGCTGGAGCTTTCCAAAGCAGAGAAAACGCAGAACAACGAACCGAATTTTTATTTCAAAACGGTTTCGCTGCTTTTATCGTGCCTGCCTCCATCTCAGGCGGGGTCTATTACCGGGTTCAAACAGGAGCTTTCTCTAAGGAAATAAATGCCAAATCACAGATAGACCAATTAAAGCGGATAGGGATCGCAGACGCGTATATCCTCGCCGGAACAGACAAATCCGAATCCCCTGTGCCGGAAGATGATCTGTACCGGGTCATTGCCGGATCGTTCCGAGAAAGGAAAAATGCCGAGGAACGGATGAACCGGCTTACCGCTGCCGGATTATCCTCGTTTATCACCACTTTAGATATCGGCGGCCTCACCTATTACCGGGTTCAAGCCGGCGCTTTTCAAGAAATGGATCATGCCAAAGCTCTTGTGCATCAATTGAAGTCGTTCGGTAT
Organism: Halobacillus sp. ABA4_118; assembly: GCF_056160205.1. Lineage (NCBI taxonomy): Bacteria > Bacillati > Bacillota > Bacilli > Caryophanales > Bacillaceae > Halobacillus > Halobacillus sp. ABA4_118. The sequence goes on from NZ_JBSWWS010000001.1 coordinate 3,656,216, forward strand.
CATCGACGCCTTCATCTGGTCGGGTTCTGATTTCCCAGCCGCACCAGATTCACCTGCCCCCGAAACACAGGAAGACAAGTGGACCATTCTTGGGCAGAGTGTGATTGACGGTTGTCAGCTTGACCAATTTGTCCGTTCGGTCTATCCCGGTGCTCCAGAGCTTGGTCAGTACTATATGGTATACGGAAACCTTTACGGCATACGAGGGGATATTGCGTTTGCCCAGGCCGTGCATGAAACGAACTATTTCCGTTTCACCGGCGATGTACAGAGAGATCAGAATAATTTTGCAGGTATTGGTGCTGTAGGTGGTGGAGTGGCCGGGGCATCCTTTCCGACACCCGAAGAAGGTGTCCACGCTCAGATTCAACACTTATATGCCTATGCTTCCAGCGATTATATTCCTGAGGGGGTGAAGATTGTAGATCCACGATTCGAACTTGTTGCACGGGGAAGCGCCCGCACATGGACCGCGTTGAATGGAAAATGGGCTGTACCTGGTGATCAGTATGGCCAGCTTATTTTATCAATCTATAAACGAATGGCCGAATACACACGGAAGTCTATAGAAACCCAGCAGCAGACCCTGCAAACACTCATTCAAGATTTAAACCAATAAATAGAACCGGCTGCCTTACAGGAACCGGTTTTTCGATTGAATACAGAAACATTACTTCTCTTTAGGTTCTTTTGGCTTCATCATTGTAAAGGATATGAGTTCCCCCCAGCTCCGTCCTTTTTTATCCAATACGGATGTTGCAGCAGAGACAAACAGCCACCATCCATTGGTCAACAGAACCGGGCCGAATCCAAGAACAGCTCTTATCATGGATTGAAACACATGGGGGCTTCCTCCATGCGTCGAAACGACAGACATATTTGTCAGCAGCATGCCTAACGTTCTCCCCTGTAAGAATAATGGCAGAACTATCAACATGGTCAGATGGATCGTGATAAAGGCCTGCCAGAATACAGGGTTGGGATCAAATCCCCTCCCGGTGTCCTCTAGATACGTGTATAGAGCAGCCCCTGTTCCGGATAGGAGCAGCTCCCCACCAAATCCCAGAAATTTCAAAAACAAGTACTTCGGGCGCATAATCTTCCCTCCTTGTACGTATCCTATGGATTCTTTCCGGAAAAGGTCAGCCCATTATTCCGTCTTTTGTCACGCTTGTAAGCCATCATGAAGTGACAGTTTCGTTAACGTTCGACATCATGAGATGATTTTCAAGCGGATTTTTTATATACTATTCCTGCAGTCTATTATGAGATGGGGTTTTACTTTGGAAATAAAAAAAGATTTTAATTATGTACCATGGGTGGTTGGATTGTCCATTGCTATCAATCTAATTGTCGTGGCCTTGTTGTTCCTCCCGGAGATTGGAAGCGAGACCAGCTTTGACATTACACTGCTCCCATTACTTAATGCCGTATTCAATTCCTTCACATTCGTGTTTCTGCTGGCGGCTTTATTCATGATTATCCGAAAGAATATTACGTGGCATAAACGATTCATTTTTGCTGCCTTTACAACAACAGCCTTGTTTTTAGTTTCATATCTCACGTACCATTCCATGTCTGAATCAACGTCCTTCGGCGGCGAGGGTCTGGTGGCAGGTATTTATTACTTTATTCTGATCACCCACATTGTGCTGGCCGCACTTATTGTACCCCTTGCCCTGTTAACACTGTTCAGAGGTCTGGCAATGAAAGTGGATAAACATAGGAAAATCGCCCGCTGGACGATGCCGATCTGGCTTTATGTCAGTTTGACAGGCGTCGTTGTCTATTTAATGATTTCTCCTTATTACTAAAACGAGTCACGTGTCTTTGGATACGTGGCTTTTTTCTTTTTTATATTACAAAAACAATAAGTAAACGGGAAAAGTTGGCTATTTCCCGAGATATTTGTTATTGTAGAATAACAGCCGGTAGGGATTGAATCCGGTTAAGTCTATGAAAATATAATGAGCACATGTCCAACCAGCTTACGGCCATAAGGAGACTAACTAATGGACATTCTTAACTTTATCAAGGAAGAAGGATTTACGTCTGCAAGATTCCAATCGTTCGCAGGGAAAGATACGCTCATTCAATTGAACCGGATTACGGATATGAAGGAACTATTCGGCCTGCTTGATATGAACCCGACAACTGTGCGGTACTATCCTTATGAAAAACTTCCTTATCTGGACTGCTCTCAGAATGAAGACAACTTAAAACTAAGATTATTTAAGCCATAAAAATAACCGGGATACATAACACATGTATCCCGGTTTTCTTTATTCCTGTATATTCAGGGAAAAAGATAATTCACGAAAAGTGGTCAGGTTTAAACGAGGGGTGTCTCCTTCAGGTCATCCACTGAGCAGACGCTTGTAAAACACTGTTTGATTCAGCCATCAATAACATCGACACCAATACTCCCGATCACATGGACGTTCCCCTCATGGACAAGGATGACCACAAAACCAGCACTTGCTGCTCAGTAAAGCAAACAGGATTCCAATAACCTCTCTTTTTCCAACATCTACGTCCGACAGAGGCGCTACAGCCTCTCTTCCGCTTTACCATTGCCCTTGAAAAGCATGGATAATTTTCCAACGCTGAACCGCCGTAATTCCTTTCCACTGTTGTTCAGCTGCAGCAAAAGCTTTTGTTCCGTCTCCCCAGTCCCAGCTGATATCCCAGATGCCTTCTTCCTTCAGCGTTTTCAAATAATAACGGATGTTTTCCAAAACTAAAGGTTTGTATTTAGCATACAACGGATGCTGTGGGGACGATATTATGTCAGTCGGAAGCGCACCGTACCCACTTCCCCATTCCGAAGGATCCTGACTGAAACAGTTCTCGCCTAACGTAAGAAGGTGGGACTGCACCTGATCAAGCCCGTAAGGCATTTGATTATGGACGAGTCCTTTATGCTTGTCCAGGGAGATTAGTAGATTTTGAAAACACTGCCATTCGTGGAAATCCATCTCACTGACACTCATCAAATGTTCAACAGCTTTAACAGCACCAGCCACACCCGTTTCCCAGGCTTCCGTATCCCGTTGGGAGCAGTCGATGAGAAAACCGGCCAATTCCGCCGCCGGGTTAAACATCCAGTTGGACTGCACCCCTTCCCTCCACGACCACCAGGGCGCATGAGGAAAATGGTTGACTTCAGGAATAACCGAAGGCCACATCCCTGATTGACGATCGTATGAGCGAAGGAGGTAGGAAACCATCTGTTGAAGCAGCGGCTCTTTGGAAGATACATTCAATTCAGCAAGCACTTGGGAAGCTGCCCATGTGGCCATTGGAGACGAAGCTGGAAGTTGAAAATCCGGCTCAATTCCGTGACCAAAACCTCCATCTTCATTTTGGAACGCACTCAAGTATACGAGGACTTTTTCTTTAGGACCTCTTTCAAAAAGTGCTTCCCATCTGGCTGCTTCCAATGGACGTGCATACCGCTTCATCCACTTGCTTGTGCGATTCATGTGAGTGTTCATATCTGTCTTCCCCTTCCCATTGATGGTATCCCTTGTCTTCTGATTGTCCGACTCTTTTATTCCACTCAAGATATGACAGATTCTATTATCTTCAGCGTATCATGATTGGAAGATTTTGAAAATGAACTCTATCATTCGTATTCATAAAAAGGAGAATAAACATTTACAAATATTCCAACATCCGCTACGATAGAGGCAATACAAAAAACTGTATACATATGAGGCACTAGGGGAGCTGCTGCGAGCGGCTGAGAGGATGATCCGACCCTTGGCACCCGAACTAGATAATACTAGCGTGGGGAAGTGCAGCCGTTCTATCAATCAGGCCTTTACAGGTTTTATTCATCGATCAACGGACTGCATTCCCATGGGATGCAGTTTTTTTGTGTTTGGCTCTGTTATTGCTTGGTGTTGTTATTTAACATGTGAGCTCCTATCACCCCTTTCTGTCATGGGATTTGTAGGAGGCGGCCTTGGGAATGACTCCCTTTCCACGGAGTACCGTGAGCCTCCTCAAACTTCGTTCCCCGCGGAAAGCGGAGGGTTTTCCCTGCCATCCCATGCTCTGAGTAAACAACGGGCCTGATCCCTAATTCCAGACGGAGACGATTTAGTACTCGTTTGAAATAACAACAACAGACTTTAACAGAGCTTTGTGTTTAAAAAAAGGAGGAATGATGGATGAATCAAGTTTGTGGTACATCGAAAATTGCTGGATGTTCGTTTTCCATACATCCGATGAGTGATGAGTTTGCGGGTATAATTCTGGAAAGCTTAAAGGAAGTGGATACATCTAAAGTATGGCTCGATACCGATGATGTCTCGACGACGGTACGGGGGCGGATGGAACATATTTTTGATGTGACAAAGGCTATCCTTCTTCATGTATCCAAAGAAGGTGTTCATGCGGCTTTTCATGCGACTTATTCAATCGGGTGCCCGGGAGACTCGGCTGGAGACACGTATATGGCTGAATCCCTGCAACGGAGGAATGAAGACACTTCCCGCTCGATTACCCAGCCATTAGCAGCTAAGTTTTCGCTCTATCCAATGGGAGGGGACAGTTATATGGATACAATATACAAGCAGATTGAAGCGATGAAATCGAAGGGCATCCAAGTGACGCCCGCCCACTATTCTACAAGACTTGACGGAGATACCCATACGGTTTTCAAAGGGTTGGAAAACGTTTTCCGGGAGACAGAAGCTTCAGGGTCGTCTCACACCGTCATGACTGTATCGGTGTCGGTCAACAGCCCTTCCTCCAGGGGGAGCATCTTATGAAAAACTGGAAACTCAAAGAAATCGTTGTTCTATCTGTCTTGTCCGTCGTTTTCGCTGTCGTCTATCTCGCTTTCCTGCCTGTTGGAAAACTTCTCTCAGGTCTCTTTGGTCCAATCGGATATGATTTTATCTTTGGTATCTGGTTCATCGTATCCATCATTGCCGCCTATATTTTACGCCGCCCGGGCGCAGCTTTTCTCTCTGAAACCATCGCAGCGACAATTGAAGTTCTGCTCGGGAATGCTTCCGGTCCCCTATTGATTCTAACGGGAATGATTCAGGGACTCGGAGCGGAAAGTGCGTTTGCTCTGACGCGTTACCGGTCTTATCATCTTTCTGTACTCATGCTCGCCGGCGTGATGGCTGCCGTTTTCAGTTTCGCATGGGGGTATTTCCAATCTGGATACGCTGCGTTAAGTGGTGGATACGTCGCTGCCATGCTGATTGTCCGTATGGTCAGCGGCGCTGTGATTTCCGGAGTATTGGGTAAAGCCGTAGCTGACGGACTTGCCCGTACCGGCGTCCTTTCCAGTTTTGCTCTCGGGCGGGAATTAAGAAAGAAGAAGGCTTCCTGATGAAGACGGCTGTACAATTGGAAAACCTGACGCTTACGTATGAAGAAAATGAAAAAACCGTATTGACGGATATCACCCTCTCCATCGAAAACGAACAGGACACCCTCATCCTTGGCCCGAGCGGTTCAGGAAAAAGCTCGCTTGTCCAATGTATAAACGGGCTTTACCCGGAGGATTTGGATGGCGAGATGAATGGGCGTGCTGCCATTTACGGACGTTCAACAAGCGACTTCAAACCGGGAGAGCTGGCTAAAACTGTTGGAAGTGTTTTTCAAGACCCCGAAACTCAATTTTGTATGCTGACCGTCGAGGATGAAATCGCCTTTGGTTTAGAAAACCTTCATGTACCTGCTGAGGAGATGGAACACAAAATAGATGATGTCCTTGCACAGGTGAATCTACTGGATAAAAAAACATCGTTCATCCATCACTTGTCCGGCGGACAGAAGCAGAAACTGGCCCTTGCCTGTGTGCTGGTGATGGAGCCGGACATCCTTCTCCTGGATGAACCGACAGCTAATCTGGATCCGCAGTCTGCTCGTGATTTCATTACTATTCTGACTTCCATAAAAAAAACTAGAAGTCTCACCTTGATTGTGATCGAACACAGATTGGAAGGATGGCTGGAACTTCTCAAGCATGTCATTGTACTCCACTCCGATGGCGGGATTCTTACACAGGGGCCGTTAAAAGAAGTCATCAATAACCATGGCCGCGCCATCCACAATCAGGGGATCCGGCTTCCCTATGCTGTGCAGTACAGCATAGACGAAGACTGCCCTCCTCCCTATCCATTTACCCTGGAGGAGTTATCGCAGCGGAACATTGAAGTTCCATCAAATGTTCGTGACCCGAACAGACGTGGAAAGGCGCTCTTGGAATTATCCGATGTCCAGTGGAAACATATTTTAAAGGATCTCACTCTCTCCCTTTATGAAGGAGAATGGATTGCTGTGGTAGGGGCGAATGGAAGTGGCAAATCCAGTCTTTCCAAAATAATGGCCGGCATCACAAAGGCGGACAGAGGCACAGTGACTTGGAAAGGGACATCCATGAAAAAATGGAGAGCGGACAACTTACGGACACAGGTGGGGTACGTTTTTCAAAATCCGGAACACCAATTTGTAACCGATGAAGTGTTCGAGGAGATTGCTTTCAGTTTAAGGCAGCGGGGAACACCCGAATTGGAAATACGCCGGCAGGTTGAACATCTGCTCTCCCTGTGCCGATTGAATGGATTAGACAGGCATCATCCTTATCAGTTAAGTCAGGGGCAGAAACGCCGTTTAAGCGTGGCCACGATGATCGTGGAAAATCAATCGCTTCTTTTGCTGGATGAACCGACTTTCGGTCAGGATGCGGTCTCGACCCAACAACTGATGGCTCTGCTTGAGCAGCGCTTTCAACAAGGGACCACCTTATTGATGATCACACATGATATGGAGCTTGTTCACCAATATGCGACAAGGGTGATTGTGATGGAACAAGGAAGGATCGCTTACGATGGTCTCCCAGAACATCTTTGGAACGATAACCGACTTCCGGGTTGGCCTGTTGAACCTCCCCTTCCTGTTCAACTGAATCGATTATTAATAGAAAGGAGCCGCTTTCATGTCCCTTCATACTCTTAATCCTGCCATGAAAGCCTGCACGATAATCGGACTCGTCTTTGTACTCGCCTTCTTATTCGATCCTGTAACCCCTTTCGTCTTCACAGGATTTACAATCGCTTTGACACTGATTTTCGGCAGGTTTCGGAAACGAGTATATGTCCTATACCTCTCCGCGTTCACCGTATTCGCCTTCGGCATGCTGTGGACGACCATTGCCTTTGCCGATGCACCAGCAAGTCCCGACGAGACTATCCGCCTTGCTGGGTTTCTGTTCCCAAAAGAAGACTTATTGATGGCTCTGGCGCTTTCCTTTCGTGTAATGGCCTTTGCCGCCTTATCTCTTTTGTTTGTATTTACGACAAATATGGTTCATTTCATATTAAGCCTCATTCAACAACTGAAACTGCCCTCCAAGCTTGCATATGGTCTGATGGCAGGATACCGTTTCCTTCCAATGATGAAAGAAGAATTCGATCAGATTCGGGCGGCCCACCGCATACGAGGAGTCACAGAATCCAAATCGCTCAAAGGAAAGTTTAAACAGTTGCAGCGCTATTCCATCCCTCTTTTGGCAGGCGCTGTCAGAAAAGCAGAACGAACAGCTGCTGCCATGGAGTCCAAAGGATTTACGGGGGAACGGTCACGTACGTTTTACAGACCGATGAAAATCAGCGCAAAGGACTGGGGGTTTCCTCTACTCATGTTTACGGTGCTGGGGGCATTGATCGTTCTGTCTATTCACTTAGACTATTTCCAATGGTACAACGGCCAGTTTTAAATCCATGTCCAGCTGGATACCTTCCCGGATATTATTAGAGAAGGATAGAGAGGGCGCCCACCCTCTCTATCCTTCTCTCCACTTTAAATAAAGCGCTTACCTATAACGACGAATTATTCTTCTTCGATGATGGACCGGATGTATGAGGCATCGTTTTGTGACAACTCCGAAAACCGGATACTATTCCACGTCTGTCCACTACGAATTCCAAGCACAGCCCTGTCTTCTTCAAACCAAACCCTTGCTTCCAGAATGCCGATGGACCGTTCCGGACTGATCAACTTCAAGGTTACATCAGGATTTTCCATGTCCACAGATGCCCCTTCCACCGGTTTTTGATGCAGCAGAATAGTGAGCACCGTATCCAGTTCAGCCTGATGCTCTCCATTATGAAGTGTGGCAGCCATTTCTTTATTCTCCCCTGCTTTCACGGCAGTCAACGTATAGGAAGGTGTGTCACCAACATATACAGCAGCCGCATACCCTCCACCAAAAATAAGTCCAATACCGGCGATCCATAATAAAAGTTTCCCTATGTTCATTGGTTACACATCCCTACTTTAACGTTTACTGAATTCGGTACGCAGGATGGAATACATATAGGCATGATGATTTTCTCCATTTTGAAACAGGTAGCCCCGCAGCAGGCCCTCTCTAAGAAACCCCGTTTTCTCAAGCACTCTGGAGGAAGGAGTATTCGCCGGAAAGGTAACCGCTCCCACCCTGTATAGTCCTAAGTCATCGAACGCATAAGCTAGAACACGTGAAACGGCTTCCGTAATCAATCCCCTCTTCCAATAGCCGGGGTGCAGTTCATACCCTATTTCAGCTTTTCTCCCCCAGAGGCTTATATGACTCAGCCCCACCGTACCGATAAACTTTTCTTCTTCGCTGAGCAGAATGCCCCATCGGACAGCCTTTTCAGACTTAAATTGTTCTTTAAAGGTTTGAATCATTCCGTCAGCCTGATCCCGGTGGGTAAGTGAAGGCATCCCAATATACTTTGTCACTTCGTCTCTGGACAAGATGTGAAAATAGTCATCAATATATCCATCAGTCATTTCCACAAGACGCAGCCGTTCTGTAGTCAATTCCTTAAACTCCATATCGTTCCCCCATCCGCCATCCTGAGCCTGTTCATCTGACTTTCAATCCCTTATAATCGAAAGGATACCATGCTGCCTGCCTTGTCATAATCGTTTATACGTACATAATAGCGGGGATCACTGGTTGACCCTTGCGAACCCCGGGCATTTCCCTTACGACAGCCTTATGATGGGTGACTCCTGTTCTTTTATTTGAAAACAGATAGGAAAATAAATGATTCATTTGCATTCAAGCATCTTCCTGACTTCTACTTTATCATAATTTTCCAACAACTATAACCCTGCCATATGGAATCAAAGAAGAATAGAATAAAAGATTGACGACTCCATGAGGTTGGAATATTATACAAGTGTAGACAGCTGAAAGAACGATAACCAGCTCTTCATTATCTCGTGTGAAAAAACGAAAAAATAGCTATTCACCACTCACATCCATCCCCGGATGGAGTCATTTATTTTGATCATGAAGGAGAAATCAGCCTATGCTTGCCAAACTTTTCAGCTGGATCAAAACCGGATTTCCTCAAGTGGATCTAGTCTTATCAGGGAACCAATTCAAACCCGGCGATTCAGTCCAGGGCTCTTTTCAAGTTAAAGGGGGACTCACCCATCAAACCATTCAACGTCTGGAATGTGACTTATTTAAAAAAGAAGCAGGAAGAAAACCAGCTTTCATACAGCCCATTACAACCATCTTAATGAATAGAGAACTTGATTCCAACGAAGAAACTGAGTACCCATTCCATTTCGTTCTGCCTGAAGACATGGAACAGACCTCTCCCGATATCGCCTATGTTCTGCAAACGAAACTTGTTCTCGGAAATAATCGTAAAACATCCGATACGGATGAAATTCGTATCACTCTCCTTCCTCATTAGGAGAAAGATCAAAAAAGCGTCACCCACCATGGATGACGCTTTTCAGCTGCGGGCGATTTAAAATTGAAAATCCCCCTCTTTCATCAGCAGGACTTCACTTCCATCCTCGTTTATGCCTGTTACTTCCATATCTCCAGTACCAAAGGTCACATTAACGGACAATAGCGACGTATTCAGCCCAGCTGTCTTCAACTCTTTCTCAGATTGGTTCATGCCGTTCTGAATATTGGAAGGAGAAGCATGTCCAATTCCGATATGACAGGATGTATTCTCATCAAACAGTGTGTTGTAAAAAAGAGTATCCTCTTGAGCAAGTGGGGATGTATGAGAGACGAGAGCGATTTCACCAAGGTATTGGGATCCCCCGTCTGTGTCAATGAGATGCTGCAGCACTTCCTGCCCTTCTGCCGCATAATAGTCCGTAATCCGCCCGTTTTTAAAAATCAGATAAAACCCATCGATAACACGTCCCCCATAAACTAGCGGTTTACTACCTGCCAGTCGCCCATTCACTTTATTTCTATGGGGAGCAGTAAATACTTCTTCGGTAGGAATGTTCGGAAAGAATGGGATATCTTCTTTATCCGAGACTCCCCCGCCGATATAGAGATGGTTTTCAGGTAGACCAACGTGTAAATCCGTTCCCCGGTTATTCTTAAAATGCAGGGATTCAAATTGGCTCTCATTCAGGAAATTCTTCCGGGACTCGAAGGCTGCATGGTGAGTTTCCCAATCCTTTACAGGGAAATCCCCGTCTGCCCGGGCTCCTTTTAAAATCGACGTCCACAAGGATTGTACAGCTTCTTTTTTACGTAGGTTTGGGAATACCTTCAATGCCCAGTCAACACTCGGTACAGCGAGAAGACACCAGCGTATCTCGTGGGATCTAATCTTCGTGTGATAATCCCTCAATTTGGCACGAGAAGCTTTTTGAAAACAGGCCACCCTCTCAGCAGAAACCTCCTTAAACATGTCCGTATTCTCAGTAATAATATGGATATAAGCGGCGTCTGCCTCTTCCCATTCCCGAAAACGGGCGGCCTGCCAATCCGGATAGTACCCGATGATGCGATCTGGTGCATGTAAGAAAAATTCTTTGGCAGACTGTACATCAGTCCAATCGATATGTACATTTGATGCACCCGCCTTATAGGCTGCGGTTTGAATGAGACGTGCAAACGGTGCATTTTGGATATCACTATGAATAATCAACATCTGCTGTTTTTGCAGATTCACACCAACTTTTACAGCGAGTTCTGCGTACTTGTATAACGCTTCCTCACTTATACACTCATAGATTCCTGTAGTCATTTGATAACTCCCCAGAAGTAGTATGATAGATTCTCCTGCCGGGCTCTCTTCTGCTTTGATCTCCCAGCTTTTTATACATGTCTATTTCAATCTTTCTATCCTTAGCAAATTCCTTATAGATGAGTTTTTCCTTTTCACCATTTTGATTGAAAGTTTCAATCCGGATCATATCACCTGCGTGAGTCCCTTTAATCATTTCTGAATGAATGGGGGACTTTTTCACATCTTGCAGTCTTTGATTTAGAAGATCCAAAAAACCTTCCTTTCATTGCATGAGATCAACAGGGAAAGCTGAACCATCAATTCTTAGAGTGGTTGAAACGGTTTCGTAAAATGAGAGATGAGGCGGCGAAAACAGCAAAAGAACCTGCTGATCCAGCAGCCAATAAGAGTTCAAAGTCCCCTGTTGGAGATTTAAATAATAAAGGAACAGATAGAATTAAAACCGCACCGCTAATACTTAAACCTAATATAGAGAAGGCCAATAACTGATTCACAAAAACACTCCTCCGTTATGACTGCTTATATTTTTTATAGATCCCGTTATGGCAGAAGGCGGGCTTTGGATATTTAAGATTTGCGCGAAAATGATATTTCCTTCAACCAGAGGGCGAGTTAACAAAGGTACTATTGATTGCATTCCTATTTAACATTGAATCCTTGTTCAATCCATGACCCTTTCACGTACTTCATTTCACCTTAAATGCAACAGCAAAGGACAGAATAGCAAAAAGCATAAAAAAGAAACAAAGAATGCCATAAGCTGCCCCTTCGAATCCCCTGATGGTAACAAATCCAATATAAAAAAGGATAAGAGCTGCAATACTCAATAAAGCTCCGGGTAACATCCTGATAAACAGAGAAAAACCCTTTCTGCTGAACCACCAAGTAAGACCCAATACAAGGATCCCTGGAAAGAATGATACGAGTAAAGGTCCGTAAATCATCATAAAATTCCCTCCATTTTATTATGTCTATGTGGTTCATATGATACCATAAAATGGATGTTAACAGGTTGCATACGGAACCTAAGTGCATAGATTATCTAATAAGACCTTCCCCTCGTTTATTAAAAATGCAAAGCAGTATTGACATCACGGAATACGGTGTAGGAAAGTAAAACCATTTCCATTCCTATTCCTTTCATTTTCTGAAATACCTTCATGGATTCGAACATCACTTTGAGAGCTTTGATTCCGAAAGATACAAAGGGAAGATCTTTTGTTAAACAAAAGATCTTCCCTTTTTCAAATGATTATTGGGTGAGGGCACGGGGGTGTTCAGTGGTGATGACTGCGCGCCAAAGATCTACTAGAGCAGGGGCTCGGATGACACCCACCGATAAGCGATACGTTAACGCAACCACGACATGCGGGGCAGCGATTGTTTCTCAACAGACAAAAAGCCGCTGCCTAAGCAGCGGCTCTTTTACTACAATAGGATTTCCTTATCCAACGTTCTGATCAGATACAGGAAGATCCTCTTGTTTTCCTTTTTTCATAAGTTTATCAGCAATCGCAGTAATGGCTCCATCGCCTGTAACGTTCGTTGCTGTACCAAAGCTGTCTTGAGCCAGGTAGAGAGCAATGATTAAGGAAACCATGGTGGAATCGAATCCTAACATCGATTCGAGGAGGCCGATAGCTGCCATAACTGCTCCTCCCGGCACACCCGGGGCTGCAATCATTGTAATTCCTACCATAAGAATGAATGGAAATACATCAGCAAATGTTGTTGCTTGTCCCAGCATATACATAACCGCCATGGCACAGCTGGTAATTGTGATTGTACTTCCTGCTAAGTGGACATTCGCAAGTAACGGTACAGCAAAATCTGCGACACGTTCGCGCACTCCCATTTTCTTCACTTGTTTTAATGTCACTGGAATCGTAGCTGCCGAGGACTGCGTTCCTAGTGCTGTAAAGTAGGCAGGCGTCATTTTCTTCAATAGACTGAATGGATTTCTGCCATGCATACTGCCCGCAATACCATAGATTACGACAAGATAAAGCAGGTGCAGAGCTATGATCATCAGGAACACTTTTGCGAATACACTTAAAATCGTACCGACTTGTCCTGCATACGTCATATTCGCAAAGATTCCAAATATATGAAACGGTAAGAGAGGAATAATGATGTTCTCTATCACCTTTTGGATAATGGAACGAAATTCATTCATGACATGTAATAAGGAATCGCCTTGAACAGCCGTCATTCCAACTCCTAATAGGAAAGATAATATAAGTGCGGCCATGACGCCCATAATTGGAGTCATTTCAACTGAAAAAGGTGCTTCCACCAGGGATTCCTCGGGATTAGCAAAAGCCGCTCCACTTTGTCCCTGCAAAAAAGATGGATACAGGTTCCTGGCGAATAAGAAAGCCGCTGTACCTGCCAGAACTGTGGAGACATAGGCTAATCCAGTCGTCAGACCCAGCATCTTTCCTGCCCCCCGGCCCATTGATGCAATCCCAGGCGCAATAAAACCGAGAATGATTAACGGGATGACAAAGCTTAGGAAATTACCGAATAAACCTGTGAATGTTGCAGCGATTTCAATCAGGATTTCCGGTGCAAACTGTCCTATAATGATCCCCAGCGCTATTGCCAGGACAATCCTTACTAATAATGGTATTCTTTTCATCTCCCTCTTCCTTTCTCCATTTGTAAAAATTTAACGAGTTAATGTGCTATAGAATAAATCATGGTTTATACACTACCTTTTTTTCTATGGTTTGTGAAGTATAAAAAACAACAAAAACAATGGATAGGTAAAGAATAAAGCTACGGGCTCATGTTACCGACCTTCGTCGTCCGGTTACAGCTGTTCAGGTCATCCATTGACCATCGAGCACCGCACCACAGCTCTAATAATGCACTCTATAAAAACAAAAGCGTCATCCTCAAGGGATGACGCCTTTTTATGCGGCAGCTCTTTCTTCCTGATTCTTTTTGATTTTGGAAATGGCATGGATATTGATTAAAATTCCTGCAGAGAACATCATCATCAATAACGAGGTTCCACCAAAACTGACAAACGGAAGCGGAACTCCGGTCAAAGGAATCAAACCTGTTAATCCTCCCAGGTTGATAACAGCCTGAATGCCGATCAAACCGGAAACACCGATAGACAGCAGCCTTCCGAAGGTATCATGACTGTTCATACTGACATAAAAACCACGCAGGACCATAAGAGCGATCAGTCCGATTACAACAGCCACTCCAATAATCCCCAGTTCTTCCGCTACAACGGCCATAATAAAGTCGGTATGCGCTTCCGGCAGATAGCCAAGCTTTTGCACCCCTGCTCCGAGGCCTGTACCGATAATCCCGCCGTTATGGATAGCGAGATAGGAATTAATCAGCTGGTAGCCTGCGTCATCCGCATATTCAAAGGGCTGGTAGGCACCATCAAACCGGGAGAGCTGTTCTTCACTCAAACCGAATTGGTACATCGTAACGGCAGCCACTAAAACGAGACCGAGCATAAAGAACAAATGGGACTTCTTCAAGCCGCTGGACATAATGATCAATCCGGAAACAGCCAGAGCGATTACTGCTGTGCCCAAGTCCGGCTGCTTTAAGATCATAGCCACGACAAGCATTGTAATGATCATAGGAGGAAGCAGTCCTCGTGTGAAATCCTGTATGTAGCTGCTTTTTTTCGTATAAATAGCAGCCAGGTAGATAATCAGGGACATTTTTGCGAGTTCCGCCGGCTGAAAGCGTCCGATCAGCGGGAGGCTGATCCAGGACTGAGCGTTGTTGGTCGTTTGTCCAATGACAAAAACCATCCCTAGTAGAATGACGGTCACCAGTAAAATGAGTTTAAATAAACGGCGGTAGTTTTTATACGGAAAGATGATCCCGAAAAATAAAGCGCCGATTCCCAGACCCCAGGAAAGCAGCTGTTTTTCAAAGAAATATCCGGGGGTTACGTCATACACCATGACACCACTGACCATGCTCGCGCTGTATACCATGACAGTACCAAAGGCGGAAAGCGCCAGTACGGCGAAAAGGATTGAAAAATCGATGTTCTTTAAGATTCTGACTATCATTGGTAACCCTCTTTCATTTTGGTGCTGATAGATAAATTATAAGGGTTCTCCCCATGTAAAAAAAGCATTCCTTTTAAATTAAATCAAAAGTCTTTATAATATCGATGAGAATGGTAGGAGGTTTGTGGAATGATCTATCTTTATGTCGGCTTCGGTGGGTTTATTGGGGCATCCCTGAGGTACTTGATTGGTCTTTTATACGTAAATACGAGTGGATTTCCTTATTCCACCCTTTTTGTGAATCTGTCCGGCAGCTTTCTGCTGGCTTGGATGACCGCAGGACTGATCAACAAATATCAGCTGACGGCTGAGTGGAAAGCTTTTCTGGGCACCGGACTCATTGGATCTTATACGACGTTTTCCGCTTTGACAGCAGATGCGTTTTCGCTGTATCAGCATGGCAGTGAATGGGAGAGCCTTCTCTATATAAGTCTGAGCATCGGGGGCGGATTTTTATGCTCTTTCCTTGGATTCCACCTCGCAGGGAGGAAGACTGGATGACGATACTGTTAGTACTCCTGGCAGGGGCAGGTGGATTCATTGGAGCTGTCCTGCGCTATACCATAAGTAAATGGATCAACAAACGGACGTCCTCTTCCTTTCCTTGGGCCACTTTTGCTGTCAATATGACTGGTTCCTTTATGCTCGGTACAACAGCAGGCCTGCATCTTTCAGAAACATGGATAACTTTGGCCGGAACAGGGATCATGGGAGGTTTGACCACGTTCTCCACGTTTAAACTGGAAGCCCTCCACCTCCACAGGGGAAGGGAATGGAAAACACTTGCAGCTTATACCATTGTCAGCTATACCTTGGGCCTGTTCCTGTATATCATTGGGTATTCCTTCCCTTCCCTGCTGTTACACCTTTAACTGATGGGGCCCGCTTCTTTCCAGTACGACTCTATCTCATCCTGAAGGGGCCCTTTATAATCAGAAATTCCCACCAGCCGGACAACTTCCTTAACGAGGTGCTCTGTCTCCTGCAGCGCCTGTGCAGGAGATGCCTCAAAGATATAAGTCAACCTCTCAGACATCCGTTCGGGTTTAACGTCCATCTGCTCCAGGGTGTCTTTCATCCATTTAAAGGAAGGGTGTTTGACGTACATCTGGTTTAATCCGTGAAGAATACCGAAAAGATTGTGATGAACCCCGCACATGACAGAATAAAACATCAGCCAGTCCTCTCTTTCACACAGCGCCTTACGACTGCGCCAAGGACTGCCAAAATCCAGATGGATTTTGATCATCTTTTCCGCTAAGGCTTCCGGATAAACATTCATCTCCTCCTTCAGTATCTCTCCTACATGATGGCCGTGTAATACGACCCCGTCCTGAACAGCTGCAAGAAGGCACTGCTTTTCATAACTCACATCCAGCTTTTCCTTTACATCATGGATCACCTCTGAAATCGTCGCCGTTAAAAAGCTGCTGATTTCAAACTTCACCCCGCTTTCATCGTGATACGTTTCAGACCACTCCCCCTCTTCATAAGGGTAAAACGTATGAAGGATTCCGTTCCCTCTTTTCACCGGACCCATGCGGTCGGAATCACTCGGAGGCTCTTTCCACAACACATGCAGTTCAATATCAGAATGATGATCATCCAGGTTCCTGGACACAGAACCGGCTAAAATGACAGCTTGCACGTTGTCATTCTCCTGATAGAAGGACGCCATGTATACAGCTTTTTCATTTAAATTCAAACAAATCCCTCCTCCTGTTTCTGATTTCATTTTCCTTGCCCTGCAAGCAGACCTTCATACTCCTGCAGGGGATAAGGTCTGCAAAGAAAAACCCGCACGATGATCCCATGTTTCACCGTACGGGTGTTATTTTCAAATTCGATTTTACCAAGCTTTAGGTTTATAAAGCTTTATACCATATATTCATATCTTCGAGTCCACTGCCGATCATACTGTTTTGAATCATACATCCCCCGAACGTGAAGCCCTGCTGTCTTGCCACGATATTCATCCCCATGGAAGCTGCACGCGTATAGGAGAACATCGTCTGGACGCCGAGATGTTTCATTTTTTCTTCCAGGTGTGGGTACTGACAGGATAAAAGACCTTTTCCTCTATGAGAAGGAAGAGTTGCGCAGTCTGTAAATTCCGCTGCATTAAATTCAGGAAATAGATCAGCGGAACAGGAGCTCACCAGCTGATGCCCGTCATGAATAAGGGAAAAATAAACATCTTCTTTCATCAGCTGTTTAATATAGGAAGGGTCATGAATAGGGGTTGGGTATTTCGGAAAAACCTCCCGGTACAGCTCGGCCATTTCCTCTGCATCCTGCTCTTCTGCCCACCGGATATCATACCCTTCAGGCAGGGGCCTACCCCCGGTCTGCTCCTGAATGTTTAATTCCTTGAGGCGAGGAATCACATTGCCCGTGCCGGCTCTCCCTCTGTCAGGATTCAAATACCTGGCATAAATCAGCGCATCCTCCCCTTGGAAAAAACCTTGGATTTCACCTTCATATATAAAGGAATGCTCCTCTGCAATCGATGTTTCTTTTTGATCCGCCCGCACATAGAAAATGATTTTATCGCAGTCGTTATCCAGAGCCGTCTGAGAAAGGTCATCCAGTTCTTCCTCAGTGATCCAGTCTGGAAGCTTGTACACCTTGATCCGCTTATTGACAGGTTCCAAATGAACATCATCGTTTTCCAAAAGCGTTTGAACAGAAAGATCCACCTTAGACATCATCACTTTTTCTCCCCTTTATGAGTTTCAAGTCAGCTTCATTCACTTGTACTCTTTTATTTTACAGGGGCCTGGATAAAGAAGGAATATGTCTCGAGGGACTAATTATGACGACATTTGTAGAATTTCCGAGAGTGCATCGTCAATGGCAGGATATTCAAAGGAAAATCCCGCTTTGACCAGACGATCCGGAATGACCCAGCGGCTTTTCAACACCAATTCAGTTTCTGTGCGGATAAATGCAGAACCCAGCTCAAGCATCCACTTTGAAGCGGAAAGTCCAGAACTCCGCCCCATTTGCTCCCGCATGATTTCCATGAAATGTGCGTTACTGACCGGCCCGGGGGCTGAACAGTTAAAAGCACCGGTTAAATCAGACCGATCTTTCAGGAATAACACAATCCTGAACAAATCTTCCACGTGAATCCAGCTGAACATCTGCTTCCCACTCCCTTGGACACCACCGAGACCAAACTTGACTAAATTTTTATAAGGGCCCATCACACCTCCCTCTTTACCGAGGACGATCGCTGTCCGAAGCGCGACCCTGCGGACTCCAGGCAGGCTGTGGGCATAGAAGTGATCCTCCCAGGTCGATGCGACATTGACGGAAAACCCACTCCCTGTTTCCCCTGACTCCTCCGTCATCGGCCGGTCTTCCGCATGCCGGTAAATCGTAGCTGTACTCGAGTTCATCCACACTTCCGGCGGGTGGGAACACGCTTTAAGAGCTTTACTTAGAACATGCGTCGTCATGACGCGTGAGATCATAATTTCGTTTTGATTACGCGGATGATACCGGCAGTTCACAGATTTGCCTGCCAGGTTCACCAACAGATCGGCTCCCTCCAGAGCCTGAACAATCCCGTCAAAGTCTTCCCAGTGAATATACCCGGGCTGCCTGGAAATCGTACAGGTTTCAACCCCCATCTCTTCAAATCGCTGCTTAAAATACCTGCCGATAAATCCAGTTCCTCCAGCCAATACCACTTTTTTCATATGTAAACCACCTTCCTGAAAAATAATGAGAGCGCAATGCTCCTTCCTGCGGCATGTAAGCCATAGGTTTATTTTACCATGAAGGTTACGTTCTTTTCTTGAATTGGCGGGCATGAGATTTGGCAAAATCAATGATCCGCGCATACGTATCCTCGTCAAAATCTTTTTTGGTTGTATTAAAAAGGGCAGCACTATCCTCATCGATGATCTTTATCCTCGCCCCTCCACGGACGTAAAGCGTGACGTAAAGAAAGGGCTCTTTCATGCCCAGTGCCTTTTTCAGTTCAGGTGCAAAATCAGCAGTGATTAAGAGTCTGTCCTCGACCTGCTTCAAGGACAGCTGGCTGAGGAACTGCAGGTTTTCGATTTCTTTCCATACCATGTTTACGCACTCCCTGTTTTTTCTTTCCCTTACCAATATCGTCTTCTTTTAAACATCACAACCACTCCTTCTATTGAGCGGCCGCTGATAACATGTGGTGCCACCAGTATAACGCCGGGATGTTCATCTTGTTTGAAATTTATGTAAAAATTAAGAAAAGGCCTGTGTTAACCAGTTAGAGGTATCCATTTGTCGTGGGAAGGGTCACATTCCGCTTATCGGTGGATGAATGCCACGGGGACGCCCTACGCAGGATCCCAGATTAAGAAGAACGGCATGGGCTGCGCTATGGCCGCTTGCGTGGAAAACAAAAAGGGAAAGAACAGGCACTGATAACGGCTGCCTGAAGGAATATGAAAAAAATTGTCCTCCATCCAGTAAGGGTGAGCGGGGGGAAGGAGAATCTTGTTTGATTTTAAAGAACTCCCAGGGAGCGGTGCCCCTTCCACTCCTGCGGAAGAACGAGTGGGCCGAGATCGCCGAGCGGTTTTTTTTGCGAGGAAGCTCGGGCGCTCGTCCGCGGAAAGGGAAGGGGCTTTCGCTCCTGGCGGTAAGAAAGAAAAAAGCTTATAAAGAAACAGGGGTTTCTTTATAAGCTGAGAGGGGGCGTCCCCCTCTCTTTTCCTACACTTTATGATTCTTTTCTGTAATAACCACTCCCCGCTTCGCCATTTCCGTGATATAAAAATCACCGGGAACAACTCTTTCGGGAGGATTTACCCCACGCTTTGTGATCCGGCCGCTTCCGATCATCTGGGCAGCAACGGATATCGTATTAGCGGTCGCTCTTGCCATCGCCGTTACATTGGCTTCCCTGTCTTTATACGTGATCATTTCATAGCAGCAGGATTGGTCTGCCCCATCCTTCCGTCCTCCTACAAGGACTCTTAAAAGTACAGCGTCATCCTTTTCTTTTAGTTCTAAAAGAGGATCGATGCTTTTCAGGAGAACTTTTCTCGTATTGATTTTCCTCCCGTCTACTTCCACTACGTTCCCTGCCCCTGTGAGGTTCAGGTCGACGAGCAGCTTCATCTTCGCTGCATGACCAGGGTAACGGATCGTTTTATATTCCAGCGTTTCAATATCCGGGTAGGATTGAAGCAGCGTCGATGTCCCTCCGGAAGTGTGAAAAGCCTCCAGAGGGCCGAAACGGTCAAAGTAGATCGGCTCTATTTCTGTCAGAGATTCCACTTCTTCCAGTTTCCCTTTTCTTATTATCGTAGAAGGATCGGAATAGTGGTCCAGCAGTCCTTCCATAGAAAAGACATGATTATACTCAAGCGGAGGCTCAGGGCGGACAGGAATCCCCCCGACGTACAGCTTTATCCCACTCAAGCTGTCCAGTTTTGATGCGCCATACCCTGAAAGGATATTGATCATCCCGGGGGCTACACCGAGGTCAGGGATGATGGTAACCCCTGCCTTTCGGGCGGATTCATCCAGTTCAAGCACACGGTCGGTAATGTGACCGATATGACCTCCTAGATCGACGGAGTGGACACCTGCCTTCACTGCTGTACGCGCAACAATTTCGTTAAACGAATAAAACAAGGCATTGATCACGACATCGTAGTCCTGCAAAAAGCTCTCCAGCTGCTGTTCATTGCCTGCATCAACCTGATAGGCTGAAAGCTTTGGAGAATGCAGCGTATTAACGACAGCCTCGGCTCTTCTCTGATCAATATCAGCCAGACCGACATGTGTTACACCAGGACTGTGAACAAGGTCTCTGGCCGCTTCCTTTCCCATGAGACCGGACCCTAAAACAGCCACCTTCATTGGATCACTCCTTCTGCCCGTTATGAACCTTCCTCAACATCAATCTGCGCCCGCTGCAGGCGGCCGCTGAAATCGACATAAACGGCCTTCCATTCTGTGAATACATCAAGAGCCGCTACTCCGGAATCTCTATGACCGTTGCCCGTGCCTTTTGTTCCGCCAAACGGAAGGTGGATCTCAGCACCTGTCGTTCCCGCGTTCACATAAACGATTCCTGTGTCGAGATCCCGTTGGGCGGCAAACACTCGGTTTACATCTTTAGTGAAAATTGAACTGGACAGGCCGAATTCCACTTGATTATTGATATGAACCGCTTCTTCAAAGCTTTTAACAGGAATAAGGGATACCACCGGCCCGAAAATTTCTTCACGGGCAATCCGCATGTCCGGGGTAACATCTGTGAAAATGGTCGGGGCGAAGTAACAGCCGTTTTTCAATGCGCCCTGGTCCATCACAGATCCTCCTGCAAGAAGCTTTGCCCCTTCTCGTTTCCCAATGTCTACGTACTGCTGAATTTTTTCGAGGCCGCCCCGATTGATAATAGGCCCCACCTTTATCGACTCATCAAGGCCGCTGCCTATTGTCAGCTTTGCCGTTTCCTTGAGCAGCCGCTCCTCCAGCTCTTTTTTGACGTTCTCGTGCACCATGACACGGCTGCAGGCGGTGCAGCGCTGTCCGCTTGTGCCGAACGCACTCCACAAAATCCCTTCGACCGCAAGGGATAAGTCAGCGTCATCCATGACGATCACACCATTTTTACCGCCCATTTCCAATGACACTTTCTTCAGGCGGCTTCCGCACTTTCCAGCAATGTGCCTGCCAACTTCGTTCGATCCGGTAAAGGATATAACACGGATGTCATCCTCTTCGATCATCGCTTCCCCTACGGTGGAACCGGATCCGAACACAACGTTCAGGACACCTTCAGGAAGGCCGGCTTCCTGAAGAATCCCTGCCAGTTCAAAGGCCATGAACGGGGTTTCGGTTGCAGGTTTCCAAACGACGGCATTTCCAGCCACGATGGCAGGAAAGGACTTCCACGTTGCTATGGCAATGGGAAAGTTCCAAGGGGTAATAATTCCGACGACACCTACTGGGGCACGGACGCTCATAGCAAACTTATCCTTCAGCTCGGAAGGAGTCGTCTGTCCAAACAGGCGCCGTCCTTCTCCAGCCATATAGAATGCCATGTCGATCCCTTCCTGCACCTCCCCACGCGCCTCTTCAATGACTTTACCGTTTTCCATCGTCAGCAGACGAGCCAGATACTCTTTTTTCTCCTTCATGATCAAGCCTGCTTTATAAAGGACCTCCGCCCGCTGCGGTGCAGGAACAAGCGCCCATTTCTTCTGGGCAGAAACGGCCGCCCTGGTCGCCGCCTTGACGTCCTCTCCGTTGGACAATGGAACGTCGGCTAGTATTTCTGAATCAGCCGGATTATACACCTTGGTCATTTTTTCTGTAGAAGGTGCCTTCCATTCACCATTGATAAAGTTCTTTAATTTTTTCACCTGGGTGATTTCCACGTGCTCACTCCTCTTGGTTACTGATTTGACCGGAGACTTGAAATGGTCCGGTTCAGGGAAATCTGCTCTGGATCACATTCAATTTCAATGACTACAGGGACGTTCGACTGTAGAGCTTTTTCCAAGGCTCCGTCGAATTCCTCCGCTGTTTGTACATAGAAACCTTCCGCTCCCATATGACGGGCTATTTTACTGAACCGGACCTCCCCAAGGTCTGTTCCGGCGACCTGATGCGGGTAATGCATTTCCTGATGCATGCGGATGGTTCCGTACATACGATTGTTAAAGACAAGACTGATTACAGGAATGTTGTATCTGACGGCGGTCTCCACTTCCTGCATGGTCATCATAAACCCTCCATCTCCGGAGAGAGAAACGACGATTTTTTCAGGAGATGCCAGCTTCACTCCAAGGGCTGCGGGAAGTCCGTAGCCCATAGCCCCGGAAGTCGGCCCCACATAGGAATGGGGATGACGAAATACAAAAAACGAATGAAGCCATCCCGCAAAATTACCAGCATCGTTGGTAATCACACTGTTTTCTTTAAGTCTGTTCTGCAAACAATCAATAACCCGGCCATTCAACATCTGCCTTCCAGCATTGGTCAGCGTGCGTTCATATTTCAACCGCCTTTGTTCCGCCCAAGAAACCCATCCGGCGGGAACATCCATGGATTCCAGCTTTTTCAATGTTTGTCGTGCGTCAGCGGCCACCCCCAGGAACGGCGGATGCACACGTCCAATCGTCTGTTCATCGATATCTATATGAATGACCTTATGGTCGGGAGTGAGAAGCTTATAGTCCTGTGTTGTAATTTCTGATAAACGGGTGCCGATCGCAACAATCGTATCCGCTTGACGGACCGTTTCCAGAATGTCCGCATCGGTCCCTAACCCGAGGTGACCGGCATATAAACGGTGGTCGTTTGGAAAGCTGTCATGTCTGCGGAAGGCCGTAACGACAGGAAGGCTGAAACGTTGCGCGAAAGAGACCAGCTCTTGTTCTGCGCCCGCACGCTTAATCCCGCCCCCGGCAATCACAACCGGACGGACAGCGGACTTCAAGGCAGTCTTTACGGCTTCTACTTCCTCTTCAGAAGGTGCAGGTGCAGGTATGGTAACTGCCGGCCCGAATGTCATAAGGGCTTCTTTTTTCAAAACATCCTCAGGCAGCGAAACCACCACCGGCCCGGGCCGCCCTGTCTGTGCAATCCGGAAGGCACGCTGAATGATTTCTGCTGTCCGGGGCGGCTCTCTGATTTCAGCCACCCACTTCGCGATAGGTTTGAAAAAGGCTTCCAAATCCACTTCCTGAAACCCTTCACGCCCCTTGAAGCTGGAATGCACCTGTCCAAGAAGAACGACAAGAGGCGTGGAGTCCTGCGCAGCCGTATGGACACCAATGGCAAGGTTGGCCGCTCCAACTCCTCTAGTGGCCATGACGACACCTGGGCAGGATCCCGCTTTCCCATAGGCTTCCGCCATAAACGATGCACCACCTTCATGCCTGGCGGAAATCAACTGCATGGAACGTTCCCTTGATATGGCATCCAGCACCGGTAGAAAACTCTCACCCGGGACACAAAAGATGTGTCGGACACCTTCCATTTTTATACACTCCACAATGGCCCTGGCACTGGACATAACCGCTTGCTTCACACCATCACCCTCCCTTCATCGCCTTTTTCATCCTCAGCACAGCCTCATGCAGACGCTCGACGGGGTGGGTCAGACTGATGCGGATGTACCCTTCTCCCTGCTGCCCAAAGGCTGTCCCGGGTGTCAGAATGATTCCGGCTTCATCGAGCATTTTTTCAGCAAAGCTCTGGGATGTAAATCCTTCCGGGACGTGCGCCCAGACAAAAAACGTCCCTCTGGGTTTTACGGCGCGGACATTCATTTCCTCCAGCTCTGGAAGAATAATATTGAAGCGCATTTCGTACGTCCTGTTATTGGCTACGACAGAATCAAAACTGCTGTTTAAAGCAGCTGCTCCTGCTTTTTGAATGGCAGGAAACTGCCCTGTGTCCCTGTTGCTTTTGACAAGACCGAGGCCTTGAATAAGTTCTTCGTTTCCGGCGGCATATCCCAATCTCCACCCTGCCATATTGAAGCTTTTAGACAGAGAGCCGAATTCAATGCCAACATCCTTTCCTCCCTCAGCCTGAAGAAGACTTGGAGATTGATAGTCCCCGAAGGTCACAAGATCATAAGCGGCATCCTGCAGAAGGATCAGTTGATTTTTTTTCGCGAATCGGACAGCTTGTTCATACGTTTCCATGCCAACCGTTCCACCGGTCGGATTGTTGGGATAGTTCAGGATCATCAATTTTGCCCGGGTACAGTCCCGCTCCGAAATTTGATCAAATGCAGGTGCAAAATTTTCCTCTGGGTTGAGAGGATAAGGAATCGTCACCCCATAGGCCAAATGCACTGCTGATTGATACACCGGATAGCCGGGGTCCGGCGCCAGGACGCCGTCGCCAGGATTGAGCATCGACTGGATCAAATGGGCAATCCCTTCCTTTGAACCGATCAGGGCCAGAACCTCCCTGTCCACATCAAGGGATACATGAAAACGGCGGTGATAAAAATCCGTCACGGCCTGCTTGAATTCCATACATCCATGATAAGGGGGATACTTATGGTTTTCCGGCTTTCTGACTTCCTGAATAAGCTTGTCTATAATAAACGGCGGTGTAGAAAGATCCGGAGCTCCGATCCCCAGATCAATCACATCAATCCCCT
Source organism: Halobacillus sp. ABA4_118 (assembly GCF_056160205.1). Classification (NCBI taxonomy): domain Bacteria; kingdom Bacillati; phylum Bacillota; class Bacilli; order Caryophanales; family Bacillaceae; genus Halobacillus; species Halobacillus sp. ABA4_118. Next base: position 3,681,460 of record NZ_JBSWWS010000001.1, read on the forward strand.
GCGCCGTAAGAGCCATCTTCTTTTTATGAAAAAGAGAAAACAGATATGCAGGCAGACTCTGCACCTGTTTGGAAAGTGGAATCATTTACCCTACCTCCAGCCTGTCCTATATTCACATTCACCGTACTGTCTTATCCTATTAGCCGGATAAGGCAGGTATGATGATAGATTTTACCCATTCATAGGCTGCCCAGCTTCTGCATAGGATGAGATACAACCCGTAAAGGACAACGTTGAACCGTAATCCCCGCGTTTCCCAAGCCAGTCGGATTCATACCACGTATGGGTTCTTCTGGCTTTTTCTATGGAAGGAAGTGGTCGTATATGGAGACAGCCTTGAAAGGACGTCGGATCCTTGATTTGACCCGTGTGCTGGCAGGCCCCTACTGTTCCATGATCCTCGGTGACCTTGGCGCAGAAATCATAAAAATAGAGGCCCCGGGCGGCAGTGATGAAACACGCTGCTGGGGTCCTCCCTTCAAAAATGGAGTCAGCTCCTATTTTTTGTGTACCAATCGGAACAAAAAAAGCTTAACGGTGAACCTCAAAAAGCCGGAAGGCATACAGATCATCGAAAAACTCGTCCAAACCTGCGATGTGGTCATTCATAACTTCAAGACAGGGACGATGGAAAAGCTCGGAATCGGATATGACCGTTTAAAAGAGATCCATCCAGGGATCGTCTTCTGTTCTATTACCGGATTCGGTGAAACCGGACCGTACCGGGACAGACCGGGATACGATTTTATCATTCAGGCCATGAGCGGCTTAATGAGCATTACCGGAGATGAAACATCCGGCCCGCAGAAACTGGGAGTAGCGATTACCGATATTCTGACCGGTCTTTATGCGTGTATCGGCATCCAGTCCGCTTTATTGGAACGCGAGGTTTCCGGAACAGGGCAGAAAATCGACCTGTCCCTTTTCGATTCAGCTGTAAGCGCCCTTGTGAATATCGGCAGCAATTATTTAATGACCGGTCATCTACCTGAGAGACTCGGCAGCCGTCATGCCAATATCGTCCCTTACCAATCGTTCTATACGAAGGACGGAGAAATTGTTATTGCTGTAGGAAATGACCGGCAGTTCATGCAATTGGCAGAAATGCTCGGTAAACCCGGGCTGGGATCGGATGAGAAGTTCAACTCCAATACAGGAAGAGTAAAAAACAGGAAGGAACTTTCAGCCATCCTGCAGAAGTTGTTTTTAAAGGAAAATACTTCCTTCTGGGAACAAGCCTGTCTGACTAGGAATATCCCTTTCGGCCCCATTCAAACGTTGGAGGACGTCTGGAACGATCCGCAATTGAAGGTCAGGGAAATGTTTATCCGCATGCATCACCCACAAGCGGGAACGACATCCATCATCGGAAGTCCGTTGAAACTTTCAAAAACTCCCGTAACCTACCGCACGGCTCCACCTGAACCAGGTGCCGACAGTGCAGGCCTTCTATCGGAACTCGGATATGCCCCAAACGAAATACAACGACTGAAAAACGGTGAGATCATATAAGGAGTGATGGTATGGATTTTTCGTTTACACAGGAACAGGACATGCTTCGTAAAACGGTCCGCAGCTTCGTCGATCAGGAAATTATGCCGAACATTAGACAATGGGATGCTTCCGGTCATTTTGACCACGGTGTCCTTCGACAGCTGGCAGACCTCGGGCTGATGGGGGTGTGCATACCTGAAGATTATGGAGGAAGCGGGATGGATTATAACGCCCTGGCAATTGTCTGTGAGGAACTGGAGCGTGGCGATACCGCTTTCCGCACCGCGGTCTCCGTGCATACAGGCCTGAACTGTATGACACTTCTGCAGTGGGCCTCCGAGGAACAGAAAAAGCGTTATCTCATCCCTCAGGCCAAAGGACAAAAAGTGGGTGCGTTTGGACTCACAGAGCCCGGTGCAGGATCTGATGTTGCCGCCATTCAGACGACAGCTGTCAAAGATGGGACCGAATACGTGTTGAACGGGCAGAAAACCTGGATCTCCCTCTGTGATGCTGCCGATCATTTTCTCGTCTTTGCCTACACAGATAAAAGTAAAAAGCACCACGGTATATCCGCCTTTATCGTCGAACGGACATTCCCTGGTTTTTCATCAAAAGCTCAAAAAGGAAAGCTCGGTATACGTGCGGGGAATACGGGAGAATTGTTTTTTGATGGTGTGCGCGTGCCGGAAGATAACCTGGTCGGGCAGGAAGGCGATGGGTTTAAAATAGCGATGTCCGCCCTTGATAATGGACGCTTTACCGTCGCAGCCGGAGCCTGCGGACAGATTATGGCCTGCCTGGAAGCAAGTGTGGATTACTGCCATGAGCGGAAAACGTTCGGAAGGGAAATCGGCAGGCATCAGCTCGTCCAACAGATGATCGCCCGAATGGAAGCCGGCCTGCAGATGAGCCGCCTGCTCGTCTATAAAGCAGGTGAGTTAAAAAACGAAGGAAAAAGAAACACAAGAGAAACATCTCTGGCCAAATGGCAGGCGTGCGATTTTGCCAACAAAGCCGCTGATGATGCTGTACAGATTCACGGTGCTTACGGATATTCTGATGAATACCCTGTTGAACGGTATCTGCGGAATTCCAAAGCTCCCGTCATATATGAAGGCACACGAGAGATCCATACCATCATGCAGGCCGAGTATGTTCTCGGATATCGGAAAGATAAACCATTAGACCGGACGATGCCGGCGTGGAAATCTTAAATCAATCAAAAAACAACAGCCTGCAGGTGCCCCCTGCAGGCTGTTATTCCTCACTCCTTCCACTCAAAGCTGCTCTCACTTTTCATTTCGATGCGAGGATGATTACGAAGCTTCCCAGCCAGTTGAAAAAGAGCTTCATCTTTTTGTTTCGCCTCAATCATACAGTCGATCTGGTCTGCTGTACCGGCGGTTTTCTCAATGAACGCCAGAAACATATCCGGATCAACATAATCAGCATGACTGTTGAAAGAATCCGGACTTTTCGGGCTGGAGATATGCATTTTCACAGGAAGCGGGGAATGGGTCCAAGTCCCTAGGACACGGTCCCAATTCTCTTCCCATTCTTTATGCTCATGGTTCGCCATATGATGATGAAGATCAAAAACGAGGGGGATTTGAAGTTTTTCACATACATAGAGACAATCGTCCAGCGTGTAGGAAGTATCATCATTTTCAATCATCACCATTTTCTGGATCCCCTTTGGAACGAGAGCCCAGTTCTCTATAAAACGCTCCAGAGACGATTCTTTGTCCTGGTACCGCCCTCCGAGGTGAAAGACGCATCGATGGGTCGGATCGATCCCCATATGATGCAGAAGGAGATAATGATACTTCAACACAGTGATAGACGATTGGAAAATCTCTTGATTACGGGCGTTCAGCACTACAAAATGATCAGGATGGAAATCCAGCCGCATCCCATTCTCCCGGGCGAAGTCTCCAAGCATCTTCAAGTCCTGCTTAATCGGCCCAAGGTAATCCCACCCTCGTAAAGCCTCATGCGTTGCGAGGGGAACAAGACGGGAACTCAAGCGAAAAAACTGGATATCGTGTGCTTTGTTATGTTTCAAAAGTCTGAGGCAGTTCTGTAGATTGGCAGAAGCGGTTCGCTCCAGTTTCCTTTTTGCAGCCTCCTGATCTTTCATCTGGGCAAATCGTTTATAAGTTACGGTCTGAGAAGGAGAAGCATTGTGCAGATGAACACTCATAGCCACATAGCCGAGTCGGAATAATGTCATAACCATCACCAAGATTCTTTTTCTATATCATCTGTCATGAAATTCCCGCTTATGCATGGTCCATTCGTTTTAACAGCACCCAGCTCATACTGAGAAAAAGAGGATAAAAAACAAGGGCAAGGGCAATCGGCATTACCCAGGTGAACATACTTACACTCACGGGCACGGCTGTTAAAAGGAACCACTTCACCGTCAGCGTAACGAGGACGACACTGGGAAGAAGCACAGCTAAATATCCTGTTGTTACATCCGTTCTCTTCGTGAAATAGCATCCAAGACCTGTACATACAAGAGCACTTCCTACGAGGAACAATCCAAACAAGGTCATTATCATGGAAATACTCAATGGAAACGCCTCCTTATTATAACTCCTTCTAGATGAATGGTGGCATCCCCTGCCATTTTCCTCATTTTTCCACTGGATGTTTTCCAAATGTTTCATTATCCCTCAATCCGGATATACACGTAATGTACACACGAAGAATTACAAAAAAAGGAAAGGGAGTTTTCAGTAATGGCGGATCGTTTTAAAACGGGAGAAAAAGCGCCGGAGAATGGCACTTACAAATTCGCAGGACTTGTTGATGGCGGTAAGGAAGACAGCGTAACAGAAGACGAAAAGCATGTTGAACTGAACAGCGGCGACTCTTTCCCACCTATCAGTTCCCAAAACCAGGCAGCCTATTGGGAAAAAGCGTAACGATACACAACTGAGAATCTACAAGAGGAGGAATTTAAAGTGAAAGACCCAAAAGAGCAGGCAGCACAGATGAATGAAGAGAAAAAAGATGAAATCATGAGCAACTTCCAAACGTTTAAGGACTACCTCGGTGATAAAGTCCGTAAAGGCGAAAAACTGGGCCTTGGTGAAGAAGGTCTTACAAAGGGCGCCAAACGCGTAGCGGATTATTTAGCTGAATATGAAGAACCAAGAAACAGGGAAGAGAAGGTTCTCAATGAACTGTGGAATGCGGCAGACAAAAATGAGCGGGAGCACATTGCACACGCTCTTGTAAAAATGGCCGACCAAACCAATTAAAAACAGACCCCCCGCGGCTGATCCAGCCGACGGGGGTTTTTTAACGTGGGAGAAGAGGGTGGAACAACGCCCCTGCTGCTTTACGGATCGCTGCCTCCTCTTCTTTTTTATAGCTGATGATAAAACAGGTGGAAGGGCCGGCGGATTTCTTTACATCCAATGAACAATGTTCAGGAAAAGCTGCTGCTAAATCATTCGCCTTCAACATTTCCTGCAGCTCGTAAAGAATTCCTTTGGAGCCGACAGGCAGCATTTCAAAAACGGACGGATGATCGGCGAGCTCTTTAAATAACGACAACGGCGCCATCCGGTCCTCCTTCTCCATCACTTCCTGCCCGACCAGCGGCTCACCGATGACAGCAAAAGCTGCCCATTCCGGTGTACACCCTGCCTTTACATTTGACGGGCTTACTTTCCCTATGACAGTGAGGCTGAGCGCAGACTGCTGCAGGGGGAAATTGGATTCGGTGCTCCCAGTCACGGAAACAGAAAGACCGAGACCTTCAGCCAATTCGTTGATCCGATCCACGCACGGCTGCCACACATCTTCTCCTGAAAAGTTGTGCAGCAGGATGGATAATGGCTCAGCCCCTACTGCGTAATTTTCCATAAAGGCCACCCTGAACATAGATTCCGCCACAAGTGGATAAGGAGCTTGAATGTAATCGGCATCCTTTTCGCCGATATTCGCCGCGTTATCAGAACTGATTACTAGATCGAACTGTTTATCAAAAGGAATAAACGTACTATCCCGCACTGACTTTCTCCTCCTTCGCCCCCATAAGTACCGGTTTTATTTTCTGTAATACAAAGCAGAACAAGATGACATTGATGCAAGCGCCTGCTGTGAGAGCCGGGACAAGGGTCCAGTAAAACACAGAGCTCATCATCCATAAAAATGGGAGTGGTAAAACAAGGCTGTTGAAGGTGATGAAAAACAAATATCCCGTCCATCTGCTCTTATTGTAAATAAAGGGAAACAGCAAAAGAAGCAGGGCCATTTCCACCGAAATAAACAGATGAAAAGGACCGAGTGGAAAACCGCCGGTGAATGCGGAAAGAAGATGGCCGAGACCACCGGTCACCGCTCCACTGACCGGTCCAAGAACAATAGAGGCAAGAAGCGCCGACACAGCATCAAGCGCGATACTTCCAATGCCGACGGGGATTTTCAACAAGCCGCCTACAGCGGCCATGGAAGTGAACATCGCGGTCCACACGAATTTCTTCACGTATCTTTAGACTTTCGCGGACGGCCTTTGAACACTGCAGCACTGCGGATATACTCTACATCCTTCTCCCCACTGACGAAATTGATGTACCGGCTGACCGCAAAAAAGTAGTCGGATAACCGGTTCAAGTATCGCAGGCACACGTCATGAATGTCCTCGACTTTCGCAAGGGAAACGACGTTTCTTTCCGCTCTCCTCGTAACTGTCCGTGCGATATGCAGCGTGCCGGCAGCCGGTGCCCCTCCAGGCAGGATAAACCGTTTGAGCTCTGGCGTTTCTGCAATATACTCATCCATCCGGTCTTCGAGCCAGTTCACACTTTTCTCTTCCAATTTATAGGGATGATCCGCTTTTTTATTGGCCAGATCACCTCCACAGTCAAACAATTCATGCTGGATCCGTTCCAGTTCCTGATCTACCTGTTGAAGTGAATCGATCGACAAATCCAATTCTGTTCTTGCTTTTCCGACAAAGCTGTTGGCTTCATCAACCGTACCATAGGCTTCTACACGGATATCATCCTTGTCCACCCGTCCTCCGATAACACTCGTCTGGCCTTTATCACCAGATTTTGTATAAAGTCTCATTTGATAACCTCCTGTTTATTTCAATTGTTCTGCAATGCCGAACCACACCACATAAGCATGGGCTGCCTCTTCCATGATCCTTTGATATAAGAAACCTGTCCGGTCGCGCCACTCTCTGTCCGACTTTTCCAATGGAACAATCCCTCTGGTAATATCCGTACCTATCAGAAGCAGACGGCGCTGAGGGGCCTCGTTCTCCCATGACAACAAAGGTTCCAGCCAGGACCAACCTTCTTCCGTTTCCCTGGCCATGAATTCAATGTTTTCAAGGACGAGCTGATCTGTGTCCGGGATGTGCACCTCCTGGGATTTCAAATCCATCCACGTGTGCTCCTCATGATGGTTCAGCCACATATCCCGGGCCCATTTTCCTTTTCCGTTATAGGATCCACCTGTAACAAATTCCATGATATCCCCTCTTCCCCTTTTTGCTGAAGCTTAATTTTGAGACCTTCTCCAGGGTGGACTGGATAGGTCCAAAGAGGTGTTCCTGTCACCCAGCTGACCATTTCCCTTAATGGACCTCCGTGGGTAACGACCACAGCGGATTGGACCTGCTGTTTCTCGACCACTCTTAGCAGATACAGCAAAAACCGATTTACTCTCTGTTGGAAATGCGGATATGATTCCCCTCTCGGTGGTGTAAACCGGTCCGGCCGGGACACCCACGCCCTATAGAGGTCATTATCCCTTAAATCCTCATACGTGCAGGTTTCCCAGTCACCGAAATGGATTTCCCTGAGAGAAGAACTTCTTCCGTATCGACAGCCGGGGAACAACAGCTCCGTCGTTTCCACGCAGCGAAGCAGATCACTGCTGAAAACCAATCCCATATCAGGGAGCTGATCCTTGAACATTTGTACACTTGTTTTCCCCTCTTCAAGAAGCGGAACATCACTCCAGCCGATATATTGTCTCTGCTTGTTTCCATCGGTTAATCCATGACGGATAAAATAGAGATCCACCATACGATCCATAACAGTGTTTCCCCTCCTTCCACCGTTGCACCTAATACATCGCCCGTCATTCCCCCGAACGAACGGATAGATCCATTCCGGAAAAGCCAATACATCAAAAAAGCTGCTGAAAACGAGAGGACGGCCGGAATCCAGAACAGATGATATCCAGCAATGAATATGGCCACCCAGATAAGATTCTGCAAAAGACTGATGATCCATAGTTTTTTTTCATAAGCTGACTGAAAAAGCACACACAGCCCCTCCTGCTTGGCAGGAGGTGTCCAGGCAAAATGATAAAGAAGGATACTTCTGCTGATCCATGGAAGGACAAGGAGGCCGAAAGCAAATGCAGCAAAGGATACATGCAGGGTTTCCATTAAAAACAGGAAGCGGACGGAAAGGAGAAGGAGAACGGAAAGGACGCCGAAAGCCCCCGTGCGTGGATCACTCATGATCTCCAACCGTTTATCGATGGATTGGTAGGAGAAGAAAGCATCTCCTGTATCCATCCACCCATCCAGATGAATGCCTCCAGTGAACACACCGCTGATAATCAAAGCTGCGAGCGCGATCCCTTCATTAGACATAGGCGTATACACATCCAGCAGAAAGGAAACCCCCAATGCGCATCCTCCGGCGGCAAGCCCGACCCAGGGCAGACTCACCATGGCTCCCCTCAACTGCCTTCCCTCCATCGGCAGCTCACGACGGACAGGTAAAATGGAGAAGAATTGAAAGGCCAGAAGAAATCCTTGAATCCATGCCTTCATGGTACAAACTCCTCCCCATTTAATAAGCGCAGGAGCGCATCGGTATCCACTTCTGCAGCTAATTCATCCGCTGCTTTGTCATAAGGGTCTTCTTCCTGATCTGCTTCAGGAAGGACGGGAAGATTCTTTTCTTTGCGGAGCCTGTTCAACCAGTCTGTTCGAAAGCCATCATTATGGAACACATGATGCAGATGGGTGCCTATCACTCTGCCATCATTCCAGACTGCACCTTCATCACGGCTGTTAAATGTGAACAAAGCTGGAACTTCGTCTTCAGCGGTGACTTCTCCGAGGTGAATTTCATACCCTTCAATAGACTGGGGTCCGAAACCACTGGAAGCGTGCACTTCTCCCCGGACCTGCCTCGTCTGCTTGTCGGTATGAAACACCGACCTCATTGGTAGGATGGACAGTCCTTCATGGGAACCGTGTTGGTCTGTCAGCTGGCGGGTAAGCATTTGATAGCCTCCGCATATCCCTGCCGCTGTCCCTCCCCGGTGTATATAAGAGGTCAAAGCTTCGGCCAGTCCTTTGTTTTGCACCGCTTTCAGGTCTTCGATCGTACTTCTTGTTCCCGGAAGAAGGACAGCATCTGGACATCCGAATTCTTCCTTACTGTACACATAGCGGATACTGACATCCTTTTCCCTATAGAACGGATCGACATCTGTGAAATTGGAAACGTAGGGAAAAACGATGACGGCAAGATCCAGAGACTTGGTACCTGTGGACGCCTTAGGGGGACGTAATGATAAGGAATCCTCCGCTTCAATATGATGTTCGACATGCGGAAGAACCCCGAGGATAGGGAGCCCCGTATAGGTTTCGAGCCACTTCCGCCCATCTTCGAACAAGGCAGGATCCCCACGGAATTTATTGATGATGATCCCTTTGACCCTATCCCTGTGATGCGGGGGAAGCAGTTCCAGCGTACCGACGATGGATGCAAAAACCCCGCCCCTGTCGATATCCGCTGTCAGCAGGACCGGAACGTCAGCAAGATCGGCGACAGCCATATTCACAAGCTCCCGGTCATTTAAATTCACTTCAACAGGACTTCCGGCTCCTTCAATAACGATATAGTCAAAAGAGGTATTCAGTTTGTCAAGGCTCTGCTTGATAGCTTGAAGCCCTTCTTCATAAAAGGCAGCCCGGTAATCACTCCCTGAGAATGTCTTCATAGACTTTCCAAGACAGATGACTTCCGCATGCTGATCGTTTCTCGGCTTTAAAAGGATTGGGTTCATTTCCGGAAGGGCCGGTGTCCTGCACGCCTCTGCCTGGACTCCCTGGGCCCTGCCGATCTCCGTTCCCCAATTGGTTACATAGGAATTATTCGACATGTTCTGCGACTTAAACGGCGCCACTCGATATTCCTGATTGGAGAGCCACCGGCAGATTGCGGTTACAATGAAACTCTTTCCTACATTGGAAGCTGTTCCTTGTATCATTAGTCCCTTCATAGCTGTTGCCCCTTTTTAAGCCGGGCGTGGCCGAACTGCATATGATAGACAAGCTCGGCCATATCAACCAGTTTTACATGGAGGGTTCCCAGCAGTTGTAAATATTCTTCAATCACAGGCGGATGATTGGAAGCATCCGAAAATAGATCATTGGAAACAACGATCAGATGACCTGCCCGTTCATTTAAATGAATGATTTCACCCAGGATCGTGGCCACAAGGTCATCCACACAGGTATCCCCGTCCATCTTCACCCATTCATTCGTCACCCAGGTCGTTAAACAGTCCAGGATGACAACGCTGCCATCGGGAAAAGAAGCTTCTGATGGTTGGACTGGATGCTCATGAAGAACCCATGTAGATAACGAATTTTCCCTGGACTTTTGATGATGATCAATCCGGTGCTGCATTTCTTCATCTGTGTTAACCCCTGCAGCAATATAATGAAGGGTTTCCTCTCCTGTACCCTCAGCTTTCCTCTCCGCCATGCTGCTTTTGCCACTCCTGACACCGCCTATCACTACTGTAAGCATACACTTCTCCATTTTTCCAGAGCTTTGAGAAGCAGGTCATTATCCGCCCGCTGTTTCACGGCCACACGGACAAAGGCTCCGTTCAACCCCTTGAAGTTATTCGTATGCCGGACAGTCACGCCTTCCTGCAGGAGAAAACAGATCATGTCATCGGCCTGACTGTGGAAAGGGTCTCTCATGAGAAAGAAGTTCGTTTCCGTGGATAAAGGAGTGTAGCCCAGCCTCTTCAATTGTAAAAAGAGGAAAGCTTTCTCCCTGGAAAGATCAGCAGCTGTCTGCCGGGCGAATCCTTGCTGACTCAAACAATACATGCCCGCTTCCTCAGCAAGTGCGTTGACGCTCCACTCCGGCTGCAGGCGCTTCAGTGCTTCAACCACCTTTGCCTCTCCCATTACATAACCGAGGCGGAGTCCGGGTATGCTGTACATTTTTGTGAGGGAGCGAAGAAGAAGAACATTCGGAAATTCAAACAACTCGGGTGAGAAGAAAGGCTCTCCTGAAACAAAATCATAAAAAGCCTCATCAATCACGACCTGAACGTCGTTGAATTTACAGAGTTTTAACAACCCATACAATACATCAGGCTGATAGGTTCTACCTGTCGGATTGTTGGGATGACAAAGTATGAATAGATCCAGGCTCGGGAGGTGTGGAAGAATATCTGGAATAAAGAGATGAAAGTTCCTCTCTTCCGATACATAAAAGTTGACGATGTCACAACCATACGCTTCACACGCTTTTTCGTATTCGGAAAAGGTTGGTTGAATAATCCCCACCCGCCTGCCCTGCCAAAATCGGGCAATCATATGAATAAGTTCAGAAGCTCCGTTGCCGACGAGTACCTTTTCTTTCGGCAGATCCTGCATCAAAGCAATTCGTTCTGTAAGCCGCTTTTGCTCAGGATCGGGGTATTCATGGATCAAATCCAGATGGTGTGCCATATGAGCCTTCAACCCGGCCGGAGACCCGTATGGATTTGTATTCACGCTGAAATCCGTAATCGTTTCTTTCGGTATTTTCCCCTGCATTTGATAAAGTTTATAAGGATTTGCACCATGAGACGGCCAGTTCAAACCCAATCCCCCCTAACCAGAGCAGGACAATCCATGCTGCCACCGTCCGTGTTAACAGTACATTGACCTGCTTGATATGTATGTCTGTCAATTCATGATGAGGAAAACCAATATACGGGCGGAATGACTTTTCCCCGAAATACGTATTTTCTCCACCTAAACGTACGCCAAGCGATAAAGCGGCGGCGGCTTCCCCCCATCCACTGTTCGGACTTGGATGATGCGAGGCCTGAGAAGACAGGTGATGGAACCTCCACCGCTTTTCACGAGCTGTTCCATTGGAAACGATGAGTGTCACGCAAGCCGTCAGCCGGCTTGGGATATAGTTAAATAAATCATCCATTTTCGCTGATACATACCCGAAGGCTTTGTATCGCTCTGTTTTGTAGCCGACCATTGAATCACACGTATTCACCGCCCGATACAACACAGCGAGTGGTGCCCCACCGATCAAAGCGTAAAATAGGGGTGCCGTAACACCGTCACTTACATTTTCCGCCACCGTTTCGACCGTACCACGGACAAGCTCCCTCTCTTCAAGATGGCCCGTATCCCGGCCGACAATCCACCCAAGCTCCCGACGTGCAGTCTCCCAATCCCCTTCCCTCAAAGGAAGATAGACGTTAAGAGCGGCTTCTTTCAGCCCTTTTCCTGCAATCGTCGTCCATATGAGAAGCCCTTCTACAATGACGGACGCGGAATGGCTCCATAAAGCGGCAGCGGCTGCCATCCCCCATGCAGTCAGAAAAGCGGAACCTGTAACGACAATCCAAAGAAGCGCTCCTCTCCAAACCTGATACCGGCCCTTGTTCCAGGACTTCTCCAAAACCGCAATAACCTTTCCCATCCCTGTAACAGGATGAGGCATCTTTGTGGGATCTCCAAAAAAGAAATCCAGAAGGCATCCTAATGTGAGGGCAAGCAGATGGGAAATCAAAACCCATCTTCTTTTCGATTGAGGTATCGGGCAGCCGCTTCCTTCGTCGCTTTGTATACAGCTGGACCGACTGCCCTGCCTAATGAAGAAATCGTTCCTCCATATTCCAGCATCGCTCCCTGCTGTGTGCCTGCGATTAAAACACTATCTGTAGAGGTGCCTGTTGCCGCCGTACCCGTTACAGGATCGTTAACAGCCATATCCATCAGAGCCCTCACCTTAGCCTCTGTTGCGGTCATCAGGCTTTGAGCATAGGCCTGTTCAGATAAATGTCCGTCTATGAACACCCAGGTATTGATCGTCCCCGGCACAGTTTCTTGTAGATGACTGCTGCCGTGGACGACATCCACAGCGTTCCCAGTTCCTGCTGTGACGACGACGAGCAGCGTAAAATCTTCATTTTCAACGAACTCGGTCGAAAGATCCTCGATGTCCGCCGCTGTCATCATGCCCACGGTCCTGTGGATCTGACAGCCCCATCGCTCCGCTTGTGTCCTCAAATAGCCCGCTGGATCATCACACCGAAAAGAATGGTCTACCTGGACATTGATAAATTCTTCAAACCAGCCGAAGCCGGGATGAAGAACAGCCGACGAATAACACTTCAAAGGTTGACGACTTTTGTAATAGACCCGCTCCTTTGAAACGTCCAACTGATCTGGTGACAGGATAGATTTCGGTTTATCTTCGTTAAAAGAGGGGACGACATTTGTAAACGGCTTCGAAAAGGAGGGGTGAGCATGGACATGGATATCCGATCGGTAGACGGCTGACAGGTGCTGTTCATTCAGCACCACTTCCGGTTCTTGCAGCGCCTTCACCCTTCCTTGATCCAACAGCAGGAGACGGTCGCAGTACAGGCTTGCCAAATTCAAGTCATGAAAGATCGCGACGACCGTCAGTCCGTTTTTCAAGGACCACTGTTTTAATGCGTCAAGCATCTGCTTCTGATAACTGAAATCCAGGTGGTTCGTCGGTTCATCCAATAGAAGAATGCGAGGTTTTTGAGCCAGCGCCTGGGCCAGGAAAACCCGCTGACGCTCCCCTCCACTAAGAGATAACAGCGACTGGTGCCTGAACTGTGTCACCCCGGTTTGTTCCATCACTTCTTCTACAATTTGATAATCCTCTCTTGTCCACTGTTTGAAAAGCCCTTTTTGATAAGGGTAGCGGCCTATCAACACAGTCTGCTCCACTGTTGTGGAAAAGGACACATCATGATGCTGGGGAAGGACTGCCATTTCCCTCGCTGTTTCTTTCGCTGTCATACGGCTGATCGGACGGCCCTGAATGGCAACGTCCCCCCTGACTCCCGGCAGCGTCCCGTTTATCGCTTTAAGTAACGTCGTCTTTCCACTGCCGTTCGGACCGAGGATACCAAACATTTCACCCTTAAGTATAGAAAAGGACAGATCATGAAGAATGTCATGGTCGTAACCGGCATAGAGATGTTGCACGTCAATCATGAACTTCTACCTCCTTTTCTTCTTCGGATTAGTATGGCAGCAAACATCGGTGCCCCGATCAGAGCGGTGACCACACCTATAGGAAGCTCGGATGGGGTAACGATTGTTCTGGCCAGTAAATCAGCGAGAATTAGAAATGCACTTCCATTCAAGACACACAGTGGTATTAGATGCCGGTGATCACTACCAAACAACTTCCTGCATATGTGAGGGATAACCAGTCCGACAAATCCGATGGTCCCGGATACGGCAACAGCCGCACCAGTCAAGATAGAGGCCGCAGACAGGACCACGTATTTTTGACGCTCCACATGAACCCCGAGCTGCCTGGCCCGCTCCTCACCAAAGGTCATCGCATTCAGTTCCTGTCCTGTAAACATGAGCAATAGGACTCCACCAACAAAGAAAGGAAGCATCAAATGGACATAATCCCAGCCACGGTTACCGACACTACCAAGCAGCCAGTTGATGATCTGCCGCAGCTCCTCTCCTGTCAAAGAAATCATAAGGGAGATGAATGATCCGAGGAATGAGCTGAAGATAATCCCAGTTAAGATGATCGTCGTCATGGACATCGATCGGTCTACAAGCCTGGCAAAACCTACGACGATAAAAATCGTGCAGATCGCCGCCGTAATACTTACGACTGGAAGCGTAAAAGAACCGGCAAAAGGAAGACTTATGCCCAGGAACAAAACCGCAACCGCTCCCACCGACGCCCCTGAAGACACGCCGAGTGTATAGGGATCCGCGAGCGGGTTTTTAAGCAGACCTTGAAAAGCGGCCCCTGATACAGCCAGTGCGCCGCCTACCAATCCTGCAAGAACGACCCTCGGCAGCCGGATCTGCAGAATAATTGCCTTCAGAGTAGGATCTGTCCCTTCAGACACAGGCAAAAATGGAAGCAGCTGCCCGCCGATGATGCGGGCAATAGCTTCGAAGGAAATCGGGACACTGCCAAGGGAAGCCCCGAGAAAAATGCTGAACACTAAAAACAAGACACTGCCAATATAATGTGTCGTCTTATTCGCTAAAAATGTCTGGATAAACGGCTTCTGCAAGTTCCTGAACCCCTTCAACTAAACGTGGACCCGGACGTGTGACAAGATCGGAATGAACATCATAGACTTGTTCTTCCTCTACAGCAGGTACGGTGTCCCAGCCATCCCGGCTTAACACACTGCCTTGAGGATCTTCTGTGTAATAGCCATACGTCGTAATGATGACGTCCGGCTGCAGTTCAACAATTGCTTCATTGTTCATTTTGAACCAGCCTTCCTGATCCCCGACAACGTTTTCCGCCTGAATAGCAGCCAGCATTTCATTCAAAAATGTGCCTTGTCCACCTGTGTAGATTTCAGGTTCCGGTGACACTTCCACAAATACATCTTTTTTGTCTTCCTCAGCAATCGCAGCCGCCTTTTCTTCAACCGCTTTCAAGTCTTCCTGCATACCAGAGACGATCTCTGAAGCTTTTTCGCTTGTTCCGGTAATATCTCCAATCGTGGCAATCGTTTCATAGACCGTATCGAACGAAGAAGCATCCTTAACGACATAAACGGAAATCCCTGCATCACGAATCTGCTGAAGGGCTTCTTGGGAAGTATGCGCTCCGGAAGCATGAGCAAGGACTACATCCGGCTCAAGTGAAAGGATTTTCTCTACATTCAAATCCTGTCCTCCGATCTTTTCTTTTTCGGCAGCTTCTTCCGGGTAATTGGCGAAATCACTAACCCCGACCACTTCCTCGTTCAAGCCAAGTGCAAACAGGATTTCCCCATTGCTTGGAATTGTACTGATAATATTATCCGGTTCTTCTTCGATGGTCACTTCATTATCCATAGCATCCGTTAAGGTCAATGGATAAGAACCCTCTTCTCCGGACGTTTCATTTTCTTCTGTCGTTTGGTCGGACTGGTCCTCGGAAGACTCTGCACTCTCATTCCCACCTGAAGCACATCCTGCCAGTAGACCGATGACAAATAACACAGCCAGCAGCTTTCTCCATAAATGTTCCATCTTTATTCCTCCCCTTATTCCTTGGAACACAAAAAAACACATCCCCGGAAAAGATGTGCACCATTAGAAAACACCGCAGACGGGTCCCTTCTAATCTTTCGACACACCCTCCTATCCGCGTAGGTTTTTTGGTGTTTAAAGCAGGCAGGTCTCCTGACTCCAGGTCAACAAGCCCCGCTCCTTCCCATACGTTTTTGCGTACAGTGGATCATCTGCGGGTCTCTCTCTGTTACAGTGGCGGGACCGTGCTGGAATTTCACCAGCTTCCCTATTAAGCAATTGAGTCGTTCAATTGCGCCTGCTTTTCCAATATGTAGTTCATTTCTATTGTAAACGAAATTTGACTAAATTGCTCCCATTTTCTTTTTTTTGCCGGACTTTATTTAATCCAACCTGCCTGTCAAAGCTGTCCATCCTCTTGTCATGATCCGTCCATTTCACTAACGTGGACCAAAGAAGCTTGAATGATATACCTTTCAGGCGCGTCTCCAACAAAATTAAACGGGTAACAAGTAGTCAGTGTCAATGTCGGCTCCTTCTTATCCACAATGACAGAGCGGTCGTCTGCGTCGGTAACCCAGGTCTTCTCTACTTTGTATTCATAACGCTTTTGTTCATACTCATAAAAAAGGGAATCTCCTTGTTTGATATCGCCCAGGTTCGTAAAAACCGTCTCCCGGTGCCCGCTTAACACGGTATGCCCTTTTTCATCAGGAGTGGTGGTCCACTCACTCACATACATGCCGACGCCCCGTTTCAGTGAATCCTCATCCGCGCCCCAGTAAGTGGTGTACCCTTTGTTAAGCATCGGGATGATCAGCCTTCCCATCTCTTCTCCTTTTTCATATGTAGATACTTGCTCACTGTACACCTTCTCTTTCCCTGCCGTTTTACGATCAGGGCCATCCAAGACCGCCATTTCATTTAATTCCGTGGAAGCTTCCTCCCATGTACTGATTTCTTCTTGGGAGACCTTCTCTACTGCACCGGCAGCATTCCACCATTGAAGTCCATAAAACAGAGAGATGGAAAGCCCGATGGTTATGATCCCAATAAGAAATTTATTCACGAAAAAACCTCCCTTTTCATTAATAAAGAAAGGGAGAAGCCGCTGTGCGGCTTCTCTATCTCCTTCTTATGCTGTCTCTTTTCTTCTGTACAAAAGGGCGACTCCGGCAGCAGCGGCAGCAAGTGCACCTGCTAATGCGTATACCGGTTCATTGGAAGACGTGTCTGGAAGCTCACCGCCTGCAGCCTCTTCGAGTGTCTGGGCATCCAGGACTTCCTGAGGAATTTCAATAGAGCCTACTCCATTGAAATTGGAAAGAGTGACATCAGAAGTCTGACTGATAGTTACAGATTCACCGCTGTCCTCAAACATCATTTTCATGTCCATCATCATACCTGTCATATAATGGTTTTCTTTATCAATGGTTACTTGATAAGAGAAATCTTCAATTTCAACTTTCTCCATCAACTGCTCCATCATCTTCTGCATTTCAGCAGACTGCTCCGAATCCTGCTGACTGCCGGAAGATTGAAGCATTTGCGTGGACATTTTCAATAGTTTTTCGCCGTCACCTTCATAGGTCAGTACATAAGCGTCATCTTCCGCACTGACGGCCATGTCTGAGGCAAGCGGCATCGCTTGGGACATCTGCCCTTCTGCCATCATGGATTTTTGAAGATTTCCAAGATCTCCGGACATTTTCACCCAGCCTTCCTCAGGCATCTGAACGTAATACCCATCCTCCGTCAAATATGATTCCGTTTCCTGACCGGCAATGGTCGTCATCATATGCATTGTAAGAGGATCAAGCATGACATCCGCCTTTGATTCAGATGTCACTTCGGAGTTTTCTCCGCCTTCCATCCCTGGTACTGTCTGTTCAGAAGACGTATGGATCGTATAGCTGTCCAGATCCATCATCGCTTCGTTCGATTTTTTCAAGATGTCTTCCGCACTCATATCAGCCGCAGCGGCTTGAAGAGGTAACGCAAACAGAACAGCACCAGCCATCATCGTACTCAAAAACTTTTTCTTCATCCAAACACTCCCGTTTCATATTGGCTTCTACGGTGAGTTTCCTATGTATGTATGATCCAAAAGCTGAAACAACCCACTATTTTCCACCTACAGGTTAATAACCCACACCTCTCACTTTTAAACATAAAATCCTCATTTTCTGCATTTTTATTCCAGATGTTGTCGAAGGATTGAGTCTATAGTCGTTAGGAACGCCGGTTACTTTCCCGAAAGGTACAGAGATCCATCCTGATGGATTTGGCAGGCTGAAATTTCCTTAAAAGAAACAAACCCGGCCGTTTTCACCTGCTCCTGAAGCCATTGTTCGCTGAAACCGCTCTGCTGGAGTTGTTTTTTCACAACTTCTCCATCTATGATCACCAGGTAGGGAGAAGCGGTGGTTTGAGTTAAAAGGTTCATATGGGCAGGAGTGACCGGAGAAGCCTCCGCTTTCCTTAATACACTGACAGTCCCGTCGGTTTCGAGTACAGCTGCTTCCACGTGGCTGAAACTGAAGACACCTTTTTTTCTTAACTCTGCAATAAGTTCATCCACTGTAAAACGTACTTTTTTCATTTCTTTCATCTGAATCTGTCCATCTTTCATGAGTATGGCTGCTTCACTATTGAAAATCCGGCGGATCCAAAGACTTTTCAACGTCAAATGGTCGATAAGAAAAACCAGTCCCGAAAATAAAGCGAGGGCAAGGATGCCACGAGGAAGAGACACACTTGGGGATAGAAACGTCGTCGCTGTCATACTTCCCAGGGTTATACCTGCAATAAAATCGAAAAGCGTCATCTGGGATGTCAATTTCTCTCCAAGTGTCCGGGCCAGTATATATAATACAAAAAATAAAACGATTCCGTTTCCAAGATACATAACCATATGCATCAGGCACCCTCCTTACTCTTTTTCCTTAATCCTAGGGTTCCATATTTCATCAGGGAATATGAAAAAGTCACCGAATTATATATTTGGAGGGTTCCTGTGTGATTAATAAGCCTTTAAGTTGATGAAATGAAACGGCTCTGAAATAATAAGACCACACCTACTAGAAACGGAGGTATGAACATGGATGCATTTATCCGCTCCGATCAATACCATTATATAAAGAATGAAACCCAGAATCTGCTGAACGGCCACCGGACGACCAATGATTCATCGGTCACTCAGGCACTTACCTCTCTTTCTTCCGAAAAAGCCCTCGATGTTTTTGAAGTGTTAACGGAAGAACAGCACGAATTGATCCGTCAGATTGAACAGGTGCAGGAAGAAACGGATGCCATTTTTTATTTTTCCAGACTGAAGCATTATGTGATTCCTTTCCCGCAGCTGACCGACGCAGAAATCAGTCTCCTGTTTCCTAAAGTTAAAAAACTTCAGGTTCCGGGATTCGATGAAATGGACTGGGCTGAAATGTCCTATATGGGGTGGAATGACCCTGCAGCCAATCGTAAATATATCATCACGAAAGTCGACGGCCGGTATACCGGTCTTTACGGACACTACCTGCCATCCCGGCAGAAAAACATATGCACGCTCTGCCATGAACAGGAGCGTGTCGGCCTGTTTACGGTCACCAGCCAAGGGAAAGATGCTGAAGAAAGCGTAACCCGTGGGAATTATATCTGCTATGACAGCAGGAAATGCAACGAAAATATAAAGTCCAGGAAACCTCTGGAGTCGTTCATCAACCGTATGATGAACCTATAAAAAAAGCCCATCCGGAATCCGGATGGGCTTTTTTTATGCTTGTTTCTGTTCAGTTTCTTTGTCGTAATCAGGAGAAACCGCACGCTTAATCGTCAAGGCAATGACCACAGTGATAACTCCCAGGGCAAGCGCAAACCAGTAAGCTTGATGAACGCCGGCTGTCATGGCTTCGGCCATTAGGGCACTTCCCTCCTGTGCCTGTTCTCCATCGAGATAATTTCTCTGCCCCTGGCTCATAATGCTGACAAAAATGGATACTCCAAGCGCTCCTCCGATCGGCTGCAGCGTATTGGCTATCGCTGTTCCATGAGGATACAAGTGCTTCGGCAGCTCATTCAGCGCATTGGTCTGGGAAGGCATCATAATGGCTGAAATCGACAACATCAGCAGGATATAAGCAAGAACAAAACTCCACGTCGGGATGGAGGGTGTGATTTGGCTGAAGAAGAACATCACCCCTGTCAGGATAATCGTCCCGGGAATAATCAGCTTCCGTGGGCCGACTTTGTCAAATAACGTCCCCATGACCGGTGACATTAACCCATTAAGCAGGGCGCCGGGAAGTAAAAGCAGTCCGGCGATTTTAGCGGAATATCCAAGAGGACCCTGGAGATACATCGGCATGACGATTTCGGAAGCGAACATCGCCATAATGACAATAACAAAAATAGAGATGCCTCTGGCATAGCTCGGGTATTGAAAAACCCGTACATCAAGAAGCGGCTCATCCAAACGGAGCTGGCGGAAAACAAACCAGACCATGCTGATAACTGCAACAGCCAGGATCACGATAATCGAGGGTGAGGCGAATCCTGCTTCCGTTTCCCCTGCACTGCTGAAGCCATAGACGATTCCGCCGATTCCTATAGAAGAAAGGACAATCGAAAGTGCGTCCGCCTTCGGTCGTGTGATCTCACCGACATTCTCAAGGAATTTCCATGCGAAAATGATGGAAAACAAAGCAAATGGAATGACGGTAATAAACAACCAGCGCCACCCCAGGAAATCAACAATGACCCCGGATAATGTCGGGCCGATCGCTGGAGCGAACATGATGACGAGTCCGAATGTTCCCATAATCCTTCCTCTGACCGCAGGCTCATACAGCAAAAGAAGGGCATTCATAATGACAGGAATTAACAATCCGGTTCCCACCGCCTGAATCATACGCCCGGTTAAAAGCATCGGAAAGTTCAATGCGGACGCGGCAATTGTCGTTCCTATTAAGAAGATCGTCATAACTCCGATAAACATCTGTCTCGTCGTAAACCATTGAATTAAGAGGGCGGATATCGGCATCAAGACCCCCATCACCAACATGAAGCCCGTGGCCATCCACTGGACCGTCGGAGCACTTAAGCCGAAAACATCCATAAGTTCTGTTAATGCTATGTTCAAAAGCGTCTCGTTGAGAATGGCAAAAAACGCCCCGATCATAAACGTGGCCAATATAATTTTTCTATTCTGTGTCGTCTCCATTTTGAACCTCCATCTTCTCTGTCAAAGTACAATCCTTCCCTATGTTCTATAAAATGATCCACTTTTGCAAGGGTTTTGCTTTTCTTTACGATCATTTACACCTGTTTTTACAAAGACTTCCTTATAAAGAAAAGAAATCAATCTTTCTTTGACAGAAAGCTCACAATGATGTAAATTACTATTGTACGAACAATAATTTTAATTATTACTAAAATATTCGTGTTTCAGGAGTGATTTTGATGGAAAATGTATTTGATTATGAAGATGTTCAATTAATTCCCGCAAAATGTGTCGTAAATAGTCGTTCTGAATGCAACACCTCTGTTCAATTTGGAGATCATACGTTCAAGCTGCCTGTGGTTCCCGCCAACATGCAGACCATTATTGATGATGAAACAGCAACAAAGCTTGCTGAACATGGATATTTCTATATCATGCACCGCTTCCAGCCTGAAACACGCACCCGTTTTATTGAAACCATGAAGGAAAGAGGTTTAATTTCTTCCATTAGTGTTGGTGTGAAGGAAGACGAATATGAATTTATCGAATCATTGGCTGCGCGCCATCTGACTCCGGATTATATTACGATCGACATCGCCCACGGACATTCCAGCGCTGTCATTCACATGATTCAGCACATCAAAGCCCACCTTCCTTCCACGTTCGTCATTGCTGGAAATGTCGGTACTCCAGAAGCCGTCAGGGAACTTGAAAATGCCGGAGCCGATGCCACTAAAGTAGGAATCGGACCAGGAAAAGTATGTATTACCAAAGTCAAAACCGGTTTCGGTACGGGTGGGTGGCAGCTGGCAGCTTTACGCTGGTGTGCAAAGGCAGCCAGTAAACCTGTTATTGCCGACGGCGGAATCCGCACCCATGGAGATATCGCAAAATCCATCCGTTTTGGCGCCTCCATGGTAATGATCGGCTCCCTCTTTGCCGGTCACGAAGAATCCCCGGGAGAAACCGTTGAAAAAGATGGGAAACTCTACAAAGAATATTTTGGCTCTGCTTCTGAATATCAAAAAGGGGAAAAGAAAAACGTCGAGGGCAAGAAGATGTTCGTAGAATACAAAGGACATTTGAAAGATACCCTTACAGAGATGGAACAGGATCTTCAGTCCGCCATCAGTTATGCAGGCGGTACCGACCTTGATGGCATTCGACACGTGGACTATGTCATTGTAAAAAACTCCATCTTCAATGGAGACAAAGTTTATTAAAAAGAAAACCGGCCGCTTCTACGGCCGGTCAGGCTGTCGGTAACGTTTCCGGCAGCTTTTTTTGTACAATGGATTCCCGATCTTATGAAAAGCCCGTTAAGTATGCCTGCAGAAGCACGATCATTCGAAGATCTGCTTGGTCAGGAATCTCTACCGGAAAAAGTTAACGGAGGCCGTGCTACCGACAGGCTTCTTCCCATATGCGGGCCTTTGCAATCAAGATGACATAAAGCCACCTCTACATGATGTTTCTAAAGCCGGGACGGTCTTCTTCTTTTCCATCCGTATCAATAATCTCGCTGCAGAAGTGGGATGTATATATCAAAATCATGATGATCCATTTCCCTTGGCACCGGGTACTTCTCGAACTTGATTGGCAGATCATCATACTCCACACCAGGTTCACGATGAGGTTGTCTCCCCATATTCTTAAACCATTGATAGACAGCTGTATAGGTATCTGCAACACTTTTTCCTTTCAAATGCTGCACGTGCAGATAGGTTTGTTCTGGAATCGTTTGAAGATTCATCGTCGAGGGAATTTCCACCGACTCGTCAACCTGAATAGTGGACAAATCCATCATCCCTCGTATGATAAGAAAACCCCCATTGTTCAGATAGATGCTCAAGGTCAGCTCTTGCGATCATTTCCGCCATTACACCCTCTATAAACCCTTTCAGATCCGAAAGCTCTGTGTAACTCCCTTCCCATCTCCGGCAGGCGGTCTTCCATTCCGGAAGCGTAATGATTTCCATAAACTCACTCCTTTCCCGTAAAACAAGATTTATCAGTTATGTCAGAGGTTCAATCTGTTTTCTCTACTACGTATGTGCCTCTTTTTCCCCTTTCCAAACCAGCCCATATAAATAATCAGGTCTTCCAATAATAAGCATCCATCTATTCCGTTACCTTGTTTCGCTGGACAGTGCCGCCTGCTCTTCTACACGGTCGACAAACTCCTGGACGACTGTATCATTCCCTTTTTTATTCGCCAGCTTCATCATGGCACGGCCGACAAAGTTGGTCCCACGATTGGACCCGGAGTATATCAACCTTGTTGTTGAATCATCTACTTTTTCCAATCGGAAGGACGCCGTTACTTCAAACGCTCTGCCGATCACAAAAGCGATTTTCTTATGTTTAAATGCCGGTTTGTCTTCATACACAAGCGTATCTACAGTATAGGTTTCGAGACGCTTCCCTTCTCTGTAAGTCTGAAGATGTTTCGCACCAGCTTCCGTTTCTGTTTTTTCGATCAGCTTATGCTCTTCCACCTTAGGCATGATCCGCTTAATGTTTTTATCTTTGAAAAGATCCCACACATCCTCAAGTGAAGCGCCGATCATTTTTTCTTTTTCCCATTCTATCATTCGTTCTCCTCCTTACCAGATTGGATAAAATCATCCAGTTCCTTAATTCTTTCTTGAATATCTTCTGCCTCTTGTTCCATTTTGCTTTTCTTTTCGGCTAACAATTTTTCCAGACTGGTAAAGGAGTCATCGTCCATGACCGTTTTCATTTCCTGTATGGAAAAACCGAACCTCCGCAGTTTACCAAGCAGAAGAGCGAGAAAATAGCTGCCGTCATCATAGTACCTGTACTTGTTTTCGGGATGAATAAAAGCCGGTTCCAACAGGCCCACCTCTGCATAATACCGGAGTGTATCCTTGCTGAGGCCGGTAATGTTTGAGAATTCACTTCTTTTATACATGACACACCCTCCTGCACTTATTATAAACCGTGGGGTACACACCATAGTCAAGGAATCTTTCCAAATGAAAAAAAATCCCCTCCCATTGACCTTATTTCCTCTATCATTACGAATCTTTCACGCTGCACCAGGCAGGATAAAAGTCCGGGTAGTTTTTGTTTCATGTTTAACGTTGAAAGATATTGTCTGAAGTGTGGACTTCAACCCTATTATGCGAAGTAAGAACATGAGGAATTTACCTTGTAATATAATGGAAATTTACATACACTTAATCATAAACCTGTTAAACAATCTTTCGCAAAGGAGTCCGCTATGCTCACTAAAGTAAAGCAAGTCTTATTTTTAAAGCGCTTGGAAAAAATGCTGGGATCTTACAGGATAGACGTTCTCCATTTTATTCCCGGCAGAGTACGGCTTTCGTCGCCTTATTGGGAAGGGCGATCTAAAATTATTCAGCGTTTGATTCCATTGTTGGAATTGGAAAGTAAAATATACACCATCAAACACACACCTGAGACCGGAACACTCCTTGTAGAGTACGATCCTGATCCAAATGTAGGGGAAAAACAAATAGAGAACTGGCTAACCATCATTCAACGCGTTCACAATGATGTAATATCCAAAGAAGTGACTGAATTATGATCCAGAATTTAATTGGTCTTGGTGCATCTTTGGCCGCTCCAGAAATCATGAAGCGGATGAAAGATCAAAAAGTTCAGGTCCTCCATGCGATGCCGGGAAGAGTCCGTCTCCAAAGCGATCATTGGAAAAATGAAACGACAGCTGCTGCTCTGGAAGAAGTATTCACGGAACTCCCCATCGTCCAGCATGTGGAAGCTTCCGGTATCACAGGGAGTCTACTCATCTTGTTCAACAGCAGTACCCTGACATCGGAACAATTTGATGCCTTAATCCAGCTTGCCGTCGACACGTCTACATCAACCTACCCCTACATAGAATCAAAGATGAAAAGTTCGTTCCGAAAAGGGATGAACTCTCTGAACAATACGGTCAAGAAGCAGACCGGAGGGAAAACCGATGCGGAATCCCTTTTGGTTTTATGGCTCCTATATAAAGGAACAACAGGTTTCGGCGGCAATCCGGCCTTCGCCAGCAGCCTCCTTTACTGGGCTTATACTCTCATCCAGAAAGATGGTGACGATAAACCTTGATACAAGGAACAATCATACATCAGCTGCCAGGAAGGACGAGGTTGAGAATGGAAAAAGGACGAAGGCAAGAAGTCGTCGAAGCTTTTCATCGAAACCTTCCAGGGGTGAAATCCGCCCTTTACACCCCGGAAACGGGGTCGCTGCTGCTCCACCACGACGTTCACTGGAATGCGGACAGAAGCAGCACAGCTGGTTTACTCTCTTCAGTGTCTGAACTTTCACCCTATAGAAAAGAACTTCAAGCAGCAGGTGCTGCTTTCCTGATCGACTTTTTCCTGCCTGCCTCCCGTTTCACTGGAATGCTGAAAGTCCTTTCCCCTTCAGCATTGACCACCTTGTACGCTTGCAGGAATACTCTAAAGAACGGGATGCGGCCACTTCAGGAAAAGACCCGCCCAAATGCCGACACGTTGAGCATGGCGGCTATCATCGCCTCTATTTTAAAAGGAAATCCGAAATCAGCCGTTACGATTCTCATCATGTCGACGTTAAGTGAGATCATTACCGACATGACATCACAGCGAACGAAGACATACGTGCGGGATATGATGAGCGTGGATACGCCATATGTATGGAAAGTAATAAAGAACGGCCGGGAAGAGAAAGTCCCCATACAAACCATCAATCCCGGTGATACACTGGCGGTTTTCGAAGGGGAAAAAATTTCAGCGGATGGCCAAGTGTGCCAAGGAAACGCCACCATAGATCAATCGGCCATTACAGGAGAATACATGCCTCAAGAAGTGTTCAAAGGGCAGGAAATGTTTGCCGGGACTATTGTACTGTCCGGAAGTCTGCAGATGGAGGTTACCCGCGTCGGAGAAGACACAACCGCTGCCGGAATCATTCATATGATTGAACATGCTCAGGATTCCAAAGCCCCGATTCAAAATTACGCAGACGACATGTCGGAACGGCTGGTTCCCGTTTCATTACTGCTGGCGTTATTGACATACGCTCTTACAAGAAGCTGGGACCGTGTGTTGAACATGCTTGTCATAGATTATGTATGTGGGATCAAGCTGGCTACAGCTACAGCTACAGCTGTTTCCGCTTCAATCGGCAGAGCAGCCCGTCAAGGTGCGATCATAAAAGGTGGGCAGTACCTGCAGTCCTTAGCCTCTGTCGATACCGCCATATTGGATAAGACCGGAACCATTACAGAAGGACGGCCTGAAATTGTTCAAATCCTTCCATTTAATGGTTTCACAGAAAACGATGTACTGCGATACGCAGCGTCTGCTGAGGAGCATTCCTCTCATCCCATAGCCGAAGCTATTTTAACTAAAATGAAAAAGAATGGTCTCACTGCCTATGACCATGACCACTCAAGCATTGAAAATATCGTAGGTCACGGCGTTAGAGCGATCGTCAATAAAAAGGAAGTACTGGTCGGCACCCAGGAACTTCTCATAAAGTCAAATGTGGATATGACCAGCCTGCCTTTTCTTAAAAAATCGTTAAAAAAGAAAAACACCGTATACGCGGCTGTCAATCAGTCCATTGCCGGCGTGATTGTTATCGAAGATGCTGTCCGCTCTGGGATGAAACGGACGATAAACCAATTAAGAAGAAGCGGGATCGATGAAATTGTCATGATTACAGGGGATAAAAAGGAGACAGCTGAGGAAGTCTTCAAGGAGCTCCATCTGGATCACTATTTCCCTGAAGTCCTCCCCCACGAGAAAGCAGCCTTTGTCCATCATTACAAAAATCAAGGAAGAAATGTCATGATGGTCGGTGATGGAATTAATGATGCTCCTGCTTTGGCAGCAGCTGATATAGGAGTAAGCATGGGAGGAAAACGGACAGATATTGCCGTGGAGGCCAGTGACCTTGTTATCACTTCAGACGATCCTCTAATCCTGGCAGATATGATTCAACTATCGAAGTCCACCATGCGGATGATCCGGCGAAATTTCGCTGTTACCATTGCTTTAAATAGCGCCGCTATATTGTTAGGCCTTTTCGGTTGGATTACACCGACAGTGGGTGCGGCCATACACAACTCGGCTACAATCGGAGTTGTCCTGAACAGCACACGTTTGTTGGTGAACAAGGAGAGAAAACCATGCAGGCAACCTTTACCATCGTCCACGACATACCTGGTCGACTCCGCCTGATCATTCCTGCTCTCTACGATAAGAAAGAACACGGGCAGATCCAGGATATGTTTACGTCCATCAAAGGAATACAGAAGGTAAACATTGAGCCGGCTATTCAATCGATGACGGTTCACTACTCCAAGGACGTGATTAACAGAAAAATCATCCTCCGTTTTATCAGTCTATTTTTCAAGCAGACGCAGTTTGATCCGCTGGACAATATCATGATCAATATTGCCCCTGCCCAGCGCAAGGATTTTCTACGTAGTCTTGTTACAGGATTCCTTATTCTGCTGGCCTACTTGAACAACAAACCGGGGAATGTTCCTGGAATGCTCGACTATGCCGTCGTCATTTCCACTGCTTATACGGTTTTATCCCATGGAGAAAACAAACTTCGCCACCCGGATGTTCTCACAGGAATTGTAAGCATGCTGTCCATCGGGGCAGGAAACATTCTTCAAGTAGCGATGGTAACGTGGGCTGTCAACGTCCTTGAGCTTTTAAATGATTCAAATAAAAAAAGATTACTGGCATTCTAAAAAAAACAGGAGGTATCACTATGGTATTAAATAAGGATTTCATGATGGGATTTGTATCAGGAACAGTCGTTGGAGCAGTCGGCTACCGGCTCTACGAACAAAACCAGGGTCAGCTTTCACAGCTCATTCAAAACCCCGGCGTTCAATCTATGAATTCACTGCCTTCCCTTTCAACGAACCAGAATGAAGTTACGGTGGAGGACTTGATCGCACAGAAAGAACGCCTGGAAGATTATATTGCCGAGAAAAAAGTGAACAGTGCCCAATAAGAAGAAGGCCAAAAGGTACACTCCCCCGGGAATGTACCTTTTTTATAAACTTTCGTATAATATTCTGACTTCACTGTTGACATTTCATGGAGTTAGCTATATATTTTGCACATAGGAAACTTTTTATGCCAATAGCAATATTGTCATCTTTTTTTGGGACCCCCATATAGTAAAGGGGTATCTTTTTTAAACTAAAAGTTGCACTCGGCAAATTTAAATGCCCTAATATAAATTTCATGAAGACATGCACGAACCATGCATATAGAAAATGATTAAAGGAGGATCATCATGCACCACCCTGCTATATCCATCAAAGATCTTCACGTTTCCTATTATGGAAATGAAGCTGTCAAAGGTATCAGCCTCTCTGTGCAGCCAGGGAACCTTATCGGCATTATCGGGCCAAACGGCGCAGGTAAATCTACGTTTCTAAAAGCTATACTGAATCTGATTCCTAAAGATAAAGGAACCATACAGTTATTCGGGAATTCCATTCAGGAAGCACGACGGAAAATCGCCTATGTCCCTCAAAGAAATGATATCGACTGGGATTTTCCAATTACTGTCCTCGATGCTGTCCTGCTCGGCACCTATCCCAACCTGAAACTGTTCCGGAGGCCGGGAAAAAAAGAAAAAACCTGGGCACTGGAGTGTTTGGACAGAGTCGGTATGAAAGATTTCAGCAAGAGACAGATCGGTGAACTTTCCGGGGGACAGCAGCAGCGTGTATTTCTTGCCCGCGCCCTGGCCCAAAAAGCAGATATGTTCTTTCTTGACGAGCCTTTTGTAGGAGTCGACGTATCCAGTGAGGAAACGATCGTCAAGATCTTGAAGCAGTTATGCTGGCAGGGAAAAACCGTCGTGGTCGTCCACCACGATTTAAGTAAAGCAGAAGAATATTTCGATCAGCTCATTTTACTAAATAAAGAATTGGTAGGTTTCGGTCCTGTCAGTGAAGTTTTCCGTACAGAAACCATCGCCAAAGCTTATCAAGGACAATTCGCCTTTATGAAAGAGATTGGAGTGTAATTATGGAATTTATTGAAGCCGTCTTTCAATATGAATTTCTACAAAAAGCGCTGCTTACATCGATTATGGTCGGTATCATCTGCGGAGTCATTGGCTGCTTCATTATCTTAAGAGGGATGGCACTCATGGGAGACGCCATCTCACACGCCGTCCTACCTGGTGTTGCCATCTCTTATATGCTGGGAATCAACTTCTTTTTCGGTGCCGTTTTCAGCGGTGTACTAACGGCCATTGCCATTGGATTCGTCAGTCAAAACAGCCGGATCAAACATGATACATCCATTGGAATTATGTTCACCGCTGCATTCGCTGCCGGGATTATCATTATTACACTGCTGAAGAGCAGTACAGATTTGTATCACATCCTGTTCGGGAATGTCCTCGCCGTCCGTTCGTCAGATATGTGGATCACCATGGGCATCGGTCTATTTGTTTTGGCAGCTGTGTATTTATTCTATAAAGAACTGCTCGTTACATCCTTCGACGAAACGATGGGAGCCGCCTATGGGCTGCCTGTACGTATGATTCATTATTTTCTTATGACTCTGTTGACGATGGTAACCGTGGCTTCTCTGCAGACCGTCGGCATTGTCCTCGTCGTAGCCATGTTGATTACGCCGGCAGCCGCCGCTTACCTATTAACAGACCGGCTTTCCATCATGATTTTTCTCGCTGCCGGTATCGGCGTCATATCAAGCATTACAGGGTTGTACTTCAGTTTCACCTACAACCTGGCTTCAGGAGCTGCCATTGTTTTAGCAGCCACCGCTCTATTTATTCTCGTCTTCCTTTTCTCACCAAAGCACGGACTTCTATGGAAAATGCTGAAAGTAAGGAAAAAGCGGGCATCCCTCGTTTAATGAATGAATAAAGTTAATGGGAGTCATCATTAATGCAGGGAAGACAAGTACCTCTTCCCTTTTACCACTTGTTATCTAAAGCACCATGGTATAAAACAACGATTAACGAATAGTCAGGAGGAATGATATTATGTTAAAAAAGAATTGGATCCTTAGTGTACTCGTGTTTTCCACTCTGCTCTTTCTGGCAGCCTGTGGAGACAATGAAGCAAGCGGAACGAAAGAGGAAGATGAAAAAGTACAGGTCGTAACGACGTACTCCATTATTTATGACATCGTTAAAAATGTCGGTGGTGACAAAGTGGAGATTCACAGTCTCGCTCCCATCGGCTCCAACCCCCATGAATACGATCCACTACCGGAAGATGTAAAGAAAACAACAGATGCTGATGCCGTATTCTACAATGGTTTGAATTTGGAAGCGGGAAATTCATGGTTCAATAAACTGATGGAAACCACCGGAAAAGCCGGCGACGATGCTCCTGTCTTTTTAATGAGTGAAAATGTTGAAGCCATGTACTTAACCACAGAAGGCAAGGAGGGTGAAGAAGATCCTCACGCCTGGCTGAATATTCAAAACGGGATCCAGTATGCTGAAAACGCACGGGACGGCCTGATTAAGGTGGATCCTGAGAACAAGGAAGTCTATGAAAAAAATGCAGAAGAATATATCGCAGAACTGCAGGATCTGCATGATGAAGCAGTGGCCCAGTTCGAGGAAATCCCCGAGGAAGAACGTGTGCTCGTTACAAGTGAAGGAGCATTCAAATATTTCAGTGAGGCTTACAACTTCCAAGCCGAATACATTTGGGAAATCAACCAGGAAAACCAGGGAACTCCTGATCAAATTACTAGAATTGTAGATTTGATCAATGAAAGAGAAATCACAGGATTGTTCCTCGAAACCAGTATTGATGCCCGGAGTATGGAAGCTGTATCATCAGAAACCGATGTTCCGATCAGGGGTAAAGTCTTTACCGATTCCCTTGCTGAACCTGGAGAAGATGGAGACAGTTACATCTCCATGATGGAATGGAATATCAAAACGATTAAAGAAGGATTGACTCAATAAATGCTAAAAACGCCTCCCGGCTGATCGGGAGGCGTTTTTTGTACAGCAGGAAGCGGCCGGGACCCACCCCCTGTATATATATTCATTTACGTGTCTTACAGCCTGATATTCAGTGATTCAAGAGACGTAATAATTGGCTGTCCTGTGACTTTGAAATATTAAAAGGGAGAGTTTCTGGACTTCAGAAACTCTCCCTTTCTTCAAGAAAAGCCTATGATAAGCTCTCTTCCTGATTGCCAGTAGACATCCATATTTTTTTAATAGTCAACGGATGTCCCGCAATAGGAAACCGGTGATCAGGACTTCTTCAATAATAGATAAATAAAATAAGGGGCGCCGATAAGCGCAGTCATAATTCCGGCTGCAATCCCATCGGGTTCTGCGATGTTTCTCCCGACCGTGTCAGCAAACAACAGAAGCCACCCTCCTATCAGGATACTCAAAGGCAGGTACAGCTGGCTTCTCGGACCGATAAGTACCTTGGCCAGGTGAGGAGCCATCAAACCGACAAATGCAATCCCTCCGGTAACGGATACAGCAGAAGCAGCAAGAGCTACTGCGGTCATCAACATAATAAAACGCTCTTTCTTAAGCGGAAGACCAACGCCGATGGAAACCGGTTCACTTGTGTTTAGTAGATTCATAACGTTGCTTTTCCAAAGTGCAAATGGAATTAAAACGATGATCCATGGCAGCAGCGCAAGGATGAAAGGCCAGTCTGTGCCCCAGATACTGCCTGCCAGCCATTTGGAGATGAAGTCCACTTTCTCCCTTGGTGCTGATGATATGAGAATAATCATTAAACCGGAAAGAGCCATGGAAAACCCGACACCGACCAGCACTAAACGGACAGGCTCAAACCCGGTCCTTTTATTAT
The DNA here is from genome assembly GCF_056160205.1 of Halobacillus sp. ABA4_118. Classification (NCBI taxonomy): domain Bacteria; kingdom Bacillati; phylum Bacillota; class Bacilli; order Caryophanales; family Bacillaceae; genus Halobacillus; species Halobacillus sp. ABA4_118. The sequence goes on from NZ_JBSWWS010000001.1 coordinate 3,713,350, forward strand.
AGGAAAACAAATAAATACCCAGGGCCGTAATCATTGCTCCCCCGAATGCGATCAGTGGAAGAATATAAACGAAAGAGCCTGCATCAATGGGAGCAAACAAAAAGAAGAGCGCAACAGCAGCCCCTGCCCCTGCATTGATTCCGATAATTCCCGGATCAGCGAGATCATTCCGGCTGATCCCTTGAAGAATAGCGCCGGATAAAGCAAGAGCCATCCCCGCCAGTACGGTTATGATCATCCGTGGAAGACGAATCGAAAATAAAACAAATTCCTCTTTAAAACCGCCGTTCCCGAGGATCGTTGGAAGAATCCGGTCATAGGAAACGGAGGAATATCCGAGACCAAGCCCTGCTACAGCGGTTGCTAAAATTAAGAGTGAAAGCAGGACCAGATATAGACGTTGTTTTTTCAAGACGGAAGGATGAATCATGAGAATGCATTCCCCCTTTTTTGTATAACAAAGAGGAAGAACGGCAGACCGAGTACAGCAACAATCGCTGCAACCGGCGTTTCATAAGGGGCGTTAATCGTCCGGGCCAATGTATCCGCGAGGAGAAGGAAAGCTCCACCGAACAAAGCAGACATCGGAAGCACCATTCTGTAATCATTTCCCACGATCGGTCTGACCATATGGGGCACCATCAAACCGACAAAGGCAAGATTTCCGACCAGCGCCACCGCTGCTCCGGCCAGCAGGGTAATGACGATGAATAAGATAATTTTAACAGTCAGGATATTCTGCCCGAGTCCAACGGCCACTTCCTCATTCAAGCTGATAATCGTCAGCTGACGGGCCAGCAGGACAGCAACGATCGTCCCGATGAATACAATGGGAGCAATAAGCTGTATCTGACTCCAGGACGTTCCGATCAACCCACCGGCCGTCCACATGGATACATCTTTGGACACTTTGAAATAAAGGGCTACACCTTCGGCCACAGCGAACAAAAACGCTGAAATGGCTGCTCCGGCAAGTACAATCCTGAACGGAGAAAAACCGCCGCGTTTAGCTGAACCGATTCCAAACACAAGAACCACTCCGACGGCCGCTCCAATGAAACAGGCCAGCATAATTCCCATGTAATTCGCAGAAGGGAATAAAGCAAGTGTAACCGCAAGTGCAGCATTTGCCCCTGCGGTTAAACCAAGCAGACCCGGATCAGCAAGAGGGTTCCGGGTCAACCCCTGCATAATCGCCCCTGACACCGCCAGCGCCGCCCCGACAAGGGCGGCAGCAATCTCCCGCGGCAGACGGATTTCCCTTAACATCGTCGTAGTTGAGTCCAGCGAACTGGTCGTCATGGAAACCCACGCCTGCTTAAAGGTGGTGTCCGCCGCCCCGAATGTCATGGCGACAAAGAAAGAAAGGATGAGGACGGCGATTCCAATTATGAATTTATATAGTTGCCTTACTGAAAAAGTCTGCATAAAGTCTCATCTTTTCTACAAAAGGTTATTCGTTCAAAAACTTCTCTTGAAAGAAGCTGAGCTGGTGTTCCAGTGAAAGAGGATCATTGAAGTAGAAAGCTTCGGCATCTGCTTCAAACACTTGATCGTTTTCTACAGCAGGAATATTCTTGTACGTTTCCGTTTCCTGGAAGGAGCTGTCTGCACCATCCGACTTACTGAAAATCATGTAATCCCCGGCAAAGTCTGAGAGCACTTCCGGAGAAATCGCATAGAAACCATCCTCAAGTGCCATTTCCTTCACTTTATCAGGCATCTTCAGTTCCATCTCTTGATAGAGAATTTCTGTTCCGCGTGCCCAGTTATCTCCGAAGACATAAAGCTGCTTATCAAACTCTTCGAATACAGTGACCGTCGCATCTTCACCGATTTCATTTTTGATTTCTGTACCCGCTTCCCCGGCTTTTTCCTTAAATTCATCCACCCACTGCTGGGCTTCCTCTTCTTTGTTCAGAAGTTTCCCGATTTCCACATGCTGCTCCAAATAATCGAGCTCACCATACGTGTAGGTGACGGTCGGAGCAATTTCATTCAGTTTGTCCTTGTTTTTCGTGTTCGCCAGCCCGATAATCAAATCCGGGTCAAGCTCAATGATTTTCTCAAGACTTTCATCAGAAAGCTCTTCTGCATCCGCAAGATCTTCCTCGAACAACGGGTTGCCTTTAGACCATGCGTCCACCCCTACAATGTTCGTATCCAGCGCAAGAACATTACCCGCGAAGGACGAGAGGACAACCACCCGCTCCGGCTCAGCCGGAACTTCAACTTCACCGTTTTCGGACTCATACATTCTTGTTTCTGAATCAGCACTCGTCTCTTCGGTTTGTGTATCGTCTCCGCTTTCATTCCCTGTATTTTCGTTTTCTGTTTCTCCACCACCACAGGCGCTAAGAATGAGCAGCAGTGACAAGAGACCGATCAGCCAGATTTTCTTCATGATTTCTATCTCCCTTTAATAAGTTGTATGTCAAACAAATAGGTTTTCCTGTTCGAGGGTCCGCAACGATTTCAGCATCAATATGAAAGACCCTTCTTAACACGCTTTTATGAATGACTTCCTGTCCGGATCCAGATTTTATGATTCGTCCGTGCTTCAATGCAATCAGGTGATCAGCAAACCTGGCAGCCTGGTTGACATCATGAAGCACCATGACAATCGTCCGTCCTTCTTCTTTATTCAGCCGTTCCAGCAGTTCGAGAACTTCCAGCTGGTGTGCCATATCAAGATAGGTCGTCGGTTCATCAAGCAGGATGAGATCTGTTTCCTGAGCCAGGGCCATCGCAATCCATACCCGCTGCCGCTGTCCACCCGACAAGGCATCCACCGGCCGGTATTTAAATTCCGTCATTCCTGTCATTTCAACAGCCCAGTCAATGACCTCCCGATCTTTTTTCGATAGACGGCCGAACCCTTTTTGATAAGGAAAGCGTCCGTATGATACAAGCTCACCGACTGTTAATCCTGGAGCACCTTCCGGAGATTGAGGAAGAATCGCCATCTTTTTGGCCAGTTCCTTTGTCGGGTGATTATGAATGCTTTCACCGTCCAGATAAATGCTTCCTTCCTGTTTAGGGATGATGCGTGCAATCGATTTCAGCAGTGTGGATTTCCCACAGCCGTTGGCCCCAATAATCGTCGTTATTTTCCCTTCCGGAATTTCCAGTGTCATATCCTCTACAATGAGTTTATCCTCGTAGCCCACATGGAGACCATCCGTATGTAGACGTGTCATAATAAGGACCCCTTTCGAACATTTAAACCATTTAACAGTGATAATGATTCTCACTCTCGTACATTATACTACGTGCTTCCGAGAAATTTGTCAACGCTTCATTCTCTTTCAAATGTGCGGAATTACCGATTCCATGAAAAAATACGATACTATTCTGTATTTTCCATAAAAAAAGAAGCAGAGCGGTGGCTCTGCTTCTTTTGATCCTCTGCTTAATTGACGCCTACATTATTCCAAGCCTGTGTAACAGCGCTGGCAGTTGAAGATCCATATAGATCCTGAGCTGACTGCTCAAGCGCCTGCTTGGCACTGGAAAAATTGCTGTTCGGTGTCAGGTAAACCGTAAGGGCACGGTAATAAATCTTTTCTGCTTTCGATTTCCCAATGCTGTTAATGGTATTGTAAGCAGCTTTGTTCGGAATGCCGCTGTTGATGTGGACACCGCCCCAGTCCCCTGCTTCCGTATTCGGAAGGTTGCGGTATTCATTCATATGAGAGGGCTGGTCATAGGCATTCGGATTGGACATGGAACGCAGCGCATCTCCTGAACGACCCGGCGTATACACATCCTCACCCATCAGCCAGTCCTCTGAATCTACAAAATAACCAAACACATCAGAGAAGGACTCATTTAAAGCTCCCGGCTGATTTTCATACACAAGGTCAGCGGTTGTATCTGTCACAGCATGAGTCAATTCATGAGCGACGATATCGTCAGCACCGGATAGATATGTGAACGTACTGCCGTCCCCATCTCCATAAATCATCTGGTTCCCTGTCCAGGCTGCATTATTGTAATTCGAACCGTAATGGACAGTGGAACGAATATTGGATCCCTGGTCATCATAACTTTCACGACCGAATGTATCATAGAAATAATCAAAAACTTCTCCAGCATAGTAATGAGCATCTACAGCCGCTTTCTGTCTTTCGCTTGTGAACGTATTACCAGAATCGGTAACATAACTTCCTGGTAGATTACTAAATTGTCCACCATAGTTATCAAATGTTTCAATAACCCCGCTCATTGGCTTTGTCGTATCATATAAATAGTACGTGTTGTTGTACGCGTAGGTGTTAAGTGATTTCGTATCTCCCAATACACCTGTTCCTGTACCTGTAGCTTCATGGACAGCGTTGGCAGCTTTCAACACTTCTCCTGACTCCGCATTAATATACACCTTCCAATTGGCAGGATAAGGCTGAGCAAACTGAAGCTCCACTTGGTAAGCCAGCGTATACCCCTGTTCACCATGGAACACAACAAGATCTGTGTTTTCCGTTAACGTTTCAAAATCTTCACCTACATCACTTTTCTGGACTTTATCCGCTTCACTGCGATCTACGTCAATGTGTTTCCAAGCGAGCATCAACGACTTCGTCTTGCTTACGCTTCGTTTTTCTTCAAGCTTGTCTGGTGCATCCATATGAAATTCACCATTCACAGCTGAAACATTCCCGTTCTTATCGGTATGTACCACGACTTCTGAATCAGCGACAGGAATTCCCTCAATCACCCGTTGGTATGTGTAATGCTTCATTCCAAGTTCATCGGTTTCTGTATCCATTAATTTCAAATCTTTGGATGGATTCAGCTGAAAGTCTTTCGCATTCTGCTTAAAGAATTCCTGAATCCCTTTTTCTGATTTAACATTTTTCGCCTGCCATTCTTTCTGCATAAACTCCGATGCGTTCGGTACCTCTTTTACATCTTTGCCTGTCTCCGCATGAGCGAGTGTCCCGCCAGACACAAGACTCGTACCCAGAACAAAGGTAGCCATTACTGATTTCCAATTCATCGAATCCCTCCTATTTATCTAGCACATTTTCAATATATCATAATTTTCAGTTAATGAAATTGTGAAAGTAATAGGGTTTAAAACCGTTTAAGATTGTCTTTTTTCATCGAACTTGGGAATATTTCTGCGGTTCAACTAACGAAAATATCCTCAACAATAAAAAATCCCGGATGTCTCATCCGGGATTTTCTTCGATCTATGCGTTTTTGCGAAGCAGTCTCATACTATTGAGGATGACGATCAGAGCAGCACCTGTATCACTTAACACAGCCATCCACAACGTTAAGAAACCTGGAAAAATCAAAATGAGCGCCGCCAGTTTCGTAAGCAGGGAAAACCAAACGTTCTGTTTGATAATGGTCAAGGCTTTACGGCTCAATCGTATCGTATGAGGCAGCATTTCCAGATTATCCGCCATTAGAACGACGTCAGCTGTTTCCATAGCTGTATCCGTCCCAGCACCGCCCATCGCAATACCAAGGTCTGAGGAAGCAAGAGCAGGAGCATCGTTGATCCCATCCCCCACCATAGCCACTTGTTTCCCTTCCTCCTGCAGTTTCTCGATCGCTTTTGTTTTATCTTCCGGCATCAAATCAGCGAAATAACGGTCCACACCTGCTTCTGCTGCTATCCGCTTGGCGGTCCCCTCGTTATCTCCCGTAAGCATAACCAGTTCTTTTAATCCCGATTGCTTCAAGGATTGGATCGACCGGATCGTGATTTCCCTGATAGAGTCAGCGACAGAAATGATCCCTTGTATTTCTTTATCCGTACCTATAAGAACGAGGGTTTTCCCTTCTGACTCGAGCTGATCCAATTGATTTTCCACTTCATCCAGATCAACTCCCAGTTCTTTGAACAATTTCGGATTCCCTGCGTAATAGACAGTCCCATCTATCTTGGCCTGGGCGCCTTTGCCAGGCCGTGTGCGGAAATCACTCCCGCGGGCTGTTGATATCTGCCGTTCTGATGCATACGATGATACGGCTGCCGCTATCGGATGAGTAGAATATTCTTCAATCGTCCCCGCAATCCTGATGAGATTCTCTTTTTCTCCATTAAGAGCAATAACATCTGCTACTTTCGGTTTACCTTCTGTCAGGGTACCGGTTTTATCAAAGGCAATAGCTTGGATGGCACCCGCTTTTTCAAGGAATGTTCCACCTTTGATCAGTACACCATGCCGGGCTGCATTCCCAATGGCCGATACGATCGCTACCGGGGTGGAGATCACCAGGGCACACGGACAGGCAACAACAAGCAGGGAAATCCCTTTATAAAGCCATTCGCTCCATGCTCCTCCTGTAACCAACGGAGGGATGACCATTACTAACAGAGCCAGCATAAACACAATAGGTGTGTAAACAGCTGCGAATCGGTCTACAAACGCCTGGGTAGGAGCTTTCTTTTCCTGTGCTTCTTCCACCAGATGTATGATTTTTGCAATGGCTGTATCTTCGGATCGTTTCGTTACACGGACTTCCAAAGAGCCACTCTCATTAATCGTCCCGGCATAAACTGTATCTCCTTCCTGCTTATCAACAGGAAGAGATTCACCTGTAATGGGTGCCTGGTTCAAGCTGGAAGCTCCTTGGATGATCTCTCCATCCAAAGGAACGCGGTCCCCCGGCTTGACAACGATGACCTCCCCGATCGATACCGCTTCAACAGCTTTGCTGACCCACTGACGGCCTTCTTTCACCAACGCTTCAGCCGGAGCAATGTTCATTAAGCTGCGAATGGAATCTCTCGTTTTTTCCAACGATCGATTTTGAAGGGCATTCCCTAAAGCAAACAACCAGACGACCATAGCTCCTTCGAACCATTCCCCAATCAGGGCTGCTCCAAGAGCCGCGGAAGCCATCAGCACGTTCATATCAAGCGAGCCGCTTCTCACAGCATAGAAAGCACTTCTTAACGGTTTCCACCCTCCCACGGCAATGGCCAGCGCATAGAAAGCCGTCACCCATACGACAGACAGCGACGTGAAGGACCCGATAAAGCCCAGGGCAAGAAGAGCCCCCGATATTACAGCAGAAGGAAAAGGTCTTCGAGGAGTCTTTTGACCTTCCTTAGAGGAACCCTCTTTTTCAAGATAAGCTTCAAAACCCGATTTTTGGACGCCTCTCATGATTTCTTCAGGTTTTGTCGTGTGAAGGACATGAAGTTTACCTGTGGAAAAATTCACGCGTACATCCTGAACATCGGGGTGATTCGACAGATGCTTTTCAATGGTCACGGCACACGAACCACAGTCCATCCCTTCTACTCTATATGTTTCCATCTCCCTGCCGGTTTGAAGAGGCTCGGCTTCAAATCCCAGCTTTCTCACCTGATGAGGAATTTGTTCATAAACAGCCCGGCTTTCTCCGCCGACAACCATTTTAGCTGTACCATAATGGACGGAAACAGATTGCACCCCCTCTTTTTTTCGGAGACTTTTTTCAATCGTTGCGGCACACGAAGGACAATCCATGCCTTTAATCTGGTATTCTGCAAGCTGTGTCGGAGGTGCCGAAGGACCGGACTCCTCGTCTTCCTCTTCTTCACTGGTTTCACAGCATACGTTTTCCTGATCCTCTTTTCGTTGATTGGAGGAGCAGGAATGTTCCTCATCCCTCCTGCTGGAATTCTCTTTCGAGCAGCAGGAAGACCGGGACTGGATCGCTCCCGGCTTTTGCTCGTGGCTGCCGGAACAGCAGCTATTTTGTATATCTTTTTCGTTCGTACTCATAAACCCCATCTCCATTCTGTACCATCACTCATGTTCGTTGTGCAGTAAGGCGATCGATACTAATTGCCGGACATGTTCATCAGCCAGGGAATAAAAGACGAGCTTCCCTTTCTTCCTATGCTTAGCAAGATTCATATTACGCAGGAGCCGTAAGTGATGAGAGGCCGTAGCGGTTGTCGATCCAATAATATTTGCCACATCACACACGCACAGCTCATCTTCCAGGGTTAGAGCGTAGGCGATTTTCATGCGTGTCGGATCGGATAGAGCTTTAAAAATCTGCTCCACGCCGGACACCCGCTCCACCTGAGGCTGCACGCGCTGAACAAGCGCCTCGTCATAACAGAAGATATCGCACGTATCTCCGGCTTGCTTTTTCATTACCTTTTCAGGCATTCTGTCCACCTCATTCAAATACATGTTTGATTGTATACCCATCATATGCTCTACGCTTTCAAGCGTCAACATTCAAACGAAGATTAGAATGAAAAAACTGCCTCTCGAGAGACAGTTTTTCCTGGTTTTATCGCAAAACCTACTTTATGTATCAAGCTGCTTCCGGAATACCGTACTCACTTTTTCTTACTGCATATGTTTCTCGTAAAATTTATGGGCTATTTGTCTTGTGAGTCCTGAAGATAAAGCGATGCTTGTAAAACCGTGCTGCTCGGCCCATCCTTCAATGAACTGCAGGAGGATGCTCCCCCATCCCGAAGAGCGCTCTCCGGCAGTTGTGACTAAATCACATACCCATACGAACCTGCCGTAGTACAGCGTCGTCATCGGCTTGAATCCTGCAGCAGCCACAAGCACTCCATCGTTCCATAATCCATAAAGGTGATAACGATCCACAGAGACGGCCTCCTGAACAAGTTCTACAAAGCTCTGCTCACTTAAATGGGGACGCAGCTCCTGCATGACTGGAAAAACAGAACGGAAATCAGATTCCGTTTTCATTTCTATGATTTTGTACCCTTTCATCTTCCCTCTCCTCCTGCACTATTACCCTGTGAAGAAACCACCGTTTCAAGCCCCCGCTGCAACCATGAACCAGACCACGCTTCCTACGACAATCACCAATAAGATGACCATCATCCATATGATCGACTTCATACGATTCACTCTCCTTTTGTTCATTGTAACAAAGAAAGAGGTGAAAAAAATAAACCTTCATCCGGTATGGTCATGCCAGATAAAGGTTTTCCTTTTACTTTTTCTTCTTCATCATTTTCTCCATAGAAGCCATGTCTTTCGGCACTTTGCCATCAAGAATAGCCTTGACGATCATATCTTCTTTCTCCCTGGATACCGGACGATTGGCAAGGGAAGATACTTTCTTAATTACGTTGCGAATGGTTTTTTCATCTTTAAAGTTTGCCCCCTGCAGGGATTGTGCCAGCTTAAAGACTTCATCCATTTTGACGCCTGTCTTTTTTTCAAATTTATCAAACAACGAGAACCCTCCTCCTCCATTCATAAGATTCATACATATCCTATGTGCAGAAAAGAAAGGCCGTATATGCATCTGTCCCTGTTTCCTTGATTCCTTCCAGATAGCAGTCACGGGTCGTTTTTTAACTACCTGTCAGTAAAAAGGGAACCCTGATAGATTTCTGATGCACTTTTTTGAAGCAAAGAAAGCATCGTTTCTTCCGGGTGGGATTTATGGTAGGACGCCACCATCCGGTAGCCCAGCTGGTATCCAGCCCACTTCGGAAGTCCCTGCCTTCGACTGCCATACAAATAATTCATATGTTTCTTCTGACCTCTCAAATAGATGGAAGGAAGGTATTTCTTTTTCCAGATCTGCTTCAAATGCCGGTCGGAATACCTTTGTGTCCATGGTGCGGTGTATTCTTCCCCGTAGAGTTCGAGGACTGCGTATTCTCCTAAGCCCTCAATGATAAGGGAATCCAGAAGTGTGACCTTATTCATTGAATAGGACCCTTGGTGAAGGCGGCAGACATGGTTGTACTCATGAGCAAGTACAGCTTTCCAGTCGTCCTTTTCCGAAACCCCGCCATAAAAGATATACAACGCCTCTTTGAAAGCTGCTCCACCTCTCCCATGTTTTCCGAAGAGACCTCCCGTTTCTTGAAAAGGATATAAATAAACAGGTACATCAGGACCGTGCCACATTTTTTTCAGACGCTTGAATTCCTTCTCAAGACGCGAATATAACTCATGCTCCTCCCACTCTTTCACCAACCTTTCTGCTCTTTGGTAGTTTTCGGGCTTAAATAATCCATAGAAGTGAAGAAGCTGCTGGATTTCTTTTTCTGTAAACTCAGGAAACGGATGATCCGCCGTCCTGCATAACATCTTTCGCTGCATTTCGTTTATATCCACTTTCCTTTTCGCTGCAGCCTTGCAAAATCGTTTCACTGATTCCGCCGTCGGCACCACGCCCATGCCTATCCCCCACTTCAGCTTAACTTTTGTACAAGTATATGTATCAACTTTGAACTCATGTGAATCCCTGGTGAAGTAGACAACCGCACACGCAGGATTCAGACCTGGACATATGCTATCAGTGTAGAGGAACCATCCTCAATTCATGTCAGAAAGGAGTTTTCCTCAATGGGCTTTGGATATGGTGGATACCCTGGTGGTTTCGGCGGCTATGGCTGCGGTTATGGATACGGTGGATACGGATCCGGCGGCGGTTTCGTATTGATTGTTGTATTGTTCATTCTCTTGATTATCGTTGGAGCAGCTTTCGTCTGCTGATCAACCAGCGGGTGCCCATCGCAGGCACCCGCTTTCCTGTTTTCCGATCGTTTTATGTTATATTCCGTATGAAAAGGGTATAGGACTAGGAATGAAATAGAAAAGGAGTGTCCAACTTTGACTACATTCAAATTAAACCAAGATGCACCTGATTTCACACTACCAACCGTGTCCGGGGAAACCTTCAGCTTCTCAGACACGTTAAAACAAGAAGGTGAAAACTGGAACCTCATCGTCTATTTCCGCGGCTCCTGGTGCCCGGCCTGCATGAGTGAACTTGATGAATTCCAAAACAGCAGAGACTATTTCGACAAACATAACATCCGCCTCATAACTGTCACGCATGACGATAAGGCAGCTCTTGAGAAAATGGTGGAGGAGCATGATTTCACATTCCCTGTGCTTATTGATGAGAACCTGGAATTCCTTTCTTCCTACGGTGTCCATTATCATGATGAGCAGGCGCCGTATGAAGATCATGGAACTCATGGAGAACCGGCCTACTTTCTGACAGATGACCAGGGGAAAGTCTTGTACCAACAGCGTCAGACAAGCCCATTCGGCCGTCCCCACCCAAATGAAATCCGTAAAATCGTTAAGTATATCCGGAGCAACCTGAAATAACAGGCCTTTTCCTATACGACCGGTGAGAAAAGCACCGGTTCTGTGGCTGACGGGAATATTCCCGTCAGCCTTTTTCTATTCCTGATCTGCTGCAGGATTTTGGTCCATGCCCCCCCCCCCAGACTCGATCCGTTTTTATTCTGAAACGAGCTGTATCGACAAAAAGACCGGTGCCGAACGCACCGGTCTTCCTTATTGCAGCAGGTGATAAAACAATCGTTCCCGATCTTCAATGAACTGCTTCATAATGTGGTAATGACTCGTTTCTTCGACCCCGACTTTCCGGCATCCTTCCTCTGTAAGCTGAACAATTTCTGCATGAGGATAAGCCATAAGAATCGGGGAGTGGGTGGATATGATGAACTGGGATTCATTCTCTACAAGGTCATGCATTCTCGAGAGCATCGAAAGCTGCCTCAATGGAGAAAGGGCGGCTTCAGGTTCATCCAGAATATACAGCCCCTTTCCGAAGAAACGATGATTGAAGGCAGCAAAGAAAGACTCTCCATGGGACTGCTCATGCAGGGAGGTACCTCCAAAGGAATCAATAACCTTCCCCCCTCCCATCGGATCACTATCCATATCCTCAATATTTGTTGCTACATTATAGAACGTTTCTGCCCGGAAGAAAAATTGATCGTCCGGTTTTTTTATCCCTTTAACAAGGCGCAGGTACTCATCAAGGTGAGAGTGCGAATCATAGCTTGTGAAATTGAAATTCTTTGTCCCGCCTTCAGGATTAAACCCATAGGCTACAGCCGCTCCTTCAAGCAGAGTGGATTTCCCCATTCCATTCTCACCTACGATGAACGTGACATTAGGATGGAACTGAAGTTCGTTCAATTCCCTCAGCACAGGTAAATGAAAAGGAAAGGATTGAAAGGATGGAACCTTTTCTCTTAACAATTGAAGCGATCGGATATACATATCATTCCTCGATAATTTTGCCACGGGATGTCCACCTTTCTGATATACATGAAATATTCTTTCTGCCCATACGATGGTAGAAGCACATATGATGAGGGAGGAGCAGATTAGTGAAAAAAATCATCCTGTTCACCGACCCTGGTATTGATGATTCCATCGCCATTATGTATGCCCTGATGCATCCCCAAATTGAAGTGCTCGCCATCGTCTCAAGCTACGGAAATGTAACGAAACAAAAAGCTGTTGATAACGCAGCTTTTCTTTTGAATAAAGCCGGATTCCCTTCCATTCCCATGATCGGTGGAACAAACAGTCCATTGAGTGGTGAAACCCCTGAGTACTACCCTGAAATTCATGGGCCGGACGGACTCGGTCCATTGACTCCTCCACCCTTTAAAGGGAGACTCAACAACTTTTCTGATGTGTATGATATTCTCCTTGCCCATACCGATGTAACGATTGTGGACATCGGGCGGAACACAGCGCTTGCGCATTTATTTCTCCTCGGGAGCGATATAGAACCTCACATTAAAGACATTTTCCTCATGGGTGGGGCGTTTTTGGTTCCAGGCAATGTCACCCCATCTGCGGAGGCCAATTTTTTTGGTGATCCCGTTGCCGCCAACATCGTCCTTCAGCGGGCTGCGACCATCTATATCATTCCCTTGAATGTGACATCAAAAGCCGTCATTACCCCTCACCATATCCAGCAGATCACGGATTATTCTTCTCATCCCCTTGTGCCGATTCTCAAAGAACTTATGGATTACTATACAGAAGCTTATCAAACCCTTATCCCCGGAATCAAAGGGGCTCCTCTCCATGATGTATTGACTTTATACTTGATGATCAACCCTGGGAAGGGAAGATATGTAAGAAGATCCGTCTCTGTTTTAGTCGAAGGGGAAGGAAAAGGAACATCTATTGCCGATTTCCGCCCGGGGTCACACTCCAACCCGGGTGACCCTGCGATTTGTCTTGAATTTGATGTGCAGGCTTTTGTCGATGATTTCATCTTTACCATCAGCTCTTCCCCAATCTCCACCACGACGCACCCGAAAAGGGAGGGCCGCTCATGAAGGATGCAGCAGAAAAGGCCGTTTCTGAAATCACTTCTGCCGTCCAGGCTGAACAGGGCCACGATGGTCACTACTCTTACTGTTTTGAAAACAGTCTTTCCACAGATGTCTCGATGATCCTTTTGCTGCGCTCGTTTACGAATGATGCTTCCACCGTCCAAAGTCTATGCACACGACTTGCTTCCTTACAACAGCCAGAAGGCTGGTGGTCCCTCTATCATGATGAAAAAGGGAATCTATCTGCAACGATCGAAGCTTCATTTGCCCTTCTTTACGCCGGGTTTTATAAGAAGGAAAGTCCGGAAATACAAAAAGCTTTTCATTTCATCCGTGCCAAAGGAGGTCTTCGCCGCTCCCACTCCATGACAAAAATTTTACTTGCCATCTACGGGGAATATGATTGGCCGCATGTCTTCCACCTGCCTGTTCATATCAGCCTCCTCCCCCCTGAATCGCCTTTGTCCTTTTATGATTTCAGCAGCTATGCAAGGGTGCATATGGCACCGATCCTGCTTATGTCCGACAAAAAATTCCGCCTGTTGAAACCAGGGATTCCAGACTTTCACACATTGAATAACCGAACAGTGGAAGATGGATCAGACCATCGTTCTCCACAGCTGCTTGCTCATATAAAAAGGAAAATTCTCCATCTTGCCGGAGCTCCAGAGCAGCTGTACTGGACCGCCAGAAAAAGACTGGAATCCTATATGATTGATCGAATTGAATCGGATGGAACACTTTATAGTTATACGAGCTCCACCGCTTATATGATTTATGCCCTGCTGTCATGCGGGTATAAAGAATCCCATCCTGTCATTCAACGGGCCATTTCAGGATTGAGAACCCACCTCTTTCCACTCCAGGAAGGGTATCATATGCAGAACTCCCCCTCAGCCATTTGGGATACCGCCCTGGCGGCTTATGCTCTAGCCTTTGCTCCATCATCTAAAGCAGGCTGTACCAAAGCATTATCCTTTCTCCTCCAACATCAGCAGTACAAATACGGAGACTGGGTGATGGGAGCGCCTTCTCTTCTACCCGGAGGGTGGGGGTTTTCAAAAAGCAATTCCATCCATCCTGATCTTGATGATACCACGGCAGCTTTACGAGCTCTTTCCCCCTTTTTAAAAAGTCATCCTCCGCTCACGAACCATTATACTCGTGGGTTGAACTGGGTGATGGGACTTCAAAATGAAGATGGGGGCTGGCCGGCTTTTGAAAAAGGGAAAACAAACCCACTCCTCCGCTATGTGCCGATGGATGGAGCTGCGCATGCCGCTCTTGATCCATCCACAGCGGATCTGACAGGGAGAACACTGGAATTCTTATGCACAGATGGTGGTCTTAAACCTGACCATCCAAGCGTAAAAAAAGCCGTCCATTGGCTGATCGATCATCAGGAAAAGGACGGTTCATGGTACGGACGCTGGGGAGTCTGTTACATCTACGGGACATGGGCGGCGCTGACCGGTTTGGCCGCTGCCGGAAAAACCATCGACCACCCTGCCGTTCTCAAGGCAGCTGAATGGTTGATGTCCATTCAGAACACGGATGGCGGCTGGGGAGAGTCATGCCGGAGTGATCAAAATGGAACATACACTCCGTTAGGCACCAGCACACCCTCTCAGACAGCCTGGGCTTTGGATGCTCTTCTTTCGGTTTACAAAAAAAGGACGCCTGCCATTGATCAAGGAGTCTCCAGTCTGTTAACGCAGCTGAAAAACGAAGATTGGAGTACCCGATACCCTACGGGAGCGGGCCTGCCCGGAAATTTTTATATCCATTACCACAGCTATCATGCTATCTGGCCGCTTATCGCCTTGAAAAAATACCTGCAGATGGATGAATAATCAGCCGTGGGCTTCAGGCCCGCAGCTGATGCTCCTCTGTATGTTCACGTACCTCCGGCTTTTTCTCCAGTTTATAAACAAGGACACCACCGATTAAAAGAGCAATACCAAGCAGCTTCTGCCAGGATAAATCGGAAGCAGCAAACCCGAACCATCCTCCTGTATTAATGATGAATGCAAGAACGATCTGGGAAATCAAAGCAATTGAAATAGCATAAGCCGGGCCGATCAACGTAACTCCCTGCATTAAAAAGAAAACGATTCCAACACCAAAGACCCCGCCGAATAGATAAATCGGATTTACATTTCCAAAAGTGAACAGACTTTCCCTTTCAACGGCGTAAAACACCGGCAGTGAACAGACAAGGCCAAGACCGAGCACTAGCGTTGTTGTGGCCCATGGCCCTGTTTTCTCACTGACCCGGGCATTAAAGACATTTTGCAGACTGATCAATATGCCTGCCGCGACGGCAAGAACGATGCCTGACATCGAATTCCTCCTTATTCATAAATATTACCTTTTGCCAGCAGCCGGAGCTCCTGTAAATTTTTTATCATAATCGATCCTCTCGACCTTTCGATAACTTCATCAGCTTCCATCTTTCTCAGGACCCGGTTCAAATGGCGGTAGCTCGTTCCAATCCACTCGGCCAGTTCGGATAAGTTGGACGTACGCATTTCCTGATGAAAAGCGGTCCCTTCACCTACAGAAGAAATGGACAGCAAGTACCCGGCCAGCCGGACTTCAACTGGATAAAGCATATGCATACTCGTAAAATGAGCCTCTGTATAAAATTTATGTGCCACCATTTCCAAAAGGAAACGGAGAATAGCCGGGTGCTCCTTTTCCAAATCCTTCAGTGCTGCATAGGGAAAACCGATCATTTCACCCGAACTGACCGCTTCAACAGAATTAAGTACGGCACTTTGCTTTACATATTCAACATCGCCGATGACTGCGAGCGGTTTTTTAAACCGGTTGATCAGTGACTGGCCTTCTGGTGTGAGGGTGTAAATTTTAATTTTCCCTTCGACTAAGAAATAAAGCCGGTCCAGCCTTTCCCCCGGCACAAATAAATCTTCACCTTCTGTAAAGGAAAACAATTGAAGCTTATCCTTATAGGGTCCGGGAAAATACTGGTCAAGATCATACATGGACAGGTAGTCCATCATTTTCTTTGTGCTTGCTTCTTTCATGGTGATGTCTCCTCTAAATCAAAGTTGAAAAAGGATCACGCCAAGCACCATCATCGTCAGTCCTGCCGCCTGCCTCAGGGTAATTGGTATTTTCTTCTCACCAAACCATCCGCGTGATTCAATGATAAAGGCGGTACCAATCTGCGCGACAAGTAAAACAGCAATAGCAGCAGCCGGACCGATCTGATGGATAGCGGTTAATTCGGAAAAGACGACAATGACACCGAAAGTCCCTCCGGTCAAATATACGAAGGGAACACGCGCAAAGCTCTTCCCTTTTCCATCTCTTACTTTCATATAAATGGAGAATGAAATGGCAAAGGCCACCAAATGAACCATTGATGTTGTATGCCAGCCGCCAATGGAATCACTCATTCTCGCGTTGAAAATGCCCTGCAGCGTGATACAAAGACCTCCAAGCAGGGAAAATAATGCACCTTTCATACGTCAGCCTCCTGTTCTTCCTATATTAAAAAGGAAGACAGAGCGCTCGGAAAGGACATATGTCCTTTTTCGTCATAGATGCAAAAAAATACAGAAACAGACACGTTAGTTGACCGCGTCCTGTTTCTGCTTTTCTTTTTGTTTCTCTTTACTTTTTTTCACCCGCTCCTCCAGTGTCCGCTTCAGCTGGGCCTTATACTTCTCCTCGACAAGGATGTATAAAAAGTCCCCAGCGTGAATCTCTGTCTCTCCGTAAGGGGTAATCACTTCGTTATCGCGTATAATGGCACTGATATTGGCACGGTTGGGAAAGCTTACCTCATGCAGTTTTTTTCCGACAACCGCTGATTCAGCATTGGTCTGATACTGAATCATCTCGGCTTTGGCTTTCCCCATCGATATAAGTTCGATGCTGTGGTGGGGCACATCCTTTTTCGGACCTACCAATGTCATCTTCTTGGCTACATAGGAAATCGTCGATCCCTGCACAAGGGCTGATGTCAGAACAACAAAGAAAACGAGGTTAAACAAGCTCTGGCTGTTTTCCAAGCCTTCTACAATCGGGAACGTAGCGAGAACGATAGGGACAGCTCCCCTCAAACCAGCCCACGATATAAACAACTTTTCCTTATTCGAGTAGTTCATGCCAAGTAATGACAAAAACACGGCGGCGGGGCGGGCAATTAAAATAAGCACCGCCGAAAGCAGAAGACCATTGATCATGATCGGGGCGGTGAACAATTCACTAGGAAAAACAAAAAGGCCGAGAATCACAAACATTAAAATCTGCGCCATCCATGCAAAGCCTTCGTTAAACTGAAAGATGGAATACCGGTATGTCAATTCGCTATTACCAATCACAAGCGCCGCTACGTATACTCCAAGAAAGCCACTGCCTCCGCTGAATGCTGTTATGCTGTAAGTAGCCAGGGCAAAGGCTACCGAGAAAATCGGATAAAGAGCACTGGAATCCAGTTTAATCTTATTAATCGAAACCGAAGCGAGTTTCCCTAACACAAAACCAAATACAAGACCGAGACCCATCTGGAAGAAAAAGCGGGGGATCAGCATCCACAGGGATGTATCCGGTGAAGTAATCAATTCAATGAAAGATAAAGTCAAGAAGACGGCCATCGGGTCGTTCGTCCCTGACTCAGCCTCAAGCGTCGCTCCCATTTTCGCCTTGATATTCCTTTCTTTCAAGGCAGCGAAAACGGCTGCAGCATCAGTGGATCCTACAATGGCACCAAACAAGAGGCTCTCCAACAGACTGAGTTCAAACAGAAAATAGACGGAAAACCCGGCAATCATCGAGGTAAGGAGCACACCAAGGGTGGCGAGTGACAGAGACGGAAGTGCAACAGACTTCACTGTAGCCCACTTCGTATGGAGCCCGCCTTCAAATAGAATAATGACAAGGGCAAATACACCTATCAACTGTGCCGTTGATGCATCGTTGAAATAAACGATGCCGAGGCCCTCACTTCCGAATAACATGCCGATCAAAATGAATAAAATAAGCGCCGGGATCCCCCAGCGGCTTGAGAATTTAGCTACGAATACACCGCTGAAAAGTAATAAAGCGGTTAATAATAAAAATGAGTCTGTTCCAAAAGCTTCGAAAAACATGGAAGGTCTATGCTCCTTCGTTGGTAATGGGGATTTTGAGGAAAAAGACGTGAGTCATCTATAATTATCCTACAGGACCCGGCCAAAATCAAAAAGACTGCCTGTGAAGCCATTTGTGAATCCAAACCGCCGCCTGAGCTCCATCGGCTGCCGCTGTACTGACCAGCTGAGAATGCATCAAAATATCCCCAGCAGCCCAGACGCCTTCAATATTTGTCATTTTCGTTCGGGGCTCCACGAGAACGTGTCCTTTATCATCCTGAATGACACCGAGAGAGTAAGCCAATTCGGTTCGGGGGCGGCTTCCACCAAAAGCAAGAAAGGTTTTTTCCTCAGCCCAGGACTCTCCAGTGGAACTTCTCAAGGACTGGACCTGTCCAAGATGATGGGCAAGGTCCGTAACCACCGCTTCATAGACAGGGATTTCCTTATCCTCAAGCCCCCTTCTTTTCTCAGCAGTCAATGGAAGGGCACCATGGTTGACATAAATAATATCTCTCGTCCAGTAATAGATGGTTTCCACCATGTCCGCCCCTGGGTCTCCGCACCCCCAGACAGCTGTCCGTTTGCCTTTCACTTCATACCCGTCGCAATCCGGACAAATATAGACAGAAACCCCCAGACACTCCTGTAAACCAGGGACATACGGGTATGCATCCTGGACACCTGTAGCGAACAAAAGACTTTTACCTTTGTACACGCGGTCTTTCCGGGTCTGGACAATAAAATCTGTGAAAGACTTATGAACACGGCTGACCTCTTCTTCCACACGCGTAACTCCAAGAGCCTCTACTTGTTTCAGACCACGCCTTCTCAATGTATCCCCGCTGACACCGTCCGGAAAACCAAGCAGGTTACTGTATTTCCGGCACGCCGAGGACCTCCCTGAACCAGCATCTACGATAAGGACGCTCCGCATATACCTTCCAAGCTGGACGGCTGCCTGCAGCCCGGCCGGACCTCCTCCTATAATAATGCAGTCATATTTCATCGTATCCACGCCCGTTCAACCTTTTCGCTTACCTTTCCCACGTGCGGATTATTTACTCTTTTTTTCTCCGCACCCTGTCATCCAGCGTCCATCCCCTTTATAATGAGTAAGAGCAATTTTACTACAAGGAAAAAAGGTGTTTACGACTATGAGTTTACTAACAGTAAAAAACCTGAGCCACGGCTTTGGTGACCGTGCGATTTTCGAGGATGTGTCCTTCCGTCTTTTAAAAGGGGAGCACATCGGGTTGATCGGTGCCAATGGCGAAGGTAAATCAACGTTTATGAATATCATTACTGGAAAACTTGAACCGGATGCCGGTTCCATCACCTGGTCCAAGCGGATCCGGATTGGTTATCTTGACCAACACGCAGACCTTGCCAAGGGCATGACCATCCGTGACGTGCTGAGAACAGCTTTTCAGTATTTATTTGATATGGAGCAGGAAATGAACAACCTCTTCGCAAAAATGGGAGAAGTCTCTCCTGAAGAACTGGAAACCCTCCTGGAGGAAACCGGAAGCATTCAGGATATGCTGACCAACAATGATTTTTACACCATTGATGCAAAGGTGGATGAAGTCGCCAATGGGATCGGGCTGGATGATATCGGCCTTGAGCGGGATGTCCACGACTTGAGCGGTGGTCAGAGGACGAAAGTGCTGCTTGCCAAGCTGCTGCTGGAAAAACCGGATATCCTGCTTCTGGATGAGCCGACCAACTATTTGGACGTCGAACATATTGAATGGCTGCGCACTTACCTGCAGCAGTATGAGAATGCCTTTATTCTCATCTCTCACGACATTCCTTTCCTGAACAGTGTGGTCAATTTGATCTATCACATGGAAAACCAGGAGCTGAACCGTTATCCGGGAGATTATGAGGAATTTCAAAGAGTATATGAAATGAAGAAACAGCAGCTGGAGGCCGCTTATAAAAAGCAGCAGAAGGAAATCGCCAGCCTCAAGGATTTCGTAGCCCGCAATAAAGCCAATGCCGCTACAAGTAAAATGGCGATGAGCCGCCAGAAAAAGCTGGATAAGATGGATGTTATCGAACTGGATAAAGAAAAACCGAAACCGAGCTTCCAATTCAAGCAGGCCCGTACACCGGGAAAGTATCTATTTGAGACGAAAGACCTCGTCATCGGCTACGACGAGCCTCTGTCCCGTCCTTTGAATTTATCTATGGAACGCGGCCAGAAAATAGCCCTCTCCGGGGCAAACGGAATCGGTAAGACGACCCTGCTGAAAAGCATCCTCGGGGAAATTCAACCTGTCTCCGGATCCGTGGAACTTGGAGAACACCTGCACATCGGATACTTCGAACAGGAGCTGACCGATGTGGGAAGCCGCACCTGTATTGAAGAAGTGTGGGAAGAATTCCGGCACTTCACCCAGTATGAAGTACGCGCCGCCCTCGCTAAGTGCGGGCTGACTAGAAAACACATTGAGAGCAAAGTCCAGGTGCTCAGTGGTGGAGAAAAAGCAAAAGTCCGCCTCTGTAAGCTGATCAATAAAGAAACCAATCTTCTCGTTCTTGACGAGCCGACCAATCACCTGGATGTGGATGCCAAAGCTGAACTGAAAAGAGCCCTTAAGGAATATAAGGGCAGCGTTCTGCTCATTTCACACGAACCGGAATTTTACCAGGATATCGTGACGGATGTATGGAATTGCGAAGACTGGACGACGAAAGTCTTTTAATGGAAAAAGGCTGCATCCTTGTCAGCAGCTTTCGACCACACGGCAAAAAGGGGAGGTTTTCTGTTGGACAGAAAACCTCCCCTTTTTATTTCAACATGACAGAGGCAGCAGGGACAGGAGTTTTTTTATTCAGGAAGGAGCTCAGACTACTCTACTGCTGCAGAAAAAAGCCTTAAAAGCTGAGTCCGATTTTTGAATTCCGGACTTTTCTAAAGACTGTCATAAGAGCGCAACCGCTTCCATTCCTCTTCCAAAATTTTATGATTGACACCCCCTCTTACACCCTAATAAAATGTGGTGAGAAATTTAGAGAGTGCTGTGCATTTTCATTTGGAAAAGGAAGGGAGGAACATGTATGCTTTACCGCTCAATCGTCTATCTGACCGGTATGCTTATTAACTTCTTCGGTGTTGCGCTGCTTATCAATGCCACACTGGGAGCTGGATTCTGGACGTCATTTTTCATCGGGGTTTCTGACCACCTCGGATTTACGGTCGGTTTCTGGTACGGGGTTTTTCAGCTGATAATTATCTTCATCAATGCAAAGCTCATGAAATCAATGCCTGAAATCCGGGCGGTCATCCCTGTATTCCTGGAAAGTCTCATCCTGGACTTCTGGCTTGAAATCGTCTTTGCAAGTGTAAACTTAACGGCTGCCCCGTTCTTCGTAAAAGTTGTGACTCTGCTTGCCGGTGTCATCATTATCGGTATTGGTGTAGCCATCTACATTCTGCCGGAATTCCCGAGAGCGCCTGTCGATCAGCTTTTCCTTGCTGTCAGTGAACGTTTCCAATTAAGCCTGCAGGCAGGTCAGACGATTGTAGCGGTCATCATGACCTCTCTGGCCTTCCTTATTGGAGGACCTGTGGGACTTGGAACACTGGCCCCTATGCTGTTTCTCGGTCCCGTGATCCAACTGGCTTATACAAAAGTTTATCCGCTGTATCACCGACTGCCGGCAGCAGCAGATCAAGCCTATCAGGAAGCTCCATATTAAAGCATAATCGAATTATTTTACCAACCGCCTGCAGAGAAACCTCATGTTTCCCTGCAGACTTTTTCATTCATCCTCCTCCCATTCATAACAAAAACCCGGGCTTCTTAACGCCCGGGTTTCTCTCTTTACCATTCACATAAAAAGGGCTGATTCTTTTCATCCAGACACGCCTGAATCCTTTCCAGGAAATTCGTCCATGTGACAAGCTTTTCAGCCTCTTCCAAATTGAAAAATCCAACATCCAGAGCCTCTGCGGTCGTTTTCAATTCTCCTCCAATCACTTTTCCAATGAAAAGGGCATTACAGATAGACCGATCAACGTTTTGAAAAATGCCGCAGAACCGGATCACTTCAATCTTCAATCCACATTCCTCTTCAGCCTCCCTGACAGCAGCTGCCGTTAAGGATTCTCCTTCCTCCACCTGCCCACCGGGAATCTCCCAGCCCCGCTTCGGCCCCTGAATCAGTACAAATCTTCCTTCTTCATTCAATATGACCGTCGCTGCCGATATGATGTGCTTTGGTGCCATTCCTCCCGCGACCTCCCCCTTATTATGTAAACTGTCCGTATGTTCACCTGCTCTTCCTTATGTAGATGACCAGGTGATGGGCAGCACCCGATGTTCTTCAACATAGGATACAAGATCACTGATTACTTCTCCAGCTGAAGTGTCTCTGCTGAGCCTTGGGCTCTGCCCCGACCAGAGGGACATGTATTCCGGGTTTCCTTTGGCTGCGGAGGCCTGTCTGATCGCTTTTGTCATTTGGTTTTGCAAAGGGTATGGGAGCAGGTCCTCATGTCTGCTCAACGATTTTGTAAAAGTGTTACGGATGCCCCGGGCCGGCTTTCCGCTGAAGGCGCTGGTTAATGTCATTTCATCTTCTCTGGCCTTTTGGATCATCTCCTTATGCAACTCATGGGCTCCGCTCTCCCGGCTTGTTACGAAGGCGGTTCCCATCTGGACCCCTTCAGCGCCAAGGGAGAGAGCAGCCGAAAAACCACGGCCATCCATGATTCCGCCCGCTCCAACAACCGGAACCTTCACCGCATCTACGACCTGGGGAATGAGTGAAAAGAGACCGATCATGCTCTTTTCAAAACTCTGCAGGAAAGAGCCTCTGTGCCCGCCTGCTTCACTTCCCTGAGCAACGACGATATCCATGCCTTTCATTTCATTCAAAACAGCTTCTTCAACAGTTGTAGCTGTTCCTATTGTAATGACACCTGAATGTTTCAATGCTTTCATGACCCTTCCTGAAGGGAGACCGAATGTAAAGCTTACGACTGGTATCTTCTCTTCCAATACGACATTGATCTGCTGTTCAAACAATTCCACATCAAGAAAGGGGTCCTGACGTTCGTGTACAGCCAATTTATCATAGTAGGGTTCCAGCGCCTTATGGGCGGCTGTCACCTCTTCTCCACTTACTTCGGGATATTCTGGCACAAACAGGTTCACAGCAAATGCCCTGCTGGTTTTTTCTTTGATATTTTTAATGGCCGACCTCATTTCCTCAGGGTGCATATAGCCACCGCCGAGTGTACCGAGACCTCCATGGTTCGACACTTCTGCTATAAGGGACGGAGACGAAACTCCTCCTGCCATTCCCGCCTGTATGATGGGATACTTGATAGAAAGCATATGGACAAGTCGGTGTTGCTTCTCCATTTACCGAACCTCCTCTTTTCAGATGCATCCAATATCAACATTGACAGATCATCAGCAGATTGCCATCCGGATCTTTGAAATTAAAATAGTGGTGGTGCTGGATTTCTGTCACAACATTGATGTTCTGAGACATCATGTAATCATAAGCAGCTTCTATATCTGTCGTATTCAAATGAAAAACCGGAATATCAAATGTTCTGCCGGGTTCATATATCCGGCTGTCCAAAACCGCTCCAGTCCCCTTCATCGGCAGGATGTACAAGTGGTCATGGACGATTTCACCGTCATTGGGTACACCTAATAGGCAGCAGTACCAGTCACGGGATTTTTCTATATCCCGGACAGGGATAAAAACGGTCCCGATTTCATTTTTGACCGGAGTGGTCATATTACTTCCTCCTCTGTTTCGGTCTGCCTTTCAACGATAAAGAGCATCCGTCACAAGGATGCTGTACAAGTAGGAATCCCGCCAGCCTTGATCGAGTTTCAAATGCCCTCTCATCCGTCCTTCCTTCTCCATTCCGTTCTTTTCCAAAACACGGATGGCTGCGGCGTTGCGTGGATCACAGACAGCCTCAATTCTATGCAGGGTCAAGTTTTGGAATCCGTAGGAAATCATCTGCTCCGCCGCCTGTGTAGCGATGCCGCGTCCCCAGTACCCCGGGTGGATCACATAAGAGATCCGGCCGATTTCATTTTCCTTATCCAGAATATTCATTTCAGCAGCTCCGATCAAATGACCTTCTTCAATATCCGCCAGCCCCCAAACATACCTGGTCGGGTCCTCCACGCTCGTATCGGAAAGGACCTGCTCTATGTAAAGTTTCGTTTCTCTCTCTGAATTCGGTCCCCATGCCTGAAAACGACAGACGTCAGAAATGGACGCATAGCTGTGGACCGCTTCCCAGTCCTCTGATGTAATCTCCCGCATAAAGAAATTCGTTGCTGTTTTCATTCGTCTGCTCCTCTCAATATCCATACTCTTCCTTTACCCTTTACTTCTCCCTGGGAACAGAAAAATCCTTTTCCCAACAAAAAAAAGCACAATTCGGGAATGAATTGTGCTTACAACCATCACTTCTGCACGGGGATCCAAATCTCAGAAAAGTAATCGTTCCTATAAGGATCTCCTTCAGGATAGACTTCGAGTTCAGGACCGGGGGCCTGTGTGTAGCTGCTTGAAGGAAACCATTCGGAATAAATTTGTTCCCACTTCTCCTGCATCGCCTGAGGCATTGGACCCTTCACTTCAAATACAGCCCAGACAGCTTTTGGAATGGAGATGGAGGTCATAGAGGCAGGAACTTCGTTCACACTGGCTGCAGCAATCGAGTAATCAATGACACCTTCTTTTTCATCCGACCGATCTTCACAGATCCCCAAAATCCCTCTGACCGGTCCGTTATTCACTGCTGCGATTTCCTCAACCGTGCCATCCGTATTTAATTCCACCCACATCTCAGGGATTTTCTTTAGGTTTTCCCCGTGCAGACAGGATATTTCCCTTTTCACTCCAACAGCCTTAAACCCTTCCTTTTCCTCAATATGAAACTTCATCGGCTCAGCTCCTTTGATAGTTACTTGAATGACGAGGGGATTAAAAACAGTCACCTTCCTTTCAGGAAGCCTTATCTCTCTCGGCGGGCATCCATGCTGTTTTCGGAAGGCCCGTGCAAAAGATTCCGGGGATTCATAGCCATATCGATACGCAGCATCTATGACTCTGGTGTTCCCCTGCTTCAACTCCAGGGCTGCAAGTGTCAACCTTCTTCTTCTGATGTATTCCATTACCGTTGTACCTGTTAAAAGATGAAAAGTTCTTTGGAATTGAAACGGAGAAAGACAGGCCTCCCTGGCCGCTTCCTTCATCGAAAAATCCTCTTTCAAATGGCTTTCTAAATATTGAAGTGCTTTCTGCATTGTTTCAATGCCCTTCACATCTCTCCTCTCCTTTCCTTCTCTTTTACCTTAGCACGAGTAAACATTAAAAACCTGCCCTCCCATGCTCTTGGATGACAGGGTTGACGGTTGTAATGAAAAACCGTTGTCCGTTATCGTTCTGTATTTGGAATATCTTCATCTGTTTCTACATCTATCTCGTACACATCACCGGATGCGACGCTTTCTGAAATTCCATAAATGCCCATTTACACAGCGTTAACGTATGGCACCGTTTCTTCTCAGCCTCTTCCTTTCCTATAGTTCGCTTTTCATAGAAGAACCTATCTTTTCACCATACTGTACGCATAAAAATAAATTCCCTCTGTTGTCCTACATCTTTAAATGCTTCCCAGTCCATGCACCCATCTATTGAGGAAGGATTTGAAATGAAACGAAAACAAGAGATGCATTTCTGCATCTCTTGAAAAAAGAAGCGCTATTGTTTTCCTTTTTCCACAGCCTCGTGGATATGCTTTAAATATTTGTTCTGCTCGTCCATCTTAGTGGTGATTTTCTGTGTGTTCTTTTCTATCGTATGCGTGATGGACCAGAGCGATATAATAATGACTACAACAACTATAAGACTGATGACATATCCCTCCTCCGTCTATTACATATCAATTATTGGTAATTAATCACCGCAGGGTTTGGATCCAGCCTCAGCACATCTTCGGCACTCATCACCGGTTCGTCCTTTTTGTAAAAGATTTTAAATCCTCCGTACTGGACAGCTTCATTACGGACGAATTTGCGGTAAAGAGACATTTTAGTCGCTGAATCCCCCCACCCATCATAGTTGAGGACAACTTCAACGTTATCTGTCGGTGTGATGGCTTCCTTGTTTGTCAGCGCTTCATCCATAAATTGGTGGACGAGAATCATTTTATCCGGCAGGTCGTTTTCCTCCACCATCGTTGATAAATAATCCACTGCCTGCTGTACTTCTGCTCCATCTACCTGACCTAGATTCACTCCCGGCGTTTCGCCTTCAGCCACGTGAAATTCCGTATCGATGGCAAGATGTACATGCGGGAGTTTCAACCATTTTTCCAACAGCTTGACCTGATTCATCACAGAATCGGTCCCCAGCTGAACATCAAGCATCAACAAAGCATCGTTCTCCTCAGCGAGTTCCGCGTAACGGTCGATATCTTCAGGCGAGGTGCGGTGATAATATTTACCTTCCGGACCAGGCGTGCGCTGCGCGACCGTACTGATCAACTCAATCATCGGAACAGCCGGTCGTTCAGGATCAGCGTTGGAATAGGCTTGTGTCTGTTCCTTTAGTTTTTTCATGAGTGCGTCGGGTTCCATTTCCCCAAGGATTCCCATATTTTCAGAATCCGGGTGCCCATAATAAGCAACGATTCTATGATCCTTCAAAGGGCCTGAACTTTCATCTTCAGCCCCTTTCACAAGTGTTTCTCCCACCGGCACCATCCGGGTCCGGTCACCCCCATGCGCCTCTGCAGACGGCATGTTGTTTAATTCTTCTTCGGTTAATCCTTCTTTTAAAGGAGCTGCTGAATCATCCGGATCTACGGCTTTAAATGGTTGTTCCGTGTGCTGAGTATCTGATGAAGCCGATTCTGTCCCTTCGTTTTCCTTCGTTTCTTCTTCCGTTTCTGTTTTATTGTCCTGTTGATCCGAAGACGATTCTTCTGAGCATGCGGCTGCGATAACTCCCAGAATCAACACAAATAGTATCACTGTAATCTTTCTCATGCAGTCACTTCCTATGTAGTAGATTCAGTTTCCTACCTGATAGAAAACTTCCTATATCTTAACATAAGCCGTTGAATTATTTGATAGGTAGAATCGATTAGATTATTCACAGCAGATGACGATGATCCCGCCTGTATCATTGCTGTAACCTTGACCGTTTTTTCGTTGATCTCTCTTTTTTCTTCTACACTTATGGAGGAAACCGCCCATAAAAAAACCGCCGGGAGACGGCGGTTTCACTGAACTTTTTCTAATTTATGAACTTCACGTGAGGAGGTCAGATCTTTGGTCGCTTCACGATAGGCCTGATAATGGTCAGAATCGATATGCATCTGCAGCGCCTCCTGGTCCTTCCACGTTTCATAAAAAGCGAATACAGAAGCATCATCAAGAGAACGGTGAAGGACGTAATCGACACAACCCGCTTCGTTACGGGAAGGCTCGATCACTTTTTTCAATTCATTGAACAGTTCCTCCTCCCGTCCTTCTTTCGCTGTTAGAAATGCATGAATCGTTATCATAGTTATTCTCCTTTTTTTACAGCCGGGTCAGGCTGGTGACTTACTGCCTTTTCATTTTACAAAAACTCATGTCAGTAGAGAAATCATCCGCTCATGAAGTGGACAAAGATCCGACACTTATTGTTCCCCAAAGCTTTCTTTCCATACCAGCATTCATCATATGGTGATTAAGAAAACTCATCCAAGAGGTGGTTCGCCGTTTAAGCAGACGCATGCTGACTTTTACTGGTGAGTGTAAAGAAGAGTACCGCTCCTATAAAGGATGTGCTGAATAAAATCAGTCCCATAGGTACAGCAGACGTTTCATCCAAACCGACCAGCGGTGAAACCACGGCTCCAAACAACAGCGGAAGCATACCGAGAACTGCACTGGCGCTTCCCGCGCGGTGGCCCTGATGTTCCATGGCAAGAGTGAATGTACTCGTCAGCACCATTCCCATCGCTGTCATATAAATGAAAATAGGAGTAACGATGGAATACAAAGGCCCTTCTATCCAAGTCATTACCAGTAGAAACCCTGTGGCGGTTACAGCTGTCAGAACAGCCGTACGCAGCAGGCTGCGCTCATGGATGATTCCTCCGAGACGACCGATCAAAAAGCTCCCTGTGATGATGGCAAGTCCATTCATTCCGAACAAGATACTGAAGACTTGGGGAGATACGTTATAAATGCCTTGATAAACGAACGGTGTTCCGGATACATAAGCGAAGCTTCCCCCGTGGACAAAGCCGATGGTCAACGCATACCCAATGAAGGAACGATCTTTAAGCAGGCGTCCAATCGTCAAAATAGATTCTTTGACAGAGCTTGGAATCCTTTTCTCCTTTGGAAGAGTTTCCGGCATTTTCCCAATGACCGTCAAAACGATAGCCGCTCCGACAATACTTAAGAAAAAGAAAATCGTTTCCCATGTTGAAAATGGCAGTAGCAGAATCGCCCCTCCTGTCATCGGAGCAATCATTGGAGCGGTCGCATTAATAACCATCAATAATGCAAAAAACTTCGTCAATTCGCGTCCTGTAAACACATCACGCACAACCGCACGTGAGAGAACGATTCCTGCCGAAGCAGTAAAACCCTGCAGAAACCTTGCTATAACAAGAATGGTAATGTTCGGTGCCAGTGCACTCAAAAGTGAAGCAACAGAGAATAAAGCCAGAAAAATGGTTAATGGCTTTTTTCTGCCCTGCGCATCACTGATTGGACCTACGACGATCTGTCCAACAGCCAGACCTATAAGACAGGCGGTCAGGCTGAGCTGCACCAATGAAGCACTTGTATTTAGATCAGACGCGATAGCCGGAAAACTCGGCAGATACATATCAATATTCAGCGGACCCAGAATCCCGAGCATTCCAAGCAGAAACGCTAATCCGATTCTTTCTTTCCCTGTTGGATTTTGTAACATTGTTCAAACACCTTCCTCTTTCTCTCTATCTGTAAATAATCCCTGCTATATATCCCTCAATCACCTGTTTGTTAAACTTCGATTTTATCCCTGTTCCTTTGAAAAGTCTATGCTTTTCTGTATGATTCACTGCTCTTGATTGAAAACAGCTTTACGAAAGCGGTTCCTTCATTAAATAAATAGCTCTGTTAAAGTCTGTGGTTGATATTTTAAACGATTACTAAATCGTTTCCGTCTGGAATTAGGTTCCGGTCCGTTGTTTACTCAGAGCATGGGATGGCAGGGAAAACCGTCCGCTTCCGCGGGGAACGAAGTTTGAGAAGGCTCACGGTACCCCGTGGAAAGGGAGTCATTCCCAAGGCCGCCTCCTACAATCCCATGACAGAAAGGGGTGATCTGAGCTCACATGTTAAATAACAACACCAAGCAATAACAGAGCCAAATAAATAAAAGACCTGACTGTGTCAGGTCCATAATCCTTCCTTCTTTTACATCCATTCTGCCTGTGACTGCCTTTGTTCCGGCTGAGGTTCATAAGTTTGTCCAAAAAGCCTGGCGGGATTTCTGGAAAAGATCTGCTCCAGCTGCCCGCTGGTTACGGCTCCCTCCTCCAGTAGACCAGGAAGAATATGCTGGAATAAATAGTCCGGCTTCCAGTTTTTCAGGAGTTCCTTCAGGGCGTCAGGCATAACCGGGTCCCGGCCCCACCAGACGTTGACCGTATCATGGGAAAGAAACAGCTGGTCTTCATACCCTGATCCAAGAAGAGCCTTTAAAACAATTGTCCGCTGCTCATCCGAAGGGGCGCCGACTATTCCCTGAAGGCCCCAGCGATCCATCGCAAGATAGACTCCGTGCTTCAGCACCTGCAGATGTTCCGTAATATCTGTCGTTCCACACATGTGGCCGATCACAACCTTTTTAGGATCAGCTCCTTCTTCCATTAGGAAAGCTGCCTGTTCCGGTCCCATGGTTCCCTCCTGCGTATGGGTTAAAAGAACGATGCCTGTTTCTTTCTGCACTCGTACCGCTGCCCGGAAAAACATGCGCTCATACTCCGTAATTTCCCCTTTGCTCGAAGCCAGCTTGATGATGCCCGGTTTAATACCGGTTCCTTCTATCCCTCCGGTTATTTCTGCTTTGAATAATTGATAGATTTCCTCTTCAGCTGTTCCAAGCTGCTGACGGAACTTGAAGTAAGGGGTGGCCCCTTCCTCTTCATAGTAATAACCGGTGGCACAAATAATGTTCAGGCCGCTCGCTTCAGAAACGGCTCTGAGCAGTTCTACATGACGTCCGCATTCATTCGGAGTAGGATCGACGACCGTTTCAACCCCCTGCGTCTGCATCAATTCGGCCACTTTAAGGCCCTGTTGTTTTTTCTCTTCAAAATCAAACCCTCCAAGGGTCAGGTCCCCTTGGAAACCAGGATACCCAAAGAAAAAGTGTTCATGAATCAACGTTTTGCCAAGCTTGTCCGTCTTGATCGGTCCTGTTACCGTTTCAACGTACTGCATGGACTCCTCCTCCTTTATTATACCTACCAGTCAGTATGTTAAGGCCAAAAAATAACCTTATCTCAAGGATAAGGTTATTTATCAGAATATTCAATGCACTTATGAAAATATAGCGGTTAGTCGATGTAGGAGCGCAAAGCTTTTTCAAAAACATTCCAGAACTTTTCCTTGTCCAAATGAACAGCAAAATGGACATTCGGTTCTTTTTTCGTTACACCAAGGAGATCGACACTTGTCATACCCGTAGTATATTCTCCTCTTGTCTCCACGTCCACATGCACATGCCTGCATTCGAAGATGTCTGGTTCTATAAGGTACATAGCTGTACACGCGTCATGAATGGGTCCGGCTTCAAAGTTAAAGACATCTTTATACGTTTTCGAAAAGAATTCCAGAAGCTCAAAAACAAATTGGGCAGCGGGGTGATCGACAGCTGCAACCCTGTCCATAATATCCCGGTCGGCGAGTGCTTGATGTGTCACATCAAGACCAAACATCGTAATCGGAATGCCGCTTTTGAATACGTGCTCAGCCGCTTCTGCATCCACCCATATATTAAATTCGGCCGCTGGCGTCCAGTTCCCGAACGTTCCCCCGCCCATCAAGACGATTTCCTCAATATTGTTCTTAATCCCGGGCTCCTTGATGAGAGCTGAGGCAATATTTGTCAAAGGACCTGTCGGGACGAGCGTGATTTTCTGTTCTGATTGAAGAGCTTTTTCAATAATCAAGTCCACCGCATGCTGTTCAACCGGCTCTTTTGTCGGAACGGTTGGAAGTTCGGGACCGTCAAGCCCCGATTTCCCATGAAAATCTCCTGCTGTCACCGGACCGCCTGTTAAAGGTTTTGCCGCTCCCTCAGCCACTGGAACGTCCAGTCCTATCATTCCACAAACATGTAAAGCATTGGATGTACATTTCTCCACTTCTACATTTCCGGCCACGGTCGTTATCGCTTCGATTTGAAGCGGACTTATTTGAGAAGCTGCTAAAATAATCGATATGGCATCATCATGGCCGGGGTCACAGTCGAGAATCACTTTCCTTCCCATGGTACACACCTCCCCTTCCCACATCAGGAATAATTTGGATCTTTTTCGTCTGTAATAAGCATGTGTCCGGGCGCATGGGTTATCATAATCGAAGGCTGTGCCTGAAGGGCGGCATTCTGCGGAGTTACGCCGCATGCCCAGAATACCGGTGTCATTTCATCCCTGTCGAAGGTAACAGCTTCACCATAATCCGGTTGTTGAATGTCGTCGATTCCGATCTGCTCCGGAGAACCGATATGAACAGGCTCACCATGGGAAGATTCAAATTGCTGGGAGATTTCCAAAGCCTGATCGACTAAATGATTCGGAACGGCACGCATACTTACAACCATATTTCCTTTGAAGATGCCTGCTTCTTTAAGGGGAATATTCGTATCAAACATTGGGACGACTTTGTTCTGGTCTTGATGGAGCAGAGGAATCCCCCCGTCAAGAAGGGCCTGTTCAAAGGTAAAGGAACATCCAATGAGAAAAGTAACAAAGTCATCCTGCCAGACTTCGTTCAAATCCAGGACTTCCTCTGAAAAGAAGCCGTTTCTATAAATCCGATAGCGCGGGAGATCGGTGCGGATATCCGCATCTGCGGAAGCCGGATTCGTCACCCCCGCTTCCATAACTTCCACAACCGGACATGGTTTTGGGTTTCTCATACAAAATAAAAGAAAATCGAAAGCGTAGGCTTTCGGGAGCGTTACCAGATTGGTTTGTATATACTGTTCACACAAGCCGGAAGTTGTTCCAGTCAACTCCTGACTTCGAAATTTCATTCGTGTTTCCAATGGATTCATACCAACACCCTCTCTTGTCTATGGTTCTATTATAGCGAAAATAACCCTGATTTTTAAATCATTCCAAGTATTCTGCAATTTTATGAAGCAGAACTCTTTGTACATCCAGTCTACCCGGGAGGGCAGGTTTTATCTTTTCCGGCAGAAAAGTTTACGATAACAATCGTACCATGCCAAATACCCGGGGAGTGCCCCCGGGTATGCTTCAGGTTATGAAGTCTGCTAGAAAGTTGAAAAAGGCGAGCCATGCTAAGGAAGCGGCACTCATAGCCAGTACGAATATAGATAATATGGGATGAAACCCTTTTTTATACTGGGCCTGAAATATGAAGAGAGCAGAAACAACGATGCCTGCAGCGAAGGCAAAGCCGAACAATAGATTAATCACCCCTTCAAAGGTGAAATCATATCTGAAAATGATGGTAAGCATGTATAGAATATCTATAGCAGCCAGAATAATTAAAAGACTTCTCTTCACGAATACTCCTCCAATTGTAATCTGTAGTCCTTCCTCCTTTGCCTTTTCCATAAAAAGATAAACGTACGGATGTTCGAACAGAGCACACAAAAAAACACCTGAGCATCTCAGGTGCTTTCGTCTTATAACAGAAACATTCCAGCAATACTGGCTGACAGGAAGTTGGCCAGTGTGGCGGCAGCGACAGCTTTAAGACCCAGGTTGGCTACGTCTTTCCTCCTGTCAGAAGCAAGGCCGCCAAGGGCGCCGATCTGTACGCCGATACCAGACAGGCTGCCAAAGCCCGTTAATGCAAAGGTCGTCACAATTTCTGCCTTCGCACTTAATTCGCTTTTAGCTTCACCAAGACTGGAAAACGCAACAAATTCATTGGCCATGATTTTCTCCCCAATAAATCCAGCTGCTCTAACAGCCTCTTCCCAAGGGACACCAATCACGAATGCCAGAGGAGCCAGCACATATCCAAGCAGCTGCTGAATGGTAATCGTAAAGCCGAACAAACCACCGATCCAGCTGACCATCCCGTTCAACAGGGCCAGAAGGGCGATGAACGACAGCAGGATCGCTCCGATATTCAGGGCCAGCCGTAAACCGGTCACCGCTCCGTTTGCCACAGCATCGAATACGTTCGACGTATCGCTGTCTTCCGGGTTGATATCAGTGAACTCTTCCGAACGCGGCTCAGTCTCTGGAAGAAACAATTTAGCCATCACAAGGGCCGCCGGTGCAGCCATAAAAGAAGCGGCCAGCAGATACTCTACGTTAATGCCGAGAAGTGTATATCCTACAAGCGTTGACCCGGCTATAGAGGTGAATCCACCAGTCATCACAGCAAACAATTCCGATTTGGAAATTTTGGATATAAATGGACGGATCAATAACGGCGCCTCTGTCTGTCCGACAAAAATGTTCCCTGCAGCATTGATGCTTTCCACCTTCGTCGTGCCGAGAACTTTAGACAGGAATCCTCCGATCAGCTTTATGACGATCTGCATAATACCAAGGTGATACAATACAGCAATCAAGGAACTGAAGAATATAATTGTCGGCAGGACTTGAAAGGCGAACAGCATGCCCATCCCTTCCTGATTGATCAGCGGTCCATAAAGGAAACCGATTCCTTCCTCTGTGTATCCGATCAGCTTACTTACTCCGGAAGACATGGCTCCGAGTAGTTTCTGCCCTCCACTGGTTGCGAAAACCAGGAAGGCAAAAGAAACCTGCAGCAAAAGACCTGCGCCAACGGTTCTCCAGCGAATCGCTTTTCTATTTGTTGAAAATAGCAGGGCCAGAATGAAGACGACACTCACTCCGCCTAACCCCCATAAGATATTTATCATGTTGAAACCCCTCTTCCTTTTCATCCACTGTTTCATGTACTGCCGTTTCGAACTAAAGGATAAATGATACCAGTTGAAAAAAAGGGCCGCAATAGGTTTATAACAAGTAAGAATTGTCCGATAATGCAAAAAAATGGACCCCTTCTATGGGATCCATTTTCATTAAGAAGCATTTTTTTCGTAGGCTCTGTTCAGGTGACGACCAGACAGGAACCAGCCACCGACAGCGATACCAAGTAAAAGGGTCCAGAAGATCACCGTCCACACAAGACCATGAGCGAAATGTTCATCCAGTATACCGACATCCTTATGGGATAACGTTATGACAGCAAGTTTCACCCCGACCCAGGCAACAATTAGATAAGCCGTCGTCTCCAAACTTGGACGTGTTTCTAAAAGCTTCACGAACCAGGAAGCAGCGAATTTAATCAAGACCAAACCGGCAATACCTGCTGTTATAACCACGATGAATTGACCACCGTCCATGCCTCCGATTACTGGCAGCGGTGATTCCGGAAGCGCAAGAGCCAGCGCCACAGCAGCAAGGATGGAGTCGATAGCGAAAACCAAATCGGCAAACCCGATTTTCACAACCGTCGGCCAGAAGCCCTTTCCTTTTCCTTCCTGTGCTGTTTCTTCATCGTCACTCTCCCTCGATAAAATATTTTTCAAACCAAGGTAGATCAGGTAGGCGGCACCAAGAGCCTGCACCTGCCATACACTGGCGATGAACGATATAGCAAATAAAGCACTGAAACGGAAAACAAAAGCACCGATAATTCCATAATTGATCGCCCGTTTCTTCTGGTCCTCCGGCAGATGTTTAGCTATCACGGCGAGAACAAGAGCATTATCCGCAGATAACAAACCTTCAAGACCGATTAAAATTAACAGGGTCCACCCGTATTCAATCCAAATAGATTCCATGTTTTATTCCCCTTCCTGATGAAGGCTTCTGTATCGTTTACAGAAGCACACAAAAAGACCCTTACCCTGATTGGTAAAGGTCCTGCCAGCAGCATGTATGCCGCCAGTAAAGCCGAGAGCGGAAACTCTGTCATGATGACTTTACTGTTAAAGCTACTCCCCTTCATAACTAGTAAAACTATAGCAGAAGGATAGAGAAGTGGTCAATACAGCTTAAAAACTATACACGGCACAAAGAAGGGATGCCTTGAAGTTCCTGATTCACTTCCGCCGCAATCATAACAGAAATCCTCTTCTGCGATTCCTCTGTTAAACCGGCGATGTGAGGGGTCAGCCTGACGCCCGGTGCATGGAGGATAGGGTTTTCAGGTTGGACAGGTTCATTTTCCAGCACATCGAGAAAAGCACCTGCCAAACGCCCTTCATGTAAGGTGTCAGCCAGAGCAGTCTCATCGACAATGCCGCCCCTTGCGGTATTGATGACCCAGGCATAAGGTTTCATCATCCGTAAGGCTTCTCTGTCCACAAGGTTTTTCGTAGCCGCATTGAATGGCACGTGAATGGAAAGAAAATCGGACGTCCTCAGTACGTCTTCCCATTCTTTTTTCACAACGCCCGTTTCGTCAATCATATAATCATATTCAGTACGAAAAGGATCATAGCCGATCACATTCATACCGAAAGCCTTTGCCCGTTTTGCTGTCCTGTGGGAAATCTCCCCCAGACCAATGAACCCGAGCGTTTTTCCACTTATTTCAAATCCGGTATGTACCTTTCTTTCCCACTTGCCTTCAGTCACACTCTTATGGGCTTCATGCAGAGGGCGGCCGGCGCTGAGAACCGCCTGCATCACATACTCCGCCACAGACACGGCATTCGCGTTTTTAGCTGAGATGACAGAAATCCCCCGGTTTTCCGCTTCGTTCCGTTCAATATTATCCAAACCTACGCCTAGCCGGCCGATGACCTTAAGATTTGGTGCACAGCTCAACAGCTCCTCATCCACCTGGGTCTGGTTCCGTACAATCAACGCATCAGCGTCCCGAAGATGCTCCAGCAGTCCTCTTCTGTTCTTATACCATTCTTTATCGTATGTTACTTCGTGGCCTTGATTCTCAAGAATCTCCACGCCCTCCGGCCATATTACTTCACTTATGAGAATATTCACAGTTCTCCCACCCTTTCCTTTCTTTCATTAAACCATTTTGTTGGAGAAGGGACAAAGGATGTCGTATGGTTTATCGAATTTGAAGGATAATCAATCAAGGTGACCAACCAGCAGTCAGAAAAAGACTGCGCCGAGCCAAGGTTCCTTAGAGAATCCCGTGCGGTTTCCTTTACACCTCTTTCTCAGGATGCCTTTTTAAAATCCGTTCATCTCCGTCATTTCTACTGCTCATAGCCGAATATCACCTTTTGACAGGCTTCACACCTATGAGCTGGAATCTTCCTTACTTTAAGAAGCGCACTTTCTACCAGAACCTCACTGCCAAAATCCATAACAATCGAATCAGGCGATTCTGACCAGCAAATCTTCCGCGGAGAGAATATGTATCCCGCTTTGAGTTTACGGCCACAGTCAGGGCATAGCATGATGTCCTTGTTCATTTTTTCAGCACCACCTTTTTAATGCTTGGAAGGGAACAACGGACTCTTTTGGTTATAAAACGCTTTAACCTCCACATAAATAGACATGAGCTTCCACTTATTCAAAAGACTCCGCTACTAAAAC
Organism: Halobacillus sp. ABA4_118; assembly: GCF_056160205.1. Classification (NCBI taxonomy): domain Bacteria; kingdom Bacillati; phylum Bacillota; class Bacilli; order Caryophanales; family Bacillaceae; genus Halobacillus; species Halobacillus sp. ABA4_118. The sequence goes on from NZ_JBSWWS010000001.1 coordinate 3,750,356, forward strand.
GAGGGTATCTTTAGATAACTGCTCCAGACGACTTTCGAGTTTATAGGTAATAGCTTCTGCCGTCCATTTCAAATATTTTGTGTTGTTATCCACGGCATACTTTCCTGTACCATCACCAACAGCAATCTCTTCCGTTTCCATGCCCTCCAATGAAAGGTCTTCCTCTTTCATCGTGGTCAATGTCATGGATTCTCCCGACTCACCATGAAAAATAAACGTTAAAAGAGTATCTTTATCTTCCTTCGTTCCAGCTTTTATTTCGACACCATGCACCTCATAAGGCATCACTTGAGGGAATTGGGGCTGAAACGATTCATCAGAAGAACGGGTCTCCAGACTTGAATGGTCATACTCAAATAATCCGTCCGATGTTTTTTCCACGGTATCAAAAGCATGCCTCAATGCCTGGCCCTCCGTAAAATAGATCCGAGTGATTTCCCCATCTTCATTTGTGTTTACTCTCCCACGAACATCAGCCGTTTCACCATTATCTACATTCACCTGGTAATCAAAAATATAATCTGTTTCTACGTCGCTTTGCTGGATGTCTTTATTTTCCACTTCCATCTTCACTTCACTGCTGTACGCTTGTTGGTGATACCTTGTAAGCAGATTCGTCTTCATCGCCTGATCCATATAATCCTCCGTTAAATAGGGTGCGAACTGCTCCGTATAATAGGCATGAACCTTTTCATAACTGCCTTCTTCATACAACTCCTTAACCTCTTCTCCCGGTCCTGTGAACAGCTGCGTGAGCACTTTCGATACATCATCTTTCGTTGTGGTATTTTCTTCATGGTCTAAAGAAGACTGGGAAGATGTGCATCCTGCAGTAAAAAAAAGAACAGCAAAGACAATGGAAACCTTTTTGATCATGAAACAACCCCCACCTCTCGTTCTTTCCTGACTCTACGAACACCAGGGGCATCCAGTTTCAAAATTTAATAAATGATTCCTTATTTTAGAACAAACCAAACGTTCTTGACGAAAAAAAGAAGCTGCGTTTAAGCAGCTTCCTTGTCTACTCTTGATTCTTTTGTTTCCCAAAATGGAAAATGCCGACGAATATACCCAGGGCCGTCATGCATAAAGCGAGAATAAGTCCGGCCCACGGACCGACACCGGCAATGAATGGGACAGAAAGTGCGGTGACGAGGCCACCTCCTAAAAATGGTTCATAAACGAGCTGCTTATAGCCGAAAGCTTCAAATGCCGGGGACTCGTTGTCCGGATCGACGATGCGCATCAATAGAAGGCCCGTGGCCGTCACCCCCATGGATTGACCAAAATCTCCGATCCCTCGTTCAAACCAGTAATTTGGAATGATCTTGGGAGCAAGGAAAATAAAGCTGAAGAGGTTCCAGGAAATCCCGGCCACAGCCAAAATTAAGAAAGGCACAAGATAGTCCCCGATCACTTCCAGGGAAACCGTTGCGATGGCTGAGATAATTAACAAGTCCAGAGCCAGCCCCTGGATGCGGTTCACCATTCTCCGATCAATCAAGTTGTATTTATCATTTTTGTTAAAGAAAATCTGAATGATAATGCCGCCGAACATAGCAACCGGAAACAATGGAATGTATGTCATGAAGCTTGATCCTGTCCAATTGGCAATCGTGATGCTTTCAAGTCCGATCAGCCCTTGTAAAATACCCCAGCCAATCAGAATGGCGACCATTATGATGGAGAGGTGGAAGGATAACGGCTCGATGGATTCAGGGCGGAGAGTCATTTTCCCGGCAGGTTCACGATTCTGATATTCCATGATGCCGCTCTTCCGCAGTTCAGAAAATCCATGAGCATCCTTGATGACCTCGGTCTTGTTGTTCCGGACCGCCCAGTTAATCAAGATAATACCGAAGATGACCCCTGATAAAACACCCACAGTGGCCAGGCCGATCGCTAAATCGAAGGCTTCTGAAAAACCAAGCTCTTCAAATGTACTTGCCATTCCCGCCGCTGTACCGTGTCCTCCTTCAAAAGCCACTTCAATAAGAGCACCGGCCATCGCTGGAATATCGAAAAAGGGTGTTAGAATCAGCAGTACGACTAACAAACCGATCACATACTGTCCCCACCCGACGGCCCAGCCAAAGGCAAGCTGAGGGCCGCCGTAGGTCCAGACGTCTTTCAATTTAGGCATAGCCGCTCCCAAGAAGAGAGAAGCAAAAACTACGTTAATCATTAACCCTGGAAGGGCTGACCAAACCTGGATAATCGTATCTGTCATAATGCCGTTCGTTAAGAAATGCCCTTCTGACACAAATTGGGCTGCAATTTTCCCAAGCACCTGAGGACCTAATAATAAAGCTATAAAGCCGCCGATAATCGATGCCGGCAAAAAGAGATCCTGAAATATTTTCACTTTTACTCTGATAATCTTCCCGATGATAAGAAATACACCAATGTATAATAGCGCAAAACCTATTTGTTCCGGACTCATTATCCCATCACCCCGCTGTTTTTAAACTTCAATTCATGAATAACCTTTTCCCCCGATTCCCGCTGAAAAAAGAGTTTTAAACGCTTATGAAAAAAGAAAGACTTTTCAATCATTTCCTTTGAAAAGTCTTTCTTTCTTATACCTCCTATCCTAGATCCCAACCGATCCCCTCTATGGAAATCATCCTCTTTCCTGAACCTGATGACAGGCACTGTTCCTGAACGAAAACGATGATTTTTTGGAGGTGTGGATTCTGAGGGGGTTATGGCCTTATACAATCCATCAACAAAAGCCGAATTGAAAACGAAATGAACTTCGACCATGGGTAACTTCCGCAAAGAACGAGGTTTACGTTTCATTATCGAATGGGGAATGCCTTACCTACATGTATAATTCGGTCTGTCATAATTCCGGCTGCCTTAGTAAAAATAATAGAAAACCCATCTGCTTCTCTATCTTTTCAGAGACTGTGATATTCATCTATACCAAATTCATATCCTGTCATAGAATGTACTATCTTGATATTCAGGAGGTGTATGGTATGAATCATAAACCGTGTAAAAAGGATTGTCATCCTGATGTGGATGTAATCACCTGCAGCTGCTGTGTTACTGGACTAGCTAATGTCATCTCCAGCCGTTTCCGCTGCGGAGATACGATTGGCATCACTTTCTTCGTAGAAGAAGGAGCAGGCATTTTTGTCGGCAGGTATCGAGGACTGGAAGACTATGTTCTTGAAATTGATGATCTACTTGTACCTGGGACAACCAGTTTCATTCCTCTATGTGATGTAGGAAGTGTCGAAAAAGGCCTTCCGCTGCAGGAGGAACCTATGCAGATCAGCAAGGTCACCAGGGTGACAGAGTAAACGTATAGATCGATCCTCTCATTGAACAAAGAAAAGGGAGCACTTTTATCGTGCTCCCTTTTCTTCGTGATGTAATCTGAAATCCCTTCATTCATCCTGATGCATCAGGGGCTCCAGTTCAGCTAGTAAGCGAGTGGTTTCATCCAACAGCTCTTGATATTGCACAATGCCGGTGATCAATACGGCTGTGTAGATGCCTGTACCCAGTATAAATAAAACTCCCTTCCAAAAAGGATTCAGCCCCGTATCCTTCTCTTTTATGCTGTATTTCAATCTTATGAGCTTAGATAGAGGGAAATAGACCAATAGCAGGATATAAGAAAGGAAGGCCGCATACATTTGTCTTAATTGTTTTTCATTCACCCAGAGATACGTCAGTTCTTCCGGCTTTCCCTCCAGCGACTTCCAGCTTATAGCAGTTTGATGAACGGTGCTTCGTCTCCAATTATATTCTTCGACCCTCGTTGTCTGATCTCCCAACTCTTTGACGCCTATCCCAAAAGGAGCGGGAGTATCTCCGAATGATACGACATGATACACAATAAAGATAAGAATGATGAATAAAAAATGGAATGCTTTGTCCATGCTCTCCTCCTCTCCCACCTTGAGACATCACTTCCATTGAATCTATTTCTCCTAGGTTTCCATCAATATGTAAAAGTACCGGAGATCGCCTGTGCTGAAGTACGTATCCCATGCTTTCAGGGTTCTTTCCGAAAAAACGTTCAAGTGCTTAAGTATTAGTTTCGCGAATAAAAGGGCTCCTGCAGAGCTGGCTGTTATAAGGTTCTGATCCGCTACGGCCTTTATGTCCTTGTAATACGCCTCCCCATCATAGTTCGGACGGACCATTTAAAGATATTCAAGACTGTTGCTGGTATGGAAACGATTGTTCAACAAACCGGCTTCAGCAAGCATCGGTGTGGCCCCACAAATGGCAGCAACCGTCGCCCCACAGTCCAGAAGCTTCGCTGCTTTATGTATGATGGGTTGATGGATACATCGGTTCCACGTATCTGCTCCGGGCAGCAGCAAAACGGTCGAAGGAGAAAGGAGGATCTCATCCGTGGTTATATCAGGTGTAATCCTCATCCCTCCTTTTGTCGTAATTGTTTCTTTTCCTGCCCCTGCCACCTGAAGTGAAACATCTTCCCGTCTTCTTTTAAAGTACTGCCCCGAGTTCAACTCAGCGGTTACATAGCCAAGTTCCCAGTCTGCCAAGGTATCTAAAGCATAGACATAAACGTTCATTCTACCAACCTCCATTTTTTACGCACTTCCCACCACAATCCCTAAGACAGAAAAACCATTCCTGTTAAGACAGAACACATCGCCTGCTCCCCCATACAAAACCTTCTATAAGGGACTACGAAATGCCTTGTATAAAGTTTCATAATGAAGAGAACCCCTCCACCTATAAGTCTACGTTCATTTTCCCATTATCGTCGAAACGGCGCTGCCTTCTTAACTTCCGCTTTTAAATACCGGTGTATTTTTTCCGAAAATTCTATTGATTCTCACTATATTTTCCTGTAATGTATAACGCAAGCGAAAGGATACACGTTGATCAAACGGATCAGCTGCTTTAAAAATTACATACGAACTTATCCAGAGAGGTGTAGGGACTGGCCCTTTGATACCTCAGCAACCAGCCATTGGCACGGTGCTAAATCCAGAAGGCAGTTATACTGCCTTGAAGATAAGGAGTCTTAGATAAATGGAAGGCCCCTTATCAAAGGAGGTCTTTTTTTAATGGAAATATACACCACTTCTTCTGTTAAAAAGAGCTCCATCAGAATCTGTGAGTCAGCATATTCCTTTAGAAGGATGAGCTTTCTAATATATTTATTCAATACCAAATGGAAAGGTTGTTGTGAAATGAAACGATCATTAGAGCAGAGGTTACAGGATGGACCCGTCATTTGTGGAGAAGGTTACTTGTTTGAATTGGAGCGCCGCGGCTATTTACAAGCTGGATCCTTCGTACCGGAAGTAGCGCTGGATAACCCGGAGGCACTCAAACAGACTTATCGAGACTATATGCTTGCGGGCTCCGACGTTGTGTTAGCATTCACGTATAACGGTCACCGCGAAAAAATGAGAATTATTGGAAAAGAAGAATTACTGGAACCGCTCAACCGTCAGGCAATTCGTCTGGCTAAAGAGGTGGCTCAAGAGCATCCAGAGGAAGAAGCTCTTGTGGCTGGGAACGTTTCCAATACCAACCTGTTCAATCCGGATAATCCTGAAGCTGTTGAGAAAACAAGGAGCATGTTTGCAGAGATGATCGGCTGGTGTAAAGAGGAAGGTGTAGATTTCGTGAATGGTGAAACCTTCTACTACTATGAAGAAGCTCTGATTGCTCTTGAAGAAATTCAAAAGCAGGACCTCCCTGCTGTCATCACATTCGGTCTGATGGGGGAGAACGTCTTGCGAGATGGCTATGAAGTCGAAGAGGCCTGCCGCTTATTAGAAGAAAAAGGGGCGCTCGTTGTAGGAATGAACTGTTTCCGCGGTCCGGCAACGATGCAGCCGTACGTTGAGAAAATCCGTAAAACCGTGGACGGTTATGTTGGGGCCCTTCCAATCCCTTACCGGACAACGGAGGAGCATCCTACTTTCTTCAACCTGCCGGACGGTGGCTGTGCCTGCACGCTTCCAACGGAAACAACGTTCCCAACATCTCTCGACCCGCTCTATACGAACCGTTATGAATTGGCAGAATGGGCTAAGGAAGCTCACGGTATCGGTGTGAACTACCTGGGACTCTGCTGTGGAGCGTCTCCGGCTATGCTTCGTGAAGTAGTCGAAACTGTCGGACGCACAGCTGTAAACTCCACGTATTCACCAGATATGAAGAAACACTTCCTATTCGGCAGTGATGACACGCTGCAGGATCATATAACATCGTATAAAACAAAAGCCTAAGCAAAAAAAACCGCCTGTCCTACTTGGACAGGCGGCTTTATTAAAACGAAAACGGCAAGGCTCACAATGCATTTGGATTCCCCTGGTTTTCTTCCCTTTTGTATAAGGTGCGTCCTTCCTTAATTGTTTCTTCAATCTGTATTTCTTTGATCTGCATGGGGTCTACTTGGAAGGGGCTCTGATCAAGAATGACCAAATCAGCTAGCTTCCCTGCATGAAGGCTTCCTTTTGTCTCTTCTTCTCCATATTGATAGGCGGCATGAATCGTAACGGCTTGAAGAGCTTCATACACGGTCGTACGCTGTTCTGCTCCAATCGTTACTCCTGTTCTCGTTTTTCTATTCACAGCACTCCAGATCGTTTGAAGCATATTCGGCTTGATAACAGGAGCGTCCTGATGGAAATTGACAGGAAGACCTTTTTTTATGGCTGATTTAGCCGGACTGATCCGGTTTCCCCGCTCTTCACCGAGGTTTTTCAAGTGGACATCTCCCCAGTAATACGTATGATCAACAAACATAGAAGGGATCATTCCAATCTTCTTCATTTCATCCAGCTGATCATCACGGACGGTCTGGCAGTGAATCATGACCGGTCTGAGCACATCTTTCTCCGGATCTTCCGTTTCTTCTACAGAAGCTTTATAGCTTCTCAGCAGCTGATCGGCTGCTGCATCTCCATTGCAGTGAGTTAACAATTGAACATTGTCTTGAACCGCCTGTTTTGTAAACTGCTTCACATGCTCATCGCTGTACCAGGCACTGCCTCTATACGTTTCCTCTCCTTCATAAGGTTCCGTAAGCCAGGCTGTTTTCCCCTGCGGAGAGCCATCTAAGAACATTTTGTATCCACCAAGCTTCAAGCGTTTATGGTATTGCTTCGCATAAAGAGGGTTGGATGCAAAGATCTCATTCGGATTGGTGTCCATAAGAGGGTAGGATACGACATCAATAAGCAGTCGGTCCTCTTCAGCTAAGGATTTACACAACTCGACGAACTGCTGAGAGGCGGCTCCATCCTGCACAGTTGTTATCCCATTCTGTATATAAACGTTCTGTCCTTCTTCCACCATCTTCAAAGCATCCATTTCCATCCCTTGTTGCAGATACGGTTGAATTAATGAAAGACTTGTTTCCTCAAAATATCCGTTTGGTTCCATACTTTCTGCCATCCGGCCAATGGTTCCACCTTCGACTTCCTCCGTTTCGGAATCAACGCCTGCCATTTGCAGAAGAGCGTCGTTAGCACAACCCATGTGAGCGGAAGCGTGAAAAACAAAGAGAGGTCGATCTGTGATCTCGTTCAGGATATCCTTGGCAGGGTGGTGTCCCTCATCCAATATCGTGTGATCATAGCCAAACCCAATAATCACTCCGTCTTGTTCGTCTTCCTGCTGCTCTATGTATTGACGAAGCGTGCGCTTGACGTCTTCAAAGTTTTCGCAGCCGCTCAGATCTGCCATCCGGGAAACCGGACCTACAAAAGAGATGTGCCCGTGGGGGTCAATAAACGAAGGCATTAACGTTTTCCCTTTCAAGTCCACTTTTTCCACCTCTGATGGATGTGCTTCCTTCTCGATTTCCTGAAGCGCGCCCTTACGTTTAATCCATCCATCTTCGATTAATATCGATTCGACAAGCGTATTTTCCTCTTCCATAGTAAGAATATTTCCTCCGTAGTAAATCGTCTGCATGGTCATGTCTCCTCTTGTAATCGTCTGGGTCATGGGGGAAAGGTTCTATTAGTTTGATGTCCACTTTTCCCCTTAAGTAATGAAGAGGATAGTATAACATGAGGAAAAAATGACCAAAAAGAGACTTTACACCGGGTTCCTTGCTCCTACTCTTTTGTGTCACCCTATTCATCCATCATGCACACATTTCTCCTTCCAAACCTCCCCTGTATGTTCATAATTCGTCTACTCTGCTCCGTTCTTCTTTTTAAACACCCGGGTCCTTTATACAGAAAAACGGCTGATCCAGTTACGGGTCAGCCGGTGCAGGTCTCGGCAATCATTACATCATCGTCCATGCAGACGCCGTTTTTTTAGAAAAGAAAGAACAGAATCTATCCAATCCTTGCAGATTCTGATAGCATTCCATATATCAAATCGGATGGAGGAAGTCACAATGAGTCAAAAGTCTGCTCTTTTTTCAATCGGTACAGGTGCCGCTTTATGGGGGATCATCGGTTTTTACGTCACTTACTTGTACAATATCGGATTCACCCCTGGACAAGTCGTGTCGCTGAGGGTTTTATCAGCCAGCCTGCTTCTGGGGGTTTACCTATTATCAAAAGACCGCCGTTTCTTTAAAATAAAAGCAGGTGACAGCCGATACTTTATCGGGACGGGGATCATCAGTATCGTCCTCTTTAACTGGTGCTTGTTCAGTGCGATTGAGGAAACGTCTATTTCTGTAGCATCCATCCTTCTCTACACAGCTCCGGCGTTTGTCACAATGCTTTCACGGCTGATTTTCAAAGAATCATTGACGTTGCGGAAAGTCTCTGCTCTTTTGATTACCTTTCTTGGCTGCTCACTTGTCGTCGGCATCGTTCCACATTCGGAACAATCCATTTCCATGTATGGACTGATTCTTGGACTTGGATCAGGATTCTTTTATGCGTTATACAGCATTTTCGGGAAGTTTGCCCTTGTGCACTATGATTCACTGACGGTTACCTTTTATACGTTTGTATTCGCATCGCTCGCTATCGTACCATTCAGCGGCCTTTGGAATGAGGCTTCTTTATTTTCAACCGTATCCACATGGCTCTATGTACTGGGACTGGGGCTCTTATCTACGATGCTTCCGTTTATTCTATACACGAAAGGTTTGAGTTTCGTAGAATCGAGCAAGGCCTCCATTATCGCTACCATTGAACCAGTGGTCGCCACACTCATGGGTTTTCTCGTCTTTCAGGAGCAGTTGACCTTTTGGCAGTACGCAGGGGTCGGCCTCGTCATTACGGCTGTCATCGTCGTACAGGAATCAAAGAAAAACAGCAGCGCCACCCACCGGGAAACGGGAAGATCAGCCGTAAACCAGCTTCGGGGCTGATGGACCCTTCATTTCACACCCGTCTATTTCTACATAAAAAGGAACCGTTCATTTTATTCAATGAACGGTTCCTTTTATATGTTATCAATCATTTTCGTTTACTTACTGAGCTGTATATCCACCATCAATAAGGACGGTTTGGCCTGTTACACTTTTCGCTTTGTCACTGGCAAGGAACATAGAGTAGTCTGCAATTTCTTCTACTTGAAGCAGGCGTTTTTGAGGAACTAGTGGATAAATAACTTCCTCCAACACCTTTTCCAGTTCCACGCCGCGGGATTTGGCAAGATCCTTCAATTGACCACGTACAAGTGGTGTATCTACATACCCAGGGGCTACAGCGTTAACTGTGATGCCATGTTCTGCACCTTCAAGGGCACTCACTTTCGTCAAGCCGATGACTCCGTGCTTGGCACTGTTGTATGCGGCTTTACCAGAGAAGCCGATGACACCGTTAATGGAAGCCATGTTCAGGATACGTCCCTGCCCCTGCTCCTTCATGATCGGGAAGACCGCTTTCGTTGCGATGAATGGTGCTGTCAGCATGATGTCCTGCATCAACTTGAATTTTTCTGTTGGGAATTCTTCAAGAGGAGATACGTGCTGAAGCCCTGCGTTATTGATAAGTACGTCAATGCGGCCATAGGTTTCAACCGTCTGGTTAATAGCGGCATTGATTTCATCTTCGCTCGTAACATCCGCTTTTACCCCCATAGCCGTTAAGTTCTGCTCGGTCAGCGACTTTGCGGCTTCTTGTACACCGTCTTCATTAATATCAGACAAGACGACTTTTGCACCATTTTCTGCAAAGACTTTTCCGATTTGGTACCCGATTCCCTGGGCTGCTCCTGTAATAAATACAACTTTGTTTTCAACCATGTCTATCAACCTCTCTCATGTATGTTCTTGATGAGCTGCTGCTTTTAACTCGTATTCGATTGTACCCAAAAACAATTTCCATTTCATGCATTACGAATTATGCGGAATATTCGTTTTTCCCCGAAAAATGCATGAATTCTCTATCTTTCTATTTCTATTGATTACTGTAAAGCGTGAGAGTAAGATATTTCTTGTTGCAAAATATTGTCGAGTTTTGTCAAACGCAATTTTACTTATAATAATTACCAAAAGGAGGTAATACCATGTTTGCTATTATCATAGGACTTGTCTCTTTAATGATCATGGCTTACTTAGGCTGGTCCATTCTATGGATTGCCCCAATTGCTGCTTCGATCGTAGCGATTCTATCAGGCATGAATATTCTGGATGCATTCACATCTGACTTCATGAGTGGGTTTGCTTCATTTGCGAGAGACTTCTTCCCAATCTTCCTGTTTGGGGCGGTCTTCGGAAAACTGATGGAAGTAACAGGGAGTGCCCGGAAAGTAGCCAGCTTTTTATCCAGAATTGTCGGAAAAGAGCGGGCGATTTTAGGGGTCCTTTTAGGTGCTGCCATCCTAACTTATGGCGGTGTGAGTCTATTTGTTGTCGTCTTTGTTATGTATCCTCTGGCTATTAACTTGTTCAGAGAAGCCGATATCAGTCGGAAAGTAATTCCAGGAACAATTGTGCTTGGTGCGTTCACCTTTACAATGACTGCTCTACCCGGTACAGCTCAGGTCCAGAACTATATTCCTACCGAATACTTTGATACAACGATGATGGCCGCGCCGATCATCGGTATTGTCACCGGATTGATTATGGCTGTCGGCGGATACTTTTATCTTTCCTACCGGGCGAATAAACTGACGAAAGCCGGAGAAGGCTTTACAGAGCCGCAGAATAAGGTTGGAACCGAGAGTTCCGGGAACGATCCCAGCGTCTTTTTATCCTTCCTGCCGCTTCTCTGTGTAGTCCTTTTGATTAACATCTTCAACGTAGAAATGCTGATTGCTTTATTCATCGGAATTATTCTAACGATTATCTTGAATTGGAAAGCATTCCACGAGTTCATCACAGCATTGAATGATGGAGCCAAAGGCGCTGTAACTGCCGTTGTGAATACAGGTGCAGCCGTTGGATTTGGAGCAGTCGTTCAGGCTTCCCCTGCTTTCCCAGCGATTAAAGAAGCGTTATTGAACATCAAAGGCGGCCTTGTCATTTCAGATGCGTTAGCTACTCAGGTGCTGGCGATGATCACCGGATCCGCATCAGGGGGAATGAACATTACCTTGAATGCTCTCGGATCTGACTATTACCAGCAGGCGATGGAGATGGGAATGAACCCGGAAATCCTTCACCGGATTACAGCCATTGCATCCGGAGCTTCGATTCTTCCGCATAACGGTGCCCTATTGACTGTATTTGCGATTACAGGCTTAACCCACAAAGATTCCTATAAAGATATCTTCATCGTTGCTCTGCTCATTCCGTTTGTGGCAACAGTAGTAGGAATTTTGATGTCCTATATTGGAATTGTATAAAACAGACCGAGGAGACTATATCCTTTGCCTGTGAAAGAATTCCTGAAAAATAAGCAGGATCCGTCGTATATTGTTTCGGCGGATCCTGCTTATTTTTATCCATACCGTTTTTTCCAAGCGGGCGGATTTTAACAGCAGAAGTCATAAGGGTGCAGTGGCGGTTCGGCTTGATAGCTCCAGGGAGATACCAATTTTGAGTCATTCCATCCCCATGCGGCAAGAGCAGATCCGCAGGCATCCAGCGTATGGACATGTTCGAGTGATTCTTCCGGAATATCGAGCATATTCATGTGATCCCTCAACCAATCCAGCACTTCTTTTCGGATAGAGCGGTCTTTTTTGTACGAAAGAAAATGGTCTGCGTCATCCACCCGTGTCAGAACAGCTGCACCGGGATGGACTTCAACGACTTGAATATCATACGGCGTATCCAAATGGGAAAGCTCTCTTGATAACCGAATCCCCCTCAGAGTCAGGTACACCATTCGTGTCATAGTCGGAGTCATAATGGAGGAGGATCGTCCTCCTTCTCCCATAAGGAACTGCCGTAAAGAACGGTCTCTCATGCGATCGCCCCCACCATCCTGATAAGACAGTGGCGCATCGATTCCGACCACAACCTTCCCCTCTGATGCCAGCCTGCTCAGTGTATCTATAATGTCCCCGTCACTGGCCGGAGTGACTTTTTCTTTGAAAATCAGTGCATCTTTCCTGTCCTCAAAAATCATCACGACCGTATCGGCATGATTGCTCGGACCTGATAAGTCAATGCCTGCGTAATACACAGTAAATCCTCCTTTTCCTTAGTTCTGTTATACCTTCCAAACCCTTCGCAAAAACAGGAAGCGCATACAAAAGATCTCTTCCTTTTGGCTCAGGAAGAGATCTTCAAGGGGATCAGACGCTTGATATTGCAGAAGCGGTATTATCTTTATAGACCGTTTTGTAAACATTCATGATGTTTTTTGCGGTTTCCTCAACAAGAGGACCAGCATGTTCACTTAAATAATCGAGAGTGGAGGGCGCGTGGGCAATACTGAAAAAGGCTTGAATGCCTTTTTCTTCAAGAAGCGCATAACCATCGCTCAAACTCCCAGCTATACAAAAGACAGGAACGTTAAACTGTTTTGCTCTCATTCCTACGCCCATAGGAGCCTTGCCGAATAACGTCTGGCGATCTGTTTTCCCTTCCCCGGTAAGTACGAAATCCGCACCTTCCAGTTCAGCGTTGAAATCAATACTATCCAGAACGATTTCAATGCCCGGCTTTAATTCAGCGTTTAAGAACGCCATCAAACCAGCTCCCAGGCCTCCGGCTGCCCCAGCCCCTTTTTCATGCCTGATATCCTTATTGAGATATTTGTGAATCTGCATTCCATAATGATGTAACGCCTGGTCCAGTACTTCTACCATCTCCGGCGTGGCTCCCTTTTGAGGGCCGAAAACAGCTGAAGCCCCTTCAGGTCCACACAGTGGATTTTCAACATCACAGGCGGTTATGAACAGAGTAGAAAAAATCCTTTTGTCCAATTGATCCGTCCTGATTTCATGGAGATCCAAAAGTGCTTTCCCTCCATTAGGCAGCAGGCGCCCTTCCCTATCCAGCAGCTCTGCTCCAAGTGCGGCAGCCATACCCGCGCCGCCGTCATTAGTGGCACTGCCGCCTATGCCGAGGATTACTTTCTTTGCTCCGTAATCCAGCGCTTTTTTAATCAGTTCACCCGTGCCGTATGTCGTTGTTTCATAGGGATTCAAATCTTCTTCGGCAAGGAGTGTAATACCGGAAGCTGCGGCCATTTCTATGACAGCCGTCTCCCCGTCTCCCAGAATGCCCCAAGCCGCTTGTACTTTTCCACCAAGGGGGCCGGTCACTTCGTTAGTTTGAAGCTTTCCACCCGTGCTCTTCACAAGGGACTCAACCGTACCCTCTCCTCCATCTGCAAGCGGAAATGAACGGACCTCACAGGAAGGAAACACCTGTTTAATGCCTTCTTCCATACTCCGGGCAACTTCAACAGCAGATAAACTGCCTTTATAAGAGTCAGGGGCTACTATACATTTCATAGACGTATCCTCTCCAAATGTCCTCCCGTACTTCGTTTACATAGAGTCTTGATCTTCTTCAAGCACCTCAAGGATTTCATTCCTTGCTCTTTTCCGGTGCGACTGCATCGAGGCCTGAGCCGCTTCTGCGTTACCCGCCTTCATACACGCAGCTATGGCCCTGTGCTCTACAATCGACTGCAACGGGAGCGGACGTTTATTTATCGTAAGCAGGCGGGCGCGGTACAATTGATCGGCATGAACATCAATCACATTAGCCAGTCGTTGATTCCCTGCATGTTCTATAATTGTAAAGTGAAACAAGTTATCCAGCCTTGCCCATTCATCAAGATCATTGTGTGACAACGCCTGTTCCTGCTGGGAAATAAGTTCTTCCAGATGGTCCAGATCATCACCGTCCATGACTGATACAGCAAGGCCGGCGGCTAATCCTTCCAACATTTCCACCACTTCATAGATTTCTTTCAAATCTTTAGCAGATATCGGTTCAACTTCAAACCCTTTTCTAGGGATCAGGTGGACGACTCCTTCGGTCTGCAGACGGATTAATGCTTCCCTAACAGGAGTGCGGCTCATATCTAAAACTTCTGCAATCTCCCGTTCCAGGATGGTCGGGCCCGGCAGAAGCTTCAGGTTTCTGATTGCCAGTCGTAAAATCTGATACGCTCTGGCCGGCAGTTTTCGTTCGGACACATGATGGATGATCGGCGCCAACCGTTCCTTCATTTCCTCTACTCTTGTATGCGGTTCTGTACTCACTGATGATTGTTCTCTCATAAATTCACCACTCTGACTTTTGTCTTCCTTCCATTATAACAAGAAGAGAGTAAAAAGAGAGCGCACTCCCTTTTTACCCTGTATGGAATTTAGACATTTGCGTATTTGGATGAAATGTGTGAGATAATCGCGTCTGTGACTTCTCTTGTCGAGCTGGTTCCCCCAATGTCTGCTGTTAAGATACCATCTTTCGTTGTAGCACGGATGGCCTCATTAATTAAGTCTGCTTCCTGCTTCAGTCCAAGGTGTTCCAGCATGAGGGCAGCACTGCCGATGGTTCCGATCGGGTTGGCGATTCCCTGTCCTGCAATATCAGGGGCAGAGCCGTGGACAGATTCAAACATACTTGGGAAACGGCCGTCCAGATGAATATTTGCACTCGGGGCGATTCCAAGACTTCCAGCAAGAGCACTGCCGAGATCGGATAAAATATCCGCATGAAGGTTGGAAGCCACCACTACTTCAAGCTCTTCCGGATGAAGTACGAAGCGTGCAGCCATCGCATCCACGAGCCATTGATCGGTTTCGACTTCAGGATAGTCCCGGCTTACGCGCTTGAAAACTTCATCCCACAATACCATGCCGTACTGCTGGGCATTACTTTTTGTGACACTGGTCACTTTTTTCCGGTCTCTCTTCATGGCCAGATCAAAGGCGTGGCGAATCACTCGTTCACAGCCTTCCTCTGTAAATACAGAAGACTGGACGGCCACTTCTTTTCCAGGTCCACGCCCGGCAAAATTACGACCGCCGATACCGGAGTATTCACCTTCTGTATTTTCCCTGACTAACACCCAGTTCAACTTTTCCTTTTCCGGATGATTCAATTTCCCTTCTACACCTGGCAGGAACTCAACCGGACGAATATTGGCCCACTGATCAAAACCTTGACAAATCGCCAGACGGAGTCCCCAGAGGCTTATATGATCGGGAACGGTCGGATATCCAACAGCTCCGAAGTAAATAGCATCATGATCTTTGATTCTTTCCAGTCCATCCTCATCCATCATCTTTCCATGTTCAAGGTAATATTCACATCCCCAAGGAAAGTAATCGCTTTCAAAAGTGAACTTATTAGAAGTCTTTGATAGATGATCGACGACACGAAGCCCTTCTTGAATGACTTCCTCTCCAATACCATCACCCGGAATTACAGCTAGTTTAAAATGTTGTTTGTTTTCCATCGATACATTCCTCCTGAAAGATTTTTTGTTTAACTATTCTAAATATTAATTAATGTATACGTTAATGTCAAATTAAATTTGATGTAAAAGATAAATATACCAATTTTTGAAAATAGTTTGACAATAATGTATACGTAAAGTATCATTCAGACATGAAAGCGTTATCAAAAAGGTGAAAGGAAGGGATAAACGGATGTACTTACATTCTGTCTGGGAGCAATTATGGAAATGGGATCGCAGCCTTCGAAAGGATATAAAGCATGTAACTTCTTTTGTATTTGCAAAATCTTCTTCGAATGCAGCTGTACAGGAAGAGATTGATCCATCAAAGGAACTCGTCGATGACAAACCTCCACGACCGGGGAATTATTCCACCCCTCAGAAAATCGGATTGTTTGTGGGACCCCTTTTATATGTGTTGATTACCTCACTGGTTCAGCCGGAAGGAATGAGCGCAGAAGCGGTCCAGATGCTTGGTCTGATCAGCTGGATTGCTACATGGTGGGTAACCGAAGCGCTGCCGATTCCGGTCACGTCCCTGCTTCCGCTGCTGCTTTTTCCGTTAACAGGAGTGATGGAGACCGGTGAAGTTTCCTCCTCTTATGGCGATCCTCTGATCTTTTTATTCGCTGGGAGTTTTATGATTGCTTTAACGATGGAAAAATGGAACCTTCATAAACGAATCGCTTTAGCTATCATTGCCTTTATAGGAAGCAGTCCGAATATGATTATACTTGGTTTCATGACAGCGACCGGTTTTTTATCGATGTGGATTTCCAATACAGCCAGTACAATGATGATGGTTCCAATCAGCCTGGCTGTTACGAAACACGTAGCCGAATCCTTGAAAAACAACACAGATGTAACTCCCGGAAACTTCCCTTTTGGTACCGCCATTATGCTCGGAACCGCGTATGCAGCAACCATCGGTGGATTCGGCACACTGATCGGTGCTCCGGCCAACACGATTTTGGCTGCAACGGTGAATAATTTATATGGCATTGACATTTCCTTTGCCCGATGGATGATGTTCGGTCTTCCCATGGTTGTTCTTCTTGTACCTCTCGTCTGGCTCTATCTTGTTAAAGTCGCCTATCCAATGAAAATCAAGAACATTCCAGGCGGAAGAAAAATTATAAAGAAGGAATTAAAAGAACTTGGAAAAATGAGTTACGAAGAGAAGATTGTACTGACTGTATTTTCCCTGACAGCGCTGGCTTGGATTACGCGGAGTCTTGTCCTTGAACGCTTTATTCCCGGTATTGATGACACGATTATCGCACTGCTTGGAGCAGTCCTGCTCTTCTTAATTCCTGCCAAAAATAAAGAAGGAAGCATTCTCGATTGGGATACAGTCCTGAAACTGCCCTGGGGAATCCTCTGGCTTTTCGGAGGAGGTCTCGCTCTTGCTGCGGGTATCGTCAGTTCCGGTCTGGATAAATGGATCGGCAGCCAGCTCGTCAATTACAGCAGCATCCCATTCTTCCTTATGATTGGTTTAATCATCGCCGTCATCACGATGTTAACCGAGTTCACATCAAACACAGCTACTTCTACAATGGTCTACCCTATTGTTGCTGCAGGCGCGGCTGCCTTAGGAACAGATCCTATTATTCTTATGGTAGCTGCTTGTATGGGTGCGACGTTTGCCTTTATGTTCCCTGTAGCGGCACCACCGAATGCGATTGTTTTCGCAACCGGTTACATCAAAATGAGCCGGATGGCTTCAACAGGAATCTGGCTGAACATCAGCTGCATCCTCTTCTCTATTGTTATCGTCTATTTCTACGTCCCTGTTATTTTTGGAGGTTTACTGAACTAACAACCTGACTCAGGGGGCTCTGCTTTGTGCAGGGCCTCTGTTTTATTCTTTTGGAAAGCGGATTACAAATCATGGATTAAGGGAATGGACGTACTGTATTTATTCATGACAAGGAGGGTATGGAATGACTGCAAAGAAAGTGTTGATCATTACTGGAGATGCTGTTGAAGCCCTGGAAGTGTACTACCCTTATTTCCGCTGCCTGGAAGAAGGTTTCGAAGTTGACATTGCCGCCCCTCATCAAAAGAAACTGAATACCGTCATCCATGATTTCGAGGATTGGGAAACGTATACGGAAAAGCCCGGATACTTAATTGAAGCCGGAATTGCATTTGCTGATGTGACACCGGAAAATTATGATGCCTTGATCATCCCTGGTGGACGTGCTCCGGAACACATCCGCATGAATGAAGAAATTCCGGGTATGGTCCGCCACTTTTTTGAAAACGATAAGCCGGTTGCCGTCATGTGCCATGGCAGCCTTGTCCTGACGACTGTCCCTGATGTGGCCCGCGGAAGGAAAATGACCGCATATTCGGCCTGCCAGCCGGAGGTGGAGAGTATTGGTGCCGAATATATGAATGAAATGAATTATGTTGATGGGAATCTCGTATCCGGACATGCCTGGCCGGATCTCCCGAACATTATGAAAGAGTTCGTGAAGCAGGTAAAAGAAACAACCGTCCATACGTAACTATAAAAAGGACACCTTGAGAAGGTGTCCTTTTTATCAGCTTGTGACCGTGAAAGAAACTCCGGTAAGACGCTCGGATTCTGTCCAAAGTTCTTCCGCATCCACTACATCAAGGGTTTCAGTTTTCGGCTTCACGACGACAGGAGCTCCTTTCATCTCCATAAATCCTGAAGGTCCAACATAACGGCCGCCTTCAAGCTCCGGATCAGTGGCTGCGCGTATCCCCGGAAGTGCTCCTTCATAGGCACTCTGGGTGACACGTTTCAACACACCACTCAGAGCTTTGTATAAGAAACGGTCTTCAATATGACGGGCGAGATCCGTCTGTGCTCCCCCGGGGTGGGCACCAAGTGATTTGATGGATAGTCCGGCCTGATCGATCCTGCGCTGCAGTTCAAAGGCAAATAGTAAATTAGCAAACTTTGAGCGGCTGTATGATTTCATAGGGGTGTATCCTTTCCCCTGTTCAAACATAAGGTTATCAAAGTTCACAGAGCCCGATTTGTGGGCATTGCTGCTGATTGTCACAACCCGGGAGCCTTCTGTAGCGGCTAACCGTTCAAATAAGCGGGCCGTTAAAGCAAAATGACCCAGGTGATTGGTTCCGAACTGAAGCTCGAAGCCATCCTTCGTTTTACCATAAGGCGTTGTCATCACTCCGGCGTTATTCATCAAGATATCAAGGCGGTCATATTTCTCTTTGAATTGTTCTGCAAAGGAAGCGACAGAATCCAAATCTGCTAAATCCAGCTCCATTACGTCTACTCGAATATCTGACTGTTGTCTCTTTAGCAGATCGGCGGCTTGTTCTCCACGTTTCTTAGAACGTGAAGCCATAATCACTGTGGCCCCTTTTTCACCGAGGACTTTGACTGCTTCCAGACCAAGGCCTCCATTCCCACCTGTCACAACTACGATTTTCCCTTCCATGGATGGTATCGATGGAACGGACCATTCTGTTACATTCATGCTTTCATCTCCTCCTGAGTGTCCATCATTCATTGGCTCCTGAGAAAGGTACCTGGTTTAAATCATAAGACAAAGTTCATATAGAAGAAAAGAAAACGACTCGGTTGTCAAAAAATTCTAAATACATCCATAAAAAAGAGTGGTGTCCAGATAAGACACCACTCTTTTTTAATACCTTTATGGAAAACAATGTCGGGATGAGAACACCCCGCATTGGAATCTGTTCTTTTTACGCTTGATCCTGCTTACGGCGGAAACCGATGAAGGCAGCAAGAACAGCCATACCCATGGAAGCGAAAGCGATCATCCAGGCATTCAGCCCGCCATCATCACTCGTACCGCCCAAGCCGGTTTTCGGCATTTCAGATGGCATGTCGCTGGCAAACATGTCAGGATTCTGCTCCACAATGGCTCCGGATAATCCTTTTCCTACGCCGTACATGTGGCCGTATGCTTCACGTACCTGCTCATAGGCCATTTCGTAGTCACCATTCACATAGTTATCAAAAGCTCCAGTCAACTGCTGCACGTGCATCTGCAGACCTTCTGCTGTATTTTCAGCCATCAATTTACCTTCTGTTGCTGTATCAAGGAATTTGGAAAATTCCTGTCTGTACCCATCAAGAGCTTTCAATGCTTCTTCTTTCGCCTGCTCATCATCATTTCCTGTTGCTTTTACATAATCAACAAAGTAGCCGATGTGTTCGGACCACATGTCTTCAAACTGTGCACCCGCTTCTTCCCCGTAGACAGAGGAAATAGCTGCTGATAAATCTTCTGTGTTATGACTCAAAGCTTCGGCAGCTTCTTCAAAGTCCTCCGCTCCGTCGCCACCTTTCTGCATAGCGAGAACGGCAAGAGCTGCGTGTTCAGAGAGAAGATGGTTCAAGTCAGCACGGAGATCAGCGGCTGGTGTGGCCGGCGTTGTATTTTCAAACTTCTCCGGGAACTGGTCTGTAATGGCTGTTGATAATCCTTTACCAACACCGTACATATGCTCGATGCTCATACGGAGATTTTCGTAAGCTTCATCAAAATCGCCTTCCTCGTAGCTGTCAAAAGCTCCAACTAGTTGATCTACGTGCATTTGAAGCCCTTCAGCCAAGGCAGAGGCTTCTAATCTCTCTCCTGTTGCTGATTCCATAAAGGATGAGAAATCCTGTCGGTAGTCGTCAAGATTATCAAGGGCGGCCTGACGTCCCTCTTCATCATCTTCCGCTGTTGCTTTTACGTAGTCAACGAAATAACCAATGTGTTCGGACCATAGGTCTTCAAACTGGCTGCCAGCCTCTTCCCCGTAGACAGATCCGACAGCACCGGATAGGTCCTTCGTATTCGCCTGCAGGGCAGCGGCTGCCTGTTCAAAGTCTTCACCGCCTTCCAATCCTTTCTGCATCGTTACGACAGCCAGGTAGGCATGTTCAGAAAGATAATGATCCAGAGTCGCACGAAGATCGGCGGCCGGGGTAGTTACCGTTACTTTGTCCATTTGTTCATGGTCGCCATGATGGTCGGCAAAGGCCGGGCTCGCTGTAGGTATTAATAGAGCTGCTGATAGCGGAAGCGCTGCAAAAGTCTTCTTCCAATTTACTCTGTGTGTCATTGATTCATCCACTCCTCTTTGAATTGGTTTCATACAGCTAACGAGAGGAGATGATATGTGGATCACTATTTCTATGATTTTTTTTGGAAACTAGTCACCCCCACCAGGAATAACGTCTATCAAGCGCTCTATGTCAGGGGACCTGGTATGTTTTCTATCTACTTATTTCATTTCATCTGGCCTGTCACCCTGCCGGAGCAGGGGCACGCGCATACACTATTCCTAAGACAAGATCATAACCTGGAGGTTACGATAACTATGGATAATATAAACAACCCTGTGCAGCCTGGGAAAATTAAATCGGGAAACTTGTGGGTGCTGGATAATTTTAATCCGGAGCTGATTTTGAATGATATCCTCCGCCTGAACTTAAACACTGTGAATGTACCGATCCGGGTGGACATTCCCAGCCGTACATCATTAACCATGACAATCAATGAAGCTCAAAAACAAAAAGCGGTCGAATTGATTGAGGTTTTGACCAGTAAAGGGATTCAAGTGATGCTGGAGCCGTTCCCATTCATCCAAGGAGGACAGTACGGGGAAACCGAATGGAACCCCGCAGATAAAAAACGATGGTTTATGTTGTGGCAGACGACGGTGCTCAATCCTTTAATTACCACCATCGCCATCCCCTATCAAGTCTGGGGATTGAATATTGCCTCCAACCTCGTCAACTTTGAATCCATGGAATCCGACTGGGAGGCGATGATCACAGAAACGAGGCGGCAGTTTGAAGGTATCGTCGTATTGCGTACGAACTGGTGGTATACTGCATCCTGGAGTCCTCAGACACAGCAGGATTTTACAGCAAAAATCAACCGCTCTTATTGGAAGCTTGTCGATTTCATATCTATTGATGCCTGGTTTGAACTGAACAATCAGGCAGTTCCAACTGTCGAACAAATCAAAGCTTCCATGACATCCACAGAGGTTTACAACAGGAAGCAGAACGTCCTGCAGGAAATCCAGCAATTCCATGAAGTCACCGGAAAAGAGATTTATTTTGGCGGATTTAACATTCCAGCTCTTGAATATGGACTGAAGTTTCCTTGGAACGAGGCTGTTTCTCCTGTTAAATCTCCGGCTGTTCAAGCGAATGGCTGGACTGCCTACAAGGAAACGCTGGAGGACCTTTCCTATTTTCTCGGATTTTCCGTATGGGTTATCGGAAATAACGACCCGGAATATTCGTACAGAGTTGAGCCTGAAACTGCTCTGGTCATTCATGACTGGTATTATGATGACACATGCTCGGAAAAGGAGTTAGAAGAGCTGCGTCAGGAATTGGAAACTCTTCAAGGAGAGATCACCCTTCTTCAGGAACAGATTCAGGAGCTTGAGCTTGAGCGGGGGCAGTGGCTTGTAAGAGAAGGGGAACTTGTGAATCGGATTGAAGATCAACAGCAGATCCTCAATGAAATCAGAAGACTGGTCGACAGCGAAACATAACGAAAACAAAAAAGAGCTTTCCGCTTATCCACGGAAAGCTCTTTTCTATTAAAGTCCGGCTTGAAGAATAATATCTCCCTGCGGCGTTTGGTTGCCCGTCTGTGGTTCCTTCGTAATGGCAACAGCATCCCACGATTTTTCTTCATTTATCGTAAATGCTACTCCACCACTGCCGGTATCATTCGTTGTGAAAGCACCAGCCGGTTCGGGTGTCTCTCCTTCAATCAGCCATACTTGATACACTTCGCCTGGTTCCAGGTTTTCCAGATTCTGCGTTTGTACGAGAAGCTCCTGTTTAGTTTCCCGGTTTAATAACGTAGCTGTTCCAGCAGCATTGGTCCCTTCAGCAGAAGCCAGTTCTGTCTGCTGCAGCGGTGAAGCTGTACCGGATTCGCTGTCCTCCAGTTCGGAAAGAACTGTTTGGATTTCCGTAAGGCTCGATTCCAACTGTTCATTTTCTGAGGCCAGATCGGATACTTCCAGTCCAGTATACACGTTCATACCAATGGAAAGAAGCAGTCCTGCAGCCAGTACACCTGACCAGGCTTTCCACTTCACAGGTCTCTTCGTACGGACAGGTGTGTTGTCTTCCTCCTCATTTGAGAAGACTTCGTCCAATACCCTCTGCTTCATACCTGAAGGTGGTTCCGTCTGCTCCATATACGACGGCAGATCCCCCATCAAGTCTTCCAATTCCTTCAGTTCTTCCTGGCACCGGGGGCATTCGGATAAGTGTTTTTCAAACTGTTTTCGCTCGATATCTGATAATTGATCATTTATATAATCCAGGATGTGGTCACATGGTTTATCGTTCATAAACGATCCCCCCTTCTTTCTCAAGGTGCTCTCTCAATTTCTTCAGCGCCAGCCGGACACGTCCTTTGACGGTACCGAGGGGGATATCACATTTTTCCGCAATCTCTCTTTGAGACATCCCTTGAAAATAAAAGAGACAAATCATTCTCTGTTGTTCGTCCGGGAGCGTATGAACAGCTCTTCGAAGCTGATCCCGCTCCTCTTTATCTTCAATTTCCTGCTCAACGCCCGGCAGGTCTTCATGAACAGAATCACGCTGATCCCATTCTACTTCCTGAACTTTTTTCTTTCTTATTAAATCAATGGAAGCATTCCTGGTAATCGTCAAAAGCCAGCTGGAGAACTTTCCCCGCCCGCTGACATACTGACCGGCCCCTTTCCCTCTCCACAACTTCATAAATACATCCTGCATGACTTCCTCTGCTGCCTGCGAATCCTTCATCATTCGAAAGGCAAAGGAGTACAGCAATTTTTCATATCGGTCGTAAAGAACTTCAAGGGCCTCTTTATCTTTCTGCCTGATTCGTTCATACAAATCCAAGTCTGTCGGTTGGGCCATTCAGAAATCTCCTTTAAATCCATAATGATACTAGTATATCTGTTTTTATCAAATCCTTCACGTTTTATATAGAATACGGATAAAAACAAGTTTTGGATGTGTCTGAAGCAAAAAAATCATCCGCCCCGCAAAACGTGGAATTCACCGTAATGCATGATGGATGCCTTTCCCAAACAAAAACCCCCGCATAAACTAATTATGAACAGGGGGTGAGATCATGAGCTACGGATACGGAGCAGGCTTTGCGCTGATTGTTGTTTTGTTTATTCTCCTTATTATTGTTGGAGCTGCTTATGTTAAATACTAAAATGAAACGCCGGTCAGAGTGCTCCACTCTGACTCTTTTCTACTTTTGCGGAAATGCATGGAGCAACCTGTCCGAAAGACGGCTGACTCTTGCCCGGTTGTAGCGCTGAATCATGATGAAGGGCAGATTAAACAACAATGCATACATAATCATGATCCACCCCGCCCATGCTGGATTAAATAGAAAAAACAAGGGCGCAGGGAAAATCTGCATCCAGTGTGAGAGTTCCGATCTGGTAAGCTGCTCTTCCAGCTCACTATATGCATACACGTTTCTAATCGATGCCGCTGTCTTTCCTCTACCTTTGTTCACCCATTTCCTCGCTTCCGGAAGCATTGTTTTCCATCTATGAATTCCGAAAGACCGGTAAATACGCCCACGACCTTCCCAGCTCTTCGTCCTTAATAATGGATGCAGGAACCGGATAAAGGAAGCAGGTGCCATAGCTGTGATGCCGCTGACAGCTAAATGGATGAACAGCCATATAACTGCATTGAAGACCATCGATTCACCTTCTTTTCTCCTTTTCCATATACATAATAATCAAATCCTTATCAGCTGGTGCTTCTCGGGCTTCGTTTTCCCCTTTTTCCAAAGGTGTATTCACCTCAGCCGGTTTGATTAATGTAGGATATCTAAGGGAACACTACCCTAAAAAAAGAGAGGTCTTTTATGTTTATCCAGTGGATTGCTCGTCTCCTGCGTATGCTTCCTAATAAAGCAGCACGCACGTCTACCATTCAAAAACAGAAAGTAAAGAAGCGGGTCGATGTTTTAGTCGACACTTCGATTGCTCCAGTAGCGGTCACCTATTACGAACCGCTTCACTCTACCTATAATAAACCACCGGTTTATATAAACCTCCACGGCGGGGCCTTCATTATGTATAACAAAGAAATGGATGACCCGTACTGCCGGTACCTGGCTAACAGGACAGGTTGTGTGGTCATCAATGTAGAATACGGCAAAGCGCCGGAACATCCCTTCCCTGCTCCAATCATCCAGCTCTATGAAGTATTGGCCTGGGTGAAAAGCAATCCCGAAGGTCTGAACATCGACCCTGACAAGTGGATGGTCGGAGGGCAGAGCTCAGGTGCCAACATCGCTGCTGCTTTGTGTTTATACTTGAAGGATCAAGAGGAGCCTCAGCCCCTCCTCCAGGTTTTATCGTGTGCCATGCTTGATTTTGCTACCCCGTTTTCTGAAAAACCAGAACCAGATAAATGGCGTTCCAAATACCCTCAGTTCGCCCATTTTCTGAACCTCTGCTATGTCCCTGAACAAGGACAGGACGTCCATCCCTACGCATCGCCTGTTTACGCAGAGAATGTCAGCGGTGCAGCCGAAACTGTCATGATCACAGCGGAATATGATGCCTTCAAGCCTGAAGCGGAGAGATACGCGAAAAAGCTGAAAAAAGCAGGTGTCCCTGTCCATCACCGCCTATTTGAAGACTGTTACCACCTGTTCACGCATCTTGGTCCCACAGAAGCAGCCACAGAGGCATGGGATACGATCGCCGCTCACATCAGGAAGGCCGCTGCTGAATCAGGCGCACCAATCAAGCAGATATCCTCATAAATAGAAATCCCCCTCCTTAATGAGGGGGATTTCACCTTGTAGAGAAACCCCTGTTTCTTTACAAGCTTTTTTTCTTACCGCCAGGAGCGAAAGCCCCTTGCTGGATGGAGGACAGTCTTTGCTATATTCCGGCAGGCAGCCGTCATCAGCGCAGCCCATAGCGTTCTTTTGAATCTGCGAACCTGTTTACTCTCCTATTTATTCTAACCCGGCACGAGGAGCGTTCGGTGGTGATGCCTGCGGGAACAGAACCGAACGCTCCACTTGGGCAGGCGGCCTTCCTGACCAAGTCAGCGGAGGGCGTGCCCGCGGCATTCATTCACCAATAAGCGGAAAGTGACCCTTCCCACGACAAATGGACAACTCTAACTGGTTAGCACAGGCTTTTTTTACAGCCAAAAAACCCCCTCCATAAAGAGGGATTATTTTCCACTGATCATAATCTGCATGGCGATGAAACTGAAGATGAGGCCCTGGGCTTTTTGGAGCTTTCCTGTCGAAATCCGGTGAAGCACGTGCTGTTGAATTTTTTCTGCTAACACGGAGACCAGGAAGAATACAAGAAAAGCCTGGGTGATAAAAATCAATCCGAGTAAAAGCATCTGTAGAGAAACACTCCCGCGGGACGGATCGGCGAAAGGTGGAAGAAGGGCAAGGAAGAATAACGATACCTTCAGATTGAGAAGGTTCATAAGGATCCCTTTCCTGTAAAGCTTTTGGTATTTTTCCGAATTCCCCTGCGCTGCTCCATTCGCTGGTGCTCCACCCCGGAAGGATTGAAAAGCGAGAAAAAGCAGGTAAGCGGCCCCTGCATATTTCACGATTTCAAACGCCGCCGCTGATTGATAGATGACCGCTGATACTCCAAGGGCAGCTGCTGACACGTGGATCACCAGCCCAGTGCACAGCCCAAGGGCCGTAACAATCCCCGCCTTGGCCTGCTGGACAATACTTTGAGCCAGCACAAAAAGGATGTCCGGTCCCGGACTCAGTGTCAACAAAAGGGAAATCCCGATAAATGATAAAACAACAGAGGTTTCCAAAGCGTTACCTCTCCGCTCCTTCTTCGCCTGTTTCATACAGTTCCAGGGGCAGCTGATCAGGGTCCTTGAAAAAAGTAAATCTTCTTCCGGTATACGGATCAATCCTCACCTCTTCTACAACCACCCCTTTTTCCTCCAGCTCTTGTTTGGAGCGTTCCACGTCCTCTACGGCAAAAGCGAGATGTCTGAGACCTCTTGCTTCCGGATCATCCGGCCGTTCTGGTGGTGATGGAAAAGAAAACAATTCGATTTGATTTTCACCTGCTTGAAGATCGAGTTTATAAGATGCCCTTTCCTCCCGATAGTTTTCAGCTATTACCGGTAAACCGAGAATATGTACATAGAAATGTTTCGAAATTTCATAATCTGAACAAATTATTGCAGCATGATGAATTTGTTTTACAAGCATCCCATTCCTCCTCTGAGTAATCTCTTCTACTATAACGGGACAAACGATTTCCTGTCACCATTCTCTTCGAATTTTATTGACTTTTCCATGAAAGCGTTCTTATAATAGAGCAAACAAATGTTTGACTATTCAAACATTTGTTTATGAAGGGGGAATTATGATTAATGGAAAAGTTGACCACACGTGAGCGTCAGGTGTACCAGCAGATTGTCAAAAACCCTTATATATCCCAGCAGACCCTCTCAGAAGCTCTTCAACTCTCCCGTTCCACAGTAGCTAATATTATTTCCGGTCTCGTTCAGAAAAATGTCCTTCTCGGTCGTGCCTATGTGTTGAACAAATCCAGACAGATCCTCTGCATCGGAGGCGCCAATGTCGACCGGAAACTCCACACCCATGAACCGCTTCAAATGTACACATCCAACCCTGTCTATTCCCGTTCCAGTGCTGGAGGTGTGGCGAGAAACATCGCCGAAAACCTTGGAAGGCTGGGCTTTCACCCTTCGCTTATTACAGCAGCCGGCATGGACGCTGACTGGGACATGATCGAAAAAGCCTCCCGCCCCTTTATGAATCTGGAAGGTACTCTTCATCTCCCTCACGCCACCACAGGTACATACACAGCATTGATGAATCCTCAGGGGGAATTGCTTACTGCGCTCGCGGATATGGAGGTTTTCGAGGCGATTGTTCCTCCCCTTGTTATGAAAAGTGAAATAAAGATGAGGCAGTCGGAATGTATGGTTGCTGACCTCAACTGTCCAAAAGAGACGTTGGAACTCCTGCTTAGGATGAGCCGCAGTTTCTCGGTCCCCCTTGCGTTCGTTACCGTCTCTGCCCCTAAGATGAAGCGCCTGCCCAAAGATCTGCACGGACTTACGTGGCTGATGACCAATATTGAAGAAACCGAAGCTCAATTCGATATGTCCATTGACTCCAAAGAAAAATGGTACCTTGCCGCAGGTTTATGGCTGGAGATGGGCATCGACAAAGTGACCATTACCTCCGGAAAGGACGGCGTCGTCGTTGGGGAGAAGGAAGGAGGTATCCATCACTTCCCCTCTTTTTCAACAGGGGATGTCAGCGATGTGACTGGTGCGGGAGATGCTTTCTGTGCCGGTGTTTTATACGGATGGATGGAAGGCATGGAACTTCAGGAAATTATAAAAACGGGGATGATGAATGCAGTAAAATGCATTCAGTCCCCCTACACGGTCCGGCAGGATTTGACCCCGTCCCTGCTGACCCAGGATGTGGAGGAATTTGTATGAACCCTTATGTAGACATCTCCGAAGAAGTGGCTTACGCTCTGGCAGAAAACCTCCCCGTAGTCGCTCTTGAATCGACCATCATCTCACACGGCATGCCGTTTCCTCATAATTTACAAACGGCGGAGGACGTGGCTTCCATCATACGGGAGCATGGCGCTGTACCGGCCACAACCGCCATTATGGATGGAAAAATCAAAGTGGGACTCACAAAAGAAGAATTAAAGAGACTTGCCTCTGAAAAAGAAGTGATCAAAGCGTCCCGCAAAGATATTGCGTACCTTGCTGCTTTAGGAAAAACAGGTGCAACGACCGTGGCAGGGACGATGTTCTGCGCCGGTCTTGCTGGTATCTCGGTGTTTGTAACAGGCGGCATCGGCGGTGTCCATCGCGGCGCCGAGTCCACGATGGATATTTCAGCGGACCTTGAGGAACTGGCTCAAACAAACGTCGCTGTCATATGTGCCGGCGCGAAATCCATTCTCGATCTCGGCCTGACACTGGAATACCTGGAGACAAAAGGAGTTCCTGTACTCAGCTATCAAACAAATCTGCTTCCTGCCTTTTTCACAAGATCGAGCGCCTTTTCCTCCAACTATCAAGTCAATCATCCGGATGAAATCGCAGCTGTCATCGACACCAAATGGTCGCTCGGCCTTGACGGTGGCCTGGTCATTGCCAATCCTATTCCTGAACACAGCGCACTGGAAGAATCCTACATGAACCAAATGGTCGAGGAAGCTTTACATGAAGCCGGTAAGCGAAATATTACGCAGAAGGACGTTACCCCCTTCCTGCTTGATTATATCCACAAGGCGACACAAGGAAAAAGTGTACAGGCGAACATCGCGTTAATCAAATCCAATGCGGCCTTAGGAGCAGAAATAGCGGCTGCCTACCAAAAGCAAAGACATTCCGTCCAATAGATATAGCTCCTATATCAAAATGATGACATTCCCCTGCGTTTTTTTACAAATAATGGGCCGGATGCCCTGTTTCCTGTCAGACAGCACTAGGCCATCTAAAAACCGGGAATAGGAGAATATAAGTCATAAAACCCGAGGAGGATGATTATGCTGTGGCTGCTGCTCGGTATTCTGGCTGTCGTTATTGGTGTGTCGATCTATTTCGATCGAAAAAGAAGGAAACGCATGAAGCGGGAAACTCAGTCTGAGGACGCCCACCGGTTAAAGGAAACCTACTATATCGATGGAGCGGGAAGGAAATCATCAGATCCAAAGTACAATAAACAATTGTAAAAACAGCAAAAGGACAGGGATTCCCCTGTCCTTTCACTGTTTCATTAAAAATCGAATTCATCCGGATGTGGGCCGCTGCGGGCATTCTCATTGAGTGCGTCCAGTTCTTTCATCTCTTCATCCGTTAATTCAAAATTGTAGATGTTGATATTATCTTTTATTCGGGAAGGCGTCATGGATTTCGGTATGGTTACGACATCATGCTGGATATCCCAGCGCAGAATAATCTGAGCCGGTGATTGATCATGACGCTGCGCCAACTGCTGGATAACCGGGTGATCCAATAGATCCGCATTCATTAATGGAGACCATGCCTCGACTTGAATGTCGTGTTTTTCCCCGTATTCACGAACCTCCTGCTGGGTCAGTTTAGGATGAAACTCCACCTGGTTGATAACAGGCTTGACCTCAGCATAGGACAACAGATCATCCAAATGGTGGACTTGGAAGTTACTAACGCCAATCGATTTTACGCGCCCTTCTTTATAAAGGGATTCCATAGCTTTCCACGGCTGTTCATATTTCTTATTCCCCGGCCAGTGAATCAAGTAAAGGTCCAGATAGTCCAGACCCAGTTTCTCTAAACTTTCTTCGTAGGCATTGATGGTCCCTTCATAATCGAGGCCGTCATTCCACACTTTGGAAGTCACGAAAAGATCCCCGCGTTTTACAAGCCCCTCGTCTACGGCTTTCTTAATTCCATTTCCTACACTGCGTTCATTCCCATAAATGGCAGCAGTATCGATGCTTCGGTAGCCTTCCTTAATGGCTGTAATAACACCTTCCTCAAGAGCTTCCCCTTCGTCGACGCGGAAGACTCCATAGCCGATTTCCGGCATTTCCAAACCGTTATTCAATGTTTTCATATTGGTTTTCATGATATTTTCCTCCTCTTCATTGTTTGCTGTTTTCATCTGCTCGAAACTCATTACCGAAAGAAAGAGAACCCAAACATTGTTACTGTTCTACTTTTCTCAATAAACCTGTTAACAATACAGCCCCGACAACCATGATGGCACCAATCCAAGGGGTATGAATAAGACCGATACCGTCTACGATGATTCCGCCGACAAAAGAACCGATGGCAATTCCGACATTAAAGGCGGCAATGTTCAAAGCAGATGCGACATTGACTGCGGATGGGACGTATTTTTCAGCCAGGTTAACGACGAGCACTTGAAGACCGGGAACGTTCATAAAGGCAAACAGCCCCATTAGGAAGATAGCGATAAGCCCCGCAACCTTGAAAGGAGCAGCAAACGTCAACCCAAACAGGATGACGGCTTGAAACACAAACATCCAGAATAACGCCCGGAGCGGGTTTTTGTTAGAAGCTTTCCCACCTACAACGTTACCGATTGCTACAGCCACCCCATACACCAGCAGGATGATGCTGACCCACTTGGAACTGAATCCTGTTACATCTTCAAGTAAAGGAGTCAGATAAGTGAAGGCGACAAAGGTCCCTCCATATCCAAGGGCTGTAATCAGGAAAGCCAGCATGAGTTTTCCATTTTTCAGGATTTTCAATTGTTCACTGAATTTAGCAGGCGCCGCTTCTTTCAAGTTACTTGGAACTAAAATGGAACTGGCGATCATACCGACCACACCAAGCAGAGCAACTCCCCAGAAGGTGGCTCTCCAGCCGAAAGCCTGTCCAATGAACGTCCCCAGCGGAACGCCCGTGACCGTAGCAACCGTCAATCCTGTAAACATAAAGGCGATGGCACTGGCCCGTTTATGTTCAGGTACAAGATCTGCGGCTATCGTGGAACCGATGGAAAAAAAGATGCCATGAGAGAAAGCGGTAATGAAGCGCGCGACGAGAAGCAGGCCGAAACTTGTCGACAGGCCAGCTACCGAGTTCCCGATAATAAACAACACCATCAACGACAATAAAAGCGATTTACGGCTCATTTTACTCGTAAGAGCCGTTAATACAGGCGCACCGACAGCTACCCCGAGGGCATAGCCGGAAATCAAAAGCCCCGCCAGCGTAATGGATATCGATAAATCACCGGCGATGGATGATAATAAACCTACAGGCACAAATTCCGTCGTTCCAATTCCGAAGGCACTAATGGCTAAAGCAATCAGGGCAGGAGTGCCTCCTTTTGATTTAGGTTGATCAATCGTTTCTGCGTATGAACTCATGAAGAAGTCCTCCTCTTTCTTTTTGTGAGTCCGGAAAAGCAAAGGCGCCTTTGACCATTTCCGGATTTCTCTATTGAATGTCATGCACGCCCGGGGAACATAAATGGCATATCCATCGGGCAGCTAAACGGGCCCGGGCCTCTTTAACGCGGGCCCATCCCACGGGGACAAAAATGATTATGCTACGAATGAAACTTTTTAGAAAGTACGTACTTTAAAGTCACGTAGGTACTTTTTAGTAACATTTGTGCCGCCAGAGGGTTAAACCGAGACCATATCGTTCCACTTTTATGGACACCGACAAAGGAAGTCATAACGATGGAATATTCCATAGAGATATGATAAATTTTTAAAGCGTTGAAAAGAATCAAAGACGTGTCTTCCATTCATAAGGAACGTGAACCATGAAGGAGTGGACCATAATGAAAAAATACAACATCCCCGTTGAGGCAGCCCTTGAAGTCATCGGTGGGAAGTGGAAAGTCGTTATTTTATGTCATTTAATAAAGAGCGAATTACGAACGAGTGAATTGAAGCGTCTCATGCCGGGGATTACCCAGAAAATGCTTACCCAGCAGCTAAGGGAGCTCGAGCAGGACGGGGTGCTGGACCGGATGGTTTTCAACCAGGTTCCACCGAAAGTTGTTTACAAACTAACGGACTACGGCTGGTCCTTAAAGCCCGCTCTGGATATGCTCTGTGCATGGGGGGAACAGCACATCGAGAACTGCTACCCGGATAAATCCGAAGTTCTTACCGATGACCATGAATTAGAAAAAGTATAAAAAAAGGTCAATGCCGCAGCCGGCATTGACCTTTTTTATTTAATCGGAACCCACACTTCCTCTTCAGCATTTAGATCATCCACCCTGTAATCCGGCCCCAACCTCTCGAAGTGGGGGCGCACATCCACTTCATACGGAGAGTTCGGAAGCCACTCATTAAAAATAGTACCAAGGGTGCCTGCAAAGGTGTGCGCCGGTCCTTTATGAATAAAAACAGCGTACAGCCCTCCATGTATAGTAAAGCTCTCCATACCTTCCGGAAGTTCTTCATTAGATTGGGCGTGAACTGCCGCCCACCGGGTGAAGCGGGCATCATAGGTGAACGTGTTCAGGTCAAATCCTTCCGGATAAATGGATAGGTTATAAAAGCACTCGTCCTTCCGCTCTTGAATCATTTTCACCTTAGGTTTGAAGCTTTTCCACAACTCTACAGTCTTATCTTCAGTCAAGGTCATGCTCCTGCTTTCTCCTATAAGATGCATATTTCCAAGCTGAACGATTTGCGGCTCCATACGGCTTCCTCCTCTACATATTTCTACATCTTGTAACAAATTTAACAAAAACAGGATTTAAATGTAGACTTTAAGGGTAAGAAGAAGAATCAACCCCTGCTTTTTATTATTACATATGAGGTGAAGAAATGAAGAATGTAACTCCTGTTTTTTGGTATGGGTTAACCATCTGTGCCTTGTTCGTGGTCTGGGGATCGATCAGCCCTGATCAGCTTCAGACCGTCACTTCCGAAATTACGGCTGATATTTCAAACACGTTTGGATGGTACTACCTGATTATCGTTTTAGCGATGCTGATTTTCTGTATTTACTTAGTATTCTCCAGGTTCAAAAACCTGAAGCTTGGTAAAAAGGACGAGAAACCTGAATTCTCCCTGCCTACATGGTTTGCCATGCTTTTCAGCGCCGGTATGGGGATGGGCGTCGTCTTTTGGACGACAGCAGAACCTGCTTCCCACGCGTTCAAAAGCAGTCCTATAGCTCCTGAGGGAAGCGAGCAGGCGATTAAGGATGCCATGCAGTACTCCTTTTTCCACTGGGGCATCCACGCCTGGGCGATTTATGCACTCGTCGCTCTTGTACTTGCCTACTTTAAATTCCACAAAGGCTACCCCGGGTTGATCAGCGCCACTTTAATCCCGTTGTTCGGCAAAAAGGCGATGAGCGGCCTGCCGGGCAGGCTGATTGATGTGCTTGCCGTCGTCGCCACCGTCGTTGGTGTAGCCGCGACACTTGGGTTTGGTTCCGCTCAGATCAACGAAGGACTGGGATACTTATTCAACGTTTCCACTAACTTTACCACCCAGTTTATTATACTCGTCGTTTCCATGGTGCTCTTTATCGCCTCTGCGTGGTCGGGCATCAGCAAGGGAATCAAATATTTAAGCAATACGAACCTTTTTCTCGGATTTGGTTTAATGATTCTTTTGTTTATCGTAGGACCTTCCATACTGACATTGAATATGTTTACACAGTCTCTTGGAAACTACGTAACCAACTTTTTTGATATGAGTCTCCGCATTGCTCCTCTTAATGAGGAAAGCCGATCGTGGATCAACTCGTGGACCATTTTTTACTGGGCGTGGTGGATTTCCTGGTCACCTTTCGTCGGGATTTTCATTGCAAGGATTTCCCGCGGAAGAACAATCAAGGAGTTCATGACCGGTGTGCTGGTGGTTCCATCTCTCGTCTGCTTCGTCTTCTTTGCTGTCTTTGGAACGGCCGCTATTGATCTGCAGCAGCGGGGCATTGAAGCCATTTCAGAGTTCCCGATTGAAACCGCAACGTTTGCGACACTGGATTACTATCCGCTTGGCACACTCATGTCCTTCATTACGATTTTCGTAATTGCGATTTTCTTTATCACCTCTGCGGACTCCGCTACGTTCGTATTAGGAATGCTTTCCACCAAAGGGTCATTGAATCCAGATGGTACAGTCAAAATTTTGTGGGGACTGGCTCTGACAGGTATGGCCGCCACCATCGTTTATTTTGGTGGAACACAGGGATTGCAGAACGTCCTGATCATAGCTGCTCTCCCATTCTCTGTCGTCATTTTACTTATGGGAGGGTCCTTCTTCAAAGAGGCCAACCGAGAAATCAAAGAACTGAAAAAAGCAGAATCCAAGCCGTCCCGAATGAAGAAGCGGGCGCAGTAGCCTGATGATTTCTTTTTAAAATTCCATATCTTCTTCGCTTATCTGTCAACAGGCTCTTGATATCGAACCTTTATATGTTACAATACCAATAACATTCGGATATTTTCATATAATAGCAGGGATAAGGCCTGCAAGTTTCTACCGGTTTGCCGTAAATGAACCGACTATGAAAAGCCTGACAGATGAAGAATCCTTTCTGGATTCTTCTCCTTACGATGCCAGCTGTGCGTATCGTCCGGCTTCTCATAACTTTGAGAGGTGGACGATACGCATTTTTTTATGAAACATCCAATGTAATTCATCATCAAGGTGGGAATCCTATGGAATTGTTGGAAAGAAAAATCAGAGAAGAAGGACGTGTACTCTCCGCATCTGTTTTAAAAGTGGATGCCTTCATCAATCATCAAATCGATCCTTTATTAATGGACAGCATTGGACGTGAATTCGCCGACCGATTCTCAGAAGCAGGCATTACAAAAATATTGACGCTTGAATCGTCCGGAATCGCTCCTGCTCAAATGACAGGCCTTCACTTACAGGTTCCTGTTGTTTTTGCCAGAAAGCGCAGATCATTGACGCTGAACGATCAGTTGTACACCTCTGAAGTCTACTCCTTTACAAAAGAACAGGCGAGTGAAATTGCCGTCTCTCACGAATTCATAAACAGAGACGATCACGTCTTGATCCTTGATGATTTCCTGGCAAATGGACAAGCGGCCCTCGGTCTCCTGCATATTGTTGAACAAGCAGGAGCTACTCTGGAAGGAATCGGTATTCTTATCGAAAAATCCTTTCAGGATGGCGGCGGAATATTAAAGAACAGAGGGGTCCGAGTGGAAGCCTTAGCCCGCGTTGCTTCATTGGAAAACGGACGTGTCCAATTTGTTGAAAAGGTGGGAGCACAGTGAAACAAATCACTTTAGCCATCCAGCATCTTCTTGCGATGTACGCTGGAGCCATTCTCGTTCCATTAATTGTCGGCAGTGCCCTCGGGTTAAGTTCTACACAACTGACGTATTTAGTTGCCGTAGATATTTTCATGTGTGGAGCGGCAACCATTCTGCAGGTTGTGAAGAACAAATATTTCGGTATAGGACTGCCTGTTGTGCTCGGCTGTACCTTTACAGCCGTCGGTCCGATGATTGCTATCGGAAGCGAATACGGAGTGACAGCCATTTACGGCGCAATTCTTGTATCCGGCCTGTTCGTCCTGGTGATCAGCCGCTTTTTCAGTAAGCTTGTCCGTTTTTTCCCTCCGGTTGTAACAGGGTCTGTCGTTACCATCATAGGAATTACTTTGATCCCGGTTGCCGTACAGAATATGGGCGGCGGACAAGGGGCAGAAGACTTCGGCTCGCTATTCAACTTGTCTCTGGCTTTCGGTACACTGGGTGGCATTATCCTTTTATACCGGTTTACTCGTGGATTTTTCCAGTCCATCTCCATTCTTATGGGAATTACTGCCGGTACACTGACCGCCTTCTTCTTCGGCCGGGTAGATACAGCAGCTGTTACGGAGGCTTCCTTCTTTCACATGATCGAACCCCTATATTTCGGCATCCCTACGTTTCACTGGTCAGCCATTTTGACGATGATCCTTGTCGCTATGGTATCCCTTGTTGAATCGACGGGCGTTTATTTTGCTGTCGGTGACCTGACTGATCAGGAAGTGAAGGAAAAAGACTTGAGAAATGGGTATCGGGCAGAAGGTATCGCCATTCTGCTCGGCGGCTTTTTCAATGCTTTTCCTTACACCGCCTTTTCTCAAAATGTCGGTCTTATGAACATGACTGGTGTGAAATCAAAAAAAGTCATCTTCATTATGGGTGGCATGCTGCTTGGACTCGGCCTGCTTCCTAAGGCCGCAGCCTTAACAACAATCATCCCCACTCCTGTTCTAGGTGGAGCGATGCTTGCTATGTTTGGCATGGTGATTGCCCAGGGGATCAAAATGTTAAGCAGGGAAGCCGCCGCTTCTCCTGAGAATTCTATGATTGTTGCCTGTTCCATCGGCATGGGGCTTGGTGTAACTGTAGCACCGGAACTATTCGCCCAGCTGCCTAACAGTATTCAAATTTTAACAAGCAACGGCATAGTAGCTGGAAGCCTTACAGCTATAGGTCTTCATATCATTTTCCATATGACCCGCAGACCGGCTGAGAAAAAAACAGACGCTGTGTGGCAGGAAGGGGCCTGAAACGAACAACCGCCGGCAGATAATGTTCTGCCGGCGGTTGTTCATTTATTCATAGGGCTGGTTGGGAATTTCAAGGTTCCACCGCTTCTCAAAATCCACATACTCGGTAAAATTATGCTGCTCCCCAATCATGTCCTCATCTAAATAAGGCGAATATGTCCGGTGGGTCAGCGTATTTTTATTCAAGTCGAATTCAATGATTCTCAGGAACCCCTCCCCTCCATTCGGATACCCTTGGTAATCAGCAGCATATTGATGGACAGGCAGTCCCGCCTCATTTTTACGAATCTTGCGGTAGGTTCCACTGTAATGACCGTTGACAGTCATGAAAATTTGACTATTCTTCGCAATCCACTCGTTATAAATGAATGACGGAGAATTCCCTTTGGATTTTCTTACATAAGGTTTTTCTGAAAGCCGGCCTTTCGTATCCATAAGCAGATGGGTGACAACGATGACCGGCATGTCTGGGTGTTCATCAAGAACACGCTGGGCCCAGGCAAGATCTTCACCGGGCAGATCGATATTTAAAAAAAGGAGAAGAAAATCTTTTCCCTCTGCTGAAAACGTATAATAGGAGTTCAATTCATTTCGAGAGTGTCCTCCATAACCCGGGCGCCCCTTCATCCGTCTGCTGCCAAAGTACTGTTTATAGTGAGCCGCTTTCCCCCCCATATCGTGATTTCCCATCGCTATTCCATATGGCACACCGGCTTGATCCATCCGGTCAACGGCTTGATCCGCATTTTCCCATTGATGTTTTTGATTTTTATCCACCACATCCCCTAAATGGGCGGCAAAGCGAATATCCTCTTTTTCAAAGTTATCTGCCAGCCACTGAGTCTGGGCATGGAACCTTTCTGGAAACTCATCTGAATACAACTGGGTGTCCGGAAGCAGAACGAGCTTAAATCTGCCGTCCCCTTCCAGATCCGTGGCCTCACTATTTACGGTATAAGCAACGGCAAGACTGAGAAATAGTATAAGAAGGCTTTCATTAATCCAGAATACAGCCGTTCTCACCGATACCCTTCCTTTCTTCTATAAAGAACCAACCAGATTCCTTTGTTGTTCCTTAGTGTGTCCATTCCAATACGGGATATGAAGGAACAGGACTGGGGCTCTTTGGAAGAAAGCATGGATTCAGGCTCAGACAAATTATTTTGAGTCTCGAAACAAAATTGATAAGATAACCATAGGATTCTACAAAGAAATGAGGACAGGATATGACTGAAAAAACACTCTCTCACACAAAATACAGCGTTCTAGACCTTGCCCCCGTTACAGAAGGCGGCACACCGGCTGACTCCTTTAAAAATACAGTGGATCTGGCTCAGCATGCTGAGCGCTGGGGATTTAACAGATACTGGTTAGCGGAACATCACAATATGCCGTTTATCGCAAGCTCGGCTACTTCCATAGCCATCAGCCACGTACTGCACCATACAGATTCCATTCGAGTCGGATCCGGCGGGGTAATGCTGCCCAACCATGCTCCACTTGTGGTCGCTGAGCAGTTTGGTACACTGGAGACTTTATTTCCTGGACGGGTTGATTTAGGCCTCGGACGGGCACCGGGAACAGATCAGCTGACAGCTGGTGCGTTAAGGAGAAACCTGGATAGTGATCCAAACGAGTTTCCTGAGCAGGTGGAAGAATTAAGAGGTTACTT
The DNA here is from genome assembly GCF_056160205.1 of Halobacillus sp. ABA4_118. NCBI lineage: Bacteria > Bacillati > Bacillota > Bacilli > Caryophanales > Bacillaceae > Halobacillus > Halobacillus sp. ABA4_118. The sequence continues at coordinate 3,788,865 of NZ_JBSWWS010000001.1, forward strand.
TGCCGGCGAAAACCGCATTCATGCTGTACCAGGAGAAGGACTGAATGTGCCGATCTGGCTCCTTGGTTCCAGCGGATTCAGTGCGCAGCTGGCTGGACAGCTGGGACTGCCGTTCTCATTCGCCAGCCACTTTTCCCCGAACAATACGGAAGGAGCGCTGCGTTTATACAGACAACAGTTCCGTCCATCCGATGTGTTGGACCAGCCCTATGTGATGGTTGGTGTGAATGTGATTGCCGCCGATACGGATGAAGAAGCGGAATATCTGGCCACATCCCTTCAGCAGCAGTTCCTGAACCTCGTCCGGAACACGAACATGCTGCTTCAGCCTCCAGTTGAAAACATGGAGGATGTATGGACGCCAAGGGAAAAGCTGGCACTCATGCAGCAGCTCGGCTCTTCCATTATCGGAAGTAAAGAAACGGTCAAAGCCAAACTGGAAAGCTTCCTTCAAGAGACAGAGGCAGACGAAATGATGATCATTTCTCAAATTTACGATCACCATAAACGGCTGCGCTCTTATGAAATCATTTCAGAAATCATGAACCCATAAAAAAAGAGCGTCCTCCGGGGCGCTCTTTTTCTGCCATATTTTACTCGATTAACATCCTTCCTCCGACCGAACACTAAGGAAAATACAAGGAGGGATCTTATATGGGAAAACGCACATCTCAAATGAACGCCGCTAAAACCAACAATAAAACACCGAAGGAAAGCCTGCCTGTTGAAGAAGAACCAGGACACCGCACGAATAAAAACCGACCTGAAGAAGGACCGGGCGCACATCAATAGTAAGCAGGCGAAGGTGGGAGGTCTCCTCCTCTCACCTGTTATTCAAGTGCAGATCCCCGGACTGTGTAGCAATCTGTATGATGTTCTCTTCACTCCCCTTCCCAAGCACAGCTCGAAAGGAGTGCTCCTCTTTCTTTTCATACAACAAATCCTCCCAGTTTACAACCGCTTCTCCTGACCGGCTCGTAAATAAAACCGTTCCATCTTGAGGTGCTGCCGATTCATAACTCACATGCACATCCCCACTGGTCGTTTCCACATCCAAACCCGTCAGTGTCTGCATTCCGGTCAAGGAAAGATCTCCGGAAGCCGTGTTGACCCTTGTCTTCTCTCCCTCAGCATCCTCTTCCGTAATGGATCCGCTCTTCGTCTGATAAGTTCGCGCGCCCGCTGTAACAGCTTCCCCTGCGATATCTCCACTGGAAGTTTCGATGGCCAGAGTCTTTTCAATCTCATTATTCACCATGTCCACAGATCCCGACGAAGTTTTGATATTTAAAGACGCTGTTGTCATTTCCTCGATACGGATGTCTCCGGATGATGCCTGCATAGTCAGCGCCTCATATTTTTTCTCAGGAAGCACAATGTGTAAGGAAGCATCTTTGAAGGGAGAAAAAGGAAGCAGACGGACCCCTTTTCGTTCCACTTCTTCAATATGTAGTTTCCCTTGAGAGTAATGGTACGTAAAAAGGGGTTGGTTTGTCTTTCCTTCTGCACTCATTTCAACGTGGGAGACAGATGCGGTCTGAATGTCGACATCCATGGATGCCACCTCGATTTCAATCCTCTCGACTTCTTGTTTTTCATACTCAGTCACTGCATTCACCTCCTGGCTGCCCCATAAAGAATACAAAGTGACTCCTGAAAGCAGAACAAAAAGAAATAAACAGATGCCTATCCATATTTTTTTCATAAGCCTCCTCTTTCGTCATTAAAAATATAAGATGCCACGCTGACATATGTATATGAGGGGCGTATCCACCTTTTCTTCAGCCGTATACGCACGTGCTTTTCCTAACCTCCTCCGTTGTTTCTATGGTTTACGGAAAAGAATGGAAAAAGGTTTCACCTATGGCAGAATTTTTATAGACCTGTTTGTTTTATACCTTCTACCCACGCATCGTGAGGTGCAGCATCCTCCTCTTGTTTTTCTGTCGGTCTCTTCGACCAGAAGGTTGCCAATATAGGTCCCGAGATATTGTGCCATACGGCAGCAAGAACGTTTGGCAGCGCAGCAAGGGGACCAAAATGGGCTGTAGCAAGCGCTACACCAAGACCGGAGTTCTGCATCCCTACTTCAATGGAAATCGCCCGGCGCTTGCTTTCATCCAGCTTCATCATTTTTGCCGTTCCATAACCAAGGGACAAACCGAAAAGATTATGCAGCATAACTGCAGCAAAAACCATCACACCGGAACTGATGATGCTGTCTACATTCGCTGCCACTACTGCCATAACAATAATGATGATGGCCAGAACAGAGATGAGCGGGATGATGGACGTCCCTTTGTCAACCACTACCGGGGCAAGCTTACGTACACCGACTCCGAGAGCAATCGGAATAATGATAACCTGCACGATTGAAACAAACATGGATACCGGGTCCACAGGCAGCCACTGACCAGCCAGAATCAGGAGAATCAATGGTGTGAAAATGGGGGCAAGAAGCGTTGACAATGAGGTCATCGCCACAGACAAAGCCAGATTCCCTCTAGCAAGAAACACCATGACATTGGAAGAGGTCCCTCCAGGAACTGAACCGAGAAGCACAAGTCCTGCTGCAAGCTCGGCAGGAAGCTTCAACAAATACGCAATAACAAAAGCAGCCAGGGGCATAATCAAAAATTGAGACAGCACCCCTATGATGACTGGAACCGGTTTTTGCACGACCATCTTAAAATCCACAGGTTTTAGTGTAAGTCCCATTCCGAACATGACAACTCCAAGCAGAATGGTAATGTAGGCTCCCAGACCGAGAAAAGTGGAAGGGAGGAAAAAGGCGGTCAGCGCAGCCCCCACCACCCAGAAAGCAAAATACTTTCCAGCTATATGACTAATAGATTCAAGCATCTTCATTGATTTGTCCTCCTTGTTGGAACGAGTTTATCCGGGTTCATGATTCCTTTTGGATCAAGGGCCTGCTTAATTTTCTCCATAACAGCCAGTGCGGCCCCATGTTCCTGTTTCTGATACTTCATCTTTCCTCGTCCAACCCCATGTTCGCCCGTCGATGTTCCACCACATGCAAGAGCATATTCTACAATGGCTTCATTCAACTGCTCCGCCTTAGCGGCTTCCTCGGGGTGATCCGGGTCCAGCATAAGAAGCGCATGATAATTTCCGTCCCCTACATGACCAAGAATTCCGGCATGGAGCCCCAGTTCTTCAATGACACCACGTGCGTGATTCACGGCTCCAGCCAGTTTGGAAATCGGAACACACACATCCGTCACCATCAGCTTCCTCCCGGGAAAGCTGTGGATATAGGCATAGGCCAGCTGATGCCGCGCCTCCCACAGCTTCACCCGCGCAGCATTGTCTTTTTCGAATTGGATCCCCATACAATGATGTTCCTGGACGATGGCTTTCACAAAGTCAATATCCTCTAAAAGCCCGGACTCATTTCCATGAAACTCTAAGAATAAAGTCGGCTTTTCATCAAAGGTTGTGTGGTTGAAATGGTTCACCTGCTGCATCGACCGCTCGTCCACGAGTTCCATTCTTGCAATAGGAACACCCGCCTGCAGGATAGACACCACGGCTTCCACAGCATCATTGACGGTTGGAAAAGACGCCCTTCCCGCTGTAATGTGCTCAGGAATACCATATACTCTAAGAGTTAGTTCTGTCATGCATCCAAGAGTTCCCTCTGAACCGACATAAAGACTGTTCAAATGGTAACCGGAAGATGACTTCCTTGCCATACTGCCTGTATGTATACAGCTTCCATCAGGCGTGACCACTTCAAGGTCATGCACCTGATCTTTCATGACTCCATATTTAACAGATGTGGTCCCACTTGCATTCGTGGCTGCCATCCCTCCAATCGTGGTATCTGCGCCGGGATCTACCGGGAAGAATAAGCCGTATTTCTTCAACTCCTTGTTCAGCTGAGATCTGGTTACCCCAGGCTGGACTTTCACTAGAAAATCTTTATCCCTCACTTCAAGGACTTTGTTCATTTGTGAAAAATCAATCGTGACCCCTCGGACATATGGGATCACGTGACCCTCAAGGCTGGTTCCCAGCCCGAATGGAATAATGGGTATCCCGAAAGCGTCTGCAGCTTTTACAACCGCCTGCACCTCTTCTGTCGTCTCCGGAAAGACAACCAGTTCCGGTCTTTCCGGTTTATGATAGGACTCGTCCCTGCTGTGATGATCAAGGACAGTTGTGTTCGTTGAAAGTTGATGGTCCTGAAGCACCAGCTTCAATTCTTGTATGAAATCAGCCATATCTACTGCCACTGCTATTCCTCCCGCCTGTATTGTGTCTCACATTATACATAATAGTCTGAATTTTACAACAGGAGGTTGTTTTTTTCATTTTTTTCTAAAGGATTTTTAACCTATAGCTTTTTTCCACATAAAAAAAACACCCCTTTTTTACAATCAGGAGTGCTTCAGCTAAAAGAAGCGAGTTTTGTATAGACTTCCCCGAGCGTCCGGTACCCGTTCTCCCGTGCTTCCTCGACCGCCCGAATCCATAAGGCTGCTGCAGCCTTGGCATCAGATAAAGCATGGTGCCGATGATCAACCAGTATTTCATACGCCGCACAGCATTCATCAAGGGAATTCAGATCCTGGTTCGGACGATTCACTTTGGTGAGAAAGGTTGTATCAAGGATCCGGTGCCGAAACTTCCGCTTCATTTCCGTCCATGCCGCATGATTCATAAACTTTCGCTCATGGCCGGCGTGATGGGCGACTAAGACATCACTTTGGATATACCTGTAAAAATCGTGCAGGACCTCCTCAAGCGGTGGGGCTTTCTGCGTCATCTCCTTTGTAATGCCCGTGAGACATGTGATTTCATCAGATATGGAGCCCCTGCACTGGACGAGCGAATAGAAGGACTCCTTTTCAATCTGCAAGCCTCTGATTTTTACAGCCCCTATCGAGAGGATGCGGTCTCCTTGATAGGGGTGAAAACCGGTCGTTTCTAAATCAAAGACGACGACAGGAAGATCTGCAAGCGGCAGATCCAGCACATTTTTTTCCTTAATTTCGCGCTCCAGATTTCTAATGTAGGCCTGGTTGGAAGCACTGCTTTGATTCAGGGATGAAAAGCCGCTTCCGATCCGGCCGGAGAGATCTTTTACAAATTGAGTAAATGGATTCATAGCACTCCCTCTTTAGATAAAACCGCTTTAGCATGCTCAATGGCTTCATGGCCGTATTTCATCCAGGATTTCAACCGCTTTTTATCTTCCGCTTTCAGAGAATGTACTGGAACATAATGCACCCCGCCATACCCATCCGATTCCTCCACCTTATGGAGCCGGAACTGAAGAAATTCTTGAAACTGCTGATTATAAAAATGAAGTTCCGGAAAGTCCTCCTCCAAATAGTCATACCTCGACAGGGTGGAAGGGACATGCAGCTGTTTATAGAAAGCCAGAAGTCTCGCTGCATTGACAAACGGAAAGTAAATGGTTTGTTTAAGATCGACGCTGCCCCGCCGGCTTCCCTTCTGTTCCGGAAGCAGCTGCCCGAACACGCCCTTTCCTTTTTTTATAAGCTTCACGTTCTCCACAACTCTTTGATACAGGTGAGGGTGCTCTTGGAATGCTGTGAAAATTTCATTTTTCACCGGTGCCAGCCTGTCTTTTTCACCCACGAGAACTCTTGAATCGAAGAAGATCTGCATATGACGGAGAGCCTGCCAGTCCCCCCGCTGCAGCCACCCTGATACCTGCTGCTTCATTTCCTCTTTCGGCTGACACCAAACTGGATTGGAGGACATGACATCTCCCTCACATTCTTCATAGCCGACAGCGGCAAGACCGCGTTTGATTTCAGCACCCAGCGCGAGAAAGTAATCCTGATCAGACCTTCCTCCTTCAAAAATAAGACCGTGGTCCTGATCACTCCAAATGGACTGCTCGCCCCGCCCCGCGCTCCCCATGAGATAAAAAGAAAAAGGAGCAGGCGGCATTCCCTGCTCATTTCTCACCCTTTCCTCTGCAAGTTTCACCGTCCGGGAGATGAGCTGATCATGAAACACATTCAATTCCTCAGAATCGGTCAACAGACCAGGGATCATCGTTTCCCGCCATGTACGCAGCTCTTGATAGCTTTCGCGCATGCCAACTCCACCCTTTATCTCTATTTAGGCTCCTGAATTCGACTTCGGTGGTGTCAGGTTCTCAGGATACCCATACCCGCCATGTTCACTTATATCAAGTCCCATAATCTCTTCTTCCTCGGAAACACGGAGGCCGCCCATTGCCTTATCCATAACCTTCAAAATGATGAAGGAAACAACAAACGCATAGAGACCAGAACTGACGACTCCCAGAATCTGTACACCCAGCTGTTCAAATCCCCCGCCGTAGAAAAGTCCGGGACGACCTACAGCGGCAAGTTCCGGCGTTGCAAATAAACCGTTGGACAATGTCCCCCAGATCCCTACTGTACCGTGAACAGAAAGGGCGAATATCGGGTCGTCGATTCTCCGTTTATCGAAGAACCTCATACTGAAGAAGACGAACGCTCCTCCAATCAAGCCGATCAAGACAGCCGCCCATGGAGCAACGAAGGCACAGGAGGCGGTAATGGCAACCAGACCAGCCAAAGCTCCGTTCAGTGTTGTCGGTACATCCGCCTTCCCAGTCACGGCCCATACCATAAGCATTGCCCCAACAGCCCCCGCACCGGCTGCCAGCTGAGTATTCAAGGCGACATAACCGAAAAAGGCATCCCCCACACCAAAAGTACTTCCCGCATTAAAACCAAACCAGCCAACCCAGAGAATGAGCACACCGAGAGCTGTGAATACCTGGTTATGACCGGCAATCTCATTCGATGTACCGTCTTTATTGTATTTACCGATCCGCGGTTTCAAGATCATGGTTGCTGCCAGAGCCGCCATGGCTCCGGTCAGGTGAACAACAGTGGAACCGGCAAAGTCCTGTTTCCCGTGCTCCGCGAGCCAGCCGCCGCCCCAGATCCAGTGAGCGATAACCGGGTAGATAAGTATTGAAAATAAGACCGCAAAAATAACGTACCCCATCAGTTTCGCCCGCTCAGCAAAGCCACCGAAAGCAATGGTCATGGCAATAGCTGCGAAAGCTAATTGGAACATAAAATCAACGGAACCAGCCAGTCCCTCTCCCATGGTTTCTGCATCCCCGTAAAAGAACTGGGATAAGCCTACAAAAGCATTCCCCTCACCATAGATCAACCCATACCCGACAGCCCAGAAAACCAAAGAAACAATTCCCACTGTAAAGACGGTTTTCCCTGCAATATGGCCGGCATTTTTCATACGTGTCGATCCCGCCTCCAAAAGGATAAACCCTCCCTGCATCAACAAAACAAGAATCGTACAGACAACAATCCAGAGATTGTTCATTAAAAACGTGGCTTCCATGACTTACCCCTCCATGTTAGATTTCTTAACATAATATGATATATACTACTGTACCAAAGTCAAAATGTTAACACAATTGTTTATGTAAGGATTCTTCACATTTTTCAAAATTTACAAGCGGGCTCTACACGCTGTACCTTTACACAGAATGATTCGCCCTTTCCATTTATACATCAGTCCAACTCTTTAAGAAAAAACCTTTACCCACTGGTATTTTAAACATGAAAAAAGGCTGTGGAGATCACGTTCTCTACAGCCAGGCACCCTTTATCCTGCTATACTAACCGGAAAAGTCATCAACGATTTTATACTTTGGATGTTTTTCAATCAATTCGGATACCGTTACAAATTGGAAGCCATCTTCTTTTAATGCAGGGAGAATACGGTTCAATGCCTGGACCGTCTGAGATCTGTTGCCTCCGAAATCATGAAAGAGAATGATATCCCCATTCTTTGAATGGTCTAGAACTGTATCCACAATCCGATTTACCCCGGGGCTCTGCCAGTCTTTTGTATCCTGATGCCAGGACCACATGACTACCATATACCCTTCCTCGCTGGCGGTATTTACAATAATGTCATTGTAAACACCGCCGGGTGGGCGGAACAATTGAGGAGGCTTCCCCGTAATCTCCTTGATTACATCTGCCGTAAAGTCAATTTCCTTCACAATATCTTGTTTTGATATTCCGGTGAAACTCGGATGATGGTACGTATGGTTGGCTATTTCATGTCCTTCCTGCGCCATCTCCCTGATCAAGTCCGGATGCTTCTGAGCTCGTGACCCTACTACAAAAAATGTACCCTTTGCCCCGTATTTTTTTAGTACTTCCATAATTTCGGGTGTGTACGTATCACTCGGTCCATCATCGAATGTGACGGCAACCCATTTGGACTCTGTCGGTACTTCCCAGATCGCGGTCCCTTTCTCTTCATAAAAGTGCCGCGGATGAGCGTCCGTCGAGAGTAGAGGAAAACTTCCAAAAAACAGAAAAATAGCAGCAATGCCAGATGTCAGTTTCATCTCTGACCCCATTTCTTTTTTTATTAGTGTGCAGAGCGGCGGTCATCTTATTCCATAGAAAAAAGCTCTCTTTGTTGGAGAGAGCTTTTCTGCTTATTGATCGGGTTTTAAGATGGTCCGCTGAAGGGGGACGCCTCTCATGGAAACATTTCGTTCAATGAAGACATAACGGTTTCCATTGATCCTAAACACCCCGTCCCCTTCATAAGATGCTTTGTAACCCTGGTTCTTCAATTCAGCCAGAACAGCCTGCGTATATTCGCCGAAACCTACATACCGGCCATCCAAATCCAATTGGATATGCCCCTTCCGGTACCCCATAAGCCAGTTGAATAACATGTACAAACCGACACCTGCGGTTAGTGTGACAATGACTTGAATCATTAGACAGCCCTCCTGATCATCTTCTTCTATTCCATACGAAAAAGAGGAGGAAGGCGTTTCAATCTGCGGTTCATTTCCTGTTAATCCTGCTGTTTCGTCGGTGCCAGGTCGATTTCGCGAATCGTTACAGACGATGGCTGCTGATATGCATAATAGATGGCCTCGGCTACAACTTCCGGCCGAAGTCCTCCTTCAATGGATGCTTTCCAATCCCTGTACCCTTGTTTGATGCCATCATCAGACGTATGACTGATCAGTTCTGTTTCCACAACGCCCGGAGCAATAGTCGTTAAGCGGATATTGTCACCAGCTACTTCCTCCCTGACATTTTCCGTCATGGCGTGAACGGCAAATTTCGTTCCCACGTAAGCGGGATGATCCGGGAAGGTTTTTCTGCCGGCAATCGACCCAATATTAATGATGGTACCCTGCTGATGCTTTTTCATAGACGGAAGAACAGCCTGCATCCCGTTTAGAACTCCGAGTACATTCACATCATACATTTCCTTCCATTCAGCTTTGTTTTGATTAGTAATATCACCTAAAAGCATCCGTCCAGCGTTGTTCACCATCAGGTCAACAGGCCCGAACGTCTGCTCCGCTTTCTCTATTGCAGCCTTTAAAGCCTTGTCATTCGTAACGTCCACATCTGCTTTCATGACGTGGTCTCCAGAAAACCCATCCAAAAGATGCTGTCTTCTGGCGATAAGCAGAACATTGAAGCCTTTCTCTATCAATAATGAAGCCGTTGCTTTCCCTATCCCGCTGGAAGCTCCTGTGACTGCGATAAACCCTGTTTTCATCATTATTCCCCTTTCTTTTCTTTCACTCATGGGTAGTGTACAGGAGGAATCATGAAGAAAAAAGTACGCACTTTCATGTCAGATGGTGACATCAAGGTAACGTATAGAAAGGACGACGTATAGAAAGGACGACGTATGGAAAAGATGCTTTACTTAAATGAATTTGACGCCACGCTGCAGATGATTCAGGGAAAATGGAAAGTTCTGATCCTCTATGAAATCTATGAATGTCAATACCGGCGTTTCGGGGATTAGAAGCAGTATATACAAGATGTTTCCCATAAAACATTGACGAGACAATTAAGAGAACTGGAAGAAGACGGCCTCCTGTTCAGGAAGGTTTATCCAGAAGTTCCACCAAAGGTTGAATATTCATTGACGGAACGGGGGCGTTCCTTGATTCCTGTTCTAGACTTAATTTGTGACTGGGGGCTGCAGCATGTTCCTAAGACGCAGCTGGAGCGGGTGCAGTGTGAGGAGGAATAGACGGAGGCTTCTGAACAGGCATCGAATGTCTGACGCTTGTTGTATATAAAAAAGACGCTTCTTCCCCAGCCGAAGTGGCTGAAGAAGAAAGCGTCTTTTTCAATTCCATAAAGGTCTCAGATCCTTCAATCCTTCATCTAAACAAGAAGCACACGGTCAAGAGCCGGCCATACAAGGAACTTTCGGACACTCCTCGCATTCGCCTGCAATCGCGTATCCTTCAACCGTAAATCCTTTTTTTCTAAGAACTCTTGCTGCCATATTTTTCTCAACCTCGTTGGTGGAGATCAGCAGCAGCGGCTGATCCGGCAGCTCTCCTGCGTGCCGTTTCAAATAGGCCAGAGGCAGGCAGTACGCCTGTGGATACGGATCCTTATAGGAAATCTGATAATCCCGGGTATCAACAACGGCTCTGCCTGTAAAAGAGCGGCTGGGTGTTATAGAGACTTTATGGACTGACCGGGCCGGCCAGATCCGATAGAGGATGTGGTATAAGGCAAACATGATCAAAGCACTCATTCCCGCCGTCATAGCCCATCCCTCCTTTTTCATTTCATTTTCTAGTTGTATTTTATACCCCCGTTGGTATAAATGTCAACAAAGAGAACCTCCCCGTCGATAAGGGGAGGTTCTTTTTAATGAACCATCCGACTGTGACCTTTCCAGAATTCTTTCCTGATCACCACTTTTTGTATTTTTCCGGATGCGGTCTTTGGTAATTCTTCAATAAAGGAAATGCTCTTCGGTACTTTAAAATGAGCGAGTTTTTCCCTACAGAAGCGGACCACTTCTTCTTCCGTCAAACTTTCTCCTTCTCTGAGTACAATGCTTGCGTGCGGAACCTCCCCCCATTTTTCATGAGGAACTGCCACGACAGCCGCTTCCAATATGGATGGATGATCGTACAGCGTTCCTTCCACTTCGATGGAAGAGATGTTTTCGCCACCGCTGATGATGACGTCTTTCTTCCGATCGACGATTTCAATATAGCCGTTCTCGTCCACGACTGCCATGTCTCCGGTATACAGCCAGCCATTACGGATGGCAGCTGTTGTTGCTTCTTCATTTTTGTAATAACCGTCCATAACATTATTTGACCGTGTAACGATTTCCCCTATGGTCTTTCCATCATGCTCAACCTGGCTGCCCTGCTCATCAACGACCATTACCCGGCTGCCTATCATACTATACCCTGCTTTCGCCTTCAAACGATAACGTTCTTCCGACTCTTTCTCCAAATCCATGGACTTGAGCTCAGATGTCGTAATGAGCGGCGAGATTTCAGTCATGCCGTACACTTGAATGAATTTCCAGCCCAGGTCCTCTTCCACTTTCCTTACAAAAGCCGGAGGTGGAGCCGATCCCGCAATCACGACGCGCACATCCTGTTTAATTTGCGGATCGGCCGCTTCATAAGCCTCAATCACCATGTTCAACACCGTGGGAGCCATATGTAACACGCTCACCTTATACTTCTCCACCTTATCAATGATGGCGGATGGATCGTTTTTTCGCAGCATCACCTGTGTCGCTCCATTTGCTGTGTAGTAAAATGGAGACCCCCATCCGTTCACATGGAACATCGGGAGTACATGCAGCAGTGTATCCTGATCCGAAACACGTAAATGATGCATCGAAGATAAGGCATGCAGATAGTTCGACCGGTGACTCAACACAACACCTTTGGGATTCCCTGTCGTCCCGCTCGTATATAACAAGGAAGCCGGATCTGTTTCCTCCACCTCAGCTCTCGGATATGAGTCGCAGGAAAAGGAGTGAAGCCAGTTTTCATACCCCTGTCCAGATGTGTCTCCATGGACAATGACGTGCTCCAGGCATGGGAGGTCATCGACAATGTTCTCCACCAGAGGATACAGCGAAGCATCAACAAGCAGAACTTTACTTTCACTATGTCTCAAAATGAACTGATAATCCGCCGGCTGCAACCGGGTATTCAAGGGCGTCATGACAGCTCCAAGCTGAAAGACTCCATAAAACCCTTCCAGCATTTCTGTTGAATTGGGAGCTAGGTAAGCCACTTTGTCCCCTTTTCCTACACCAAGTGCATCCAGGCCGCGTGAAAGCCGGTTGACCCTCTCATTCAACTGACTGTAGGTCAATGAAAACGTGTCATCTATGACCGCTGTTTTTTCTGCATATAGTTCTACTGCCCGATCAAGGAAATCGGTTAAAACTAAAGGTACATGCATGCCAACACCCTCCTAATTAAAGCGCTTACAATAAGTGTAAAGAAATTTCTGTTATCCAGCAACTTCTCCTTCCACTGTTTTTGCCGGCGAGGGTTTCATCAGGTCGGAAGCCTCCCTCCTGAATTTCCTTCCGAAGCCAGAAATACCGGTGCCCCATTGAAAACTCCTGTATTATCTGACACCCCCTGCCGGTAAAAAAAGCCTGGATATTCGACAACCCAGCCATTTTGGTCAACGACCAGTGCTGTTTCATAATTTCGGCACCTGTACTGGAAAATCCGGCAGTCATCAGAGTCCCCTAAATACGTATATGTCTGCAGGATTGGCATCACTTCCCGGCTTAACGGCTTCACGGAGACCATTTTGAATGTTCTTTTCTCCCCTATCACCCATGAAACCCGGTTGATTGGAAGCGAGTTGGTTAAAGGTGTGATGGACAAGTCAATATTGGACGCCCCGTCCAAAGCCTCCATGTAACTGCCCTCCACCCACCATTTGTCCTCTTTAACGGTCTCAATGACAAAAGGGTCTTCTTCTTCATTTGTAAAAATTTTAAGCTTTTTTGTTTTCCAATCATGACCGAGTCTAAGGAGATAAGAAACGCGGTGGGGGCGTCTGTCATTGATCAGCAGAACGGTCCCATTCACTTCCATACCGTCAGGCCGTTTGTTAATGGTTACATATTCCGAACCGGCGGCGTCAAGATGATCCCACATGATACGCTGCAGCAATAGGGTTTCCTCCTTTTTGATATCATCGGCTATCTGCCGGACTTCTCCCTCTTTCATTCCCTTATTTTAGAAGAATTCGTTGAGATACAACGATATTCCTTCCTTGTTTTACATACGGTTTTATTTCCTGCATACACTAGAAAAATCATGAAAACCCGAAAATAGATCTGCATATGGGAGGGGGGGTACGGTGAAATTCCGGTCTGATGCAGGGGTATTAAAAAAGCAGTTAAAAAACGCCTTAAAACCAGGTGACACACCGCCGATCCATAAAGAAGAGGAAAGAATGCTGGAGGACATTAAAAATAAGACCAAAAAAGCCAACCGGAACAATGTTACCCGTACGAAAGCCTATATGGATTTCTTTCTCATCCACCCCGAAATCCACTGGGCTCTGCTTGCCCATTTAGTTTCAAGAAATGCCGGATGGAACATGACCGATTTGAAGGGGTCTTATCTTCCTAAACTGCTGACAGCAAAAGAAGCGGTTGATTTCTATGTATTTTTGGAACGCGGAAACTGGCTCATCTTTCAGGATGCCTATCCTCAACTGCTTCTCTATGAATACAGCAGGAAACAAGGGGCACCTCTTTGGCATCTGTTACCCTTTCTGAATGTGTCTGCCTTCATGCGCCCTTTTTGGGAGCGTTTTTGGGAAAGCGGCCGCAGTGAAGAAATCACCAAAGCGCTGATTGTTAATGAACAGCATTATATTGAAAACCGCGTTCTTAACAACTCCCTTTACATGCAGACAGTAATGGATAAAGTCATGTTCAAACTTCAGGAACTGCTGTCCATGAACCATATCCTTTTCCCTTACCTGACGCCTGTGCAAAAACGAATAAAACTGACAGGTGGAACGGTCCACCATTTCACTTCCGTAAATAAACGCGTCTCCCTGGGGCGTTCTCTCTACGACCTGCTCTATTCCATAGAATCCCGGCTTGAATCCATTATTCTGTGGGCGGAATCCCGTCCTCATACCGGCTCAAGAGCTGATTACTGGCCCGAGTTATTCTTTATGGAAGGGGATGGTTCAACACCTGTACCTTCTCCAAGCCCCTGCAGAGGACTTGGGAGAAACAAACTTTTCAGTCCGACCTTGTCAATGGCCTGGGATGACTGGGTCCATCCTAGTGCGGAAGAAGGAGACTGGTTTACCGATTGTCATGTGCTTCGTCTGCTGAAAAAAAAGCCGGAAAAATTTTCAGGAGACATCGAAGGTCCCTGCTGCCGGTCTCTTGAGGAAATCCAGGCAGCTATTCAAGCGAAACAAACGTTTTTTTCATAGAGCGCTGCACAAAAAACCGTCCAGCTTCCATAAATGGAGCAGGACGGTTTTTATGTGAACACAACCCCCACACCTTTCAGCCTTTCACCGCCCTTGTCGCAACCATTGTCTTTATGTACTTGTCGATTGTCCGCCCGTTTCCAAAATCATCTTCGTAAAAACCGGTAATCATCAGGCCGGCTTCGATCTGTCCTTGAATCTGATCTTCAAGCGTGTGTCCGAACTCTACAGCCTCGTTCTCTTCAAAAGCATCTTCCAGTCCCGAATATGGAATCGCATGAGCCACTTCAAGCTTTCCTTCCTCTTCTTTCTGGTCATCAAACAGGTAAAGAACCGGATTCATAAATCCAGCAATCAACGTACCTTTTCTTTTCAATACCCGGGAAGCTTCTTTCCATACCGGCCGGACATTTTCCACAAATACGTTGGAGACGGGGTGAACAATGATATCAAAGGTTTCATCTTCAAAAACGGACAAGTCAGTCATGTCCCCTTGAACGGTTCTAAGGGAAAGCCCTTCCCTTTCACTTACCTTTCTATCCTGTTCCAATTGGGCCGCCGATAAATCGAAAACTGTGACGTCAGCTCCTGCGGCTGCGAGTACTGGTCCCTGCTGTCCGCCACCAGAAGCCAGACACAGCACTTTCAATGCGCTGACAGACTTCGGAAACCAATGACCAGGCACTTTCCTTCCTGCAGTTACCCCGACTGCCCAATCACCAGCAGAAGCCTTCTGAATGACTTCTGCATCGACCGCTCTCGTATAGCGGACCTGATCCTCGACTTTTCGATCCCAGGCCTTTTCGTTGTGCTTTTGAATATTCGTCATTCGTTTTCCCCCTTTTCTATTGGGTGGGCCTGTCCCCAGTGCTTTTCAATTTCCGAGAGCAGAGACCCTTGGTCTTCCGCCGATAAGTAACCCATATAAAGTTCTTTTGAGTGGTCCGATTTCCTTTTTATGATCAAGACGTCCTTTACTTTTGTTATTCTAATGATGTCATCAAATGGAAGGTCGAGATAGCCGCCTCCCAGTCCTCTATGGATCGTTAATCCATCCTTACGCACGACTGTATAGATACGTGTTTTCATAGTCAGCACATACCAGACCGCTCCCCCACTGATGAGGACGCCTGCAGGGAGCGTATAAAGAAGAGAACGGTCTCCCGTGAGGAGGACGGTTACCACTGACACAACGCTGCAGACAATGAGGACAAAAGCGGTCCGAGCCGCTTTTGTCTTTCTTAAGGTGCTGCTGTACGTGTAGGCTGCGACCATGTTTTCTCCTCCCCTTTCACTTCCTCCCTATTCTACGTATCTCCTTCTGCATAAGTTTCGTTCTTTGGAACATTTTTCCCCTTCCACTTTCTCTTGACGGTAAACCGACCGGTATGGTTATATATAATAAGAATATACCGATCGGTTTACTTTAAGGAGGGTGATGCTTCATGAATAAAAAATTGAACGTACTGGCCGCAACAGGATTTATAATTATGTGGAGCTCAGGATTTATCGGAGCGAGACTCGGGACCGATGAGGCAGCTTCTATGACGGTGTTGATGTGGCGTTTTATAACGGCTGCTGCTATTTTAGGGATCTGGTGGTTATGGAAGCGGCGCACCCGTTTGAGTCCTAAAAGTGTGATGACTCAGGTGTTGATCGGTCTGCTGGCTCAGGGAGGATACTTATACTGTGTATTCCTTTCCGTTGAACAGGGGGTTTCAGCGGGGACTTCTAATTTAATAACGACGCTGCAGCCTATAGCAGCAGCTCTGCTCGCGGGGCCTGTTCTAAAGGAAGGGACATCCCGTAAACAGTGGATCGGATTATTCACCGGCATCACAGGCGTATTGTTCGTCGTTTACGGTGATCTTGGAAAAGCTTTAGACGTACCGATCTGGGCTTATGGACTGTCATTTGCAGCCATGATTTCCCTTGTCATCGCCACACTATTTGAAAAGACAATCAAACGTCCCTTATCTTTAATGGATGCGCTGCCGATTCAAACAGCCGTAACTGCTGTTTTCTTTACAGTCATTGGGATAGCAACGGACAATGCGGCGCCCCCGGCTACCTTTGATTTCTGGTTCGCAATCGCCTGGGTCGCCGGTTTGTCCACCATTGGAGGATACGGTTTTTACTGGTTGAACTTAAAAATCGGCAGTGTTACAAGAGTCAGCAGTCTCCTTTATTTAACACCACCTGTCACAATGATCTGGGCTTATGTTATGTTTGGAGATACAATTGGTTTCTTAACCATCTCAGGAATGATAATATGTTTTCTAGGTGTATGGGTCATTCAAAAAGCAGAAGCCGGTCCTTGTGAGACCGATCCATACAAACAATAGATGGAGGTGGCTTGCATGGGTGAAACGACAAAAATGACACCGGCGGCCCGGCGGATTCTGGATACCGCTTCAGAGCTGTTTTATTCCAAAGGCATCCATGCTGTAGGTGTGGAAACCATCGCAAGTGAAGCTGGTGTAACCAAAAAGACCCTGTATGACCGATTCGGTTCTAAGGATCAGCTTATTGTGGCGTACTTGGAAGAGCGGGATCAAAAATGGAGGGAGCACCTGTTCTCCTGCATGGATGAAGTGCCGGACGATCAGCCGCTGGATAAAATCCTGCGTATTTTCGATGCCCTTGAAAACTGGATGAGCACACGGAACAAAAGAGGGTGCGCCTTCGTAAATGCCCTGGCTGAGCTTTCTGAAGAAACCCATCCAGGCCGGAAGGTTATTATGGAAGAGAAAAAGTGGTTGAAGGAATTGTTCGCCTCCCTTTTGGAACAACTGCAGCTGGAAAATCCTGCTCCTATAGCAGAACAATTATTTATTCTTCACGAAGGGTTAATGGTGACCTATTCCCTTGATATTTATGAACGAGGGACCACAGGAGCAAAAGAAACGGCACACATGCTCATTCAATCCGCAGACTATAAAAAAGAGGAAGCCTGAATATCAGGCTTCCTCTTTTTTTGCTCATACAGCCTCTGTTTCCTTCTCCTCACCTGTTCCTGAACGCTTTCCCTTCACATGCTTCAAGAGAGCAACAATAAGAAAACTGACAATCACAAGCAGCAGCCAGGAGCTGATCTTCCCCACATGAACAAGCGTCCAGGCGTCTTGCTGGCCGGGATACTGCCACGCACCGAAAAACGTGGCAATGTTTTCAGCAATCCAGATAAAAAAACCGATCAGGACAAAGGACAGAACGAGCGGCATTGAATATTCCCGCCCCTGAACAATATAAGTTACCCGTGTCCGAATAAACAGGAGAACGACAAGGGATGCGAGCCACCAACGGATATCAATCCAGAAGTGATGAAAGAAGAAATTGAGGTAAACCGCCCCTGCCAAACCTCCGGCCAAAAGGGAGGAAGGCCAGTGAACCAACTGTACGTCCAGTCTCCTCCAAGCCTGACACAGATAACTGGCTACACTGGCATACATAAATCCGCTGTACAACGGGACTCCCCAGACCTTACTGTAACCGGGCTCCGGATATGACCACGAACCCATGTGTACTTTAAAGATTTCCAATGCCAGACCGATGACGTGAAAAAGCGTGATCACCTTCAGTTCATCTTTTGTTTCAAGACCGGACCGAAGCATCAGCCACTGCGTCAGTAAAAAGAAGAGCAGCAGCCAGTCATAACGAGGAAGAACAGGCATTGGAAGTACCTGCGTAACTGCAAGCGCCGCAAAAATGATAACTGGAAAGATACACGATAGTGCCTGCTGCCAACCAAAGTGAAAAAGCTGGTGTACAGCGTCTGACACCTTATGAAAACACCTATGTTTCATCACGTTCATCCTCTACATACTCCAATAGATCACCAGGCTGGCAGTCCAAGGCCTTACAAATGGCTTCCAGGGTGGAAAAACGGACGGCCTTCGCTTTTCCATTTTTTAAAATGGAAAGGTTGGCCATCGTTATCCCTACTTTATCCGCCAGTTCTGTCACACTCATCTTCCTTTTCGCCAACATGACATCAACATGAACCTTCACGGCCATCTCATCACCTCACACCGTCAAATCATTTTCTCTTTTTATTTCAAGCGCCTGCTTCAGCAGAGCCTGAAGGACCGCAGCGAAAACCCCTGTGACGAAGGACGCTGCCATGAAGGCAAGGCCGGCGGCCATCAATCCAGGAGCATCACCTACATCCCCTGCTCTGTAAAAGAACGGAAACACCAGCACATAGATCGCACTGACCGCAAAAGCACTCCGCTTGATTTTGGATAATGAGTACACCGATGCATCAGAAAATGCCGCTTCTTTTCCAATCAGCCGCAGCAGACAGAGCGCCTCGTATAAAGCGGTGAAAAAAGGAACAGCCGCCGCATACATCCCAATCAACACAGGATAATGAGAACCCCACAGCCCCCTTGCTCCCCCTTCTCTCCAAGGAAGCAGAAACGCGCATAAAACCAGCACTCCCAGTCCCAGCGCATAAATAACAACGGTTAAAAATATCGTCGATCCTTTTTTCACTTTTCTCCCCCCATCCTTGTTTTCTATTTTATCGATATATTTATTGATAAACAATAAATTTTTATTCATATTCGATACTTTATTCTATACAGGCTAAGTTCTCCGTTGACCCCTTCACTTTTTTCTGCGTATAATAACAAAAAAGGGACACTGTCCCAAAAATGGAGGTTTTTCGATGAATAAAGTGTTGTTGATTGGAACTGGTGAAGTTGGCAGTCATATTTTGGAATTTCTCGTTCGTGATCCTAAATGCCCGGAGCTGGTTGTTTGTGATATTAATGAGGAAGACGGCAGGAAGAAAGTGCATAACGCCTTAAGCGGAGCGGCCGTCAGCCGCCTGTACCCTGAAATTACGTTCAAAAGGCTGGACGTAACCAATGTCCAAGAAACAGCTGATCTCATTGACAGGGAGCAGCCAGACGTCATCATCAACTGCGCGGTTCTCCAGACGTGGCATACCATCCGTAAGCTTCCTAAGGAAGTCTATGAAAGGTTGAGCGCAGCCAGTCTCGGTGCATGGCTTCCATGCCAGCTCGCCCTTGCCTACCACCTTATGCTGGCCGTACGGCAATCCTCTGTTTCCCCGCATGTGATTAATACAGCTTTATCCGACCTGGTCAATCCTGCCCTTGGGAAACTCGGACTTGCCCCTACTATCGGCATCGGGAATGTAGATGTAATTGAACCTTCTGTAAAACTTTCAGTTGCTGAAAACCTTCATGTACCGGCAGATGCCGTAACGATCTACCTGGTCATCCATCATCAATGGTGGGTCTATCCAAGAGAAGCCGGCTATCAGAAAGCCCCGCATTATATGAAAATTATGGTGCATGACAAAGATGTTACGAACCAGTTTGATACTGAACAGCTGCTGTGGGACGCCATCAAACAGTATCCGGAGGGCACAGCATTCACAACCGTTTCCGCAAGCTCCACCATTAAAAATATGTTTGCCCTCCTCCAGCCAGCTAAGTTGTTTACACACTCCCCCTCTCCACAAGGGCTGCCCGGCGGGTATCCTGTCTATTTGAGCCGGGAAGGGGCTGAACCCGTCCTCCCGGAAGGATTGACGCTGGAAGAAGCCGTTCAGATCAATGAAGCTTCTGCCAAGCTGGATGGGATTGATCACATCAGCGAAGATGGAACCATTTATTATTCGGACTATACCCATCAGATTTTGAAGGAGATGCTTCATTTCGATCATGCCAGCTTCAGACCGGAAGACAGCCTCCAGCTCGCAAAAGAAATGATGAGCAGCTACCAAACGCTCGCTGCCCGTTACCAGTCTTAAAAGCCCCACCCACCAAAAAGACGTGGTATGATAGAGGGAAAATGCGTTTGTTACGTAAAGGAGGTCATGCGATGCCTTCGCGTATTGCAGCCATTGATAATGCGATTGACATATTAATGGTTCTCAGCCAGAACAAAGAAAAGAGCATCCGGGAGCTCGGGGTCCAGCTTGATATCTCTAAAAGCACGCTGCACCGGACGCTTCAGACATTGGAATCCCGGGGATTTGTTAAACAGGACAGTGTTACACAAAAATACTCTCTTGGTTATCAAATCCTCGAACTCAGTGTTCAATTAAAGGCTCATCACGAATTAAGAAATGCAGCCGTTCCCCATATGGTGGATCTGCGTGACCGGCTGGGGGAAACGGTGCAGCTGGCTGTTATGGAAAATGATCAGCTTCTGATCATCGAGGCGGTCGAAGGAACGAAGGAACTAAGGTTTTTCTCCAAAGCAGGTCAAACCCTCCCTGTCACCTATGGTAATTTCGGAAAAGTATTCCTGGCTTTTATGGATATCAAAAAACGGGAGCATTATTTAGCCGGCCAGCCACTGGAGAAATATGGATCCCGTTCCATTATCGATCAAGGGGAATATATAAAGCAGCTGCAACACGTAAAGGAAGAACGGCTATCCAAAAGCGTGGATGACCCGATTGATGGATCGATCAGCATGGCCGTACCGATTTTCAGCAAAACTGAAACCGCCGCAGCCCTCTCCATCGTCGGTGCAAAAACCGATCAGCTCCTGGCTGATCAGGAAAAATGGGAGAAACTCCTTAAAAAAGCAGGAGAAGCTGTATCAAACGAACTCTCCAAAACATAACAAAAAGACCGCTGCCCTGCAGCGGTCTTTTTGTAGATGAACCTCATATTCCCCTATCTTCTCCAGGAACTTAAAAACTCTCCCAGACCCTTTCGTTTCATTTTTTCACACCGTCACTTGGGAAGGTCGTGAGAAGCGTTCGTTGGGGACGCCGGCGGGAACAGCACGGGCCGAGGATCCACTTCGGCAGGTGTTCTTCCTCTCCAAGTCAGCGGAGGCCGTGCCCGCCGCAAGCATCCACTGATAAGCGGAACACGACCATACACATGTCTTGCGAAAAGTAGTATTTTCCGGACACAATGAATCCGGCCTTTGTCTGTTAAACGTCGGTTTCCACCTTTCACACACGGGCTTTCACGTCAGCGACAATGGAGGTAATGATGTGAAAGGAATCCCATTCTCCATCAGAATAAGAAATAATCGGATACTCCTTCGGGAACAGCTTCTTTTGAATGTCATGATTGGACAGTCCGAATTCGTGAAGGTGCTTGATTTCTGCATAGAGGTGCTGGAGATGGTCCAGTTTCTCTTCCAGGCGGCTGCGCCCATCTTCTATATAACCGCCATGACCACAAAACATCGGTCCAAAATCGTAAGTGAGCACCTTTTGTATGGAGTTCATGATCTGCGGGATGGACTCCTCCCGCATGATTACCTTTGTCTTCGGCCGTACGTACAAATCTCCTGAAAATAACAGGCCACGATCTTTGTTGAACAGGGAAACGTGATCTACCGCATGGCCCGGCGTTTCAATCACTTCCCAGTCCAATTGACGGGAGGAAAGCCGAGACGGGTACGGGACAGGATGAAAGGCTTCCCGAAGCCCCCACGTCTTCCTTCGGTATTCCGGGTAAGGAGCAAATTCCTTACACGTATCGATGCCGGATGGGTGAACATAGATCGGAGAACGGTGGTGCTGTTCCAGCCACGCCGCAGTCCCTGTATGATCTTCGTGGTTATGCGTCAGAGCCGTCACATCTATCGGCATGCGTTCATAAAACGAAATGAGTTCATCTTCAAAATGACGGGTGCCCGTATCTACAATCATACCGTCCACGTAATACGCATAAACACTGCCCATATGAGGGACGACCATTTCCACACATGTGACCTGCTCTTTTTCAAAGACTTGAAACATAGGATTCACTCCTTTTTAGATTCTTTCCCTATTGTAACATGAATGAATAATCATTCACTATATAATAAAGTCATCAAAGAATAAATGGTCCGTGTCGTAGAAGTGGTTATGTCTAAAGTGGTTGCACTGCCTCCTTTTTCGCAGGAATCACCGGGTCCCTGATCCGTTTGGAAAAACATGCGTTTTCTAGTGATTCCAAAGGAGCGATCACCAATACTTGATCATGGATAGGATTTTCCCCACGCAAGCGGCCGTGACGCATCTTGTACTGTTTTTTTGAAACGGCGAAGGAGCTATGCCAACCTTTCTCTATCATCATAGCGTAAAGCTCCACAGGCACCGAGGAGCGTTCGGTGGTGACGCCTGCGGGAACAGCACGAGCCGAAGATTCACTTGGTCCAATGGTTTTCTTGACCAAGTGGATCTTCGGCTCGTGCCCTATCAACATGACATACGGACGACTCTAACTGGATAAGACGAACTTTTTCTACAGACTGAAAAAATAAACACCCCTTAGTGGAGTGCTTATTTTTTGAAAGTTTTCCAATCGAGTTCACTCTCATTAAGAAGCTCTTCAAAACTCTTATTGGCTTCTCTGCGCTTTCTTTCTTCCATCCGGCGCTGCTTTTCCTGTTCTTCCCGTTCTGCTGCCTGCTGTTTCCATTCATTCTGCTTCGACTTGAGTTTGGATAAAACATCGGCGTTCAGCTGGGAGCCCAGCGAGCCTTCTTCCAGTTTCTTTTTACTCATATCGTCGCTCCTTCTTTCACGTCTTTGATCGGGATGATCGGATTCAAGATACCATCAGGGCTGGAAAGGCGGAAAGTGCCGCGGACAAAATCAAGCTTCATCTCCTTTTTGAAGAAAATGGCCTGCTGGTTGTCAATAATGACCGGATAATCCTCATTTTCCACTTTCTCATCCGTCGTCCGCTCTTCATGCTCCAGACGAAGGGTCGGGAGTCCGTTCACTCCACAGCCGCACCCTTCAGTATCATAAAAAAGGCGGAGAAGCGGCCGGCCGGCTTCCTGTATCTGCTCGAGCTGTTGTTTAGCTTCATCTGTGATGCGTAGTTTCATCTTTCATCCCTCCTGTCCTTCTATTGTAAAAAATCCTTTAACAAAGAACAATCGTTTTGATTTTATTCGGCATAATGTCCGCCAACTAGACGGCTGCGGTGTCGAGCTGTGCCGGCGTCCGTCCAGGAAACCGCCCGGAGCAGCATATCCTGGCCGAACCGTTCACGAATCTCATCCATGACATATCCGAGGTCACGTTTTTTATCCTTTCCTTGATCAAACAAGTCCAGCTGAACACTGGCATCCTCCGTAATACTGCCAAGCGAAATGGATAGGCGGCGGACGACTCCCCCGTTGTAAAAGCGGTGAAACAAAGTGAGGCAGGCATGATAAATATCCATCGTAATGCTTGTCGGCTGATTGATGGATACAGACCGGTGAAAGCCGCTGCCATCTTCCCTTTTACTGTAGCCGATACCGAGCGAAATCGTCCGGCCCGCATGGCCCTTGCGGCGCGCACGACGGGCCACCTCCTCACACATCTCCAGGATAACGTACTTCACTTCCTCAGGATCCGGATAATCCCTGAGGAGAATCTGACTTTTTCCATAACTCACCTGGCCATGGATAATCGGAGCTCCCGGATCGGATAAGTCCACCCCATTCGCATGGTAATAAAGTTGATTCCCCATCACACCAAACGCCTTCTCCAGTCGTTCCAGCGGAAATTTTGCCAGCTGGCCGACTGACCAGATGCCCATCCGGTTCAACCTATGCTCCATCCGCGGGCCGATCCCCCACATCTCAGACAAAGGGGCGACGGGCCACAATTTCTCCTGAAAGTTCTCAAACGTCCACCGCGCTATGCCCTTCTTTTTCGCTTCCAGATCAAGACACAGTTTGGATAACAGCATATTCGGTCCGATTCCGATGGCGGCATCCAAATGGAAGGTTTCCTTCAATTCATCAATAATCATCTGTGCCGTCTCATCCGGACGGCCGAATTTGCCTTTGTTCCCTCCAACTTCCAAAAAGCTTTCATCGACACTGTACGTATGGATGTTCTCTTTAGGAACGAATTTATGAAAGAGGTGCGTGACTTGCGTAGACACCTCCAAATATTTCCTCATTTGAGCGGACACAATCACAATATCCGGTGACGATGGTATTTCAAACAGACGGCTCCCCGTACGGATGCCGTATTTCTGTTTCATGGCCGGTGTCGCAGCCAAAACAACGCTCCCTCTCCGGTTCATATCCGCAACGACCGCCAGGGAACAAGTTAAAGGATCAAGCCCGCGGTCAATCGCTGCACAGCTGGCGTAAAAACTTTTCATATCCACACAGAGGATGCCACGATCCTGATAGCGGGTGTAATCAATATTCGGATTGCTCATGTCCCTTCTCCTTTCGTTTTTACTACTATTATGCGAATATATGTTCGTGTTTGCAAGTTCCAATTCCTGTAATCCTGTCTTGAAATATAAAAAAACCCCCGGCCAGCAGGCCCGGAGGTTGGATATCCTTATTTTTTCTTAAACTGTTTATGCATGATTTTTTCGACCGCTGAGGGAGCTACCGCGTATACTTTACTTCCTGAATTCATCCAGGAAGGCAGGTTGATCTCCCGCTGTTTCGTGAATAAGCGGCTGATGACGACTCTTGCCACCTTATTCGGATCCAGCATCATCTTATCCACGGCTTTTTCATAATTCCCACTCGGGTCCGCCTGCTTAAAAAAGTTTGTCCGGACAGGACCGAGGTTGACGCTCGTTACATGAAGGCCGAGCGGCTCTACTTCCATCCTTAAGGCGTTGGTAAACCCAAGCACGGCATGTTTCGTAGCGGCGTAAACAGCGGATTTCGGCGTCGCCATCTTCCCAGCCTGGGAGGCGATATTCACAATATGCCCTTCCCCGTTCTGAAGCAGGTGGGGCAGCAGTTGATGAGTTGCGCGGAACAATGACGTCACATTGACTGACACCATCCGGTCAATATCCTGCCAGTTTGAATCGGCTACATAATCGAACACCGCCACCCCTGCATTGTTAATCAATGCATCGACAGACCCCTGTTCATAGCAGATTTTGTCAATGGTGTCTTTCCATTCTGCATCATTGGACAGATCGGCTTTATACCACGGACAGGATGTGCCGAAAGTGCTTTCGATGGTTTCACTCATCAGTTCCAGTTTATCCTCTGACCTGGCCGTCAAAATCGGAACAGCACCTTCTGATGCTGCATGGATGGCAAGAAACTGTCCGATTCCGCTGGAGGCCCCGGTAATCAGGATCTTTTTTCCCTTTAAACGTTCATTCATATGATCACCCGTTCATTTCGTAAAATTTCTCCCCTTCTATGATAGAGGTTTTCAGCCGATTTATCGACTCCAAATAATCCAGCTGTCCTACGGTCTCCGACATCGTCAGCCCAAGCTGGGATTCTACATGCTTGGGAAACAGACGCTCACATACGTCATAGGCACGCTGCGGTCCGTCCTTAAACATGCGGAAAACTTTTTCCGCCCGCTGCTCCTGCTTTGTCAGACGGGTTTGTATAAGAGCATTCACATCACCGAACACCTTCCCATGGCCCGGATAAACCGTGTTCATGTTCAAAGGAAGCAGTTTCTTCATGGAAGCCCGGTACTGAAGAAGAGGCTTCGGCCGTCCTTCTCCCGGACTGTAGGCAGGCTCCAGTAAAGGGTTGGAGGAAATATGGGCAAGAAGATGATCTCCCCCGATCAAGGCACCGTCGTCTTTCCGGAAAAAGGACAGGTGGTTCTGGGCATGCCCAGGGGTTTCAAGCACCTCCCATTCGTCATGGCCGGGGAGAATACAGCCTTCTTCCAGGAGGTGCGTCATTTTCCCTTCTGCCGTCCATTTCAGCGGTTTTTTCAGCCCTTTCAATAGAGAATCAAAGCGCTCCGGGACACCCGATTCCTTATACACCCACTTAAAAAATGATTCGTACCGTTCAAAGAAGCTGTCATCCCTCTCCAGCCACGGCTTCAATTTAGGATGACCTGCGATCGTCTGGACACGTGAAAAACGATCCACCCAACCCATATGGTCCGGATGATGATGAGTAAGGATCACCTGCTCAATATCCTCAGGCCTGTACCCTGTCATTTTCAACTGATCGACAAGCGCGTTCCAGGCATCTTCTGTACGGACACCGGCATCCACAAGGGTAAGGCGGTCCCCTTTCAACAGGTACGTATGGACATCTCCCACCGCATAGGGCGTAGGCATTGTGATTTGAGTAATTGTATCTTTCAATGTTTTCATACCCTTCCTCCAAACTGAATGAACATTCATTTCTTATATTGTACCATGTTTCTTTTCGGATTTCCCGCATACGGATGTTTAAATATCCTATAATTCGTAATACTCTTTCTAGTAGCACTTTTTCAAACACCCTTCAAAAAAGTCTTACAATTCTTTATACTTTAACGCGTCTATGTAAAAGAAAGAACTTTTTGAAAAGCTGTAAGGAGGAGAATCATGGAAAAACAGGAGAAAAAAGGGCTGACAATGCGCCTGCTTGACGGCGTGGAACGTATCGGGAACAAACTTCCCCACCCTGTTACATTGTTTGCTGTTTTTGCACTGCTGGTCATCATTGCTTCATGGATTGCTTCCACAGCAGGTGTTGAAGTGGAAGATCCCGCTTCAGGTGAAACCCTGCAGGTGGTGAATCTGCTTTCCAGTGAAGGTATTAAATATATGTTTGAAAGCATGGTTGAAAACTTTGTAGGATTCGCACCACTTGGAACCGTGTTGGTCACGATGCTGGGTATCGGGATTGCTGAAAGGTCCGGATTGATCAGTGCGATGCTCCGGGGTCTCGTTACTTCCGTGCCACGCTCATTAATGACCGCTTCCCTCGTTTTCGGAGGAATTATGTCCAGTATGGCCGCAGACGCCGGGTATGTCGTCTTGACGCCCCTCGGTGCCGTACTGTTTGCCGGCCTCGGCCGACATCCGCTTGCTGGACTTGCAGCTGCTTTTGCCGGTGTATCCGCCGGATTCAGTGCCAACCTGCTGCTGACCGCTCTGGATCCACTGCTTGGTGATTTAACGATCCAGGCAGCTGCTACCATCGATCCGGAGTATGCGGATACGATTTTGTATACGATGAACTATTACTTCATGATTGCCTCTGTGTTTGTATTAACGATTGTCGGTACCATTGTGACAGATAAAATCGTTGAGCCGCGTCTTGGCACCTATAAGGGCGGCGTGAAGGAAGAAGTCAACTACTTAACAGCCATTGAGAAAAAAGGAATGACAGGTGCACTGATCGGTTTCATCGTGACCATCGCTCTCATGGCTCTGCTTGTTGTACCGGAGTGGGGACCGCTGCGTGATCCGGATGATTTTCTTGCGTCTCCATTTTTCCACAGTCTCGTTCCTGTTATATTGATTCTGTTCTTTGTCCCAGGATTTATTTATGGAAAAGTGACGAAGGAAATTAAAAACGATAAGGATGTCGCCGGGCAGATGTCCGATACGATGGCTTCCATGGGCATGTACATCGTCCTTGCCTTTACGGCAGGACAGTTCGTTGCCTACTTCAACCATACCAACCTTGGTAAAGTGATTGCCGTCAGTGGCGCGGAATTCCTCGATAACCTTGGCTTTACAGGCATCGGCCTGATCATCGCCTTCATTTTTGTGGCCGGATTCATCAACTTATTTATCGGAAGCTCTTCCGCTAAATGGGCCATTATGGCGCCGGTCTTCGTGCCACTTATGATGCAGCTCGGTTATTCACCGGAATTGACAACCCTTGCCTACCGGATTGCCGATTCTACGACCAACGTCATCTCACCGTTGATGCCGTACTTTGCGATTGTGATTGCTTTTGCACAAAAATATGATAAAAAAGTGGGCATTGGTACACTGATTTCCGCTATGCTCCCTTATTCCATTGCCTTCTTCATCATCTGGATGATTATGCTCCTCATCTGGATGATGACAGGTCTTCCCATCGGCCCTGGTGCCGGATTTGAATACAATGGATAATCAAAAAGCCTGGAATGATTTTCATTCCAGGCTTTTCTTATGTGCTTCACGCTTTAAATAGTTCGTGAATCGTTTCGGTTACGATTTTTGGAAGCTTTTCAAAACTGTAGGTCAACTCAAGCCGCTCCGTCCACTGGTGAGGATCCCTACCCAGAGGGCCTACGTTAATAATCGGCATTGTGATCGATTCCATGTCTTCCGCCGGCCATTCAAACCCATTTCCGTGAATCGGCATCTGTTTCGTCAAATCCGTCAGGGACGAGCGGGCGGATGTCGGGCCGATGAAGCTCAAATCTGACAACCCTGTAAAGTACTCCACTACTTCAAGTTCTTCTCCATAATGTGTACGGGCATAATCCATAGCTGTCTGCGCTCCGTGCTGGATCATTGGATCGTGGTGCGAGGAAACCGCCGGGTAAAACGGTGGACTGTAAAAAAGAACAATCATCGGACTGATATCCTTACACAGGGAAGCGAGACTCTGCACGAGAGTCGTTGAGAAATCACGATCTCCCTGATCACGCAGTTTCACAAGCCGGTTCTGCCGACGTTCCACTTCCATCTCCCCATACCTTTCGACCGCTTCTTTGTAAAGCTGGTCATACGTAAGGATCGTGATATCCGGATGAAAGGCTGACGTCTGGGTGCCTTCTAAATAATACGATGCCTGATGATGATAATGGTTGATGATCTTGGCTTTTGCACGTTGGGCGGCCAGCAGCAGCTTCTCATTCAATTCCTTGATCGTCTGCTTCATATACAGGACGTTGTACATGGCCACAGCTGCCTGCGGGGTCTGTACGGAATATTCAAATTTCAAGTCCCGCTGCATCAAACTGATCGGCGGCGGTGTCCGCTCCTCCCCGACCTTTTCGATAAAGGCTTCATTCAGCTCCATTTCCTGAGCCAGATAGCTGACCATTAAATTGGCATTCAGACCGCCGAAGGGCTCTCCTGCATGGGTTTCCTTCCCGTAACACAGGAAACCGGGCAGCGCTTTCCCTATGGAACCGGTATATAAATAGTAGGCCGGATCACCCGGATACTTACTGAACATCGGCTCACCGTTCAAAGCGGTCTTATACACGAGATTTTCTTGTTCTTTGATTTCCCTCAAGGCCGGAAGTGCTGCAAGCATCCCCTCAGAGTTCACTTCCTCATCAGGAACCGCAATGAGCAGTAGATTTCCTTCAAATTCACCATTCATCGCCTTTTCCAAAAGAGACAAATGAACAGTTAGACCAGCTTTCATATCCATCGTCCCCCGCCCAAAGAGCCAGTTTCCGGATTCCAAGTCCTTCAACGCTTCTTTTGGCAGGTCGCTGCTGTTTTTATGTAGTTCCTGCGTTAACTCCCGTGGATAGAACGCCAGATTCTGATACGATCCGTAATCTTCGACACCAACGACATCCACATGGGCAAGCAGGACGATGGTTTCCTCCGCTTCTCCATTTTTCACAAGCGCAGTGAGAAGCTGTCGTCCATCATCAAGAGGATGCCGTTTAAGATGATCGGGATGCTTTTTATAATAATCCCTGTCCTCCAAAATATAATATAAGTATTCAATGATGGCGATCTCTTCATCGCTGTTCGTAATACTCGGATACTCCACCAGCGAGCAGAGCAGATCCGTCAATTGTTCTTTCGTCTGCCATACCTTCATCACTCCACACTCCTTGTTGACTTTTCACAGAATATCAAACACAATCAGACTCATAGAGCCCACTTGGAAGAGGTGACCCCCTTGGTAAAAACACTCGTTTATGCCCACAGAGGAGCAAGTAAACTGGCTCCGGAAAACACCATGCCCGCTTTTGAGCTGGCTCGTCAGGCTGGCGCAGAGGGAATTGAAACCGACGTCCAGCTGACGAAAGACCAGGTTCCCGTGCTCATTCATGATGAAAACCTGAGACGTACGACGAACGGAACCGGGTTCGTACAAGATTATACATATGCGGAACTCCGGCTTCTTGATGCTGGAAGCTGGTTTTCGCCGGAATTTTCTGATACATCCATTGTATCACTAGACGAGTTCCTTCGCTGGTTTCGTGACCAGCCGATGTTCCTGAATGTGGAATTAAAAACGAATGTCATTGAATACAAGAATATTGAACGCATCGTCTACGATTCCTTAAAGCGGTATCACGTCCTGGAACGGACCGTCATATCAAGCTTCAATTCGGATTCTATCGAACGGATGAAAGAAATCAATCCTTCCGTGGAGACAGCCTTTCTCACCTCTA
The DNA here is from genome assembly GCF_056160205.1 of Halobacillus sp. ABA4_118. NCBI lineage: Bacteria > Bacillati > Bacillota > Bacilli > Caryophanales > Bacillaceae > Halobacillus > Halobacillus sp. ABA4_118. The sequence continues at coordinate 3,819,222 of NZ_JBSWWS010000001.1, forward strand.
CAAAAATGAGGCGGCTTCCTCACTATGCGAAATCCCTGCAGGCTGACGCCCTTCATGTGAAACACCGACTGTTGGACAAACGCCTCGTTAAACAGGCAGCGAAGGAAAAACTGGCCCTGCGGATCTATACCGTCAATCGACCGGCCATGATGAAAAAATGCTACAAGCTTGGAGTCAACGGCATTTTCACCGATATGCCCCACCTTGCTCTTGAATACAGGGAGCTGCACCATAAACGGAGTGGCCGATAATGCTGTTCTGGATCTACGTGCTGGCAGCAGTTGTATGGGTCGTTCTACTTGTTGATTTTAAGACAGGGATACGGAACATCCCCTCCCTGTCTTCGGCCGGCCTTTCACATTCAGATCCGGTCGCGGACATTTCCATTATCATCGCTGCTAAAGACGAGGAAAAAGCAATCATCCAGACGCTGGACTCCCTTGTTCAACAAACCCTCCCTCCTGATGAAATCATCGTTGTCAATGACCGTTCTACCGACAAGACGGGCACATGGATTGATGAGGCAGCTGCCCGTCACCCGCAAATTATCCCTGTCCACGTGACGGATCTCCCGGAAGGCTGGCTCGGTAAAAATCACGCCCTTCACCTGGGAGCCTCCAAGGCCGGAGGAGACTATCTATTATTTACAGATGCGGATATCCATTTTCACGAGGATACCCTCCGATATGCCGTGAAGCTGATGGAAAGACACCAGCTCGACTATGTAACAGCCGCTCCTGATCTCAAGGCCGGTTCGTTCCTTTTAAAAGGTTTAATCTCTTTTTTCTTATTCGGGTTCAGTTACTTGAAACGGCCGTGGACCGCAAATGATCCGGGGTCAACTAAAGGGATGGGTATTGGTGCCTTCCAGTTCATGAAAGCTGAGGCGTATCAACATATCGGCGGTCATGAAAAAATGAAAATGCGGGCGGACGATGATCTGGCTCTTGGTCAGCGGATGAAAGCCGCACGCTGCTCTCAAATGTTCGTTTCCGCTACCCAGCACCTCTCTGTTGAATGGTATCCAGATCTCCCTTCCGCCCTGAAAGGGTTTGAGAAAAACGCCTTTGCCGGACTGAACTACTCATTTCTGCTTTCCATTTCTGCTTTATTTGGTGTCTTTCTATCCCAGGTCCTTCCTTTTTTCCTTTTGTTTCATCCCGATTCCTCCGTGCAGATGATTAGCTTCATCAATGTCCTTTTGTTATTTTATTTATATATCTTATCGACCCGGGCGTTTACAACGTATCCACTGTGGCTTGCTTCTGTCCTTCCGCTGTCCGCTGTTCTGTTTCTCTACATGCTGGCACGGGCCCTCATCCTGACATGGTTCAGAGGCGGCATTGAGTGGCGGGGAAGCCGGTATTCGCTGCGTGAACTGAAACAGAATTTCCGGGACACCAAGGAGGAGTCTGAATGAAACATCAATTATTCCAACCCTGCACGATAAAAAACGTCACGTTAAAAAACCGGATCGTTATGTCTCCCATGTGTATGTATTCCTCACACGAACAGGACGGAAGAGTCCAGCCCTTCCACCTCGCCCACTACGAAAGCCGCGCTGCCGGTCAGGCGGGTCTTGTGATGATTGAAGCCACCTCCGTTCTACCGGAAGGAAGGATTTCCCACGAGGACCTCGGCATCTGGGAGGATGACCAAATCGAAGGATTGAAGAAAATCAATGATGGCATTCACCGTCATGGAGCTGCCTCCGCCATACAGCTTGCGCATGCCGGACGTAAAGCGAATCTCAAGGGAGAGATTTTCGCTCCCAGCGCAAAAGCATTCAACTCTTCGATGAAAGAACCTGTGGAAATGTCCAAGGAAAAAATTGAATCAGCCATCGAAGCTTTCCGCAAAAGTGCCGGACGTGCAGAAAAAGCCGGATTCGATATCATCGAACTCCACGCCGCCCATGGCTACTTGATCAACCAGTTTTTGTCCCCGCTCACCAACTTCCGGACGGACCAATACGGAGGCAGCCGCGAGAGCCGGTATCTCTTTCTTCGTAAAGTCATTGAAGCCGTCAAAGAAGTGTGGTCCGGTCCATTGTTTGTACGGATATCCGGTGAAGAATATCATGAGGATGGGAATACCATGGATGACTTTCTTTATTTCTCCTCCGAGATGAAGACGCAGGGAGTGGATCTCATCGATGTCAGCTCCGGGGGCGTCGTCCCTGCATCCATCGAGCCTTATCCCGGTTATCAGGTGACATTTGCTGAACAGATCAAGCACGGGGCGGATATCGCGGCAGGAGCCGTCGGGTTAATTACCAGCGGGATACAGGCAGAGGAAATTCTGCAGAACGAACGGGCCGACTTGATCTTCATCGCCCGCGCCTTTTTAAGGAACCCTTACTGGCCGAAACAGGCTGCTGATGATCTTGGTTATTCATTAGAAGGACCAAGGCCGTATACAAGAGCCTGGTAAAGGATGCACCTCAACTGTCGGATCCAAGTCCGGCAGTTTTTTGTACCATATGAAGTGAGTTCTCCTTCCGCGGATGGTATCATGGAGAAAGTAGGAGTGTGTTGCTATGGAACTATTTTTTCTAGGGACAGGATCCGGAGTCCCATCAAAAGAGCGGAATGTTTCTTCGCTCGTTTTACGAATGCTCGAAGAACGGGGAACGACATGGGTCTTTGACTGCGGGGAAGGCACCCAGCAGCAGATCCTGAATACAACGATAAGGCCCCGCAGAATCGAAGCTATTTTCATTACCCACCTGCACGGCGACCATATATACGGGCTGCCCGGTTTATTAAGCAGCCGGTCCTTCCAGGGCGGCGAGAGTCCTGTAACCGTTTACGGCCCTCGCGGATTAAAAGAATACATTGATATCAGCTTGAGATTAAGCGGAACACACCTGCGCTACCCTCTGTATGTCGAAGAGGTTGAAGAGGGGCTGTTGTTTGAGGATAAACAGTTTATTGTTGAAGCTGTCCGTCTGGAGCATGGGCTTGAGAGCTTTGGGTATCTCCTAAAGGAAAAGGACCAGCTCGGTGAACTCCTCCCATCAAAGCTGCAGGAGCTTGGTATCCAGCCAGGCCCTCTTTATCAGCAGATTAAAAGCCGGCCGGAAACAGAGCTGGAGGATGGACGAATCATTCGACGGAACGATGTCACCGGTCCCCCTAAAAAAGGAAGGAAAGTGGCCATTCTTGGTGATACCCGCTGTCTCCAGGAGCTTGCTGGCCCCTTGAAAGGCTTTGATGTCCTCGTTCATGAAGCAACGTTTGCCGGTGACCAGGAGGAAATGGCCTTTAATTATTTCCACTCCACCGTGAAACAGGCCGCCTCCCTCGCTAAAGAAGCCGGTGTGCGTGAGCTGATTCTCAACCACATCTCATCCAGGTACCAGGGGACAGCCGTCCAGCAGCTGCTGGATGAAGCCAGGGAAATTTTCCCGAATACGACCATTTCCAAAGATTTTTACCAGCATTATATTTCTAGAAATCATTGAGGAGGCCCCAGGATGCATACCATTGTACAAGCACAAAAATCATGGTTCCAGGAAGGTCACACGAGAAGCTACACCTTTCGCAGGGAGCAGCTGCAGAAGATGAAACAGATGCTCACCACCTTTGAAAAACCGATTTTGAATGCATTAAAATTTGATTTGAACAAATCCGAATATGAAGCCTATGCCTCAGAGATTGCTTTTCTGAAGAGTGAAATCGACCATCATCTTAAACAGTTGAAAAACTGGATGCAGCCGACAAAGGTTAAAGCGCCTCTCACACATACCGGTTCAAAAAACTACATCAAAAAAGAGCCATTCGGAACCGTCCTTGTCATTGCCCCGTGGAATTATCCGATTCAGCTGGCCCTCGCCCCGGTGATCGGAGCCGTTGCGGCCGGAAATACGGTCATCCTTAAACCCTCCGAACTGACACCGACCGTTTCCTGGGTATTGAAAAAGATGGTGGAGCAGTACTTCCCTTCCTCCTATATCGCTGTTGTCGAAGGGGATAAGGACGTGACGCAGGAGCTGCTCGACCAGCCTCTGGACTACATCTTCTTCACAGGCAGTGTTCCGGTTGGGAAAATCATCATGGAAAAAGCGAGCCAACGGTTGATTCCAGTCACCCTCGAACTTGGCGGGAAGAGTCCAACCATCGTCCATAAAGATGCTTCCGTAGACCTTGCTGCCAAACGAATTGTCTGGGGGAAATTCACCAATGCCGGGCAGACCTGCATTGCTCCAGACTATTTGTACGTCCATCATGAAGTGAAGGCTGACCTGATCCGATCGATGAAGAAGTACATCCAGGAGTTCTACGGAGAACATCCTCTCAAAAACCCGGACTATACGAAAATCGTGAATGCCTCCCACTTTGAGAGACTTTCCAATTATCTAACGTCCGGTACCACCGTTGTCGGGGGAGCTGTCGATGAACGCCGGGAGAAAATCGCTCCCACCATCCTCGATCAGGTGACTTGGGCTGATCCTGTGATGCAGGATGAGATTTTCGGACCGATTCTGCCGGTCCTCACCTATGATGAACTGGATGAGGTGGTTGAACAGATCAACGAACGTCCAAAACCACTGGCCCTTTATTACTTCGGAGAAAATGAAATCGAACAGCAGCAGGTACTCAACCGCATTTCATTCGGTGGAGGCTGTATCAATGACACCCTTTACCATATTATCAACCCTCACCTCCCCTTCGGGGGCGTTGGTGAAAGCGGCATGGGTCATTACCACGGCCAGGCCAGCTTTGACACGTTCACCCATCAGAAGAGCATCACAAAACAAACCACTAAATTCGATCAAAGCTTCCGTTACCCCGGTTCATCCCTTGGACTGGCTATCATGAAGCGGATCTTCGGTTAATTAAAAGGCTCTGTTAAAGTTTAGAGTTGATATTCCTAGAAAAAAGGAACTTCCAATCTTGTGGAAGTTCCTTTTTTACAATTGGCTTATTGAACTAAAGCACCCAATAATTTAAAAATTGATTTCAAGATAAATGAAGGTTGAATAAAACCTATCCATTCAATATTCAAGTCTCACGAGCCTTATTAAGGAAGTGTGTAAGCATTCTTTCCATCACTGTATCGTCTTCCTAACTCGGCTATAATACAATAATGAACGAACAAAAAAATAACCGAATTCGATGACGATGATGGTTTGCACAAATACCACCCAAAAGGTCGAATCAAGAATTTCCCCCTGAAAAATCCCATTGATATTCATTGTGATTAACCATATATAGAGAATCACCAAAGGTAAAAATATTCCCCCCTGCCACAGAGTAACACGCTTGGCATGCTTTAACTTGTGATGGGGGTCAGTGTACAGTTGGGGTCTTTCCTCATCATGAGTGTACATTTTCGCCCATAATGTCCAAGACATAAACAGAGAAGAAGAATGAAACAATTGACTCCACCCTTGATCGCTATGCATATAAAAATAGTCCGATTCAATCGTTTTTTGAAAATCAGCCGCATAGCTTACCATTCTCGGTTCTCCTTCACTGAAGGAAAACCTAAGCCCCCATCTGCTGACTTTTTCTAACTGATATCCTTTTTGTTCCATACACTCCAGCCATTTTTCTAAACGGTCAGGAGCAAACACCCAGGCTAAACGCCATTTCGTAAACTTGATAAGGCTTGAGTTCCGATCTGTAGAAGATGATGGATCTACTTTCAGTTTTTTCAACCCTTTATGTAACGTGAGTGTTGAATAAGGAATTACGGTCCAAAGCGTCAGTCCTACAGTAATAGTTATTGCCCAATAAGGACTGGGAACGAACGTCGCTGATCCACCACCTAAAAGTACTGTGAGAGTCAGCATTCCAGCCATTCCGGCTGCGATAAGCATATAAATGAAAACCGCCATGTAAGTATAGTAATGAACTTTGTTCCTTGAGGCCATGTTATCCCTTATAGGCTCCTTGTTCGCAGCACCCTCATGGCAGATCATTCTCCAACGACCTTCTTTCGCAACCGATTTCCAGCCTGCCTCAACTAAAGCCTGTGGGAAGTGGTCAACCTTCTCATATTGAAGTCTATAGACACAGGTTTTAGGATCCTCTCTTTTAAAATAGAACTTTCTTGTCCACCGATTGAGTCCAGTCAAAAAAAGCCCTTCGCTTGCTTTCTTTTCCAGCCATTGTTCCGTTTTAATCGGATCGTAACTCCAAAAGGGTCGAAAAATCGATGTGGTCATAAAAACTCCCCCTTATATCTGACTGCATTATTGTAGAGTTCATTAAGTCTTTCTATCTCCATTCTCATGATCTTTTTACCGTCTTCTGTAACTTCATATACTTTTTTCCGCTCACCATCTGCATACTTGACGATCAAACCATCGCGTTGCATCTTCGTCAATGTTCCATACACAGTCCCCGAACCTAAACTTATTCTCCCTTGTGTCAGATTTTCAACGTGTTTAATAATGCCATAGCCATGGCGGGGTTCAGTTAATGCAAGCAAAATGTAGAAAGCCGTTTCAGTCATAGGTATGTAAGTTTTTTCTGGCTTTTTCATTAATTAATCCCCTTTTTCCATTTTTAAGTATGTCACACTACGACTGTATCACACTGTGACATAAAGCGCGAGAATTTTTGGACATAAACTTTAAAGATATCTAACCATCTAAATTTCACAATTTTTCCATCCTACAGGAAATCCTCCTTTTTAAAAGGCTTATTAAAAATGACTTTGTTAAAGTTTAGTGTAATATTACTAGAAAAAAGGAACTCCCAAATTTGTGGAAGTTCCTTTTTTTACAATTGGCTTAATGAACTAAATCTCTCGTTAGTTGAAGACTCAATTTCAAGAGGACCTTCCATTTTTTCTTTTGAAAACGGAGGATGTTTGGTAAAGACAAATAAAATGAATAACCCTATAGTAGAAAAAAATATGAGGTGATAACACCAAATCCACTCATAGTAAAGGTTTTTAAAATAGACCAAGCTGTAGCTATACTTACAATAAAGGCAGGTACATAATAGTTGATATTTTTATCGTTCTTAACTTTTACCGATAAGTATAAGACTTGTAAAAACAGAAAAGTTAAGAGTATCACCTTTATGGATAATTTTCTGAAAATTAAAAGGGGGCAATCATCTGTTTCAGAATTGCCCCCATTAGCGAAAGAGTTGGTTTCAAGATATCTTTTAGTAAGCATTTAACTTACTCACCGTTTTACTTTTCAGATAAAAAATACCTTGCATTCACAAAAAATATAGTTCCAAGAAGAAATAACATAGTTATGAACCAACTTGCAATAGCTGAAAAATCACCTTTGAAAATATATTCACTTGTTAAAGTAACAAATACCATCGTTGCCATAACAACATACAAACCTATTAAATGCTTCATTAGTTTCATCTCTCCTTTATGACGTACTTATACATAACTCTCGTCATTTCGATTGGCTGGTCTTGAAATAGGACCTGTTTTCATTATGTAACAAGGGGGCACGCTATTAAGTAAACGCCCCCATGTCTTTAAGACTTGAATTCGAGAGGTTTTTACGATGTGTTACTACGCCCAAACTTGCCTGTTATAGGAAAAGTGAAACCGCCTAGCGTTAATCCTAATACAAGTGACCAGTTCATTTCACCGAATATGAAGTATCCGAAGAGAATAGCAGCGACTGCATAAGCGAGTGCAGAGATAATGCGATCTTTAATTCTTTTATTCATATTGCAATTCTCCTCCTACTACCTATATTTAATCTCTGGCCTTACTGACCTCTATTACCAACGGAGTACATTCCCAAACTATACCAATGTAAAAAAGGCGATCCTTCAATTGAAGAAATGCCCCCCGTTTATGTAAGACTCGAATTCAAGATAATCAAAGCCAGGGGTGGTTCCTATGCCTATATCAGAAGTGCTAGAACCGCCCCTTCGTTTCCGTTATGTTAAAACAGATTTATTTAAAACTACTATGATATGTGAGAAAATTTGTATAGAAACCAAATGATCCGTAAAAAAATTTGTTTTGGAGGTGCACTATGAATCCTTATTGCGAATGGAATATTAAACAAATTTTTCAACTTTATTCTTTCTTAATAGAAAGGATTCACAACCAAGAATTATCTAAAATGATGACCCAAGAAACTAACCTCTTGGAAAATGCTGCGTTAGAAAAAGGATTTAAGATTTATAATTCCAAGAAGAACAACTCATTGTCATTGGTTTTTCACTACACCCATCATTCGATTACACGAAAATACTGGTACTTATCTTATTACGCATAATGATTACTTTCTACTGAAAGCCTCCATTTAACTTACTTCTCCCCCCTTCCCCGCCTGCTTGATTGTCCTTGGATCATTAGGAACTAGTATTGTCAGTTCCCCATCAAACTTCATCTTCTTCATTTTTGTCTAGATAAGACTGGACTTCATTAATAGATAAGCCTATGTCCCTCGCTTCTTTTATTAATCTTATCCACTCTGGATCCAATGTGATCAAATAAATTTTTAATTTAGTACTCAACAGAATACCCCTCTATAAATTTGGAATTTTGTATCATAATATCATTGAAGTTCTGCAATTACTGTTATTTATTGTCAAATATATCACTTAATTTAAATTGACTATTGATTAATTGATTCAACACGTGTGTTTCGCCCTTTAGATAACTACCCACTAGTAGAAAAGCGATTGCTCTTATTAAGCAATCGCCCCCAATTCTTCAAGAATTAATTTTTTAAGATATAATTTGTAGGCCAAGGTAAAATAATTTCCTTCTTGATACTATTGAAAAGACTCTGCTGCCTCAATTAAATCATTTTTTTCAACTTTAGTTTCCGACTGTTCAGCAAAATATTTTAAAACATAATGAATCTTTCCTTCTGCCCATCTCAAAGTCTTATTTCCTGAACTATCGACAAAATATTTTCCAGATTTATCCCCTACTTGTACATCTTGATATTCTTCTTGAGAAGTAGAAGAAACGTCACCTCCGTTTACAGTTAATAAACTAAGGTGCTCCTTATTTTCTCCATAGAAATCAAAAGTTAAAGTTTTATATGGTTTCTGCACCTTAGGAGGATGACTAAAGTCAGCTCGTTCTACTTCAAATGGAAGTTCTGTCGGAAGTTGGGGGTTAAAAGCCAAATCTTCCGTTTTTTTGCTCAGCTCATCATTATTGAATTTATGTAATGCACTTGTCGAACTACACGCCACTAAAATCAATGGTAAAGTTATCATTAGTAATAATTTTTTCATACTATCTCCCCTTCTAAGAACATGTTGTTGATTGCATGTTAAAAGTGTAGTCTACAGCATATACATGCAAAAGGTCTCATATTTCACATACGATTTAGAATTATTAAAGTTTCAAATATTATTACCGCGAACCTAAATCTTCAAGTATCATACCCAAACCAAAAAAAGGAGGCAATTCTCTCTTATAGAATCGCCCCCGTTAACGGATGTCTCGAATCCGATATATCTCTCACTGTTTTTTTACTTTAGCACCCGTTAATGCAATAACAAACCTTTATCCAGATTTCCTAATAAAATGAAAAGTCAAACTGGATAACACAAATGAAAGTATAATTATTATAGGTGATACAAAAATAAGTCCTATTAAATTTGTTTTATAATTCAAAGGAACAAATTCCTCCCAAACTTCACCTGTAACTTTCCATAACACCACAAAAATTAAAATTGTGAACACAAAATAAATTATTTTTTCTATGAATTTCCTCATTTTACCTCCCCATCAAACTACGCACATCTAATTTTAAAAAATACAACTAATACCTTATAAATAGTAACTTTTCTTCTTCCACTAACCTGCTCCGTCAGTTAAGATTAATTCCCTCATATTCCTTGTGCTTATTTAATAAAGGGCTAATACTCTATTAAGCAATCGCCCCCTTTACGGGAAGAATTGAATTCAAGATATTCTAATAAATCAAATCATCACCTAACTGATGATTTAATTTAATTGTATGTTTTCCTTCAACATCGCTCCGTCATTATTTTTCCATCTTACATTTAATGTAATGGCACTAGCAAATTCCTCAATATCACCTATTGAACTAAGACGAGTACCACCACCATTAGGTATCGTAATACTTTTTCCTTCCAAAGCTTCCAAAGTACCCTGACTTTCTCCAGATGGATAGGATATATTATATTCAATCTCTTTTGGAGTATAGTCTTTCTTGAATTTTAGGTTTCCTCCAATATGGTATGTATCTTGTTCTTCTGAATTTGAAAAAACTACTTCAACATTCGCATCCCAAGATGAGGATTCACCTCGTATTATTTGCGTCTCGTCTCTTTTCTCACCAGAACAGCCAGAAAATAATAATGAAACTAGAATAAATAGTACAAAAAATCTAATGATACCGCCCCCTTCAAATGTATGTATAAATCCGATATAACTTATGTACGAGATAAAACGATTTTAGTTTCAAAACTGCCAATTATCTCGAAACTGAGTCTTCAACTAACCTGCCCTTTAGCGAAAGACTCAGTTTCGAGATAAATAT
>NZ_JBSWWS010000002.1:0-28774 GCF_056160205.1 Halobacillus sp. ABA4_118
GATCCATTACAAAAGTTCTTTATCCGGATATCGCCACTAAATATAACACAACAGCATCTCGTGTCGAACGGGCCATCCGCCACGCCATTGAAGTAGCCTGGAACCGGGGCAATATCGATGCTATTTCCTCCTTGTTCGGCTATACGATTTCCAATACAAAAGCAAAACCCACGAACAGCGAATTCATCGCGATGGTGGCTGATCGTCTCCGCCTGGAGCATCGGGCAAGCTGATCCATTGAAAAAGCACGTATGTGACAACATACGTGCTTTTTTATGTCATTAGCTGTTTAATTTGTCCTGCAAGCTCTGCGTTATCATAAACCCCTTCGTCAATGGAAAAGAGCTCGTCCTTCAAGAAATCATGGGCTTCCTTATCGACAAAGGCAAGGCCGTCGAGGTTAATCAACCGGTAACTGAAAGGAAGGTCCAAATATTGAATAATGACATATCTGTGTCCTTGATCAAAATAGCTGCAAAGGACAGACATCTCGCTGTTTTCTGGATAATATCGTGTTCCACCGAACCCGTCATTCATCAAAACCATCTGATCACCCTTCCTCCTAGTATCCATAATATAGGATAATAAACAAATATGTAACAAATTTATAAGGAAATTGTAAAAAACTTGTAGAAATATAAGAAAAAAAGTTTTTTAAATTTTTTTGATAAATCTGTTCAACTTTCCGCCTCCTTTGTGTTACAATTCTTAATTATTAATTACTTTGGTACTCTAATGAGGTGTTGTACATATGAAAGTCGTAAAATTTGGCGGCAGCTCCGTTGCCGATGCAGGACAGCTCCAAAAAGTGAAGGATATCGTAACGTCTGAAGATAACCGGCGTGTTGTCGTCGTTTCCGCTCCTGGGAAACGATACAGCGGCGATCAGAAAGTGACCGATCTGCTCATCAAGCTGGGGGAATCAATCCAACACGATCAGGTTGACCATGAGGTATATAAAATGATCGTTGACCGTTTTCAATCGATGGTCGATGAGTTGAACCTTCCGATGAATGTATTGGAAGAAGTGAGGAAGCGGTTGGAGTTCTCAATGGAGCAGGTGCAGAAAAAAGAAGCCAAAGCCATAGACTCCTTGAAATCCTGTGGTGAAGACGGGACCGCGTTAATCTTGAGCGCTTATTTAAGGCAGGAAGGTTATGACTCCTCTTATGTAAATCCGAAGGAAGCGGGCATTCTGGTCCGTGATGAACCCGGTGGAGCTCTTGTGTTAGAAGAAAGTTTCGACCAGCTCTACCGTTTAAGGGAGCGCAGGGAAATCCTCGTCATCCCCGGATTTTTCGGTTACACACCTGAAGGGACCCTTGTAACCTTCTCCAGAGGTGGGTCGGATATTACCGGTTCGATTGTGGCAGCAGGGCTGCAGGCGGAACTTTACGAGAACTTCACCGATGTGGATTCGGTCTATTGTGTGAATCCGATGTATGTGGACCGCCCGAAGGAACTGACTTCTCTGACCTACAGGGAAATGCGTGAATTATCGTACGCCGGCTTTTCGGTTTTTCATGATGAGGCGCTTATTCCAGCTTTTAAAGCTAAAATTCCCGTCTGCATTAAAAACACAAACAACCCTTCCGCACCTGGGACAATGATTACAGCAGATCTGCCTGAGCGTGAATCCCATGTAGTGGGAATTGCCAGTGACAAAGGCTTTCTTAACTTGTATGTCAGTAAATACTTGATGAACAGAGAGCTTGGTTTTGGGCGGAAACTTCTGCAGATTCTGGAAGATGAAGGAGTCTCCTTTGAACATGCCCCTTCTGGAATCGATGACATGTCTGTTGTACTAAGGGATCACCAGCTTCCGCAGGAGAAAGAGGAAGTGGTCGTCGGCAGAATTAAGGAAGAATTGAAAGTGGACACGGTTATCATCGAACGGGATATGGCGATGATTATGATCGTGGGAGAAGGAATGAACCAGACCATCGGAATTGCCAGCCAGGCAGCCTGTGCCTTCAGGGAAGCTGATGTGAACATCGAGATGATTAACCAGGGATCTTCTGAGGTTTCCATGATGTTTGGAGTGAAGACAGAAGGACTGGCTGATGCAGTTCAGTCGTTATACCGCACGTTTTTCGAATAATAGATAGAAAAAGACGAAGCCCTTAAAATCGGGGCTTCGTCTTTTTTAGATCATCGAACTGCTGGTATAAATCATTCAGTGTGTGAATGCCGTGCTGTTCGGTCTTCTCCAAAAGGAAACGGAACAATTCTGCCGTCATAATAGCATCATTCAAGGCATGGTGCCGCTCCCTTTTTTCAATGCCGACATGTTTCAGTAGTGGATCGAGCTGATGGCGGACATGCGGGAGCAGCCATTGGGCCATCACCTGGGAATCAATTACGTGCGGGTCATACTGAGGAAGCTTCCATCGTTTCAGCATTGTTTTGAGAAAACGCATATCAAATTTTGCTGGATGAGCGACCAAGACGGATCCTTCGCTGAACTCCATGAAAGATTGAAATCCTTCAATAAAGGGACTGGCGTTTCTCAACTGATCCTTGGAAAGGCCGGTAAGACGAAGAGTCTGCTTGTTGACAGGACGGATCGGCCGGATCACTTGATAAAACGTCTTTCTGTGACAGGCATTCCATCCGTTCAAACGAATCGCCCCGATGGAAATGATCTCGTGACCGATTTCAGGAAGGAAGCCGGTGGTCTCTAAATCGAAGATGGTAAAATCAAGAGAGGTCAGCGGCTGCTCTTTGAAGTGCGCCTCTTTCCCGGCCTCGTGAAGGCTCTGTTCCAGCTGGTGATACGTATGCCATCTTAAATAAGGTTTTATTTTGTAATGATATAATGGTTTTTCAAAAAGCAGATACTTTATGATCTGTAAGTCAACAGGTAACATCAAACCACCCGATTTCGGTTATAACTCAGTTCAAGCACCTGCTGCAGCCGTTTCGCAATAATAAGCGCTTCTCTCAAGGAGCGGCGTTCTTCCTTTTTCAGTGGAGCGAGCTTTAAGTCATTGGATAAGGTGTCTCCTTCTTCCAATTGCTCAAGGTTGGACTGCAGACGGAAAAGCATCAGCCTGTGCAGGGCTGTCTTTGCGTTTTCCACGTCCCTGGGGTGGAAACGTTCATGTTCGGCCAGGGCGTCCAGGCGGTTGACTGTATTGATTTCTTCAATTCCATATTTCATGCTGTAAATGCGTATGGCGTTGACAATCTGCATGATGGCAGATTTTTTGATATTCAAGGTGCGTTTTTTACCGATGCCTGAAATCCTGCCAAAAGGCTGCACGGGAACGCGGAACCGAAGGGTATCCTTCATCAAGAGCTGATGAAGGTTCAAGGATTTCTGAACCTTTTGTGTTACGTATTTTTTCAAATCATAGGCCAGGGAGTAGTCTCCGCTGATAGGCCTGAAATCCATGAAAATGGTGAAATCGCGGATTTCTTCCGCATCCATCTTGGTGATCCATTGATCGATATCCGCATGCCACTCATCTGTCTGTTTTCTCCATTTGTCCTCTTTGGCCATGATTCCTCCTGTGCAGTACGGATATCCGCACTCATGGAGCATATCATTGATCTTCCTGGAAAAAATGGAGAAATAGGCATCGATTTTCTTCTTATGCTTGGACTTATCGTAATCCGCCATGATCATCGCATTATCCTGATCGGTGGAAAAAGCCTGCTCCTTACGGCCTTCACTTCCAAGCACAAGAAAACAATAGTTCACCGGCGGCGCACCATAGCCTTCGCGGATCATTTCGTCTTCTGCAATCTGAACAATCTGCTTATGAATTCTATCGTTGTAGTTTGTCATCAATTCCGCAATATCATAGGCCAGCATCTTGTCTTTAATCAAGCTGCGGACAAACTGCTGGAACCGTTCACTATAAATCGGGGACAATGACTTGATTTCCTCCACACTTGCAGAATTGGAAATTTTGTAGGTGAGGTCGAAATACACCGAGTTCTTGATGGTGAAAAACGACGACTGCCTTAAGATACCGACCACTTTGTCCTTGTGCAGGACCGGAATGATTTCTGTCGGATGGTGTTTCAAATAACTAAGCGCATCATAGATGAACTCCTGCTCACTAATTTCATATGCTTCCTCTGACATATAGGCTTGGACGGGGTTGTTATGATCATTTTCGAAGTAGGCTTTTAAAATTTCGCTGTAGCCGATCATCCCAACCATCGACCTTGAATCCTCGCTCACGATAAGCGCTTCAATTTTTTGCTGCTGCAGCATCCGGGCTGCTTTTTCAATGGAAGCCTGGGGATGGATGAATGTAGGGGGCTCCATGTAAGCATCGGCTCTTTTTTTATATAATTCACGGTCGTCCTCCTCATCTGTGGAGGAACTTTTATATTTGACCTCGTCATACAAGCTTTTCATCAAGTGGCTGATTCCGTCCATCACCACTTTGGAAAACTGGGTATTGTTTGACATGATCTGCAGGAAGGATTCACGTTCAAAACAGATCGTTTTTATCGGTTCAAGAGCCTGTACAGAGAACCGCATTTCTCCGCTCGTCAATAAGATCATGACTCCGATCAAATCACCGGGATAATAAAAGCGGACAGACAGCTGCCGGCCGTTGGACCGGTGCATAATGTTCTTGGCAAGACCGGAGATCATAAAGTGGATATCGATCGAATCATCTTCCTGATCCTCATGAATGATAAATTCGTTTGTGCTGTATTCCTTTACGGAAGCTTTTCCGAAAACGTCCTGGAATTCCTCCTCAGACAACAGGTCAAACGGGTACTGCTGCCTGAATAATTCAAACTCTGTCACAGAGCAAAACTCCTTCATTCTGGATAGTTGGATTGTTTGAACCGTCCTTTAGTCAAGTTCCTTTTTCTGTCCCGGTGGAGAATGAAGCCTCCAATGAAAGCCAGTCCGCCTGCGAAAAATAAAATACCAGCCAGACCCTGGAGGGCAATATGAAAGTAAAGATCATGGAATTCCCCGAAAAGGGCATCACGGATTAATTTTATGCCGTAGACGGCGATCAAACCCGGAGTTACTAATAGCAGTAGTGCTATGAGGCGCATGGGCATCGCTCCTTTTTATAGTCCATTCACAGTATATCAAATGGGGAGGGAAGTGGGAACAATCCCATGCTTGCTAAAATATGCAGATTGATATACGATGAAGTTACGCAAAATATTGCAGGGTGTGGTGAAATGAAACGAGTATTGATTGTTGGAGCCGGCAAAGGCGGTACCGCTCTGCTGAAGCTGCTTAGTCAAGTGGACCGTATGCAGGTAGTGGCTGTGACAGACATCAATTCAGACGCTCCTGGTCTTGCTCTTGCGGAATCCTGCGGAATTCCTGCGGGCGGGTCCTGGGAGGAATGGATACATAAAAAAATTGATATCGTTATTGAAGCGACTGGACAGGAAGATGTGTTCCAGTCGATTAGAGAAGAAAGAGACGAAACGACGGTTGTTATTCCAGGGTCTGTGGCTTATGTGACAGCCGAACTTCTTGAAGAAAAGGAAGCTCTTGTTCAAAAGCTGAAACGACAGACGGATAACCAGCATTTCATTTTAAACAGCATTCACGATGGGATGATCGTCGTCGATAACAAGGAGAACATTACATTCATCAACCCCAGCGCTTCCCGGATTCTGGGCAGAAGTCATCAGGACGTTCTCCATCGTCCTGTTCAAGAGATTATTCCCGCCTCCAGACTGCCTCACACGATGGCATCCAAACACGAGGAAGTGAACAAGAAGCTGGAACTGGAAAATGGAAAGACGGTTGTGACAACCAGGATACCAATGATTGATGAAGATGGAAGTGTCATTGGTGCCTATGCCGTGTTCAAGGATATTACAGAGGTGGTTCACCTGGCTGAGGAAGTCACCGACCTGAAAGAAGTCAAAACCATGCTGGAAGCTATTATACAATCGTCGGATGAGGCGATTTCTGTTGTAGATGAGAATGGAAGCGGTTTAATGGTAAATCCTGCCTACACAAGGATTACCGGTCTTCCGGAAAAAGACATCGTCGGAAAGCCTGCGACAGTGGATATTTCAGAAGGAGAAAGTATGCATATGAAAGTCCTCCGTACGCGCAGGCCTGTCCGAGGAGTACGGATGAAGGTTGGTCCTGCCAGGAAAGATGTCCTGGTGAACGTGGCCCCTGTTATTGTCGATGGCAGACTAAAGGGAAGTGTCGGAGTTCTGCATGATGTATCAGAGATTAAATCCCTGACAAGTGAATTGAAAAGAGCCCGGCAGATTATCCGAAGCCTTGAAGCGAAATACACGTTTGATGACATTATCGGAGATTCACCTGAAATGACCCTGGCACTCGAACAGGCCAAGGTCGGAGCCCGGACTCCGGCATCGGTGCTCCTGCGAGGCGAATCAGGTACAGGGAAGGAATTGTTTGCACATGCCATCCATAATGAAAGCGGGAGACGTCATAACAAGTTTATCCGGGTGAATTGCGCGGCTATTGCCGAGTCGCTGCTTGAAAGTGAGTTGTTCGGATATGAGGATGGAGCATTCTCCGGGGCGCGCCGTGGAGGGAAAAAGGGATTATTCGAGGAAGCAGACAACGGCAGTATTTTTCTTGATGAAATAGGAGAATTGACTCTGCCTATGCAGGCGAAACTTTTGCGTGTGCTTCAAGAAAATGAAATGATTCGTGTGGGCGGAACCAAACCGGTTCACATTGATGTGCGGGTCATTGCTGCTACGAATATAAATCTGGAAAAAGCGATTATGAATAAAAATTTCAGAGAAGACTTGTATTACCGGCTGAACCGTCTTCCTATTTATATCCCTCCTCTCCGGGAGAGGATTGAGGACATCCCCTTGCTGTCCGCCCACCTGATTCAAAAGCTCAACGAGGATTATGGGCGTAACGTAACGTCCCTCAATGAAGCGGCTTACCAGTGTTTAATGGACTATCCGTGGCCTGGAAACGTAAGGGAACTGGAGAATATTATCGGAAGAGCGATGATCTATATGGAACATACAGATGAAATCATAAAGCCTGAACATCTGCCCACTCTTAAAAAACAAGAGGATTCCGTAGAACCGGGCCGGGCATCTGCTGGTTGGAGAGGGGAGACACTGCAGGAGGCTGTGGACGACTATGAAAAGAAACTGCTCGTCGAAGCGTATCGTTCGCACGAGTTTAATAAGACCAAAACAGCCAAGGCTCTCGGTATTTCCATTAGAAACCTTTATTATAAGCTTGAGAAGTATGGATTGGATAAAAACAGCATGCAATATTTTTCATAATGCAGAATCCTGCAGGTGCCGAAATGCCTTGTGGGGCTGTACGGGCGTCTCAGACTTTTGGCATGAAATTTGCATGAATGAGATTAGGGATGAGGTGAAGCTTTGAAATCGTTAGATGAACTGATAGAAACCATTGACCGAACGAGCAGACAAACCGTGGCTGTCGCTCAGGCCGCAGATCCAGAAGTATTAAAAGCC
This sequence comes from Halobacillus sp. ABA4_118, assembly GCF_056160205.1. Lineage (NCBI taxonomy): Bacteria > Bacillati > Bacillota > Bacilli > Caryophanales > Bacillaceae > Halobacillus > Halobacillus sp. ABA4_118. Next base: position 7,444 of record NZ_JBSWWS010000002.1, read on the forward strand.
GTGAAAATGGCCTTGGACCAGGAACTGGCTCGTTTTATCCTTACAGGTGAAGAAGCGGATCTTAAAACGTGTGCCGCGGAGGCGGGCCTGTCGCTTGACCACCCGGATCTGCAGTGGAAACCGGCGCAGCCGAAAGAAAGTGCCCTCGTGGCTGTACAGGCTGTAGCAGAGGGGGAAGCGGATGTCTTGATGAAAGGGCATGTAGATACGAAGACCCTCCTGAAGGCAGTGCTCCATAAGGAATACGGCCTTAAAAAGAGAAAGGTTCTTTCCCACGTAGCTTTGTTTGAAATTCCCGGGAGAGACCGATTAATATACTTAACAGATGCCGCTATGAACATTCAGCCAACGCTGGAAGACAAAGTAGAGATTATTCTGAATGCGGTGGAAGTGGCCCACAAAGCAGGATGGGACAATCCGAAAGTGGCTGCCCTCGCAGCCGTAGAGGCAGTCAATCCTAAAATGCCGGCATCCACCGATGCAGCCTTGCTGACCCAGATGAACCGCCGTGGTCAAATCGCGGGCTGTGTGGTTGACGGCCCGCTCGCCTTTGATAATGCGGTAGATGCAGAAGCGGCTGCTCATAAGAACATTCAGTCAGAAGTAGCCGGCCAGGCAGATATCCTCGTTGTTCCTACCATCGAGACGGCCAATGCGCTTTATAAATCATTTGTATACTTCGCCCATGCCAAAGTGGCGGGTGTGATCAGTGGAGCATCTGCTCCCATCGTGTTAACATCAAGGGCTGATGAAGCCCAGAGCAAAATTTACTCACTGGCTTTAGCTTTAAAAGCCAGTCAATCCTAGGAGGAATACAAAATGGAAATTTTCAGCTATATGCAGGAATATGATTACGAGCAGTTGTTGTTTTGTCAGGATGAACAGTCTGGTTTGAAAGCGATTATCGCCGTTCATGATACGACCCTTGGGCCCGCTCTTGGAGGGACCCGCATGTGGACGTATGCATCCGAAGACGATGCAGTTGAAGATGCGCTGCGTCTTGCTAAAGGAATGACCTATAAAAACGCAGCGGCCGGTCTGAACCTCGGCGGTGGAAAGACCGTGATCATCGGTGATCCGAAAAAGGATAAAAATGAGGAGATGTTCCGCGCATTCGGCCGTTACATTCAAGGACTGAACGGAAGGTACATTACAGCGGAAGATGTGGGGACAACAGTTCAGGATATGGATTTGATTCATGAGGAAACCGATTATGTCACAGGGATTTCTCCTGCCTTCGGTTCTTCCGGCAACCCTTCCCCGGTAACAGCCTATGGGGTATACCGTGGTATGAAAGCAGCTGCTAAGGAAGGCTTTGGATCAGATTCCCTTGAAGGTAAGACCATTGCCGTCCAGGGTGTCGGGAACGTAGCTTTCACCTTGTGCCGCCATCTTCATGAGGAAGGTGCGAATCTGGTTGTTACCGATATAAATAAAGAAGCTGTTCAGCGTGCTGTTGAAGAATTCGGAGCTAAAGCAGTGGAGACGGATGAAATCTACAGCGTGGACTGTGATATTTATGCACCGTGTGCTCTGGGTGCGACCATCAATGATGAAACGATTCCGCAGTTGAAAGCGAAAGTCATTGCCGGTGCAGCAAACAACCAGCTCAAGGAAACGAAACATGGTGATATTCTTCATGAGAAAGGCATTGTCTATACACCGGATTATGTCATCAATGCGGGGGGCGTGATCAACGTTGCCGATGAACTTCATGGGTACAATAAGGACCGTGCGATGAAGCGAGTGGAAACCATCTACGATAACGTTTCCCGTGTATTTGACATTTCCCGCCGTGATAATATTCCTACGTATCTTGCAGCGGATCGTATGGCGGAAGAACGCATTGAGCGTATGCGTCGTTCCCGCAGCCAGTTCCTGCAGAACGGCCATCACATCCTAAGCAGAAGACAGAACGGATAACGGAGGTCTTTGTTGTGCACACTCATCGAATCCTGGTTATAAACCCCGGTTCCACGTCAACAAAAATCGGCGTGTTTGATGACCTGGAAGCCGTCTTTGAAAAAACGATCCGCCACAGCGGAGATGAAATCAATCAATTCAAACGTATTATCGACCAGTACGATTTTCGAAAGCAGGTCATTCTTGATGTGCTCGATCAGGAAGGGATTAATATAAGCAGACTGAGTGCCGTCTGCGGAAGAGGCGGACTCCTGCGTCCAATTGAAGGCGGCACCTACGAAGTAAATGCAGCGATGCTTGAAGATTTGAAAAACGGCTATAATGGAGAACATGCCTCCAACCTTGGCGGCATCATCGCCTATGAAATTGCCCGCGGGCTGAACATCGGAGCCTATATCGTCGACCCCGTGGTTGTCGATGAGCTCCAGGAGCTCGCCCGGATCTCAGGCGTGCCGGAAATCCCGAGGAAGAGTATTTTTCACGCCTTGAACCAGAAGGCGGTCGCCCGGCGTGCGGCAGCTGATCTGGAGATGGATTATCCGGAGGCCCGTCTGATTGTCGCTCATATGGGTGGAGGAATTACCGTCGGTGCTCATATTGGAGGCCGTGTAGTTGATGTCAACAACGGTCTTCACGGCGATGGTCCTTTTTCACCTGAACGAGCCGGTACCGTGCCTGCCGGTGACCTTGTCTCGATGTGTTACTCAGGCCAGTATTACCGTGATGAAGTCATGAAGAAACTCGTCGGACAGGGAGGGCTCATGGCTTATCTCGATACCAATGACGCCAGGGAAGTCGAAAGTATGATCGCCCATGGCGACAAAAAGGCCGAAATAGTTTTCAACGCTATGGCCTACCAGATTGCCAAAGAGATCGGAAGCATGAGTGCTGTGATGGAAGGTCGTGTGGACGCCGTCGCTTTGACAGGCGGACTGGCCTATGGAAAAGCCTTCATCAAAGAGATTTCCAAACGGGTGCACTGGATTGCTGATGTGCTCGTTTATCCAGGAGAAAATGAACTGGAGGCATTGAATGAAGGAACACTGCGCGTCCTCAATCACGAAGAAATTCCAAAGCAGTATCCGAATTTTCAGGAATAAAAAGGAGCGGTAGATATGGCAGAGGAGTATGATCTAGTAGTTCTAGGAGGCGGGACGGGAGGCTACGTAGCCGCCATCCGTGCTTCAAGGCTCGGCTTGAAAACAGCGATTGTTGAAAAGCGTGAACTGGGCGGAACCTGTCTTCACAGAGGCTGTATTCCATCAAAAGCATTATTGAGAAGTGCAGAAGTTTTCAAACAAACGAAAGAAGCCGACAGCTATGGTATTACAGTTGAAAACCCTGTATTGAACTTCCAGAAAGTCCAGGAACGAAAGCAGTCGATTGTGGACACATTACATAAAGGTGTTCAAGGTTTGATGAAAAAAGGGAAAATTGATGTTTATGAAGGTTTCGGCCGAATTCTCGGCCCTTCCATCTTTTCACCGACCGCAGGAACCATCTCTGTTGAAATGAACAACGGTGAAGAGAATGAAATGCTGATTCCGAAAAACGTCCTTATTGCAACCGGCTCCAGTCCAAAAAGTCTGCCCGGCCTGGAAGTGGATGGGCAGGATGTGATGACCTCCGATGAAGCCTTGAATATGGAAGAACTCCCATCGTCCATTATCATTGTCGGGGGCGGAGTTATCGGCATCGAGTGGGCTTCCATGCTCGCGGACTTCGGCGTTGAGGTGACCGTCCTTGAGTATCTTCCTCACATTCTCCCAACAGAAGATGAGGATATTTCCAGGGAAATGAAAAAACAGATGAAGAAAAAAGGTGTGGACGTTGTTACCGGTGCCAAAGTCCTTTCCGAAACACTTGAAACGGAAGATGGTGTCACAATCCAGGCTGAAGTTGACGGAGAAACCACAACCTATAAAGCGGAAAAAATGCTCGTATCTGTCGGTCGTTCCGCCAATGTGACCAACATCGGTCTTGAGAATACGGATATTCAAGTGGAGAACGGCTTCATACAAACGAATGACTATTATCAAACAAAAGAAAGTCATATTTATGCGATTGGTGATGTAATCGGTGGGATGCAGCTGGCCCATGTCGCTTCTCATGAAGGAATGACGGCGGTGGAGCACATGTCAGACAACGAGCCCCATCCATTGAATCCTGAACAGATTCCAAGCTGCATTTATTCCAGCCCGGAGGCTTCCAGTGTCGGACTGACGGAAGCACAGGCCAAGGAAAAAGGGTATAACATTAAGACCGGTAAGTTTCCGTTTCAGGCCATCGGTAAGGCACTCGTACACGGGGAAACGGACGGATTCGTGAAAATCATTGCCGATAAAGATACCGACGATCTGCTGGGTGTCCATATGATCGGCCCGCATGTCACCGATATGATTTCGGAAGCAGGGCTGGCCAAAGTTCTGGATGCAACGCCTTGGGAGATTGCTGAAACCATCCATCCTCACCCAACCCTCGCCGAGGCTGTCGGAGAGGCAGCGATGGCTGTTGATGGGAATCAGATTCACGGATAAGAACAAAGGAGGGAAACTCATGGCTGAAAACCGCCATAAGGATTTAGGATTAACGGACGAACAGGTGCTGGATATGTTCCGCACCATGCTATTAGCTAGAAGAATTGACGAACGGATGTGGCTTTTGAACCGTGCAGGGAAAATTCCATTCGTCATTTCCTGTCAAGGGCAGGAAGCCGCCCAGGTCGGCGCCTCCTACGCACTGGACCGAGATAAGGACTATGCGCTTCCTTACTACCGTGACATGGGAGTTGTGCTTTCCTTTGGCATGACGGCACAGGATTTGATGCTTTCCGGTTTCGCTAAAGCGGAAGATCCAAACTCCGGAGGGAGACAGATGCCAGGACACTTCGGCCAGAAGAAAAACCGGATTGTTACAGGGTCATCTCCCGTAACCACCCAGGTGCCTCACGCTGTAGGGATCGCTCTTGCAGGGAAAATGGAGAAGAAAGATTTCGTTTCTCTCGTTACTTTTGGAGAAGGATCTTCCAACCAGGGGGATTTTCATGAGGGAGCCAACTTTGCAGGCGTCCATAAACTCCCTGTGATCTTCATGGTTGAAAATAATAAATACGCTATTTCTGTTCCGGTCTCCAAGCAGCTGGCCTGTGAGAAAGTATCCGACCGGGCGATCGGGTACGGCATGCCTGGGTATACGGTCGACGGAAATGATCCACTTGCCGTTTATGAAGCAGTAAAAGCTGCTGCAGACCGCGGACGTAACGGGGAGGGGCCGACATTGATCGAGACGGTTTCCTACCGCCTGACGCCGCACTCCAGTGATGATGACGACCGTGTTTATCGGGAGCGTGACGAAGTAGATGAAGCGAAGAAGAAAGATTCCATCGTTACGTTTGCCAACTATCTCCGTGAGCAGGGGATTTTGACGGAAGAGAAAGAAACAGAGCTGAATGACGAAATCAATCAAATCGTCAATGAAGCCACCGACTATGCTGAAAATGCGGCTTATGCCGAGCCGGAATCAGCAATGAAATACGTGTACGAAGAGTAAGGAGGGGGCACGATTATGGCAGTCATTTCGTATATTCAAGCTGTCACCCAGGCACTTCGGGAAGAAATGCAGCGGGATGAAAAAGTATTTGTACTAGGAGAGGACGTTGGTAAGCGCGGAGGCGTTTTCCGTGCAACGGACGGCCTTTATGATGAATTTGGAGAAGATCGTGTACTGGATACGCCTCTTGCCGAGTCTGCCATTGCTGGTGTGGGCATAGGAGCGGCTATGTATGGGATGCGTCCGGTTGCTGAAATGCAGTTTGCGGACTTTATCATGCCGGCGGTCAACCAGATTATTTCAGAAGCAGCGAAGGTCCGTTACCGGTCCAACAACGACTGGAGCGCCCCTATCACTATCCGTGCGCCGTACGGGGGGGGAGTTCACGGGGCTCTTTATCACTCTCAGTCTGTTGAAGCAGTATTCGCCAATCAACCGGGCCTTAAGATTGTGATGCCGTCCACACCTTATGATGTGAAAGGTCTGCTTAAAGCGTCCATCCGTGATAACGATCCTGTTCTTTTCTTTGAGCATAAACGGGCCTACCGTTTGATCAAAGGGGAAGTTCCTGAAGAAGATTACACACTTCCGATTGGAAAAGCAGATGTGAAGCGGGAAGGATCGGACATTACGGTCATTACGTATGGTTTATGCGTTCATTTTGCTCTTCAGGCAGCAGAAAAGCTTGCAGAAGAAGGCATTGATGCCCACATCCTCGACCTTCGTACGGTTTACCCTTTAGATAAGGAAAGCATCATTGAAGCAGCTTCCAAAACTGGAAAAGTGCTGCTTGTCACGGAAGATAACAAAGAGGGCGGGATTATTTCAGAGGTTTCTGCTATTGTCAGCGAAAACTGTCTGTTTGATCTGGACGCTCCTGTCCAGCGTCTCGCAGGTCCTGATATTCCTTCCATGCCGTATGCACCGACAATGGAAAAGCATTTTATGATGAATCCTGATAAAGTCGAAAAAGCGATGCGTGATCTCGCAGAATTTTAATGGAGGAGGCGTTCGTCGTGGGCGTAGAAAAAATCAACATGCCTCAACTCGGAGAGAGTGTAACAGAGGGCACTATCAGCACCTGGCTGGTCCAGCCAGGAGATAAAGTAAACAAATATGATCCGATTGCTGAAGTCATGACGGATAAGGTGAACGCGGAAGTCCCTTCGTCCTTCACGGGTGTGATCAAGGATTTAGTGGCTTCTGAAGGAGATACCATCGAAGTTGGTGAACTGATGTGTCATATTGAAATCGAAGGTGGAGGCTCTTCCTCAGAACCGGCAGCGGCTGAGCAGAAAGAAGAAGAACCTTCAACGTCGTCTTCAAAGGCACAGGCATCCGAACCCGCTTCGAATGGGAAGGACCAGGGGCAGAAGAAACGCTATTCACCGGCAGTCATGACCCTTGCTCAGGAAAATGACATTGATTTAAATCAGGTGGACGGGACGGGCCGCGGCGGCCGGATCACCCGCAAAGACGTTGAGAAAGTGATTGAAAGTGGAGGAGTTCCAAAAGCCGAAGACCGTCCACAGACGGAACAGAAAGCTCCGGCTGCCGAACCGTCTGCGCCCGAATCCGCAGCCAAGCCGGCTCCTTCTGTTCCTGACGTCCAGGCAGGAGAAGGGGATATCGAAATCCCTGTCACCGGCGTCCGTAAGGCGATTGCTGCCAATATGGTAAAATCCAAAACCGAAATTCCACATGCGTGGATGATGGTCGAAGTGGATGTGACCAATTTGGTGGAGCTCAGAAATGCGAAGAAAAATCAATTTAAAAAACAGGAAGGCTACAGCCTGACCTACTTTGCTTTCTTCGTCAAAGCTGTTGCCCAGGCCTTGAAAGAATATCCACAGCTTAATAGTACATGGGCAGGCGATAAGATCATTCAACGCAAGGCGGTTAACTTGAACATCGCTGTCGCTAAAGAAGATCAGTTGTTTGTGCCCGTGATTAAAGATGCCGATGAGAAAAGTATCAAAGGCATTGCCCGTGATATTACAGAACTGGCTGGTAAAGCCCGTGACGGGAAATTGACGTCCAAGGATATGGAAGGCGGAACCTTTACTGTAAACAATACGGGTTCGTTCGGATCCGTTCAGTCCATGGGTGTAATTAATCATCCACAGTCAGCCATTCTACAGGTGGAATCTATTGTGAAGAAACCGGTCTATCAAAATGGCATGTTCGGTGCGCGTGATATGGTTAATCTCTGTCTGTCGCTGGATCACCGTGTGCTTGATGGTCTTGTTGCCGGTAATTTCCTTGCCCGTGTAAAGGAAATTCTCGAGAAAATGAGTGAAGAGAATACTTCCATCTATTAAAGAGGAGAAGCAGCTGCATCGGCTGCTTACAGGCTGCCTGCTAAAGTTTCAGGCAGCCTGATTTTTATTGGATACCTCTTTTCCGGGTTTTACGGTCTGTCGGATGTCGATATGTCTTGTCTCTGGATGGGAAGGATAGTTCCCGATTCCGGCAGGAGGAAGCTTTTTCAGACAGGAAAGAAACGGCAGAAGAATTGAAAGCCTTCCGTTATCTTGGTAAAATGTTCATAGTATTTATAAAAAGGGGCCATGTCTAATGGATTTCAATATTTTCATGAATGATGTCGTTACAAAAGCACGTGAAGAAATTACGCAAGCGGGGTACACCGAACTTACTTCACCTGAAGAAGTCGATCAGGCACTGACTCAGGAAGGAACCACTCTTGTTATGGTCAATTCCGTCTGCGGGTGTGCAGGAGGGATTGCACGTCCAGCCGCTGCCCATGCCATTCATTATGATAAACGCCCGGACCGCCTGGTCACAGTGTTTGCCGGTCAGGATCGCGAAGCGACGAACCGTGCACGCGAGTATTTCGAAGGATACCCGCCGTCTTCTCCTTCCTTCGCGCTTTTGAAGGATGGGAAAATCCAGACGATGGTGGAGCGTCATGATATCGAAGGCTTTGAACCGATGGAAGTCATCGGAAAGCTTCAGCGCAGTTTTGAAGAATACTGCGAAGAGGTATAATAAAGAAAAGGCTTGGGATCTTTGTGATGAGCAAAGGTCCTTTTGCTTTTCTGCATGGGTTTTAGACAGTATTAGGAAGAGAAAGGATTAGACAGACATTGAAGATAGGATACCGTACCATTAAGACAGCGTTAGGCACCCCTTTTGCCATCTGGGTGGCCCAGATGCTGCAGCTGGAAAACTTTGCATCAGCAGGAATCCTGACGATTCTCTGCATCCAGATTACGAGGAAGCGGTCATTTTTAAGTGCATGGCACCGTTTTTCAGCATGTATTGTAGCTATGGTTTTTTCGTTCGCCTTTTTTGAGCTGATCGGATATAACCCGCTGGCTATCGGGATCATGCTGTTTGCCTTTATCCCTGTGACCGTCTGGCTGAACATTACACCTGGTATTGTGACGAGTTCAGTCATCATTCTCCATTTATACGGCTCAGGCAGTATAGGCTGGGAGATCATTATAAATGAAGTGATCCTGATTACTGTAGGAATCGGTACGGCCCTGCTGCTGAATTTATACATGCCGAGTCTGGAAAATAAACTGGGGGAATACCGGAGTCAGGTCGAGCATAACTTTTCCCTGATCATGAAAGAGCTTGCTACGTTTTTAAGAGATGGAGACAATGACTGGACAGGACATGAGCTTACAGAAACAGCGGCACTGCTTGAAAAAGCCAAATCCTTATCCTACAGGGACGTAGAAAACCACCTGCTTCGGACTCATAACCATTTTTATCATTACTTTCACATGCGGACCAAACAGTTTGAGTTATTGGAGCGGATGCTTCCGCTTGTGAGCCGGATTTCCACCTCGAATATGCACAGCTCTAAAATCGCGGATTTCTTTGATGATTTAGCCGGGGCGATTCATCCTGGTAATACTGCGGTCATTTACCTGCAGCGGTTCAAAGAGATGAAGGAGGAGTTCAGGGAAGATGATCTTCCACAGACGCGCGAGGAATTTGAGATGCGTGCCAGTCTTTTTCACCTGCTTAATGAGATTGAGGAATATTTAATCATTAAACGGTCATTTAAGAAGAGTGACGTATAAAGGACATGAGGGCGGGGAAACTTGAATTAAAAAGAAGGGATATACATGACATTCTTTTTTCTTGTCCTCACCGGCCTCCAGCTGCTGCTTCCCGCGTCTGCTGAAGAGCCTGTCGTCCTTGTCAACAAAGCCGTACACGAACTTGTGGTCTATGAGGACGGGGAGCAGACATTCCAAGCTTCTGCGGCTGTCGGTAAAACCGATGAACTCACACCGGAAGGACTATTCGTGATTAAAGTAAAAGCCGTAGATCCGTATTATCGAAAAAACAATATTCCAGGCGGCGTTCCGGAAAATCCTCTGGGAAGCCGCTGGATCGGGTTTGATGCAGAGGGAACAGACGGCCGGATTTACGGCATCCACGGCACGAATCAGCCGGAGTCGGTCGGAACCTCTGCTTCGGCAGGGTGTATCAGACTGAAAAATAACGACGTGGAAACCTTATACACGATGATTGAAGAAGAGATGGACGTTTGGATCGTGGACGATCCGGACGTATCAATGGAAGATTTATATGAACAGTGGCTGAAAAAGAAATGGCAGCAGTTTCTGAATTAAAAAAGCCGGGAAGGGTGGAGAACCACCTTGCCCGGCTTTTTCTCTTTTATAGGAAGAAGCTCGCTCCCGCCAGTACCGTAGAGAGAACCATGGAGAGAATCATAATATAAATAACGATTTTCATGCGGCGCTCCCGCTTTGAGCGTTTTTTCGTTTCAGCCAAGGTTGGTAACCTCCTTCTCAGTCGTTCCTGTTCAATATTCTACCGAAAAAAAAGAAAATGGACAAGGGGACGTTTGGATTCACAATTTGTTGTGAATTATGTTAATTTTTAGATAGGTAAGCGCTTCATTTCTGGTATGCTAGAAGAGAATAGACGAAAGAGGAGGCTTTTCCAATGACCCTGTCATCCAATGGACAACATTTCAAGCAGGAATGGGAGAAGAATGTAGAAAAAACCATGCAGCGTTTCCCAGAGCGCCGTCATTCTTTTCATACGAGTTCGGATATTCCTGTGGATCGTCTCTACACACCCGAATCATTAAGTGAAAATTACATAAACCAAATCGGTTTTCCAGGGCAGTATCCATATACGCGAGGGATTCAGCCGACGATGTTCCGATCCCGGTACTGGACGATGCGCCAGTATGCCGGTTTTGGTTCAGCAGAAGAGACGAACGAGCGTTTCCGTTACCTGCTGAAGCAGGGCCAGACAGGCTTATCCGTCGCCTTTGATCTGCCGACACAGATCGGCTATGACTCAGACGACCCCATGGCTGAAGGGGAAGTCGGCAAAGTCGGTGTAGCGATTGATTCACTGAAAGATATGGAGCAGCTGTTCCATGAAATTCCACTCGATCAAGTGAGCACCTCCATGACGATAAACGCGCCCGCAGGCATTCTCCTTGCGATGTACATTGCGGTAGGGGAGAAGCAGGGCGTGCCGAGGGAAAAGCTGACCGGTACGATTCAAAACGATATTTTGAAGGAGTACATTGCCAGAGGGACGTATATTTATCCTCCAAAACCATCCATGCGGCTCATCACAGATATTTTTGCCTACTGTCAAGAGCACCTGCCTAAATTCAACACCATCAGCATATCCGGCTATCATATCCGTGAAGCAGGATCGACCGCTGTACAGGAAGTCGCTTTTACGATCGCCAACGGCATGGCTTATGTAGATGCTGCCATTGAAGCAGGGTTGAAGGTGGATCAATTTGCTCCCCGCCTGGCCTTCTTCTTTAATGCCCACAATCAGTTTTTTGAAGAAGCAGCCAAATTCAGGGCAGCACGCCGGATGTGGGCTAAAATCATGAAAGAGCACTACAAAGCGGAGGATCCAAAGAGCTGGAAAATGCGTTTCCACACCCAGACAGGTGGAAGTACGCTGACGGCCCAGCAGCCGGATAATAATATTGTCCGCGTAACGATGCAGGCGCTGGCCGCTGTATTAGGAGGCACCCAGAGTCTTCATACCAATTCCAGGGATGAGGCGCTGGCGCTCCCGACAGAGGATTCTGCGAGAATTGCTCTCCGGACACAGCAGATTATTGCCAATGAGAGTGGTGTCGCTGACACAGTCGATCCGCTTGCTGGGTCGTACTATGTCGAGTCCTTGACCGACCAGATTGAAAAAGAGGCCGGTGCATACCTGGAACGGATCAGTGAATTCGGCGGGGCTGTTCAGGCTGTAGAAAAGGGCTACATGCAGCGGGAAATCCATCAGGCAGCCTACGAGGCGCAGAAGCGGATGGAATCCAAAGAGGATATCGTTGTCGGCATGAACGAGTATCAGGTGGATGAAGAAATCCATGCGGATCTTTTGAAAGTGGATGAAGCCCTTGAAAAAGGACAGATAGAAAAAACAACGCAGGTAAGAGAGCAGAGAAATCAGGAAGTCGTCGATCGCTGCCTTCAGGAACTCCGCAACGCAGCAGCGGAGCAGGACAATGTCATGCCTCCGATCGTCAGGGCTGTCCAGGCTTATGCCACAGTCGGGGAAATTGCCAACGTCCTGCGTGATGAATTCGGTGAATATACAGCGATGTAGAAAGGGATGAGTCAGTATGAAGCCAATTCGAGTACTTATAGCTAAACCAGGGCTGGATGGGCATGACCGCGGCGCTTTAATCATCGCCCAGGCTCTCCGGGACCACGGAATGGAAGTCATCTATACAGGTCTGAGACAGTCTGCGGTGCAGATTGCCCGGGCTGCCGTGCAGGAGGATGTCGATGTCGTCGGTTTATCTTCGTTATCCGGAGCGCACAAATCCTTGTTTCCAAAAGTAGTGGAAGCTCTCAAAAAGGAAGGGGCCGATGACATCCCTGTCATCGGTGGAGGAGTCATTCCGGCTGAGGATATTCCTTATCTGGAAGGAAAAGGGGTCCACAAAATTTTCACCAGCGGATCGCCGACAGACGCTATTGCCGTTTATATTAAGCAGCTGATCCATCAGGAAACGATCAGCACTCCAAAGAAAATTGCCCACATCGGGATTGCAGTGGAAAGCATTGATGCTGCGCTTCCTTTTTATCAGCATACGCTGGGTATGGAACTGGAAGCTGTAGAGGACGTAGAATCGGAGCATGTTCGTGCTGCTTTTTTAAGAATTGGTGAGACGAAGCTGGAGCTTTTGGAGCCTCTGAATGAAACCTCCGCCATCGCTTCCTTTTTGGAGAAAAGAGGCAGTGGGATCCATCACATCGCCTTGGAAGTCGATGATCTGCATAAACGCCTTCAGCAATACAAGGAACAGGGAATCCGAATGATTCATGAAGAGCCGAAAACGGGTGCTCATCAGGCCGATATTGCCTTTATGCATCCGAAAGCTTCCGGCGGTGTTCTTTATGAACTCTGGCAGCCAGGGAAGGGGGAGTAGACATGGATATTTTCGATAAAATCAACGAATTATACGATAAGCGCAGAGAGGTTGAACTCGGCGGCGGGGACGAACGCATCGATAAGCAGCACGAAAAAGGGAAATGGACGGCCCGTGAACGGATCGATCACCTTTTGGATGAGGGTAGTTTCATTGAGCTGAACCCTTTCATAGAGCATCGTCATGATGCCTTCGGGATGGACGGCAAAACAGCCCCGGGAGAAGGGGTAGTCACAGGATACGGGAAAATTGATGGGAGAAGTGTGTATCTTTTTGCCCAGGATTTCACAGTGTATGGCGGAGCATTGGGGGAGATGCATGCAAAGAAAATTGCTGCCGTCATGGATCTGGCTGCCAAGAACGGAACGCCTTTCATCGGTTTGAATGACTCGGGAGGAGCGAGAATCCAGGAGGGGGTTTCATCTCTGGATGGATATGGGCAGGTGTTTTACCGCAATTCGATCTATTCAGGAGTCATCCCGCAGATTTCAGTCATTATGGGACCGTGTGCAGGTGGAGCGGTCTATTCACCGGCCATCACCGATTTCGTCATCATGGTGGAAAAGACGTCCCAGATGTTCATTACGGGACCGAAAGTCATAGAGACGGTCACGGGAGAACAAATATCCGCTGAGGATCTCGGAGGCGCCGGCGTTCACAATACGCTCAGTGGAAATGCCCATATGAAGACAACGGATGAAGCGGAGGCCCTGGATGCTGTACGGATGCTCATCAGTTATCTTCCTCAGAATAACGAAGAGAAAACACCAATGATCCAGGAAGAAACGAGGGATCATTTCCGTCCGGACCTGACCGATAAGATTCCTTTTGATCCCATCCGTCCTTATGATGTCCGCGTCATTATTGATGAAGTGGTGGACGAGTCGTCATTCTTTGAAATTCAAAAAGACTTTGCCAAAAACATTGTCGTTGGTTTTGCCCGTATGGACGGCAGGGCTGTCGGCCTTGTCTGCAATCAGCCGAAATATATGGCCGGCGGGCTGGATATCGACTCCAGCGATAAAGCCGCACGATTTATCCGTACGTGCGATTCGTTCAATATCCCTATTATTACGTTTGAGGATGTAACCGGATTTTTCCCTGGTATTAAACAGGAACACGGGGGAATCATACGACACGGAGCAAAAATTCTTTATGCCTATTCAGAAGCTACGGTGCCCAAACTTACAGTGATCACCCGAAAGGCGTATGGCGGGGCCTATGTGGCGCTGAACAGTAAGTCTATAGGAGCGGATCTTGTCTACGCCTGGCCGAACGCTGAAATTGCGGTCATGGGGCCTGAAGGAGCCGCCAACATCATTTTCGCCAAGGAGATCAAGGAAAGTGCCCAGCCTAAAGAAACGAGGCAGAATAAGATCAATGAATACCGCGAACGTTTTGCCAACCCATACGTTGCTGCAGGTCTCGGGATGATCGATGATGTCATCGATCCACGGGAAACGCGGAGCACACTCGTAAAGGCTTTGGATATGCTGCAGGACAAGCGGGAGGAACGTCCTTATAAAAAGCATGGAAATATTCCTCTTTAATTGACATGATTCTTTCGTTCCGCTAACGTACAAAGAGGAATGTGGTTACATATGAAGGAGGAAATATCCATGGCAGAAATCAACAAACAGCGCTTGCTGGACGAATTTTTAGAACTCGTCCAAATTGATTCCGAAACAACGCAGGAAGCAGAGATTTCCAAAGTACTCAAGAAGAAATTCACGGACCTCGGACTTGAAGTACTGGAAGATGAGGCGGCTTCCGCGACAGGTCACGGAGCCAACAACCTGATCTGTAATCTCAAAGGCTCGAAAGATGGAGCCGATACGATTTACTTCACTTCGCATATGGATACCGTCGTGCCAGGGAACGGCGTGAAACCCTCCATCGAGGACGGGTATGTCGTCACGGACGGAACGACGATTCTCGGTGCGGATGACAAAGCAGGGATTGCTGCCATCCTTGAGGCTATCCGTTCTCTGAAAGAGCAGAGCGTAGAGCATGGAGATATCCAATTCGTTATTACAGTCGGAGAAGAGAGCGGCCTTGTCGGTGCGAAAGCTCTGGACAGTTCGCTCCTGAAAGCGAAATACGGCTATGCGATTGACAGTGACGGGCAGGTTGGAAATATTGTCGTAGCGGCTCCGACACAGGCGAAAATCAATGCTGTCGTCAAAGGCAGAACGGCTCATGCCGGTGTAGCTCCTGAAAAAGGGGTTTCAGCGATCACGCTGGCGTCACGCGCCATCGCAAAAATGCCTCTGGGACGTATTGATGAGGAAACGACAGCGAATATCGGACGCTTTGAAGGTGGTCAGAAAACCAACATCGTATGCGATCATGCCGAAATTCTCGCTGAAGCCCGCTCGCTCGACCCTGCGAAAATGGAAGAGCAGGTCGAGAAAATGAAACAGGCATTTTATGAAACAGCAGAAGAAATGGGTGGAGAAGTGGACTTGGATATCCAGGTCATGTACCCGGGCTATAAGCAGGAGGCTGGTGACGAAGTGGTCGAAGTGGCCCGCTCGGCAGCCAAACGGATCGGCCGGGAAAGCGAACTGCTCCGCAGCGGCGGCGGCAGTGATGCCAACGTGATTGCCGGCCATGGAGTTCCGACGGTGAACTTGAGCGTCGGTTACGAAGAAATCCATACGACCAATGAGCGCATCCCTGTAGCTGAACTTGAAAAAATTGCCGAATTTATTACAGCTATTGCTGAAGAAGCGGCATCTTAACGAAGAGGGAGAGTCCCTTCTTCTATACAAAACCCGTACGGTGTATCTCAAGCGCCGTGCGGGTTTTTATTTCGGCTGTTTTTTCACTTGAATGATGCAGCCTTTTCCAGTGCGAGCAGTCCGCACCATACATCCCGTGGTCTATGCTATAATAAAAGAACAAATGTTCTAATGGAGGAAAGACGTATGGCTTCAAAGTGGTATCCAAAAAAAGGGCGGGTCATTTTTCATGTGGATATGAACAGCTTCTATGCTTCAGTGGAAGCTGCCTTTGATCCCAGCTTAAAAGGGAAGCCTTTAGCTATTGCCGGCAATCCGGAAGAACGACGCGGGATCATCGTGACGAGCAGCTATGAAGCAAGAAAATACGGAGTGAAAACGACCATGCCGCTTGGAGAAGCGCGAAGACTCTGTCCGGACCTGATGGTGATGCGGCCGAATTTTGAACGCTACCGCACAGCATCCAAAGAGATGTTCAAAATTCTCGCCGATGTGACCTCTCTCGTCCAACCTGTCTCCATTGATGAAGGCTACATGGACATTACCGACTGTTCCGACCAAGGTTCTCCTCCTGAAATTGCAGAACGCATTCAGCAGCGGATCGCCGAAGAGCTTGATCTTCCATGCAGTATCGGGATTGCTCCGAATAAATTTCTGGCAAAAATGGCTTCCGATATGAAGAAACCCATGGGGATAACCATTTTAAGAAAAAGGGATCTCGAGCGTACGCTTTGGAAGCTTCCGATTGAAGACATGCACGGCGTGGGATCCAAAACAGCAGAGAAGTTAAGAAAAATTGGGATCGAAACGATCGGCGGACTTGCTTTGCATTCCGTCATAGAACTGAAAGGGATCCTCGGTATCAATGGAGAGCGTCTGCAGAACAGAGCCAACGGAATGGACGACAGACTGGTGGACCCTGAAGCTGTGCATGATTTCAAAAGTATCGGCACTTCCACAACGCTTCCTCATGACACGACGGACGAGGATGAAATCCAAACCGTCCTGCGCCGGCTTTCCAATAAGGTTGCTGCGAGGATGAACGGGAAAAAGGTCCTTGCCAGGAACGTGCAGCTCATGATCCGGTATCATGACCGGAAAACGGTGACGAGGAGCCGCCAGCTTCAGGAATTTATCAGTAAACCCGATGAACTGTTCCAACACAGCATCCAGCTTTTTGACCAGCACTGGAACCAGGACCCTGTCCGGCTTCTCGGTGTAACTGCCGGTGACCTCGCAGAAAAATCCGAGGTCACCCAGCAGCTTGATCTATTCAATTATGAACAGTATGCCGGTAAGGAAAAATTGTATAAAACCATTGATACACTCACAGAGAAATACGGGAAAAACCCTTTCCGCACGTTGACGAATCCGGATGAAACCAAAGTATCCACCAGCTTTCAAAAAGACTTTCTGGATGATTATAAAAAGTGATTCCCAGGCATGACTCCGCTTTTTTGTTTCATACTAAACAGGAAGGGAGGAAGGAATCATGGGTAGAGATCGACAAGAAAAGAAATTGAAAAAGTCCGGAAAGGTCCAGTCCGACCGTGATCAGAGCCTCAGTTATCCAGGGGCGACGATGATGGAGGGGCCGGAGCCTGCTCGAAAACGCAGATAAGGAGGCGGTTTCTAATGGGTGGACGCCGCATGGGACCCAAACAACAAACACGTCCGGACATTCCTCTCGGTCCGGATCAGGCATATGGCGAAAAGGCGCAGGGCTCACACAAAGCCAAGCAGGCCCGTCATTCCCGTCAAAAACAAAAAACATCGCACGATATGTAATCAAAAGCAGCCGGAAGCGGCTGCTTTTTCCATTCTTTGCTGTTCATAGCCTCAACGCTTCAGGGGATTCTATAAGGGAGGAGGTTGAGAACTATGCCGGAACGAATTGTCGCTGTAAAAAAGAACGGTCAGGGAAGCATTGTTGAGATGCAGCTGGCGTCAGGGCGTGTGGTCGAATATAAGCAGGCCCACGAAATGGCGCGCATCGGTGAGTTGGAACACGTGAACCTGATTCGTGGTAAGGATGGGGAAGACCATCTGCGCAGTGAGCCGGATGGCATACAATCCAACAACCTGGACAACCTTCCCTCTTTCTAAGGAAAACCGGGCAGAGCATACAAAGCTCTGTCCGGTTTTTTTGTATGTAAACAGTAAACAAATCAGATGGATGTGATAAAAATGAAATAATATCATATAAATATTACAAAAGTAGTTGACTTTTTTTAGGGGTGTTGTAAACTTAAAATGAAATATAAAACATAAAATATTACAAAACTTTTTAATGGGGATGATGAAATGGCGATCTTCGCAGAAAAGGTTACAAAAACGTATCAAAGCGGAGAGGTGATGGTTAAGGCGCTGCGTGAGGCGAGTCTGACTGTACCGGACAAAAAGATTGTCACAATTCTAGGACCTTCCGGATCGGGTAAATCCACACTTTTGAACGTGATCGGCGGCATCGACCGCTATGACGAAGGACAGATTGTAGTGGATGGCCGGACGCTTGATGAATTGAAGGACAAACAGCTGACGGAATATCGAAGAAAAAATATTGGGTTCATTTTCCAACAGTATAACCTTATTCCCACTCTTACTGTTGAGGAAAATGTAGAAGTCGGCCGGGAGTTGAGCAGTAATCCGCTTTCTATGGAGGATACGCTGAGAAAAGTGGGAATGCTTGATAAAAAAGATAAATTCCCCTCTCAATTGAGTGGTGGAGAGCAGCAGCGTGTGGCCATCGCCCGTGCATTAATTAAAAATCCCAACATCCTGTTATGTGATGAGCCTACGGGGGCCCTGGATGAGGATACGGGTAAGAATATTTTGAAGCTGCTGAAATACGTGAACGAAACGTACGGAACGACCGTACTCATCATTACTCATAACCAGGGAATCGGAGAGATGGCCCATCAGGTGATCCGGATGAGCAGCGGGGAAATCGTAGAGACGTTTGAAAACGAGACACTGGTGGACCCTGAGCAGGTGACGTGGTCATGATTTTAAAAAAATCGATGATCCGTACACTGAAAGAGAAGAAATTTCAATATGCCGGTGTCATTTTGCTCCTCCTGCTGGCTGTTACACTGTATGTCTCTTTGTCGATGGCTGTGACGACGTTGGAAGAGCGGAACGCCAGGTTTACCGAAGATTATAAACAGGAGACCTTCCATTTCGTACCTTCTGAGCCGGTGGACTCCTCCAAGCTGCAGGAGTGGGAGGAGGAGTTTGGTGTCACCCTTGAGGCCAGGTCCTATTATGATGCTGATGTAGACGGTTCAGTGCTCAGGGTCTTTTCACAAACAGAAGAAATCAACCTTCCTTATCTATCCGAGGGTTCGAACCCGACAGACGACAGTGAAATCGCTGTTTCCTCCGTTTTTGCTGAAAAAAATGATTTGCATATCGGTGATGAGGTGGAAATCAGCGGAGAACGGATGGAAGTGACAGGATTTGTTTATCTTCCTGACTATATTTACATGATTGAACAATTGACGGATTTGATCAGCGATGCGGAGAAATTCGGTATAGCCATAGCCTCAGAGCGTGTCATGGATCAATGGTCGTCCCTGTCCCAGACAGAAATCACGGGATGGTCCAGTGATGGAGAGGTTCCTGATGGTTTCATGGAGGCTGTCCGTGCGGAGACGACCATTCTGCAATTTGTAGAAGCCGGTGACAACCCCCGGATTCAGTTCGTGGATACAGAAATTGAAGGCGCAAAAAGTATGAACAATACACTCCCGCTCTTCATTCTGGCTCTTGCTGCAGCGATGGTCCTTCTTTTAATGAGACGCCGGATTGATATGCAGCGCAAGGAAATCGGGACGCTGCTGGCGCTTGGCTACCGGAGGAATGAACTGCTTCGGCATTACCTCGGCTATGCGTGGGTCATCGGCCTAAGTGGTACGGTTCTCGGACTGGCAGCGGGTGCCGCCTTATCCGTTCCGTTATCTAATCTATATGCAAACTATTTCAATCTACCTGCCTTATCTATGTTCGATTTTAATCCGATGGTGCTCATCATTGGTCTGATTATTCCTCTGGTGCTCATGCTCTCATTGACAGGGTGGGGGATTCACAGGGCTTTAAAAGTCGATCCTTTGACACTTCTGCGCCCGAAAGAAGTGACGGTCGGCAGGAAATCGTGGCTGGAGCGTCTTCCGTTATTGAACAAAGGCAGCTTTATTCAACGGTTCCGACTGCGTCTCCTTGTCCGTAACAAAGCGAGGAGTCTTTATATCTTCCTTGGTGTCATGTTTTCAACCGTTTTACTGCTGTTTGGTTTTATTACGTTCAACAGTATGGATCAACTGGTGGAAACGACGTATGAGGACATTATGACCTACGACTATGCGGTTTATTATCAGTCCTTACAAACGGAAGAACCAGCCGATGGTTCCTCACCTTTTACCGTCGGCGAAGTGAATGTAAAAGGTGAGGATGCAAAATTAACGGGGTATGGAATCGAAACAAACACCCCTTATATCCATCTTCTTTCTGACGAGGAAAAACTCAACTCCGAACTTAAGGAAGGTGCTGTTCTGAGTACACCAGCTGTGGCGGTCCTTGGTGTCGGGGCAGGGGAAGACATCACGCTTACCAACTCCTTAAATGACGAGGAAATGACCGTCCAGGTGGCAGGAGTGGCTGATGTGTATATTGGCAGTCAGATCTACCTGCCCCGGGAGGCCTTTAACGAATTTCTCGGCTATCCCGGTGATGCTTACAGTGCCATCTGGCAGGCTGAAGCACCGGAACGGGGGCCGGATGTTTATCAAATTGAAGATAAGCAGAAGGTGATTGACAGTTTTGAAGCGACATCCGGAGCTACACGGTCATCGGTAATCGGAATGTCTGTTTTTGCTGTCGTCATCAGTGTCATCGTTCTTACGCTGCTGACGAATTTGATTGTGGAGGAAAATTCGCCTTCCATCTCCTTGTTCAAGGTCATGGGCTATCACAACAGTGAAGTATCCAAGCTTGTTCTTAGTGTTTATACACCTGTTGTGATGCTCTCTTATTTGATTTCAATACCTCTGGCAGGTTTGGCGCTTGGACAGTTGATGAACTCCCTCGTAGAGCAGACAGGATTCATTCTTCCGACAGATGTATCCTTGTGGATGGCAGCTGCAGGATTTGTCGTCATTATGCTGACCTATGCACTCTCGATTGCTCTTTCCAAACGGAAGTTGAAACAAGTCTCCCTGCAGGAAGCTTTGAAAAAACAACAGGATTAATAGAAAAAAAGACACTCATGAAAAACGGAGTGTCTTTTTTTATTGGCTCTGCTGAAGTTTAATGTGGATATTATATACCGCATGCGCCATCTTCATCGCTGGATGAAGTTTATCGAATGTATGATAGAGGGTTATTCGCTCCGTAAAGCAGCCAAGTTGATGGGAGACGTTACCCACGTAACCCTGTTCTATTGGAGGCACAAGCTTCTTTCGGCATTAAAACAGATGGAAAGTTCAACATTCCAGGGTATCGTTGAAATGGACGACACCTAATTCCTGTACCTTACCTTGTTTCAGGTGTTAGAGAGTATCCATCATCAGCGGAATGAAATGACGACGAATGTGGTTAAAAGGAATTTATATCTAATCGTTGAAACCCAGGAAACCCTTAGATTATCTACATTACTGTTGTAACCATTGAATCTTGCTGC